>NZ_CAKMMF010000004.1 GCF_927798095.1 Paenibacillus plantiphilus | reverse complement strand
TACAACCGGATCCGCATCCATTCGACGATCGGTTATCTTACCCCGCATCAATGCGAGAAAAGGTACTACGAGCAACACCAGGGCGCTTAGTTTCTGTGTCTACTTTCTTGACAGAGGTACAATATTGTATAGCTGGAATGTCGGATAATTGCGTCGGAAAGAGGAAAAACCAAGTGTGGATTCAAAAATGACATCACAAATGGAGGTCTCAATTTTGAAGAAGCTCGTAACAAGCTGCGTTGCTTGCGCAGCACTGTCCGCTATGCTGTTGGTCCCTTTATCGTTTGCCGAAGGCAATATGACCCGTCCGCACAACAGCCGTAATTATGATACGAAAATTCAAACCAATGGAACGCCAGCTACTAGTGGAGTGAATTTGTATCGAACTCCTGACAATGTCGCCCCCGGCAATAATGACAATTTCGGTATAAATACGGACAGGATTAACAATGACCTGACTAATATTAACAGAACGGATAATTTCAGAACCAACAATGACAGAACCAATAATGACAGAACTGATATTTACAGAACCAACAATTTAAGAACTAACAATTTCAGAACCAATAATGACAGAACTGATAATTTCGGAACCAACAATTTAAGAACCAATAATCTCAGAACCAACGCAGCTGGGAATAATGACAATGATTTTAACTGGGGCTGGCTTGGTTTGCTGGGATTGCTTGGTCTTGCGGGTTTAAGAAGCAAAAATCGAGATCGGGATCACGCATAGGATTGCAAGAGGCATGCGAAAAGCAGCACCTCCGCCGAATAAGGGGGAGCTGCTGCTCAAGCTGCTGCTTATTATTTTTTCCGAGAGCGTTTCTTTGATTTAACGCTGGAAACGTTGCACATGACATCTTTGGTGGAATACGTGTAGAAATGGTGTGGCGTAGGGACGCAATGATGCTGGTTAACTACCTCTATCGGATGAATGACCTGAACGACCTGCGGATGGTAGAAATTCTCATACAACGTTACCGGTGGATCGTAGACCGTTTGAGTTGGACACTGAGGGTAAAAGGACATAGAAATTTCTAGCTCCTTTCGTTGAGTAGTTACATGCTATACTATGTGCAGGAGCGTCTCATGGTTTGGATGCTTGTCACGGTTTTTGCAAAAAACACGACAAACCCACTGATAGTAAATCATCAGCGGGATATTGTCGCTTGAATAGATTTATTGTTATCTTTGAAGGAGAAGAGCGATGACGCACGATCCCTGTTCAAAGCTAATTGGGTAACATATTAAAGCAATGCTTCTATTCAGCTTGCGGCAGCGGACATTAATTTTTTGCGATAGAGATGAACATTTTCAATCCGATCATTTTGAGACTGAACCGAACTAGCAATCTGATCTTCTTCATTGCCCTCACCTCCTTCTGTTGGGGCTATACTGGGAGTATATGCGGGGGAGGAGAACATTATGACAAAACGATTGCAGTATGGGATAATCAAGAAAATAACAGAGAGGTTCCATCACAGCATTTTAAAGACAAGCAGCTAGGAGAGATTAATAATGACACTTATTAAAACCTTTGTAGAAGGCGACGAAATTATAGGCTTTTATTTGCTCAAGAGCGCAGAAGCGAAACAAACGAATGCGACGCCACCAAAAGATTATATGGATCTTGTACTGGCCGATAAGAGCGGTGAGATTCAGACGAAATTCTGGGATGCCTCCTCGCGAGACAAGGAAACCTTTATTGCGCCAATGATCGTCAAGGTTAAAGGAATCGTACAAATTTATCGGGACAAGCCTCAGTTCAAAATTATGCAGATACGTCCTGCTGCTGATTATGATCATCAAGATATGACCGATTTTATTCGTTCAGCGCCGGTTCAGCCGGTTGACCTGCTGTATACAATCAAGCAGACAGTCGAAAGTATTGCAGATAAAGAGATTAGAAGCATCGTCCATGCTTGTGTTTCCCGGGTTGAGGATAAGCTGATGCATTATCCGGCTGCCAAATCGATGCATCATGCCTTCTATGCTGGTTTGGCATATCATATTGTGAGAATGCTGGAGCTGGGAGAGTTCGTGGCAAAGCAGCGTCCATTCCTGAACCTGGATCTCATTCGCGCAGGCATTATTTTGCATGACATTGCCAAGACGGACGAGTTGACTGCAGAGATTGGAATCGTGAAGGAATACAGCTTTACCGGCAAGCTGCTCGGTCATCTGTCGATGGCTGCGAACTGGGTTACTGAGGCTGCAATTTCGCTAGGGCTGGCAGTCGATTCTGAGAAGGTTGTTATTTTGCATCATATGATTCTATCACATCACAATTTGGGAGAATGGGGAAGTCCAGTTCAACCGCAAATTCCGGAGGCTGTGGCGCTGCATTACATTGATCAATTGGATGCCAAGCTCCAGGCTGTCGAGGATGCGGTAAGTACAATGCCGGATACAGAGGAATGGACGGCACCGGTTAGAATTCTGGAGAATAAGCAGATTTATCGCTCAAAGGGTCTTGGGAAATCCACCTAATGGATTCTCGCATACATCGTTCGCACGTAAGCGGTTCCCCATGCTGCATACATAGGTGCTGTGTTCTTCTACGCGTGGTTTACCGCTGCATGACGGTGGTGGTTTCCATGCGTACAGTGGCATACTCGTCAGTGGCACAGTCTTTTCCACAGTCGCCGCCCGTGAACAATAAAAAAAATAACCTTCATCTCCACTTTTATAGTGGTTTTGAAGGTTATTTTTGTTTTTTATGGTTCTGACCTGCTCGGGTTTACCCTTTGACATTCAGGAACGAAGCTTGCTCCGAACTGATCAACCAAATCCTGCAAGGAATCGATGGCAATTTTTGCGCTCATGTCATCCTCCCGTCGCCACATAGCATGGCTAATGAGCCTTGTTATGTGGCGGTTATTCGGATATTCGCATTGCGATGCTCTGATCTCCGGACGAGCTGAATGGTGATTGCAGCAGCTCGTTCATTAATTCAAAGGCGGCATCCGCCTTCGAACGACTCAGGAGGATCTTCTTCACTTGCTCCGGCAGAAATTCGGGGCATTCCGATGTGCATATTACAGTCATATGCTCAGGACTATGGTATTTCATGACCTGCAGCGCCAGAAATTCGTTCACTACGATCAGGTGCTTGTCGGCATGGCCCTCAATAAAGGTCCGCAGCTTGTCCTCATCATTAGTTACAGCGCATATGCAGGTTTCATCCAATCCGGAAGCGGATTGGATTTTTTGATTGTATAGCAGGTTTGAGGCCTGCTCATGAATGAGAGCATAGGCTTGCTCGCCTGCTCCGGCTGCTTTCAGCTCATGAAACAGTGTCTCCCAATCAGGGTTTACACTGCGAAATAATGAATCGTTGATCATAGCGTCCACGATGACAAGCGGCGAGCCGTATTGAAGGTTGCTGGATATCGAATGGAAGGATTCCTCCATCGCATCGATCAGGAAAGCGCCGTCCAGCTTTCTCTCCTGTATGATTTCGTAGCTGGGCGTTAATGGATCGATTTGAGATACAAGCAGATGATACCCTTTATTCTGACACCTGCGCTCCAATCTGTGAAGGAAAGGTCCGTAGCTGATCGGCTTGGGAATACGGGAGTTGGCATTGCTCACGAACAAGATCCCCAGAACATTAGTTTTGCCTAGAGAGAGCGCCTTGGCAGTCAGATTCTGCACATATTTCAGCTTGCTTGCAGCATTGAATACCCGTTGTCTTGTATCTTCGGGGATCGTTTGGTTGCTTACATTGTTAAGCACATAACTCACTGTAGCGACGGATACATCGGCTTCTTTGGCAACGTCTCTTAATGTCGTTTTCTTCATATTTTGCTAACCGCCTCACTTGGGTCAAAAACTTAGCTTAATCATAAATCTGGAAATATAAAAATGTCAATCCATAGGTTGACAGCCTCGCAATCATCACATATACTGAAATCACTTAACCGGTTAAGTTGCGATGTTTTATTGCAATCTGCATACACAAAGGGGTTTCTGCTATGTCTACTACTAATCAATCGCAGCTTGTTGTTTTACCAGGCATTCATGCATCACGGCTAGGGAATGAGAGAGAGATCTACGTCTATCTGCCTGCTGGCTATGACGACGATCTGTCGCAGCGGTATCCTGTTCTGTATATGCATGTTGGCCAGCATGTATTCAACCCTCGGAAGGAATCGGGGGAGTCATGGGGAATGCATCGGATCGCGGATCAATTGATCGCCTCTGGCCATATCCAGCCGATTATCATCGCCGCTGTCGAGCACAAGTATGAGGAAGGAACGAGCGAATACTTTCATGATGTGTGCGCTTATCCGATCCGCTGCGTTGGCGAGGATTACGAGCACTTTCTGATTGAGGAATTGAAGCCATTGCTGGACCGGGCCTTCAGGACATTGCCGCAAGCGGAGCACACTGGCTTAATGGGTTCATCAGCAGCCGGCATTGCAACATACAACATCGGTCTGCGCAATCCTGACGTTTTCGGCATGCTTGGCATTCTGTCGCCATTCTTCGTAAGGGTTGATCCTTACACGCTTGAGGAAACGATGCAATACCGGGGCTACCCTCTGAATGAGGGGCAGAAGATATGGCTGGATATCGGCGGGGCGGAAGGTTTCTTCATGCCAGGCCATGTGAAGAGCGTGGCGGAAGATATGCTGAATAAGGGCTGGAAGCAGGGGGGCGAGCTCTATTATTTCGAGGACCGGGATGCTGCTCATTCCGAATGGGATTGGGGCCGCAGAGCACATATGCCGCTTATTCATTTCTTCGGGGAGGAGGCCGCTGCGGTGAAGGTGGAACTGCAGGGACCGGATGCAGTCGGCGTGAAAGGGCCGCTCGCCTACATCAATGCGGTTGTCACCCGGGACAATGCGTTTAGCTTCAGTGATTTACAGGGCAGCTATCGCTCTATGCATCCGGAGGTTCTAGAAGTGATGCCAGATGGACGGCTGCTGCCCAAGCGGTCAGGAATTGCAACTATCTTTTACAGATATGGGGATCTAGAGGCCTCACGAACGTTTACGGTTGTGGAGAGCCTGTCCGAAACGGTTGAGATTGAGCTTGACATTCAGGTGCCTCCATCGACACCGGATGATGCCGAGATCTATGCCACATTCGAAGTGCCTAAGCTCGGCAAGGGTCGATACGGCGGCATGATTAAATTGCCGAGAGGACTAACCTTTGATTTTCTCATTACTCGGGGCTACGAGAAGGATGAGGTTGACCACGATTATGGGCAGATTCCTTACAGAAGATTGGTTGCTGATAGAGATAAGAAGGTCAGCTATACGGTTGAAAATTGGATCGACTTGAAGCCGGAATTTCAGTAGGAAGGAGAATGGTGGATGACAGGGAAATCACGAATTGACAGAATTGCAGACTTTCGATCAGAATGCTTGAATAATCAAAGAGAGCTGTTTGTCTATTTGCCGCCATCCTATGATCTGCAGCCGGACAGGACTTATCCAGTCTTGTATGTGCATGATGGGCAAAATGTGTTCAACCCTGCTTTTAACGGGCAATCTTGGAATTTGCATCAAATATGTGATGCATTGATTGCTGAGCAGCGAATCGAGGAATTGATTATTGTTGCCATTGCAAATATGGGAATGGAGCGCAACAGTGAGTTTGCGCATCATGGTCCATATGAGGTCCGACTTGACTATCCATGTTTCGGAGAGTCTTATGAGAATTTCCTGGTTGAAGAGTTGAAGCCTTGTATCGATGAAACTTACCGCACGAAACGGGAAAGCTGCCATACAGCGCTCATGGGATCGTCCAGAGGAGGGCTTGTCACCTACCATATCGGATTTCGCCGCTCGGACGTCTTCGGCAAGCTGGCCATGATATCTCCTTATTTTGCACAGTATAATGAAGAAGAAATGAAGCATTGCCCGATCGTTCAGCAATTTGTCAAGAAGGAGCCGCTGCAGCTCTGGATCGATACTGGCGGGATGGAGGGGATGACCGTTCAAGTTAGTCATGTCAGAGAGATGGTCGAGCATTTCATAGAACTGGGCTATCGTTCTGGTGAAGATCTCATGTTCTGCTATGAGCCGTTGGCGGAGCATAATGAGGATGCATGGGCGAGTAGAGTTCTTGGCCCGCTCATTTACTTCTTCGGGGATAAGGGCTTGCCTGTCGCAGCGGAATTGATAGGCGATGATATTGCGGCAGTAAACGGGGTCAGCAGCCACGTCTATCCGATTCTCACTTATGAAAGCGGTTTAAATATTGTGGATTTGGATGCGCGGTTTACGCTAACGCCAGATAACATCGCTTTTATTACGCCAGAGGGCTTAATCATGGCATGGGAGGTCGGAGACTTCGTAATCGAATATATGCATCCTGCTTTATCCGCAACCAAAGCATTATCAATCGTTCCGGCATTATCCCCGGAGGTTGTGGTTGAGATAGAGGTTGTTGTCCCGATTCATACTCGTAAAGACGCCAAAATATATGCCGGAGTAGAGCTTGAGCAGGTCGGGCAGCAAACGTTTCACAGACGGTTCACACTGCCCAGAGGCAGCGGATACTCCTTTCACGTCTGTGAGTACTCCGGATTGCAGGAGGCTGACGCGGACGGGAATGCGATACCGAAGCGTCAATTTGTCGCAAATGATGATGTCATGCTGCGCTATGAAGTGGAAAGCTGGATTCAAGGGCAAACCTTATAATGACGGGGGGAATTCAAATGAAAAGAAAACAAGCTTTAGGCGGTTTGGCAAAGGTATCGCTCTTCGTCTTAACATTGTCGCTGGTTATAACGACGGCATGCTCTAACAACGCGAACGATCCGAACGACTCGAAAGGAACGGGGAACACGCCCGATCAAAGCAAGTTTGATCTGACCTTCAACAAGCTGGAGACGGATCTTGTCCCAGAGCCCGGCGCAAGTCTGCTGATCTGGGAAAGCAAGGAGGCTCGTCCGTTCGTCGAAGCGATCATGAAGGAGTTCACGGCTGCATATGGCGTCGAGGTGAGAATGCAGGAGCTTGGAACGATGGACCAGATCGGGAAATTCGAGCTGGACGGTCCGGCTGGACTGGCCGCAGATGTTATTACGACATCTCAGGATCATCTCGGCAAGGCAGCGAGCGCCGGGCTTATTCTGCCCAACGATGAGTTCGAAGAGGCTACGCGAAGCGAGCACGAAGCGGTCGCGGTCACTGCAGGCTCGTATAACAATAAGCTGTACGGCTATCCAATCAAGGTGATGACCTATGCGATGTTCTATAACAAGGATTTGATCAGCAAGCCTCCGGCAACGATGGAAGAGGTCATTGCCTTCTCCAAAACCTTTACTGACCCTGACCGCAACAAGTACGCCTTTATGTTCGATGCGCCATTCTTCTACTTCAGTTATCCTTTCATCGGTTCTACCGGCGGTTATATTTTCGGCAACAACGGTACCGATCCTGCGGATATTGGATTAAACAACGAGGGCGCGGTCAAAGGAATGGAAGTTTTCGCAAGCTTGCGCAAGGAGGTTCTTCCGATCTCTGCGGGCGACATTGCAAGCGATATCAAAACTACATTGTTCAGCGAGGGAAGCGTGGCGATGAATGTGACAGGATCATGGTTCATCGAGACGTTCAGGCAAGCAGGCATCAACTTTGGAGTGGCTCCAATTCCGGCCATTGGCGGCAATGATTCTGTCACGCTGTCTCAAGTCAATTCCTGGTATGTCAGCGCTTACAGCAAGTATCCCAATGCAGCCAAATTGTTCGCGAGATTCGCTTCCAATAAGTCGGCGCAGCTGCTTAATTACGAGCTGACGGGCGCAGTGCCGACACATAAGGAAGCGGCGCAAAATGCTGTTATTCAGGGAGACGAGATTACGAGCACCTTCTATAAACAGTTCAGCAACTCGCATTCGGCGCCTTCCATTCCGGAAATTAGCAGTGTATGGGTTCCGATGGATGCTGCAATGGTGGAGATTTGGGACGGGAATGACGGGAAGGAAGTTTTGGACAGAGCGGTTAAGCAAATCCGGGATGCCATGTCGCTGAATGCCAAGCAAGGGGACAAACCGAGTGAGCCGGGCTCAACCGAAGCCCCATTCTGACGGCCCTATGAAAACTAGACATCATATGGTCGCACCTGTCTTGTCGGCATTAATCCCTGGCTCGGGACAGATCTATAACCGCCAATGGATCAAGGGGTTAATGATGCTCCTCTTAAGCGGCTTCGCCATCAGCTACTTCGCGTCCACACTGCGGACAGCGGTTTGGGGAATGATTACGCTCGGTGACGTCCCTTCCCGACTCGAAGAAGTCAATGGCAGGTCTGTGAATGTTCCTGGAGATCATTCGATCAATCTGATGATACAAAGCTTGATCGTGCTCTTTCTGTTCGTGCTCTATTTGATCGTTTATATCAGCGTAATCAAGGATGCTTACCGAACGGGGCGGAAGCGGGATTCTGGCCTGCCCCCGGCAACCTTCAGACAAACGCTGACCTTCATTCATGATTTCAAATTTGCTCAAGCGATGCTAGTCTTGCCGGGGGCAGGCATACTGTTTCTGACGATTCTGCCTATCGTATTCATGGTCCTGCTCGCCTTCACCAACTATTCCTCGCCGCATCATATTCCGCCAGGCAATCTGGTTGATTGGGTGGGACTCGATACGTTTGCCCAGTTGTTCCGTCTAAGCAGCTGGAGCGGCACCTTTCTTGGCGTATTGGGCTGGACGGTGCTGTGGGCTGTTGTCGCAACAGCAACGACATTTATTAGCGGGCTAGCCGTTGCATTGGTGCTCTCGCAGAAGGAAATCAGGCTGAAGGGGATATGGAGGACGCTTATCATTATTCCATACGCCATCCCTCAGATGATATCTCTATTAGCGATGAAAATGATGTTCAACGGCAAGTTCGGTCCTATTAATCAGTATCTATCCCATTTTGGATTAGGGCAATTGCCTTGGCTGACAGACCCATTCTGGGCTAAGTTCACCGTCATTATCGTCAACATTTGGGTAGGAATGCCGCTGTCGTTTCTCTTGATCAGCAGCGTTCTGTCCACGATCTCGCCGGATTTGTACGAGGCTGCCAGGGTCGAAGGGGCAGGGAGATGGCAGCAGGCGAGGATCATTACGTTCCCGTTCATCATGTTCGCGATTGCGCCGATTCTCATTATCCAGCTCGCAGGCAACTTCAACAACTTCAATGTCATATATTTGCTGACGAACGGCGGTCCGTCCAATCCGGAATATCAGTTCGCAGGGCATACCGATTTGTTGATTACATGGCTGTACAAGCTGACCTTGAACAACAATATCTACAATATTGCTTCGGCTATAGGGATCATTCTCTTTATTATTATCGCCGGATTCTCGATATGGAACTATCGGCAAACCCGGTCGTTCAAGGATGAGGAGATGACGCAATGATAAACAGAATGTCAACGAAATTCAGAGTAATCGCCAGCTACCTCTTTCTTGCGATTGTGGTGTGCTGGAGCTTGTATCCGGCTGCCTGGGTCGTGCTCTCTTCCTTTAAACCGGGCAAGTCGCTATACAGCGAGTCGTTTATTCCGAAGAGCCTGACGTTGGATCATTACACGGAATTGTTTCAATCCGGCAGCCTCATGTTCTCCACCTGGTATATGAACACGTTTAAAGTGGCCATCTTCAGCATGCTGCTCAGTACATTCCTTGTAACGATAACAGCCTATGCCTTATCCCGATTTCGTTTTCCAGGGAGAAAAGCTTCATTAACTTTGGTACTGGTGCTGGGGATGTTCCCTGGTTTCATGAGCATGGTTGCGGTGTATATTCTGCTTATGCAGCTAGGACTGCTGGACACGCATATGGCGCTTGTCATCGTCTACTCGTTTGGCTCGATTATTTTTAATTTATTCGTTGCCAAAGGTTTTTTCGATACGCTGCCGAAAGGGATCGAGGAAGCGGCGCGGATAGATGGAGCCAGCAACTTTCGTGTATTCACAAGCATTATGCTGCCCTTGTCCAAGCCGATGCTCGTGTTCGTCGCATTAACTACCTTTACCGGTGCATGGGTGGATTTTATATTCGCGAGTCTTGTGTTACGTTCCAAGGAGAAATGGACAGTGGCAGTTGGATTGTACGATATGGTTAATTCCTATCAGAACGCGTACTTTACTTTATTTGCAGCTGGGGCGGTATTCATCGCAATACCGATAACCATTCTGTTCATGTATCTGCAGCGTTATTTTGTAGACGGATTGACGGCTGGCGCGAATAAGGGGTAACCGGATTTATGGTTGATAACAAGCAGGGCTGATCCTCAAAGCCGGGTTTTTATGGCGGGCTTAGGGACGGCTCTGCTTTTCTGTGTGTGGCAGGACAAAAACATTCAGTTAATAAGACAAAAGCGTACATGTACAAAAGAATGGCTGCACCCGTATGATCTACCTATCCGAATGATAATCATTCTCGCAGGGCGTGCACAGGGGCTATGTCAGCAATGATGTCTATGTCATTCTACCTTCTTGTAGATTGGGGTTCATGATGAAAGCAAATGACGGTTACACAGGCGGCCAAGCGGCGGCAGTCATTAAAGGAAGAAGATCGATACGACAATTCAAGAAAGACCCGGTATCAATGGAGCTGCTCATGTCGCTGCTCAATGTAGCAGTATGGGCGCCTAACCACGGTGTAAGGGAGCCATGGCGTTTCATTTTGTATAAGGGCGATGCCAAAGCAGAGCTCGCGGAAGCGATGCTCGAAGCATTATCGGCAGCGGAGAGGGAGCAATACGGTGGAGGTAAGCTGGATTACTTCAATCATATTCCGCTGCACTTGCTTGTTATCATGAAGGAAGACCCGCGCCCGCGTCAGTGGGAGGAGGATTACGCCGCTGTATGCTGCTGGATTCAGAATTTCCAGCTTGCAGCATGGGAAGAGGGGATTGGCGTCGTCTGGAAGACGAATGCTTTCATCTATGATCCCCGCTTCAGGAGCAGGACAGGCGTTGCGGCGGGAGAGAAAATAGTCGGCCTTCTGCACATCGGATATCCTGACCAAATACCTGATCCGAGACCACGCACGGATGCTGTCCATTATTTGACG
Organism: Paenibacillus plantiphilus; assembly: GCF_927798095.1. Classification (GTDB taxonomy): domain Bacteria; phylum Bacillota; class Bacilli; order Paenibacillales; family Paenibacillaceae; genus Paenibacillus_Z; species Paenibacillus_Z plantiphilus. Next base: position 283,956 of record NZ_CAKMMF010000004.1, on the reverse strand, counting down.
GTTCACGATACCCGATCACCTCATTAATGCCGCTTGCCATTGAAGATCGCATCGGATGTGAGTTCAAGGCAGCGAAATGGGACAAAAATGAGCAGATAGCGGGGTAAAAATGTACATGGACAATCTTATGGCAGAAGGCTATCATTATTAGTGATAATGATTATCATAATCACTAATGAATGGCATGGCTGTCCATATGCGATGAATGAGATATTCAAGAGCAAACATTCAGTGATAGATTTACGGGGAGGAAGAGAGAGATGAAACAAATGAAAGCTGTACAATTACTCGTATTGCTGGTGGCGCTGATAACTGCTGCCGGCTGTGGAGGAAGCAACACCAATCAGGGGAGCCAGACTGGGGAGTCAAAGCCGACCAAGGGAACGACGAATGAACAGGCAGCAGTGCAGTCGCCCGAAACATCGGGTGCGGAAGCAGCAGGCGAGCGGACGATTCAGCATGCTATGGGTACGGCCACAATAAAGGGTGAACCGAAGCGTGTTGTCGTGTTGTTCAATGGCATGGTGGACATCACCGTTGCGCTTGGCGTCAAGCCAGCTGGCGCGGTTGAATCATGGGAGGAGAAGCCGTGGTACGAATACTTGCGTGCAAGTATGGACGGGGTAGAGAATTTGGGTGAAGAAACGCAGCCGAATATGGAAGCAATTGTGGCGCTCAAACCGGATTTGATTATCGCTGCTAAATCGCGCCACGAAAAAATTTATTCCCAGCTTAAGGATATTGCGCCGACGATTGTGCTTGATAAGCTGTTTGACTGGAAAGCGAATTTGGCTGTTGCTGCTGATGCGCTGGGCAAGAAGGACGAAGCTGCCAAAATGATGGAGGATTGGAACAACAGCGTTGCCGATTTCAAAGCGAAGCTGGGAGACAAGCTGAACGGGAAAGAAATGTCGATTGTCCGCTTTGAGTCTGACGGAACAGCCCGATTCTATGTTTCTGGCTTTGCTGGAGAACTGTTTGACGAGCTTGGATTAGCAAGACCTGAAGCGCAGCAAGTGGAGGGCAAGACAGCGGTCACATTGAACACCAAGGAACAGATGGGGCAATTGGACGGCGACTATATATTCGACATTTCCCGTACCTCCGAAGAAGACGCCAAGACGAAGGCGGATTGGACCTCCCATCCGTTGTGGAACAATCTTAGAGGTGTAAAGGACGGCAATTATTTCTTGGCCGATCCGATCATCTGGAATCTTGGAGGGGGAAGCACCGCTGCCAAGCTGCTCCTGCAGGATTTGTACACATTCTTTGGATTGAAATAACGCTTGAAGACGTTTCGAACGCTAATAAGCAGGCTGGCAGCACGCGCCCGGAGTGGCGCGTGTTTTGTCAGCTTGCCCGTCAGAGTGATGCAGTGGTGTAAACAGTATCTCTGTGGGCGACCGGCCGCCGTCGTTGTCGGGACTTGTCTGGATTCGCTATAATGATAATAGTTATCACTATATCCATGAATGAGAAAGGAATGAGCCGAGTCGTGAACGATAGTAGAATCCCCTTAACGAAACGTTCTGTTCTATTCCTTGCTTCCATTCGCAAGCGCAGCTGTGTGAAGGATAACTATATGCGCTTTGAAGGTTTTCCCTCGGCGATGTTATGCTTTGTTGCAGAAGGAAGCGGGACGGTGCTTATTGGCAACGAACGAAGGGAATTCGAGCCTTACCAGCTCTATTATGTGGATTGCGATACTTCGGTTGAGCTGTCGCTGAGCTCGGGGAAGCTTGAAGTGTATACAATGGCCTTGCAGCAGTATACGGAGCATGCTGGAGCCGTCCAAGCAAATACGATGCATATGCGCAGCGAACCGCCAGCGTTGTTCATCCCGGGCTATATCCGCACAAGGAAGGCCAAGCAAATCTGGAGCCGGATCCAGCTGCTATATGAAGCAAGCCGCAATTCGTCTGATGCGATGAGGCTCCATCTGCAATTTCAAGAGCTGCTCTATCTCATTATGCAGGAGTGCAGTGACCGTCCACGGCAGAACAGCGCCAAGCAGGGCTTGAATCAAGTGACCGAATATATGCAATCTCATTTCCACGACAAAATCGATATGAAGACCCTTTCGGCAATGGCCAATCTCACCCCCAGCTCTTTTTCCCGTTTATTCAAAAGGACGTTGGGCGAATCGCCTATGGAGTATTTGACCCGAGTTAGAATGGACAGCGCCAAGACGCTTTTATCGCAAAAGGGCAGCAGGGTACGGGACGTTTCCGCCGCTGTCGGCTATGAGGATGAATTTCATTTCAGCCGTATTTTTCACCGTACTGTGGGCGTGTCGCCTACCTTTTATATGAAGCGAAATCAGTTGAAGGTAGCGGTCGCATCATGCCTTCAGCTGCAGAACAGCCTACTCTCTCTGGGGGTGGAGCCGGTCGCATCCGTCAATTGCTGCAAAAATCCTGGCATGGGTGAACTGGAATACGAGCATTTCTTCACGAAGCAATGGGAGGAACTGGTGCGTTCCGCACCGGATGTGTTGATTGGCGATGCTTATCATATGCACTTATACGATAAATTTAGCGAGATCGCCCCTTCCGTTGTGCTGGCTTCCGATGGCAGCTGGATCGTGAATTATCGCAAGATGGCCGATATATTGGGGCGGAAGCAGGAGGCGGAGCAGACGATCCACAGGCTGGCGCTGCGCGTTACGGAAGCGAAGGGCTTGCTGCATAGGAAGCTGGAGAATAAGACGGTGTGCGTCATTCAAGTCAGCCACGATGGCATCAGCATTCAGGGAGCGATTGATCATCCGCTTAATGAGCTGTTGTATCGCGATTTGGGCTTGAGACCCGGCAGAAGTGTGCCGCTGCATGCTAAAATGCTGGAGCTTCCCCCGGAGTGGCTGCCGCCGATTGAGGCTGACTATCTGTTTATTCTGAAGAAGCATCAGCGTGCCGGCAGCGACGACGTTTACGAGCGTCTATGCGGCGTTCCTGCATGGAAATCGATTCATGCGGTGCGCGCTGGCAATGTGATGGCTGTTCCGCACTGGCTCCGCATGAGCTGGACGCCAATCGGCCGCAACATCATTATTAACGAGCTGCTGGAGCTAACGGGAGTGCCGTTGGAGGAGGCGGGTTACGGAACTTGATCGTTCCTCCTAATGGGGAGGTGCTGCTGGTACTGTTGCCGATTATTCTGATTCAATATGAAGCCCACTGGTCTGCGCGACCAGTGGGCTATTCAATATTTATGTTCTGTTGCTGATGATCCCTGTTCTTAATCCATAGATTTCATTTTGTAGTCTGTTATCGTCTCAAGACTGTTCATTCTTGAATTTCCGGTCTCGCTTGCATTCCCAGTTGTATAATATTCGGGGTTTCTTACCCTGGAAGCGATGTCCTCTACATTCTCGTACATTATCCCAAATGCAATAAACAGAGTGCCAAATAAAATCCCGCTGATCCACGATGAGATAGCAACTGTAAAACTACTTTGATCTCCGTAGACTTCTTCACTTAAGAGCCCGTTGATGGTCCCAACGAAGAATCCACCAATAATGCATACTACACCTATAATCTTCAATATACTAGCCATACTTAACCCCCTATATAATTTTAGAATAGTTTACAACAAAAGTCGCATTTTGGCGATATGCGGAATAAAAACCAATAATAATGAGTCTATTGGCCTATAAAATACAAGACGGGGAAACAAAAATTCGAGCGCCCTCTTTCGAGAGCGCTCTTTTATGGGAGAGGAGAAAAATGGCCGGTTTTGTGCTAAAGAAGTTGGACCGTAGAATGCCATCATTTTCTTATTTGAATGACCGGTCCTTTTGGCGATTGCTTCTGAATGAATTTTCTTGAAGATCATGAATGAGATTGAAGTATGGCGTAGATCATGCAGCCGGATCGGCTTCAGGCCGTGCTTGCGATGAAAATCCGTTTTTAGTCTTGGGAATGGTTGTTTTTACTTCCAGTGTACCTTGCTCCAGATCGATAGCCTTCCATTGCAACCCTCCCAATCAGCCGTGAAGTGCGTTCTTCAATATATGGATAATCACTTTTCTTTAAGGAGTTGATTAGGCTGCTGCTTCTGCAGACGGCGTTCCACCTTGTTCACATCCTCGTGAACAGGCAGCTCTTCTGGCATAGTCCCGCCAAGTTCTTGAATCGTTTGCCGGACTTTGGCCCCAACATCAAAGTGAGCCTGATTTGCATTTCGTTTGCCCTGAATATTCTCTCGTCGGATCTTTTCTTCAGTTTGCGTGGCACGAAACAGGTTTGCAGCAAGCTCTGTACTGCCCATATGATCGAGAATTTTCTGTGATTTTTCGAGGCCCTTGTGCTGATGGATACCTTTAGCGTCAATGCCGCCGTATAACCCCTTATAGCCGTGATTCTGAAATACGGCAAAATCAATATCGCTGATTACTCCAGCTTGATAGGCTGCGTCTGCCAGTTGGGAGTTATGTTTGCGCAACTCATCGCGTAGCATAACGCGCCGTTCATCTTCCGTTGCTTGTTCAAAAATTTCTTGTTTACGGGTTTGGACAGCGAAGTAAGTTTGCCCAAGTGCGACGATTTCCTTTGCGGGGTCGGCATTTTGAATGATGAGGTAGCAGGCATAACGGGATAGTCGGTAATCACGAATGGATCTACGCGCACCAGACCCGATTTCGACCATATCGTTGGATTCAACAAAATGGTCATTAACTTCTTGTCCGCTATGTTCACAAGCGGTTTGAGCCTTTTTAACAGCTTTCTCGAAATTTCTGAAATCTGTATAATCCAAAATTCGTGATAAAGTTCGTGCACTCCAAAACTCATTTCCGTTTCCATCTTCTTGGCGAGCTTGTTCAAATGGGGATGCATGTCCATCAATTGGCTTGTCAGACATAGGTATAAGTCCTCCTTCGAGATGGGTGTCAGAGTAACCATCCTCATAAAACTGTATTTTCGACATGAAAAGAGGTAATACCTTCCTATTATCCAAATGTATTGTTGGGGGGTGTTTAGCGTTGATTTGCTATGTAGTCACTGTGGATGTATTACGTGAATTCGACACTCGAACGATATGCTATCATGTGAAAAATGAACTGAGGATCAGCAGGAGAGGCTGCTAGACTGCTTAAATCCTTCCTAACTCATTACGATATATTTTAGAAAGGGAGAGATGAAGATCCACCTTCCCATGTAAATGGAGTGGGGAAGTTTCAAGGGATGAATTCTTCGATTGGTTAGAAGGGAAACAATCAATGGAAGGCTGGGATCTTGTTTGTAAGAAGGATCTTGAATATATTCTTAGGACACCGGTTGAAAAGAAGGGGCCAGAGCCTTTTTCATAGTTAGATACTGGCTTTAAACAAAAATTCGAGCGCCCTCTTTCGAGAGCGCTCTTTCATGGGAGAGGAGAAACCGGACGAAGAGCTTATGGGGAAACGTAAGTCTTCTCCGCGGTTGTCTACGGCGTCTCTCAACGCCGATACCTTCATGATTTCCGCTGCGGCTCCAATTTATACATGGCGGACAACAATAATAATGCAGGGTAGATTATTGTAACCGGCTCAGGTACAGTTATAGTAGGAGCGGAGATAGCGGCTACTTACTTATAGCCTGCACGCATGACATTCGCGCATCTGAGCTCACTTTAGAACACGAACGTAACTCATACTAAAGGATAGGAGCTGCATGCAAACAATGAACATCGTCGTACTGGACGGATATACATTGAATCCCGGTGATTTGTCTTGGGAGGAGTTTCGGTCACTCGGGAAATTAACGATATATGATCGGACAGCGCCAGAGGAAATAGCCGCGCGGTCGCAAGGAGCGGACGTTCTTCTTACGAATAAAACGCCGTTAACAGCAGAGACGATTCGGGAACTCCCGGAGCTGAAATATATCGGCGTGCTTGCAACGGGCTACAATATTGTGGATATGGCCGCTGCTTCAGCGCAAGGTATTGTCGTTACGAATGTCCCGGATTACAGCACGCAATCTGTCGTCCAGCTCGTATTCGCGCTTCTGCTGCAGCATTGCAGTCATGTCAGTGAGCATAACGAGGCTGTGCATGAAGGACGCTGGTCAGCAGCCCAGGATTTCATGTTCACCCTCCAGCCGCTCATGGAGCTGGCAGGTAAAACGATGGGGATCATCGGCTTCGGAGGTATTGGACAAGGGGTAGCCAGAGCGGCAGCTGCGTTCGGAATGAAAATTTGCGTGTATACAAGAACACCTCGAAATGTTCCAGGCCTGGAGTATGTTCAATTCGTTGCGGCTGATGAGCTGTTCACCACTGCAGATGTCGTGACCCTTCATTGTCCACTGACCACAGAAACGGCAGGGATCGTCAACAGCAGAACGCTTGGTCTTATGAAATCATCCGCATATCTCATTAATACTGCAAGAGGCGGGCATATCATTGAACAGGATTTGGCGGACGCGCTTCATGCAGGGCGTATCGCAGGGGCAGCGCTTGATGTACTGGCCGTGGAGCCGCCGCCACGGGACCATCCTTTATTAGGAGTGCGCAACTGTTACATTACGCCGCATATCGCTTGGGCAACAGTGGAGGCCCGCTCACGTCTCATGCAAATTGCCGCCGGCAGCCTGCAATCCTTTCAGAAGGGACAGATTGTCAACCAGGTCAACTAGCATTCGATTGGTGTCCCAGTTAAAGAGCTTTCTGGCCAGAAAATAGGCGGGGACAGTCGATTCTGAGCTGTTCCCGTCTTCTCTTTTCCATATGGTTCCGGTATTTTTTTGTAAGCGATTGCTTTTTTTTATTTAATCTTAAGGTTTTTTATTTGACTTTCTGGTATAGTGACCTCAGTAGAACCATTCACTGCGCTCTAATGCCAGAAGGGAGATTTAAACGTTGAACGAGAAGGATTCAGAACAGAAGGAATTGGAATTATCGAAGAAAGATTCGGATAAGGGTCTAGAGACCGAAGGAACCGTGGGCAATACGACTGTTCCGGAAACCGAAATAAGCGAGACAGGCGCTCGCAATGGTGAACTGTCTCAAGGATCAGCAGGACGTCGTGAATCGAGCGGCGGCAAGGCTTGGATGTTTGTTGCGATTGGTCTGGCCTTGATTCTGGTTGTTGTCCTATGGAAGCCGCCATTCGGAGGAGGCAGCAGCAATGAAGCGGTTGCCACTGTTAATGGAGAAGATATTACGAAGGACGAGTTCTACACTGCCTTGGTAGCTGTAGGGGGCAAGCAAACACTGGAAAACATTATTTATGAAGAGCTGATCAAACAAGAAGCAGATAAGGCGGGAATTAAAGTAACAGACGCGGATGTTGATAAAGAGATCGCGAAGATCGAGAAAAGCTTGGGCGGATCTGAAGCGCTTGCTACGCAGCTTGCGAGCAGCGGCATGACGATCGATTCTCTCAAAAAGCAAATGGTGCCGCAGCTTAGTCTTCGTAAGATTCTAGAGAAGGATATTACGATTACTGATGATGAAGTAAAGCAATTCTTCGAAGAGAACAAGGCTCAGTTTGATGTTGTTGAGCAGGTTAAAGTAGCTCATATTCTGGTGGCAACCCAGGAAGAAGCGGAAGCAGTGCTGAAGCAGCTCAAGGAAGGCGCAGACTTCGCCAAGCTTGCTGCGGAGAAATCCATAGATCCAGGCAGCAAGGATAATGGCGGCGAATATGACTTCTTCCCTCGTGGAACGATGCATGAGCCGTTCGAGATTGCGGCGTTCGCTCTTAAGAAGGACGAGCTGAGCGATATTGTACAAACCGAAAACGGATTCCATGTGATTAAACTTCTGGATCGCAAAGAAGCGTACTCCGCTACTTTTGAAGAAAAGAAGGAAGAAGTGCGTGATATTATCGTCAATAACAAAGTATACGAAATGTCAGAGAAATGGATGACAGATCTGAAGGACAAAGCTGAAATCAAGAATACGCTGACAGATGATGAAAAGAAAGATGATAAAGCCGATACTGGCAAAGAAGAGAACGCTGCTAAAGAATAAGCTTGCCAGATGACTGTAAAACATAGTTCGATTGAAGAGACCGCCTGAGGTGATTATTCACCAAGCAGGCGGTCTCTTCGCATGTAGGAACAGACTCGTTACAGAATCCTTGCGCCGAGCAGCGATCCGACCAGATCAACAGCCAGTCTAACTGTCTGATGGCCATTGTCCAGCAGCGGATTTACTTCAACAATATCAGCAGAGGTCACCGCTTTGGCCTCATAGAGCATTTCCATTGCCAGATGCGCTTCACGGAAGTTTAGACCTCCGCGAACAGGCGTCCCCGTTCCTGGAGCTTCGCCGGGATCGACACTGTCGATGTCGAAGCTGACATGTACGCCGTCAGAGTCTTTAGACACGATAGCTATAGCTTCTTCCATCACACGAGCCATGCCGAGCTTGTCGATATCATGCATCGTATAGCAGGCGATCCCGCGACTGCGTATCAATCCCTTCTCCCCTTCATCCAGTTGCCTCGTGCCAACGAGCGCAATCCGCTGCGCCTGCAGCTTTGGCGATGGATGATCGATACCAGTGAAGCGGGTATCGCCCAATCCGAGGCTGACGGCAAGCGACATTCCATGCATATTGCCTGAAGGCGATGATTCCGGTGTATTGGTATCTGCATGGGCATCGATCCAGATCACACCGAGCTTCTTTCTCTCCTGCGTCAGTCCGGCTATTGTGCCGATGGAGATGCTGTGATCTCCGCCAATGATTAATGGAAAAGCTCTGCTAGCTGTTAACAGGGCGACTTCCTTGGCTACTGCTTCTGCCATTGTTAGCACGGCCCCCCAATGCTTCATTCGCGGAGACGAGCGGCGGTCAGCGGTGAAATCCGACAGGTAGCTGTCTGAACGCACTTCAAAGCGATGACCGAGAAGCTGGAGCTTACGTTCCAAGCCGGCGCTCAGCATCGCCTGTGGACCGTCGCTTGCCCCTCTGCGGCTGGCTCCCCAGTCGAATGGTACAGGAAGAATAGAGATCGGCTGCTTATCCTTCATTGTCAGCCTCCTTCGGCCCAATATGCGCTTAGCTTACTTCCGCGAGAAGATGCTCCTCATAATGAAGGTGAGATTGGCAGGCCGTTCAGCGAGTCTGCGAACAAAATAGGGGTACCAGCTTCGGCCAAACGGCACATAGCTTCGCACGGTATAGCCTTCCTTGGCCAATGCAAGCTGGAGGGGGGTGCGAATGCCATACAGCATTTGGAATTCAAAGACGCTCCGCGGAATTCCCCGCGTTCTTGCATAGGATTGGGTGTAGCGGATAATCGCTTCATCATGTGTGGCGATTGCGGTGTAGGCACGACTATCCAGTCTTGCGGCGATCAGGCGGCGAAGGTTCGCATCGACGACACGCTTGGAGTCGAATGCAACGCTTCGCGGCTCCTTGTAGGCTCCTTTCACCAGACGCAGATTGATCCCTTCTGCTGAAAGCTGATGAACGTCCAGCTCACTGCGGTACAGGTAGGCCTGAATGACTGTGCCGACATTGCAGCAGCCCTCTGCGCGCAGCTTGCGAACGAGGGCGATTGTCGCATCCGTCCAAGGGCTATCCTCCATATCGAGGCGGACGAAGAGGCCGTATCGCTCGGCTTCCTTCACAACGCTGCGAATGCCCTCTCCGCATTGCTCCTGATCCAGCGCAAGTCCAAATTGGGTGGGCTTCAGCGAGACGTTGCCTTGAATGCCCTCGCGATGAATGTTTTCCAGCAACGCCATATACGCCCGTTCGCTCTCCTTCGCTTCCTCCATACTGCTGATGCTTTCGCCCAAATAATCCAGCGTGACCTTTATCCCTGCCGCATTCAGCCGTTTGGCATGTGTCAGAGCGTCTTCCATTGTTTCTCCCGCCACGAATCGGCCGGCACCCAGCTTCAGCCCATACTTCTGCGACAGCGCCCTTGCAGCGCGGTTGCCTGCCAAACCGAGAAGTGCCGATCGAAACAACCGCGTGCCAATATCCATCCGTACCACGCTCCCCCTGTTTTCTCGCTGCTGACAACCATACAGCGCTTTGAATGACGGCTAGCAAGCTGTCATTTTTGACAATCTTCTTGCTTATATATAGACATTACGCTTGGTTGACATGACAACAAAAGGAGGCGTGAGAGGCTGTGGAGACATTTTACAATGAGCCGTTCACGAATTTCGCATTGGAGCACAATCGTCTGGCGTTCATGGATGCGCTGGCGGAAGTGAAGCTGCAATGGGGCCGGAAGTACGCGCTGCTGGTGAACGGGCAGAGGTTCATTGGGGAAGCGGTTCTTCCTTCTTTCAGTCCTGCTGACCATAGTGTGGTCGTCGGATATGCAGCTCAGGCTGATTGCGGTCAGGTGGAGAGGGCGATCGAGTCGGCAGCGGAGGCCTTTACAGCGTGGAAGGGCGTCAAGCCTTCCATAAGGGCGCGTATTCTCTATCGGGCAGCTGCGCTTATGCGCCGGCGAAAGCATAGGTTCTCAGCATGGCTGGTGTATGAAGGGGGCAAGACGTGGCCGGAAGCAGATGCAGAGACAGCCGAAGCGATCGACTTTCTGAACTATTATGCAAGGGAAGCGCAGCGTTTGCTGGAAGTGCGGACCCCGCTTGTCCCTTATCCGGGCGAAGACAATGAATGGACCTATTTGCCGCTTGGTGTCGGAGCTGTCATCTCTCCCTGGAACTTTCCTCTTGCGATTATGGCCGGCATGACCGCTGCGGCGATTGTATGCGGCAACACGGTGGTGCTGAAGCCAGCAAGCGCGGCGCCGGTGATCGCTGCTGTTTTTGTCGATTTGCTCAGGGAGGCGGGATTGCCGGACGGGATTGTGCAGTTTGTGCCTGGCGCCGGAAATGTCATTGGCGATGTGCTGGCAGAGCATCCGCTGATCAGGTTCATCAATTTCACAGGCTCAATGGAAGTTGGCCTGAAGTTGAACGAGAATGCGAATATGCGAAGGCCTGGGCAGCGGTGGATAAAGCGGGTTGTCGCCGAGCTGGGCGGCAAAGACGGAATCGTTGTGGACCGCAGCGCATCGATAACGGCTGCGGCCGAGGCGATTGTGCAATCGGCGTTTGGTTATGGCGGTCAGAAATGCTCTGCTTGCTCGCGAGCGATCATTCATGAGGCGGTGCATGATGATGTCGTGGAGGAAATCGTTCGCTTAACGGGGCAGCTCCGCGTTGGCGACCCTGCACTTTTTGAGACGGATGTAGGGCCATTGATCGACCGCAGCGCTTTTGAGAAGACGGCTGCTTATGTGGAAATCGGCAGGAACGAAGGGACGCTCCTATGCGGCGGGGGTGGGGATGGCTCCATCGGCTATTATGCCGAGCCCACCGTTATAGCTGGGGTATCCAGCGGTTCGCGCATTGCGCAGGAGGAGATCTTCGGTCCCCTTCTTGCGGTGGTCAAGGCTGGGGATTTCGAGGAGGCGCTTGCCATCGCGAATGATACGCCTTATGGATTGACTGGAGCGCTGTTCTCTCAGGAGCGCATGCATCTGGAGCGGGCGCGCGAAACGTTTCATGTCGGCAACCTGTACCTGAACCGCAAATGCACGGGAGCGCTCGTTGGCGTGCATCCGTTCGGCGGCTTCAACCTGTCCGGTACAGATTCCAAAGCGGGCGGGCCGGATTATTTGCTGCAATTTCTTCAGCCCAAAGTCGTTTCGGAGCGGCTATAATGGGAAGGAAAGCTTTAACAAGGACAGAAAAGTATGATAATATAACAGCAGTTGAATGCAAGAGAGGAGTTAGCATCGTTGAGAGTTATTGCAGGCACGGCCAAGGGCCGCGCGCTTAAAGCGGTGCCCGGCTTGAATACGCGCCCGACGACGGACAAGGTGAAGGAAGCGATATTCAGTATGATCGGTCCTTACTTTGACGGCGGCCGGGCGCTTGATTTATTTGCCGGAACCGGCGGGCTTGGCATCGAATCGCTCAGCCGCGGCGCAGATCATGCTGTATTCGTCGATCTGGAGCGCATGAGCATTGATGCCATCAAGCAGAATGTACAAGCTGCCGGATTTGCGGATCGCACTGAAATTTACCGCAATGAAGCAAGGCGAGCAGTTGCAGCGCTCACGAAGAGGGGAATCGCATTTCGGCTCGTATTTCTTGACCCGCCTTATCGGATGAAGGAAATGGACAGCCTGATGGTCGACCTTGCGGCGGGCGGATTGCTGGAGCCCGATGCTTATATTGTCGTTGAGCATGACGCCTCTCACCGGTATCCGGAGCAAACGGGACAGTTCTATCAGTTGAAGCACGCGCAGTACGGCGATACGGCAGTCACGATCTATGAATACAAGCCTCAAGCCGTTCTTGATGCGCCATTGGAGGAATCTTAGTTTATGCAATCATCAGGTCAACGAGTTGCCGTCTATCCGGGCAGCTTCGATCCGGTCACATGCGGTCATCTGGATATTATTCGCCGCTCGGCGAAGCAGTTCGACCATCTCATTGTGGCGGTGCTTAATAATTCCAGCAAGAACCCGTTGTTTTCCGTCGAGGAACGCAAGCTGCTGCTTGCAGAGGTAACCCGTGATTTGCCGAATGTGTCCATTGACAGCTTCCGCGATCTGCTCGTTCGATTCATGCGCTCGCGCAACGCACAGGTTATAGTGAGAGGCATCCGTTCGGTTACGGATTTCGAATATGAGCTTCAGCTCGCATCCACGAATCAGAAGCTGGATCGCGAGATTGAGACGATTTTTATGATGACGGACCCCAAATACTCCTATCTGAGCTCCAGCATTGTGAAGGAAATCGCGCAATTTCAGGGCAATGTGCAGGATTTGGTGCCGCCGGAGATTGAACAGGCTCTTGCCGCCAAGTACATATAGCTTTACTTAGCATTCTGGAAGGCCGCTGTGTGCCATCGCCGATGGGCGGCACAGCGGCGTTTTTATTGGCGAGACCGCAGCCTGGCAGCGCCCAATGAGAATGTGACCAGCAGAAAGATCGAGCAGACAAACATAAGGAGCTGCACGGGCGAATACGTCCATAGTCCAGGCAGATCACTTGCCCTTATCATCGCATAATGATCGATGAAGGCATTCTCTCCGTGCTGCTGCAGCGCAGGCGCAGCTGTCGCCAGCAATCGTGTGAACAAATGGGTCAATGGCTGCCACAGCAGCAACGTTACGACGAAGGCAAGCATGGCTTGAAGGAGCCGATTGACTGCGAGCTGGCGCAGAGACAAATCGGTTCCAGCTATCGCGCTGCCAGTCTGCAGCAAGGCGCTGATGCCGCCCCAGCTGACAATAGCGGCAATAGCTGCGGCGTTCCACGGCAGTCCGAAGGCCATGGGAGCGACAGCGGCGCCATAGGCTCCGATATGGCTTTCAAGCAGTCCGGACAGCATCCAGCTCGGAACATTATGGGGGAGCAACGGCTCGATGAGTTTCACGAGTACAGCGGCAAACATCATAAAGCCGCCGACAGCCATCAATTTGTATACACCGTTTATGACGGAATCGCCAAGCGCTTTGCCGAAGGTGCGGCCATCGCGCTGCCGCTCTGCATTCATCGCCGCGGCCGCGTGTCGAAGCAGTACTGATAGTGGCTGAGGATTCTTTTGTGCGATAAGAGGAGTGGAATGGAGTTTCTCCTGCTTCGCGAACAAGCGCTGCGCGAGCGCCGCGAGCAGCGCAGTCATCCATACGGCGGCCACTATGGCCGCGCCCAGCTCGGCACGATGAAGGAAGCCTGCGCCTATGACGAGCAGCATGAACAGCGGGCTTGGCATATGGGCGAGGGCAAGGAGCCGCTGCCCTTCACGCTTCGTCACAGTCTCGCTTCTTCTGAGGGCGGCTACGGATTCCGCTCCGGCAGTGTAGCCGCCGGTCCAGCCGGCAGCAATCGCCAGGCCCGATGCACCGGGCAGGCCAAATATCCGCCGCATAAGCGGGTCAATAAGACTGCCCAATGCGTGCACGGCGCCAAAGGCGTGCATCAGCTCCAGCAGCACCAGAAAGGGCAGCAAGCCAGGGAACACAATATTCCACCAAACGGTCAAGCCTTGCAGCGATGCCTGAAATGCTTCATCGGGATTTGATATAATAGCAGCGACTGCAGCAATTGATAGGAAGGCAAGCAGCAAGGTGCGTTTCATCCCGTTCATCTCCATTGCAGATTAGTGGCGTGGACAGCGTGGACAAAGGACCACTACATTGTACGCTTGTCTTCTCCGTGTTAGACCATATGAATGCAAGGGGGCGTCAGAGAAGTATGCGCGGAAACAAAACCTATTCAGCCGTTGGATTGCGGTGGGCACTGTTGGCGGCAATCGTAATGACGCTGCTGCTATACATACCGACTCCATTTGCGGCATATGAGCCGGGCATAGCAATAGATACCGAACCGCTGGTGAGGGCGGCTCAACCTGATGAAGGAAGCAAAGGCGAATTGATGCTTACTACTGTAAAAATGTCCTATCCGAACTTCTGGACTGTCATCTCCTCAAGCTGGGATCATGATATCGAGCTGTTCCGTAAAAAGGACTTGCTTCGGGGCAAAACAGACAAGGAATATATGCAGCGGCAATCCGTCATTATGCGCGGATCGCAAAGTGATGCCATCGAAGCGGCTTATATCGCCACTGGCACTGATTATCAAACGATCCCCGTCTCGCTGATTGTATCGGATACTAAAGATGACAGCGACCGCATGAACTCGGAGGAGTCGCTGCGTACAGGCGATGAGATTGTTGCCGCCCAAGGACGCAAGGTTCGCAGTCTGGAGGGGCTGCTCAAGGAGCTGCACAGCCGACCGAATGCCGGGGATGAAGCGGCCGAATTGCAGGTGAGCATCGTGCGCGACGGACAGCGGATGGAATTGACTCTACAGCTTGAAGCAGGCATATGGAGCGGTGCTGAAGGGCAGGGCATAGAGGCATCTGAAATTTGGGCGGCGCAAGCTTTGAAGGTAAGCGCATTATCGGAGCTGCGTACGATCAAACCTGCCGATCCAGCCAAAGCAATTACAATCGAAGCGTCAGCGATCGGCGGGCCGTCAGCAGGGCTGATGTTCGCGCTGCAGATTATAGATGAGATAACGCCAGGCGATCTGACAGGTGGCAAGCGGATAGCCGGGACGGGAACGATTCATCCCAATGGAGGTATAGGCGAAATCGGCGGGATAGCGCACAAGGTTGCAGCAGCGGAGGAGCGCGGAGCCGAGCTGTTCCTCGTGCCGAAACGTAATGCCAAGGATGCAAGACTTAAAGCGGAGGAGCTTGGAAGTGAGATGAGGATCGTTCCGGTTGAGACATTGGACGATGCGCTGGCAGCGCTTGGGATGGAGCGCAACGATGAGGTCGAAGCCCGCTAGATCTATATCGTCACGGGCTTCTCATAGTAATCGCGGAACAAATCGCGAGCTGTCGCTTGCGGCCATGCCGAGCAATAGAGGGACGTTGCTCTGACATCAAGCTCCAAAAACGGATAGGGCTCCGGCGGACGCGCAGCGCTCAGCAATACCGGCAGCCTTGCAGCGGTGCGCATTCGCTTCAACAGCTCGCGCCCCTTGGCGGAATAGCCCAGCACCCGTATGTATTGAACGCCCTCGCGCAGATGACGCGGGGAGAGCTGATCCTTGCGATGGCCGAGCAGAATCGCCAGCAGCGCCCGCTGCAGCTTGGTGCGCGTATACCGCTTCGTCTTCAGGGCGGTCAGCAGCGCTTCCATATCAAGCGATGGAAGCGTCGGAATCGCTCGCTTGAGCCGATTCTCCAGCCCCTCGCTCATCTCGTGATAGTCCGACAGCGTTTCCAGAGAGCTGCTGACGATAATGTGGAGAAGCGGCTTCCAGAACGATTGCCAGCCTGCAGGACCGTGCCCGGCCTCGAAGTCGCGAAGCAGCAGCTGCAGCGTCGTCTCGGGAACGAATGGCGCCGCTTCGCCCGGCGACTGCCGCTCCGCGAGCAGCTTGCGAATCGCTGTAGCGCTGGCGATTCCCGCATCGGTAATGTCGGCCTGCGAGTAGCCGGCCTTCTCCCGCTTCACAGAGAAGGGCTCGATGCGGCTTCCGAGCCGCTCCAGAGCCAGCAAATAATGCAGCCCAAGCGTATTGTTGGGCTGCTCCAGCGGGAAGGCGGCGGCTTCCGCATCGCCTTCGGCCGCCATGTGCCGGCGCACCGCTGCGCTGTAAGCCGCCGGGTAGCTGACGCCGCCAGCGAGCGCCTCCGCGAGAAGCCCGCTGAATGGCGCGGGCTCCTGCGCGAACGTCCGCGCGATGCGCCGCAGCGGGGCAATATCGCCCGACTCGCTGCCAAAGCACAGCGCGTCGACGACCCCCGTCGCATCGAGCAGCGCGGCGGCGCCGTATGCGAACCATTCCGCGGCCTGTGTCGCATAGGCGACCGGCAGCTCGATAACGAGATCGCAGCCGCCGCGCAGCGCCATTTCGGCACGCGTCCACTTGTTCAGCAGCGCGGGCTCGCCGCGCTGCAGAAAGTTGCCGCTCATAACGGCGACGACGGCATCGCTTTCCGTTATTTTGACCGATTGTTGCAAATGATATAGATGTCCGTTATGGAACGGATTGTATTCAACAATGAGCCCAACTGCGCGCATAATCAGTCCTCCGAATCGTTTTAATCTCATTTCACTATATCATGACGTGAAAATGTTGACAAAACGACTGAGGAATCGATATAATAAACTTTGTTTGTTTGGAGTGATTTTAATGGAGATTCATGTTCAAGAGATGGTGTCCAAAGGATTGAAGCGTTCGCTTCGCGCTAGTCTCAATGCGGACTGGCTGCAGGAGGTGCGCAAGGATATCATCGGTGCAAGCCCGCTGGAGGTCGATCTTACAGCAAGGGGAGAAGAGGGCATCGCTTATGTGGAGGGCGAGCTGTCGATTAGCGTCGATATTGCTTGTTCCAGATGTCTGGAGCCGACGAATGAACGCGTTGCCGTTCCGTTCGCGGAGAAATTCAAGCCTGCTGCTTCAAGAAAGCCGTCAAATGACGAAGAGGTCATCATCGTGGAAGAGGACCCCGTCGATTTGGAGCCTTTTTTCGAAGATACGATGCTTCTGTCATTGCCTTTCGCACCGCTTTGCAGCGAGAATTGCAAGGGGCTTTGCCACACATGCGGCGCCAACTTAAATGAGCAAAATTGCGGATGCACGAAGGATGAAATCGATCCCCGGCTTGCCGCATTGAAAGATTTGTTCAAGGATCGTTAATGACATGGGGTTTTGTAACTGAACTTTCTTTAAGGAGGTGGGAAACATGGCAGTACCACAACGCAGAACGTCCAAAACTCGTCGTGACAAACGCCGTACGCACTTTAAATTAGTGGTGCCTGGTATGGTGAAATGCGATCAATGCGGAGAGCTCAAATTGAGCCATCGCGTTTGTAAAGTTTGCGGAACTTATAAGGCAAAAGAGATTATCAAACAATAGTTCCATACAAAAGCAGCACTTCATCCCGTGATGAGGTGCTATTTTTTTGCTGCACTCTGAACCGCAGCGTGTGGAAGGAACGATATCCATCCTTCTGACATTGCTTAACGGCGGAATCTTATATATACTATTAGTACCTGGTTATAATAGCTGCTTTCAACTACAGCCATTTTGGTGTTCTTATTTCTTTGTTTATAGTTTCAATTTCAGATATCAATAGGCAAGGTGGTGCGGACCATCGAACGTCTTCCGAAACGGCAGAGGCATCAGCAGCTCTCCCGTCTAATAGAAGAGAATCCATTTATTACGGACCGTGAGCTGACACGTCAATTGAAAGTAAGCATACAAACTGTGCGCCTCGACCGGATGGAGCTCGCTATTCCCGAGCTGCGCGAGCGAATGAAGCTGATGGCGGAGCGCTCTTATGATGCTGTCCGGTCATTGCCGCTTCACGAGGTCATCGGCGATATTGTGGATTTGCAGCTGGATCGCAGCGGGATTTCGATATTCGAAATTCGTGCGGAGCATGTGTTTTCAAGAACGGGCATCGCAAGGGGCCATCATGTTTTTGCACAGGCCAACTCGCTTGCGGTGGCTGTTATTAATGAAGAGATCGCACTTACAGCAACGGCTGACATTCGATTCGTAAGATCGGTCAAGCTTGGCGAGAAATGCATCGCCAAAGCCTATGTCCGATCAATCTCGGGCGAACGGAGCAAAGCGAAGGTAGAGGTGTTCTCGTACGTAGGCGACGAAATGGTGTTTCAGGGCCACTTTGTCATCTATCGTTCTACGGGCGAGAGTGCGATTGAGGGAGGAATTTAACGTGCGGATCGCAATTGATGCGATGGGTGGCGACCATGCGCCTGGGCTTATCGTTAAAGGTGCGCTGGAGGCGGCAGCTGAATGGCCGGATACGCAGCTTCTCCTTGTTGGAGATACCGCATTGATTGAGAAGGAGCTAGGCGGCGTGAAACCGCCGAATGTGACGATCATTCATGCAGATGAGGTTATCGGACCGGATGATGAGCCGGTTAAAGCAGTGCGCCGCAAGAAAACATCGTCAATGGTTATTGCCGGCCAGCTAGTGCGGGAAGGCAAAGCGGAGGCGATGCTGTCTGCCGGCAATACAGGCGCATTAATGACAACGGGCTTGCTCGTCGTCGGCCGCATCGCTGGCATTGAACGGCCAGCGCTTGCACCGATGCTGCCGACGATGGATGATGTCGGCGTTCTGGCGCTTGATCTGGGCGCGAATATGGATGCCAAGCCGGAGCATTTGCTGCAATATGGCATTATGGGCAGTATTTTTCGGACCAAGATCCACGGAATGGACAACCCGCGAGTCGGGCTGCTGAATGTGGGGACGGAAGCGATGAAGGGCAATGAGCTGACGAAGGCGGCCTATGAGCTGCTGGAAGCGGCGCCAATTAACTTTGTCGGCAATGTGGAGGCCAACGGAGTGCTGACACGCAAATGCGATGTGCTTGTATGCGATGGATTCTCCGGCAATATTATGCTTAAAGCGATGGAGGGCACGGCAGGCTTCCTGATGAAGGAGATCCGCAATGCTTTCACGAGCACATGGCTGACGAAAATTGCAGCATTGATCGTTCGTCCGAAGATGCTCCAATTAAAGGCGAAGATGGATTATAAAGAGTATGGCGCTGGACTGCTGCTTGGCGTGAATGGTTTGGTGCTCAAGTGCCACGGCTCATCTGACAATAAGGCCGTTAGAAATGCGGTCGGCAAGGCGCGCACAGCCATTGAGACACAGTTGATTCAATCTATTACAGCGGAAATGGGCAGGAAGTGAGTGGGAAGATGCAATTAAATTCCGTAGGTATTATCGGTACTGGCAAATATGTTCCTGAGCGGATTTTATCGAATAAAGAATTAGAGCAGATGGTCGAGACGAACGATGAGTGGATCGTTACTCGCACAGGCATTCGCGAACGGCGCATCGCAGCTCCGGAGCAGGCGACATCGGATCTCGCTTTTAATGCGGCGGAGATCGCCTTGAAGGCTGCGGGCATAACGGCAGCCGAGCTTGATCTCATTATTGTGGCGACCATTACGCCGGATATGTTCTTCCCCTCGACAGCATGCCTGCTTCAAGAGAAGCTGGGTGCAACGAAAGCGGCGGCGTTCGATCTTTCTGCTGCCTGCTCGGGCTTTATCTATGGCTTGGCAACGGCTAACAGCATGATTGCAAGCGGCATGTACAAGCATGTACTCGTCGTTGGAGCGGAATGCCTCTCGCGCATTACTGATTATACCGACCGCAACACCTGCATCCTGTTCGGAGACGGCGCTGGCGCAGTCGTTCTTGGCCCAGTGCCGGAAGGCCGCGGCTTCCGCTCATTCGAGCTGGGCGCAGACGGTTCTGGAGGCGAGCTGCTCAAAGTATGCGGCGGCGGCTCGCGAGTACCGTCAACAGAGGCCAGCATTGCAGAGAAGCAGCATTATATCTATATGGCAGGCAGCGAAGTGTTCAAATTTGCTGTGCGCATCATGGGGAATGCGGCTGAGGAAGCGCTAAGCAAAGCAGGGATAGACAAAGGCAAGATTGATCTGCTAATTCCGCATCAGGCGAATATCCGTATCATTCAATCCGCGCTGAACAAGCTCAGTCTCTCCGAAGACAAGTGTATGATCAACCTTGACAAGTACGGCAATGTATCTGCGGCATCCATTCCGATTGCGCTCGCTGAAGCTGTTGAGCAAGGGCGCGTGAACGAGGGTGACTGCTTGGTGCTTGTCGGCTTTGGAGGCGGACTTACATGGGGCGCATCTGTATTGGTATGGTAATGGCAATCTCGACGTAGGAAGGAGCAGCATCAATGGGAAAAACAGCATTCGTATTTCCCGGCCAGGGCGCACAAGCCGTTGGCATGGGTAGAGACATTTATGATGAAATAGCTGAAGCGAGGCATTTCTTTGAACGCGCTGACGCGGCGCTTGGCTTCAAACTGAGCGATATCATTTTTAACGGACCAGACGAGCTGCTGAAGCAAACCGTTCATACACAGCCTGCTTTGCTGACCGTCAGCGTGGCATTGCTGGAGCTGTTCAAGGCTCGCGGATTGCAGCCGGATTATGTGGCAGGCCATAGCTTGGGCGAATACAGCGCTCTTGTAGCGGCTGGTGTAATGAGCTTTGAGGATGCTGTGCGCACGGTTCGTTTGCGCGGCGAGTATATGGAGCAGGCAGTGCCGAGCGGCCAAGGGGCAATGTCGGCTGTTCTTGGCGCAGAGCGCGGGGCGCTGTCGTCGTTGTGCGCTGCTATAACTGCTGAAGGAAGCTCGGTTGAGCTTGCTAATGTGAACTGTCCCGGCCAAATCGTTATATCGGGCACGGCAGCAGGCGTTGCGGCGGCAGCGGAGCGCGGCAAGGAGGCAGGAGCCAAGCGCGTTATACCGCTGGAGGTAAGCGGCCCGTTTCATTCCTCGCTGATGAAGTCTGCGGCGGATCGGTTGACAGGCGTGCTGGCGGACATTCCGATGGGAGATGCAGCAATACCTGTCATTGCCAACGTAACAGCGAGACCTGTCAGCGAAGCAGGGGCTATCCGCAGCCTTCTCACAGAGCAGGTGTATTCTCCGGTTCTTTGGGAAGACAGCGTTAAATGGATGATCGAGCAGGGTGTGGATACCTTCGTGGAAATCGGCTCAGGCTCCGTTCTGTCAGGTCTGATCAAAAAAATCGACAAAACCGTTTCCATACAAACGATCAACAGTCTAGCCTCCCTGGAAACAGCAGTGACTGCCTGACAGTCAGTCGGACAGCCCGCACAGGAGGGCAATATTATTGAAGGGAGAGATCGATATGTTCGCTGACCTTACAGGTAAAATAGCACTGGTAACCGGCGCATCCCGCGGCATTGGCCGTGCAATCGCAATCGAGCTGGCAGAGGCTGGCGCAGATGTTGCCATCAACTATGCAGGAGGCGAGGCGGCAGCGGCCGAAACTGCTCAAGCGGTTGAAGCATTAGGCCGCCGCGCGCTCATCCTGCAAGCCAACGTAGGCAAGCCTGACGAGTTCGAGGCGATGGTGAAGCAGGTCTTGGAAGCGTTCGGGTCCATTGATATTCTTGTCAATAATGCCGGAATTACGCGCGACAACCTTATTATGCGCATGAAGGAAGAGGAGTTCGATCAAGTGATCGAGACGAATCTCAAGGGCGTCTTCAACGGCATTAAGGCGGTTACCCGGCAAATGATGAAGCAGCGCTCCGGCCGGATCATCAACATCTCTTCAGTCGTTGGCGTTCTGGGCAATCCCGGACAAGCGAACTATGTTGCCGCTAAGGCGGGCGTAATCGGCTTGACGAAGGCTTCGGCCCGCGAGCTGGCGTCACGCAGCATTACAGTGAACTGTGTAGCGCCGGGCTTCATCGAAACCGATATGACAGACAAGCTGCCGGAGGAGATGAAGGAGAAGCTGTCGCAGGACATTCCGCTGGCCAAGCTTGGCGCGCCTAAGGATATTGCCGCTGCAGTCCGGTTCCTTGCATCTGATGCGGCATCTTACATGACAGGCCAAACTATTCATGTGGATGGCGGCATGTACATGTAGCAAATTTGCTGCTTCTGTGGAGCACGCTGAGGCAGCCGATAGACATATGGCAATTTGTCCGCAATTCTCGTATAATACCATGGAGGAGGTGAACCGGATGTCCGATGTATTAGAGCGTGTAAAACGCATCGTTGTCGATCGCCTTGGCGTTGACGAAACAGAAGTCACCATCGAAGCGTCGTTCAAAGACGACCTCGGCGCTGACTCTCTCGATGTCGTTGAACTAGTTATGGAACTGGAAGATGAGTTCGATTTGGAGATCTCTGATGAAGATGCAGAGAAAATTACGAGTGTGGGAGAAGTAGTTAATTACATACAATCTCACACCTAAGTTAAAGGCGAGTCCCGTTCACAAGGCGGGACTTCTCTCCATCTAACGCATTTTTTCAAAATATAAGAAAGTATATGCTCATCCTATACTTTGATTATATTTCCAACGGGAAGAAGCCCTTGCACCGCCATTAATGACGGCGTCAACTATTTCTTCTTGCATGGTTCCCCTGGAAATGAACAAGCGCAACCGCGTTTTTAATAGATTACAGGCACGTAACAAATATTGTTGTCCAGCAGAGGTGATTTGGAATGAACAAGAGAGTGGTCGTTACGGGCATGGGGGTCATGACCTCGCTCGGCACTGATTTGGATCAATTTTGGGGAAGCTTGATGGAAGGTAAGTCTGGCGTCTCGCATGTCGAGGCATTTGATGTATCCGAATATCCAACCCAAATTGCTGCAGAAATCAAAAATTTCAATCCAGAGGATTATTTTGATAAAAAAGAAGGACGCCGCATGGATCGTTTCGTTCAATTTGCAGTCGCTGCCAGTCAGATGGCTGTTAAGGACGCAGCGCTCCAAATAGGCGACAATGTGGATGCTGAGCGTGTCGGCATTATGATCGGCTCCGGCATTGGAGGTCTTGGAACCTGGGAGGATCAGCATAATATTCTGCTGGAGAAGGGACCTAAACGCGTCAGTCCATTCTTTATTCCGATGATGATCGCGAATATGGCTTCCGGTCAAGTTTCTATCGCAACTGGCGCCAAAGGCCCTAACAGCACAGCTGTAACGGCTTGTGCCACGGGTACGCATTCCATCGGAGATTCCTACAAGCTGATTCAGCGCGGCGAAGCGGATGTTATGATCTGCGGCGGCGCAGAAGCGACCATTCGTCCGACAGGCATGGCAGGCTTCTGCTCCATGCGCGCGATGTCAACCCGCAATGATGAGCCGGCCAAAGCGAGCCGCCCGTTCGATATCGACCGTGACGGATTCATTATGGGCGAAGGATCTGGTGTGCTTGTGCTTGAATCGCTGGAGCATGCGCTGGAGCGTGGCGCTCGCATTTATGCGGAGATTGCCGGCTACGGCATGAGCGGAGACGCTTATCATATGACAGAGCCTGATCCGGACGGAGCAGCGCGCTGCATGCAGCGCGCTCTGAAGGACGGGGGTCTGGAGCCCTCGACTATTGATTACATCAATGCGCATGGAACGTCTACGCCAGTCGGAGACAGATCGGAGACGCTTGCGATTAAGAAAGCGTTCGGCGATCATGCTTACAAGGTTGCTGTCAGCTCGACCAAATCGATGACAGGCCACTTGCTGGGCGCAGCCGGCGGCGTTGAGGCTGTTATTCTCGGCCTTACGCTTGTAAACGGCATCATACCGCCAACGATCAATTTGGATAATCCTGATCCGGAATGTGATCTTGACTATGTGCCTCACACGCCGCGCAAAGCGGATGTAAAGGTGGCATTGTCCAATTCGTTCGGTTTCGGCGGTCATAACGCTACGATCGTGATGAAGAAATATGAAGCATGATAGGTTTGAGGAGCTGCAGCAGCGTCTGCAGCTTCGCTTTCATAAGCCGCGTTTGCTCAAGCAGGCCTTTACGCATACTTCCTATGTGAACGAGCATAAGCAGAGGGAGCTTGAGCATAACGAGCGATTGGAATTTTTGGGCGATGCCGTTCTGCAGCTTACCGTCTCCGAGCATTTGTACCGTACCTTTCCGGACAGGCCTGAGGGACAGCTGACGAGAATGCGCGCTTCCATCGTATGCGAGCCCTCGCTTGCGCGTTTTGCTGATATGCTCTCCTTCGGCGCTCATGTTCTGCTTGGGCGGGGCGAAGAGCAGCTGGGCGGCAGACAGCGTCCCGCATTGCTGGCGGATCTGTTCGAATCTTTTGTCGGCGCGATCTACCTGGATCAGGGTATTGAGGCCGTCCGCGCATTTCTGGCTGACAACATCTTTCCGCATATCGACATAGACGGCGGATTGCTTGTGAAGGATTACAAGTCTACCCTTCAGGAGCGAGCGCAGCATGCCGGAATGAGTCCCATTGAATATCGGATCAAGGAAGAGCGTGGACCTGCGCATGATCGCGAATTTGTCGTCGAGGTTTATATCGGCGAGCAGATGTGGGGAACAGGCGTAGGCCGCACGAAGAAAGAAGCGGAGCAGCAGGCGGCTGCGGAAGCCTGGCGGAGCTTATTTAAACAAGCTTGATGCTGGTATGGATGAATCCTGGGCCACTGTTGTGGAGACCGGGATTTTTTTATTCACGCGAGGGGGAAGAATGTGTCGTCACAACGCTGCTTCAAGCGCTTTTTCGCAACGCTTTATTCCACTCCGATGGTGGATTTCAGCATGTCCTTTTCGGTTAATTATGATACAATAGTCGGTGAGGTGAAGGCTGAGCTATGTTCCTGAAAAGGATTGAATTAGCAGGATTTAAATCGTTTGCCGACAAGACGGAGCTGGAGTTCGTCAGGGGTATAACGGCGGTTGTCGGTCCGAACGGCAGCGGCAAGAGCAACATTAGCGACGGCATTCGCTGGGTGCTTGGCGAGCAGAGTGCCAAGAGCTTGCGCGGCGGCAAGATGGAAGACATTATTTTTGCCGGAAGCGATGCTCGTAAAGCGGTTAATTTCAGTGAAGTGTCGCTGACGCTGGATAACAGCGATAATGCGCTGCCGCTTGATTATAATGAGGTGACGGTTACGCGCCGCGTCCATCGCAGCGGCGATAGTGAATATATGATTAACAAGCAGCCATGCCGGCTAAGAGATATTACGGAATTGTTCATGGATACCGGAATCGGCAAGGAAGCTTATTCGATTATCGGACAAGGCCGGATCGAAGAGATTCTAAGTACGAGATCGGAGGATCGCCGCGGAATTTTCGAGGAAGCCTCCGGTATTGTGAAATATAAGTCGCGCAAGCGCGAAGCACAGAAGAAGCTTGATGAAACGGAGCAGAATCTGCTGCGGATTCATGATCTTGTATCCGAGCTTGAGGATCAGGTGGAGCCGCTTCGTGTGCAATCGGAGAAGGCTGTAAATTTCAAACAGCTGAAGGAACAGCTTAAGACGTCTGAGATTTCCATGTATGTACATAATATTGAGACGGTGCATCGCTCCTGGAGCGAGGCCAATGAGCGAATGAACAGGCTTCAGGGAGAGCAGCTGCAGCTGTCTACGGTAGTGAGCAAGCATGATGCCTTGCTTGAGAAGGATCGCCAGAAGCTGCGGGAGATTGAGGAAGCGCTGGATCGTTTGCATGAATCGATGCTGCAGATCAGCGAGGATTATGAGAAGTGCGAGGGCTATGGCGAGGTTCTGAAGGAGCGCAAGCGCAATCTGGACGGGAATCGGGCACAGCTGGAGACATCGATTGAATCGCAATCGCAGCGAATCGCGGCTCTGACGAAGGAAGAGGCAGAGTTTCGGAGCAAAGGGGCTGCGTTGGAGAACGAGCTGACCATTCTTCGCCAGAAGCTTCTTGAAGAGGAAGCGCAGCTGCTGGGCAACGCGGCTTCCTTAACAGGGGATGCCGAGGAATCGCTCAAGAGCGACCTCCTTGATGTGCTCAGCTCCATGGCGCAGCTGCGCAATGAAATTCGCTATGCTTCGCAGCAGGAGGAAACGCTGCAGCGCAGAATGGAACGGCTGGGCGATGAACAATCCAAGTGGCAGGAGCAGTATGGGAAGCTGACTGCGCGCCGCGAGGAGCTGGGGCAAAGACTAGCGGATACTTTAGCTGAGATTACAGCTACGCGCGATCGCTATATTCAAGAGGGCGAACGGCTGCAATCCGGGCAGAAGCTGCTGGAAGAAGCGCAGGGAGCCATCCGCAAGTGGGAGCAGAAAGTTGAAGCGCTGCGATCCAGACGCGACACGATGAAAGAAATGCAGGATGATCTGGATGGTTTCATGCAGGGCGTCCGTGAAGTGCTCAAGGCGTCACGCCGCACCTCCGGTGGTCTTGAGGGGGTGCACGGCGCTGTTGCCGAGCTTGTCCGCGTGCCGGAGAAGGTGGAGCTGGCCGTGGAGACGGCGCTTGGCGGCGCGCTGCAGCATGTTGTCATGCATGATGAGCGGAGCGCTCGCGCTGCAATCGCGTTCCTGAAGCAGCGCCAGCTCGGAAGAGCGACATTCCTGCCGCTGGACGTTATTCGCGGGAGGAACATTCCAGAACAGGATAAGCGGGTTATTGCCGGGATTGAGGGCTTTGTCGGCGTAGCAGCTGATCTGGTCACCTGTGATTCTGCATACAAGTCCATCGTCGACAATCTGCTGGGCAATGTCATTATCGCTGAAACATTGGAGCAAGCGAACCGGATCGCGGCGAAATGCCACTATCGGTTCCGAGTTGTTACGCTGGAAGGCGATGTTGTCAATGCGGGCGGCTCCATGACGGGCGGAAGTCTGCAGAAGAAGGGCGCCAACCTGCTCGGCAGGCAGCGTCAGATCGAAGCTCTGGATGGAGAGATCAAGTCGACAGAGGAGCAGCTCGTGAAGCTGCGCGACAAAATCGGCGACCTGCGCAAGGAGCAATCCATTCGAAGCCAGAATGTCGATGAGCTGCGCGGTCAAGGCGAGCAGCGCCGGATTGATGAGCAGCATCTGCGGGCAGAGCTGCAGCAGCTCGATAATGAGAACCGACATTTGGAGGAGCAGCGTCAGCTGTTCGAGACTGACACTGTCGGTCACAAGTCGGAGCGGGAGCAGATCAAGCAATCTGCTGCGGAAGCCGAGCGTCGTCTTGCAGAGCTGACTGGGGAGGAAGCGAAGCTCCAGGAGGCGATTCGGCAGGCTGAGAGTCGGCGCAAGGAGAACGAGACGGCCAAGGAGCATCTGCAAGGCCAACTGACAGATATCAAGATCGCTGTAGCCAAGACCGACCAGGAGAAGCAATCCTTCGAGGATCAGGCCGCTCGCGTCAGGTCGGATATCGGCCGCGCGAAAGGGGAGTTGGCAGGGCTTCGCGATATGCTGGCGCGCCAGGAAGAGGATGCGGAGCAGCATGCGCAGGAGAGCGTCAGACAGATTGAGCAGTTGAACGAGCTGCGTCTGCAGAAGGATTCCTGTTCGGAGCAGACGGATATCCAGCGCGCGCAGCGAGCCAATATGACTCGCGAGCTGGAGCAGGGCGAGAGCGAGACGAAGGAGCAGCGGGCACAGCTGCGCACCGTTGAGGACGGGCTGCGTCAGACAGAAATTGCAGCCAATCGTCTCGATGTCGAGCTGGAGAACCTGCTTCGCAAGCTCAGCGAGGAATATGAGCTGAGCTTTGAATTGGCGAAGGAGCGCTACCCTGTCCCTGAAGACATTCAGGCGATGCAGAATGAGGTGCGCGACCTGAAACGCAGCATCTCGGCGCTTGGCGAGGTCAACCTTGGGGCGATTGAGGAGTATGAGCGCGTTAAGGAACGTTATACCTTCCTGAGCGACCAGAAGAATGATCTGATTGATGCCAAGACGACGCTCTATCAGGTTATTCGCGAGATGGATGAAGAGATGTCCAAGCGATTCCGCACGACGTTCGAGGCGATTCGCGGCCACTTTGTCATCGTATTCGCGAAGCTGTTCGGCGGCGGACGGGCGGATCTTATTATGGTCGAGCCGGATCGCGTGCTGGATAGCGGCATTGACATCGTTGCGCAGCCTCCGGGCAAGAAGCTGCAAAATTTGCAGCTTCTGTCGGGCGGAGAAAGAGCATTGACGGCGATTGCGCTGTTATTTGCTATACTGCAAGTCAAGCCTGTGCCGTTCTGTGTCCTCGATGAGGTTGAAGCTGCATTGGATGAAGCCAACGTCTCCAGATTTGCGCAATATCTTCGTGAATTCTCGGAGCTGACGCAGTTTATCGTCGTTACACACCGCAAGGGAACGATGGAGGAAGCGGACGTGCTGTACGGGGTTACGATGGAGGAAGGCGGCGTATCCAAGCTGGTATCCGTCCGCTTGGAGGACGAGGAGCCGGTATATGCTTCCTAAAGACGGGCTAGTGTTTTCATATACATGAACAGAAACCGGAGTCGGACGGACATAAGTTTCTGCACCGCGCGCAGATTCCAGCGTGAGGTGGGGCGATACATGTCGGGTCCGAGCCCGGTTTTTGCGAGTAAAGGGATGGAGTGATCAGTATGAGTTTCTTCAAACGGTTAAAGGAAAGCATTTCGCAAAAAACCGAAGCGGTTACGAATATTTTTAAAGAGGGGTTGACCAAGACGCGCACCGCCTTCGTGGAGAAGGTGGAGGAGCTCATAACCCGCCGCAAAAAAATCGACGAGGCCTTCTACGAAGAGCTGGAAGAAATTTTGATCGGAGCAGATGTAGGCGTCAATACAGTTATGGGACTGATCGACGATCTGCGCGCCGAAGTGAAGAAGCGCAAAATCGAGGATGCGGCAGAATTGCAGCCGGTATTGTCAGAGAAGCTAGTCGGCTTGCTCAAGAGGGATGAGGATAACGGGCTTCGCATGGCAGATTCGGGCATGACGGTTATTCTGTTCGTTGGAGTCAATGGTGTAGGCAAAACGACGACAATCGGCAAGCTGGCGCATAAGTTCAAATCTGAAGGAAAAAGCGTCCTGCTTGCAGCGGGAGACACCTTCCGCGCTGGCGCGATTGAGCAATTGGAAGTATGGGGCCAGCGTGTCGGCGTCGACGTTATCAAGCAGGAGTCCGGCGCCGACCCGGCAGCCGTTATGTACGATGCCATTAATGCGGCCAAAAATCGCGGTGTTGACGTTCTTTTATGCGACACGGCGGGCAGATTGCAGAACAAGTCCAACCTGATGGATGAGCTGAACAAAATATTCCGCGTCCTCCAGCGCGAGGTGCCAAGCGCACCGCATGAGGTGCTGCTCGTGCTTGATGCGACTACAGGGCAGAATGCGCTAAGCCAAGCCAAGCTATTCGGAGAGAAAAGCGGCGTGACGGGTCTTGTGTTAACGAAGCTGGACGGAACAGCCAAAGGCGGTATCGTCATTGCGATTCGCAATGAACTGAATTTGCCAGTGAAGCTGGTCGGACTCGGCGAGAAAATGGACGATCTGCAGGAATTTGATTCCGATCAGTTCGTACATGCATTATTCGCGGGTCTCATTCAAAAAGCGGAAGAGTCGGAAGTCCAGTCTTAAAACTGATAAGAACAGACACAGACACAGACACAAACACAAACACAAACAAAGACACAAACAAAGACACAAACAAAGACACAAACAAAGACACAAACAAAGACACAAACAAAGACACAAACAAAGACACAAACAAAGACACAAACAAAGACACAAACAAAGACACGCTGACAAGGGAATATACTTGACAGTGGATGGATGTCTGCGTTATGATAGACGTCGTGGTAAAGTGTCAAGGTATTTCCCTTGACGAAGGGGGGGGCTGCTGATGACGTTTCAACAAACTGACGCCCTGGCGAAAACTAACCGAATCAATATGCTTTTTGATTTTTACGAGCCGCTGCTCACTGAGAAGCAGCAGACTTTTCTTAAATATTATTTTCACGATGATTATACGTTAAGTGAAATCGCTGGTGAGTTCGATATTAGCAGACAAGCTGTATATGAGCATATTAAGCGGGCTGAATCCGCATTAGAGGATTACGAGAGCAAGCTCGGACTGCTAGTCAAGCACGAGGCTGCTGAACAATGGCTGGAGAAGCTCACGAACTGCGCTAACGAATTAGCTGGTTCTGACACTCTGCTGCGCACTGAGCTTCTCCGAATCGCCGATGGCTTGCGCGAAGGGGAACGCGACTAACTTCCCGCCCGATGGATTGTGGCAAAGGTACATAACAAAGCCAGCATCCGTTTAGCACTGAAATTCTCTTCTAGCTCGCTGAGTCACGACAAACGAGCTGTAGTGGCAGTGTTAAGACGGAAAAACCTGCTTACAGCACTGAAAAGCGGCAACGTTCGGTCTGTAACACGGAAAAACCTGCTTACAGCGCACCGATTGGCGGCAAACGAGCTGTAGTGGCAGTGTTAAGACGGAAAAACCTGCTTACAGCACGAAAAGCAGCAACGTTCGAGTCTGTAACACGGAAAAACCAGCTTACAGCGTACCGATCGGCGACAAACGAGCTGTAGTGGCAGTGTTAAGGCGGAAAAACCCGCTTACAGCACGAAAAGCAGCATCGTCAGTGGCTGTAACGCGGAAAAACCTTCTTACAGCGCACCAATCAGCGGCAAACGAGCTGTAGTGGCAGTGTTAAGGCGGAAAAACCTGCTTACAGCACGAAAAGCAGCAACGTTCGAGTCTGTAAGGGGAATATATCGGCTTACAGAGTCGTTTACCTAGATGGTTGGATGCTTGGCGAACGGTTGACTGAAATGAATGTTGTTGTGTTAGAAGTCTCCAAGGGTGTTAAACTTTGATTACTTTAGGGGGTGACGGTCATGGCGTTCGAAGGATTGGCAAGCAGGCTGCAGAACGTATTCGGCAAGCTGCGCGGCAAAGGCAAAGTGTCGGAGGACGATGTAAACGAGGCAATGCGCGAGGTCCGGCTTGCACTGCTTGAAGCCGATGTTAACTTTAAAGTGGTGAAGGATTTTATCGCCAAGGTGAAGGAACGCGCGATCGGCCAAGAAGTGATGAAGAGCTTCACGCCAGGCATGGTCGTCGTCGATATTGTTAATAAAGAGCTGACCGAGCTGATGGGCGGAACCAACAGCAAGCTGGCGAAGGCGAACAAACCGCCGACGGTCATTCTAATGGCTGGTCTGCAGGGTGCCGGTAAGACAACCTCTTCCGGCAAGCTGGCGAAGCTGCTGCTTAAGGAAAAGCATAGGCCATTGCTTGTTGCCGGCGATATTTATCGTCCTGCTGCAATCAAACAGCTCCAGGTGCTGGGCGAACAAATTGGCGTGCCAGTGTTTACACTGGGAGACCAAACCTCGCCTGTCGAGATTGCGCGGGCTGGCCTGCAGCATGCGAAAGACAATAATCATGACTATGTAATCATCGATACAGCTGGTCGTCTTCATATTGATGAAGCGCTGATGGAAGAGCTTCATCAGATTCATGCCATTACGAAGCCGGATGAAGTGCTGCTCGTTATCGATGCTATGACAGGCCAAGAGGCTGTCAATGTTGCGCAAAGCTTCCACAGCCAGCTTGAGCTGACAGGCGTTGTCCTGACGAAGCTCGATGGCGATACTAGAGGCGGAGCTGCGTTGTCGGTAAAAGCTGTAACCGGCTGCCCGATCAAATTCGCCGCTACTGGTGAGAAAATCGAACCGTTGGAGCCTTTCTATCCTGACCGGATGGCTTCGCGTATTCTTGGAATGGGCGATATGCTTTCTCTCATTGAAAAGGCGCAATCCGGCATCGACGCGGAGAAAGCGGCTGAGATGGAGCGCAAGATGCGCACGGCTGAGTTCACATTCGATGATTTCCTTGATCAAATGGAGCAGGTGCGAAAGCTCGGACCGCTGGATCAATTGTTCGACATGCTGCCCGGAATGGGCAAGATGAAGGAAATGAAAAACGTCAAGGTGGATGATAAGCAGATCGGACGCGTCGAAGCCATCGTCAAATCGATGACAAAGGAAGAGAAGCAGAAGCCTGAGATTATGAACCACAGCCGCCGCAAACGGATTGCAACAGGCAGCGGTACGACAGTAGCTGATGTGAATCGTCTTATTAAGCAATTCGACGATATGAAGAAAATGATGAAGCAATTCTCGTCCATGATGGGGCCGAAAGGGCCAAAGGGCGGAATGAAGGGTCTCAAAGGAATGATCGGGAAGAAATTCCCGTTTTCTAAATAGGCGGGAAATGATGCCGCATAGCTGTTTATTCTTTCAAGGAGGTGAATGACATGGCAGTACGTATTCGTTTGAAACGGATTGGTGCGCACAAAGCGCCTTTCTATCGCGTAGTAGTATCCGATTCCCGTTCCCCGCGTGACGGTCGATTCATTGAAGAGATCGGCACTTACAATCCGGTTGCACAACCGGCTCAAGTGAGCATCGATGAGGAAAAAGCGTTGAAATGGCTTCAAGACGGAGCGCAAGCTTCTGATACGGTTCGCAACTTGCTTTCCAAAGCAGGCGTTATGAAAAAGTTCCATGAGCTTAAAGTTCAGAAATAACTGCTCTTTAGCGGAGGGCCTAGACGATGAAAGATTTGATTCTTGTCATAGCGAAGGCTTTAGTGGATCACCCGGAAGACGTGCGAGTCGACGTGAAGGAAGACGATCGGGGCACCGTCTATATGCTGTCGGTCAATAGCGCCGATATCGGCAAGGTGATCGGCAAGCAAGGACGGATTGCTAAAGCGCTGCGAACGGTTGTCACATCGGCGGCTGTCAAATCGCATAAGCGCGTCATGGTCGATATTATTTCGTAACGATCGTACATCGAAGCAGGGTTAGGATGAAATGTCCTAGCCCTTTTTCGATGGAAAATACGAAAGAAGGTGAAGGGAACAATGATGGATACTGAATGGCTGCTCGTTGGGAAGATAGTCAATACGCACGGTATTCGAGGCGAGATCAAAGTGGTCTCGCAAACAGATTTTCCCGAAGAGCGTTTCGCTCAGGGCAATGAGCTGGTTATGGAGAATCCGGAGACGGGGCAGCGAATCACCGTCGTGATTCAGGGAGCTAGATTGCATAAAAACATGTATATCGTGAAGATTAAGGATCTTGACGATATTAATGTTGCGGAGAAGTATAAGGGCTGGAGTCTTAAAGTATCCAAGGATGATCTTGGCGAGCTGGATGAAGGGGAATACTATCATTACGAGATCATCGGCTGCAAAGTCGTCACGGAAGAGGGCGAAGAGCTGGGCGCTGTTACGGAAATCCTTGTTCCTGGAGCCAATGATGTATGGGTAGTTCAACCGGCCAAAGGGAAGCAGCTGCTTATTCCTGTCATCGACGAGGTTGTTCTTGACGTCGATGTGGAGTCGAAGAAGATCATTGTGCGACTGATGGAAGGATTGATCTGACATCATGAGAATTGATGTGCTGACTCTGTTCCCCGAAATGCTCGAAGGCGTATTCGGGGCGAGTATTCTCGGCAAGGCGAGAGATAAAGGGATCGTAAGCCTGAATGCGGTCAACTTTCGTGATTATGCGAACAACAAGCATAACACAGTCGATGATTATCCATACGGGGGCGGCGGCGGCATGGTGCTCAAGCCCGAGCCATTGTTTGCAGCTGTGGAGGATTTGGTTGCGGAGGGCGCTCAAGCTCCGCGCGTTATTCTGATGTGCCCGCAGGGCGAGACATTTACCCAGCGCAAAGCAGAGGAGCTCTCGGGAGAGAGCCATCTCATCTTTGTGTGCGGCCATTATGAAGGTTATGATGAACGCATTCGCGAGCATCTCGTCACGGACGAGCTGTCGATTGGCGATTATGTGCTGACCGGTGGCGAGCTGCCGGCGATGGTCGTGGTCGACAGCGTTGTCCGTCTGCTGCCAGGCGTTCTAGGGAATGAAACGTCTGCGGTGACGGATTCCTTCAGTACGGGATTGCTGGAATATCCTCACTATACAAGACCAGCCGTTTTCCGTGATTGGGAAGTGCCGGAAGTCCTGTTGTCGGGACATCACGCCAATGTGGAAGCGTGGAGAAGGGAGCAGTCACTGCTCCGTACACTTCAGCGGAGGCCGGAGCTGCTGGAGAGCGCTGAGCTGACTGCGAAGGAGCGCGCTTGGCTTAAACGGCTTGTAATACAGGAGAAGTCGCAGGAGTAGCTAGACTTGTATTGCAGACTTTAGAGACTGGCATGGGCTTCAGAGATGTGGCACGGACAATTGACCATAGAGTGCCATAGCGTGAAGAACGTCTGTGAACGATGTGCATAATGCGATGTATGCCTCTGAGTGAGGCTGCATGGTGATATGGTGTGAGGAATGCTCTAATGTGATGCTGCACTGGAGCAGGAAAACAGGCTATGTAGAGAAATAGACAGATCTGATAAACAGGCTATGTAGAGAAATAGACAGATCTGATAAACAGGCTATGTAGAG
This sequence comes from Paenibacillus plantiphilus, assembly GCF_927798095.1. Taxonomy (GTDB): domain Bacteria; phylum Bacillota; class Bacilli; order Paenibacillales; family Paenibacillaceae; genus Paenibacillus_Z; species Paenibacillus_Z plantiphilus. Next base: position 249,734 of record NZ_CAKMMF010000004.1, on the reverse strand, counting down.
AAATAGACAGATCTGATAGATAGACTATGTAGAGAAATAGACAGATCTGATAAATAGACTATGTAGAGAAATAGACAGATCTGATAAACAGGCTATGCAGAAAAAAGACATACCTGATAAATAGGTCATGCAGAAAAATGGGCAAGCAGAAAATAGGCTGTTGTTTTATGGATATAGATGTGGTAAAATTGCTGGTGTTGTATTTGAATAGTCGGGCGGTCCGCTATGAGGCTATGATACCGGTTTGTTGAATCAATCGGTGAGCACATAAGAACGTCTGTGGTGGAAGGAGTGAATTAATCATGAATCTTTTACAAACGATTGCTCGTGAACAGTTGCGGACAGATCTTCCCAACTTTCGTCCAGGTGACACGTTGAAAGTTCACGTTAAAGTTATCGAGGGCACTCGCGAGCGTATCCAGCTTTTCGAAGGCGTTGTTATTAAACGTCGCGGTGGCGGAATTAGCGAAACGTTCACGGTTCGTAAAATTTCGTACGGTGTTGGTGTGGAAAGAACGTTCCCATTCAACTCGCCGAAAATCGAGAAGATCGAAGTAGCACGTCGTGGTAAAGTTCGCCGCGCGAAACTGTACTACCTGCGTAGCCTTCGTGGTAAAGCTGCGAGAATTAAAGAAATTCGCTAATGAACGACAAGAAGGGGCTTGCACAAACAAGTCCCTTTTCGTTTTTTTAGAAGTCTTAATATTTGCTTTGAAGAGGGTGAGAATATGGATCAACAGCAACGGTCAAATGATGAATCTCAAGAGCTGGAAAAGGGACATTCAGAAGGTGGACAATCAGCAAATGCTGCCCGTTCTGAAGTGGTTGCTGCTGGTGCTCCCTCTGGCGGTCGTGCGAAAAATGAAATTGTCGAATGGGTGAAGGCGCTTGCGATTGCTGCGCTGCTCGTCATCGTGATCAGATATTTCTTATTCTCTCCTTTTATCGTTGATGGTCCATCCATGCAGCCTAATTTTCATACAGGTGAACGGCTTATTGTAAATAAGCTGATATATGATATTCGCGAGCCTAAGCGCGGAGAAGTGCTTGTGTTCCATGTGCCGGATCAGAACCGGGATTTCATTAAGCGGGTTATTGGCGTTCCTGGCGATCAAGTGAAGTACGAAGGAGATAATTTATATATTAACGGGGTCAAGGTTGAGGAGCCCTACTTGAAGGAATCAATTGAAGCGGCCAAGGCAAATGGCGAGATTTTCAACAATGAAGGACCGACTGCAAACTTCCCGAATGACAGGGTGCAAAGTGATACCGTGCCGGAGGATATGGTGCTGGCGTTCGGCGATAACCGTCGGAACAGCCAGGACAGCCGGGCAATCGGCTATATTCCGATGAAAGAAATTGTCGGACGGGCGGATGTTGTTTTTTGGCCGCTCAAGGATATTTCGTTTGTTAAACATGAATGAGGTGACAGCATGACGATCCAGTGGTTTCCCGGTCATATGACGAGAGCGCGGAGGCAGATTCAAGACAAGCTTAAGCTGATTGATATCGTTATTGAGCTGCTTGATGCACGCGTTCCAATTTCGAGCCGGAACCCGATGATTGACGAGATTCTGCGGGATAAGCCGCGTCTTATCGTGCTCAATAAATCGGATTTGGCGGATAGCCGCACGACTGAGCAGTGGATTGCCGCTTTTGCGGAGGAAGGCCATGCCTGTCTGGCGGTTGATTCATCTACAGGTACGCGAGTGAATGAGATTCCGGTACGTGCGAGGGCAATTCTGCATGCGATGATCGAGCGTCAAATTGCCAAAGGGATTAATCCAAGAGCGGTGAGAGGGCTGATCGTCGGTATTCCGAATGTCGGCAAGTCTACACTTATCAATCGGCTGGCAGGCCGCAATATTGCGGCAACCGGTGATCGGCCGGGCGTTACGAAGGGCCAGCAGTGGATCAAAGCCGGAACGGAGCTGGAGCTGCTGGATACGCCAGGCATTCTTTGGCCGAAGTTCGAGGACCAACTCGTTGGCTATCGGCTGGCGATGACAGGGGCGATTCGGGAGCAGGTGCTGAATGTGGAGGATATTGCTTTCTTCGCTGTTAAGGTGCTCGTGAAGCGCTACTGGGCTACCGTTGCTGAAAGATTCGGCATTGACCAGCCGCCCAAGGATATGGAAGACGCGGATGAAATTATTCGCGTCATGGAGGACATTGGCCGCAAGCGGGGATGTCTGGTAAGCGGCGGTCGCGTCGATTTGGAGAAGACGTCCGGTATTATTTTACGCGAAATGCGTGCAGGTAAGCTTGGCCGGATCTCGCTTGAAGCGCCGGAAGATAGGTAGGAAGAGATGGCTGCCCCCTTTAATAGGGGGCATTTTTTGAATTGATGGAGAAGGATTGGGCACGGCGGGGCTATGAAGGAATATGATTGGGAGGCATGGGGATGCTGGAGTTTGAGACGCCGCTATGGGCGCAAGGATATGGTGCAATAGCGGGGATCGATGAGGTAGGCCGGGGATGTCTGTTCGGCGACGTGGTCGCTGCTGCTGTTATTTTGCCGCAGGGGCTGGTGCTGGATGGCGTGGATGATTCCAAGAAAATATCGGAGAAGAAACGCGAGCTGCTTTACGAGCAGATTGTTGCGGATGCTCTGGCGTGGGCTGTAGCTCGGGTAGACGCTGCGACGATTGACCAAATCAATATTAAACAGGCTGCAAGGCTGGCAATGAAACAGGCGGTGGGGTCACTACAAATTGCTGCCGATTATTTGCTGGTAGATGCGGAGAAGGTGGATTGTGATATCCCACAGATGGCGATTATTAAAGGCGATGCCAGAAGCCAATCGATTGCTGCCGCCTCCATTCTCGCTAAGGTAACGCGTGATCGTCTATGCACCGGAGAGTGGGATGCTCTATATCCGGCCTACGGTATTGCTATACATAAGGGATATGCGACAAAGCTCCATCGGGAGAGGCTGCTTGAATACGGTCCAAGCCCCATTCACCGTCAATCGTTTCTAGGCAAGCTGTTCACAGAGCAGCAGGTGCTGTTCTAGGGCTGGAAAGCGTGAAGGGCCAGGCCGAGCTTTGTGAGAAAAGTGTTGCGTAAAGAGCGAGATCGACTATAGAGAGAATAGTGGAGTGTAAAGAGCGAGATCGACTATAGAGAGAAAAGTGGAGTGTAAATAAAACTTATTTTTTGATATTGCTTCGTTTTGCAGGTTCACTAGTCCCGTGAAACAGCCGATAATGAGAATAGAGGCAGTTTGAGAGAGCGCGGGCAGTCCGCGTGCGCTGTAACGGTGCAGGCTCTTGACGGAAAGGAAGCGATTGCTTATGAATATTGGACAATTGATGGGCAGCTTGCTCGGAGAGGTTCAAGCGCTTGACAGCAAGGCGCTTGAGCTGAAGGTCGGTCAAATTGTGCGCGGTGTGTTCGTGCAAATGATCGACAATCAGGAAGCGCTTGTACAAATAAATGGCACTCAGGTTCGTGCCAAGCTGGAAACACCTCTTCAACCAGGGCAATCGACTCTGCTGCAAGTACAGCCGCAGTCGACTGCAGGGACTCTTGTGTTAAAGCCGGTTGACGGGCAATCCGCCGTGCTTCCGGAAGAGAGCTTGAAGGATCTTGCGAAAGCGCTTGGCTTGCCGGATCAGAAGTGGGCGCTGGAGCTTGCTCGCGATCTTCGCCGCGATGGCTTGACTGCTGTGACGCGAGAAACCGCGCGTCAATTCCAGCAAGCCGCCGCCTTGATGCCACAGGGCGAGGATCCACAGACCTGGATGGGGGCAGCTTCGCTCGCTCATAAGCGAGGGCTGCCGATGACCGGCGCAACGATAGGCGCGCTGCAGCAGGCGCTTTATGGAGCGCCTGCTCATGCGCTGCTGGAGACGCTGGAGCAGGGGCTTGCCGCTTGGCGCGGCTCGTCCGCCGGAGCCGCTGCGGCCGCGGCCAGCGCCAGTGCTGCGGCTGCCGGCGCTGCCGCAGCCAATACCGGCGCAGCCGCCCAGGGCGCCGCAGCCAAAGGCGCCGCCAATCCCAGCACAGCGCAGGCTGCTGCTGCTGCGCCAAGCAGCCCCAACGTACCGGCACAGAACCAAGCCGGTACTACCGCAAGCGCTGGCGCAACCCAGTCCGCGCAGCAGAGCAGCCCGTCCGGCTGGCTAGACCAGCTGATCAAATGGCTTGGCGTTGACCATGAGCGCATGCTTGCAGCGCCGGGAACCAATCCGGCGCTGCAAGCCGGAAGCGCGCCTGAAGGCCGGCCTGACGGCACGGTGCTGCCGCAAGGGGCGGATAAACAAGCTGCTGCAGCTCGCCCGGGGGATCAGCAGCAAACCGGCGCTCTCCAACAAGACAGGGGAGCCGTTCCTGTTCATGGAGATCGCATAGGACAGCTTGCTCAAGCCGGTACGCCGGCGCAGATGATAGTGCCTGATGCTGCTCAACAGGAAGCGGCGAAGCCGCCCTCCATCGACTCGCTCAAAAGTGTACTAATGACATTGGCTTCTGGTGACGATGTACCGCCCGCGCTTCGCGAAACAGCGCAGCAGTTGGTTCAACAAATTACTGGGCAGCAGCTGCTGCTGTCACAGGAAAGAACAGGCTCGCCATTTACCCATATTACGATGTTCATTCCGCTTCGCGGCAGCGATGGCAGCCAGACGGCTTCCGTCCATATACAGACCCGTCGCGGGCGCAAGGGAGAGCTTGATGCGCATAACTGCAGGCTGCTGTTCGATCTTCGCATGAAATCGCTTGGCGACACCGTTGTCGATGTGCAGATTGTTGACCGAATCGTCAGCCTTAACCTGTGGAACGATCATCCGGCAATTGCCGAGCTGCTTGAATCCTCTCGCGGGGAAGTGACAGAAGCGCTGCAAAATGCCGGTTATCAGCTGTTGACGCTTCGTTCGACGCCAATGCCGGACCGTACTGCAGATGCATCCGGTGCGGTTGAAACAAAATCATCCTCACTGCAAACCCCAGCTGCGGCGGAATGGTCCTCCAAGCCTTACAAAGGAGTGGATTTCCGCGCATGAGCGATAACAGGCACGAGCAGTCACAGAACCAGGCCAACGAACGAAAGCTGTCGCCGCTGAAGAAAGCTGTGGCCCTCAAATACGAGCCGGGCGATCGGGTAGCCCCTGTAGTAGTTGCAAAAGGACGGGGGAAAATAGCCGAGGCTATAATGGATAAGGCAGCGGAGAACGGAGTGCCGATCCAGCAGGACGCTTCATTAGTTGAAGTGCTGTCCAAGCTTGACATCGATCAAGAAATTCCATCAGAGCTGTACACGCTCGTCGCAGAAATACTGTCTTTCGTTTATCGGTCCGATCAGCGAGCGGGAGGCTTGAAAAAGTGAACACCGGCAGTGAGAGAACGGATCGAAGGCGGCTGCTTGGCAGGAGAGGCGAGGATGCGGCGGTTGAGCGTCTAATATCGCTGGGTTATCACATATCGGACCGCAATTGGCGCTGCCGATCCGGAGAGCTTGATATTGTAGCAAGTTATAACGGGATTGTTGTTTTTATCGAAGTTAGAACCCGAACGGAGGGCGGCCGTTTTGGAACGGCTGCTGAATCAGTTGACTTGCGCAAGCAGCATCAGGTAATAGCGACATCGCAGGTTTACATGCTGGCCAACAAATTGAGCCAAGCCGCCGCGATTCGATTCGATGTGATGGCAGTGACAATCGAGCGGAGCAGTGATCAGATCATAGCTATAAATCATATCGAAGGGGCGTTCTAGTCTGAAAATAACCCAGGCGCTCGCTCCTGCACCAACAAAATGAGGTTGTCCCAAAAGCAGACCGCTGCTGTAATGGGACAACCTCGTCGATTAAGCGGAACAACAGGCAATTCTCACATTCTCACTATGGAGTTGCGCCTATGCGTTTTGCGTTTATTCGTCGTGTTTAACATGGGCGTCAGGCGCTCTGTCTGCTACAAGATTCAACTTGATGTTATGTTCAAGATAGGCCTTTAGTCCGCAAAGAACCATCGTGTATCCACCTGTTGAGTCAATCGCTTGAATAACGATTTCATCTCCGGTTCCTGTAAATCCACTGTTCGTAATCGTGACAAAGGTCTCATTATCCGCCCTGCGAGCAAATACCCACTCAACTGTTGTGTTATCCGATGACTCAATTCGAATGAGCTTGTTCTGCTCAATTTCTTTAACGATAATATCATCAGAAACGCCATACATCTCCCAATCCCACCGAATGCGCTTTCCCGCTTCCAATCTGCCGGTGCTTTTAGTAAACCAGAATTGCGTAGTAATTGCCGGGTCGATAAAAGCTTCAAATACCTCTTCCACCGGTTTGCGGATAAGCATTTCCGCTTTAACTGCCGGTATTTCGTTCAGAATAGCCATATAGACTGTCTCCTTTCAAAAGGTTAACGATATGGTATATGGTGAAACCCGTACCGCCCCACCGCGCGCCGGGAGCTGTGCGCGGTGGGACGCTACGATAGCAGCCAGCCAACTCATTGGGAAGGGCATCATTCAAATCCCCTTATTAGAAGTCCCTGAATTTAGTAAGCTCTTCCGTACTGTTCAGGCGGTGTTCCTTCCTTGCCCACTGCCTGGATCGCATGAAGGGCCCAGTAGGGATCGCGCAGCATCCCGCGTGCTACGCCAATGAGATCGGCATCTTCATTCGCGATTGTCGCCTCCGCAAGCTTCGGATCATCCAGATTGCCAACAGCGATGACTGGCACCTCCAAAGCCTGCCTAAAGGCCCGGGCCATAGGGACTTGATAGCCGGGATAATTGCCTGGCTTCTTCCTTCCTGCCGGACCTTCGCCACCGCTCGTAACATGGAATAGATCGACGCCGGCTTCTTTATAGCGCTTGCTGATTTCGATGCTGTGATCGAGATCATAGCCTCCGTCCATATACTCGATGGCGGAGATTCTCATAATAAGCGGCATGCCTTCGGGCATAACGCTTTTAACTGCCCGAACAATTTCTACGCCGAATCTGGCAAGATCCTTGCCGTATTCATCCTGCCGGTTGTTAATCAATGGCGAATGAAACTGGTGGACAAGATAGCCATGCGCGCCATGAATCTCAATTGTGTCCACGCCAGCTTCAACCGCTCTTCTAGCTGTATCCTTGAATTTCTCGACCATGTCTCTAACTTCCTGCGTAGTAAGAGCCCGGGGTTTCTTATAGTCGGCGCTTACCGGAATATCAGAGGGGCCAACAGGAACGGCTGCATCCTCGGCTTTGCGGCCAGCATGGGCGATTTGAATGCCAACCTTCGCTCCGTGTCTCTGGGATTCAGAGATGATCCGCTGGAACGCCGGAATTTGCTCGTCAGACCATAACCCGAGATCGCGGTTCGAAATTCTGCCGTCGGGCTCGACATCGGTCATCTCGATAATGATAAGCCCAGTGCCGCCGACAGCCCGGGATACATAGTGGACGAAATGCCAGTCGGTAGGCGTGCCGTCATGCGCATCGACGGAGTATTGGCACATTGGCGGCATAACAATTCTATTTTTTAATACCATGTTGTTAATCGTGAATGGCGAATAGAGATGGGAAGTCATTTTTTTGCCTCCTACTTAATTATTTATAGTTTCTTTATTATCCAATGTTACTCCATTAATTGCAAGCAGTACTTATTCATTTTTATCGCGGCGTCTGCATTGCGCACAGCTGGCCATCATATGGCGAGACGGCGGCGATACCTACGGTTTTATCCGCTGCTCAAGTGCCAGCAACTGGCGGTCCAAGCTGCGATAGCTGACCGCTTCTGCGGCATGCTGCTCTTCGACAGTGTCGCTGCCCTCGATATCGGCAATGGTTCGCGCAAGCTTCAGGATGCGGTCATGAGCGCGCAAGCTTATGCCAAGATTGTCATAGATGATCCGCAGCAGCTTGTCAGCCTCCTTCGTCAAAGCGATTGATTTTCTAAGCGCCGATCCTGCCAGCTCAGCTTCTGTGTGAAACGCGGCTCCAGTCGAACACTTCATCCGCAGCCGCTCCTGCCTGCGATGATGGGCGCAGTGCACGATTCGCCTCATCTCTTTCGATGTCATCCCGCTCTGCAATCCTTCGGAGGATTGCGGTCTGGGTACTTCGATATGGATGTCGATGCGGTCCATTAAGGGGCCGGATATTTTCGCTTTATAACGAGCGATGCCGCCAATGCTGCATTGGCAGCGTTGTTCTTCGGTCTCATGGCCGTAAAAGCCGCACGGGCACGGATTCATCGATGCCGCCAGCAAAAAATGCGAAGGGAAACGGAATACCGCTCTCGATCTGGCAATCGTCACTTCGCGGTCCTCCAGCGGCTGCCGCAGCACCTCCAGCGAGCTCCTTGAAAACTCCGGCAATTCATCGAGAAACAATACGCCATGATGCGCTAATGTTACCTCGCCGGGTCTTGGAATAGAGCCGCCGCCGACAAGACCGGCGGATGATATCGTATGATGCGGCGTACGGAAGGGGCGTTCGCTCATTAGAGAGGGGAAGCCGCCTGGCAGCTTGCCTGCCGCACTGTATATTTTCGTCACCTGAAGAGCTTCCTTCTCATCAAGCGGAGGCATAATGCCAGGCAATCTGCGGACCAGCATCGTTTTACCAGTGCCAGGAGGCCCTGAAAGCAGCACGTTATGCCTGCCGGCCGCAGCAATGAGCAGCGCCCGCTTCGCATGATGCTGCCCCAGCACATCGCCATAATCGCCGTTTATCGTTAAACTTTCATGATGCTGTTCGATAGCGGTCTTCCTGCCCATGCTGTTATAGCGCAAAGTGTTCCAATCTCCGTTATTGCATACTGCCAGCTCGTGCAAATGTGTGATTGAGAATATTTCCATGCCATCAATGAATGAAGCTTCCAGCGCGTTGTCAGCAGGTACAAGCACTCGCTTCAGACCGTTCTGCTTAGCCTGCTCCACCATTGCCAGTATGCCCGAAACAGCTCTGATCTCGCCATTCAGAGCAACCTCGCCAAGCACAAGAGTACTGTCGAAGGGCTCGTAGACAAGCTGCTCGCTGGCAGTCAGTATTCCTGCGGCGATCGCCAAATCAAATGCCGTTCCTTCCTTCCGCAGATCAGCGGGCGCGAGATTGACCGTTATTCGCTGCAGCGGGAAGGAAAATCCACAGTTCTTGACTGCCGCTCTGACCCGATCAATCGATTCACGCACCGCCGGGTCCGGCAGTCCCACTACATTCACAAGCGGCAGACCGTTCGATAAATCCACCTCTACAGCAATCAATCGGCCCTCTACACCATAAACACTTCCGCCCCAAACATTTCTATACATAACAAAAAACACCTCCGCCGTAATCGGATGAAGGTGCTTCCTCACATATCCGTATTTCCATTGATTTCATTGGTCTCACTGATCTAATTGATCTAATTGATCTAATTGATCTAATTGATCTAATTGATCTTAATGATCTCACTGATCTCATTGATCTCATTGATCAATTCATTTCATGGATCCATTTCTTCGCATTCACGTCTTGCAATGCTTTTCCGTGAATCAGAATTATGGAATTTCACATGAACTTATTTCACATGAACTTATTTCCATAACTTATTTCCCCATTATCATAGTACAGTCAGTAAATTATTGTCAACGGCATCCATACAGCCTTCTGCCGAATAGTTGAAGGTGGATAGCAATATTATTCGACACAGTTGGTCATAATACGAAAGGAATTAAAGGAATCCCATCTCGCAATGAGATGAAATCGATATCAAAAATGATGGCTTTAATCTGGTGAAAAAATAGAAAGGCACATAAAAACGTGATACAATAAGTAAGGTTTTGTGTACATACGTAGGATATGACTGCGGACAGGAGGAATATCGTCAATGAATATCCATGAGTATCAGGGTAAAGAAGTGCTGAAGCAATATGGGGTAGTTGTCCCTGAAGGTAAAGTGGCATTTTCTGTCGACGAAGCGGTGGAGGCTGCCAAAGCTCTAGGAACACCGGTTGTCGTTGTGAAAGCGCAAATCCATGCAGGTGGCCGTGGTAAAGCGGGCGGCGTTAAAGTTGCCAAAGGTTTGGACGAGGTTCGCGCTTACGCCAGTGAAATTCTGGGCAAAGTGCTCGTTACGCACCAAACAGGGCCAGAAGGCAAGGAAGTCAAACGTCTGCTTATCGAGCAGGGCTGCGACATTAAGAAAGAGTACTATATCGGGGTCGTTGTTGACCGCGGAACAGGCCGCATCGTCATGATGGCGTCCGAAGAGGGCGGTACAGAAATCGAAGAGGTTGCTGCTCACTCGCCTGAGAAAATTTTCAAAGAGGTCGTTGATCCGGCTGTAGGTCTGCAAGTGTTCCAGGCTCGGAAATTGGCGTATGCCATCAATATCCCGAATGAGCTGGTCGGCAAAGCGGCGAAGTTTATGCTTGCACTGTACCGCGCTTTCGAAGAGAAGGACTGCTCAATCGCAGAGATCAATCCGCTTGTCGTTACTGGTGACGGCAATGTTATGGCGCTTGACGCCAAGCTGAACTTCGATTCCAATGCGCTCTATCGTCATAAGGACATTTTGGAGCTGCGTGACCTGGAAGAGGAAGACGAGAAGGAAATCGAAGCGTCCAAGTTCGACCTGAGCTATATCGCGCTGGATGGCAACATCGGCTGTATGGTTAACGGTGCAGGACTTGCGATGGCAACGATGGACATTATCAAGTATTATGGCGGCGACCCGGCGAACTTCCTCGATGTAGGGGGCGGTGCGACGACGGAGAAGGTTACGGAAGCTTTCAAGATCATTCTCTCAGATGAGAAAGTGAAGGGGATTTTCGTTAACATCTTCGGCGGCATCATGAAGTGCGATGTTATCGCAAACGGTGTTGTGGAAGCAGCTAAGCAAATCGGTCTGGACCGTCCGCTTGTCGTTCGTCTGGAAGGTACTAACGTTGAGCTTGGCAAAAAGATTTTGAACGAATCGGGACTGAACATCGTGGCCGCTGACTCCATGGCCGACGGTGCGCAGAAGATCGTCGCGCTTGTGAAGTAAGGTGAGTAACAGCACGCGCTTAGCGGCATACGAATTCATATAGGGGATGTGAGTTTCGATGAGCATTTTGGTAGACAAGAATACAAAAGTGATTACCCAGGGCATTACCGGCGCTACAGGGTTGTTTCATGCGAAAGGCGCCCTCGATTACGGCACGCAAATGGTCGGCGGCGTAACGCCGGGCAAAGGCGGCACGAACGTGGACATCACGCTTGAGAACGGCACTACCGTCTCGCTGCCTGTGTTCAACACGGTAGTGGAAGCAGTGAAGCAAACAGGTGCAACAGCATCCGTTATTTACGTTCCGCCTGCATTCGCAGCAGATTCCATCATGGAAGCTGTTGACGCGGAGCTTGATCTTGTAATCTGTATCACAGAAGGCATTCCGGTTCTTGATATGGTCAAGGTTAACCGCTACATGGAAGGCCGCAAGACACGCCTGATCGGACCAAACTGTCCGGGCGTCATCACACCGGGCGAGTGCAAGATCGGCATTATGCCGGGCTATATCCACACCAAGGGCCATGTAGGCGTCGTTTCCCGCAGCGGAACATTGACGTACGAAGCGGTTCATCAATTAACGACACGCGGCATTGGACAATCGTCCGCGATCGGTATTGGCGGCGACCCTGTCAAAGGATCAGAGTTTATCGATATTCTGAACCTGTTCAATGAAGATCCGGATACCTATGCGGTCATTATGATCGGTGAAATCGGCGGTTCTGCTGAAGAAGAAGCTGCTGAATGGGTGAAAGCGAACATGAAGAAGCCAGTGGTTGGCTTCATCGGCGGCGCTACTGCTCCTGAAGGCAAACGTATGGGACATGCTGGCGCAATTATCTCTGGCGGCAAAGGTACAGCTGCTGAGAAGATTGCGACACTGGAAGCATGCGGAATTAAAGTGGCGCCAACGCCATCGGATATGGGCTCGACGCTTGTGACTGTACTTGAAGAGCAAGGCTTGCTCGAAAAGTGCAAAACGCATTAAGCCTGACCCTGTCCAAGTAGAGCATTAAGATATAAAGCTTCTATTATATATAGCTTGAACAGAAGGTAAGCAACCTTCCGTGGACCCCGTCTTTGGGGCTTCGGAAGGTTGCTTTTTTTCATTAATATTAAGGTGCGGCTTGCATTCTGAATCACGCTCAAGCAAAATAGGGTAAGAATGTGTGCCCGCCCTCATAAGGGGATGGACTTATTGGCGAGCGATGATATGCGCAGGGAAATGATACTTACACTTCATGAATCAGCAGGGATCGGTTGGCAGACGATTCGCAAGATCGTTGAATATGGCAGATGGGACAGCTATCAGCGCTTTACAGCAAACGCTTGGATGACATCGATCGGCATGAGGCAGGAACAGGCGAATACGGTGGTGAAAGCATTCGAAGCGCTTGACATCGAGCGGCGCAGCGAGCAATTCTATAAGCGGAAAATTAATGTGATTACACGTTTCGATGCAGCGTACCCGGAGCTGCTGTCCGAAATCCCGCAGCCCCCTTGGGTGCTGTATGTGATTGGGGATATGGATCTGTTGAATCGGCCGTCGATTGCGATTGTCGGTACGAGAGCTCCGACTGCATACGGCCGTAAGACGGCCTCTGAGCTTGCCAAGGGCTTGTCAGAGCGCGGCATTGCGGTTGTGAGCGGTTTGGCTCGGGGAATTGACGGCATCGCTCATGAAGGGGCGCTGAGAGGCGGAGGGGGAACGATAGCTGTTCTCGGCTCGCCAGTCGACATGATTTATCCGGCTGAGAATCGGTCGTTGTATCATGATATTGCAGCTCGCGGGGTCCTTGTATCGGAGACTCCGCTCGGCTCCCCGCTTCACCCGGGGCTGTTCCCGCTACGCAACCGCATCATAGCAGGCCTGTCGCTCGGTACGGTTGTTGTCGAGGCCGCACAAAGAAGCGGCTCTCTGATAACAGCGGATTTGGCGCTTGAGATGTCAAGAGAAGTGTTTGCAGTGCCGGGACCGCTGTCATCGCCGAAGAGTGCAGGGACGAACCGTTTGATCAGCAAGAGCGGAGCCAAGCTAATTACATCAGTGGCAGATATATTGGAGGAATACAGCTGGCTGTCGGCCCAGGGGCTGATAAACAGTGAGTGGGGCTCGGAGCCCTCGCCGATATTGACGGCTGATGAGGAGCGCATTTACCAGATTTTGTTGGATCAACCGTGCTCAACAGATGAGCTGCATGAGCTTTCTTCAATGCCTTTTGGACTTTTGCACGCAGTTCTGATAAATTTAACTATAAAACGGAAGATCGAGCAGCACAGAGGTTCTATATATAGTGTAACGTAGCATGTTGGAGAGGGGGCGCGTTTATGGCGGATTCACTAGTAATTGTCGAATCACCGGCCAAGGCGAAGACGATTGGCAAATATCTTGGAAGCAAATTTATCGTTAAGGCTTCTATGGGACATATTCGTGATTTGCCGAAGAGTCAGATCGGCGTGGAAGTTGATAATGATTTCAATCCTAAATATATAACGATTCGTGGAAAAGGGAGTGTGCTCAAAGAGCTCAAGGATGCCAGGAAGAAAGTGAAGAAAGTATATCTCGCGGCTGACCCGGATCGCGAAGGGGAAGCGATTGCATGGCATTTGGCTCATTATTTGGAGATTGACGAGAAGGACTCCTGTCGGGTTGTGTTCAATGAGATCACGAAGCAGGCAGTAAAGGATGCCTTCAAAACTCCGCGTCCAATCAATATGGATCTTGTTAATGCGCAGCAGGCGCGAAGAATACTGGATCGTCTGGTAGGCTACAAGATTAGTCCGCTTCTATGGAAGAAAGTAAAGAAGGGCTTGTCCGCAGGTCGTGTCCAATCCGTTGCTGTGAAAATTATCATTGATCGCGAGAATGAGATTGACGCATTTATTCCTGAGGAATACTGGACGATAACGGCACAGCTGAAGCATGAATCTGCAGCCTTTGAAGCGAAGTTTCATTCCATTGATGGCGTGAAACGCGAGCTCGGCAGCAAGGAGGATGTGGAGGAAGTGCTGCTTGCGATGGGCTCTTCTGCCTTTACGGTAAGCGAAGTGAAGGAGAAGGAGCGTCTGCGCAATCCTGCAGCTCCATTCATTACGAGCTCCCTGCAGCAGGAAGCGGCGCGCAAGCTGGGCTTCCGTGCCTCCAAGACGATGTCGGTCGCACAGCAGCTCTATGAAGGCGTTGATCTTGGCAAGGAAGGCACGGTAGGTTTAATTACTTATATGCGTACAGATTCCACGCGAATCTCGCCCGTTGCGCAGGAAGAGGTCAATCCGTACATCCAAGAGAAATACGGCGCGAAATTCCTCCCCGATACGCCCCGCATCTATGTCAAGAAGAACAGCAATGCTCAGGATGCGCATGAGGCGATACGCCCGACATCCGTTCTTCGTGATCCCGATACGATGAAAGAGTACTTGAGCCGGGATCAGTTCCGACTCTATAAGCTGATTTGGGAACGCTTTGTAGCCTCTCAGATGGCTTCTGCTGTGCTGGACACGATGTCTGTCGATTTGAAGGTCGGAACGGCTGTATTCAGAGCAGTAGGCTCCAAGGTCAAGTTCCATGGCTTCATGAAAATTTATGTTGAAGGCAATGACGATGGCGCGACAGAGGAAGAGAAGTTTCTGCCGCCTCTTGTGATCGGCAATGTTGCTGACCCTGAGGCGATTGATCCGAAGCAGCATTTCACACAGCCGCCTCCGCGCTATACAGAGGCAAGGCTTGTGCGGACGATGGAGGAAATCGGGATTGGCCGTCCAAGCACCTATGCCCCGACGCTGGAGACGATCCAGAAGCGCGGTTACATCGCGATGGAAGAGAAGAAATTCATTCCGACAGAGCTTGGCGATCTTGTCATTCAGCTGATGGAGGAGTTCTTCCCGGAAATTCTTGATGTCGAATTTACTGCTCATATGGAAGGCGATCTCGACCATGTTGAGGAAGGCAAGGAAGATTGGGTGCGGGTTCTCGGCTCCTTCTATGAATCGTTCGAGAAGCGGCTAGAGGTTGCCGAAGAAGAGATGAAGGAAATAGAAATTCAAGATGAAGTGTCAGAAGAGACATGCGAGAAGTGCGGCAGTCATATGGTGTACAAGATGGGTCGCTTCGGTAAGTTCCTCGCCTGCTCCGGATTCCCGGATTGCCGGAACACGAAGCCGATTGTGAAGGATATAGGCGTTGCCTGCCCGAAATGCGCAGAGGGCAAAATTATTGAACGGCGCAGCAAGAAGGGACGTTTCTTCTATGGCTGTGATCAATACCCCGGCTGCGACTATGTATCGTGGGATAAGCCGGTTGGAAAGCCGTGCCCGCAATGCCAGGGACTGCTGGTTGAGAAGCGCAACCGCAGCGGTGCCAAGCATCAATGCACCCAATGTGATTTCAACGAAGAGGTAATTGAAGAGAACGATGGCATCGAGGTATAGGGCCGCTGAAGTCTGCGCAATCGTGTCCTACTCAATGGGCTCATGAAAGGAAGGAAAATGTTTTGTCTCATCCACAACGAGTGACAGTGATCGGCGCAGGACTTGCCGGCAGCGAGGCTGCCTGGCAAATCGCCTCGCAGGGTGTGCCTGTCACCCTTTACGAAATGCGTCCGGAGACGCAAACGCCAGCGCATCATACGAATCAATTCGCTGAGCTGGTATGCAGCAACAGCTTGCGTGCCAACGGTCTTGCCAACGCCGTAGGCGTTCTGAAGGAAGAGATGCGAAGAATGAACTCGCTTATCCTTGATTGCGCGGATCGTCACGCGGTTCCAGCTGGCGGTGCGCTGGCTGTTGACCGTGACGGATTCTCCGGCAATGTTACACAATTGCTCAGCGAGCATCCGCTTGTCGATGTGCGCTGTGAGGAAGTGAAGGAAATTCCGAAGGATGGAATCGTAGTCATTGCTACAGGTCCATTGACGGCGCCAGAGCTTTCGCAGCAAATTCAAGCGCTGCTCGGTCAGGAGTACTTCTATTTCTTCGATGCGGCTGCGCCTATCGTAGAGAAGGACTCTATTGATATGAGCAAAGTATATCTGGCTTCCCGTTATGACAAAGGGGAGGCTGCATATCTGAATTGCCCGATGACCGAAGAGGAATTCGAGCGTTTCCATGAGGCGCTCATTACGGCCGAGAAGGCCGAAATCAAAGATTTCGAGAAGGAGCAATACTTTGAAGGCTGTATGCCCATTGAAGTGATGGCCAGCAGAGGCAAGCAGACTGTATTGTTTGGTCCGATGAAGCCAGTGGGGCTTGTGAACCCGCATACCGGCAAGCTGCCGCATGCGGTTGTGCAGCTGCGGCAGGATAATGCGGCAGGCACGCTGTACAATTTAGTCGGCTTCCAGACCCATCTCAAATGGGGGGAGCAGAAGCGGGTATTATCGCTTATTCCTGGCTTGGAGAATGCGGAGTTTGTCCGATATGGCGTTATGCATCGCAACACCTTTATCAATTCGCCTAAGCTGCTTCGTGCCACCTACCAGTCCATCAACCGCGACACACTCTTTTTTGCCGGTCAAATGACGGGTGTGGAAGGTTATGTGGAGTCAGCGGCTTCAGGACTCATTGCAGGCTTGAATGCAGGACGTCTTGCCTTAGGTCAGGAACTGGTTGTGTTTCCGCCGGATACGACGCTGGGCAGTATGGCAGAGTATATCACTACGGCAGATTTCAAGCATTTTCAGCCGATGAATGCAAATTTTGGACTGTTCCCGCCGCTGGATAAGCGGATGAAGAGCAAGAAGGATAAGAATGATGCCATTGCCAATCGTGCTCTGGAGGGCTTGGAGCAGTTCAAGGAACAACTTAACCACGACTGAACGGAAACGGCGGCCCAACAGCAGTTGCCAGCCGCTGCTTTCTTTGTACATATACAATACGGCCTCAACTAAAGGAGGAGCTAATCGATGGAGATGCAGTTTCATGCAACGACGATTTGCGCGGTTCGTCACAACGGCAAGGGTGCAATAGCGGGAGACGGGCAAGTGACATTCGGCAACAGCATGGTCATGAAGGGGACAGCCAAGAAGGTTAGGCGTCTGTATCGCGGTCAGGTTATTGCCGGGTTCGCTGGTTCTGTGGCGGATGCGATATCATTGTTCGAGAAGTTCGAGGGCAAGCTGGAAGAGCATCATGGCAATTTGCAGCGGGCGGCTGTCGAGCTCGCGAAGGATTGGCGTTCTGACCGTGTGCTGCGCAAGCTTGAAGCGCTGATGCTTGTCATGGATGCCAATGGACTGCTGCTTATATCCGGCAATGGAGAAATTATCGAGCCTGATGACGGCATATTGGCGATTGGATCGGGCGGGAGCTTCGCACTGGCGGCAGCGCGGGCATTGTACCAGCATGCGCCGCATATGGAAGCAAAGGATATGGCAAGATCGGCATTGGAGATTGCAGCAGACATCTGTGTTTTCACAAACCGCAACATTATTGTAGAAGAGTTAGAGTAGCCGCGGACGGCCGCGAACCGGTGGAGGGATAATGAATGGTTAATGAAGCAATGACGCCGAGACAAATCGTGACAGAGCTCGATAAATATATTGTAGGCCAGAAGCAAGCGAAAAGGTCTGTCGCGGTTGCGCTTCGCAATCGTTACCGCAGAAGTCGTCTGGACGAAGCGCTGCGCGACGAAATCGTTCCCAAGAACATTCTAATGATCGGTCCGACTGGTGTCGGCAAGACCGAAATTGCGCGCAGGCTGGCGAAGCTTGTTAATGCGCCTTTCGTTAAGGTGGAAGCAACCAAATTCACAGAGGTCGGGTATGTTGGCCGGGATGTGGAATCTATGGTGCGTGATCTGGTGGAAACGGCTATTCGGATGGTCAAGGCGGAAAAAACGGAAAAGGTGCGCGATAAGGCGGAGAGACTGGCTAATGAAAGAATCGTATCCCTCCTTGCTCCCTCCATCTCGAAATCGAAGACGCAGAAGAATCCGCTTGAGATGCTATTCGGCAATACGGCGAACAAGGAGACCGAGGAGGAGCCCCAGCAGGACGCATCCTTGCAGGAGCGCCGCAGACAGGTGAAGGAGCAGCTCGAAGCCGGCAAGCTGGAGAATGAGAGTATTGAGATTGAAGTGGAGGATACTTCCCCCAACATGCTCGATATGCTGTCTGGACAGGGCGGAGAAGGCATGGGGATGAACATGCAGGAGCTATTCGGCCAATTCATGCCCAAGCGGACCAAGAAGCGCAAGCTGCCGGTGAAAGAGGCTCGCAAGGCGCTGACACAGGAGGAAGCGAACAAGCTGATTGATATGGATGATGTCATCTCCGAATCGGTAAACCGTGCGGAGCAATCCGGCATTATCTTTATTGACGAGATCGACAAGATCGCGAGTCCGTCTCGCGGATCAGGACCGGATGTGTCGCGTGAAGGGGTGCAGCGCGACATTCTGCCAATCGTAGAAGGCTCGACAATTATGACGAAATATGGCCCAGTCAAAACAGACTACATTCTGTTCATCGCTGCGGGTGCTTTCCATATGGCCAAACCTTCCGATCTGATACCTGAGCTTCAAGGGCGCTTTCCGATCCGTGTCGAGCTGACCAATCTCAGCCTGGAGGATTTTGTGAAAATTCTGATCGAGCCTAAAAATGCGCTGACCAAGCAATATACAGCGCTTCTTGAGACCGAAGGGATCCGTATCGAGTTTTCGGATGAAGCGATACATGAGCTTGCGTCAATAGCTGCGGACGTGAACAAGAACACGGAGAATATCGGTGCAAGACGACTTCACACCATACTTGAAAAGCTGCTGGAGGATCTCTCATTTGAAGCGCCTGAGCTGCAGCTGGATCAGATGATGATCACGCCGGAATATGTTCGTGAGAAGCTGGGCAATATTGCGAAAAATCGCGATTTGAGTCAATATATTTTATAGGGCACGGATAGGAAAGTAGGAGGCAAAGAAAAAATGATTTTACTAGCAAAAACAAGAACGCTAAACCGGCTGCTGCAGCGTGCGGCCGGTGGAGCGCTCAATTTCCGGGAAATGGCGGAGGTGCTGTGCACAACGATACAGGCCGATGTGTTTGTAGTCAGCCGCAAGGGCAAGGTGCTTGGCTGTGCAGCTGTAGGACCTCACCAGCATGATCAGCTGCGGACGATGAGTGCGGATGAGCTTCGTTTTACTCCCGAGAGCAATGAACGGTTTATGAGGATGCAGGAGACGCTTACGAACGTAAAGCCGGATGAAGGCGTGCATGAAGCGTTTCCGATGATGGCCAGTCATGAGAAAATGACAGTTGTTCCCATTGTTGGCGGACGTGAGAGAATTGGTACGTTGGTCCTATTGCGCAGCTCAGATCCATTCGGAGATGATGATCTCATTCTTGCAGAATATGGCTCGACCATTGTCGGGATGGAAATTTTGCGGGAGCGTGCGGATGAAATCGAAGTCGAGGCAAGAAGCAGAGCTGTCGTCGCAGTAGCAGTAGGCTCCTTGTCGTTTAGCGAGCTTGAAGCGGTGGAGCATATTTTTGAAGAGCTGGATGGCAAGGAAGGCCTTCTGGTTGCTTCCAAAATTGCTGATCGTGTTGGTATAACACGTTCGGTCATCGTGAACGCGCTGCGGAAGCTGGAAAGTGCAGGCGTTATCGAAACCCGGTCTCTGGGCATGAAGGGGACCTATATTAGAATGCTCAATACCCAGCTCATTCAAGAGTTGAATAAGAACAAACATTAATATTACACGATATTTCCAAAAACAGGTCCATTTTCCTGAGTCAAAGTCCTATCTTTTTTAAAAGATAGGGCTTTTTTCTTATTGTAATAAAATAGGAAGTTGAGGAATATTAACTTGTCGGCAATCGTCGACAAGTGTCTCTCATTTTTTTAATAATTCTTTGTCGAAGAAAGAAGGAATGCGAGAGATTCTGTTGAATATCTTACAAAGACAATCATATGGAAAGAGGGGTTTTTCAGTGAAATTGTTGAATGGCCCAGAGTTTAGCAGGCTGGAAACTGCGATTAGTGCTGCAGAAACACGTCAACGCGTTATATCAAATAATATTGCAAATGTTGACACGCCGAAATTCAAACGTTCAGATGTACTATTCGAAACGCTGTTGGAGCAATCAATGGGCAAAGGAACATCACAGCTAGCAGGCTTTCGTTCAGATCCTAGACATTTTGTCATAGGTTCAGCGAATGCGATGCAGCAGCCCAAAGTAGTGACTGATAGTAAAAGCGTTATGAACAACAATGTAAACAATGTTGATATCGATCGAGAAATGTCGCTTTTGGCGAAGAATCAGCTGAACTACAATTTCTATGTAGCTCAAGTGAACCATCATGTAAAAATGATGAGAACAGGAATTGAAGGGAGAGTTTAGAATTTGAAGCTTACAAATGGTTTCGATGTTAGCGCATCGGCATTAACGGCCAACCGGCTTCGAATGGATGTTGTCTCTTCCAACATCGCCAATGCCGAAACGACGAGAGCGAAATTTGTCAACGGACAATACGTACCTTACAAACGCAAGATGGTCGTATTGGAACCGATGAATCGCTCCTTTTCTGATGTCCTGAATGGGCAGCTTGGCGGATCAACAGGTAGTGCTAAAGGGGTAAAAGCAACCCGGATTATTGAGGACAGCACGCCTTCCAAGCTGGTCTATAATCCTAGTCATCCTGATGCCGACGTGAACGGTTATGTACAAATGCCTAATGTGGACGTGCTGAAAGAAATGGTCGATATGATCTCGGCATCCCGGGCATATGAGGCAAACGTAACAGCTTTGAATGCTTCTAAAGGCATGCTTACGAAAGCGCTTGAAATCGGAAGATAAAATAATAAATGGGGGAAATTTCATTGATCAATCAGACTATGCTTAATCCTGTACAAGCGGTTCGTATGACTGAATCTAGCGCAGTGAAAGACAAGACGCCAGCTGAAATGACGAAAAGCTTTGGCGAATTTCTGCAAAATGCTCTGGATGGTGTGAGCGCGCAAGAACAGAATGCCCACGTCATGAGTGATAAATATCTGATCGGTCAAGTGGATGTATCGGAAGTCATGATCGCTGCCGAGCAAGCACAGCTCAGCTTGCAGTTAACCTCACAAATTCGCAATAAGGTCGTCGAGGCTTATCAAGATATTATGCGTATGCAGCTATAATCGCGCTCGGGACATGGTAAAGCATAAGGTGAGGTGGAATTGTGAATGAGAAATTCGCCCAATATCGAGCTAAGTTATCGCAATATTGGGGTTCAGTAGGAAAAAAACAAAAGATATGGTTAGGCGCGACAGCGGGCGTGCTGATCCTGTCGATTATCTTATTGACCGTCATCTTCTCGAAGACGGAATATGAGCTGGCGTTCCAGGATTTGGGTGCGACGGATGCGGCGGCAGTAATGGCTTACCTGGACGGAAGCGGCATTCCGTACGAGCTGGCAAACGGCGGCAAGAGCATTCTCGTTCCGACAGCGGACGCTGATAGAGTAAAGATAGACGCCGGCTCACAAGGTCTGGTACAGAACGGTTCGATCGGATTTGGCGTTTTTAGTGAAGGCGCATCTCCGTTCGGTGCGACAGATCGTGAGTTTGACGTCAAGTATCGTAATGCGCTGAACGGAGAAATTCAGCAATTGCTCTCCAACATGCAGGGAGTCAATTCGGCTGACGTTCTCGTCAATCTGCCAGAGGAAAGTGTTTTCCTGTCGACGGAAGAGAAAGAAAAAGCTTCTGCTTCCATCATGATTATGTTTAAACCGGGCTATCGTCCCAATCAGAAGGAAGTCGATGGCTACTATAATCTGGTAAGGACTTCAGTCCCGAATTTGAGTGTTGCCGACATTACAATATCGAGTCCAGAGGGCGAAATGGCAGCCTCTGACGCGATTGGCGGTAATGGTGCCAACGGCGCAGCAACGCTGGAGTCTCATTTTCAAATCCAACGTAAATATGACAATGACCTGAAAAGAAGCATACAGCAGTTCCTTGGTCGCATAGTTGGATCCCAGAATATTGAAGTGAATGTGCTAAGCAGCTTTAACTTCGATAAGAAAAAGACGGATGCGAAGATTGTTCAACCGCTCCCGAATAACGGCAACAACGGCATCATCATAAGTGAGAATACAACGTCCAGGACGGCAACAGGTTCAGCTGGCGCTGGCGGAGTTGCAGGTACGGGCGATACTGATGTCCCTGGCTATCAGGCTACTGACGGAAGCGGCGGCTCGGAATCAGAAGAAAATACACGTACTGTTAATTTTGAAGTAACGCATATCAATGAACTTGTTGAATCCGGTCCCTATGTAATCAAGGATCTCGCAATTAGCGTTGGCGTTGAGAAAAGCAAGCTTGATGAGACGGCAAGAACGGATATCAACAATTACCTTAAATCACTTGTCCGAACGCAACTGGTTGAATCTGGTCAGGATGTTAATAATGACGAATTAATGGAGAAAAAGGTTTCAATCATCGGTCAAACTTTCGCTGAGGGCAGCGCAGCATCTGAATCCTCGGGTCTCTCGACGGCCTGGATGATTGGTATTGGAATCGCTGCATTGGCATTGATTGGCGGCTTGCTGTTCGTCATTCTTCGTCGCCGCAAGCAGGCTAATGAAGCAACGGAAGAGATCATTGTGCCTGGCAAAGTGGAATATCCGACCATTGATTTCGACAATGCGAATAATGAAAGTCAAGTGCGCAAGCAGCTCGAAAGCCTTGCGAAGCGCAAACCGGATGAATTTGTTAATTTGCTCCGGACTTGGCTTGTTGATGAATAGAGGTGGCCTAGTTGGCGAAAGTATCACAAGGATTCAGTGGACGTCAAAAAGCAGCAATATTGTTAATTTCGCTGGGCCCTGAAGTATCCGCTCAAATTTTCAAGCATTTGCGGGATGAGGAAATTGAGCAGCTGACACTGGAAATCGCCAATGTGCGAAAAGTAGACAGCGCTGACAAAGAATTGATTCTCGGTGAATTTCATCAAATCTGTCTTGCACAAGAGTATATCTCTCAAGGCGGTATTACGTATGCGAGAGAGATTCTAGAGAAGGCTCTCGGAGAGGCAAAGGCGCAAGAGGTTATCAATCGATTAACCGCTAACTTGCAGGTTCGTCCATTCGATTTCGCACGCAAAGCGGATGCCAGCCAAATTCTTAACTTTATTCAGAATGAGAACACCCAGACCATTGCGCTCGTGCTTTCGTACCTTCAAGCAGAGCAGTCCGCGCAAATCTTGTCATCCTTGCCGCAGGACAAACAGGCCGAGGTTGCAAGACGCGTTGCTCTTATGGACAGCACGTCGCCAGAGGTTATATCGCAGGTGGAACGCATTCTTGAGCAGAAGCTGTCAGCTACTGTTACTCAAGATTACACCAGTGCGGGTGGTATTGAATCAATTGTCCACATATTGAATGGCGTTGACCGCGGAACTGAGCGTACAATATTGGATGCATTGGAGATTCAAGACCCGGAACTGGCGGAAGAAATCAAGAAGCGGATGTTCGTTTTCGAAGATATCGTCAACATCGACAATCGTTCCATCCAGCGGATCATTCGCGATATCGAGAACGCCGACCTTCAGCTTGCGCTTAAGGTTGCGAGCGAAGAAGTGCGGGAAGCGATTTTCCGCAATATGTCCAAACGTATGGCGGAGACTTTCAAGGAAGAAATGGAATATATGGGACCTGTCCGGCTGCGTGATGTTGAAGAAGCTCAGACTCGCATCGTAGCAACGATCCGCAGGCTTGAAGAAGCTGGCGAGATCATCATCGCACGCGGCGGAGGAGATGATATCATTGTCTAGGCTGTTTAAATCAACGGACGTTATCTCGGTCGAAGATATGAAGCGCCTTGAATGGTATAACAAATATGTGTTTAAGCCCAGTCCCGGATTGGATGAGGATGCAGAACCAGAAGGACCTGATGAAGAGACGGTATCGCTTCGAGATCAGATTCTGTCTGATGCGGAATCCTTCGCCAAGCAGCGTATTCAAGAGACTGGAGACCAGATTGAAGTGATGTACGGTGACGCCAAAGCTCAAATTGAGGCTTGGTGGGAAGAACGCCGCGAGCAGGATACGGAGCTGCTTGACCAAATACGCCAGGACGGATACCGACTTGGGTATGACGAAGGTGCTGCTCAAGCCAGGCAGGAAGTGCAGGAGCAATGGCAATCGATGCTTGTCGAGGCCAGAGCGATATTGGATTCGGCTTATGAGACGAAGGAGCAAATTATTCTGGAAGCAGAGCCTTTTCTAGTAGAGCTGAGCGCTGCCATTGCTGAAAAAATTATTGGCAAGCAGCTTACCGTTTCGCCAGACTGGTCGCTTGAGCTCATTCGCAAATCGCTAACTCGCAGACGGGAGCAGGGCGTAATTACCCTTTGTGTATCTCCGAAGCAGTTGACTTTCGTGCAAGCTGCTCGCGAAGAGCTAAGCCTGGCAATTGATTCACAAGCGGAATTGCAGATAGTTCCGGATGTTACGGTGAAAGACTTTGGATGTGTTATTCGTTCATCATTCGGCAGTATCGATGCTAGAATCGATACGCAGCTAACAGAGATCAAACGTGAGCTTGTCGGACTGGCTATGCACGCCGAAGAGCGAGGGAATGCCGATGAAAGCTAGCTCGCTGGATGCGGCGAAATATATTGAGCATATGCGGCCGATTGATCCGGTTCGTGTCAATGGCAAAGTAACGCAGGTCATTGGCTTGACGGTTGAATCAGAAGGTCCTGATGCAAGCATCGGTGATGTTTGCTACATCTACCCTGTTAAGTCGGCGAAACCGCTAAAAGCAGAGGTAGTCGGATTCCGCAATAACAAAGTTATTCTTATGCCGCTTGGTGATTTGCAGTCCATAGGACCCGGCTGTGATGTGGTCGGCACGGGCAAGCCGCTGACTGTACAGGTAGGCTCGGAGCTGCTTGGCAAGGTGCTTGATGGATTAGGACAGCCGCTGGATGGCACTCACATCTCCAGGCGGATGCCGCACTATTCGACGCACAATGCGCCCAGCAATCCGCTGTCAAGGCCTCGTGTTACCGAGCCGCTCAGTATCGGCGTGCGAGCAATCGATGGGTTGCTGACGATTGGCACTGGGCAGCGGGTTGGTATTTTCGCCGGCTCTGGTGTCGGGAAAAGTACATTGCTTGGTATGGTTGCTCGCAATACATCAGCTGACGTCAACGTGATTGCACTTATTGGAGAGCGCGGCCGCGAGGTGCTCGAATTTATCGAGAAGGATCTGGGACCCGAAGGGTTGTCACGCTCTGTCGTTATTGTTGCTACATCCGATCAGCCGGCATTGATTCGAATTAAAGGCGCGCTGATTGCGACGACGATTGCTGAATATTTTCGAGATCGTGGTCTTAATGTCATGCTCATGATGGATTCAGTCACTCGGTACGCAATGGCGCTTCGGGAAGTTGGACTAGCAATTGGAGAGCCGCCGGCTACGCGCGGTTATACACCATCGGTTTTTGCTAATTTGCCCAAGCTGCTCGAACGTGCGGGTACGGGACCAAGAGGCTCGATAACCGCATTTTACACCGTGCTCGTCGATGGAGACGATATGAATGAGCCGATTGCAGATGCTGTTCGCGGTATTCTCGATGGACATATCGTATTAACTCGCGATTTGGCGAACAAAGGGCATTTTCCTGCGATTGATGTGTTGGCTTCGGTCAGTCGTGTCATGAAGGACATCGTTCCTGAGAATCAGCAGGATGCAGCGAATGAGCTGAAGCGGCTGCTCGCTGTTTACAGGGATTCGGAAGACCTCATTAATATTGGGGCGTACCAGCGTGGTTCCAACGCGGAAATTGATAAAGCGATCGACAACTATGAGACGATACGGGAGTTTACCCGTCAGAAGACGTCAGAGAAGGTCGACTATCAAGAAGCATTGGAGAGGCTCGTCATCGATTTCTATAGGAGATGATTCATTAGATGGCCAGGTTTCGTTATGCGTATCAGAAGGTGGTTGACTTAAAGTCCAGTGAGAAGACGCAGGCAGAATGGCTGCTGTCTGCTGCGCTAGGCATCCTGCATTCCGAGGAGTCGACCCTTCAGAAATTGTATGAAGAACGCGCAGAGTGGTGTCAACGGCTGCAGGATGCTTCGCAAACGGCAGTGCCGCTATCCGAAATTCTTGTCATGCAGCAGTATGTCGATCATTTGGATGTCTGTATTATGCGCAAGCTGACTGATATTAAGAAGGCACAAAGAGAAGTCGATGAGCGCAGAGCTTTCTTGTCTGACAAGATGAAGGACGAGAAGGTATGGCTGAAATCGAAGGAACGCGCATTGGATCGTTTTCGTGCAGTTGTACAGTTAAAGGAACAAAATGAGCTGGATGAGTTGGCTACGGTCCGCTTCATCGTTCCGGCCCCATAACAGAAGGCAAGCTTGTCGAATCGGACAGACGTCCGAGGGAGGGATAATCGTGGCGGACTTGGATATTGAAAAGCAAGGGTATAGCGGGTTTGAACGGTTTATGTTTTTTGTAACACCGATTTTGTTTACGCTCGTTCTGTTAGGCGTTCTGGTTACTTTATTCAATTTTGATCTTCGCAACAAAGCGCTTGAATTCGGCAACTCTATTCCGCTATTGAACTCGCTGCTGCCGGACCCGGTAGTTGAGGAGGGCGTTATCGTGGATGAAGAGAAGATCAAGAATGAGAATTCGTCAGCCAAGATTGATGAGCTGAAAGCATCGCTTGCGGCCAAGGAAGCAGAGCTTGCCAAAGCAGTCGGAGAGCGCACGAAGCAAGCGCAGGAAATTAAAGATTTGCAAGGGCAAATCGATCAGCTCAAACGCGTTAATAGCGAGGAACTGCTGGACGAGGAGCAATACCAGAGCAAAATTACGGAGCTGTCCAGCATGTATGCCAAGATTTCGCCTGGCAAAGCAGCACCGATTCTGGCAGCTATGGAGCTCGAAGAGGCCGTTCTCGTATTGGATTCCATGCGGCCAGAGGATCGAGTGCGTATTCTGGAGAAGATGAATCCTAAGAGAGCAGCCGACGTCACAGTCATGCTGAAGGATATTAAGGAAGTAAAGGATCGCCAAATTGCGGCGCTGCAGGCACGTATTAAACAGCAAACCGCAGCTACACAGCAAACGGAAACGGTTCTTGATAAAGCGCAGCTGAAGGAAACCTTCGCAAAAATGGATCCGAAGAGCGCTGGCGATCTGCTACTCAAAATGTCAGATGTAAGCGCGAGTAAAGTGCTGCGCATATTGAATGCGGTTGATGATACAACGCGTTCGGGCATCCTGGCAGCCATGTCCAAAAAGAACGAAGCGGTTACAGCACAGCTTGTCTCCAAGCTTATGACCGGCAAATAGAGCCGCCATTCACTTCTATTAGGGAAGGAGGTGAAATGTATGCAAATGTCCATTTCTCAAGCAACATCAGGCGCTGCACCGGCTCAACCAGGCGGTACGCCGGCTGCCAAGAGCGCAGCAGGGGCTTCGTTCGGGCAAACACTCGTTCAAACGATCGCAGGCTCATCGGTAGACAGCGGCCAAGCACAGGCTGCGGCAGAAGGTGCAGTGCCGACTACAACCGCTAATGCATTGACTTCATTGCTGGGCGGCAACCTGACAGCCGCTGATTTGATCGCAGCAATTGAAGCGCTTCTGAGCAAGCTGGATGAAGCTGGCACCCAGGAGGGTGAGGTGAGTCTATCCGAGTCTGACTTGGAGAGTGCGCTGGAGCAGCTTGATAATTTGTTGGCTTTGTTAGGCGCAGTTCCTGTTATCGGGCAGCCTGTCTCCCCGTCCACTGCTAATGCGGTTGATGCCAGCGAGCCAACTGCAGATCCAGTCCATGCTGAGCAAGCGGGTAAAGGATTGGCGATCGTTCAAGCAGCAATTCAATCAGCAGTAGTGGTACAGACTTCTATTGCAGCGAATGCGCAGTCGAACGAATTAGCAGTTACTAATCCACAAACGGTTGAGACACTGAAATCGGCGCTGCAAGATGCGCTAACAGATCTGCGTTCTTTCCTGCAGCAAGGGAGGAGCGATGTTGTCAATCGGGAGCAATCAGCAATCATTGGTAAACAGCTGCTGGCAATTAAGCAAGTGCTTGATGGCAATGCGCTGAACAGTACGTCCACAGGTGCGGATATCGTTCTGAATGAAGAAACAGCAGCTGCTCTTCGCAGCATGCAAGCAGTAGTGCCGGCTTCGCAATCACATCTGCATCGTATGGCGCAGCAAGCGTTCCATGTAGGTCTGATGTCCGTTGTTCCAACTCAGGAAGAAGCGGCCGCGGCTCTTGAACAAGTCGTTGAACACCCGAGCACTGGAGCAGCTACCCAGCTAGCAGCAGGCACTCAGGAGGCTCAACGCCAGATTCAGACTGCTAAA
This sequence comes from Paenibacillus plantiphilus, assembly GCF_927798095.1. GTDB lineage: Bacteria > Bacillota > Bacilli > Paenibacillales > Paenibacillaceae > Paenibacillus_Z > Paenibacillus_Z plantiphilus. The sequence continues at coordinate 221,433 of NZ_CAKMMF010000004.1, read as the reverse complement.
GCACCTGTTATAGCACAGCCAGTACCGGTTCAGCAGTTTGCTGAAACGATGGAAGGTTTTGTTGTGAAGCAGTTTAATGTGACGACTGTGAACGGCGTTTCCGAGGCTCGTATTACGTTGTTCCCAGAGCAGCTTGGACAAGTGGATGTCCGTATTTCGGTTCAGAATGGTCAATTGACCGCCATGTTCGTCGCGGAAACAGCAGTTGCCAAGGACTTGTTGGAGAATCAATTAGGGCAGCTCCGTTCGGCGCTTCAATCCCAGGGGTTGCAAATCGACAAGCTTGAAGTTTCGAATAGCAGCTCTGTGCAGCCGAACTTATTCCAGGACCGAAATGGTCATAACGGAAGAGAGCAGCAGGAAGCAAAGCGAAACAAATCGAAGAATGATTCTGTCGGCGAAATCAATGGTTTCGATACCGGTTTGGAAGAAGTCTCAATCGAGCAAGCAGTTGATCGCGATATGGGATTCGGTAGGGGGATTAACACAATGGCTTAAATAAGAAGCCAGGTCACAGGATCGCCCTGGAACGGAGGTGAAGCACGAATGGCAGCAGATAATATTTCAACACGGAATGTTTGGCCGAATTATGACAGCAGCAATATTAAGCTGGCGACGGCTAAAGGAAAAGAGAACACGCTAGACAAGGATGATTTCCTGCGTATTCTGGTAACTCAGCTGAAAAATCAGGATCCGATGCAGCCGCTGCAGGATCGCGACTTTATCGCTCAAATGGCACAATTCTCTTCTGTAGAGCAATTGATGAACATGGCCGGTGATATGACGAAGCTTCGTCAGAATCTCGGAATGGCCTCCAGCATGATCGGTAAAGATGTGGATTGGTACGGCGTAACAGAAACCGGCGAAACCATCATTAAATACGGAACTGTTGATGGAATTGTCATTCGCGATGGCAAGCAATACGCGAAGGTTGGCGACACAGAAGTGGCGCTTGAAGATATCGTAGCCATCAGTGTAGGCGGTGAGCCTGCCAGTGAATGAACCAATGAAAATCGGGCATTTACGGTTATCTAGCGCAAATGCGGGGATCAGAAAGCCCCTGCAGCAGGATAGCAATTTCGGCGCTCCTTCATTTAAAGAAGTGCTGGATCGGAATGTACTTAAATTTAGTCATCACGCAGAGCTTCGAATGGAACAGCGCGGCATTACCTTCAAGCCGGAGACACTCTCGAAAATCGTGCATGCACTCGATCAGGCCGCTGCCAAAGGAGCTAAGGATTCACTCGTTCTTTATGGTGATATCGCGATGATTGTCAATGTGCCGAGTCGTACAGTCGTCACTGCTATGGATGGTAAATCGCTGCAAGGCAATGTGTTCACCCAAATCGACAGCGCTGTTGTAGTATCGTAACGGCTGGACCTTCATGGAGGCCGATAAAGCCGTGGATCGATGGAAGCGGCTTATGAAGAAAAATTCGCAAAAAACTTAGCTTATGCTTACGAAGTGAGTTTTTGCTCACGAAGAAGTTTATCAGGAAGTATCACAAAAACTAAGCTTATGCTTACGAAGCAAGTTTTTTGCTCGCAAGATGCGAATCAAGAAGAATTCGCAAAAAACTTTTAGGAGGTCGAAGAACGCATGTTAAGATCGATGTATTCCGGTGTTTCGGGTATGCGTGGGTTTCAAACTAAGTTGGATGTTATTGGTAACAACATCGCGAACGTCAACACGGTTGGCTTCAAAGCAGGTCGCGTTATGTTCAAGGACATCCTCAGTCAATCCGTTGCCGGTGTAACTCGTCCAGAAGCTGGTGCGACAGGTGGTGTCAATGCGAAGCAAGTCGGTCTTGGTGTAGCGCTTGCTTCAATCGATACACTGCATACGCCAGGCTCCGCGATGACGACGAATGTTCCGACTGATGTGCGTATCGATGGCGACGGATTCTTCGTCGTTACACCTGATGACGGCACAACTCGATTTTTGACTCGTGCAGGCGATTTCAAAGTTGATGCTCTTGGTCAGTTGGTGAATGGTGACGGAATGTTTGTACTCGGCTCAGATGAAGGGACAATTACTCTTGATCCTGCCGAAGTGAAATCCTTCTCTATCGCTCAGGATGGCTCCATCATTGCAGTGAATGCAGATGGAACAAGCGCAGTTGCAGCCCAGCTAGGCGTTATGAAAGTGGTCAACCCAGCTGGACTTGAGAAGCTCGGCGGCAATCTGTACGCGATGACTCAGAACGCAAATCCTGAGGGAGATATGACGATTACGTTCGCAGGCGACATTGAAGCAGGCACGGGCGCTATTATTTCCGGTCAATTGGAGATGTCCAACGTGGATCTGACCTCTGAATTTACAGAGATGATCGTAGCACAGCGCGGTTTCCAGGCGAACTCTCGTATTATCACGACTTCAGATGAAATTCTGCAAGAAGTAGTCAACTTAAAACGATAGGTCAATAACCACAGGGGAGGCCTCGCCTCCCTGCTAGGTTAAGGAGGAAGCTCATGATCGCTGTAACGCGTTTGAACGGAACATCTTTTCATATCAACGCGCTGCTTATCGAGACGATTGAAGAAATGCCGGATACACTCATTACGCTGACAACAGGAAAAAAAGTAATCGTGCTTGAAAAAGCGGCGGATGTGATTGCCTCCGTTCAACAATACCTACGTTCTATCGGTGTCTATGCGGCGACCGTGAAGAGCGAGCCATCGGAGGGACCATAATATGAAAAAAATGCTGCCTTGGTTGATCACGATATTGCTCGCCATTACCCTAATCGCAATTGTGGCGGTTATCTTGTTTAATACCATTTGGGGCGACAAGTCGAATGATCCGGCAACAAATGCTGCCAACAGTGCCAACAATGTAGAAATGAAGGTTCTGGACGCAGATGAGCGAGTAGAGGTAACGAGCGAGATTACCGATATTAAAACAAATTTAGCTGATCTTGAATATATCGGTGTCATGGGATTTGCGTTCACTTTGGATGACAAATCGACGAAAGAGGATTTCGACAAAATTAAAGACATTCAAATCAAGCCGATCATTATTCGTACACTTTCGGATATGATGCCAGATGAGCTTAAAGGCTCAAAAGGCAAGGATGAATTAAATGCCAAGCTGTTGAATCTGATCAATAAAAAGCTCGAAGAATTTTCTGAAGGAAAACTGGTCAATGTTGAAATTACAAACTACATCGTCACGAAACTGTAATTGCCTAGTCATGACGCATTCCTTCGAAGGGGGTGAGATAATTGGTTGATGTTTTGTCGCAGAACGAGATTGACGCATTGCTTGCTGCCTTGTCATCTGGTGAGATGGATGCTGAAGAACTGAAAAAGGAAGAAACGCAGAAGAAAATTCGTTCCTATGAATTTAAGCGTGCGGTCCGATTCTCGAAGGATCATATCCGGAGTTTGACTCGGATACACGAAAACTTCGCGCGATATTTGACAACCTATTTCTCAGCACAGCTTCGCACATTTGTTCAAATCAATGTCGTTCAAGTTGAACAGCTGCCTTATGATGAGTTTATTCGCTCCATTCCGAAAATGACGATATTGAACATCTTTGAAGCGGAGCCGCTTGAAGGACGAATGGTGCTTGAAGTCCATCCTAACGTAGCTTATGCCATGTTGGATCGCATGCTGGGCGGGCAAGGATTGGCGCCTTCCAAAATCAATGCACTCACTGAAATCGAAACCATTATAATGGAACGTATTTTCAGCCGGGCGTTTGAAAGCCTGCAGGAAGCGTGGAAGACGATAATCGACATATCACCACGGCTGGAAGCGTTGGAGACGAATCCGCAGTTTATGCAAATCGTTTCTCCCAACGAAACGATAGCTCTCATATCGTTAAGCACGAAGATTGGCGATACAACAGGAATGATCAATCTATGTATCCCGCATGTCGTTATCGAGCCGATCATGCCTCGATTGTCGGTTCATCATTGGTTCGTCTCGCAGAAGAAGACACGCGCGCCGGAAGAATTGGATGTACTGAAGCAGCGGGTTAGCAAAGCGAAGCTGGCCATTGTTGCAGAGCTTGGACAATCCAGCATTTCGATACGTGAGTTTCTCGGGCTTGCCGTTGGCGATGTAATTGGTTTGAATAAGCCGATAACAGAAGGTCTTGATATCAAAGTCGGGGAGAAGCTCAAGTTTAGGGGCAGTCCAGGATCGATTAAAGATCGCATGGCCATTCAGATTGACGAGGTAATCAGTGAAGGAGTGGAAGAAGATTATGACGAGTAAAGATTATTTGTCCCAAGAAGAAATCGATGCCTTGCTGCGTCAATCTTCCGATGAGCCGGATACGTCGAAACCATCTGAACCGTTAGAGGGTTTGAATGAATTTCTGAACTCTATTGAACAGGATGCGCTCGGAGAAATTGGCAATATTACATTCGGCAGCGCTGCAACTGCCTTGTCCACCCTGCTGGGCAAGAAGGTTGACATTACGACACCGAAGGTATCGCTTATTAAACGAAGCCAGCTTGATGAAGAATTTCCTAAGCCTCATGTTGCAGTATCCGTCCGTTATGTAGACGGTTTCGAAGGGATCAACTCGCTCGTCATTAAAACCAAGGACGCTCAGACGATCGCTGACTTAATGCTTGGCGGTGAGGGACTGGTATCGAATGAAGAGCTGAACGAGATACATATCAGCGCTGTACAGGAAGCGATGAACCAGATGATGGGCTCATCAGCAACATCGATGTCTACCATTTTCAATCGGTTCGTTAATATTTCGCCGCCTGGCATTGACATCTTGAATGTCTCCAACGGTGATGGGGTAGAAAATTTGCCTCCTGATGACATGTTCATCAAAGTGGCATTTCGTTTGAAGATCGGCGATTTAATTGATTCGACTCTCATGCAGCTGCTGCCTATCTCCTTCGCGAAGGATATGGTATCCACGCTAATGGGAGGAGCACCGGAACCGGAACCGGCTCCAGTAGCTTCAGCGCCAGTCAGTGCGCCAGCTGCACAGGCGCCTCCTTCTCAACCGGTGGCGCCGCCAGCTGCACCAGTTCCAACGACTATGCCGCAGCAGCCTGCTGCAGCTTATGGAGGTCCTCAAACATTGGGTGGAATGTCTAATCGTAATGTGAATGTTCAGCCGGTACAGTTTGCTAACTTCCAAGGTGCGCCGTATATTCAACCAGAAGAATCCAATCTTAATTTATTGCTCGACATCCCCCTTAAGGTCACAGTAGAATTAGGGAGAACTCAGAAGCAGATAAAGGATATTCTTGAGTTATCCCAAGGATCTATCATTGAGCTGGATAAGCTTGCTGGAGAGCCGGTCGATATTCTAGTCAACAACAAGCTGATCGCTAAAGGCGAGGTCGTTGTTATCGATGAGAATTTCGGTGTAAGGGTAACGGACATCGTCAGCCAATGGGACCGTATTCAAAAATTACAATAACACCTTAGGAGGAAGAAACAATGGCAAACCGCATTCTGATCGTTGATGATGCAGCATTTATGAGAATGATGATCCGTGACATATTAACCAAGAATGGTTATGAGGTTGTAGGTGAAGCTCAGGATGGTGCGCAAGCGATCGAGAAATACAAGGAACTCAAACCAGATCTTACAACGATGGATATTACGATGCCGGAGATGGACGGAATCGTCGCTTTGAAGGAAATCAAGAAAATTGACGGCAATGCAAAGGTTATTATGTGCTCTGCAATGGGGCAGCAAGCAATGGTTATTGATGCGATTCAAGCGGGTGCTAAAGATTTTATCGTCAAACCGTTCCAAGCTGATCGTGTAATCGAAGCGATCAAGAAAACACTCGGATAATTCAAGCATGATACAACGTAACAGATTGCGGCTTGCGGCGCTTGCTCTTGGTGGTTGGTTGGTGAGCGCTAAGGCAGCACTGGCAGAGTCTGCGAATGACACTTTTGATTCAGAGAAGTCCTCAGGTATTATTGATGGACCTGATATGACGGGCTATCTCGTATGGGTAACCGTTGCATTGGCGCTCGTCATCGGACTCATTATTCTTGTCATTAAGTTGCTGGCCAAGCGCAACCAAGGCTGGGGCGCCAATCGAACGCTTCGATCGCTTGGCGGCATTCCGCTCGGTCAGAACAAGTCTCTGCAGGTGGTTGAATTGTCCGGCCGCATCTATGTCGTCGGTGTCGGTGAGACGGTAACTCTTCTTGATAAGATCGATGATCCGCTGACTGCGCAAGCTGTTCTGGATTCTATGGAACAGCAAAGCGCCCGAGCATGGAGCACCACGTCATTTACTGACTTTTTGGGTCGTTTCCGCAAACGCAACACTGAGGCTGCGCCAACTAGTGAACCTTGGCAGGAGGCGAGCTCCTTTCAAGAGCTTCTCCAAAGCAAGATGAAGCGACAGTCGGACCAGAAGCAGAAGGTAGAGGAACTGCTCAAAAGGGAAAATCATAATGATCGGTTGTTGGATGAATGAACAAAAAAATCATAATTTCGCTTCTTGCACTTCTAGCGATAGGGTTATTATTCCAAACGCATTCATACGCTGAACCTCTTCCGAGCTTCAATTTTTCTTTCGGTGAGGAGGACGAGCAGCCTGGTACTAGCGCACTATCACTATTGTTGATTATTACCGTGCTTAGTGTAGCGCCAGCTATACTCGTTCTAATGACCAGCTTTACTAGAATCGTAATTGTGCTTGGATTCGTTCGAACCTCTCTAGGTACTCAGCAGATGCCGCCGAACCAAGTGTTGATTGGACTAGCCATGTTTCTCACTTTCTTCATCATGGCGCCTACGCTCGGACAAGTAAACGAAGTAGCTCTGCAGCCCTTCTTGAAGGGTGAGCTTACGCAGACAGAAGCATTGAATAAAGCTGCGGTACCGATGAAGAAGTTTATGTTCAACCAAACACGTGAGAAAGACTTGCTTCTCTTCATGGAATATACCAAAACGGAGAAACCGGAAACATACGAGGACATTCCAATCACTGTCTTGGTGCCAGCATATGCAATCAGCGAATTGCGAACAGCTTTTCAGATGGGCTTTATGATCTTCATTCCGTTTCTAATCATCGATATGGTCGTATCCAGTACGCTCATGGCGATGGGGATGATGATGCTCCCGCCTATTATGATATCGCTGCCATTCAAGATTCTACTGTTTGTTTTGGTAGACGGATGGTACTTAATTGTCAAGTCGCTGCTGCTTAGCTTCAACACCTGACGCTGAAAGGAAGGAGTGCGAGGCGTGAGTTCAGACTTTATCATAGCCTTGGCAGGGCAGGCGATTTATACGGTCCTAAAGGCTAGCGCACCTATGCTGGTGCTCGGTCTGATCGTTGGGCTGCTCGTCAGTATTTTTCAGGCAACGACACAGATTCAAGAGCAGACGCTTGCATTTATTCCGAAAATAGTGGCGGTATTGCTTTCGATGTTGCTGTTTGGCCCATGGATATTAAACACGCTGGTCGATTTCACCTACAATCTGCTGAGTAATTTGTATAAATACATCGGATAGGCTGTGAATCGATGGAGCAGTTTCTACAAGGTTTTCCTATTTTTTTACTTATTTTTTGTCGAATAACTTCGTTTTTCGTCGTCGCGCCTATCTTTTCTTCGCGAAATGTGCCGACAACGTTCAAAATCGGTTTAGGCTTCATGATATCGATCATCATATTTCTGGTTTACGGCTTGAAGCAGACGATCGTTCCGGATGCCGGATACATACTCATCATTATTCGAGAAATATTGGCAGGCGTATTGCTTGGATTTGTGGCGTATCTGTTTTTTACAGTTGTTCAAACAGCAGGCGCATTCATCGATTTGCAGATGGGCTTTGGTATGGCGAACGTTATCGATCCGATGACTGGCGCATCTTCACCGCTGATGGGCAACTTCAAATTTATGATTGCGACGCTGATCTTCTTATCTGTTAACGGTCATCACTTACTATTATCGGCTTTAATGCGAAGTTATGAATGGATACCGTTATCGAATGAGTTATTCGGCCGAATTTATGATGGAAGTATTAGCGATTTCATTACGAAGACCTTCGCCGAAACCTTCTTGCTTGCATTTCAATTGGCCGCACCGCTTGTCGTTGCGATGTTTCTGACAGATGTCGGACTGGGTTTTCTGGCTAGAACCGCGCCACAGTACAATGTGTTCGTCATAGGAATACCGATCAAAATTATTGTCGGCCTACTCATGCTGGTCATTATGATGCCAGGCTTGATCACGATCTTCGAGCACTTGTTCGCAGAATTGTTTCGGGCGATGGAGAAGCTGTTCAGCATTGTGCAAGGCCCCGTAACTTAGGCAGGAGGTCTGCGATCATGCGATCATATCGTTGGACGCTAGATCTACAGCTGTTTTCTCAAGAAAAAACAGAGCGTGCAACACCTAAGAAGAAACAAGAATCCAGAGAAAAGGGCCAAGTTGCCAAAAGTGCTGACCTGCCGGCTGCTTTTATCTTGCTTTTTGTTTTTCTCAGCTTTATTATGCTAGGCGAATTTTTCTATGAGCGTATTATGCAATTATTTGGTCTAATTTTTGAACAGAAGCTAGCTATGGAAATTTCGGCTGGCAATGTGATGACCTTATTCACAGATATTATGTGGCAATCTTTTATCTTATTAGCGCCTATTTTCGCAATTGCTTTTGTAGTCGCTATTCTTGGAACGTATGTACAAATCGGATTTCTGTTTACCGGAGAGCCATTGAAGCTCAAGCTGGAGAAGCTGAATCCGATAAATGGCTTTAAGCAAATTTTCTCTATGCGTTCAGTGGTTGAGTTTGTGAAAAATATTTTGAAACTATGTGTTATCGGCCTAATTGTATATTTGAATCTGTGGAACGAACGCGACCATATTATGCAGCTTGCGCGCGTCCCGCTGGAGAGTATGTTCAGCTTTACCGCCAGCCTGACCATAACATTGGGGCTTGAGATAGGCGGACTGCTTGTGGCGCTGGCCGTTCTCGATTATATCTATCAACGGTATGAGCATGAGAAAAGCTTGCGAATGTCAAAGCAGGATATTAAAGAGGAATACAAAAAGACGGAAGGCGATCCGCTCATTAAAGGGAAGATTCGTGAGCGCCAGCGTAGGATGGCATTGCAGCGAATGATGCAGGAAGTGCCCAAAGCGGATGTCGTCATTACTAACCCGACTCACTTTGCAATCGCCTTGAAGTATGATTCATCCAATATGGAAGCGCCGACGGTCATCGCTAAAGGAATGGATTATGTGGCGCTAAGAATCAAAGAGGTAGCAAAGGAAAACGGTGTTATAACGATGGAAAACAAGCCGCTCGCCAGAGCGTTATACGATAGGTCGGAGATCGGCGAGACGATTCCGGCTGATTTATTCCAAGCCGTTGCCGAAGTGCTGGCTTATGTATATAAGCTAAGAGGCAAAGGGAAATAGACTAGTTGCGACGATGGAGGAGGTAGCGTCATGAAAGCAAAAGACCTGACTGTATTAATCGGGATTATTGGCATCGTTCTAATGATGGTTGTTCCGATTCCCGTCGGGTTGTTGGACGTACTGCTCATTATTAATATCTCCGCGGCGCTCATGATATTGTTGATATCAATGAATACGCAGGATGCTCTGCAGTTCTCCATTTTCCCCGCGCTTTTGCTAATTACTACACTGTTTCGATTGGCGCTGAACGTATCCACGACCAGGAATATTTTGCAGCATGCTGAAGCAGGCGAGGTTGTTGAGACGTTCGGGAATTGGGTCGCTGGCGGACAAGTGGCAATCGGATTTGTAGTGTTCCTTATTCTGGTTGTTGTCCAATTCATCGTCATTACGAAGGGCTCGGAGCGTGTAGCTGAGGTTGGAGCGCGGTTTACACTCGATGCGATGCCCGGTAAACAGATGAGTATCGATGCAGATTTGAATGCGGGTCTTATTAATGAACAGCAAGCAAGAGACCGCAGGCAAAAAATTGAAAGAGAAGCTGATTTCTATGGATCAATGGACGGTGCCAGCAAATTTGTTAAAGGCGACGCTATTGCATCCATTATTATTCTGATTATCAATTTGCTGGGCGGTTTTGTAATCGGGATGACGGTACATGGTCTGAGCTTCGGCGAATCCATTGAACGGTTCTCGATTCTGACGATTGGTGACGGATTGGTCAGCCAGATTCCGGCGCTCCTGATTTCTACTGCTGCGGGTCTTATTGTGACTCGGGCTTCATCGGAAGGAAACCTTGCTTACGATGTGACCTCCCAGGTTTTACGTTATCCTAAATTGCTGTTTATCGTTGCAGGAACGATTACGTTGCTTGGAATCGGCACACCAATTGGACCTGTTGCAACACTTCCATTCGCAGCTCTTCTGGTGTTTGCCGGTTATCGCATGCAAAAGTCGCTTGCGAAGCAGCAAAAAGAGGAGGATTTGCTTGTCGAAGAGCAGCAGATCGAAGAAGTTCGCAGTCCGGAAAGTGTGATCAGCCTGCTTCAGGTTGATCCCATCGAGTTTGAATTTGGATATGGACTCATTCCACTGGCAGATACACAGCAGGGCGGGGATTTGCTGGACCGTATCATTATGATACGCAGACAATGCGCATTGGAGCTCGGGCTTGTTGTGCCGGTTATCCGTATCCGGGACAATATTCAATTGAAGCCCAATGAATATGTGATCAAGATCAAAGGCAACACCGTTGCCCGCGGCGAGCTGCTGCTGAATCATTATTTGGCGATGAGCCCGGGCTTCGATGACGATTCGATTATCGGTATCGAAACAGTTGAACCGGCGTTTGGCTTGCCAGCGATCTGGATCGACGAAGCGACGAAGGAGCGTGCGGAGCTGACAGGCTATACGGTTGTTGATCCGCCGTCTGTCGTAGCTACACATTTGACCGAGATCGTTAAGCGACATGCTCATGAGCTGATTGGCCGTCAGGAAACGAAGGCGCTGATCGAGAATGTCAGGGAAACGTATCCGACGCTCGTCGAGGAGCTTATTCCTTCTATTCTTACTGTCGGGGAGATTCAGAAGGTTCTCTCCAAGCTCCTTCGCGAGAAAATTTCTATTCGAGACATGGTAACCATTTTCGAGACGTTGGCCGATCATGGCACATATACGAAAGATCCCGATATTCTTACGGAATATGTTCGTCAATCTCTATCTCGTCAAATTACACAGCAATTCTCGCAAAGCGGAGATGCGCTGAGAGTGATTACGGTAGGTCCTTCTGTTGAGAAGAAGATAGCCGAATCGGTACAGTCCTCGGATCAGGGCAGCTATCTGGCACTTGATCCGATTATGACTCAGACGATCCATCAGAGGCTTAACGAGCAGGTCAATAAGCAGATTCAATCCGGTTATCAGCCTGTCGTGCTTACTTCACCAACAATTAGAATGTATCTGCGTCAAATTGTTGAGCGCACGATGCAGGATATACCTGTCCTTTCCTACAGTGAGCTTGAGCCTAGTGTAGAAGTTCAAAGCATTGGGGTGGTCAATCTATGAAGGTAAAGCGATATGTTGTTAATGCAGTTCCCGAAGCGCTGCCAATGATTCGAACGGATCTTGGCCTTGATGCGGTAATTCTGAATACGAAAGAGATTCGTGTCGGTGGATTTCTCGGCATGTTCGGCAAGAAGAAGATGGAGGTTATTGCAGCTGTTGACACGAATACGAGCAAGCAGTCTACTCCTGTTCGATCGAAGCCGGTCCAGTCAAGACCTGCAGCAGCAGCGATCTCTCCGCATCCGGCCGCACGATCAGAGTCATCTGCTGCACTCGGAGAAAGTGAGAGCTATACGCCCCCGCCAGCAATAGCTGCTGTACAGCGAGCGGATACTTCCTCGATCCCGCTTGAAGTTCCAAAGTTGAATACGGCAAGTGTGGAGGCTAAAGCTCCATCCAAGGATAGACAGGCAAAGGAGAAAGAATTGCTTGATGAAATTCTTGAGATGAAGAAATGGGTGCTGCAAATTTCCAAGCAGCAGCATATGGAGGCGCTGCCAGCTCCACTGCAGGAGCTTCATGATCGGCTGCTGGAGCAAGAGGTTGGAGAGCAGTGGATTGAACGTTTGATCGAGACGATACAGAAGCAATTGCAAGAGGATGAAGAAAAAACGATTGAACGTGAATCCGCCTGGAGGATGGCTAAGGCTATCTTGATCGAGTGGCTGCAGGATTTTCAAGGAGAAGGCATCCACCCGGATACACGCGTTGTCCATTTTGTCGGCCCCACTGGTGTTGGCAAAACAACCTCAATAGCAAAGCTTGCTGCAGAGCAAACGCTCAAGGCAGGCCGCAAGGTTGGTTTCATAACCTCCGATACGTACAGAATTGCTGCAGTTGATCAATTGCGAACCTATGCGACGATTCTGAATGTTCCATTAGAGGTTGTATTCTCGCCAGCAGAGGTGTCTCGCGCATTCAAGCAATTGGAGGATCGCGAGCTCATCTTTATGGATACGGCAGGTCGTAATTTCCGCAATGAGCTGTACGTCTCGGAAGTGAACAGCCTGCTGCAAACCGACAGCCAATCTGAAACGTATCTCGTTCTCAGCTTGACCGGCAAATATAGGGACATGGCGACAGTGGCCGAACATTTTGCCAAATATGATGTCGGTCGCGTGGTGTTTACGAAGCAGGATGAGACGAATGCATACGGCGCCATCTTGAATTTAGCTCTGGAGCAAGGGTTAAAACCCGCCTATATCGCTTATGGCCAGACAGTTCCGGATGATATCACTCCATTTCGTACCGACAGCTATGTAGAACAACTTCTGGGGGATTGGAATGATTAACGATCAGGCTGAGGCGCTTCGTCACATGGTCAAAAACCGGGAGCTGCAGGACAGCGGGAAGACGACGCGAGTCATTACGGTGACGAGCGGCAAAGGCGGTGTCGGCAAATCCAACTTCAGCTTGAACTTTGCTCTGTCACTTCAGAAGCTGGGGCAGAAGGTGTTAATATTTGACGCTGATATCGGCATGGCGAATATAGACGTTCTGATGGGTGTTTCAGCACCGTACAATTTGTACCATTTGCTTAAAGGGGAGAAAAACATCTGGGAGATTATTCAGCAAGGCCCGGATGGCATTCATTTTATCGCTGGAGGCTCGGGATTCAAGGATTTGCTTGAACTGACGCCAACCCAACTGGATTACTTCGAGGAACAGATCGGCAGGCTGCACGGCGAATACGATGTAATCCTATTCGATACGGGAGCAGGTCTTTCCAAAGAAACGGTTAAGTTTATTGCAGCCGCCCAAGAAACGCTTGTCGTAACGACACCGGAGCCGACTTCCATAACCGATGCCTATGCGTTAATTAAGATGGTTCAGGCAATGGAGCATGATATCCAATTCAAGCTGATTGTCAATCGGGCAGTAGATATGAGAGAAGGGACGGCGACAGCCAACAAGATTAGTATGGTGGCCGAGCGGTTTCTTAACACTTCGCTGCCTATGCTGGGCATCGTTCTGGATGACCCGAATGTGAGCAAGGCCGTTAAGAAGCAGGTCCCATTCACAATCGCTTTTCCAAGCAGCGATGCTTCTAGCTCCGTTATGGAAATTGCCAAAAGGTTTATGGATGTGCCGAGTACTCCGACCTCTGCGGGCAGCGGGGTCAAAGGATTTTTGCATAAGATGTTCAGACGGATGAAGTGATCCTTTGAAAGAGTAGGAGGGAGATTTCAATGAGCCCTTATCGTGTGCTTGTGGTGGATGATTCAGCCTTTATGCGCAAGATTTTCTGTGATCTGATTGGATCGGATTCACAGTTCGAAATCGTGGCGACAGCAACGAATGGCCTGGAAGCAATCGAAGCGGTTGAGAGCTTAAAGCCGGATGTTATTACGATGGATTTGGAAATGCCGGTGATGAATGGTCTGGAAGCGCTTGAACGTATTATGCACCTGTTTCCGACACCGATTATTATGCTATCGAGCATAAGCGATGACAGTACGCGAGAAACGATAAAAGCGCTGCAAAGCGGGGCATTTGATTTTATACGCAAGCCTTCCGGCGCGTTGTCTCCTGATATTCATAAAGTAGGCGAAATGCTGCTTGAAAAAATGCGAATTGCTGCACTCATTAAGCGCAAACCGCAGATTGAGCGGACAGAAATAAAAGAGTTACAAGATATCAAAGAAGCGAAACCATCTCCGACATTAACGGATATGGCTAAGCCGATTAAGCCAGTCAAACCAGTCAAACCGAGGGAAAAGGCCAATCCATTGGAGGACAGGTTGAAGGATGCACGCGAACCAATCCTTAAACCAGCGGAAAAGAAGCTGCCGACAGTCAATAAAGGGGCAGCTCAGGCCCCTTACCCAGCGCAGCTGGAGCAGGAAATCGCAAGTGCAAAACCGAAAGCTAAGCCTGCCAGCAGCTTCCAGCATTTGATAACGATCGGCACTTCAACGGGCGGGCCGCGCGCGCTTCATGAAGTGATCACCGCATTGCCGGCAGACCTTGCTGCACCGGTGCTGGTCGTACAGCATATGCCGCCAAAGTTTACACATTCATTGGCGCAGCGATTGGATTCCTTCAGCAGTTTGCAGGTTATTGAAGCGTCTAATGGTGATCGTGTAAGTGCAGGGGTGGTATATATTGCGCCAGGCGGCTATCATATGGAGCTTGCTAAGGACCGCGAGGGCTATTACATACGACTTACACAAGGCCCAACCCGCAATGGTCATCGACCATCTGTCGATGTCATGTTCGAATCCTGTGCGGAATTTAAGGAGCTGCGCAGACATGCGGTCATCATGACGGGGATGGGAAGCGATGGGGTCAAAGGAATGCATGCATTGAATGACAGCGGCAGTGAAAGCGCCATTGCTGAGGCCGAGGAATCGTGCATCGTATATGGAATGCCGCGTGCTGCTGTCGAAGCGGGGGTTGCCAAGACGGTAGTTCCGCTGCGGCAAATCGCAACCAGGTTAATCGAAGCCGCAAAGAAGTAAGGGATAGATTTCCGATTGGCAACCATTCAAACAGGAGGTGTATGGAAATGGATATGAATGCTTACTTATCGATGTTCATTGATGAATCGAACGATCATCTTCAAGCACTAAACGAAAACCTGCTGCGTCTGGAAAGTGATCCGGAGGATCTGAGCATCGTGCAGAACATTTTTCGATCCGCTCATACGCTTAAAGGCATGTCGGCAACCATGGGTTTTGAAGATCTCGCATCATTGACGCATGAAATGGAAAACGTATTGGACCTGGTACGTAACAATAAGCTGAAGATGGATAGCTTTATATTCGATACGCTGTTTAAGGGCTTGGACGCGCTGGAGTCTATGGTTCAGGATATTATCGGCGGTGGAACAGGCAAGGCGGATGTAACGGCTATCGTAACATCGTTGAAAGCAATCGAGAAGGGCGAGCATCAGTCACAGGCAAAGCCGGCGGCGGCCTCCACAGCTTCGAATGGCGGAGCCTCTGGCGGGGCGGCATTGCTGGATGAGTTCCAAACGTCTGTGCTGCTGCAGTCCATTGAATCGGGCCACTCGGTCTATCATATTGTCGTAACGATACGTGAGGATTGCTTGCTTAAAGCGGCGAGAGCATATATGGTATTCGACTTTCTGGAACGCAATGGTGAGGTTGTTAAGTCGATTCCGAATGTGCAGGATATCGAGCAGGAGAAATTCGAGCATTCATTCACAGTATTTACCATTTCAAGTGTGAATGAGCAAGAGCTGCGAAAAGGTATCGAATCGGTGTCTGAGATTCAGGGCTGTGAGATTATAGCGCTTGATGAAACAACCTTGAAGGAAATCAGTGGCGGCTCAAGCTCAGGAGCCGAAGCTCAGAGCAATGCTGCAGCGCAGCCGCAGACGATTGCGGCCCAGCAGGAACTGAGCACGGCCCGCGCCCAGACGGCGGCGACTGCTGCACCAGCTGCACCGGCGGCCGCTCCTAATTCTCCGGCGGCAGCCGGAGGCGGAGCATCACGTACGATCCGTGTTGATATCGAGCGGCTGGACGCTCTAATGAATCTGTTCAGCGAGCTGCTTATTGACCGTGTTCGTCTGGAGCAGCTGGCCAGTGAAGTGAAGAGCACGGAATTGTCTGAGACAGTGGAGCATATGTCGCGCGTTAGCGGCGATTTGCAGAATATCGTGCTCAAGCTGCGGATGGTCCCTGTTGAATCCGTCTTCAACCGGTTCCCGCGGATGATTCGGGATCTTGCCAAGACGTTGGACAAAAAGGTTGAGCTCATCATTACCGGGGCTGAAACAGAATTGGATCGGACTGTCATAGATGAAATTGGTGATCCGCTCGTACACTTGCTTCGCAACTCGTTGGACCATGGCATTGAATCGATCGCGGATCGGATTGCTGCAGGCAAGTCCGAAACGGGTATTGTACATTTAAGAGCCTTTCATAGCGGCAACCATGTCTTTATTGAGGTGGAAGAGGATGGGCGGGGAATTAATCGCGAGAAGGTTAAGGAAATCGCGATTAAGAACGGCGTCGTCACGCTCGAAGAGGCCAAGCGTTTAGAGGATAGCGAGATTAATATGCTTATCTTCGCGCCTGGCTTTAGTACAGCAGACAAAATATCCGATATATCCGGCCGTGGTGTAGGGCTTGATGTTGTGCGAACGAAGATCACTTCTCTTGGCGGCAATGTCACCATTGATTCTGAGCCTGGAAGAGGGACTAAATTCTCGATCCAGCTTCCTTTGACGCTGTCGATCATATCGGCGATGCTCGTCAAGCTCGGTGAAGAGAAATATGCGATTCCACTCTCGTCTATAGTAGAAACTGGCATTATCCGCAAGGAACAAATTCGCAACATTCATGGCAATCTGATGATTGAGTATCGCGGCAATGTGATATCGGTCATATCACTAAGCCAGGTGCTGCAATCCCCTTCTTATAATGAAGACAATGAAACAGAAACCGAGATCGTCGTTATTCGCAAAGGGGACAAGCTTGGCGCTGTTATGGTGGACGAATTTATCGGTCAGAGCGAGATCGTCCTGAAGTCGCTTGGCAAATACTTGACGAATATTCCAGCAGTATCTGGTGCTACAATTCTTGGCGATGGCCAAGTGGCGCTAATTATCGATCCGAATGCTCTCATAAAATAAGGAGGGATAACGCATGGGTGAGGAAATTAAAGTAATCGTCTTTGGACTTGCTAATGAAGAATATGGAATCGAAGTGGAAAAGGTTCGCACAATCGAGCGAATGATTCCGATAACGCGTGTGCCGAAGACGCCGGCTTTCATTAAAGGTGTGATCAATCTGCGCGGAGTTGTGCTTCCCGTTATTGATTTGCGCGGACGATTCAACTTGGCGGAGACAGAACAGACCGAGAGCTCGCGTATTATTATTGTTGCAGTCAACGATCTGGAAGTAGGATTCATTGTGGATACAGCCAATGACGTAATCGATATCGATACCGATACCATTGATAGTCCACCTGAAGTAGTTGGCGGGATTAAGGCCAAATATTTGCACGGCGTAGCCAAAATCGGAGACAATCGTTTGCTTATCATGCTTAACTTGGCCGAAGTGTTGAACAAAAATGAAATTATCCAGCTGGAACATCTAGAGGATTAGCATTGTGAATCCATTATCCAAGCTGGAGGGCTTCAAATTAGATGTTTTGAAGGAAGTCGGCAATATCGGAGCAGGTAATGCGGCCACTGCTCTATCCAGACTTCTGGACAAACCGGTTGATATGAAGGTGCCGACAGTTAGCCTCATTCCTTTCGAGCAGGTTGCAGATAAGGTTGGCGGTTTGGAACAGGTTGTTGTTGCAATATTTTTGCGGGTTGAGGGCGATGCGCCCGGCAATATGTTCTTTTTGATCAAAGAAGATTCCGCTAAGAAGCTGTTAAATAGCTTGCTGTCCTATGAAGCTCAAGATGGCCAGGGATATTCGGAAATGGAATTTTCCGCACTGTCCGAGATTGGCAATATATTAGCGGGCTCCTATCTCTCTTCTCTCGCAGATTTCACCAAACTGTCCATGTCGCCTACTGTACCTGCGTTAGCAGTTGATATGGCTGGGGCTGTTCTAAGCTATGGACTTGTGCAGTACGGGGAAATGGGAGATTCGGCATTGTTGATTGATACAACCTTCTTTGAGGGCCGGGAAGATTTAGAAGGCCATTTCTTTCTTATTCCTGATCCTGAGTCGTTTGACAAAATTTTCAGCTCTTTGGGAGTGCCATCTGAATGATACAACAGAACGTGGTGAAAGTGGGCATGGCAGATTTGAATATTTCTTCCGATGGCGGTACGCTCAGGACGACCGGACTCGGATCGTGTGTCGGTTTGATTCTGTTCGATGAGCGCAGCAGGATTGCCGGTATGGCACATGTAATGCTGCCATCTTCGGAAATTGCCCGGGAGTCATCCATTAATCTAGCCAAGTATGCAGACACCGCGATCCCGGAGCTTATCGAGCGAATGAAGGGTGCAGGAGCAACAACGAGCCGTCTTATTGCCAAGATGGCTGGAGGATCGCAAATGTTCGCTTTCGCCATGCAAAGTGATGCGATGAGAATCGGCCCGCGCAATGTTGAATCCTGCAAAGAAATGCTTATGAGACTCGATATTCCCTTGCTCGGTGAAGATACAGGCGGCAATTATGGACGGACGATCGAATTTGACAGTACGAGAGGTATTCTGCTCATACGAAGCGTCCAACTTGGCATAAAGGAGATTTAAGATGATTGGAACCTGGCGTTGGAACGTTGCATTCGGTATTTGCGGGTCTTTGCTAACGCTGATGTTTTCACTTGGCAGTAATGGGCTGCCTGTAACTAGCTTGCGGTCCTTATATGCCTTTATCGCATTTTTTGTACTCATGTATTTATTTCGTGCTGTGTTTGCTCTCATCTTGAATGCTGGCGGCAATGCCGCAACTGACCATCCTGAGCCTCAGGATGAGGCCAGAGGCAGTCAAGTGGACATGTCCACACCTGATCAAAGCGATGAATTGAACGATTTACTCAAAAAGCAAATGGACGGGAACGTACAGCTAGAGCCTGGAGAGCAGTTGAGCTTTCAACCGCTGACTCCTCCGAAGCTCGTATCGACTCCAAACAAAGAGCCTGAAGAATTGGCCAAAGCAGTACGTCACCTGACGGGAGGGTGAGTTGAATGATAGAGCCGAAAACACCTCATTTGTCTAACATCGAGATCTGGCAGAAGTGGAAAGAAGACGGAGACATTGAAGCGAAAAAACGGCTTATCGAATATTACTTATCTTTGGTTGATTATGTAAGTAATCGGATGGCGATTGGTTTGCCGAAGAACGTCTCTAAGGACGATCTAGCCAGCAACGGGGTTATGGGATTAATCGATGCCATCGAGAAATTCGATTACCGGCGCGGACTTCAGTTCGAAACCTATGCTTCCTGGCGAATCAGAGGTTCGATTATCGATGGATTGCGTCAAGGGGATTGGGTTCCGCGTTCTGTGCGGGAGAAAGCGAAAAAAATCGAGGAAGCCTATCAGCTTCTGGAGCAGCAGTATCTTCGTTCAGTCTCTGATGCGGAGATTAGCGAATATTTGAATGTTAGCGAGAAGGAATTCGGGCATATGCTGCAAGAAATAGCCGTCACAACGGTTTGCTCGCTCGAAGATCCAATTAAAGATGAAGAGTCAGAAACGCGGCTGTCCTTATTGATTGACGAGAAGGCCAAAAATCCGGACTATAAGGTGCATGAGTTTTATTTGAAGGAATCGCTTGTGCGCGGAATCGATCGGCTGACAGAGAAGGAAAGAACGGTTATTTCCTTATTTTATTATGAAGAGCTTTCGTTAAGCGAAATTGCCGAAGTGATGTGCTTGTCGCCTTCACGAATCTCGCAGCTTCATTCCAAAGCCATTCTAAGATTGCGCGGCGCTCTTGATAAGCAAAAGGATCAATTAATGCAGCATTAAAATAAGTGAAAGAGATTTATGAAAGGGGGGGACGTCAATGTCAACTTATGACACGCTTGAAACTTACATCGTAATCCAAACATCAGCCGATAAGCTTACAGCTCATCTCAGGTTTAATGTTGCGGACGAGAATCTCACCATGACAGCCAAGCAGCTTGAAGAATTCGTTAGAAGCAATGGCGTAGTCCACGGACTACTGCCTAATGTAATTGCCAATATTTCCAGCCAGCCAAGCTTATTCTTCAATAATCAGACGCTTATTGCACAAGGAGAAGCAGCAGTCAGCGGACAGGACGGTACGATACGTTTCTCGTACGATATGAAGGAAGAGCAGCATAAGCCGGTTGAAATTGAGGGCGGTAAAGTTGACTTCAAAGAGATTACGCAGCTTAAGAACGTGAGACGCGGTCAGTTGATTGCAGAGAAGGTACCAGCTACAGAGGGCAAGTCTGGCGTAGCCGTAACAGGAGAGGTAATTCCGGGCAAGAATGGTAAAGAGGCTTTTTTCAAATTAGGCAAGAATGTCGTCCTGAATCCAGAGCAAACCGCACTTTATGCAGCTATTGACGGACTTATTACAATGACGGACAAAAACAAAATCAACGTGTTTCCTATTTATGAGGTTAACGGTGATGTTGATTATAATATCGGCAATATCGATTTTGTTGGCACAGTCGTCATACGCGGCAATGTGTTAACCGGTTTTCGGATCAAGGCATCGGGAGATATTCGCGTTATCGGCGGTGTTGAAGGCGCAGAGCTGGAGTCCGAAGGCTCGATTGAAATTACCGGAGGCATTCTGGCGAGCAATAAAGGATTTATACGAGCTGGAAAAAATGTGAAGAGCACATTTATCCAGGATGGCAATGTTACCGCAGCCGAGGATGTGCTTGTTACGCAAAGTATTATGCATTCCCATGTTCGTGCCGGAAGAAATGTTGTTTGCAGCGGGACCAAAGGACTCATCGTGGGCGGCATGATACAGGCTGGCGAGCGGGTAGTCGCGCGGACGATAGGCAATACGATGTCGACGGCTACGGCAATCGAAGTCGGTGTCCGGCCAGAGCTGCGTGCAGAACTGCTTGAGCTGAGGCAGAATCTTAAGGTGATGAACGACAATTTGGATAAGACGGAGAAAGCGCTGACATTGTTGGATCAGCTTGCTGCAATGGGCCAGCTTCCTTCCGATAAGCTGGCAATGCGCATCAAGCTCGGTGCGACGAAACGTCAGGCTGTGGAGGAAATGTCCGTATCGCGCGAGCGGGTTCTTGAAATTGAGAAATCGCTGGAGGATACGGAGACAGCGAGAGTAGACGCGCTTAATACGATTTATGGCGGCACGAAAATCGTCATCGGACGATATACCCGTTTTGTCAAAGATCCTACGCAGCGCATTTCCTTCCGATATTCTGAAGGCGATATTATGATGGTTCCGTATCTATAATCGAAAACTGGGATTAAGGGAGGAGTAACGGATGCCCTATAAATCGATTGACCTGCAGGCTTCGATTCCGCGAACGCCGGATGTCGCTGCGCTGCAAAATCAAATGATGCATAAGCCTGTTGCCGACCAGACCCGTTTAGAGGAAGCTTCAGTCAAAGAAACAGAATTGATGCGCAGGAAGAATAGTGCGGTTGAACAGAGCGACAAACTGAACATTAAGGACAATAAGCAGCGAGAAGCCGAATCGAATGCAAAGCGGCGCAAGAACGCCGGAGATTCGGAAGACTCGCAGGAGCCTGCCGAGACACAGACGCCGCAATCGCCGCAGCATCCTTTTAAAGGGCAGCATATTGATATATCGCTTTAGCAGCCGAACGAATATTGAATTGCAGGTGAAATGAATGGAACCATGGCATATGATCGTTTTGTTGGGAGCAGTAGCTGTTGTATATGCGGTGATCACACCACGCAAAGCTGCGCAGAAAGACGAGCAAAGCTCAACTGTTCGCAACATGGAAACAGCGCTGGAGCAATTCATGGAGAATATGGAAGCAGACAACCGCGAAATGGTCGAGCTTGTAACAAGCGCTCAGAAGGAAGCCAAACAGCAGGCGCAAGAGCGTGAAGAGCGGATCAATCAGCTTGAGCAGCGCTGCAATGAGCTCCAGCAATCGTTGTCCGAGCAAGCGAAGGCTCAGCAGCCAGTGGCAGCTTTCCAAGCGGCACAGCAGTCTGTTGCAGCTGACCGTGAAGAGATTGAAACTGAATCCCAGATTAGCATGCATGAGCCGGAAGCAGTTGACCCTCCCCGGTCAGCGACAATTCGCAGTCGATATACAGAGCTGTTCACACTTCATGATAGCGGCAAATCGGTAGAAGCCATTGCGAAGAGGATGAATATGAATAAAGGGGAAGTTCAGTTAATTCTCCAGTTATCGAAGCAGGAGGAAGAGAATCGTCATGAATAAACGCCCCTTTCTGCTAGGATTAGGCATCGGACTTATTGTTGGAGCTGCTCTTCTTCAATTAATGCTTGTTGGGCAGCAGCAGGCGGAAGGTCTTGATAACTACAATAAGGACATCGATTCTGCCGGTTCCAAGCTGTACACGCAAGAGGAGCTCGACAGCAAGCTCGCAGAAGAGAGCAAGCGGGTTAGAGCTGAAGAACAGCAGCGGACTCAAGAGCAGCAGGAAAAGGAACAGGAGAAGGCACGACAGGATAATGAACAGAAGGATGCGTCAACGCAGCCTGAGGCAACAAAGTCTGGTAAGTCTGAGGACAATAAGAACACTTCTTCTGACAAGCAGACGCAGACTGATAAGTCAGAGGCGGCTAATAAAGCGGCGGAGCAGGAAGCTGCCGCTGACTCCAGTGTTACTAAAACAACAACCGAACCAGGTGCTGCCAAGCAGCAATCGAGAATCATCGTTCGCATCGTTCCCGGGTCGGATTTGACCGAAACTGCAGCGTTGCTGCATAAGCAAGGCGTTATTCAAAGTCAGAAGCAATTTATAACCCTGATGCGTAAAGCAAGCAATAAAATACGCGCAGGCTATTTTGCATTTGAGGGCGATTTAACCTTGCAGCAGGTGAAAAAAATCGTTACCGGACAGCCGATGGACCCTGAGGCTGCGGCCAAGGAAATGAATGGGGGGTAATGCGGGTAAGTAGGCCCCGCTGCGCGTGTGGATCATTCTTCCGATCGCTGTTGTCTATGGATTTCTTGAATGTATAATGGATCAGCGGTAGAAATCCATAGACAAAGGCGAACGCTATCGCTTCTCCAGAACGATTCCACCCACTCCACTCCTCCCCCCTTCACCGCATTTCTAGAAGTAAGAAACGAACAGTACTAAACGAACAGTACTAAACGAACAGTACTTAAACCCGAAACCATCGTATTTCCCCACTTTACATGCTGTAACGCGGAACTACTTCACGCTTTCAGCGATAGCCCAAGCAGCATGTACGGGCTGCGCACGTTGCCATCTGTAAGACGATTTTTGAGGCTTACAGAGTTCCGCGGCCTGTAACATGGTATTTCCATGTATTTCCGCTTTATGGAGATAGTCGAAGAGTATTCTGGGCTGCCTTATCATCTGTAAGAGGATTTTTCAGCGTTACAGCGCGTTTCATTCCACGATTCCGCGCTGTAACGCGATATTTCCGTCTTATGGAGATAGCCAAAGAGCATTCTGGGCTGCCTTATCATCTGTAAGAGGATTTTTCAGCGTTACAGCGCGTTTCGTTTCACGTTTCCGCGCTGTAACGCGATATTTCCGTCTTATGGAGATAGTCGAAGAGCATTCTGGGCTGCCTTATCATCTGTAAGAGGATTTTTCAGCGTTACAGCGTGTTTCTTTCCACGTTTCCGCGCTGTAACGCGGTATTTAGCGTTGCGCTTGTCTTTGTTCATGGGATTTCACCATAAACAAGTTGATGTTTAGCATTCTGGGAACGACTGCACAGCCTTCGCTTTTGACGTTCAATTCGTTCACGTGCCCAATCCCTACTTTGATTGTTGCATCGTGCATGCAAGTTATGGTATAGTAATTGACGGTGTTAAAAACACACGCGAAATAATTTCGTTAAGGGTGCTTCGGCTCGGTCGAAGTTTTGACGGAAAATGATTTTCGCGGAGGAAACCAAAAAACCATTGTACAGGAGGTGTGTGAGGATGGCGGTAATTTCCATGAAACAGCTTCTAGAAGCTGGGGTGCACTTCGGTCATCAGACTCGTCGTTGGAACCCTAAGATGGATCGTTATATCTTCACTGAAAGAAACGGCATTTACATTATTGACTTGCAGAAGACGGTTAAGAAGGTTGAGGAAGCTTACAACTTTGTTCGCGATGTAGCGGGCACTGGCGGTACGATCCTCTTCGTTGGTACCAAGAAGCAAGCTCAAGATTCGGTTAAAGAAGAAGCAGAGCGTTGCGGCAACTTCTACATTAACCAACGTTGGCTCGGCGGAACGCTGACTAACTTCCAAACGATTCAAAAACGTATCGACCGTCTGAAATTGCTCGAAAGATGGGAAGAAGACGGTACGTTCAACGTATTGCCGAAGAAAGAAGTTATCATTCTCCGCAAAGAGAAAGATCGCCTCGAAAAATTCCTCGGCGGTATTAAAGGCATGAAAGGATTGCCAAGCGCGCTGTTCATCATCGATCCTCGTAAAGAGCGTATCGCTGTTGCAGAAGCTCGCAAACTGGGCATCCCAATTGTCGGTATCGTTGATACCAACTGTGATCCGGACGAGATTGACTATGTTATTCCGGGTAACGATGACGCGATCCGCGCAGTTAAATTGCTGACAGCTAAGATGGCTGATGCAATCGTGGAAGCTAATCAAGGCGAGCAAGCGACTGTATAGTCGTTCTTAATAAGTCAACACGAAGGGTGGTCAGAAGGTGATAAACCTCTCACCGCCCTTTTTTTCGAATGAGAATACGATAGATGATACTAGGAGGTCTCCATCATGGCAGTTAGTGCGAGTGCAGTAAAAGAATTGCGTGAAAAAACAGGTGCAGGCATGCTCGATTGCAAGAAAGCGCTTGATGAAACGAATGGCGATGTATCCAAAGCAATCGATCTTCTCCGCGAGAAAGGCCTTTCTGCTGCAGCTAACAAAGCAGGTCGTGTAGCTACAGAGGGCGTTGTTGAATCTTACATTCATGCGGGCGGCCGTATCGGCGTTCTCGTGGAAATCAACTGCGAAACGGACTTCGTAGGCAAAACGGATCAATTCCGTGACTTCGCTCGTGATATTGCGATGCAAATCGCAGCGGCTAATCCGAAATTCGTTAGCCGTGAGGAAGTTTCGCAAGCTGAGCTGGACAAAGAGCGCGAGATTCTGACAGCTCAAGCTTTGAACGAAGGCAAGCCAGAGAAAATCGTTGAGAAAATGGTTGAAGGCCGTCTTGGCAAATACTACGAGGAATTCTGTTTGCTGGAGCAATCTTTCATCAAAGATCCAGACAAAACAATCGCTCAACTGCTGAACGAAAAAATCAGCACAATCGGTGAAAATATTTCGATCCGTCGCTTTGTTCGTTACGAGCTTGGCGAAGGCTTGGAGAAAAAAGAAGACAACTTCGTTGCTGAAGTTATGTCTCAGGCAAAACTGTAAACCGAACGCACAAGGCGGGGCGGGGCGTCCGCCCCGCCTATTTGTTTAAATAGAAGGTTAGAATAAAAAAGTATGCGGCCTATGAACAAGGTCAAAGATGGAGGTAAACCACGTTGCAAAGTCCCGTGTACAAACGAATCGTCCTTAAGGTTAGCGGTGAATCGCTTGCTGGCAATAATGGATACGGAATCGATGCTGCTGTTATATCGTCGATAGCTGAGCAGGTTAAAGAGGTTGTTGAATTAAATGTGGAAGTAGCGATTGTGTGCGGCGGCGGCAACATATGGCGCGGCATAGCCGGGACTGCCAAAGGGATTGACCGTGCGACGGCCGATTACATGGGCATGCTGGCAACAGTTATGAATTCTTTGGCGCTTCAGGATGCGCTGGAGCAGATTGAAGTTCCAACACGCGTACAAACCTCGATCGCGATGCAGCAAATTGCGGAGCCTTATATTCGCCGTCGTGCTATTCGCCATCTGGAGAAGGGCCGAGTCGTAATTTTCGCTGCCGGAACGGGCAATCCGTTCTTCTCAACCGATACGACAGCTGCGCTGCGCGCTGCTGAAATTGAGGCAGAGGTCATTCTGATGGCGAAGAATAAAGTGGATGGCGTATATTCAGCTGATCCTTTCAAGGATGCAACCGCTGAGAAATTCGAAACACTTACATACCTCGATGTGTTGAACCGCAATCTGGGTGTAATGGATTCAACCGCCTCCTCACTTTGTATGGATAACAATATTCCGCTAGTCGTATTCTCTATTACGGAGCAAGGCAACATTAAACGTGTTGTTCTAGGAGAAAAAATCGGAACCATTGTAAAAGGGAGTGTAGATTAATGCCGCAATCGATTAAAAAAAGCGCAGAGGATCGGATGGAGAAAGCGATCGGCGCATTAAAACGCGATCTCTCAACTCTTCGTGCAGGCCGTGCTACTCCTGCACTGCTCGATCGCGTTCAAGTTGAATATTACGGGGCGATGACGCCCGTCAGCCAATTGGCGAACATTAATACGCCGGATACCCGCACGCTGCTTATTCAGCCGTGGGATAAAACATCGGTTGGCGCTATAGAGAAAGCGATTCTGAAGTCTGATCTTGGACTGACTCCGTCTAATGACGGCAGCACGATTCGCATTGGCATTCCTGCATTGACGGAAGAACGGCGTGCAGAGCTTGTCAAGATGACGAAGAAGTTTGGTGAAGAGGCGAAGGTTGCTGTCCGCAATGTGCGCCGCGATGCCAATGATGATATTAAGAAGCTGGAGAAATCGGATATTTCCGAAGATGAGTCCCGCCGGCATCAGGACGATATACAGAAGACGACAGACAAGTTTGTCGCTGAAGTAGACAAAGTGCTCGCAGCCAAAGAGAAAGAAATTATGGAAGTATAAAGCAAGCTCACCGGCCCCTCCAACAGGTGGGGTTTGTTGCATAAATTGACGTTAGCGGTGGGAGGTAAAGCACGTGTTTCAGCGATTGAAAGCATTATTCGGAAGAACGCCAAAGCCGGCTTCTGAGGAGGCGCTTAGCGCCGACAAGATACCGCAGCATATTGCAGTTATTATGGATGGCAACGGCAGGTGGGCCAAGAGCCGCGGTCTTCCGCGGATGGCCGGACACCATTCCGGAATGAAGACAGTCAAACGGATTACGATGGCTGCCGACCGGCTAGGTGTCAAATATTTAACGTTATATGCGTTTTCGACAGAGAATTGGAAGAGACCTAAGGCGGAAGTTGAGTTTCTTATGAAGCTTCCGCAAGAGTTTCTTGCCATCGAGTTGAAAGAATTGATAGAAAAGAATGTACAGGTCCGTATGATGGGCTATAAGGGAGACCTGCCTGATCATACATTAAGGGCTGTCGAAGAGGCGATTAAGCAAACAGCAAATAATACGGGACTGGTTCTTAATTTTGCGCTTAATTACGGCAGCAGGAAAGAAATGATTGAGGCTGTTCGCCTGATTGGGGAAGAGGTGCAGGCCGGAAGGCTGCTGCCAGGGGATATTAATGATACCCATATGGAGGGCAGTCTCCTTACTGCGGGCATCCCTAATCCGGATCTGCTCATCCGCACAAGCGGAGAGCTGCGAATAAGCAATTTCATGCTCTGGCAGCTTGCCTATAGTGAATTGTGGTTTACCGATGTCTACTGGCCTGAATTTACAGAAGAACATTTTTATGAAGCCGTTCGCGAATACCAGCGTCGAGTGCGTCGATATGGCGGTGTATAGCTGGCTTTATAGGAGAGTGTTGACGCAGTGAAGCAACGTATAATAACAGGCGTCATCGGCGGTGCTGTTTTTATTCTAATGACCGTGCTGGGCGGCTGGTTCTTTTATGGCCTGCTCGTATTGCTGGCTATAATCGGATTCTGGGAATATATTCGAATGAATGGTCTCAAGTGGCATCATCCCGCTTCATTGATCGGATATGCCGGCATGCTGTATCTTTTAATACCGTGGGATGATCTAGGGCTTCAAGCTCCTTCTGCCCTGCATGTGATATGGCTGCTTGCCATTCTGTTGTTTGTTCTGACGGTAACGACGAAGAACAAGTTTACGATTGATGGAACTGCCCTGATTCTGCTAGGCGCGCTCTATGTCGGTTACGGCTTCTATGCGATGTTTGAGGTTCGCAACGGAGCCGATCACGGCTTGCTGACGACCTGTATGGCGTTCGGGGCGATCTGGGCGTCGGACAGCGGCGCTTACTTTGTTGGACGAGCGATCGGCAAGCATAAGCTATGGCCGTCTATCAGTCCCAATAAAACGATTGAAGGCTCGCTGGGCGGGGTGCTGATCGCACTGGCTGTCGCGGCTATATTCCCATTGGCTGCTCCCGAAGCTATTGAGCTGGGACATGCGCTGTTGATTGGTTTGATTGCTGCAGTTGCGGGACAACTGGGCGATTTAATTCAATCGGCTTACAAGCGTATTCGTGGCATTAAAGATACCGGACAGCTATTGCCTGGTCATGGTGGTGTTCTGGACCGCTGCGACAGCTGGCTGGTCGTGTTCCCGCTGTTGGTAATAACTGAGCTGCTGCCGCTTGGCTAGGAGGATAGGTGGATAATGAAGAAATTAACCATACTCGGCTCTACAGGCTCTATTGGCACACAGACATTGGATGTTGTCGCCAATGACCCTCAAGCTTACGAGATTCATGGCCTTGCGGCAGGAAGCAATATTAAACTGCTTATTGAGCAGGCGAAGCAATTCCGTCCTAAAGCGGTATGTGTGGCTGAAAAGTCGCTAATTGATGATATAAAGCCCCATCTGCCGATCGGAACGCGGGTTCTTTACGGGGAGCAAGGATTGATTGAGATTGCCGCAGCAACGGATGCAGATACAGTTGTTACAGCAATTGTTGGCAGCAGGGGGCTAAGCGCTACGCTTGCAGCGATAGAAGCTGGGAAGAACATTGGTCTGGCGAATAAGGAGACTCTGGTAACAGCAGGGCATCTTGTCATGAAGAGCGCTGCAGACAAGGGTGTCTCTATACTGCCTATAGACAGTGAGCATTCGGCTATATTCCAATGTCTGAACGGCGAGAACCGCGCTCAAGTGAAACGAATTACACTGACAGCATCGGGCGGTTCATTCCGCGATCGCACAAGGGAAGAGCTTGAAGGCGTAACCGTTGCGGAAGCGCTCAATCATCCCAACTGGTCGATGGGAGCGAAGATAACGATCGATTCGGCGACGATGGCGAACAAAGGGCTTGAGGTTATTGAAGCCAGATGGTTGTTCGGGCTCCAATATGATGAGATTGATGTGCTGATCCATCCGGAGAGCATTATTCATTCCTATGTGGAGTTCGTTGATAACAGCATTGTTGCCCAGCTTGGGCTGCCGGATATGAGAGTGCCGATTCAGTACGCGCTGACCTATCCAGATCGCAGACCGACACCGACAGAATCGCTGGATTTGGCCAAGCTGGGATCGCTTCGCTTTCGCGAGATGGACTTTGACCGTTATCCTTGTCTGCGCTTTGCTTATGAGAGCGGCAGAGCCGGTCGTTCTGCTCCGACAGTCTTTAATGCAGCCAATGAAACGGCAGTGGCCCGTTTCCTGGATGGCGCAATCACTTTTCTTGATATTGAACGAGTCATTGAACAAGTTCTAAGCAGGCATGTCATCGTAGATCTTCCTGACGTAGCGGCCATTGCAGAGGTTGATGCATGGGCTAGAAAAGAAGCGGCCACGATCTAGTCCGCAGGTTCTCTTGTATCGAATGAGAGAATAATGATAATCTAAGTACAAGCCGTTACGAAACAGGAGGCTCTATAACGATGGAAATGGTTCAAATCGTCTTTATGACGGTACTCGTCTTTTTTGTCATAGTGACGATCCATGAATGGGGTCACTATTACTTTGCCAAACGTGCCGGAATTCTCGTCAGGGAATTCGCAATCGGATTTGGTCCCAAGCTATTCTCGGTGAAACGCGGTGAAACGCGTTATACACTGCGCTTGATCCCAGCGGGAGGTTATGTCCGCATGGCGGGGGAGGACCCCGAGCTTGTAGAGGTTCAACCGGGCCAGACGATAGCGGTTCGATTGAAGGACAATGCTGTGTCGCGGTTCTATTTGGATCGCCTTGATGAGCGAGCCAACGTTGTTCGCGGTGAAGTTGAGGCCATTGATATTGAGAAGAAGCTGCAATTGACACTTGTCTCCGACGGAGTTTCAGAGACGTATCCCGTTCATCCTGCAGCGCTTCTCATTGCAAAGGGGAAAGAGACTCAGATTGCTCCTCTGAACCGGCAGTTCGGCAGCAAGACGGTCGGCCAGCGTTCGCTGGCAATTTTTGCGGGACCGGTCATGAACTTCGTGCTCGCGTTTGTTTTATTCGCGTTGTACATTACCATGCAAGGCGTTCCGATGGAGAATCCTGATCGTCTGCTAGTCGGTTATCTCGATAAGGAGATGCCGGCTGCTGCTGCGGGTCTCAAGGAAGGCGATGTCATTCAAGCTATCAATGGTGTTCCGATTGGGATTGATGCGGATAAGATGGTCGATATGATTAAAAAGTCGCCGGATGTGCCGCAGAAATGGACGGTAATTCGCGATAATCAACAGCTTGAGCTAACGATTACGCCTAAGCCTGAAGAGACAACGGGCATTGGAAAAGTAGGAGTGGGGCCTGCATATCCAACGCGACCTGCAACCTTCCTGGAGACTTTCGAGGAATCAGGTTGGTATATGAAGCAAATGACAATTAGTATTTTTGAAGGGTTTAAGAAGCTGATCATCGGTGATTTCAAGCTGGATGATTTAGGCGGTCCTGTTCGGACAGCGCAGGTTACTGGAGAAATTGCGGCGCAAGGATTTCCAGAGCTTACGAGATGGGCTGCGCTGCTAAGCTTATATCTTGGAATATTCAACCTGCTCCCTATTCCAGCACTGGATGGAAGCCGTTTGCTGTTCCTGGGACTTGAAGCGGTGCGCAGGAAACCGATTAATCCGAACCGTGAGAGCATGGTGCATTTTATCGGCTTCGCCCTATTGATGCTGCTCATGCTAGCCGTAACTTACAATGATATTCTTCGATTGGTTAGAGGGGAGTAATAGTCGGTCATGTCGAAAGATAAGCAATTTGTTACCGAAATAACGCCACAGGGCGAGGATTTCTCAAGATGGTATATCGATGTAATTAAGAAAGCGGAGTTAATGGATTACTCGCCTGTCCGGGGCTGTATCGTGTTCCGTCCGGAGGGCTTCGAAATTTGGGAGCATATCAAGGATGAGCTGGATCGGAAGTTCAAGGAAACGGGCCATCGGAATGCCTACTTCCCGATGTTCATTCCTGAGAGCTTCTTCCAAAAGGAGAAGGAGCATGTCGAAGGGTTCAACCCTGAGCTCCCGTGGGTGACAGAAGCCGGAGGAGAGAAGCTCGAAGAGCGCCTCGCTATTCGTCCGACCTCGGAGACCATTATTGGACATATGTACTCCAAATGGATTCAATCCTATCGCGACCTTCCTGTATTGATTAACCAATGGGCGAATGTGGTGCGTTGGGAGAAGCGGACCTTGCCTTTCCTGCGCACAACGGAATTTCTATGGCAGGAAGGCCATACTGCGCATGAAACGGAAGAGGAAGCGCGGCAGGAGACGAATGCGATGCTTGACATCTACACGGAATTTGCTGAGAATTTCTTGGCAATTCCGGTGATCGTCGGCCAGAAGACGCCTTCCGAGAAGTTTGCCGGCGCTGTGGATACGTATTCCATCGAAGCGATGATGAAGGATGGACGTGCTGTTCAGGCGGGCACATCGCATTTTCTCGGCACGAACTTTGCCGTTGCCTTCGATATTAAATTCCTTGATCGTGAGAACACGCAGCAGTACGCGCACACGACCTCATGGGGTGTTTCGACTCGATTGCTGGGTGCCCTTATTATGGTGCATGGCGACGATCGCGGTCTTGTGCTTCCGCCGAAGGTGGCGCCGACACAGGTAATTATGATCCCGATTGGTCCGGCGAAGACACGCGAGCAGGTTATTGGCCGTGTGGATGAATTGTATGCGGAGCTTAAACGTGCAGGAATTCGGGTTAAAGTAGATGACCGCAGTGATGTAAGTCCTGGCTGGAAATTTAATGAATACGAAATGCGCGGCGTTCCGCTTCGTCTGGAGCTTGGACCGCGCGATATGGAGAATGGACAAGTCGTTCTCGTCTCGCGTATTACGGGCGAGAAGCGCATCGTCGAGCAGGTCAATCTGACGGCGGAGATACAACGGATGCTTGTTGAGATTCAGGCAGATATGTTAGAGCGTGCGAAGCAATTCCGTGCGGATCATTCGCATTCTGTAGAGACGCTCGATGAGATGAAGGCTATGATGGAAGAGAAGAGAGGCTTCGTGCTTGCGGGCTGGTGCGGTTCAGAAGCGTGTGAGCGGCAGGTAAAGGAAGAGACTGGCGCAACGAGCCGCAATATTCCGTTCCAACCGGCAGAGAAGAAGACCAAATGTCTCGTATGTGAAGAAAAAGCAGCACACACAGTAGTATTTGCGCGTGCGTACTGATTAACTGTCAAGACAGGAATTTAGCGCTGCCGCCCATGTGCATGGCTCTGCAAGAGAATGTGAAGGGCGGCGGCGTTTCTTCTTGGGGGAGGAAACAATGAACCAAACCGGAGATAAGCGGCATCGTTTCGAGCTGCTACTGAAGCAGGCAGAAATTCCGCAAGGGCTGTTGGATGAGCATTTTGGGGATGGTTATATAGATAAAGTGATTGTAAGCCGGAGCAACCGGGAGTGGACGTTTTGCATATGCAAAACGTCTTTGATTCCTTTACCGGCTTTTGGTGTTTTTTGCCGTTCTGTACGGTCTAAGTTTGCTCACATTGCAGAGGTCTCCTTTCAATTCAACTATGAGGAGTCTGTAAATACGGATCTGCTTGTACGCGAATATTGGCCGACATTTGTGGAATGGGTGCAGCAGAACAATGCATCTGTGAACGGGTGGCTGGGCAAAGCGGCGATGGAGATTGAGGGCGGTCTTATCACACTCTCTTTGCTGGATGAAATGGGATTGGAGCTTGCCCGCAAGAAGAAGCTGGATGAGCTGGCCGTTTCATTTTTCCAGCAGCAGTTCCAGCGCGCCTGCCGAATGAAGCTGGCGGTTGGGCAATCAAGCCAAGAGGTTTATGAGCAGTTTGCACAGCAGCGCGACCTTGCAGAGCGCGAGGTCATCCAGCAGATGATGAGCAGCGCGGCAGCAGAAGCGCCGCCGGTCGAGGAAGGCGAGGTTCGCCTCGTCGTTGGTTATGACATTCGTGAAGAAGCGGTGCCGATCATGAACGTCATTGAGGAAGAGAAGAAGGTGACGGTTCAAGGAACGGTATTCGGCCTGGACGTGAAGGAGCTTCGCAATGGCAGCACCTTGTTCACCTTTAATCTGACCGACTTCACGGATTCGATTGCAATGAAGATGTTCGGGAAGACGAAGGATGATGTGAAGGTGCTGAGCCAGCTTGCCAACGGCAAGTGGGTGAAGGCAAGAGGCCGGGTTGAATATGACCGGTTCATGCAGGAGCCGGAGCTAGTTATGATGCCTTCCGATCTTCATGAAGTGCTCGCGCCCAAAGAAATGAAGGACGATGCAGAGGAGAAGCGAGTGGAGTTTCACTTGCACTCTACGATGAGCACGATGGACGGGATAACGCCGATTGGCGATTATGTGAAGCAGGCGGCAAAGTGGGGGCACAAGGCAATCGCAATAACAGATCACAGCAATGTGCAATGTTATCCCGATGCTGCAAAAGCAGCAAAGAAGCATGATATCAAAGTGCTGTTCGGACTGGAAGCAAATGTGGTCAATGATGCGATCCCGATGGTTATGAACGCGCGTGAGGAAATACTCGAAAGCGCGGTCTACGTTGTGTTCGATATAGAAACGACGGGGCTGTCGGTCATTAATAACAAAATTATCGAGCTCGCTGGCGTTAAAATGAAGGAAGGAAAAGAAATTGACCGTTTCTCAACCTTTATTAATCCGCATGAGGATATTCCATATAACATCCAGCAGCTGACCAATATTACGAACGATATGGTGAAGGATGCGCCGGAGCTGCCGCCCAAGCTGCGCGAATTTATTACCTTTATCGATGATGCGGTGCTTGTCGCGCATAATGCCCGATTTGATATGGGCTTCATTCAAGCGGCCTGCAAAGCAAATGGTCTTCCAGAAGTGGGTAATCCTGTGCTGGATACATTGGAGCTGGCCCGTTTCCTTCATCCGTCGATGAAGAATCATCGGTTGAACACGCTGTCTGACAAATATAAGGTCAGTCTGGAGAATCATCACCGGGCAATCGATGACTCCATCGCGCTTGGCGGGGTGCTCATGGGGCTGATCGGCGATGCCGTCCAGCGCAATGTGACGGGCTTGCATATGCTGAACGATTATGTCGGATTGGATTTCTCCAATTCACGTCCGTTCCATTGCTGTATCTACGCATTGAATGCAATCGGCAAGAAGAACCTGTTCAAGCTTGTATCGCTTTCCCATACCGAGCATTTCAAGCGTGTGCCCTGTATTCCCAAGAGCAAGCTGACCGAGCTTAGGGATGGCTTATTGATCATCTCGGGCTGCGAGAGAGGCGAGTTCTTCGAGACGGTTATGAACAAATCGATGGAGGAAGCGGAGGAAGTCGCTCTCTACTACGATGTGCTGGAAATTCAACCGGTAGGCTTCTACATGCATTTGGTTGACAAAGGCTTCGTCGCAAGCCGCGCCGAGATCGAAGGGGCGCTTCGCCGCGTTTGCGAGATTGGTGACAAGCTGGGCAAGCCTGTTATTGCGACAGGCAACGTCCATTATTTGCTGCATCGGGAGAAAATCTTCCGGGACATTACGATTAATGGAATAACGGGCTTTAGTCCGCTGAAGGATCTCCAGAAGCCGGATGCTCATTTCCGCACGACGAAGGAGATGCTGGCGGAGTTTGCTTTCCTCGGGGAAGCCAGAGCGCATGAGGTTGTTGTGAAGAACACGGTGGAGCTCGCTGAACGGTTCGAGCCGTTCGAGATGTTCCCGGACAAGCTGTTCACACCGATTATCGAGGGCGCAGATGAAGAAATACGCAACACCTGCTACGAGACGGCGAAGAGGCAGTATGGCGAGCCGCTGCCTGATGTTGTCGTACAGCGTCTGGAGAAGGAGCTGGTGCCGATTATCAAGTTCGGCTTCTCCGCCAACTATCTGATCTCGGAACGGCTTGTCAAGAAATCCAATCAGGACGGATATCTGGTTGGCTCCCGTGGTTCTGTCGGCTCATCAGTCGTTGCTACATTTCTCGGCATATCTGAGGTTAACCCGCTTCCGGCGCATTATACCTGTCTGAGTGAAGCCTGCAAATACAGTGAATGGTTTCTGGATGGAAGCTACCCAAGCGGTTTTGACCTGCCGGACAAACTCTGTCCGAACTGCGGCAAGCCGCTCAAGGGAGAGGGACAGGATATTCCGTTCGAGACGTTCCTTGGATTCAAGGGCGACAAGGTTCCCGATATTGATCTTAACTTTTCTGGCGAATACCAGCCGCATGCCCATAACTATACGAAGCTGATGTTCGGTGAAAAGAGTGTGTTCCGTGCGGGCACAATCGGTACAGTAGCGGAGAAAACGGCGTACGGATTCACCAAGAAATATGAAGAGCTGCATGGGAAGAAATGGCGCGGAGCGGAAGTCTCGCGTCTGGCTAACGGCTGTACAGGTGTCAAACGAAGCACGGGACAGCATCCCGGCGGAATTGTCGTCGTACCTGATTATATTGAAGTCGAGGATATTACTCCGGTACAATATCCGGCTGATGATACGAGCGCGGAATGGAAGACGACGCATTTTGACTACCACGCCTTTGATGCGAACCTGTTGAAGCTCGATATTCTGGGTCACGATGATCCTACGATGATGCGGATGCTTCAAGATTTGACAGGTGTTGATCCGACAACGATTCCAATGAACGATCCCAAAGTTATGAGCATGTTCAACTCAACAGATTCGCTTGGCGTTATGCCGGACAAAATCCGCACCTCGGTCGCAACCTACGGCGTGCCGGAGATGGGAACGAAGTTCGTTCGTCAAATGCTGGAGGAGACCAAGCCTTCCTCATTCGCCGATTTGCTCCAAATATCAGGACTTTCCCATGGAACAGGTGTATGGCTTGGCAATGCGCAAGAGCTGATCAAGAACCGGACCTGCACAATTAAGACCGTAATCGGCTGTCGTGATGATATTATGCTGTTTCTCATTTATAAGGCGGGGATGGATGCGGGTCTTGCATTCAAAATTACCGAGAGCGTGCGGAAGGGCAAGGGGCTTACGCCGGAATGGATTGAGGAGATGAAGCGGTGCAAGGTTCCGCAATGGTATATCGATTCCTGCCTCAAGATCGAGTACATGTTCCCTAAGGCGCATGCCGCCGCTTATGTTATTTCCGCTGTACGAACGGCTTTCTTCAAGCTTTATCACCCGATTGCCTATTATGCAACCTATTACACCGTTCGGGCAGAGGACTTTGATCTGGAGCTGCTATGCCAAGGCTATGATGCGATTCTGCGCAAGCTGGTGGAGATCGAGGCCAAAGGGTTTAATGCGCTGCCTAAAGAGAAGAACTCGATCTCTCTTCTTGAGATGGCGCTGGAGATGACGGCTCGCGGCTTTTCCTTCAAGCCGGTAGATCTGTATCGCTCGGACGCGACGCGCTTCATTATCGATGGCAACGCTGTTATTCCTCCTTTCTCAGCAATCGCAGGTGTTGGGGAGAATGCGGCGCGGAACATCGCTGCTGCCAGGGAGCATGGCGATTTTCTGTCTGTTGAGGATTTTCAGCAGAAGTCGAAGGCTTCGAAGACGATCGTCGAGGTACTGGCCTCCATGGGCTGCTTCAGGGGGCTCCCGGAGTCCAATCAGCTCTCATTATTCTAGGGTCAAGCGGTGGGCGAAAAGCTGTTGCAACAATTCATTTGTTGTCACCACTCTATGGTTATGGTATAATTTTTCTGGCAATGCTGATGATACGACTTTTTCGCAGAAGAGTGGGGAAACCCACTCTTTACGTTTTGTCCACACCTTTTTAGTTGTGCAAGGACGACAGGACGAATTGAAATTATTGAGAGTAGCAGTGGGGGGTACATATTTGAGTACAGCAAATATCAAAACCGTCGTTGAAGAAATGATCGATTCATTTCTTGACGAGAATGGGTATGAGCTTGTCGATGTCGAATACGTGAAGGAAGGCAGCAACTGGTTCCTTCGCGTGTTTGTTGATAAAGAAGGCGGCATTGATATCGAGGATTGCGGACGTATTAGCGAGGTTCTGAGCATTAAGCTCGATGAGAATGATCCCATCAAGGATGCTTATTTTCTTGAGGTGTCGTCCCCTGGCGCGGAGCGTCCGCTCAAGAAGCCGGACGAAGTCCGCAAGGCGGTTGGCAAGCATGTGTTTATTACAACTTACGAGCCGATTAATAAATTAAAGGAATTTGAAGGGACATTGCTCTCGTTCGACGGTGAGACCGTAGTGGTGGAAATCGGCAGCAAGCAGCATGAAATCCCTTATGCTAAGGTGGCAGGCGCCCGATTGGCTATTATTTTCTAAATTGACAGGAACCATTTTGAGAGGGGGAACGAAGTTCCAATGAGTATGGATTTTATAGAAGCGCTGTCGGAAATCGAAAGAGAGAAGGGCATCAGCAAGGATGTATTGTTGGAAGCCATTGAGGCTGCCTTGATTTCCAGCTACAAACGTAATTTTAACACCGCTCAGAATGTAAGGGTTGATATTAACCGGTTCAACGGTGTGATCAAAGTATACGCTCGCAAGACGGTTGTTGAAGAGGTATTTGATCCAAGGCTCGAAATATCTGTTGAAGCATCCAGAGAGCTGAACCCGCATTACCAGCTCGATGATATCGCTGAGATCGAGGTTACGCCTCGTGATTTTGGACGCATTGCTGCGCAAACGGCAAAGCAGGTCGTTACCCAGCGGATTCGCGAGGCTGAGCGCGGACTGATCTACAACGCCTTTATCGATAAGGAAGAAGATATCGTGAACGGCATTGTGCAGCGTCAGGATGTGCGCAATTTGTTCATTGATTTGGGCAAGGTGGAAGCGGTGCTGCCGCTCACAGAATTAATGCCTACGGACAAATTCAAGCATGGCGACCGTGTGAAATCATTTATTACTAAAGTTGAGAATACGACAAAGGGTCCGCAAATTTTCCTCTCCCGTACTCATCCAGGCCTGCTTAAGCGTCTGTTCGAGCTGGAGGTTCCGGAAATTTATGACGGTGTTGTCGAAATACGCTCTGTCGCCAGAGAAGCGGGCTTCCGCTCCAAGATCGCGGTCCATTCGCGCAATGTCGAGGTTGATCCCGTCGGGTCTTGCGTCGGTCAGAAGGGTATGCGTGTGCAGACCATTGTGAACGAGCTGAAGGGTGAGAAAATCGATATCGTGCGCTGGTCCGAGAATGTGGAGGAGTATGTTGCGAACGCGCTTAGTCCTTCGAAAGTCATTGAGGTCATCGTGTATGAGCAGGAGAAGATGGCGCGTGTTATCGTGCCGGATTATCAGCTGTCGCTTGCAATCGGCATTAAAGGACAGAATGCAAGGCTGGCTGCCAAATTGACCGGCTGGAAAATCGATATCAAGAGCGAGACGCAGGCCGAGCAGGAATATGGCCGTCCCAAATCGCCGATGAGCACGATGCATCAGGATTCCGTCTCGATCGATTAGCGGGCGCCACGGCAATAAGCTGTGCGGTGACGTTGAGCGTTGAGGAGGGATGATGACATGAAGCCGAGAAAAATTCCGCTGCGCAAATGCGTAGCTTGTCAGCAGATGATGGCCAAGAAAGAGCTGATCCGCGTTGTGCGAACGCCGGAGGGCGAACTGCTCATCGACCTGAAAGGCAAGCGGGCGGGGCGGGGCGCATACCTTTGCGGCAAAGTAGAATGCTTCAAGCTAGCCAAAAAGGCAAAGTCGCTGGATCGTGCGTTAAAGCAGACGGTCGGCGAAGAAATATACGATGAACTGCAGCGGGAATTCATTAGTGTTCAGGATGCATTCATCGCTAGCAGGGATGAGATTGATGATGATGAAGCATAAGGCTTTGTCGCTGCTCGGCATGGCAATGAGAGCCGGCAAGCTGGTCACTGGCGACGAAACAGTGCTCAAAAACGTGAAGCAGGGTAAAGCACGACTTGTCATATTGGCTGGCGATGCTTCAGATAATACGAAGAAGAAATATCGGGACAAATGCAGTACCTACAATGTGAAGCTTGTTGAAATGTTCGATCGTGTATCGCTTGGAGAAGCAATCGGCAAATCGGAACGCGTGTTAATCGCAGTCACAGACGCCGGTTTCTCGGCAAGCATTATGCGAAGCTTAACCCAACCTACGGAGGTGGAGTATATTGACTAAACAACAAGACAGCAAGGATAACAAGGATAAATTGCGGGTCTACGAATATGCCAAGTCGCTCAATATGAGCAGCAAAGAAATTATTACGATCCTGAAGCGTCTCAATCTTCCGGTTAATAACCATATGAGCGTCATGGAGAACGAAATGGTCAATAAGGTCGAAGGCTTCTTCCGTGACATTAAAGCAAATGCGGCAGCTAAACGCGCGCAAGAGAATGCGACGGTATCGGCATCGACACAATCGACTAATCGTCAAGCAGGACAACAGCTGGAGCGGAAGCCCCAGCAAGGACAGGTCAACAAAAATACTCAGGAACAGCAGGGGAATATGAATACGACGAAACCACAATCACAACCACAATCACAAGCCAATCAACAATCAGAATCAGCACCGACGGCGGCTGCGCAATCTAATGCGCCACAGCAAGCAAATACAGCTGGCACGCAACAAAGTAGTTCTTCACAGCAGCAGCGTCCGGCTCAGCAGGGCGGCCAAGGCGGTCAACGTCAAGGCAATAGCGGGGGCCAAGGACAAGGCGGCCAACGATACAATCAAGGAGGCGGTCAGGGCGGACAACGTCCAGCAGGCCAAGGCGGTCAACGTCCAGGCGGTCAAGGGCAAGGCGGACAGCGTCCACCAGGTCAGGGCGGACAACGTCCGGCGGGCCAAGGACAAGGCGGAGGCGGACAACGCTTCGGTCAAGGCGGAGGACAAGGCGGCGGGCAGCGTCCAGCAGGCCAAGGTCAGGGTGGCGGACAGCGTCCAGCAGGCCAAGGACAAGGCGGAGGCGGACAACGCTTCGGTCAAGCAAGCAGCCAGGGTGGCGGTCAGGGCGGACAGCGTCCAGATGCGAACCGCAGCGGAGCGCCGGGCCAAGGTCGTTCATTCGATTCGCGTCCTTCAACCGGCGGCGCTGATGATAAGAGAAGATCATCGAAGCCGGGCGGCGGCAAGCGGTTTGATGATTCAAGATCAGGCGGCTTCAAGGGCAACAATCGCGGCGGCAAAAATCAGCGCGGCAAGCAGCAGCAGGTTTACAAAGAGAAGGTCGACAACACGCCGAAGAAAATTATTGTGCGCGGCACGATGACGGTAGGCGATCTTGCCAAGCTGCTTCATAAGGATGCTTCCGAGGTTATTAAGAAGCTCATTATGCTCGGTGTCATGGCGACGATTAACCAAGAGGTCGATCTGGATACCGTTCAACTGATTGCAACGGAATATGGCGTTGAGGTTGAAGTGAAAATACCGGTCGAGGAAGATCATTTCGAAACAATTGAAGAAACGGATGAGGATGAGGATCTCGTAACCCGTCCGCCTGTTGTTACCATAATGGGTCACGTTGACCATGGTAAAACAACATTGCTGGACGCGATCCGCCAAACGAGTGTAACAAGCGGCGAGGCTGGCGGCATTACTCAGCATATCGGTGCGTATCAGGTCGAGATCAATCAGAAGAAAATTACGTTCCTGGATACACCGGGCCACGAAGCGTTTACGCTTATGCGTGCACGGGGTGCACAAGTAACGGACATTACAATCATCGTTGTTGCTGCAGATGACGGCGTTATGCCGCAAACAGTAGAGGCGATCAGCCATGCTAAAGCTGCTGGCGTGCCAATCATTGTCGCAGTGAACAAAATCGATAAGCCGGATGCAAATCCGGACAAAATCAAGCAAGAGCTGACAGAATATGAGCTAGTTCCGGAAGAGTGGGGCGGCGACACGATATTCGTCAACGTATCTGCCAAGCAGCGCATGGGTCTTGAAGAGCTGCTCGAAATGATTTTGCTCGTAGCGGAAATGAATGACTACAAAGCG
This sequence comes from Paenibacillus plantiphilus, assembly GCF_927798095.1. Taxonomy (GTDB): domain Bacteria; phylum Bacillota; class Bacilli; order Paenibacillales; family Paenibacillaceae; genus Paenibacillus_Z; species Paenibacillus_Z plantiphilus. The sequence goes on along the minus strand of NZ_CAKMMF010000004.1, from coordinate 180,238 downwards.
AATCCGAACAAGCGTGCTCGCGGTACTGTAATCGAAGCCGAGCTTGATAAAGGGAAGGGCCCTGTTGCTCGTATCCTTGTCCAGCACGGTACGCTTAAGATTGGCGATGCTTTCGTAGCGGGCAACTGCTTTGGACGTGTTCGCGCAATGGTGAACGACAAGGGCCGCAGGCTCAAGGAAGCGGGTCCAAGCACGCCGGTCGAAATTACAGGTTTGACGGAAGTGCCACTAGCGGGCGATCCGCTGCTCGCCTTTGAGGACGAGCGCAAAGCGCGGGCAATCGCGGAACGCCGTGCAACGAAGCACCGTCAATCGGAGCTTGGCACGCATTCGCGCATAACATTGGATGACCTGTATAAACATATCGTTGAAGGTGAAATTAAAGACTTGAACGTCATTATCAAGGCAGACGTTCAAGGCTCTTCTGAAGCGCTCAAGGGATCGCTTGCGAAGATCGATATCCAGGGTGTTCAGGTCAAAATCATTCACAGCGGCGTTGGCGCGATTACCGAGTCTGATATTATTCTCGCATCGGCCTCCAACGCGATCGTTATCGGCTTTAACGTACGTCCAGAGCCGCAGGCGAAAGCGACAGCTGAGCTGGAGAAGGTAGACATTCGTCATCACAACGTTATTTATAACGTGATCGACGAGATCGAGCACGCGATGAAGGGAATGCTTGATCCGATCTTCAAGGAAGTTGTTATCGGCCATGCTGAAATTCGCAATATTTTCAAGGTGACCAAGGTCGGTTCCATCGCTGGCTGTATGATTACATCCGGCAAAATTACCCGCTCGGCCAAAGCACGACTTGTCCGTAATGGCATTGTTGTGTATGAAGGAGAAATCGAATCGCTCAAACGGTTTAAGGATGATGTCAAAGAAGTCGCGCAGGGCTACGAGTGCGGGATAACACTGGATAAATTCAACGACCTGAAAGAGGGAGACACGATTGAGGCCTACGTTATGGAGACAGTAGAGAGGTGATTACCTATGGCCAAAATTCGCGTAGGACGTGTAGGCGAACAAATTAAGAAGGAATTAAGCGTCATTATTCAACAGGAGCTGAAAGATCCCCGCATCGGTTTCATTACGGTAACGGGTGTTGAGATGACGAACGATCTGTCACAAGCGCGCATCTTCCTGAGCGTGCTGGGCAGTGATGAACAGAAGGAAGAGACACTGAAGGCATTGGCGCGAGGAGCGGGCTTTATTCGTTCCGAGCTTGGCAAGCGAATTCGCTTCCGTCATACGCCTGAGTTGATCTTCAAGTTCGACAGCAGCATTGAATACGGCAGCCGGATCGAATCGCTATTGGAGCAAATCAATAGCGGCAGCGGTGGTCAATAATGTCGGCGGTGCATCATTCCGCGTCCACTCCAGCTTATGAGAATAAGCTGGAGGACGCGCTATCGTTCATACAAGGCGGGGAACGCTTTCTCGTTGTGTCCCATGTTCAGCCTGACGGCGATGCCATAAGCTCGACCTTGGTTATAGGATGGCTGCTGAGGCAGCTTGGCAAAGAAGCCGTTCTTATTAACGAGGGAGCTGTCCCTGTGAGGCTCGCCTATCTGGATGGAGCAGCTTCAATTAGTATCTATAACGAGCAGGAATCCCTTGCCGCGTATGATCGGATAATCGCGGTCGATTGCGCCGATTTCAGGCGTATCGGCCGCGTTTCCGATGCATTCGCAGAGGGTGCCCAGCTGCTGAATATCGATCATCACCCCACTAATGACGGTTTTGGCTCCGTTAATCTGATCCGTACGGATGCGGCAGCTACGGCGGAGATTTTGTATGATCTCATCGTTCATGCGGGTGTTGCCTTTGACAGAGAAGCGGCAACAGGAGTTTATACGGGGCTGCTTACGGATACGGGAGGATTTCGTTATGCCAATACGAATCCGTCCGTTATGCGCATTGCTTCCCAGATGCTGGAACATGGTGTCGAGGGTCACTGGATTGCCGATCATCTGCTGGAGCGGATGACGAAATCTCAGCTCTTGCTGCTGCAGCGTGGTTTGAACCGGCTCTCATTCTCCGATGATAATAGAATCGCATGGCTGTATATCAATAAGGCGGATATGGCGGAGACAGGGGCAGTAGGCGATGATCTGGAAGGTCTCGTCAACTATGCCCGCAATGTTGAAGGCGTTGAAGTCGGAATTCTATTCAAGGAAACAGATAATGGCGATGTCAAGGTCAGCATGCGTTCAGCAGGCGTGGCCGATGTAGCGGCAATCGCGCAGGCATTTGGCGGCGGCGGACATATTCGGGCAGCAGGCTGCCGCTTGGACGGCCCCATTGCAGATGCCATGACGCGGCTGGTGAAGTCGGTAAGCGAGGCGCTGGAGTCATGATGGATGGAATTCTGGCTGTCTGGAAGCCAGCGGGTTGGACCTCGCATGACGTCGTTGCCAAAGCAAGGGGGCTGCTGCGTGTAAAGCGCATCGGACACACGGGCACGCTTGATCCAGAGGTGACCGGCGTGCTGCCGCTTTGCATTGGCCGTTCCACACGGATGGTTGAGTATTTGCAGGAGCGTCCCAAAGCCTATGAAGCGGTGCTGCAGCTTGGAGTGGCTACGGATACGGAGGACTTGACCGGTAATATTATTGCGGAAGTGCCGGAGGTCGTCATTTCGGAGTCGGATATCCGCCGCGTGTTGGCTTCCTTTGTTGGTGTTATCGATCAGATACCGCCGATGTATTCCGCAGTGAAGGTGGATGGCAAACGGCTGTATGAGCTGGCCAGGGAAGGTCAGGTCATCGAGCGCAAGTCGCGTCAAGTAACAATTCACCAGCTGGAGCTGGGGCAGCTTGAGCTTGACGTGCCGCATCCTCGAATCTCTTTCTCTGTTACCTGCTCCAAAGGAACTTATATTAGAACGTTGTGCGTGGATATCGGCAAAGCGCTGGGTGTACCAGCCGCAATGGCGAAGCTGACCCGCACGATGTCGGCTGGGTTCACCGAGGAGAATTGCTTGACGTTGGAGGAAATTGAACAGTTGCAGGCAAACGGTGAGCTTGAAGCGCATCTGATCCCTTCTGATCGGGCGCTGGACTATCTTCCTTCCGGCAGCGTAGAGCTGGAGACAGCGAAGCAGGCCTTTCAGGGCAAGCGGGTGCCGCTTGCGCGTGTGAATGGCTTGCAGCCGGCACATATGGACGAGCTTATCCGCTTGTATGGGGAGGACGGCCTCTTTCTGGGACTGTTCGAGGTGGAGAAGAGTACAGCCTCTCTTAAAGCAGTAAAAGTTTTTACGCCCGTCTAAATAATGCAAAGCTTACGAAGCAGGTGTGACAGAAGTGGAAATCATCCCATTGCAATATCCCTTAACCGCACATGCGCCAGCCATTGAGGCTGTGCCGAAAACACTTGCCATCGGTCATTTCGATGGGGTGCATCGGGGCCATCAAAATGTGATCCGACGTGCCGTTGAAGCTGCTCGCGTCGCTGGCTTGCAATCTGCGGTGATGACCTTTCATCCTCATCCCAAGGAAGTTCTGGGACAGGGCGAACAGTATGTAACCTGCCTGACTCCGCTGGATGAGAAGGTAGAGCGATTCCGCCGCCTTGGCGTTGACATCGTCTACGTCGTTCATTTTGACATCGCATTTGCCGCAGTGTCTCCTTCAGAGTTTGTGGATGATGTGCTGCGTCCGCTTGCGGTAAAGAAAGCGATTGTTGGCTTTGATTTCTCGTTCGGGTCGCGGGGAGCGGGCAAGACGGATACATTGCGGGCTTTGGGCCAGCCGGATATTGCTGTCGAGATTGTTGAGCCGCTTATGTTGAATGATCGGAAAGTGAGCAGCACGCATATTCGTGAGGCGCTGGCAGAAGGGCAGCCGGAGACAGCGGAGCAGCTTCTCGGCGAGCCGTATGCGATTCGCGGAACTGTAGTTCATGGCGAAGGCAGAGGTCGCACAATCGGTTATCCGACGGCCAACATAGAGCCGGAAGCAGCGTATGTGATGCCCAGGCAGGGCGTCTATGCCATAATGGCTGAAGTGAAGGGGAAGCGAATCTCAGGCGTATTGAATATTGGGGTGAAGCCCACTTTTCATGATCAACTGCCCAAGCCGGTGATGGAAGCCCATTTATTCGACTTTAACAGCGATCTATATGGACAGAGCTTGACGATTCGATTCATTTCGTTTCTCCGCAAGGAGAAGAAGTTCGGCTCCATTGATGAACTGATCGCGCAAATCAATTCGGATGCTCTGCAAGCGAGAGAAGTGCTTTCTGCTTACAAATAATTACGACTCCATTTACTTCTTATAGATGGGTATGATATACTCTTAGACGTTGCGTGATGACTTGCTATCATTTCATCCGCAGAGAACCTTAGCTTGGCCTGTCCGTTCTCACCGACGGAGGCGAGGCTAATGGCGATTATGATTAGAAGGAGGTGAACAAGGATGGCATTAACACAAGAGCGTAAGCAACAACTGATTGATGAGCACAAGACGCATGCGAACGATACGGGTTCACCGGAAGTTCAAATCGCTATCCTGACGCATAACATCGTCAAGTTGACGGATCACTTTCGGGAGCACAAGAAAGATCATCACTCCCGTCGCGGTTTGCTCAAGATGGTAGGTCAACGCCGTAAATTGCTGGCATACCTGAAGAACAAAGACGTAAGACGTTATAGCGCATTGATCGAGAAGCTCGGTCTTCGCCGATAAGAGATGCGGTCTAGAAGCAACCTGGTTGTTCAGCCGTCCGGGGTTATCCGGGTGGCTGCTCCGGGTTGCTTTTTGTAAAAATACCGGAATGCATGCGTTATCGCGACAGATCAGGATTTACATAAGATATGCGCCCAAGCAAATGAATGTCAGGAACAGCTCCAATCGGAGCTTTTCTTTTATCTCTTATATAGAACATGTAAAACAAGATAAGACTACAAGCCAGAACGCAATAGATGCGTCATGCTGGCTTCAATGAGGAGGAGTTCTATGCTGCATCGTGTGGAAATGACGCTTGGCGGACGCCCGCTTGTTCTTGAGACGGGACGCCTTGCCAAGCAAGCCAACGCCGCTGTAACGGTGAAATATGGCGAGACAGTCGTATTGTGTACCGTTGTTTCGTCCAGCGAGCCTAAAAACCTGGATTTTTTCCCGCTTACCGTTAATTATGAGGAACGTCTCTACGCGGTTGGTAAAATTCCTGGAGGCTTTATTAAACGTGAAGGCCGCCCAAGCGAGAAGGCTATTCTTGCGAGCCGGCTTACGGACCGCCCGATTCGCCCCCTGTTCCCGGATGGCTTCCGCTATGAAGTACAGGTTGCCAATATCGTTATGAGTGTGGATCAGGATTGCTCGCCAGAAATGGCAGCGATGATTGGTGCGTCTGCAGCGCTCTCCATCTCCGATTTGCCGTTCAACGGCCCCATCGGCGGCGTGGCAGTAGGCCGTGTTGACGGACAATTCATCATTAACCCGACAATTGAGCAAGAGGGAAAAAGCGATATTGCTGTCGTTGTATCCGGTACAAAAGAAGCGATCATGATGGTTGAGGCTGAAGCGAACGAGGTTCCAGAATCCGTGATGCTGGAAGCGATTATGTTCGGACATGACGAGATCAAGAAGATAATAGCTGTTATAGAAGAGCTTCAATCGCTCGCTGGCAAGGACAAGATGGAAGTGAAGCTTCATGCGGTAGACGAAGCTGTGAATGCCGCTGTTCGCGCATTTGCATCGGGCCGTCTGGTGGAAGCGGTTCGCACCCCAGAGAAGCATGCTCGTCAGGAAGCGATTGATGTCGTTAATGGCGATACCGTTGCTCATTTCGAGGTGGAATATGCGGAAACGCCTGAGCTGCTTGGCGATGTGAAGGAAGTTCTGTACGATATTGTGAAGGAAGAAGTGCGCCGCTTGATTACGCATGATAAAGTCCGTCCTGATGGACGAGCTCTGGACGAAATCCGTCCGATTGATTGCGATGTTTCCTTGCTTCCGCGCACGCATGGTTCAGGTCTGTTCACACGCGGCCAAACACAGGCGCTCAGCATTTGTACGCTTGGCGCGCTTGGCGATGTGCAGATTTTGGATGGCATCGATCTTGCTGAGACGAAGCGTTTCATGCATCATTACAACTTCCCTCCGTTCAGCGTAGGCGAGGCTAGACCGCTCCGTCCTCCAGGACGCCGCGAGATCGGTCATGGTGCGCTCGGCGAACGTGCATTGTCGAAGGTTATTCCTTCGGAGACGGACTTCCCGTACACGATTCGTCTTGTATCTGAAGTATTGGAGTCCAACGGATCGTCAAGCCAAGCAAGTATCTGTGCAAGCACGCTTGCGATGATGGATGCCGGAGTTCCGATTAAAGCGCCGGTTGCCGGCATAGCGATGGGTCTGATCAAGGACGGCGATCATTTCTCCATCCTGTCGGACATCCAGGGCATGGAAGATCACTTGGGAGATATGGACTTTAAGGTAGCTGGAACACCGGCAGGCGTAACAGCGATCCAGATGGATATCAAAATCAATGGGATCAACCGCGCGATTCTGACGGAGTCATTGGAGCAGGCTCGTGTTGGCCGTATGCATATTTTGGGCAAAATGACAGAGGTTATGAGTCAGCCGCGCCAAAGTCTGTCCCAGTACGCGCCTAAGATTGTCATCATTCACATCAACCCGGACAAAATCCGTGATGTGATTGGGCCCGGCGGCAAGATCATTAACAAAATCATTGACGAAACAGGCGTCAAAATTGATATCGAGCAGGACGGCACCGTGTTCATCGCTTCCTCCAACGCGGAGGCCAACGAACGCGCGAAGCAAATTATTGAAGGTATCGTGCGCGAGGTAGTCGTCGGTGAAATCTATCTGGGTACGGTTAAGCGTATTGAGAAATTCGGCTGCTTCGTCGAAATATTGCCGAACAAGGATGGACTCGTCCATATTTCGCAGGTTTCCACTGAGCGGGTAGCGAAGGTTGAGGATGTTCTTAAGATCGGTGATCAAATTACGGTGAAAGTAACCGAAATCGACGCACAAGGCCGTGTTAACTTGTCACGCAAAGCTGTGCTGACTTCAGAAGTGTCTGCACAACAATAGTACGAGACGGCTGCTAGCGTCTCCACAAGCATCAATAACGAGGCTGTCCCCAATAGTAGCTGACTTGCTACTTGAATGGGACCAGCCTCGTTGCTTTAGCGGCTACAGTCAGCGAAGCGGCTGGCAGGGGCGGTCCCTGTGCGGCCACTTTTTGTTTTGTTTCCCGCTCTCCTCATAATGTTGTCCGAGCCATAATAGGATGAAGAGAGGGGGGTGAAGTGATGAAGCTCAGATTAGTTCTTATTATAGCTGTCTCCATGTGTGTGATGCTGCTGATCGTCCGGTTCAATGGTAATATTGCGGCCTATGTTTGGGCGCTTAAACAAGGTGAATCCCTATCCGTTATGAGGATGAATGAGGAGCTAAATGAGAATGGGGAGCTGCGTGAGCGAATAGAGGCGGAAGCAGTTAAACATCGCATTGCTCCGGTCGACGCCAGATTGGATCGAATATGGAAAGCTATACCGGGCTATAACGGTCTGGAAGTAGATGTGGAGCGTACATACCGGCTGATGCTGTCTTCTCCCCGGGATGCTCAACTGCGTTTCGTATACAGGGAGGTTCCGCCAAAGGTGCAGCTGGCCGACCTGGGCGAGCATCCCATATATAGAGGGAATCCGAATAAGCGGATGGCAGCGCTAATGATTAATGTGGCTTGGGGCAATGAATACTTGGAGCCGATGCTGAAGATCTTGGATAAGGAGAATGTAAAGGCGACATTTTTCCTGGATGGCTCTTGGCTCAAGAAGAACGGGGACGCTGCGCGCAATATTCAAGCACATGGACACGAGATGTCCAACCACGCTTATTCCCACCCGGATATGAGCAAACTTGACCGCCAGGCTGCGTATATGCAGATTGCCAAGACAGAGAAGCTTCTTCAGTCGACGCTGAATGTAACCAATAACTGGTTCGCTCCTCCTTCAGGGGCTTATAATGGCATGACGGTAAAGGTAGCAGCTGAGCAGGGACTCCGAACAGTGCTGTGGACGCTGGATACCGTTGATTGGCAGCACCCTCCGGCGTGGACAGTTGTCAATAAGATTAAAAGCCGCGTATCAGCGGGCACGCTTATTCTTATGCATCCGACTGATTCATCGAGCCAGGCGCTGGAAGGAATTATTGCGGCAATCAAAGAGAAGGGTCTTTCGCTTGGTACTGTTTCGGAAATCTTGTCGCCCAATAGAGTGCCGTTGGTTGAGGCGGGGCTGTAATTTTGATATAGTGAAAGCATTGATTTTTCAACCGTGTTATTAGAACGATAAAGAATGGTATCGCTTAGGAGGAAACTGCGGTGAATAACTATACACTAAGCAACGGATTACGAGTCGTTGTGGAATACATTCCTACATTTCGGTCGGTAGCATTCGGCATTTGGGTGAAAACAGGGTCGCGCAACGAATCACTGGACAATAACGGCATTTCGCATTTTATCGAGCACATGCTGTTTAAGGGCACGGCTCGCCGCAGCGCAAAGGATATCGCTGACCTGTTTGATGGAATCGGGGGCAATGTCAACGCCTTTACCGCGAAGGAGTATACCTGTTATTTTGCCAAGGTGTTGGATCAGCATTTGCCGATTGCCGTGGACGCGCTCTCGGATATGTTCTTCGAATCGCAATTCGATGAGACCGAGCTTGCCAAAGAAAAAAATGTCATTCTCGAAGAAATCGCAATGTACGAGGATACCCCGGATGACAAGGTGCATGATGAAGCTTCACGCGCGTCTTATGGCGACCATCCGCTGGCTTATTCCATACTGGGCCTGGAGGAAAAGCTGTCGGCGATGAATGGAGACGTTCTTCGTCAATATATGAAGGACAACTACAGAATCGACAACACGGTTATTAGCGTTGCCGGCAATGTAGAGGAGCGCGCGCTTCTGGAACTGTTGGAAAGGCATTTCGGGTCTTACAAGAGTACAGGAGCCGGCTCTGCTATCGCAGCGCCTCAGTTCAAAGGCGAGTACTTGTTCCACAAGAAGAAGACGGAGCAGAATCACATCTGTATGACATTCCCAGGCTGCTCCATTGCTGATCCGCAGCTGTATGCGATGATCCTGCTTAACAATGCGATTGGCGGCGGAATGAGCTCCCGTCTATTCCAGGAAATTCGCGAGAAACGCGGCTTGGCGTATTCTGTCTATTCCTACCATACCTCATATGCGGACAGCGGCTTGTTCACCATCTATGCCGGTACAGCGCCCAAGCAATCTAAGGATGTGCTTGCTTGCACGATGGAGCAGCTGCATGATCTGGCCGCGAAAGGCCTTAGCGAGGAAGAGCTCCACAGAGGCAAGGAGCAGCTTAAAGGCAGCCTGATTCTCAGTCTTGAGAGCACAAGCAGCCGTATGAACCGTCTAGGCAAGAACGAGCTGATGCTCGGCAAGCACTATACGCTGGATGAGCTGCTGGAGCGGATTGATTCTGTCAGCATGAAAGATATAGCGGATGTTACGAAACGAATGCTGTCTCAACCATTTGCAGTAGCGATGGTGGGCAGCAATGACAAAGCAGTTGTGAACCTTGGGAGGGATCGTCTTGTTTCAAGTATTGTTTAAACGTTTGCCAGGCAATGAGGATATTCAGCTGCCGCGCAAAATGTCCGAATTGGCAGCTGGATTTGATCTGCATGCAGCGGTCTCTGAGCCGGTGACATTGTCTCCTGGAGAGAGAAAGCTGATTCCAACAGGCTTCTCGATGGCTATGCCGGGCGAGCTTGAAGCGCAAATTCGTCCGCGCAGCGGACTTGCATACAAGCATGGCGTTACATGCTTGAATTCACCAGGCACAATCGATGCCGATTATCGCGGTGAGGTTAAAGTGCTGCTCGTCAATCTTGGCGGGGAGTCCTTCACAATAGAACGCGGCGAACGGATCGCCCAAATGCTCTTCGGACTTGTTCCAGCCATATCGATCTCAGAGGTCGATGAGCTTCCGGATACGGTGCGCGGTGCGGGCGGATTTGGACATACAGGCGTATAGAAAAAAAGATTGCACCAACTTATTTCAATAAATATAAACAAATGAACACGCCCGGGGGCTCTCTGGGCGTGTTTTTTGATTTCAGTTTCACCCTGTTCTGGGCGCAAGCATAAGATGGTCTATATCCATATGGGCAGACTGACAATCGAGCCGCAGCAAGGCAGCGGTATCCGATTGCAGTATGAAAGGAGTGACAGCCTATGCTGACAGGAGTTCAGGTCGTGCTTCTCGGAGGTGATGCTCGCCAGCTTGAGGTCATCCGCAAGCTGACTGAGCTTGACTCGATTGTTACGGTTGCGGGCTTCGAACAGCTCCATACTCCGCTGGACGGTGCGATCCGCGCCGAGATGAGCGATGATTTGTTTCGAGGCGCAGATGCACTCATTCTGCCAGCGGTAGGAACAGACGATGAGGGGAAGATCATCGCTGTGTTCAGTGATCGGGAGCTTGTACTGACTGATGAGCATATCGGACTGCTTCCCAAGCATTGTACAGTTTACACAGGAATGGCGAAGCCCTACTTGCGTCAGCTGTGCGACAAGCACGGTATTGGTCTGATTGAGCTGTTTGACCGGGACGATGTCGCAATCTATAATTCCATTCCAACGGCAGAAGGGGCCGTTATGATGGCTATCCAGCACACGGACATTACGATCCACGGTTCGATCTGCATGGTGCTTGGACTTGGACGGACAGGGCTGACACTCGCCCGAACGCTGAGAGGATTAGGGGCTAAAGTGAAGGTTGGCGTGCGTCGCGAGGAGCATTATGCAAGGGCGGATGAGATGGGCTTCGAGCCTTTCTATGTGAAGCAACTGCCACAGGTTGTGAGTAATATCGACTTGCTTTTTAATACAATTCCGACTATGATAGTCACAGCGCAAATTATCGCAAATTTGCCCTCGCGAGCGGTCATTATCGACCTCGCTTCAAAGCCGGGCGGAACGGACTTTCGCTTTGCAGAGAAGCGGGGCATTAAAGCGTTGCTCGCCCCCGGTCTACCAGGAATCGTCGCTCCCAAAACCGCTGGTCGCATCATAGCGGACTGTCTTAGTCGACTGATTATGGAAGATTCGAGATTACGGGGGAATGAGCAATGATATGGCAAGGTAAAACAGTCGGTTATGCGTTGTCCGGCTCGCACTGCACATTTGCGGAAGTCATGCCGGTCATTCAACGATTCGTAGATCAGGGAGCCAGGGTAGTGCCGATTGTGACAGGCACAATTATGTCTACAGACACCCGATTCGGCTCGTCAGAGGATTGGCAGAACCAGCTTAGGTCGATTACCGGCAATGAGCTCATATCTACTATTGTAGATGCGGAGCCGCTAGGGCCCTCCAAGCTGCTTGACGTACTCGTCATTGCGCCTTGCACGGGCAATACGACGAGCAAGCTGGCCAATGCGATGACAGACAGTCCGGTTCTGATGGCTGCCAAGGCGCAGCTGCGCAACCAGCGTCCATTAGTATTAGCTATATCTACGAATGACGGTCTCGGCCTCAATGCGGCTAATATTGCTAGACTGCTAGTATGCAAAAATGTATATTTCGTACCGTTCGGGCAGGATAATCCGGAGAACAAGCCGAATTCGTTAGTAGCGAGAATGGATCTTGTGCCGGAAGCTTGCGAAGCTGCCCTTGAGGGCAAGCAGCTGCAGCCGCTCCTTATCGAACGCTTTCAATATTAACGAAGCTAAAGCGGGTGTCGCATTTACAGCTCGTATGCAAATGGAGAAATCCTTGACATAAGTTTGATTTTTGAGAGGGGAAGACACAAATGTCGAATCAGAAATTATTTAACGTTGCCGTTGTAGGGGCAACAGGCGCAGTAGGAGAACAAATCATTGGTCTGCTTGAGAAAAGAAACTTTCCGATTGCTGAGCTGAAGCTGCTTTCTTCTGCGCGTTCGGCAGGCACGAAGATAACGTTCAAGGGTCAGGAGCATACGGTTGAAGAAGCGACTCCGGACAGCTTTAAAGGCGTGGAGATTGCCTTGTTCAGCGCCGGCGGCGATGTAACCAAGGTGCTTGCGCCGCATGCGATCCAGCATGGCGCAGTATGTATCGACAATACGAACGCATTCCGCATGGACCCCGAGACTCCGCTTGTCGTTCCCGAGGTCAATATTGATAAAGTAAGCGAGCATAAGGGCTTGATCGCGAACCCGAACTGCTCCACGATTCAGATGGTTGCAGCGCTCAAGCCGCTGTATGACCGCTATGGCATTTCACGTGTTATCGTATCGACCTATCAAGCTGTATCCGGTGCGGGAAGCCGCGCAATTGACGAGCTTCATCGCCAGACGCGCGAAGTGCTCGCCGGCAACGAAGTGACGCCGGAGATTTTGCCGGTTGGCGCTTTGCCCGTGAAGCACCAGATCGCATTCAACGCCATTCCGCAAATCGATAAGTTTACGGAGAATGGCTATACGCTAGAAGAGATGAAGATGGTTCGTGAGACGAAGAAAATTATGGGTGACGAGTCCATTGACGTTACTGCAACCTGTGTGCGTATTCCTGTAGTCAATGGCCACTCGGAATCTGTTTATGTGGAATTGAAGAATGATTATGAGCTTGAGGACATTGCCAAACTGCTGCAGGATGCACCTGGCATCACTTTGGTCGACGATCCGGCTGGGCAGCAATATCCGCTGGCCTCAGAGGCAACCGGCAAACCGGATGTATTCGTTGGACGGCTGCGCCGTGATCTTGGTTCCTCGCGCGGGCTTAATATGTGGATCGTATCCGACAATCTGCTCAAAGGCGCTGCATGGAATGCCGTACAAATTGCTGAGTATATTGCAATCGGTCAGAAATAATGAATAGGAACTGAGCGGCTTGTCAAACATTGCGATCCATCGTTTTTTGAGGTGGAAACGGGGGTTTGACTATGCGCATCCTTGTTCAAAAATTCGGCGGAACCTCACTTTCTACTGACGAAGCGCGTCAATTCGTGCTTCGTCATATCCAGCGAGAGCGGCAGCGGCAAAACAGTCTTGTCGTTGTCGTCTCTGCTATGGGACGAAAAGGGGATCCCTATGCCACAGATACGCTTCTTTCACTTCTTCCAGCCAATGGCGATTCACTTCCGTCAAGAGAGCGTGATCTGCTGCTTGGCTGCGGTGAGATCATCTCTGCTGTAATGCTGCAAGGCATGCTTCAAGCAGCATCAATTCCAGCCGTGGCCCTTACAGGCGGAGAGGCTGGCATATTGACGGATAACCAATTCGGCCGGGCTCGTATTGTTGAGATACGGACTGAGACCGTTTTTCGTCATTTGCATGAAGATAAGGTTGTCATTGTAGCAGGCTTTCAAGGCAAGACGGAATCAGGTCTGCTGACCACATTGGGAAGAGGCGGAAGCGATACCTCGGCAACTGCTCTAGGCGCTGCGCTTCATGCGGACCAAGTGGATATCTATACTGATGTGAACGGAATACTAACGGCCGATCCGCGTATCGTTGAGAATGCGAGACCGTTGTCTGTGGTCGGTTATACCGAGATTTGCAACATGGCGAGGCAGGGTGCCAAGGTGATTCATCCCAGAGCGGTGGAGATTGCTCAGCAAGCAAGAATTCCGCTGCGCGTACGCTCCACCTTTTCGGATGAGGAAGGAACGCTTGTAACCGATAAGTATGATCCTGTTTATGGGGCTATGGTGCTTGACCGTCATGTTACTGGCGTTGCTCATGTAACGGGCATCACGCAAATAACGGTGCAGGTCCAGAATGGCCATAACGATGTTCAACTGCAAGTGTTTCAAGCGATGGCCAGCCATCTTATTAGTGTGGATTTTATTAATGTCACACCAGGCGGCGCCGTCTACACCGTGTTTGATCATGATGCGGAACAGGCTGTCGCTGTACTTCAACGTATCGGCTATGAGCCAATTGCGGTTAGCGGCTGCGCAAAAATTTCCATCATTGGCGGTGGAATGAATGGTGTCCCGGGAATCATGGCTAGAATCGTTGAAGCGCTTACCGAGCAGGGAGTGCCGATCTTGCAGTCTGCGGATTCAAATACGACGATCTGGGTTCTCGTAAGGGAGACCTATATGGTGGACGCGCTGCGCGCGCTTCACGCCAAGTTCTCGTTACATGAATAACAGGGAATTCTAATAGAACAAGCTTACGATGCCAGTTTTGCTTCGCAAAACTTTAAAGAAGATGCTTACGAAGCTAGTTTTGCTTCGCAAAACTTTTAGGAGGAGTCAAGATGGAATTCGGAAGATTAATTACTGCAATGGTTACTCCGTTCGACGCGGATGGTGCGATTGACTGGGATGCGACGGGCCGGTTGATCGATTACTTAATTGAAGAGCAGCAAAGTGACAGCCTGGTCGTATCAGGTACGACCGGTGAATCGCCGACACTAACCGATGCGGAGAAGGCGGCATTGTTCAAGTTTGTTGTGGAACGCGCGAACGGCCGGAGCAAGATCATTGCAGGAACGGGCAGCAACGATACGGCCCATTCCATCCATCTGACTCAAGTGGCCGAGCAATGCGGCGTGGATGGCATTCTGCTCGTTGTGCCTTATTACAACAGGCCGAGCCAAGAAGGACTCTACAGACATTTCAAGGTCATTGCAGAAGCAACGAAACTGCCAGTCATGCTGTATAACGTGCCTTCACGAACGGTTGTGAGCATGTCGGTCGAAACGACGCTTCGTCTTGCGGAGCTTCCTAATATTGTGGCTACGAAAGAATGTGCATCGACGGATCAAGTTACCCAGCTTGTTGCGGGTGCACCCGAAGGCTTCCGTGTGTATAGCGGAGACGACAGCGCAGCGTTGCCAGTGCTGTCAGTCGGCGGCTATGGTCTCGTTAGTGTAGCCAGCCATGTGGTGGGCAGCGAACTGAAGCGTATGATCACCGCTTATACGAATGGCAATGTCGTCGAAGCGGCGCAATTGCATGGCAAATGCCATCCGATTCTAAAAGGCTTGTTCGAGCTTCCATATGCGATACCGAATCCAGTGCTCGTCAAGGCAGCACTAGCCATTCGCGGCCTGCCTGTTGGGGGCGTTCGCTTGCCTCTTGTCGATGCTACAGCAGAGGAGACAGCTGCGCTTAAACAATTGCTGCAGTAAGAAAGCAAAGGTTATATTGCACTAGACAATAACCGGTGCGATTGCATCGGTTATTTCTTTTTGTAAGCTGATTTAATTGATGACTTGTATTTCATATTTTCAATCATGTATAATGTTCTCAAGTGACGGTGTGCGGCAAATATTTGGAAATGCGTATTAAGGTGTTGGAGCGGAGTCCAATAACACCATTTAACGATTATATGGCATGATAGCTGTCGGTTTTTCACAGCTAGGATTTTTTGCGGCTTTCTACTGAGAATGATCATTAAATTGAAGGAATAGCGAATGCTAAAGACAATGATTTTGTATGAAACGCCGGTTTAGTAAGCGTTTAACAATGACTGTCAGCGTTTCGCAATACTATTAGGGGGTATAGATACACTTGTCTAAGAAGAACAACCAGGATAAGCTGCTTATTTTTGCACTGGGCGGCGTCGGTGAAATTGGGAAAAATATGTATGTTATACAATATGGGAACGACATTGTAGTCGTGGATTCTGGATTGAAATTCCCCGAGGAGGACATGCTCGGAATCGATATTGTTATTCCAGACATTACGTATTTGACAGATAATCGGGATAAAGTAAGAGCGATCCTGATTACACATGGCCACGAGGATCATATCGGCGGATTGCCTTATGTTCTCAAACATTTGAACGTGCCTGTCTACGGGACGAAGCTTACACTCGGCCTTATTGAAGGCAAGCTGAAGGAAGCGGGTCTGCTCGGCGAAACGAAACGTATTCTTATTAACGCCGAATCGGAACTGGAGCTCGGCTCCATCCATGCTTCTTTCTTCAAAACAAACCACAGCATACCAGACTCCCTCGGTGTATGCCTGGACACGCCAGAAGGAACCGTTGTACATACGGGTGACTTCAAATTTGATCACACACCAGTTAACGATCAATATGCCGATCTTCAGCGCATTGCTGATATCGGAAGACGCGGCGTTGTTGCGCTGCTGTCTGACAGTACGAACGCAGAACGTCCAGGCTATACCCCATCGGAGAGCAAGATTGGGGTAGAATTAGAGGATATTTTCCGTAAAGCTACGCAGCGTGTTGTCGTTGCGACCTTTGCCTCGAATGTGCATAGAATTCAGCAGGTCGTTAATGCCGCAATGGCAACGAAACGTAAAATTGCAGTCGTTGGCCGCAGCATGGTTAATGTTGTATCCATCGCTTCAGAGCTCGGCTACTTGATCATTCCGGAAGGTATGATTATCGAGCCGGAAGAAGTGAACAAGATGGCAGCAGACCGTGTCGTCATTCTTTCGACAGGCAGCCAAGGCGAGCCGATGTCGGCCTTGACGCGCATGGCGCGTTCAACGCATCGTAAAGTCGATATTCTGCCAGGAGACACCGTTATTATCGCTGCTACGCCGATCCCTGGCAACGAGCGCCATGTTGGCCGCACGGTAGACGAGCTGTTCCGCCTTGGAGCGAATGTGATCTATGGTCCGGGTTCGGTATCCGGGGTTCACGTTTCCGGTCACGGAAGCCAGGAAGAATTGAAGCTGATGCTTAACCTGATCAGACCGAAGTACTTTATTCCGATTCACGGTGAATACCGCATGCTTCGTCAGCACGCATTGCTTGGAGAAGCAGTAGGAATCGAAAGAGAGAACATCTTCATCATCGATAACGGCGATACAGTGGAAGTGCAAGGCGGAGCAGCCCGCAAAGGCAGCAAAGTACCTGCAGGAAACGTGCTTATCGATGGACTTGGCGTCGGCGATGTAGGCAATATCGTGCTTCGTGACCGCAAGCTGCTGTCCCAGGATGGGATTCTCGTTGTTGTCGTTACACTCAGCAAGCAGGATGGCACGATTCTATCCGGTCCAGACATTATTTCGCGTGGATTCGTTTATGTGCGTGAGTCGGAAGGGCTTCTTGAAGAAGCGAATCGCATTGTTACGACGACGCTTCATAAGCTTATGAACGATAAAGTGAACGAATGGGCTTCGCTCAAGACGAATGTGAAGGATGCGCTTGGCCGTTTCCTTTATGAGCAAACTCGTCGCCGCCCAATGATTTTGCCAATTATTATGGAAGTATAGATTAGTTATAGACGGTTTCCTCTTGTCCGGTTATTCCGGTGGAGGAAACCGTTTTTTTATTGCGTAATTGTTCATTTTCTCGTATAAATCGACATTGTTCTTCCATACTATGAGAGCCGAGACATAGTCGCCCTATAGAAAAGCGGTCGTCAAAATTAGGCGAAGCTGGGCAGCTTAAACATATGACTAGCCATACTGCAGCAGGGCAGCATAACAGCATTGACGGGATCTAAGGTTCATATCAGAGGAGGAAGCAGCATGTGGGAAGAAACAAGGGCCAATACAATGGAGCAGCCGGTGCCGAATGAGGAACGAAAAATGGTGAATCCGATTGTAGACACTATACAGCAATTAGGTCAGACGATGACGCCGCAGGCGGAATCCAATATTTTTTGCATGACGATTATCGGGCAGATTGAAGGACATCTAGTGCTGCCTCCGCAGAACAAAACGACAAAATATGAGCATATTATTCCACAGCTTGTCGCAGCGGAGCAGAATCCGAAGATCGAAGGGATTTTCATCGTTCTGAATACAGTTGGAGGAGATGTGGAGGCAGGACTTGCGATAGCGGAAATGATATCAACGCTGACGAAGCCGACGGTCACTCTTGTTCTTGGCGGCGGACATTCGATCGGAGTGCCGATTGCTGTTGCAGGACTCAAATCGTTTATAGCGGAAACCGCTACGATGACCATTCATCCGATCAGGCTCAACGGACTTATCATCGGCGTTCCGCAAACGTTTGATTATTTGGAGAAGATGCAGGAGCGGGTGGTCAGATTCGTTACCTCGCATTCCAATGTGACAGAGGAACGGTTCAAGGAGCTAATGTTCAAGACGGGTGAGCTGACGCGCGATATTGGCACGACAGTTATTGGCGTTGATGCAGTCAAGCATGGCCTGATCGATGCTGTAGGCGGGCTTGGACATGCGCTGCAGGAGCTGAACGGCTATATCGAGGAGCGCAAGCGCAACGGGATAGGAGGACTGCCGCAATGACGATATACACCAATATTCCGCTTGAGCTCGTATTCGAAGGGATGAACGAGCAGAGGAACGCCTATATGGACATCGTGATTGGTGATGTCCGTATGCAGGTGGAGCCGCTATCCCCGGGCGTGGGGCGTATTGTCCGGCTCGTTGAATGCCCGCTGGACGCTTATTTGCGACCGGAGCTGTCGCCGGGAAACGTTATTGCTCTTGGACCAGCCGTTATCAAGTAGTAAACATTGGATGGCACCTATGGTATAATGGCAACCAGAGGTGACGAAGTTGGCTAAACGAAGACGAAAGAAGAAAAACTCGCTTGCTGCGAGTCTCAAATATGAAGTTTACGGTATTTTGCTTATAACGTTGTCTGTCATTGCGCTCTCAGGGGAGGCGACTGTGGGGCGCTCATTGTCCAAGCTGTTTGGTCTTATTCTCGGGAAGTTTTACTTTGTGCTGGCTCTTGTCGGCATTTATGTCGGCTTGGCCGTTATGATCAAACGGGCTTGGCCATCGGGCTGGTCAAACCGCAAAACGGGGCTTCTCCTGTTTGTGCTGGCATGCACGCTCTACAGCTCCATATCGGTCATGAATGGGAAGACGGAGCCAACAGGCGGCTTGACGGCGAGTTATATTATGCTTGAGCTTGGGAGCGATGTGCGGGCAGCATTGTTGGAAGCGCCGCCAACTGAGGAAGCTGCTATGGTTCAGCAATCAGTAAGCGGCGGTTATGCCGGAGCTGTACAGTATACGGTGCTTTATTGGTTGTTTGGCTATTTTGGCGCCAAGTTCATTATGCTCGTCATGTTTGCGATTTCCATCATGCTCATGACCGGGAAGTCTTATGTCGACATAGCTCGAATCATTCATCGCAGGGGAGGGCGTCTGTTGTCCTTGCTTGCAAAGAAGCTGATCGCTAAAAGGCCGTCTGCACTGCCGGCAGGCACACCTGCAAGAGCAGCGAACGGCAGAGGTAATGCCGTTATTGTGAATGATGACATGGATGATGATGACGACGATCATGAGCAGCAGCCAAGAAGACCTCGCGGACGCGGAGCGCGTTTCTTCTCGTGGTTCAATGATTCTCCTCCTCAGGAGGACAATGAGCAGGAGGCACGAGACGGCGAGTGGCTGATGGATGATGAAAGATTGTCGGCTACACCGCCGCATGGCCGGAAGCAGCCTCAATGGGCGGATGAGGATGATCATGCCAGCGAGCAAGATTGGCAGGATTATAACTTCAATGGGGACGGACAGGCTGCTGTTCCGGAGCATCCTATAGAGGAAGCGCTCCCTTGGGAGGATGCTTATTCGGAGAATGAGCCAACAACGGAACAGCAGCAGGTGCACGTTCAGGAGCAGGGTGAAAGTTATCCAGCACACGACGATGATTTCCAGCATGATGATGAATCCACTAACGTTCAGGCCCGAAATGCAGTCGAAAGCATTCCATTGACAGAGCAAAGCGAAGCGCTCGCTCAGCAAGCTCCAGCGACGGCGGTGAGTCGTCCGCCATCCGAGAAGCCGTATCAGCTCCCGCCATTGTCGCTGCTCGCCAAGCCAGGCGGAAGCGGCAGGGCGGGTGATCTGTCAGATGCAAATGACTCCAGAAGGAAGCTGGAAGCGACTTTGGAGAGTTTCGGCGTTCGCGCCAAGGTGCTTGATGTTGTCCGAGGGCCTGCTGTAACACGGTATGAGGTACAGCCCGCGACAGGCGTCAAGGTCAGCCGGATTGTCGGACTGACAGACGATATAGCGCTGGCGCTCGCTGCCAAGGATATTCGGATGGAAGCGCCCATTCCAGGCAAATCCGCAATTGGCATCGAAGTGCCCAACAATGAAGTATCTGTTGTAACGATGCGGGAAGTCATGGAAACGCCAGCGTTTCTTAATGCGCCGTCCAAGCTCTCCATATCGTTTGGGCGGGATATATCCGGCCAGCCGATTATCGGCAATTTGGCGAAGATGCCCCACTTGCTTGTGGCAGGAGCGACAGGCTCAGGCAAGTCCGTTTGTATTAACGGCATTATAACGAGCATCCTGTACAAAGCAAGACCGGATGAAGTGAAGTTTCTCATGATTGATCCCAAGATGGTTGAGCTCAATATGTACAACGGCATTCCGCATTTGCTTGCGCCTGTCGTTACAGATCCAAGGCGGGCTTCGCTTGCACTGAAGAAGATTGTAGTGGAGATGGAGAAGCGATATGAGCTGTTCTCCAAATCAGGCACGCGCAATATGGAAGGCTATAATACGCTGATGGCTGATAATCCTGCTGCTGTGCTCCCATTCATCGTCGTCATTGTGGATGAGCTGGCAGATCTCATGATGGTTGCAGCCAATGACGTTGAGGACGCCATCTGCCGTCTCGCGCAGATGGCGCGTGCAGCCGGCATTCATCTCATCATCGCAACACAGCGTCCGTCTGTAGATGTCATTACAGGTGTCATCAAAGCGAATATTCCGTCCAGAATTGCATTCGGCGTGTCATCACAGGTCGATTCGCGGACGATTCTTGACATGGTCGGTGCTGAGAAGCTGCTCGGTCGGGGAGATATGCTGTTCCTGCCGGTGGGAATGTCGAAGCCGATACGGGTTCAAGGGGCATTTCTGTCCGATGGGGAAGTGGAGGCGGTTGTAGCCTTTTCTCGCGAGCAGGGGGAAGCGGAGTACAAAGAGGATCTTGTGCCCGAAATCGATGACAGTGTACAAGAAATGGATGAGATGCAGGATGAGCTGTTCGATCAAGCGGTTCGCATCGTGCTGGAAGCGAAGCAGGCCTCTGTATCGCTGCTGCAGCGCCGGATGAGAATTGGCTATACAAGGGCCGCGCGGCTCATTGACCAAATGGAAGCAAAGCATATTATCGGCCCTTATGAAGGAAGCAAGCCAAGGGAGGTTCTTCTTACGCTGGATCAATACGATGCAGGAAAGATTAGCTCCTAAGACAAAATCGTGCATAGAAGCCAATGTCATTTCTCATACTAGTAACAAGCATCGTTTGCTTTGCAAATACCACTTGCAAGGGCAAGGGAAAGGCAGATTACTTAATGAGAAATCGACATCGATTAATTTCGGTGACTGTTGTCATCGTCCTTCTGTTGTTCGGAGCCTTCACGCTGAAGCATGCAGGCAGCGGTCAAACGACAGAAACTTTCAGCAACGCCACATTGAAGGTAGGCTCGGCAGGTAAAGATGTGTATGAACTGCAAGGACGTCTCAAGCATTTAGGCTTCTTCAAGGGCAAGATAGACGGGCAGTACGGCTGGTCAACATTGAAGTCTGTTAAATGGTTTCAAGGCGAGTTCGGAATGAAGGCGGACGGCATCGTCGCAGCGAAGACAAAGCTGAAGCTGTGGGAAGCAACGAAGAGCTGGCGTCCAACTGCCGCTGATCTGCCGCCATCGGCGAGCTCAGGTGGCGGAGGAGCTGGCGCGGGCAGCAAGCCCAAGGCCGAATCTACAGGCGGCAAATCAAATGTCCAGTCTGCGAAGCTTGGCTTATCCGCCAATGATCTGAAGCTGATGGCCAACGCTGTGTACGGCGAGGCCCGCGGCGAGCCCTATGTCGGCCAGGTAGCGGTTGCCGCTGTCATTCTTAACCGTCTCAAGTCGCCAAGCTTCCCCAATTCGATCTCGGGTGTTATTTTTCAGCCAGGAGCGTTTACAGCGGTAGCAGACGGGCAAATCTGGTTAACGCCAAACGAAAGTGCCAGTAAAGCGGTGCAGGATGCGATTAACGGCTATGACCCAAGCGGAGGATGCATCTATTATTTTAATCCGGTTACGGCAACGTCCAAATGGATCTGGAGCCGTCCGCAGGTCAAGACGATTGGCAAACACATTTTTTGCATGTAGCAGCTACCGGAAGCAGCCCGTTTGTCACGCGGGTTGCTTCTTCCATTTCCGATCGGGTAGAATGGAATAGATCCTTGGAATATGGAATAGATTGACTTTATAAATCGGAGCGGAAGGGGAAGCTATAGCGTGAGCAAATCCCAATTTCAACGAGGTCAGCTTCACCGTATACGACTGCATGTGCTGCCGACACAGCGATTCAAGACGTTCTCTATCTCCTTGTATGCCGGGTTGCCGCTTAAGGAAGAGACGGTGACGCCTGTCGCATTAATTCCTTTCGTGCTGCGCCGGGGAACGGCTGCAACACCTGAAACAATCGCATTTCGCGAACGTCTGGACGATCTGTATGGCGCCGGCTTTGGATTTGATGTGTATAAACGGGGTCATTCGCAAATCATTCAGTTTCGAATGGACGTCATTAACGACCGTTTCGTCTCCTCAACAACACCGCTTCTGTCTGCTTCGTTGAAGCTGCTTGGCGAAGTGCTGACAGACCCTGCAACGGATGAGGGCAATCGTCTGCGCGCCAAATATGTAGAGGCGGAGAAGGTCACCTTGCGCAAGCGGATGGAAGCGATTGTAAACGATAAAATCCGCTATGCCGCAGAACGCTGTATCGAAGAAATGTGCCATGACGAGCCTTTTCGGCTGCATGCGCTCGGTCAGATGGACGATATTGCGGGCATTACTGCAGAATCATTAACGGCTATGTATCGCCAGTGGCTGTCGCAAGCCGCTTTCGATCTGTATGTCGTCGGAGATACAACGCTTGAAGAAGTTAAGCAAATCGTCGCACGTGCCTTCCGGCTCGATGGAGGGGAGCCCTCTCCTTATACAAGCACTCCTGTTGAAAGCACACCGGGCAAGGTCCGCACGATTATCGAAAGTATGGACGTCAGCCAAGGAAAGCTGAATATGGGGCTGCGCATCAACACTGCATATGGGGATGATGATTATCCAGCCGCTCTGTTATATAACGGCATTCTTGGCGGATATCCGCACTCCAAGCTGTTTCTCAATGTGCGGGAAAAGGCGAGTCTGGCTTACTACGCAGCTTCTCGCCTTGATGGACATAAGGGCATATGCACGATTCAATCCGGCATTGAAATTGCCAATTATGATAAAGCGACCGATATTATTCAGAAGCAGCTGGAAAGTATGCGGTCGGGACATTACAGCGAGCTGGAGATGAGCCAGACGAAGGCGATGATCGCCAATCATTTGCGCGAGCTGAAGGATTCCGCCAATGAGATGATCAGCTTTGATTTCAATACAGTGCTATCTGGACGCGAACGTTCGGCTGATGAGCTGCTGCAGCAGGTGGAGGCCGTTACTGCGGAACAAATTGCTGCGGTAGCGCGCAAGGTCGAGCTGGATACGATTTATTTCCTGCGCGACGGGAAGGAGGAATAGCAGATGGAGACGTTAGCTTATCCCGGTGTTATGGAAACGTTGTATCGCGAAATAATGCCAAACGGCTTGGAGGTTGTCGTCCTTCCCAAGGAAGGCTTCAGCAAGACCTATGCGACCTTTGCAACACGTTATGGTTCTATCGACAACCGCTTCGCAGTTGATAAGGGAGACCCGATTTCGGTTCCAGACGGCATCGCGCATTTTCTGGAGCACAAAATGTTCGAGGAGCCGACAGGCGATATCTTTGCCACCTTTGCCTCGCAAGGAGCATCCGCGAATGCTTTTACGAGCTTTGACCGCACTGTATATTTGTTTTCTGCTACGGAACAGATTCCGGCAAATCTTGAAACGCTTCTCGATTTCGTTCAGCATCCTTACTTCACGGATGAGAATGTAGAGAAGGAGAAGGGAATTATCGAGCAGGAGATCAATATGTATCGCGATAATGCGGATTGGCGCGTTTATTTTGGCCTTATTGACGCGCTGTACCATGTGCATCCCATCCATATTGATATCGCAGGCACGGCAGAGTCGATTCGCCAGATTGACAAGGAGACGCTGTACAGCTGCTATGAAACGTTCTATCACCCGTCCAATATGTTTCTCTTCATTGTTGGCGGCGTGAAGCCGCTTGATGTGATGGAGCTTGTAAGGAATAATCAAGCGAGGAAGACCTTTGCGCCGCAAGGACCTATTGCACGCTATTTCGATCCTGAGCCTGCTTCGGTCAAGCAGCCTCGCAAGCTGACGGCGCTTCCTGTCTCCCAGCCCAAATGTCTGTTCGGCTTCAAGGAGCATCGCGAGCCGCTGGAGCCGAATGCGCTGCTTAGAACCGAGCTGATCACGAAGCTGATGCTCGATTCACTGCTTGGGTCGAGCTCACCGATCTATCACGAGCTGTATGATGACAACCTCATCTCGGATTCTTTCGGGCATGAATTCAACAGCAGCGAGGACTATGCCTTTTCTGTAATCGGAGGCGAAACCCGCGATCCTGATCTGCTCATCGAGCGTTTGCGCGAAGCAATCGAAAATACGCAGAAAAGCGGCCTGAATGTGCAGTCGTTCGAGCGGACAAAAAAGAAAAAAATCGGCGGTTATCTTCGTATGCTTAACTCCCCTGAGGCTATTGCCAGCGAGTTTACGAGATACCGGTTCCGTGGCGCGGATTTGTTCAAGCTGCTTCCTCTTTATGAGAGCATTACGATTGAGGAAGCGAATAAGCGGCTGCGCGAGCATTTTAACTGGGATCGAATGGCTGTTTCCATCGTTTCCAAAGGCGCAAAGTGAAAACATTAAATGAAATGACTGTGCTTGTGACCGGGGGAAGCCGGGGCATCGGTGCTGCAATTGCACGCCGTTTTGCCGCGGAAGGCATGAGCGTTGTCATTCATTACAATCAAGCGCATGAAGCAGCGAATGAAACCGCACGCACCTGCATGCGGCTTGGAGCAGCGAATGTAATGACCGTTTCGGCTGATCTTCGCTCCAAGGAGCAGCTGCAGCGAATGCGGGAGAAGCTTGAGAGTAGCGGCATGGTCCCGGATATTGTTGTCAATAATGCGGGTATTGCGCATTACAGCATGCTCTCCGATGTGACGGAGGAGACATGGGATGATGTCATGGCGGTTAATTTGAAGGGCATGTTTCTGTGTACGCAAATTTTCATGCCTGCGATGATTGCACAGCGTTTCGGCCGTATTATTAACGTTTCCTCGATTTGGGGGATGACAGGCGCTTCCTGCGAGGTGCTGTATTCGACGACCAAGGGAGGCATGAACGCCTTCACGAAGGCGCTGGCCAAAGAGCTTGCGCCATCTAATGTGACCGTTAATGCCGTTGCTCCGGGAGCTGTCGATACGGTCATGCTGGATAATCTTAACGAAGGGGAGAAGTCGGCCCTGGAATCCGAAATTCCGGCTGGACGATTCGCTCAGCCCGATGAGATTGCCTCCCTCGTATATTTTCTGGCATTGCCGGAATCTGCTTATATCACAGGGCAAGTCATCAGTCCTAATGGCGGCTGGCATACTTGATAATCGGCCTTTCGCTTAAAACTTTTTGAATCGGACTGTCGTCGTATAAGAAGTGACCTTTGCGTGCACAATACGATTGTTGCCGAATAACGGCCAACACGCAAAGGAGGCGTTAGCGAAGATGACAACTGTCCTCACTAATTTCGAAACATGGAAGCAATTTTTGGCGGATCGTGTGAAGCAAGCTGAGAACATCGGTTTGAGTGAAGAAACGATTTCTAAGCTTGCTTTCGAGATCGGCTCCTTCCTGGATGAGAAGGTCGATCCCAAAAACGAACAGGAACGCGTTCTTAAGGAACTGTGGGATATCGGCGATGAAGAGGAGAAAAAGACGATTGCAAGGCTGATGGTCAAGCTGGTGCAGTAGTCGTAGAGCTTCGAAGCAGAAAAGCCTCCAGAGCAGGAGGCTTTTCTGCAATGTTTTCCGA
This sequence comes from Paenibacillus plantiphilus, assembly GCF_927798095.1. Lineage (GTDB taxonomy): Bacteria > Bacillota > Bacilli > Paenibacillales > Paenibacillaceae > Paenibacillus_Z > Paenibacillus_Z plantiphilus. Next base: position 154,312 of record NZ_CAKMMF010000004.1, on the reverse strand, counting down.
TTCTCTTGCAGGATTTTGGTGGATATTGTAGAATAGTTTTTTTGAAAGCATAGTCTAGTCCTTACATAGGCCGTACCAATTATCTATCAATAATCCTCGGGCGAGGTGTCTCATGGAAGTTAAACAGTGGTATATGGAATATAAGATCTATAAGAATCGACCAGGCTTGCTTGGAGATATTGCTTCTCTGCTTGGTATGCTTGAAGTTAATATTGTGACCATTAACGGTGTTGAGAATCGCACGCGCGGCATGCTGCTGCAAACGAACGATGATGAGAAGATTGAAATTCTCGGCAGAATGCTCAAGAAAGTGGATAATATTACTGTGCTTAAGCTGCGAGAGCCTAAGCTGGTAGATATTTTGGCGGTACGTCACGGCCGTTATATCGAACGGGATTCAGACGATCGCAAGACCTTTCGATTTACGCGCGATGAGCTCGGAATGCTCGTTGATTTTCTGGGCGAGGTGTTCAAGCAGGACGGAAATCAGGTTATCGGCTTGAGAGGCATGCCGCGAGTAGGGAAAACAGAGTCGATTATTGCCGGAAGCGTCTGCTCCAATAAGCGCTGGACATTCATTTCATCCACCTTGCTTAGGCAGACGGTGAGAAGCCAGCTCTCCGAAGAGGAGCTCAACGATAATAATGTGTTTATTATTGACGGTATTGTCAGCACGATGCGCTCCAATGAGAAGCATTATTCGCTGCTGCAAGAGATTATGGCGATGCCATGTACGAAGGTTATTGAGCATCCGGATATCTTTATTAAGGAATCGTCCTACGACTATAGCACTTTTGATTATATTATCGAGCTGCGCAACACACCTGATGAAGAAATATCGTATGAGACCTTTACAACAGGCTACAACGATTTCTAGAAGCAGGAATCCAATTGAACAGGAGGTGTGGTCATGTCAGATTTGGGAGCCTTGCTTCGCAAAGCGCGCGAGCAGCGTGGAATGACGCTAGATGACATTCAGGATTTAACGAAAATTCAGAAACGCTATTTGGAAGCGATTGAGGAAGGCAATTACAGGATTCTGCCAGGCACATTCTATGTGCGTGCATTCGTGAAAAACTATTCGGAGGCTGTCGGTCTGGATGCCGAGGAAGTGCTCCGTTTGTATAATAATGAAGTGCCGGCGCCAGTGACGGAGCAAGTTGTTGAGCCGATGCAGCGACCAAGGAGTGCTCGAACTCAAAGCTCGGATAGATGGAGCAAGTGGGGCTTCAAAGCTCTGATGTGGTCATTCATGCTGCTCATTGTTGTTGTTGTGTATGTGTTTGCGATTAATAAGCCGGATGACGAGAAAACGGATACAGTAGATCAATCCAAGATTACCGACGAAACGAACCAGCCGGATTCGAATAAGAATAATACGGATAAGCCTGCTGACGGCAACGCAGTTAAGGAGCCTGATGTGGTGCAGCCTGACCCTGAGCCTCCTGTCACGCCTCCTGTGACAACGGCATTGACGCTGAGTCGCAGCTCAGGACGGACGGATTATTATGAGATGTCGACAAGCGGCACGCACAAGCTTGAGCTTAAAGTGTCGGGCGGAGCCTGCTGGATTGGTGTGAAGAAGACGAACAGCAAAGGCGAATCGCTCCTGTCTGAATCTCTGCAGGACGGTGATACTAGAACGTTCGAGGTTGACGGACCGATCTATGTTAATGTCGGTCGGGCGGATCTGGTAGAGGTGTCGATTGATGGCGTAGTCGTTGACGACGGCAACAAATCAGGGCCGCGCAAATTACAGTTTGATCCATCGGCTGATGCGGTCCCCTCGACATAAGACTTCATTGTGACCATTCATGCACCATTTGCATGAACGATGAGGCGCATCTCTTCCATATGGAGGGGATGCCTTTTCTTGTGCAGCCATTTCGGTTATAATACGTGACATGAAAGAGTTGGAAAAGGAGTTGCTGCATACATGAGCTCGGAAAGTTCATTTGATATCGTATCCAAGGTGGATATGCAGGAATTAGTGAATGCGATCACGCAAGCAGAGCGGGAGATTGAAACAAGATTTGATTTCAAGGGAAGCAAGAGCAGCATCAAGCTGGAGAAGGAAGTGTTGGTAGTCGCCTCGGATGATGAGTACAAGCTGGCGAGCGTTATCGACATTTTGCAATCCAAGATGGTCAAGCGCGGCGTTCCGATTAAGAATCTGGAATACGGCAAGGTCGAGCCCGCATCAGCTGCAACGGTCAGACAGCGGATTACGCTGAAGCAAGGCATTGAGCAGGACATTTCGAAGAAGATCAATATTCTGATTCGGGATTCGAAGCTTAAAGTGAAAAGCCAGATTCAAGGCGATCAGATTCGCGTTACAGGCAAGAGCCGCGATGATCTGCAGGCTGTAATGACGCTTTTGCGCGGCGCTGATTTGCAAATTGAATTGCAATTTACTAACTATCGTTAAGTTTTATATAAGGCAGAAGTCCCAATTCTAGCACGAATCACAGCGGTTTATGGGACTTTTTCCTATTTTGACAGCGGATTGACGCTTGTATTATACTTGTACCGATAGCTTTACGGAGTAGATCTGGGGGATACATCAATGACTGAAAGAGTTAAAGTAGTAACACTTGGCTGCGAGAAAAATCTGGTCGATTCGGAGATTATGTCCGGACTGATCCATGAGCGCGGCTATCATTTAGTGGACCAAGCTGATGATGCAACGGTGATCATTGTTAATACATGCGGGTTTATAGATGCGGCGAAGGAAGAATCGGTCAATACGATTCTGGATATGGCTGAGCTGAAGCAGACCGCGCGGCTTAAAGCGCTTATTGTGTCAGGTTGCTTGACACAGCGCTATAAGAAGCAGCTGATGGAAGAGATGCCGGAGATTGACGGTATTGTCGGAACGGGTGATTTTCACCATATTACGGATATCGTGGACGAAGCGCTGCACGGCAAGAAGCCGGTCAAAGTCGGGAATCCGGCATTTGACTACGATCAGAAGCTGCCAAGGCTTGTCACTACGCCTAGATATACGGCCTATGTCAAGATAGCAGAGGGCTGCGACAATGCTTGCACATTCTGCTCGATTCCGATTATGCGGGGCAAATTCCGCAGCCGGTCGATAGATTCCATCGTGCATGAGGTAGAGCAATTGGCGAGTCAGGGTGTGAAGGAAGTCAGTCTGATCGCACAGGATTCCACGAATTATGGAACGGATTTGTATGACAAATTCATGCTCCCTGAACTGTTGAATCGTGTGAGTGAGGTTGAAGGCATTGCGTGGGTGCGTCTCCATTATGCTTATCCGGGCTTCTTTACTGATGAGCTGATTGACACGATAGCATCGAATCCGAAGGTATGCAATTATATTGACATGCCGCTGCAGCATAGCGAGGATTCCATTCTGAAGAAAATGCGCCGTCCCGGACGTCAGCGGGATACACGCGAGCTGGTGTCCAGAATTCGTTCGCGCATACCGGATGTTGCGCTGCGCACCTCGATCATCGTCGGATTCCCGGGAGAGACGGAGGAGGATTTCGAGCGTCTGTGTGATTTTGTGCGTGAGATGAAATTCGACCGCCTTGGGGTGTTCACTTACTCCAACGAGGAGGATACGCCTGCTGTTCGTCTGCCTGACCAAGTGCCGGATGATGTCAAGGAATGGCGCTCCAATACGCTGATGGAAATTCAGCGAGAGGTGTCCAAGGATAACAACGGCAAATATATTGGCCGCGAGATTGAAGTTCTTGTGGAACGCTATGATGGCCGAAGCGATGTTTATATCGGACGTTCGCCATACGATGCCCCAGAGATTGACGGTGAGGTTTTTATTGCCAACTGTACAGCGGGAATCGGCGAAATTCAGAAGGTGCGGATCACGCACGCTTATGAGTTTGATATGTCCGGGGAGGGGCTAGTGTGAATTTAGCCAATCGAATTACGTTTGTTCGCATTTTTCTAGTGCCGATCATCGTTCTGCTGTTAATTAATGTTGATCTGGGACCGCTTGTGTTCGCGGATTTCAGCATCACCTGGAATCAGATTGTCGCTACCGTCATCTTCATAATAGCAGCCAGCACGGACGGACTTGACGGCTACATCGCAAGGAAAAGAAAGATCGTCACGAATCTTGGCAAGCTGCTGGATCCGCTGGCTGACAAGCTGCTCGTCGCTGCTGTGCTCATATCGCTTGTGCAGATGGATCGAATTGATGCCTGGATCGTCATCGTTATTATAAGCCGTGAGTTCGCGGTGACTGGATTGCGTCAGATTGCCCTTCTGGAAGGCGTCGTGCTTGCGGCGAGCAATTGGGGCAAATGGAAGACGGCTGTGCAAATCACTATGATTATTGCGCTGCTGTTGAACAATTTTCCCTTTGCCTTTCTTGATATTAGATTTGATCTTATTGCAAGCTGGGTGGCCGCTCTTATTACGGTGTACTCGGGCATTGATTATTTCGTTAAGAACAAGGATATTATCCAGATTTCGTAATGATGAATTTGCTGTTGATGGACGAAGCATCATTCCTGTTGGCTCGGGAGTGATGCTTTTCCTGTAAAACGCAGCATTGTTCCCGCATACAATATTCGCAGGAAATGGAGCTGTAATATGCGCGCTGAAATTATCGCTGTCGGAACCGAGCTGCTGCTAGGTCAAACTGTCAATACGAATGCAACGTATCTATCGCAAGGTCTCGCTGATATCGGAGTAGACGTTTACTTTCAGACGGTCGTCGGCGACAATGCCGGACGGATTGTCCAGGCGATCGAGCTGGCACGCTCGCGAGCCGAGCTGATTGTGTTCACCGGCGGACTTGGACCTACGCAGGATGATCTGACCAAGGATGCTCTGGCTGACTATTTGGGCAAGGAAATCGGAATACACGGTCCGTCCATGGACAAGATTGAAGCGCTGTTCTCCTCTCGGGGAATGCACATGGTTGAGAGCAATCGGAGGCAAGCCAACTGCATTCAAGACAGTTTCCCGCTTGTTAATGATGCGGGGCTGGCGGTCGGCAATGCACTGAGCCAGGATGGCACGCATTACGTCCTCCTGCCGGGACCGCCGCGCGAGATGAAGCCCATGTTCAATGGCCCGGCAAAGGAATGGATTCTCTCGATTCTAGGCGAAGAGCGGCGGCTGTACTCCAGAGTGCTCAAATTCGCGGGCATTGGAGAATCGAGTCTGGAGCAGGCGCTGCTTGACCTCATTGAAGGGCAGAGCGACCCTACGATAGCGCCGTATGCCAAGGAAGGCGAGGTTGCTATTCGGATCTCCACAAAGGCGGTGTCCCAGCTGGAGGCAGGGGCTCGGCTTGACGCTGCTGAGGAGGCGATTAAGGAGCGGGTTGGCAAGCATCTCTATGCCAGCGAGGATATTCCGCTGGAGGAAGCCATCGTGCGCAAGCTGCGCGCCACGCGCCGCAAGCTGGCAAGCGCCGAGAGTATTACAGGTGGCCTGTTCGCTGAGCTGGTAACTGATATTCCCGGCAGCAGCGGCGAATTTGTCGGCGGTGTAGTCACCTATACGAATGAGATGAAGCATAAGCTGCTGAGCGTGCCTATGACTCAACTGGAGGGGCCGGATGCGCCTGGCGCCATTAGCGAATCCACCGCAGCGTTGATGGCGGAGCGGGTACGTGAGCTGACGGACTGTGATTACGGCGTTTCGCTTACGGGTGTCGCAGGACCTTCGGAGTCGGAAGGCAAACCGGTAGGGTTGGTTTATTTCGGAATCGCCGAACGAGGCAAGCAGACAGAGGTGCATACAGCTAATTTGAGCGGAAGCCGCGATATTATTCGGCTCAGGGCGGCGAAATCAGCACTGTATCGATTATGGCAAAGACTGGATAATGAGAAATGACTGAAATATGTCTAAATTCAACAATTTTCTTGTCAATTACCGGGATTTCGACTATAATTAATTGTAGTTAACGGAAGAACCGTGGCGAAGAATACTTTGCTGCGGTTCTTTTTTTGTTCCTCATCGGCCGATGGATAGAAATAAGAATATATGTTCGTAAAAAGTCTTGTCAACAGATGCGAAACAAGGTATCATATTATTATAAATGATGAAGGATGTGGATTCGTTGGCAGATCGTCGCGCTGCACTTGAAATGGCATTACGCCAGATAGAGAAACAATTCGGTAAAGGTTCTATTATGAAATTAGGAGAGTCCGCTCAACTGGCAGTTGAAACGGTATCCAGCGGCGCTCTTGCACTTGATATTGCACTTGGCATTGGCGGTTTTCCCAGAGGACGAATTATCGAGGTATATGGACCGGAATCATCCGGTAAGACGACAGTAGCGCTGCACGCGATTGCAGAGGTTCAGCGTATCGGCGGACAAGCTGCATTCATCGATGCGGAGCATGCGCTTGATCCTGCTTATGCCAGCAAGCTTGGCGTCAACATTGACGAGCTGCTGCTCTCTCAGCCTGATACAGGCGAACAAGGGCTTGAGATTGCTGAAGCGCTCGTGCGAAGCGGCGCTGTGGACATCATCGTCATCGATTCCGTTGCCGCGCTTGTCCCTAAAGCTGAGATTGAAGGCGATATGGGCGATTCGCACGTAGGTTTGCAGGCGCGTCTTATGTCTCAGGCGCTTCGCAAGCTCTCCGGCGCAATCAGCAAATCGAAAACAATTACGATATTCATTAACCAGCTGCGCGAGAAGGTTGGCGTTATGTTCGGCAATCCTGAGACGACGCCCGGCGGCCGCGCGTTGAAGTTCTACTCCAGTGTTCGTCTGGATGTTCGCCGTATTGAGACGATCAAGCAGGGCAATGATATGGTCGGCAATCGGACCCGGATTAAGGTCGTCAAGAACAAGGTTGCTCCTCCTTTCAAGCAGGCTGAGATTGATATTATGTATGGCGAAGGGATCTCGAAGGAAGGCAGTATTGTCGATATCGGAGTCGAGATGGATATTGTTCAGAAGAGCGGCGCATGGTTCTCGTACAATGGCGAACGTCTAGGTCAGGGTCGGGAGAACGCGAAGCAATTTTTGAAGGATCATACAGAAATTTCTGCGACAATTGAGAAACAAATTCGCGATGCTTGCAGCATGACTGCTGGTTCAATTGCTCCTGGCACACTGGACGAGGAAGAGGATGAAGAAGAGGATTTCGAGCTGGAATAAGCGAAGCTGCTTCATTCTGATGAAGCGGGCCAGAGGGCACCTGAGAAGGTGCTCTTTCTGTCTGTTACAATGAGGGTCTGACTTCATCGGAGGAGAGATGAGGATGATCTCTGTGGATGAAAGCTGGAAGGGGAGAATCGTCGGATGGAGGAAGATGTGTTGGCTGCAGAGGAAGGGACGCTGCTCATAACGTCTGTGGAAGGTGACCCCAAAGGGCGGCAGCGGTACTTGCTGTATGTCAATGGCAGCACGGAACCGTTCATGTCCATACATGAGGATCTGCTGCTTCGATACAGGCTCTTCAAAGGCAGGGAGATCCATGCAGAGGAGCTAAGGGAAATCAATGAAGAGGACAGCCATCACCGTGCCTATGTGATGGCACTTTCCTATTTGGGAGCCAGACCGCGGACGAATAAAGAGATATCGCGCTACCTCGCTCGCAAGGGCGTGGAGGAGGCGTCTTGTGAGAAGGCGCTGCAGCGGCTGCGGCAGGAGCGGCTGGTTGATGACGATTCCTACGCAGCCCAGTTCGCCGCCGAGCGAATGCGCAATCAGTTGAAGGGGCGCAGGCTGCTGCGGCAGGAGCTGGAGCAGCGAGGCATTGCCAAGGAGACTGCGAAGGAAGCGGCGGAGAGTCTGGACCGCGAGGCAGAGGCTGAGGTTGCGACCCGCGCCGCGCTTAAGAAGTGGCCGCATGTGAAGGGGGAGCCGCGCGACCGCAAACGTAAGCTGATGGCTTTTCTGCTTCGCAGAGGGTTTCCCAGCGATGCGGTGAAACAGGCACTGGAAGCGGCTCTGGAATCGGACAAGCTGGACGCAGAGGGTCCCGCGCTTGACAATTGATTTTCACAAAAGATAAAATGAAGCTGTATACTTTCTTTATAGAATCGATTTTCCTTCCAAAAATTGATTCGAAACGATTTTTTTCGTCAAATTTTAATGAATGAATCGGGTTAACAACCGGCTGTAAAACAAAATATCGTCACAAGCGTTTGCTTTGGTGAATGCAATGAGGAGGTGAGAACATGGGCATAGGGTTCTGGATCCCGATCACTCTCGTTGTTGGCGTTATTTTCTTTGGGATCGGTTACTTTATTCGAAAGTCAATCGCCGAGGCCAAAATTTCCAGCGCTGAGCAAGCCGCTAGTCAGATCGTTGACAATGCACGGAAAGAAGCGGAGGCGCTTAAGAAAGAAACGGTCGTCGAAGCGAAAGACGAAGTCCACAAGGTCCGTACCGAGGCTGATAAAGACATTCGTGAACGTCGTAATGAGGTACAGCGTCTTGAGAGACGACTTCTTCAGAAGGAAGAGTCGTTGGATAAAAAGATAGAAGCGCTTGAACGCAAAGAAGAACAAGTAGCCAACAAAGAGAAGCGGATCGAAGAGACACAAGATCAGATCGATTCACTCTACAAGCAGCAGCTTCAGGAGCTGGAGCGTATTTCGAACCTGACGATGGAGGATGCGAAGCAAATTATTCTCACCAACGTCGAGCAAGAGGTTCGTCATGAAACGGCACAGATGATTAAAGAGATCGAGCAGCAAGCTAAGGAAGAGGCTGACAAAAAAGCGCGTGACATCATCTCGCTGGCCATTCAACGATGTGCAGCGGATCATGTGGCGGAGACAACGGTATCTGTTGTCGCTCTGCCTAATGAGGAGATGAAAGGCCGTATTATTGGACGTGAAGGCCGCAACATTCGCGCTTTGGAAACGTTGACCGGTATCGATCTCATTATCGACGATACACCGGAAGCGGTCATCTTGTCCGGTTTCGATCCTATTCGCCGCGAAATTGCTCGCACATCGCTGGAGAAGCTGGTCGCAGATGGACGTATCCATCCTGCGCGCATCGAAGAGATGGTCGAGAAATCCCGCAAAGAAGTGGACGAAAGAATCCGCGAGTATGGAGAACAGGCAACTTTCGAGGTTGGCGTTCATGGCTTGCACCCAGACCTGATCAAAATTTTGGGCCGCTTGAAATATCGGACAAGTTATGGTCAGAACGTGCTGAAGCATTCCATGGAGGTCGCTTATCTAACCGGTCTAATGGCAGCAGAGCTCGGAGAGGACATTACGCTTGCGAAGCGTTCCGGCTTGCTTCATGATATCGGCAAGGCGCTTGATCATGAGGTTGAAGGCTCCCATGTTGAAATCGGCGTGGAGCTTGCGAAGAAGTACAAGGAACATCCTGTCGTCATCAACAGTATCGCATCCCATCATGGAGATTGCGAAGCGACATCAGTTATTGCGATGCTCGTTGGCGCAGCAGACGCACTGTCCGCAGCGCGTCCGGGAGCACGCAGAGAAACACTCGAGACGTACATCAAACGTCTGGAGAAGCTGGAGGATATCTCGGAATCGTTCGAGGGCGTCGAGAAATCGTATGCCATTCAGGCAGGGCGCGAGGTTCGCGTCATGGTTCAGCCGGACAAAATCGACGATACGGAAGCGTTCCGCCTAGCGCGTGATATTACGAAGAAGATCGAGGGTGAACTCGACTATCCGGGACATATTAAAGTAACGGTTATTCGTGAGACGCGTGCAGTCGAATACGCCAAATAATTAAATCAGCAACAAACCTGTAAAGTGGCTGCTTGTCAGCCACTTTTCTATTCTATTTAGGTGAGGTTATGTTATGAACGTGCTATTCATCGGCGATATTGTAGGCAGCGTAGGCCGCAGCGCCGTCAAGAAGGTATTGCCTTCGTTAATAAGCAAATACAACCCGCATATCGTAATTGCCAATGGCGAGAATGCAGCGGCAGGCAGAGGAATAACGGCAGCGATCGTGAAGGAGCTGTTCGATGCAGGCGTACACGGAATTACGATGGGTAACCATACATGGGACAATCGGGATATTTTTGAATGGATTGACGATCAGCCGAGACTGGTCCGTCCGGCGAATTTCTCCGAGGAGGCGCCTGGTCAAGGAGCAGCTGTCATTAAAGCGAACGGCAAGGAGCTGGCGATTATCAATTTGCAGGGACGAACCTTCCTGCCGCCAATTGACTGTCCATTCCGCAAGGCGGACGAGCTGATTGAGGAGATGCGTGCCAAGACAAAATGCATTCTCGTTGATTTTCATGCGGAAGCTACATCCGAGAAAATCGCAATGGGCTGGCATCTCGATGGCTCCGCTTCCCTCGTTGTAGGGACCCATACGCATGTTCAGACCAATGACGATGTTATTCTGCCGAATGGAACAGCCTATCTGACCGATGTAGGAATGGTGGGCTCCAAGGAGGGCGTGCTGGGAATGGAGCGAACAGCGGTTCTGCATAAGTTCATGACACAGCTGCCGGCAAGATTCGTTGTAGATGAGGGAGACTGGCACTTCCATGCTGTGCTTGTAGATATTGACGAATCGACAGGATCAGCGAAGCGCATTCAGAAAATTCGGCTGACAGAAACCGACTGGCTCATGATGTAAATAATCGCAAGCAAGCTCTGAAAATTCTTGCAATTCGGAACAGTTTGTAAAGTCTTGCCCAAGAAAGAAGGAATTTTCTTGCCTCTCTCGAATACTATCTAAATAGTGGTATCCATCCATCAATCCCGAGGAGGTACTTTACATGGACGTAAATGTATTAAAAGTTTCAGCAAAGTCTAATCCAAATTCCGTTGCAGGGGCGTTGGCCGGTGTATTACGTGAACGCGGTGCGGCCGAATTGCAAGCAATCGGGGCTGGTGCGTTGAACCAAGCGATTAAAGCTGTTGCCATTGCTCGTGGGTTTGTAGCTCCGAGCGGTGTGGACCTCATCTGTATCCCTGCATTCACGGATATTGTTATTGACGGAGAAGATCGCACCGCTATTAAGCTCATTGTGGAGCCAAGATAGTATAACGGGATGGCGGGAGTACTAAATAGTGGACCTGTTTACGGCGTAGACAGGTTTTTTTGCGCGCATTTTGATTCAAGGGGGTTGCTGTATGGCCGACTATAGAACGACTGATTTTCATTGCGATGTGCTTTGGAAGCTGCTGGAGAACCCGCATCTATCGTTCGCAGACGATGAATCGAACACGCTGGATGTTACACTGCCCCGCCTGCGCACCGCAAGGGCACTGCTCCAGACCTTCGCGATCTATATTCCGCAGCGCATGGAGAAGACGATGGTCCCGATTCTGCATAGCATTGACCTCTTTCACCGCAAGATTTTATCGGAACCGGGCATTCGCTTCATCAAGCAGCCCCAAGATATTCGTATCACGCGAGAGAAGGGCGAACTAGGCGCTCTGCTCTCGCTGGAGGGCGCTGACGCCCTCCAGGGGGACCTGGCGCTTCTGCGCATGCTGTTCGAGCTTGGAGTGCGTGCGATAGGCTTGACGTGGAATAACGCCAATTGGGGCGCTGACGGGGTGATGGAGCCTAGAGGGGGAGGTCTGACGAGCAAGGGACGAGCGTTTGTAGAGGAATGCAACAGGCTGGGCATACTACTCGATGTATCCCATCTGTCGGAGCAGTCATTCTGGGACATGCTGGATATGACGAAACGGCCGCTTATTGCATCGCATTCCAATGCCGGGGCGATCTGCCGTCATCCCCGCAATCTGTCAGATGATCAGATACGCGCGCTCATTGCGATGGACGGCTTGATCGGCATTACGTTTGTGCCGGAGTTTGTAATCGCGGACGGCAACGCAGGGGTAGATGATGTTTTGAGACATATTGATCATATATGCGGACTTGGCGGCGAGAAACAGCTGATGTTCGGCTCTGACTTTGACGGTATAAACACGCATGTTGCCGGCCTGACCCATCCTGGAGAAGTATATCATCTCTATGAAAGTCTGCTGAAACGGTATTCGGAAACACAGGTCAACGCTTTTTTTAGCGAGAATACATACCGGTTTTTAACGACTCATCTTCCCCATTAAATGCTTGGAATCATTCCATCTCTTTCTGATATGGATTCAATCGAAAAGAACTATGTGTAATCTAGCGTTTATACCTTGCTTTTTAGTACCCGTAGTCATAAAATTTATTTGACCATTGAAAACTTTTATTTATGATGTAGAATAATGTCGAGATATGTTTACCTAAAAAGAGGAGATGGACATTTTGATCAGTCAATTGTCTTGGAAGATCGGGGGTCAACAAGGGGAAGGCGTAGAAAGTACGGACCGTATTTTCTCAACTGCGCTCAACCGGCTTGGCTATTATTTGTACGGATATCGTCATTTCTCATCCCGTATCAAAGGTGGCCACACGAACAACAAAATTCGAATCAGCACGCATCCGATTCGTGCTATATCCGATGATCTTGATATTTTGGTCGCATTCGACCAGGAGAGCATCGATCTCAACGCTCACGAGCTTCGCGCTGGCGGAGTAATCGTAGCGGACGCTAAATTCAATCCTGTACTGCCTGAAGGCAATAATGCGCGTCTATTCCCGGTTCCGATCACGACGATTGCTGAAGAGCTGGGTACTTCACTTATGAAGAACATGGTAGCATCCGGAGCATCATGGGCGCTATTGGGCTTGCCGCTTGACGTGTTCAACAAGGCGGTAGAAGAAGAGTTCGGCCGCAAGGGCGCGGCGATTGTGGAGAAGAACGTTGAAGCGGTTAAACGCGGCGCGGACTTCGTGCTTGAGCTTGCAGGGGGCCCGATTGAAGAGCTGCAGCTTGATGCTGCTGACGGCAAGCAGAAGCTGTTCATGATCGGCAACGAAGGAATTGGACTCGGTGCGGTAGCGGGCGGCTGTCGTCTTATGTCAGCCTATCCGATTACTCCGGCATCCGAGATTATGGAATATTTGATTAAGAAGCTTCCGCCGCTTGGCGGTACGGTCGTTCAAACAGAGGATGAGATTGCAGCTGTAACGATGGCAATCGGCGCTAACTATGCAGGGGTGCGGACGATGACGGCATCTGCCGGTCCTGGTCTGGCGCTCATGATGGAAGCGATCGGTCTTGCAGGCATGACGGAAACGCCTCTTGTTATCGTCAACACGCAGCGTGGAGGCCCTTCGACAGGCTTGCCAACAAAGCAAGAGCAATCTGACTTGAACGCTATGGTATACGGAACGCATGGCGAGATTCCTAAGATCGTCATTGCGCCGGCATCGATTGAGGACTGCTTCTATGACACGATTGAAGCCTTTAATCTGGCGGAGCAGTATCAAGTGCCAGTTATTATTATGACAGACCTGCAGCTCTCGCTTGGCAAGCAATCCTGTGAAGCGCTTGAGCTGGATAAGATTGCAATTAACCGCGGGAAGCTCGTTCGCGAGCTGCCTGAGCTGGAAACGCATCAGCTGTTCAAACGTTACGAGCTGACTGAGGATGGCGTCTCGCCAAGGGTTATCCCAGGCGACAAAGGCGGCCTTCACCACGTTACAGGCGTAGAGCATGATGAAACCGGCCGTCCTTCCGAGAACTCGCTCAATCGTCTGAAGATGATGGACAAACGTCTGACGAAGCTGAATGGCATGCTGATCCGTGATGCAGTTCGTGCGGATGCACCTCATGCAGCTGCTGATATTCTCATCATCGGCATGGGTTCAACCGGCGGAACAATTGATGAGGCAAGAACGCGTCTTGAGAAGGATGGACTGAAAACGAATCATATTACGATTCGCCAAATTCATCCATTCCCGACCGATCTCGTCAAGTCATACATGGACAGCGCGAAGAAAGTGGTCGTTCTGGAGAACAACGCTACTGCTCAATTGGCATCGCAAGTGAAATTGTATGTGGGCCAAGCAGAGAAAATAAGCAGCGTACTGAAATATGACGGCAACCCGTTCCTGCCTTCCGAAGTTTACAAAGCTTGCAAGGAGTTGAGCTAAGATGGCAACGTTTAAAGAGTTTCGCAACAATGTCAAACCTAACTGGTGCCCAGGCTGCGGAGATTTCTCCGTACAAGCGGCGATTCAACGCGCAGCGGCCAACGTAGGTCTTGAGCCGGAAAATCTTGCTGTCATCTCCGGTATCGGCTGTTCGGGCCGGATTTCCGGTTATATCAATGCATATGGCCTCCATGGTATTCATGGACGCGCATTGCCAATCGCGCAAGGCGTCAAGCTTGCTAACCGCGAGCTGACTGTTATTGCATCCGGTGGCGATGGCGACGGCTTTGCAATCGGCATGGGACATACTGTTCATGCCATTCGTCGTAACCTCGACGTTACGTATATCGTCATGGACAACCAAATTTACGGCTTGACGAAAGGCCAAACATCGCCGCGCAGCGCAGAGGGCTTCAAGACGAAATCGACGCCGGAAGGCTCCATTGAGACGACGCTGTCGCCGCTCGAAATTGCGATGTCCGCTGGAGCAACCTTTGTCGCACAGTCCTTCTCAACGGATCTGAAGCAGCTGACCTTGCTGATTGAAGAAGGATTGAAGCATAAAGGCTTCTCGCTTATCAACGTATTCAGCCCGTGCGTTACATTCAATAAAGTGAATACGTACGACTGGTTCAAGGAGAACATCGTTAATCTGGAGCAATTCCCTGACTACGATCCAACGAACCGGATTGCGGCAATGAACAAGATCATGGAAACGAACGGTATGCTGACAGGTCTTATCTACCAGAACAAAGAACGCAAATCGTACGAGGATCTCGTTGTTGGCTTCCAGGAAACTGGCCTTGCCAATCAAGATCTGTCGTTGTCTCCTGACCACTTCAACAAGCTGGTCGCCGAGTTTAAATAATTTTTGTCGAGAATATGAAGGCATACAGTCCTTGGACTGTATGCCTTTTGACACATTCGTATAGATGACCCAACCGAGAGGATGATAAGAGGATGAAAGCCGTACCTGTAGGGGTTTCTGCACGACATATTCATTTATCAGAGGAGCATGTGGAACTATTGTTCGGCAAGGGCTCGTCCTTGACGGAGATGAAGCCGTTGTCGCAGCCGGGACAATATGCAGCGAATGAGACGGTCGAGGTTATTGGTCCGAAGGGTGGATTCCCTAAGGTCCGAATATTGGGGCCAACACGCAAGCGCACACAGCTTGAGGTGTCACGGACAGATGCATTCGCGCTTGGCATTAAACCCCCGGTAAGAGAATCAGGGGATATTGCGGGTTCAGCTGGCATCACGATTAAAGGCCCGGCAGGCGAAGTAACGATTGAGGAAGGGGTCATTGTGGCCGCACGGCATATCCATTTCCATACAAGCGATGCCGAGCGTTGGGGAATCGTGGACAAGCAGCGGCTGTCTGTCCGGCTTCATGGGGAGCGGGGCGTAGTTTTGGAGAATGTCATTGCTCGCGTATCCCAGGATTTTGCGCTGGATATGCATATTGATACAGATGAAGCGAACGCCGCTGGCGCTGCAACAGGAGATACGGCCGAAATTATCGGTTAATAATCGGCAGGCTTGGTTTACACGAACGAAGAGATGCAGATGTGGTCAACCGACCGCCATCATGCTGCGAAACACCGCACGCCGGGAGCTGCGTGCGGTGCAAGCTGCAGTTCTGCATCTCTTCTTTTTGCTGCATTCTTTTGGTATAATAATGCGAATATCTTATATATTGGCACAACGACCAGTTGAGGGGGGCGGGGAAGATGAAGAAGGGGAGCATTCGATTTATGCTGGTTTGGGTACTGCTGGCGTTAGCGGCTGCAGGATGTACGCAGGGAGATGAAGCAGGCGCTAAGAAGACAGTGGCTGCCGAGAGTGAGAGCGTGGAGCCCGTAGCAGATGAGATTTCTTTCCGGAATTGGCGGGAGGCGCTGCCTGCAGTCAAGAAGCATACAATTATCGGCAATGTGTCAATCGCAGAATTTCCGATGAAGTCCTTTGACGCGCTGCGCAAAGTATGGCTCTATTTGCCCCCGAATTATGATTCAAGCGATACTGAATTTCCAGTCCTGTACATGCACGATGCACAGAACCTGTTCAATGACAGCACCTCCTTCATGGGGGAATGGGGCATTGATGAGACGATGGAGCAGCTTTATACGAAAAATCCGGCATTGGGCATGATCGTCGTAGCAATCGAGAATGGCGGCGATAATCGTTATCTGGAATATACCCCTTCGAATTATGGGGCAAAGTACGTTGATTTCTTAGTCAATGAGCTGAAGCCTTACATCGACAACCATTACAGAACCAAATCAGATCCTCGACATACGTATATTTCCGGCAGCTCTCTGGGCGGATACATATCTGTCTACGCCGGACTGAAAAATCCGGATGTGTTCGGCAATGTAATAGCCTTTTCCTCTGTTTTTGAGATCGGGAGGAATAGCTTTTTCGAATATGTTCGGGGCTTGTCGGCCGCTAATTATAAGGACTCGCGATTCTACCTGGACATCGGGGAGATGGAAGAGGAGCAGTTTATAAATGTCGTTCAGGATAATGAAACGATGTTCCAATATTTAACCGATAAAGATATTCCAGCGGACAGGCGGAAGCTGGTCATTGATCCAGATGGCGTGCACAATGAATTAGATTGGAGAGAGCGCTTTCCTGCTGCGTTGGAGTGGATACTGAAAGCAGACTGAATTGGAATATGATGTCGCATAGCTCCTCCTTGCAAAGGGGAACTACAGATTAATGAGGAGGATAACTATGAATCTATCACCAAGCATTATAAATACTGCCGAAAGCAACAATTTTTCGGGTACGGTACTTGTAAAAAGGGAGAATGAAACCATTGCGGAAATGAGCTTTGGGTATGCTAATCGCTCGGATCAATTGAAAAATAATACACAGACTCGTTTCGGCATTGCCTCCGGCTGCAAAATTTTTACGTCCATTGCAATTTGCCAACTTGTTGAGCAGGGGAAATTATCTTTTGATACAAAGTTGAGCCAATGTCTTGAGGTGCATTTCCCGAATTTTGATAATGAAGTAACGATTCATCACTTATTAACCCATACATCAGGAATACCGGATTACTTTGATGAGGAAGTTATGGATGACTTTGAGCAGCTGTGGATTGATAATCCTATGTATCGAATAAGGAATTTAAAAGAATTTCTGCCATTATTCAAAGACCAAGCTATGAAATTTAGGACAGGTGAAAGATTTCATTATAATAATGCAGGCTACATTCTCCTTGGCTTGATCGTTG
The DNA here is from genome assembly GCF_927798095.1 of Paenibacillus plantiphilus. Taxonomy (GTDB): domain Bacteria; phylum Bacillota; class Bacilli; order Paenibacillales; family Paenibacillaceae; genus Paenibacillus_Z; species Paenibacillus_Z plantiphilus. The sequence goes on along the minus strand of NZ_CAKMMF010000004.1, from coordinate 137,150 downwards.
AGCAGACCAGCCAACAAAGATTTGATGAATATGTTCAAGAACATATTTTTGACTGGGCAGGAATGAACGGGTCCGGGTATTTTGAATTTGATGCTTATCCCCAAAATACGGCGCTTGGTTATATTGAACAAAATAATGGAAACTGGAAAACAAACATCTATTCCTTACCCGTAAAAGGAGGGTCGGATGGAGGCGCTTTTGTAACAGTTAACGATATGGACAAGCTGTGGGAAGCGTTAATGAACAACCATCTCCTCAGCAAATTTTATACCGAGCAGCTGCTAACCTCTCACGTTCATATTGAGAATGTGGATTATTATGGCTATGGCGTTTGGATTAAGCAGAATGCAGGGGGCAATGTTGTAAAATATCATGTTTTAGGGTACGATCCGGGGGTTAATTTTCATTCCGGATTTTATCCCGATAAAAGAATGAAGGTCGTCGTATGCTCGAATAAATCCTCAGGAGCATTTGACTTGCTTCACGCGATTGAGGATGAAATGAAAAACTTAAAAGATTAAACGAGAGCAATGATGGATTCAAAATCAATCAGAATGGATATTCAAGTGTCATTTGCAATGCCGAGCCGAACTACAAGGAAGGAAGATATGATTTTGTCATTCCAGAGGAAATGAGAGTCTTTGGGAAGGGCAAATAATTTATATACGTACGGCTGCCCATATGTCGCTGTTGCATGATAAATTATTTGCCAGCTATATTATGCGCATAAAATAATATGTGTAGGAAAGTATTGCATGTTATCGAAGGGTCTGTCCGAAAAGTAATCATTAAACGACTTTCAGTAAAGGACAATACTAGTCGACAATAAGAAGAGGAGGACTAGATGACGGCGGAAGAATATGTGCATTCAATTGTTCGAAAATATCAGCAGCAGACAGGAACCAATTCCCCTGCCCATAAGACAGCAAACCTATTATTCAATTCGATTAAAAATTGGGCTGGAGATTTTCTGAATGAGGTTCATTTTTCTGGCTCTTATGCGAAGGGGACTGGTGTGAAAGGGAGTGCAGATTTAGACCTGTTCATCTCTTTGAAATCAGATACACCATATACTTTGCAATATATTTTCGACTCACTCTTTGACAATTATAAAGATGTAGTCCCTTCTCGCAGGCAAAATGTATCGATAGGAATTAAATATAATGGTCTTGACATTGACCTTGTTCCAGGAAAGAAACAAAAGGGAAGCACTAATTTCCATAGCCTTTATAAGAGCAAAACTGGTACTTGGACTCAAACAAACGTGAAAAATCACATAAAAATAGTGAGTGAATCAGGAAGATGTGATGAAATTAGGATCATGAAGATATGGAGACATATTAATAATCTTGATTTTCCTTCAATATTCCTTGAACTCTCTGTTCTTGAAGCATTAAAACATTCAAATAAGAACCAAAGCGCCACAAATATATGGAAGGTGTTTCATTATTTAAAAAATGATTTTTTGGAAAAGCGTATAGTAGATCCTTCAAACACGAACAACATAATCTCTGACGACTTAAACAAGCAAGAGAAAAGAAAAATTGTTCAGCTTGCTGAACAAGTGCTAACGAAAAAATACTGGAGCGATATAATTTGGTAGGTGACGAGAATGAATAAGCCTGATTTAAGGACAATATTTTATGAACTGCAAAATCAAATGGTTTCTCAATTAGCAGCTAATCGAAGTATATTAACACATCCAACTACCAAAGGTGATTCCTTTGAAATCAATTGGATAAAATGGCTAAAATTATATCTACCGAACAGATACCAAGTAGATAGAGCGTTTCTTATTGATTCACAAAATAACATTAGTGACCAAATTGATATAGTTATTTATGATCAGCAATATACCCCATTTGTCTTTAACCAAGATGGCGCTGTATATATCCCTGCCGAAAGTGTCTATGCAATATTTGAAGTGAAACCAGAATTGAATAAACAATACATCGAGTACGCAGGACAGAAAACAAAAAGTGTTCGGAGGCTAATTAGAACTTCTGCTCCAATACATCATGCTGGGGGTGTACTTCCCCCTAAAGCGCATTCAAAAATTATCTCTGGAATACTGTGCTTAGAAAGTTCCTGGAATCCCCCATTAGGCGATAGCTTTGAAAATGTGATGAAATCGTTAGATGCTGAAGAACAACTTGATTTTGGGTGTGCATTAAAATCTGGTTCATTTCGAGCAATCTATGGAGATACACTGCAATTTGAAAAGAGTTCACAACAGGAAACGTTAATATTCTTCTTTTTAAAACTTTTAATTGACTTGCAAAAGCTTGGGACTATACCTGCCCTTGCAATTTCAGAATATGCGAAAGCGCTGGATTCGATATAGCTTGGGTAATAAAATTTACTCATATTTACTAATTACAAAAACAAACTTCATTAAAAGATGTAGCAGACAATTAAAGCAACAAACAGAATAATCATTTTCTGCTGATAATGCAACGCTCTGGACGAAAATAGATTGTCATCGAAACAGGTTTCGTCATAAGATTACTCATTCATCTTTGATGCCGAATGCCAAAGACACAGAAGATGCAATAATTGATTTTGAAAATGCAGTGAGTTGGGTAGAAGCTCTATAATTAATCAATTAAGCTAAGAAGCTCACCACAAGAAGGTGAGCTTCTTTTCATGACTTGGATGGATTAGGATAGGTTGTTGTGGTATAATTTCTGATTAGAGCTTTATTGTTTATTGCTATTGCTGGGGGTGCATTTTAATGGAAGCGAAGTGCATTGGAGTTACTTATATACCGGGTGAAAAAAATTACATTCAGGGTTTGCCTGGGAATCAATTTGGTCAAAAAAAAAGAAAAGGAGGTAAATTGATTCATAATGTAGGGTTTGGTGGCGGTTATGAAATTGAAGGAGCTAAACTATACATTAACCTTGAAATAGACGGAAAAGACCGCCAATATGATATTGCATATATGGCTAGAGATATCTTAGACTGGAATAGATTCAGCGATAAACGGGCTGATTTTTTGGAAAACAAATTACCTGAGTCTTTCCCAATTAATGATGATAAACTTGATATAAATGCAATTGAAAAATGGTTAGAGGGGTTAGCTAAGAAATAGTAAGGATGTGAGAAATAAATGACCGGAAATACAAAAGATTACTCCAAATACTTTGATTTTTCTGGCGCGAAGGTGATCAGTGAAGAGGACGGTAAAACGACTTACCGGATTAAAGGACGCAATATTCAAATCAATGCTGCGCCGAACTATAAGGAAGAGAAGAAGCGGGGCAAGGAAGATATCGAGGTTCATTATGATTTTGTCATTCCAGAGGAAATGAGCGTCTTTGGGAAGGGCAAATATTATATCATATATACGTACGGCTGCCAGATGAATGAGCATGACACGGAAGTAATGAAAGGGATGTTCGAGGGAATGGGCTATACGGCGACGGAAGATCGCAATATAGCGGATGTTATTCTGCTCAATACATGTGCGGTCCGTGAGAATGCAGAGGACAAGGTATTCGGCGAGCTCGGACATTTGAAGCATCTTAAGCTGGAGAAGCCGGAACTGATTCTTGGTGTATGCGGCTGCATGTCCCAGGAAGAGTCGGTTGTCGGGCGCATTATGCAGAAGCATTCCTTCGTGGATCTTATTTTTGGGACGCATAATATCCATCGTCTGCCGCATTTGCTCCAGGATGCGATGTTCGGCAAAGAGATGGTCGTCGAGGTGTGGTCGAAGGAAGGCGACATTGTCGAGAACCTGCCCAAGAAGAGGGAAGGGATGCGGGCATGGGTCAACATTATGTATGGCTGTGACAAGTTCTGTACCTACTGTATTGTACCGTATACAAGAGGCAAGGAACGGAGCCGGAGACCGGAGGATGTTATTGCCGAGGTGCGGGATCTGGCAAGGCAGGGATTCAAGGAAATTACGCTGCTTGGCCAAAATGTGAATGCTTACGGCAAGGACTTCGAGGATATCCAATATCGGTTCGGAGACTTGATGAATGATATGGCAAAGATTGATATTCCGCGTATCCGATTCACGACGAGCCACCCGCGGGATTTCGACGATCATCTGATCGAGGTGCTGGCGGGGCGGGGCAATCTGGTCGAGCATATTCATCTGCCGGTTCAATCGGGCAGCACAGAGGTGCTGAAGCGCATGAGCCGCAAATATACGAGAGAGATGTATCTGGAACTGGTCGGCAAAATTAAGAAGGCTATTCCAGATGCTGCTCTCACCTCCGATGTTATCGTCGGCTTCCCTGGAGAGACGGATGAACAGTTCGAGGATACGGTGTCATTGTTGCGGGAAGTCGGCGTCCAATCCGTATACACGTATATCTACTCGCCTCGCGCGGGCACTCCGGCTGCTGATATGGAAGACAACATCACAGAAGAAGTGAAGAAGAAGCGGCTTGCGCGATTGAATGCGGTAGTAGCAGAGCTTAGTCTGGAAGCGCACATCAAGCTGAAGGGGCAGGTGCTTGAGGTGCTGGTGGAGGGTCAGAGCAAGAATAATCCGAATGTATTATCCGGCCGGACCCGGACGAACAAGCTCGTTCATCTGGAAGGGCCTCAGGAGTGGATCGGCCAATTCATCCAAGTGAAGGTGACTGAAGCGCAAACCTGGTATGTTAAAGGGGAGCCCTTGGAAATGTCTCAACGACAGGAAGCTGTTTCTTAATATACGCATGCAGCAATGAAGCGATAGCTAATCAACTAACGATCAGAAGGAGAAATTATGGTGAACGAACAACAACAGGCATCAGTGAAGCATGACCACGACCACCACGACCACGATCACGAGCATGGCAAGGGCTGCGGCGTTCCCAAGTTCCATACGAAGGACATTATCGTTCGGGCTGATATTATGGCGAAGACGAAAGAGCTGGCGGACATGCTGTTCACTTCGGAAGAGGTTCAGCAATATCAGCGTGCCGAGAAGCAGATTCAAGGCAATGACCGGGTACAAGGCTTGATTGCCCAGATGAAGAAGAAGCAGAAGGAGATCGTTGCATTCGAGACGACCTTCAAGAATGCGGATATGGTAACGAAGATCGAGAAGGAAATTGAAGAGCTGCAGGACCAGCTCGACGAAATTCCGATTATTTCCGAGTTTCAACAAAGCCAGGCCGACATTAATTATTTGCTGCAAACAGTTGTCGCTGTTATTCGTGATACAGTTGCGGACAAAATTAATGTTGAAGATGCGTCTCCTGCGGAAGATCCGGAAGAGTGTATGTAATATGCAGGGGGTTAGAATCATCTGTCGAGCAAATCGATGGATGATTTTTTTTTACTCTTATTCGGTATTTTGATAAACTTGTGGTGTAGTGCAGGATGCGATATGTTGATCGGTGCGGCAGACTATTTAAGAAGAGAGGCGGAAATCAGCAATGAACACGTTCACCTTCCATAATCCAACAAGACTTCATTTCGGCGAGGGGCAGCTTCTGCAACTGACAGCAGAGGCTCAGAAATATGGCAAGCATGTTTTGCTCATCTACGGCGGGGGCAGCATTAAGCGAAGCGGACTTTATGACAGTGTGAGAGAGCTGCTTCAACGTGCTGGCTGCGAAGTGACGGAGCTTGGCGGTGTCGAGCCGAATCCAAGGGTAACGACGGTAAACAAGGGCGCTCAGTTGTGCAGAGAGCATCGGATTGATTGGGTGCTTGCTGTCGGCGGCGGAAGCACGCTCGACTGCGGCAAGGCGATTGCTGCTGGCGCCCATTATAACGGGGATTTCTGGGATGTGGTGACGAACAAGGTGCCCGTTCATTCTGCGCTTCCTCTGGGAACAGTGCTGACGCTGGCCGCAACAGGCTCAGAGATGAATGCCAATTCTGTAATAACGAATGAACAGACGAAGGAGAAGCTTGGCTGGAGCAGCCCCCATGTCTATCCGGCATTCTCGATCCTAGACCCCGTCTTCACGGTTACTACTCCGAAGGAGCATACGGTTTATGGAATCGCTGATATTATGTCACATGTATTCGAGCAATATTTTCACCAGGACTCCAACACGCCTGTACAAGACGGCTTCTGTGAATCCATCCTTAGGGCAGTTATTGCGACGGCTCCGCTGCTGCTCAATGATCTGACGAATGTTGGGCACAGAGAAACGATTCTGTATTGTGGAACGATGGCGCTGAATAATGTGCTGTCGATGGGGATAACCGGAGATTGGGCGAATCACGGAATGGAGCATGTGTTGTCTGCTGTTTATGATATTCCGCACGGCGGAGGGCTGGCCATTCTGTTCCCGAACTGGATGCACTATGTAATGGAGGACAACATTCCGCGCTTCCGCCAATTCGCGGTGCAGGTGTTCGGTATTGAGGCGGAGGGACGGAGCGACCTTGAGATTGCTGAAGCAGGCATTGCAGCGCTCCGCGAGTTCTGGACCTCGATTGGCGCTCCATCAAAACTTGCAGCATATGGTATTGACGACCAACAGCTGGAGGCAATGGCGAAGCAAGCGGCAGGACGCAGCCCGATAGGGAATTTCCGGAAGCTGGGGCAATCTGACGTGCTGGCAATTTATAAGATGTCGCTGTAGGGTAATGATTGATGCTGGAGAGTGCACACTTGACAGTTTACTTTGTAATTACGCCTGTCATGAAGCTTGCACCCTCCAGCGCCATGTCAAAAGAAGAGCTGCAGCAGCAAATGCGCCGCCGAGCCAGAACCCGCTATCAAGGCCGAAGCCTTCATTCATGAATCCGGCAAGGAAAGGCCCGGCGAACATGCCGATCGAATAAGCAGCCTGATAGAATCCCATAGCTGTGGCGCGTTTATTCAGTTCAAACGGTTGAATGGCCATGCCAAGCAGCAGGGCCAGGTACAGCCCTTGTGAGAAGCCGTTGATGGCCTGTGTAATGATAAGCATCGATAGTGATTGCGAATAAACCATGGCAATTGTGCAAATTGCGCTCAGCAAGAAGCCACATGCGGTTATATTCCATGCCCCGAATCGAGGGGCAAGCAATCTTCCTGCCAGCAGAGAAGCGATTGCGTGCGGGATCATGAAGGCGATGACGATTGCTGTGAGCTGACCGTTGTCGGCGCCCAGCTCGGTTGCTTTGAGCGGGGTAAAGCCGAACATAGTGATGAACAATACCGAATGGCCCAGAATAGATAGTATGGAAACACGGATCAGGGAAGGCGTGCGAACGACTTCATGAAGATGCTTCATGGAGATGGGAGCGCGGGCAACGCCTTCGCGAGGCTCCTTGACAGCCAGTACGAGAAGAAAGCCTGTCAACCCGATCCCGATACCGGTAATAAAGGCGGCATTCCAATCGAACATGCCCGCCAGCCATCCGCTTAACGTCATTCCGATCAGTTGTCCGCCTACGCTGAGAAAGCTAATATTGCTCATCGCTTTCGCAGCATCATTGGACGCGTAGTAGGCGGCATAGAGTACGGTGAATGCTACCCAGGCAGAAGCGCAGACTCCTGACAGCATTCGTCCGGCAAGCGGCCATAGCCATGAATCAGGAATGGTGAAGAGAAAGCAGCTAAGCGCGCCTGACAGCATGCCGATCAGAAGAAAGGGCTTGCGCCTCTGCAGCTTGTCTGACAGCAGCCCAAGCGGGAAGCGAATCAGCATTTGGGTAAAGCCGTAGCTTCCCAGCACGATTCCGATGAGCATAGCGGAATGACCGCTTTCCTGCATATAAGGCGGCAAAATAGGGACATAGATGTACATATTCATCCAGTAGAGCAGGGTCACGATAATAAAGAGCAGATGATCCTTTCGAGTTGCAGCAATTGCCGGAGCCGAGCTCTCTATCGTTGTGTTCGCAGGCGACATGTGCAGCACTCCTCTATAAAAATAAATCGTCAATCTACATACTGTATCCCACCTGAACAGGAGGGATCAATATTTTTTTGCGTTTTCTTTCAACAAATAGAAACTTTATAGCTCTGTTCCGCGTTATTATTATCGTTGATGGAATTATTTGCAAGATAGAAGGGAGAGCATACGATGAGCACTCAAACAGAGAAGCCGCAGAAGAAGAAGTGGGTGCGGGAGCTGCGTGACTGGGTCGTTTCTTTGTCAGTGGCAGTCATTGCAGCATTGTTAATCCAGAATTATGCTTTCGCTCAGACAGAAGTAAGAAATGTTTCTATGCAAGGCACGTTATACGAGGGTCAACGTCTGATTGAAGACAAAATCACCTATCATTTCTATGCCCCTGACCGCGGAGATATCGTTATAATCAATGGGCCTGAAGCAGAGAACCGTCTCATTAAACGAGTTATTGGATTGCCTGGCGATGTGCTGGATATTAGAAATGGCCGCGTGTACATCAATGACACGCTGCTGGATGAGCCGTATGTGAAAGGAGATACGTTGCCGAACGCATTGACGGTTCCTTACCAAGTGCCAGCCGAAACGGTATTTGTTATGGGAGACAATCGGATGAGAAGCGAGGACAGCCGTGCATTCGGCGCGGTCTCGCTGACGAGTATCGAAGGAAGAGCAGTATTCCGTCTATGGCCATTAAGCAAGTTTGGACAAATTGATTAATAGAATGGACGAGGATTTTGTGCGGTTAGGGGGTAAGGGATGCCTTTTACATTCTCGCATCCGTTATTTGCGGTTCCTCTGCGCCGGATAGCACCGAAATGGTTAAGTGTTACAGGTCTGGTGCTTGGGAGCATGGCACCTGATATGGAGTATTTCATGGCAATGGAGCCGTATCGCTCGATCGGTCATTCCTTGTCTGGATTCCTCCTGCTGGGTCTGCCGTTGTGTATCGCAATCGCTTATGCTTTCCACATGATAATGAAGCCGATATTGCCTTTGTTCATGCCGCCGCAAAGCGGAATTAATCACTTTGTTCAGCACATTCTGAACGGGCAGCAGTCCTGGCAGCTTCGGACGGCGCGTGAATGGATGGTGTTTGTTGCTTCCTTGTTTATCGGGTTCCTGACCCATCTGTTCATGGATAGCTGGACCCATACCAGCGGCGTGTTCGTCAAGCACTTCCCGCTGCTGAACAATAAAATTGCCGGAGAAGGCATTTATCATTGGCTGCAGTATATGACATCTGTAGTGGGACTGATGATTCCCTCTGCGCTGCTGCTGTATCGCTATTGGCGTTGGCGTAGCTCTGTGGATCGGTCCTCCATGAAGTCTGTTGGCCGCGATAGGGAGAGGTTCCTTCTTTGGACAGTCTGTATCGCGGTTGCGACGATCATGCTGGCTGTCAAGATGGTGAAGTCCTATGGTCAAATCGGGCTGGGAGATTGGATCGTTGCCCCTTTGTCGGCAGCAATGTTCGGATGGTTCGCAGCCTCTTTGCTCTACGCGGCTATTCGCAGGCAAAGGGTGGGAAGAGTCGTCATACTGTTGGTGGTCACGCTAGTTATTATGGCCAGCTATGATGCCATTCAGCTTCAATTATTGACATGGATGCATGATTTGCATCGTACAATTACTTTAACGGAATTTCAGCAGCTAAACCAGCTGATCTGGATTGTGTTCTGCTCTGCCTGGGCAGCCGCTGTTATCGTTTCGTGCCGCTTCGTTTCAAAAAAAGGATGACCTGCTGTCATTGCGGGCACACTACCTCCTTAATTGGAGGTGCAGGATGAGAATAAGAGGTTTGATCGTATCATTGATGTTCGTTATGTCGCTGCTTGCTCATAGCGCAGCCGTTCTGGCGGAGCCTGATTATGCGAAATGGGGACGGCTTGCGATGGAAGAGGCCGCCAAGCGTTTTAAGACGGATATTGTAGATTACAAGTACGAGGGCAAGAAGGAGCAGAACGGCGGTGTCATATCCCAGCATTTTCGGCTGCTTCTCAGAGAGGGCAAGCGTGAATTTGGCGTAGCCGTCACGATTTGGTTTCATCGTGATACAGAAAAGGTGATTCGTATACAAATGAAAGAGATTGATGACCTGAGAAGGAATAATGAAACGGACTGGTTAGAATGAGATTCTATCCGTCCGTTTTTATTTTTGGGCTATGTTCCGTATACACGTAGCAGCAACTGAAAATGAAATAAACTTTTGAGGAGGAACGGAGTGTGCATAAAATAATTAAAGTTGCAGTTTTAGGTGCATGTATAGTTGTTCTAACTTTAACTGTTGCTCTAGCTTTTGGAAATGGAAACATTGAAAGTATAATCGGACATGGTTCTATTAAACAGGAAGAAAGCGAAGGAAATCCCCTTTCTGGAAATAAGGATACTTTGCAAGTTGATGATGAAAGGGCTAACGAAGAAAATTTATTGATAGAATCTCTTTATTCGCTCCCGTTGTATTCTACAAATGCAAGTGAAAACTTACCTAAGACTGTGGGTAGAAAAGAATTGCTAAATAAGATCGAGGGGTTAAGTAAAGAGAAGAAGGAAGAACTATTAGCACTAGAGAAAAAAGGCCAATCTCACTTTGGAATATTCGCAAGAAGGACGGCCCAAATTTTTGGGGAAATTCCTGAAAACCAAGAGAGAGTTAAATTATCTGAAGTAAGGGATGTCATTTCTAATAACGATTTCGAGAGCTCCTTGCGAGATATAGAAAAAATACATGGAGCTCCTGATTATGTGGGTGGAAGCGGCGTGACGATTGTCGAATTTTGGTTGGATGATAAAGGGAAAGAAAGGATTTCAGCAATTATTGAACAAGGCGAGATATATTACAATCAAATGCTCGATGAGTTCACTATGAAACAGTCTGAAAAATTGAACAAGCAATAAGTTGTTATTAATGTCCGCCAGTTGGCGGCGTAAGTTGTCCTGCCAGTGACGGACAAGCTGTCCGCGCTAGTGTAAGGATCGAAACTTTTGAAACTCCATTATCGTTAAAATAAGGAAGCCTAATACAGAAGGGAGTTTGGATGTGAAGCCTTACATACGAAATACGGCTATGAAAGCAATTATTCTATCATTTGTCGCCATGTTGACAATCTTGCAGTCGCTGCCTGGCAGGACTGCTGTTGCAGCGCCTGCAGATGAGACAGGCATCGAAATACAGAGCAGCGCTGGCTATCAAGGAGAAATTAAAGGGCAGCGATGGTTTCCTGCTCATTTCACGCTGACGAATCGCACCGGTCGTGAGCTGTCCGGTGAGCTTGTTGTTTCTGTGCTATCGAGCTACAACGGGAGCAAGTCGGATTATTCGGTCAAGGCCGAGCTGCCAATGGATACGCCGATCACGCTTTCATTGGCGCTTCCGAGCAGTCAGCTTGGCAAAACAGGCAGTCTGATCCGATTCTTCGAGAACTCTGCCGAAAGCGGCAGAACGGTGAAGCTGCTTGGCAACAATTATTTGTCGGGCACATTATCGGAAAGCAATATGATTGGCATCGTTGCCCGGGACCCGGATACGCTCAATTTTATGCCAATGCTTAACCAGAAGGGGTATTCCATTAAAACGTTGCCGCTCCAGCCAGAGCAGCTTCCGGAGGATTCGCTTCAGCTTAATATGCTTGATGTATTGCTGCTTAATGATGTGGCAAGCGACGGCTTAAGTGAAGGGCAGCAGGAAGCCATTACGGAATGGGTTAGCGGGGGCGGAACGCTGATCCTGTCAGGAGGAGCCGGCTATGAGAAGACGGCTGGTCCCTTCCAGGCGATTGCCCCAGTGACGGTTCAGGGAACGAGAACCATCACATCAACGGATAGTCTGTCGTCCTATGTCGGTGGCAAAAAGCTGGTTCTTCAATCTCCACTTACTGTTTCTTCGGCTACGATTGGAGATGGTACGGCACAGTTGATGGAGGGTGAAGTCGTACTGGCAGCACAGCGCAGCATGGGGCTTGGCAAGGTGCTGTATGTTGCTTTTGACCCATCGCTGGAGCCGATGGCATCATGGGGCGGCAGTGCTGGTCTGTGGGCAAAGCTGATGGGGAAAGTCCTGCAGAATACGCAGGCAGGCGTAGTGTTTAACCACAACGGATACAGCCCTTACTGGGAGCTGCAAAGTGCGGTGAATATGTTCCCTTCTATTAATAATCCGCAGTTTATGATGCTGCTCTATTTATTCCTGGGGTATGTATTCATAGTCGCACCGCTGCTGTTTGTTTTATTAAAGCGGATGGATCGTCGCGAATGGGCATGGTGGATCATTCCAACGATCGCCATTATAAGCACGGTTACAATATTCTTTGTAGGCGCGAGTGACAAAAACAGTACACTTGCACATACGATCCGTGTTATGGAGCTTAATGGCAAGGGAGAGGGAACTCAATTTGGTGCATCCTCTGTTTTTATCCCGACAGGGGGAGATGTTCGGATGTCCTTCCATACAGGGCAAGCCCCTTTGCTATATGAGAACGCCGACGCTGGTTTCAGCGGCCCGCTCGGCAGAGATCTCAGTGATGATACATCGCTGCAGCTGGTAACAAGAACGGATCAAGGAACGGAAATCCGCTGGAATGATGTGCCGTACTGGTCGACTCGCCGCACTTTTCTGGACCAGGAGACGGTTGCGGATACGGGGCAGCTGGAAGCTGCAATGGAGAATTCGGACAAGGGTCCGATATTGCGGGTTGCAAACAAGACCAATGCTGGTCTTTCGGATGTTCATCTGATCTGGAATGGACAGGTTGTGAAGATAGGCGATCTGGAGATCGGGAAATCCGGCAGTGCGCTTGTTCCTGTTACGGGAGCGGGGGGCCAGCAGATGTATCAGGATTATGGCTCGCAAATTTTCCCCTACACGTCCTCCAGCAGTCAGGACACGAGCCAGCGTGAAAGAATTCTCCTCAATGTATATTTGAATAGTCAAATGAATGCCGGCAAGTTTGGCAATACGAATCGGATTGTTGTAGTGGGCTTCAGCAAGGACACAGAGCCATTCTTCCAGGTGAATGGGCAGGAAGTGAAGAGCAATAGTGTGACGTTATGGGCGCAAAAGGTTGATTTGAATGTTCTTATGGGAGATCAAGTCTCTATTATGCCTGGCATGATAATTCCCGAGCTTAAATCCACAACGATAAAAATGCTGGATCAACGGCCGAATGGGACCATAATTGCTGCCAAGGGCGAGCTTGTCTTCAGCTACATGCTGCCGGATATTGAAGATGTGGTATACGATAAGCTGATGATTCATTCCCGCAGCATGAATGCCAATCCTACCAGCGTGAAGCTGTCGATATGGAATGAGAAGCAGGGCAAGTGGGCTGAGATGACAGGAAATGGTTCAAGCTGGGAGCTTCAATCCGCACAGGACTATATGAGCAAGGATCGTACTGTGCTGATGAGGTTCGATGTGCTTGATGACATTCAATATGAAATTGCCTATCCGCAAATCGCTCTGGAAGGGAAGGTGAAGCGGTAATGGAAACGCCAATGATTGAGATTCAGGGACTGACGAAGTCATTCGGTTCATTCCAAGCGGTAAAAGGAATCGATCTGACCATTGAGAAGGGTTGTGTCTTCGGTTTTGTCGGACCGAATGGCGCGGGCAAATCGACGACGATGTCTGTGCTTGCCACGCTTACAGCACCAACCTCCGGTACGGTCAAGGTTGGCGGCTTCGATGTCACGCTGCATCCCAAGGAAGTGCGCAAACGGATCGGCTATATGCCGGATTTCTTCGGTGTCTATGATCAGTTGAAAACGGTAGAGTATATGCATTTCTATGGGGCCAGCTATGGCATTCCTAAAGCAGAGCGCGAGCAATTGATTCCACAGCTGCTGGAGCTTGTTAATCTCTCCGACAAGAAGGATGCGTATGTCGATACGCTGTCACGCGGTATGAAGCAGCGGCTATGTCTGGCGCGCTGTCTTGTTCATGATCCGGATCTGCTTATTCTCGATGAGCCGGCCTCTGGACTTGATCCAAGGGCTCGAATCGAGATGCGGGAAATTTTGAAGGAGCTGAAGGCTATGGGCAAGACGATTATTATTTCGTCGCATATATTGCCTGAGCTGGCTGAAATGGTGGATGAGATCGGCGTAATCGAGCATGGCAGCATGGTCGCTCAAGGCAACATTTCGGAGATTCAGAGCAAGCTGAGAGTTAAACGCGTGCTGTATATTCGGCTGCTGGATCGAATGGAGGAGGCCGAGAGCTTCCTGCGGGAACAGCCGCTTATCGGGCGGCTGCTGCGTGATGAGCACGGCATTCATGTTCATTATGAAGGACAGGATGACGAGCAGGCAGCACTTCTCCTGCAGCTTATTGAGAAGGGCTTTCGGATTGTGTCCTTCAGCGAGGCGCAGACCAATCTGGAGGATGTCTTTCTGGAAATTACGAAAGGAGGAGAGAACCTCGCATGAGTCAGATTCAAGCAGGCGATGGGATACGTTCATGGCGCTCCAAGCTGATTAATCCGGTCTTGGACAAGGAGTTTCGTCTCCGCATGCGGACACCGCGTTCGATGTGGGCGCTTTTCTTCTATTTATTCGTTATTGGCGCTATGGCTTTCGGGTTTATCTATGTTACGACTGAGTTATCGAACGGCAATTCGAATACTTTTGATCCGAATCAAAGCCGTTTAATGTTTTATTTCATTAGTATTGTTCAACTGGGTCTTGTCGCTTTTATGGCCCCTGGATTAACGGCTGGGGTCATTAGCGGGGAGAGAGAGAAGCAGACGCTTAATCTGCTGCTTACGACACAGCAAAGCTCGGCGACTATCGTGCTTAGCAAGCTGTTCTCGTCCTTGAGCTTCATGCTGCTGCTCGTAGTATCGACGATGCCGGTATACAGCGTGGTGTTTCTATATGGGGGAATCTCTCCGAAGCAGATGCTGCTCGTATTTTTATTTTTTATTTTCGTCATGGTTGTGATCGGTTCGCTGGGCGTGCTGTTCTCGACATTGTTCAAACGAACGATGGTATCTGTCATTGTCACCTATGGCGTTACTTTGTTTATGTTTGTCGGGACCGGCTTCCTCTATTTGTTAATGAATCGGATAATGGATGCTATATATCGGAACAGCACGAATAGTTATAATCCGGCAGATTACGGCTGGATTGGCCATATTGTGGCAAGCAATCCTATTGCTGCGATCGTTAGTATTTTTGACACCGGAATTACGAACGCGGTCTTCAACACGTCAGGAGCGAATGCCCGGTCGTTGGAGCTATGGCAGGAATTTCTTATTATTTATAGCGTGGTGACTGTAATTGCAGTACTGCTGGCGATCCGTTATATAAGGCCGCGCTACAAGCGAATTCGGGGCGGCAAGGTTTAGGCGAACTTAGCTTACAGGATGGAGAGTTCACAATAGGGGGGAAGCGTTATGGAGGGGACTCAGCGTCTGCTTCACAGTCTAAAGCTGGTGCAGCGTCGTCTGCAGCTGCTGTGTGCGATTAAGTATATTGCGATCGGATTGCTTGCAGGCATGGCAGCGGCTCTCCTCATGCTGGGCGCAAGCCGTCTGTGGCCGCTGCTGTATGCGCGGGAAATTGCCCTGTATATCGTTATTATTGGGCCTTTGGCCGGCGCTGCTGCCGGCATCGTTAGACGTGTGACAGCGGCGGAGGCTGCCGGGGTGATGGACCGCAGCAGCGCTCATGATGCGGTTAGAACGGCGCTTGGCCAGCTTGCCAGCCAGTCTCCCATTGTGCTGCTGCAGCGCGAGGATGCCTCAGCAGCTGCTGCATCTTACTGTGACTCCAGAAAACAGGAGCTGCCGCTGCCGCAGCTGCGGGACAATAAACGATATGCGACGTTGTTGTTGGCCGCATGTGCAGCCGCAGCACTGCTGGTGCTGCTTCCAAATGAAATGGATGAGAAGGCAATCGCAATTGCGGCGATGAAGGAGCAGCTGGCTATTGTTCAGGAGGATGCGGATGAGCTGACCGCCAAGCTGGAGAACAAGGGGCTCCCTGACAAGGTGAAGGACAAGCTGCGCGAGCCCATTGATCGGCTTCAGCAGGATATGCTGAAGCTGGAAGATCCGCGCGATGCGCTGCTGGCGCTTGATGCTGCGAAGCGGGAGCTGGAGAAGCTGGCAGCGGAAGCGGAAACCGCGCTGGAGCGGCTCGATTCGACTGCGTCTGCGATGCAGGACAGCCCGCAGCTGCGGGAGCTCGGCGAAGCGCTGGCGCAGCGCAGCGCTTCGGGGGCGAAGTCGTCGATCGATGATCTGCGATCGACGATGAAGCGGCTGTCGCCGCAAGAGCGCGAAGCGCTTGCGGCGGAGCTGGAGCGCGCGGCCGCGGCGACGCCGGAGGGCAGCGCCGAGCTTCGCGAGGCGCTGCAGAATGCGGCGCGGCAAGCGCTTGAAGCGGCCGGGGAGGGCTCGGACCCGGCCGAAGGCGACGGCGGCGAGAGCGATGCGCTCGCCGCGCTGGAGCAGGCGCTGGGCCGCGAGCTGTCCCAGAGCGAGGCGGCGGCGCTGGCAGGCGCGATGGCGGGACAGCTCGGCGATAGCGGTCAGCCG
Source organism: Paenibacillus plantiphilus (assembly GCF_927798095.1). Lineage (GTDB taxonomy): Bacteria > Bacillota > Bacilli > Paenibacillales > Paenibacillaceae > Paenibacillus_Z > Paenibacillus_Z plantiphilus. The sequence continues at coordinate 120,805 of NZ_CAKMMF010000004.1, read as the reverse complement.
CTCGCGGGAATGGTTGCCTCCTCAGGCGGCGGCGTACCTTCAGGCTGGTCCGGCGGATCGTCGGCATCCGGCGCTGGTCAGGCCATCGGCAATCAAGCGGCTGGGAGCGGATCCAGCCAAGGCTCACAGAGCTCGGGGTCAGGACAAGGCTCCACATCTGGCGCAGGCAGTAGCTCCGGCTCTGGCAGTGGGTCTGGCGCAGGCAGTAGCTCCGGCTCTGGCAGTGGGTCTGGCTCTGGCAGTGGGTCTGGCTCTGGCAGTGGATCTGGTTCTGGTAGTGGATCTGGCTCTGGCAGTGGGTCTGGTTCTGGTAGTGGCGCGGGTTCTGGAGCTGGCACTGGCAGCGGCAGCCGGCATTTGGTCACAACACCGCGTACGATGGAGGGATCAGGGAATGTCCAGACGGATAGTGGTCCCACCACTGGCGGTCAAATAGAGACAGGCGGCACCTCGCCTATGGTAGACGGTGTATCCCGACCTTATGAGGATGTCTATTCGGAATATGCTGCCGATGCCAAGCAGGCGCTATCACGCAATGAGCTGCCGCAAAGCATGCAGGAGCGGGTGCGGAATTATTTTGACGAAATACAGCCAAATCGCTAAATGAAGGAAGCACATAGAAGAGGTGAGATCATGCTGCAATCGAAAGAACAGGTCGCATGGGCAGTGGAAACAGTCGAGGCTGTGAAGCAAGAGATCGGTCGCGTTATTGTCGGTCAAAATGAAATTGTCGAGCAGCTGCTGTGGGCAATTATCGCCGGAGGACATGCTCTGCTGGAGGGCATTCCGGGGCTAGGCAAGACAATGCTCGTCAGGACCATTGCGGACACGCTTGATTTGGAGTTTTCCAGAATTCAATTTACGCCGGATTTGATGCCCTCCGATATTACAGGCACGAATTTGGTGGAGTTCGGCACACAGGGCCAGACGTCCTACCGGTTCCAGCCGGGGCCGATCTTCGGCAATATTGTTCTGGCAGATGAGATTAACAGGGCGACACCCAAGACGCAGAGCGCCCTGCTTGAAGCGATGCAGGAGAAGACGGTAACGGCGGCTGGCGAAACCCATTTGCTGCCGAAGCCGTTCTTCGTGCTGGCTACGCAAAATCCGCTTGAGCAGGAGGGAACTTATCCGCTTCCGGAAGCGCAGCTGGACCGTTTCCTGCTCAAGCTGGATGTTGCTTTTCCAACAAGAGAGGAATTGAAGCTGATCGTTCAGCGAACGACAGCAGCGACAGGGGAAAGTGCGAACCGTATGCTGTCCTCTGCTGATCTGGGCAAGCTGCAAGCTTATGCTAAAGAAGTGCTCGTTGCCGATGAAATACTCGATCTCGCTGTCAAGCTGCTCATGATGACACATCCGGATGAGGCGGATTCACCTGATCCTGTGAAGCAGTTTGTCCGTTACGGCGGCGGACCGAGAGCGATTCAATCGATCATTGCTGCGAGCAAGGTGCGTGCGCTGACATCAGGCAGGCTGCATGTCTCCTGGCAGGATATTCGTTCCACTGCGATTCCGGCGCTTCGTCATCGTATTGTGCTTGGTTATGAAGGCCAGTCGATGGGAATGCGAACCGATACTATCGTGGGGAGTATTCTTGATCTATTGGAATTGCAGCGATGAGCGATCATAATTTCAATCCTCCTTCTGCTGAAAGCGCAAGACGGGAGCTTCTGCTTGATCCCGCTTTGCTGGAACGATTGAGCCGGTTGTCTATCGTGTCCAAGAATCGGATTCGCGGCACAATTCAAGGCAAGAGGCGCTCTCGCTCACTCGGCAGCTCGTTGGAATTTGCTGATTATCGCCCTTACGCGCCTGGTGACGATATTCGTCGAATTGACTGGAATGTATACGGTCGGTCAGGCCGCGCTTTCGTCCGTCAATATTGGGACGAACAGGAGCTTCTCGTTCATATGTATGTCGATGTCTCCCGCTCCATGTCATTCGATGGCCGACGTGGGAGCAAAGGGGAACACAGTCCGTCCTCTGGACAAGACAAACCAGCCGGGCAGGACGGCAGCAAGCTTCGTTATGCGCTGCGGCTTGCCGCAGCAGTCGGCTATCTGTCGCTTGCCGGAGAGGATCGGGTCAGCGTCAAGCTGTTCTCGGATGAGATTAAGAGCGAGCTTCCGCCTCTGCGGGGCCGTGTCAGCGCAATGAAGCTTCTTCGTTATCTCACTGATGCAGACAATAGCGAAGCTGTAGAGCAGACCGCACATCATGCAGGCAATGACGATCTCTCAGCGGCTATCGTATCGGCGGCGGGTCTCCCGCGACGAGCGGGACAGACATGGCTGTTCACCGATGGTCTGTATGAGCATGGCATTGAGCGGACGATTTCTTCTCTGATCGGAGCGGGCCAGGAGGTTGTTTTTGTACATATTTTATCGCCGGAGGAGCTTCGTCCAGCTCTGCAAGGAGAGCTGAAGCTGATTGACAGCGAGCAAGGAACGGGCAAGGATGTTGCGATTGGGGCAAATGTACTGCAAGCATACAAGCAAGCTGTTGCAGAGCATTGTGAAAGGATCCGAGGCTATTGCGGACAACGGGGAGCGGTTTATTTGCTGCTGGACAGCGGTTTGCCGCTGGAGCAAGCTGTGGTGAAGCTCCTGCAGGAATCCGGTTTAATGAGATGAGATTTACCGATTAGCTTATACGCGCAGCTACGGTAATAGAAAGGGGGGCTGAGGCATGTTTTTCCAATCGCTGACGTCGCTTTGGTTTGCATTGTCGCTGCCGGTTATTGTTCTTCTGTACATGCTCAAGCGAACGTATATCGATACGGAAATATCCAGTCACTTGCTCTGGAACCGGGCACTTAAGGAACAGGAAGCGAATCGGCCTTGGCAGAAGCTCAGAAGATCGCTGCTGCTCTTGCTCCAGCTGCTCGCAGCTGCTCTATTGGTACTGGCTCTGATGAACCCTGGTATATGGAAAACATCTGGAAAGAGTGGACATTATGTTCTCGTACTGGACCGGTCGGCCAGCATGACAGGATTGGCGGAGCCGAATAGCGCCAGCGGCATGCAAACGCGGGGAATGTCCAAATTCGAGGCGGCGCAGTCAGCCGCGCTTCAGTGGCTAGAGGAGGGGGCAGGAAGCGATGCGGAAGTCACAGTGATAGCGACAGGACGGGATCCTCAGATTGTCTCGCTGCGTGAGCGGAATAAGGACAAGCTTGAGAAGGCGGTAACTGAAATGACGCCGACCTTCGGCGAGGTGGACGGGGCGGCAGCGGTCTCGATGGCTGATGCGCTGCTTCGGGATGATGAGGCCAGAATGAAGGGGACCATCGTTCTAATCACGGATGGAAGCTGGCCAGATGCTGCCGCCGCCAGAGGTCTGTCCATTCAGTCGCCGATGGAGATCGTGAAGGTGAACGGTGTGGAGAAAGCTAATCTGGCGGTAGCTGCATTCGGTGTTAAAGCTGACCCTGCACAGCCGGATCAAGCGATTGCGGTTGTGACGCTGCGCAATGACGGCGACAAGCCTGTGGAGATAAAAGCCGGTATCTATGTGGATCGCAACGAGCGGCCAGTTGGGGACGCATCGGTTCATGTCGCGCCAGGAGCGTGGGAGAGCGTGACGGTCGATAATTTGCCGATTGCGGGTGTATACAAGGCTCAGCTGGAAGGCGCGGAGGACATCTATGCAGCAGACAATGTCTTGTATCGCTTCTCGGCATCCTCCAAGGAGACGACTGCATTGCTGGTGACGAAGGGCAATCTCTTTCTTGACAAGGCATTGCAGTTGGCGGGGATTGAGACGATCGTAGTAGATCCTGCTGCATTTGAACCGCAACAGAATACTACAGATGCTGTCGACTGGATTGTGCTTGACAGCATTCCCGAAGAGGAGCTGTCAGCTCCAGAATGGCAGCAGCTTATTGACAGCAAGCCAATTTGGCGGATGGAGGACGCAAGTAGCGCCCCCTCAAGTAAATCAAGAGTCGTAGAGCCTCAGCATAACAGGGTGGAAATTACAGAGCATGCGGTAACTCGCTTCTTGTCCTTTGAAGATACGCATATTGCGAAGCTCGTGCAGACGGATGCCGTGAATTGGGGAGAGCCTATCGTCAAATATGGCGGATATGCTGCGGTTTATGCGGGCAAGGAGGACGGCAGGCCGATGCTGCTGTTTACGTTTGATCTGCATCATTCTGATCTTCCGCTTCGTCCGGAGTTTCCAATATTGGCCGCACAGGCGGCACAGTGGATGAGCGGGGGCGGAATGCAGCAGCTTGGTCAAGTGTCTTCAGGGTCTTCGCTTGATATTGATTATGCTGGCGGGGCCGTAAGTGCATTGTGGGAGCTGGTCGAGCCCACGCCAGGATTGGAGAATTACGCAAGCGCTGCTGGAAAGCTGGAGGCTGAGCAAGGCGAGGATGGGTTAGCTTCGTCCCAAACGGTACCGAATATTCCCGGCCTGTACCGCTTCGTCGAGCAGGATGTGAAGCAGCAAACCATTGCAACTCGATATGCGGCTGTTATTGGGGATCAACGCGAGTTCTCGATGGGGCTGGATGAAGCGCCGCTCGTCTTCACCTCCGATGGATGGGAAGGCGAGAGCGGATCGGCGGCTGCGCAGACGAAGAGCACAGGCTCGCAGGATGCGGATTCGCTTATCCGATGGATTGCGCTGCTGCTGGTTGTTGTCATGCTTATGGAATGGGGGGTGTTCAGTCGTGGGCGTGCAATTTGAGCATCCTTGGTTTCTGCTGCTGCTTCTGCCCTGGGTCGGCATGCTGTGGTGGATGTACCGTTCAACACTGCGTTTGACCGGCGCGCGCAAGCATACCGCTATTGGAGTACGCGCACTGACTATGCTGCTTATTATAATGGTTGCTTCTGGCTTGAGCCCTTATTGGATTCAATCCCAGCGGGATATTGTATTTGTAGCTGACCGTTCAGCCAGTCTTCAGGCGGACAAAGCGCTTGGAGGCTGGATCGGCGAAGCGGTCAGGGGCAAGGATCAGGAGGACCGTTCTGCTGTTGTATCCCTTGGCCTGGATGCCTTGGTGGAGCGGTCGCTCTCCGCTGGTTCGGGAACGGAAAGGACGGAGGCTTCGCTACCATTCCGGACGACGATTAATCCGAATTACAGCCATCTTTCACATGGTCTTCAGCTTGCATCGGGCATGCTCGGAGAGGAAGGCGGCAGGATCGTGCTTCTTTCCGACGGCGAGGAGAATGTGGGCAATCTCATGAGACAAGGACGTCTATTGCAGCATAGAGGCATCGTTGTTGATGTCCTCCCGATTGCACCGCCAGAGCGCAAGGATGCTGCGATTGAGCGGCTGGATGTTCCGAAATCATTGAAGCAAGCCGAGAAATTCACGTTCGAGATCACAGTTGCAAGCACCTTTGCCGGTGAAGCGGAATTGCGCTTGTACGAAGACAATACGGAGCTGGTGAAGCAGTCCGTAACATTGGAACGGGGCGAAAACCGTTTTATGCTGCAAAGCATTGCCTCTGGAACAGGCTTTCACCGCTATCGGGCAGAACTGTTTGCCGCAGGAGACGAGCAGGCCGAGAACAATAGCGGCTATGCATATAGTCGCGTGAACGGGCCGCCGACAGTACTCGTAGTTGAAGGCAAGCCGGATGATTCGGGCAATATTGTTGCTGCCCTTGAAGCGTCTCATATTCGGACCGAAATCATTCAGCCGGAGCAGCTGCCCCAAGAGCTGGCAGATTATGCGCGATACGACAGCATTGTACTGAACAATATCCCTGCAACTAGAATTGCTGCTAAACCAATGGAATGGCTGAGCAAGGCAGTTTCTGACTACGGCATCGGGCTCGTCAAGATTGGCGGCGAGGACAGCTACGGGCTGGGCGGCTATTTCAAGACACCAGTGGAACGAGCGCTTCCGGTCTATATGGAGCTCAAAGGAAAACGGCAGCTCCCGTCCCTTGGACTTATTCTCGTCATTGACAAATCGGGAAGCATGGGCGGTGCGAACATTGAGCTTGCAAAGGAAGCGGCGATGCGTACGGTTGAGCTGATGAGAGAGCAGGATACCGTCGGTGTGCTTGCCTTTGACAATAAGCCATGGTGGGTTGTCGATCCTACGAGGCTGGATGACAAGGAGACGGTTATCAGCGACATTCTAGGCATACATGCAGACGGCGGTACAGAAATCTATTCCTCGCTTGATATGGCGTACAGAGCAATGCTGGAAGTGAACACGGAGCGCAAGCATATCATTCTGCTTACGGATGGGCAATCTGCGAGCAATCCGGGGTACAGCTCATTGACGCAATCGATGACAGACAATCAGATTACGCTCTCGTCCGTTGCGATTGGCAACGGGGCGGATACGAATCTGCTGCGCGCGCTTGCGGAAGGGGCCAAAGGACGCTACTATTTCACGAATGATGAGAGCACGCTTCCTGCTATTTTCAGCAGGGAGGCGGTGCTTATGTCACGGACGTACATTGTCAACCAACCGTTCATACCGGCATTAGGTCGAGCTGGAAATTGGGCGGCAGACTTGGAAAGCGGCGTGCCGGAGATTCAAGCATATGTCGCGACAACGGCTAAAGAAACGGCAGAAACGATTTTGCTGTCCCCGGATGGCGATCCGCTGCTTGCGCGCTGGCAGTACGGATCTGGCCGTTCTGTGGCCTGGACGAGCGATTTGACAGGCAAATGGTCCCGTGATTGGGTGGAGTGGTCCAAATTTTCCGAGCTGTTCACGAAATGGGTGAAATGGACCTTCCCGCAGTTTGCTGCTGATCCGTATGAAGTAACGGCCTCAGTAGAAGGCAGTGAAGCGAGATTGCAAATAACAAGTGAAGGCTCTGATAGAAGCGGCTCGGCTGGACTAAAGGTCGATGTGACAGACGAAAAAGGAGCGACTCAGCAATTATCTGCAATCCCTACCTCGCCAGGAGAATTCGAGGTTCATCTTCCAGCGGCGGGACCCGGTGCTTATGTCGCCCGAATTGCTCCGCGAGCAGTCGGTGGCGAGCAAGCTCAAGATAATGAGGATGAAGGAATGCTTGCCGGATTCGTCATCCCCTACTCGCAGGAGTACCGAATTGCCAAGGGCGATGGCACTGTCAAGCTGGAGCAGCTCGCGGCGCTGACCGGAGGCCGGGTGCTGGCAGTGGACAATGCTGCGGAAGTCTTCCGTACTGACCCGATAAGCAGCCGCGAGTTTATAGATGTCACACGGCTGCTGCTGATTGCCGCACTTTTGCTATGGCTGGCTGATATTGCAATCAGGCGGGTGTCTATACAATGGTCGAGCATCGCTTCGGCTGTCGGATTGTTGAGACAACGGCTATGGAGTCAGCCCCGATCTCCGAGGCCGGAAGGAGCCGCATCCGTTTCAAGGCTGCAGAAACGCAAAGGTCGTGTGGATTCCTTTTACGGCAGAGGAAAGGGGTCATTGAATGGCCACGGTGCTGACACGCGAAGCGGAACTAGCGGCAATGCTGCTCATAGGGAGCCAAGATCCGACGGTAGCGTCGTATTGAAGGGGAAACCTCCTGTGGCAGAACGGTCTGACAGAGCAGCTGGTGACGAGCGCAAACAAGCTCCCGCAGATTCCACTGCAGCTGCGTCTGGCTCCAAGCCAGCAGATTCTGGTGAAACCGGCACAACCATCAACCGACTGCTCGCTGCCAAAAACCGGACACGCCGCTAAAGCTGCTTCCTACGCCAGAGGCTCCTTTCCATCGTTTCTTGCTCGTGGGTTGTTCATTGCTCGTGAATGGTTCCAATACTGCTCGTGGATTGTTCGAATACTGCTCGTGGATTGTTCGAAAATTGCTTTGACTGGTTCAAGTATCGATCGTGAATCGCACAAGCGTAGCTCAAGCAGCGCATAAGCATCGTTCATGTATGTCACATAGAATCGCTCAAGTATCGCATAAACATCGTTCATATATTTCGCATGAAACGCTCAAGCTGGACATGCTCATTATGCAACTGTACAATGCAATATAGTAGGATGAAATCGAGCTGAATTTAAAGGGGATGTTGATTCATGAACGGTGAAATAACAGCAACGGAATTGGAAACCCGCCTTCGCGAGGGTGAGAAGCTGAGTGTGATTGATGTGCGGGAGCTGGACGAGTGGCAGTCAGGCCATATTGCAGAAGCTCGTCACATTCCGCTATCTGAATTTGTAGAAAGAGTCGGTGAATTAAGCGCGCTGGAGGAGCCTTTCTATATGGTGTGCCGCAGCGGCAACAGAAGCGGCAAGGCATGCGATTATTTATCCGCTCAAGGATATGAGGTCATTAATATGGTTGGCGGTATGCTTAGTTGGCCCGGTGAAGTGGCGACAGGCGACTAGTTTTATGCGGGTGGTGGCAAACTCGTCATGCTAAGGGTAAAAAGCATCTCAGAATCGACTTTTACAATTGAGATTCCCATTGGAATTTTGAGAAGCTCCAGTGCTTTACTGCGAAAATACAGTTCCTGAACCCAAAAATAGCCGGATTTAGCTAAGTTGCTGCAAAACTACATCAAATACTGCCAGCAGATGAGTTATTAACGTTTTCGAGGATCGTATTGCTGCACTTTTGCAGTTAATGGACTTGAATGTATACGTTCTCGTTATTTTTGCAGTATTTTTGCAGTAACGAGGATGTAAGCGACTGTTGAAGCCAGCAGACCTGAGAGTTTGTACAGGATGTTTCACGGATAACTTTATTAGGCAGGGAAAAAGCGAGCTGAGCGACCTTGGGTCGGTAAAGCGTCAAGGCTGTCTCATTAGTAGTAACCTACTATGGGACAGCCTTTATTTGTGCTTGATTTCGTTGATTTAAAAGAGCGCTGCCTCGAAGTGTTGTTCGAAACGAAAGATGGTTTGCTTCATAAGGCCGATCCATACACGTATCTGTACCTGCACACGTATTTATTAATAAACTTCTGCATGCTCTTGTACAGGAATCCAATTAACTTATCATGGATAAACCTGTTCTGCCATATAGTGATTTTAAAGCTATTGCAGACGAGCGAAGGCAAGTTGATGGCAGGAGGGATGAGGGTGGGGGATGTACGGGGTGGTGCGGTTGAGCTTGATCTGCGTATCGGGGGAATGAGCTGTACGGCCTGCGCTGCTAGAATCGAGAGGGCTGTTGGACGGCTTGAAGGTGTGTCCGGCATTTCGGTTCATTATGCAGCAAGGTCGGCAAATATTCGTTATGCGCCGGATGTCGTTACGACTAGCGGCATTGTTGATGCGATCGGCAAGCTTGGCTTTCAAGCTTCGCCCCTCGGAGGGTCTGACAACAGCGCGCATAATGAAATAGGCTCGCTGCTTGCCCGTTTTGTGCTATCTGCGCTGCTGACGCTGCCGCTGTTATGGGCGATGGCTCATCATTATACATGGCTTCGCGGTGTGCCGGTTCCGCTGCTGCTGCAGGAACCGCTGCTGCAATTTGGTTTGGCGGCGATTGTGCAATTTTTTATCGGCAAGCCGTTTTATTTTCGTGCTTATTATGCGCTTCGAGAGAGAAGTGCGAATATGGATGTCCTTATTGCGATTGGCACATCAGCAGCCTTTGGTTACAGCTATTATGCGATGATGGCGGGCATGCCGCTTTATTTTGAAACGTCTGCGGTCGTGATCTCTGCCGTGCTGCTTGGCAAGCTGCTGGAAACTGCCGCATCGGAACGGGTTATGCGTGAGAATGACGGCTATGCCGCCATGCAAGCCCGCGAAGCGGTTGTGGTGCGGAGCGGCAGCCGGCTGCGTGTGCCGCTCCGGCATGTGCACATTGGCGAGCAGATCATCGCAGAGGCGGGATGCCCGATTCCGGCGGATGGATGCATTATTGCAGGTCATGCCTTGATAGACGAATCCTTCTTGTCAGGCGAAAGTATGCCGATTGTAAAAACTGCCGGCGACCGTGTCTTTGCCGGTACTTGCGTACATGGTGATGGGGAGCTGCGAATACGTGTTGAAGCGCTTCAGGGGGACACGCTGCTGAGCCGCATCGCTGCTTTGACACGTCAAGCGCAATCAACCAAATCGTCGATCGGTCGCAAGGTCGACCGGCTTGCCGCGATATTCGTGCCCGTTATGATCGTGCTGTCGCTCAGTACGCTGCTGCTATGGCTAATTGTATTGAAGCCTGGCGATGCAGGTACGGCTGCTGTACATGCCCTGGCTGTGCTGCTTGCCGCCTGTCCTTGCGCGCTTGGGCTGGCAGCGCCGATCTCGCTCGTGCTGGCTTCCGGCAGACTGGCCCGTCGCGGCATTGTGCTAAGAGAAGCAGGCGCTCTGGAACGGCTGGCGCAAATGGATATGATCGTACTCGATAAGACGGGCACATTGACAGAAGGGAAGCCGTCATTAACCGAAATGACGGCTTCTTCCGGCGCGGTTAATGCGCTCCTGCGTGCTGCGGCTGCGGTTGAAGCGGGCTCACAGCATCCGTTCGCAGGAGCTATAATGGAAGCGGCAAGGCTCGCAGGAATTGTAGTTCCGTCAGCTGTGCAGTTTCACTCAAGCCCCGGCATAGGAGTAGAAGCAATTGTTGAAGGCAAACACATCGGTATCGGCAACATCCGATACGGGACTGGACAAGGCTGGGAGCCTGGTCGTGCAGAGCAGCTGTTTGCTGCCCGCAAGGAGTCCGAAGGGGAGACAGTCTTATATCTTGCGATCGATGGGGAATGCCGGGGGGCATTCGCGTTCGCAGATTCGTTAAAGAGATCGTCCAAAGAAGCGGTAGCGGCGCTTCAAGCTGCGGGGGTGTCTGTCCTTCTCGCGACAGGCGACCATTCTGCTGCAGCAGTGCATACAGCCAGAGCAGCTGGCGTTGTTGAAGTATATGATTCCATGCTGCCGGAGCAGAAGGCGGCGCTGGTCCGCAGCCTGCAGAAGAAGGGCCATATGGTTGGAATGGCCGGTGACGGCTGGAATGATGCGCCTGCTCTGGCAGCTGCAGATGTGAGCTTCGCGATGGGCGGCGGTACGGAAGCTGCTCTTCAGGCGGGGCAGCTAACGCTTGTGCGGGCGAGACTTACCGGCATCGTCGAGGCGCTGCTCATTAGCCGGCTGACGCTGCGCAATATTCGTCAGAATTTGGCCTTTGCTTTCCTGTATAACGCGATTATTATTCCGTTCGCAGCGGTCGGAGGGCTGTTGCCTTGGATGGCAGGAACAGCGATGGCGCTCAGCTCGCTATCGGTCGTAGGCAATGCGATCCGTTTGAATGGTCAGCTCAGACGGGCAGTTGAGCGGCGGGAGGCGAGGTAATGGAGGGACCGGAATGGGGATTGATCGCATTAACGGGTCTTTTCAGCGCGCCTCACTGTATTGCCATGTGCGGTGGAATTGTATCTGCCGTTACGCTTCAATCGAAGGCTACTGCTTTGGAATCCATCCTGTACTATAACTTGGGCAGGATTGTGTCTTACAGTGTGCTGGGGGCTGTCATGGGGACTGTAGGCTCATTCGTAGAAATTGCCGGCAAAATAGCAGGGCTGCAGGGGCTCGCCTCTATTATTGGCGGGCTATTCGTGCTGCTGTGGTTATGGCGGCGGTTCCAGCTGCCGTTTCTGCACAGATGGACAGACTTTTTGTACCGCAGCTTGAAGCCTCGGAAGTCGCGGGAAAAGGAGGGGGATGCCATTCATATCGCAGCTACGGGATTGTCATTCGGGTTTCTCCCGTGCGGATTGACTTATGCCATGCAAATGAATGCGGCCGCCTCCGGCTCCGCGTGGGAGGGGGCGGCCATTATGGCGGTATTCGGAGTGGCAACCTTGCCGGCGCTCTTGGTTGTCGCTCTGTTCATCGGGCGCGTCAATAAACGCTGGCGCAAAATAATGCGGCAAGCCGGCACGATAGCGGCTGTGCTTGTGGGCCTGCTTGCCATAATGAGAGGCCTGGCAGCGAATGATATCGTGCCAAGCCTCTCTCCGTGGCTGTGGTAATTAACACAGCGGTTTCTGCACCTCGCGCGCTCCGTTCAAGCAGCTCCCACGGCGCGGCTTCCCTTGTGCGACTCCGCTCACGTGATTCCCCTCGCGCGGCTCCACTCACGCGATTCCGCTCACGCGATTCCACTCACGTGATTCCGCTCACGCGATTCCACTCACGTGATTCCCCTCACGCGACTCCGCTCACGCGATTCCCCTCGCGTGGCTCCACTCACGCGATTCCGCTCACGTGATTCCGCTCACGCGATTCCACTCACGTGATTCCCCTCGCGCGGCTCCACTCACGCGATTCCGCTCACGCGACTCCACTCACGTGATTCCGCTCACGCGATTCCCTCGCGTGGCTCCGCTCGCGGCTCCCCACACGCAGCTGCGCTCATGCGGCTCTCTGCATATGGTGTGACGGCGAGTGATGGCTGCCAACTGGCTTGTTCAAACCGCTGTCCATGTACAGCGCCCGACGCCAGCTAGTGATCCGCCTTCACCTTTCGGCTGAATGTAGTGCTTCCATCAGTCGATTCAGCGGTTACCTTCGCTTCCCACATTCCCGCCATAAGCGGAATTACTTCTCCTTCATACACGCCTGGCGCTACTTCCTTCAAATCAAACGCAGCATCACCGCAAATCATGCCGGGCATAGAGAGAACGACATCGAGCTTGGAATCGCGCACGGGCAGGCCGGCATGGTCTGTCAAGGTGACTGTGAATGCGTTATTTTGCAATATTTTAGCAGGGTAGGTCCCTAGCTTAATTTGCGCATTCATTCCTTCGACCGTCTGTGTGACGACCGCAGGTATTGCTTCAGCCGCTCCAGCCTGGGCACGTATGACGGCAATTACAGCCGCTGCGGCCAATAAAGCCGTCGTGCTCGCGGTAGTCAGCCTTTTTCTGCTATTCATTGAACTTCTCCTCCTGTTCTCAATGACCGTACAAACACGCCAGCGCAACAAAAAACCACTCTCTACAGGTATGCGGTCAGGAAGAACAAAAGACCCGACAATTGCGGATTTTTATGTGGACAATGAGAAAAGGGGATGATATAGTTACACTTGCATAATTGAATAGATGTAGAAACAGGTGTTGAAATAAGGATTTTCCATTCTTATAATGGATCGTTATTTTGGCTTAATAGGGAAGACCGGTGCAATACCGGCACGGACCCGCCACTGTAAGGAGCGTCGATTGGAGTGCTGGCAGCTGAGAGCTGCTTCATCGGTCTATTCGACAAATGCAACAATCGCATGTCACTGAAGCGAAGCTCTTCGGGAAGACGATGGTTGCGGATGCTCCAAGTCAGGAGACCTGCCTGTTTTGGTGAACGCTACCTACGTGGAGTTGGGGAGGTGTTGGAGATTGGCTGATGGAACTCGATTAAGGATTCGGCATTCGCCGAGGAAGCGATTCTATATAAGGCCGTTGTTCTTAGGAACTTGAAGCATTTCTGACATGGTAGTCGGAAGTGCTTTTTTTGCGTTTCAATATTCAGTATAATTAGGAGTGATTGGTAGGGATGAAACAATTGAAGTGGTTGAAAATAGGCATGCTGCTGCTATTGGCGGCTATGCTGCTTGCAACAGCAGCTTGCGGGAACAAAGAGAATGTCAAGGAAGAGCCGAAGACGAATGTTGAAGAACCGACAACGGCGGGAGACGCCAAGTCGGATAATAACGCCAGTGTCCCTACGGGCACGGTATACCCGCTGAAGCTTACGGATGCTACGGGCACAGAGCTTGCTTTCGAGCAAGCGCCTCAGCGAATTGTGACGCTCGTTCCAAGCGAGACGGAAATTGTGTACGCGATCGGCGCAGGTGATGCTGTCGTCGGTGTTGATGATTATTCCAATTATCCAGAGGATGCGGCTGCCAAAACGCGCATCGGCGGCATGGAAGCGAATATTGAAGCCATTGTCGGTCTGAAGCCAGATCTTGTGCTTGCTTCCTCCACCATGAACGCTCCCGTCATCGCGAAGCTTCGTGAATTGAAGCTGAATGTGTATGCGACAGACCCGAAGAGCTATGATGCGGTCATTGAGAAGATCAAGCAGGTCGGCGTTATTATGAATAAATCAGAGCAGGCTGATGAAGTTGCCAAGCATATGCAGGATGTTCGCGCAGAGGTGACTGAAGCGATCAAGGATGCGCCGAAGCCGAAGGTATATCTTGAATTTTCCCCCGGCTACACGGTTGGGAAGGGTGAATTTCTCGATGAGCTGCTGACAATTGCCGGCGGCATCAACATCGCGGATCAGCCAAGCTGGTACCAGATTGATCCTGAGCAGGTCATTAAGACGAATCCAGATGTGATCATCTATGCGTCAATGATCGTGAATGAAGGCGAAGCTAATCCGATTCTGACGGAGATTGAGAGCCGTCCGGGCTGGGATACGATCAACGCCAGAAAAAACAATAAACTGTTCGAGGTGGCACAAGATCCGCTTGTTCGTGTAGGTCCGCGTCTGGCAGACGGTCTGCTAGAGGTTGCGAAGAAGCTGCATCCTGATCTTGTCAAATAAGATGAAACTTAAACTTTTTATGTATGGAGGAGCAGCCTTGCTCCTCCTTGCCGCATCTATTATTATAAGTTTGTCCATTGGATCGTCGGGCTTGCCGCTGAGCGATGTGTGGGGAATTCTTATTCATCAGCTGCCATGGATGGACGGCGGCGAGGGCAAGTGGGACCCCAGCTCTATCGCAATTGTGACGGAGCTAAGATTGTCCCGTGTCCTGCTGGCCGTTCTAGTCGGGGCTTGTTTGTCTCTGGCGGGAGCAGGGTTCCAAGGCGTGCTTCGCAACCCGCTTGCTGATCCATTTACGTTAGGCGTCGCTTCCGGCTGTTCAGTCGGAGCGGCTTTTCTCATTCTATTCGGCTTTCAGACGGTTATCGGAATATGGTCTGTGCCGGTAGTCGCTTTTGTGACGGGAATCGGTGCGCTGGTCATCGTATTTGCGCTCGCACGAGCTCGCGGTGTCATGAATATCGAGACGCTGATCCTCTCGGGCGTCATTGTGCAAGCTTTTCTCGGCGCATTCGTAACCTTCATGGTCTCATTGTCACAGGGAGTCGTGAATGAGATTATGTTCTGGCTGCTGGGCAGCCTGAGCGCTCGCGGCTGGGATCATGCGGGGGTTGTGCTGCCGTTCCTCCTGGTCGGCTTTCCGATCTTGCTGCGGTATGCGCAGCCGCTTAATCTATTCGTCTTCGGTGAACGCCATGCGGCGCATATGGGCATTCATGTCGAGCGCACGAAGCTGATCGTCCTTATAACGGCAACATTGCTGACAGCTGTAGCGGTTTCTATCTCCGGCGTTGTCGGGTTTGTCGGACTCGTTGTTCCGCATATGCTCCGGCTAATGGTCGGTCCGGATTATCGCCTGCTCATTCCATTGTCGGCCATTGGCGGGGGCATCTATCTGCTGTGGGCCGATACGCTTGCGAGAATGGCGCTTAGTCCAAAGGAAATATCGTTAGGCGTCATAACAGCTCTAATTGGCGCTCCATTCTTCGCATACTTGCTCTATCGGCGCAAGGTGCTGCAGGGAGGTTCGCCATCATGATCGAGGCGCAGAGTGTAGTTAAGAAAATCGGAGACAGAACGATTCTGAAGGAGATCAGCTTCTCTATGGAAGAGGGGCGAATGTATGGGATCATTGGGCCGAACGGCGTTGGCAAATCAACGCTCATCCGACTATTGTCAGGTGTCGATTCGCCAACCTCAGGCGAGGTAACGCTGGAAGGGAAATCTGCTGGCGCTTATGGCCGCAAAGAGCTGGCCAAATGGCTGGCAGTGCTGCAGCAGGGCGGGCTGGGCGCGACAGGATTTACGGTAAGGGAAGTTATTATGATGGGCCGATTTCCGTTTCAAAACTGGTTAGGCGAGGAGAAACGGAATGTTGACGCGCTTATTGATGATGCTCTGGCTGCGATGGGGCTGTCGGAGCTGCAGGATCGCCGCATCGACGAGCTTAGCGGCGGGGAGAGGCAGCGGGTCGCGCTTGCCAAGGTTATGGTGCAGGAGCCGAAGCTGCTGCTGCTTGATGAGCCGACGACCTATCTGGATATCGGCTATCAGGTTCAGCTGCTGGATACCGTCAAGAGCTGGCAGCGGGAGAAGAGCATGACTGTCGTAGCGGTACTGCATGATTTGAATCTGGCTGCGCATTATTGTGACGAGCTGCTCGTCTTGCATGAGGGCCGTGTGGATGCATTTGGTCCACCGGCAAAGGTCGTTGTGCCGGAGCTGATCCAGCGTGTATTCGGAGCGAGAGCTGTTGTTCTGCCGCATCCAGCAACGGGAGTGCCGCAGCTCTTGCTGCAGCCCGGTCAACCTGCTGATAGTTATTATATTTGATTCATATAGGAAGAGAATTGAAGAAGAGAGAAGGCGAAGGCTGTATGAGCGAAGGGACGCTGGAAACGATCATTGCCGCAATTGGACCGTTGAATGAAAGCGCGGTTGAGGCTGCGGAGCAGCACTTGAACAGTCTGACGAAGCCGCCGGGAAGTCTGGGCAAGCTGGAGGAAATTGCGCGGCAGATCGCTGGCATTACGGGCGAAATAAGTGCGGATTTGTCCAAACGCGCCGTTATCGTGATGGCGGGCGATCATGGCGTATGCGAGGAAGGTGTCAGCGCCTTTCCTGCTGAGGTTACGCCGCAGATGGTGTTGAATTTTCTGGCGGGCGGAGCGGCTGTCAATGTGCTGGCGAGAGGAGCAGGCGCTGAAGTGTTTTGTGTAGATATCGGCGTGAATGCTGATCTCAGCCACGAAGGTCTCATTCAGTGCAAGGTGCGCAAAGGGACGGCAAATATGACCCGTGAAGCAGCAATGACGCGTGAAGAGGCAGTCGCTGCGATTGCAGCCGGGGCGGCAATTGTGAAGGATTTGGCGTCAAAGGGCTATCGGATGTTCGCAACTGGCGAGATGGGCATCGGCAATACAACGGCGAGCGCCGCCCTGTGCGCAGTATTGGCAGAGATGCGGGTCCAGGATGCCGTCGGATTGGGAACGGGTATCAATGAGGAACGGCGCCAGCATAAAATAGATGTTGTAGAGCGGGCTATTGCACTTCATTCGCCGGACAGGCGTGATCCCATTGATGCGTTGGCAAAGGTAGGCGGCCTGGAGATCGCCGGACTTGTCGGCGTCATTCTCGGCGCGGCTGCGGAACGCTGTCCGGTTGTGGTGGACGGGTTCATTTCTTCGGCTGCTGCACTGGTTGCATCGGCATTATCGCCGCAATCAGCGGCCTTTATGCTGGGCTCGCATTTGTCCCATGAGCAAGGACATCGTCAGCTGCTGGACGTCATCGGTCTATCGCCGATTATCCATCTTGATATGCGGCTCGGCGAGGGAACAGGCGCGGTGCTTTGTTTCCCTATTATCGACGCCGCGCTTCGCATCATGCGCGAGATGGCAACCTTCGAAAGCGCTGGCATCTCGCGCGGATAGCAAGGAATGAAAGCAATCATGAGAATCCGATTCCGTGGGATTTTTTTCAGGAGGCTCGACAATGAAAGTATTTGTTACGGGCGGGGCGCGAAGCGGGAAAAGCGATTTCGCTGAACGGTATGCGATGCGCAGCGCTGCAAGCGGGATCTATATCGCTACATCGCAGAGCTGGGATGATGAGATGGCAACTCGGATCAAGCAGCATAAGGAGCTGCGGGAGGCTTCCGGCTTTCCTTGGCGTACGATAGAGGAGCCGCTTGAGCTGGCTGCAGCGCTTCGGCAGTTGGATCAGGAGGGGGCGACAGCTTCTGAACGTCCTGTTGTGCTGGTAGATTGCTTGACATTGTGGCTGACGAACTGGCTGCTGCGTCTTGAGCCGATGGCCGAGGAAGGGGACCATTCGGCAGTCCCCAGCACGCTGAATTTAAAGGATGTTATCGACGATTTAGTTGATGCTGTCGCAAGCTGCAGCAGTCCGCTCCTGCTGGTGTCCAATGAGGTTGGGAGCGGCATCGTGCCTGCTTATCCCCTTGGCCGCAGGTTCCGTGATGAGGCCGGCAGGCTGAATCGGCAGCTGGCGGCCGTTTGCACGGAAGCCTATCTTGTCGTTGCCGGTTTCCCGCTGGATCTGAAGGCGCATGCATTCCGCCTGGAGGACGTATGATCTTCTATTCATTATCTGAGACGCTGCTGCTGATTGCAGCAGCAATCCTCGTCGATTGGATCATAGGCGATCCGAAATGGCCGACACATCCCGTCATTTATATAGGCAAATTCATCAGCAGAATGGAAGCGCTGCTTCGTCCGGAGGGACGGACGCTGCAAGCGGATCAGCTCAAGCGGCGGGGAATCGTCCTTGCGCTGACAACGATGGCGGCAGCCTTCACTGTCATTTGGGGCATGACGTGGCTGGCGAATTACATACATTTATGGCTCGGGTATGCGGTTTCGATATGGTTTATCGCTTCTACGATCGCTGTCACTGGCCTGAAGGATGCGGCGATGCTCGTCTATCGTCCGCTTGCTGCCGGCAATTTGGCTGACGCAAGACGCTACACGTCTTATATTGTAAGCAGAGATACGTCGGAGATAAATGAAAGAGATGCGGCGCGGGCAGCGATAGAAACGGTAGCGGAAAATATCGTGGATGCGTTTATTTCGCCGCTTGTATTCGCGCTCATCGGCGGAGCGCCGCTTGCCATGCTGTATCGAGCGGGCAATACGCTGGATTCCATGGTGGGCTACCGCAATGAACGCTATGTTCATTTCGGCTGGGCATCCGCAAGATTGGATGATGGGCTGAATTACGTTCCAGCACGGATTAGTGGAGTACTGCTTGCTCTGTCTGCGCTAGTCACACCCGGACTGTCGGGAGGAAGGGCGATTAGAGCGATTGTCCAGTTTGCCCGCCGCCATCCGAGTCCGAACAGCGGCATTCCGGAATCGGCTGCTGCAGGAGCCATCGGAATTGAGCTGGGCGGAATCAATTATTATTTCGGTCAAGCCAGCGAGCGCGCCCGTTTGGGGTGGCCGTTAAGGGAGCTTGTCCCGCAAGACATTATTAGAATGATCAAGCTTCTATATTTGACCAGCTTGCTGCTGTTTGCGGGGGTGCTTGCCGTATGGCTATTCGTTCATTAATGCAGCAGCTTCAGGCTGTTGGCTGTGCCTTTCAATTTATGACCAGAGTGCCAGTGCCGGTTGCGATACCGTTCACACCTGACGTTCTGGCGCGAAGCGTCATTTATTACCCGCTTGTAGGAGCGGTCATCGGCGGCTTGCTGAGCGGTGCGGGATGGTTGCTTGCCCCGGTTGTTCCTCCTATGCCTGCGGCAGTGCTTCTGCTGACGCTTTGGATTGGATTAAGCGGAGCTCTTCATCTGGACGGTCTAATGGATACCGCAGATGGCGTGCTCAGTCATCGTTCACGAGAGCGCATGCTTGATATTATGAAGGACAGCCGCGTCGGCGCGATGGGGGTTATGGCAGCTGTACTGCTGCTACTTTTCAAATTTGCAATGCTGGCAGAGCTGCAGGATGGAGGCAGTTGGATGGCGGCTGCGCCTCTGATTGCTTCCACCTGCATATTCAGCAGAATGGGGATTGTGGCAGCTATTAAAATATGGCCGTTCGCAAGACCGGGGGAAGGACTTGCCTCCATGTTCGCTGGTTTGAGGATGCGGCATTTCATCGGTGCGCTGTTGCTGCATATCGCAATTGTTATGGGCGGCTACGCCTTGTTCGGCATATCTTTATCCAAGCTGCTGCTAATCATCTTTATTCAAACCGCTATAACACTTATTGTTGGACTCATCGTTAATGTATGGCTAACCCGCAAGCTGGGCGGGCTAACTGGCGACACTTATGGAGCACTGAATGAATTATTGGAAGCTGTCCTGCTGCTGGCCGTTCTCTGGCTGCTGCCATTGCTTCATTAGAGCGATTGTCTCATGGACAGGATGATAATAAAAAGGAGCGCAACATGATGCTGGAACGATTCGGTCACGGTGGTGATTTATTAACTGCACAGGAGCTTTTTGGTCATGGGGCTGATCATTTTATCGATTTCAGCGCTAATATGAATCCTTTCGGACCGCCGACTTGCGTAGCCGATCTTCTGGGCCGCTATATGGATGTGATCCGTCATTATCCTGATCCTGCTGTAAGAGCGCTGCGTAGCAAGCTGGCGCTGCATCATGGGGTGAGTGATTCCAGCATTCTAGTCGGCAACGGAGCGGCAGAGCTGATCGACCTTGTATTCCGGCTGCTTCATCCCACGCATACTGTCCTTGCCCAGCCATGTTTTGTTGAGTATGGCGATGCCGCAGTGAAGAGCGGGAGCAGCATACGCGCCATTGAATTGCAGGCGGAGCAAGAGTTTCGGCTAACGAAGCAATTGGTGCGTGACAAGCTGGCATTGCTTCGTGAAGAGGGGGTCGAGAGCGGAGAAGCCATTTGGTTCTTCGGATCGCCCAATAATCCGACAGGCAAGCTCATTGATCCATCGCTCGTGCATGATCTGCTGCTTGAAGGGGAGCGGGTCGTTGTGGATGAGGCGTTTATGGATTTTGTGCCGGAAGAGCATACATATAGTCTGGCGAAGGCTGCAGCCGATCATGAGAGGCTGCTCGTTATTCGTTCTATGACGAAATTTTATGCGATACCCGGCATTCGGCTCGGTTATGTCATCGGATCGCCGGAGATGATTGCGAGGCTGCAGTATTTCCAAATCCCTTGGAGCGTGAATTCGCTTGCGCAAGGGATCGGTGAAGCGGTGCTGGAAGATCAAGAATACGCCGCTTCAACGCTGCGGTTTGTAGCGGAGGAGCGCTGCTGGCTCAGCGGTCAGCTGTTGGCAATTGGACTGACGGTGCATGAGAGCGCCGCTAACTATTTGCTCGTATCGATTCCGCCCGGCAGGGGCTGGACGGCAGGCCTGCTGCAGCGGGCGCTGGGCTCACGCGGCATTCTGATACGCGACGCTTCACGGTTCGAGGGGCTGGACAATTGTTACTGCCGGATAGCTGTCCGGCTGCGCGAGGATAATGCGGCGCTGCTGCAGGCGTTAACAAGCTTGCTGGGGTCCGATTGCGCTGCAGAGGGGAAGGCATAGGATGAGCAAAATAACGCAACGGATAGCTCGAACGATTATGGTGCAGGGGACCGCCTCTGATGTTGGCAAAAGCATTCTGACGGCTGCTCTTTGCCGTATTTTGACCGAGGACGGCTTTCGGGTCGCTCCCTTCAAGTCGCAGAATATGTCGCTCAATTCGTATGTGACATGGGACGGCAAGGAGATTGGCCGTGCGCAGGGGCTGCAAGCGGATGCGTGCGGCATTTTGGCGACGACAGACATGAATCCGATTTTGCTGAAGCCGAAGAAGGATATGGTGTCTCAGGTTGTCGTGCATGGCAAGCCTCTGGGCGATTTCGCAGCGCGCGTCTATAGGGAGCAGGTGCTTGGAGAAGCGGCAGTCATTGTTCAGGAGGCGCTTGCCAGGCTGCGCGCTTCCTTTGATATTGTCGTGCTTGAAGGGGCAGGAAGTCCGGTTGAGATTAATTTAAAGAGCCGTGATATTGTGAATATGAATGCGGCCGCTTGGGCGGATGCTCCTGTCGTACTCGTTGCGGACATTGATCGCGGCGGGATGTTTGCATCGATCGTGGGGACAATGGAGCTGCTGGAGCCGCATGAGCGGGACCGGGTATGCGGTTTCATCGTCAACAAGTTCCGCGGTGATGTGACGCTGCTGAAGCCCGGTCTGGATTGGCTGGAGGAAAGAACCGGCAAACCAGTGCTTGGCGTTGTCCCTTACTTGGCGAATTTGGGCCTTGAGGATGAGGATTCGCTTTCGCTGGATGCTTCTATTGCAAGCGAGGCTGCTGGATATGGGCCTGTTGAAGGTGCAGGGCACGAAGGGCATGAGGGGACGCTGCTGGATATCGTCGTCCTGCGGCTGCCGCATATTTCCAACTTTACTGATGTTGATCCGCTTCGTTTCGAGCCCGATGTGAGATGCCGTTTCGTAACAAATGCAGAGCAATGGGGCAAGCCGGATGCGGTCATTATTCCCGGCAGCAAAAATGCTGTCGATGATCTGCGCTATTTGCAGTCCAGCGGTCTTGCCAGCTGTCTGGAACGCCATGTGCGCGAGGGCGGGCACACGGTCGGCATTTGCGGCGGCTATGAAATGATGGGTGCTCGCCTCCTTGATCCGCTTCATGCCGAATCCGATCAGGACGAGACGAAAGGCTTCGGATGGTTCCCGTTCGAGGTCACTTTCGCCGCAGAGAAACGAACGGAGCGTATTATAGGAACCGCGAAGCTGCCAGGCTTGGCAGAAGCCTATGCAGTCGAAGGGTACGAGATCCATATGGGCGAGGTGGTATGGATCGATCATCTGATTGGGGACGGAGCGAGTGAGCTGCCGGTGGCAGCAGATGATTTGATAGCGGATGCGGACGGAGCCAGGGAGCTGCCGGTAGGAGCAGATGATCCGGTGGCGGATGCGGAAGGAGCGAGGGGGCTGCACGTGGGAGCAGATGATCCGGCTGCGAATGCGGATGAAGCGAGTGAGCTGCTCGTGGCAACAGAGCGCCCCTTTACTTTGCGCAATGCGCGTGATGAGAATGGCGGGCTTGCTGCGGAGTCCGCAGCATCTACTCCTTATCAGGAAGGCTGCGTCTCGGCTGATGGACGGGTCTGGGGGACATTCATGCATGGCGTTCTTCATAATGATGATTTGCGCAGAGGCTGGCTTAATCGCCTTCGCAGGGATCGCGGATGGGAGGAAGCGACTGCCGGCGTCCGGGTTCAAGAGCGCCGCGAGCAGGCGTTCCAGCGACTTGCCGACCATGTTCGCCAGCATGTGAATATCAGCTTCTTGAAACAGGTAATCGATGTGGAGGGACGGGAATCATGACACAGCCCTTTCGCAGAGGAGCGTTGCTATACGAATCTTCCATTTGGCAGGGATTGAAAGTACAATATGCAGAGGACCGGATTGTTGCGCGTTTAGACCAGCCGCTGCAGACGGTCAGCAGTGCGGTTTATGGAGGTGGCTTGAGCACGGCTGACGGCTTCGTCAACTGGAAGGTTCCGCTTCACTACAACTGCAGCGATCCTGTCGGTGATGTCGGCCGCATGCTTGAGCAGTGGAACTTGTCCACTTCTGCTACGGTAGGGCTGCTGACTGCAGCGAAGCTGACACATGCCTCTATAGCGGAATCCGAGGGAGATTGCTTTACCGTGTTCTGCATGGCGACTTCCGGGACTGGCAATGCTGCGAGATCGGGAATGATCCGCGAGGTTTTTCCTGCTTACAGCCCAGGGACTATCAATATCATATTGTTCATAGACGGGCGAATGACTCCATCAGCAATGGTCAATGCCGTCATTACTGCTACAGAGGCTAAGACGGCGGCTTTGCTGGATATAGGTATTAAAGATCATGCCAACGGCCGTGGCGCAACAGGTACGACAACGGACGCTGTCGTCATCGGCGCGAGCCAGTCGGAACGGTACGGAGCGCTGCATGCGTATGCCGGAGCAGCCACTACAATCGGCAATTTGATTGGCCGCGTTGTTTATGAGACTGTGTACGAATCGACAAGCACGCAAGGGGAGTTATAAAAAGCGGCGAAGCATTTTTTATTACGTGCCTGCTTCGTACGACAAGGGATGAAGATATGATGCAATTACCGATTGATGATATTTTGCCTCAACTGCTCGACACGCTATCCGCGCATTGCAATGCCGTTCTGGTCGCCTCCCCAGGAGCGGGCAAGACGACGCGTGTTCCCCTTGCGCTGCTGGGATCGGGGTGGTTGAAGAATCAGCGGATTATTATGCTGGAGCCAAGACGGCTGGCGGCCCGTTCCGCCGCGCGCTTCATGGCTGCTTCCCTGGGCGAGCAGGTCGGTGAAACGGTCGGCTACCGTGTGCGAATGGATACGAGGGTTGGACCGGGCACGGTGATAGAAGTGGTTACAGAAGGTGTATTGACCCGCATGCTGCAAAGCGATCCGGCGCTTGAAGGTGTTGGTATCGTTATTTTTGATGAATTTCATGAACGGCACTTGCATTCTGATCTGGGGCTGGCGCTCTGCTTGCAGACGCAGGCGGTGCTTCGAGAGGATTTGCGGCTGCTGGTCATGTCGGCAACGCTGGCTGCGGAACCGGTGGCTGCTCTTCTGGGCGATGCGCCTGTAATCGTCAGTGAAGGAAGAGCCTTCCCTGTCGAGACGATCTATGCGGAGGGAAGGGCGGCAGGACGGCTGGAAGACGCGGCGGCACGGACAGTTATGGAAGCGATTAGCCGCGACGAGGGCGATGTGCTTGTCTTCCTGCCCGGAGCTGGCGAGATTCGCCGGTTGGAGGGTGTGCTTAAAGGCGCGCTATCTTCGCAAGGCGAGGGGGTGCGCGTTGTTCCGCTTTATGGCAGCTTGTCTGCGGAAGCGCAGGATTCTGCGGTCGCTGCATCCCCACAGGGTGAGCGCAAAATTGTTCTCGCCACTTCTATTGCGGAATCCAGCATTACTGTTCGAGGTGTTCGGATTGTTGTAGATTGCGGCCTCAGCCGAGTACCGCGATTCTCGCCGCGAACAGGCATGACACGACTGGAGACGGTTCCGGTATCTGTGGCGTCCGCAGATCAGAGGCGAGGCCGCGCAGGAAGGGAAGCGCCGGGCATCTGCTACCGCCTATGGACGGAAGCAGACCATCGGCAGCTGCAGCCGGAGAGCGATCCCGAGCTGCTAGGCTCGGATTTGGCTCCGCTTGCTCTGGAGCTGGCGATCTGGGGGATCGCTGATCCGGCGGAGCTGGCGTGGCTCACTGCTCCGCCAGCGGGCGCCTTTGCGCAAGCCTGCCAGCTGCTCCGCTCGCTGGATGCGCTGGCTGCGGATGGCAAGCCGACGCCTCATGGCGCGGCGATGGCGGCGCTTGGCATGCATCCGAGGCTTGCCCATATGGTGCTGGCCGGGGATGGTTTGGGTTTTGGCGCCGCCTCCTGTCATTTGGCGGCGCTGCTTAGCGATCGCGACCCGCTGCGCAGCAGCCGCAGCATCGATATGCGGCTGCGGCTTGAGGCGCTGCATGGCGGCGCGCCGGGAGCGGGGCTGGATGAGGCGACAGGCAGGCGAATAGCTGCCGAAGCGCGGGAGTGGATGCGTGCGGCCGGGATTCGGCCGCACGCGGGCGCGGAGCGGGATGCCGAGTGCTGCGGCATCCTGCTTGCGCAGGCCTATCCCGACCGCATCGCGCAGCGGCGCGGTGACGGGAGGTTCCTGCTTCGCAGCGGTCGCGGCGCGATTGTGCCGGAGCTCCAGCCGTTATCATCCGCGCCGTACCTGGTCGTCGCGGATATTGAGGATGCGGGAGCGGACAGCCGCATTATGCTGGCTGCGCCGATTACGCTTGCAGAGATCGAGCGCTATTGTGCAGGGCAACTGGAATGGGAATCCCATATAAGCTGGGATCGCTCGGCCCTGTCCGTACGCGCACGGCGCAAATTGCTCCTTGGCTCCCTCGTCCTCAAGGAAGGTCCATTGAGCGACGCTGATCCTGAGCGGATTATGGAAGCGCTCATGGGTGGCATCGCGGAACAGGGATTGGATATTTTGCCGTGGACGCGGCAATCCCGGCAGCTTTTGGAGCGTATAAGA
The DNA here is from genome assembly GCF_927798095.1 of Paenibacillus plantiphilus. GTDB lineage: Bacteria > Bacillota > Bacilli > Paenibacillales > Paenibacillaceae > Paenibacillus_Z > Paenibacillus_Z plantiphilus. Next base: position 95,278 of record NZ_CAKMMF010000004.1, on the reverse strand, counting down.
CTTATGCACGTCCACAATCCGGACAACTGGCCGGATCTAACGGAGGCGACGCTTCTTGCCACGATGAAGGATTGGCTCGCTCCTTATATAGGCGGCATGAGAAACGCCAGCGATCTTGGACGGCTGAATATGACCGACATCATTGCAAGCGGGCTGACCTGGCAATCCCGGCAGCAGCTTGATGAAGAGGTGCCCACGCATCTCACGGTTCCTAGCGGCTCCCGGATCGCTATTGATTATAGCGATCCAACAGCCCCTGTACTTGCTGTTCGACTGCAGGAGCTGTTCGGCTGGCAGCAGACGCCGCATATCGCAGGGGGCAAGCTGCCTATTACCATTCATTTGCTCTCTCCTGCTCATCGTCCGGTTCAGGTAACCAAGGATTTGGCGAGCTTCTGGCAGCAGGCTTATTTTGAAGTGAAGAAGGATTTAAAGGGACGTTATCCCAAACATTATTGGCCGGACAATCCGCTGGAAGCGATGCCGACCAATCGCGCAAAGCCGCGAGGCTAAAGTTGTCGATCGCCGTCATGCAACGCGTCATGCAACGCCGCACCGCGTGCTGGGAGCTGCGCGCGGTGCGATAAATTCAACCTCATGGAAGGAGTGATTATGTGAATAATGGCCTATTCATGATCATTGCGAGCTACTTGCTCGTAATCAATATCATACTCTTTCTCATGATGAGAACCGATAAATTGCGGGCAAAACGCCGAGGTGGCAGCCGGCAGCGCATACCAGAGAGACGGCTGCTTGGATTGAGCGCACTCGGAGGCGCGCTAGGAGCATGGCTGGCTCTCCGGCTTCTGCACCATAAGACGAAGCATGCTGCATTCGCGATCGGACTGCCACTCATGCTGCTGCTTCACATCGGCGTGCTGTATGTGCTATATCGTTACTTGCAATAAGCAAGCTGACGCTGACAATAATCAGGATATTGAAAATTCAACCCAAGCATTCGCTGTAAGACGGAAATATCGCGCTACAGCACGGAAAAGTGGAGTGAATTGCGCTGTAAGCTTGAAAAAACCTCTTACAGATGACAAGGTGTCGCCAAATCCCCTTTGGTTTTAGCTGTAAGACGGAAATATCGCGCTACAGCACGGAAGAGTGGAGTGAATTGCGCTGTAAGCTTGAAAAAACCTCTTACAGATGACAAGATGTCGTTGTCGCAAAGCCCCCTTCGGCTATCGCCGTAAGACGGAAATAGAGACTTTGGATTAACACGATATAAAAAGGCTTCACTGAATATACAGGTATATAATAAGTCCAATTGGAATAGTAACGCGATATACGCGGGATTTTCGAGATGCAAGCGATGGCTGATGCAACCCTCGCCGAGAAATGTCCCCGTGGATTTTCTCAACAATTTGATTGTTGTAGGAACAGACTGTTGCCGGGACCGTTGACAAGATGCTTGTGAAATTGGACAATATTTGTAATTTTATAGTTGCCATTGACGGTGCTGATATGCTATATTTGTCATTCGTGCTGGGGAACCAGCATGCGTATATGATGCAAATATAAATCAAATAACCCGACTAAGCCGCATGAGAATGCGGCTTTCGCTGGCTGTTGCATAACTTTGTCCTGCCAGTGAAAGCCGCCGAAAGACATGCGTGTGCAGTCGCAGAGGGAGGTAACTGACATGACGGTTCAAAGTGCCTTTCAACAGGAAGAGAAGCGGATGGACGACGTGCTTCAGCATATTGGCAACCAGCTTGGCGCTATAGGTCCGCGATACACGGGTGATGACTTCACCGAGCAGATGCTGGATCTGCAGCGCGAGCAGCGCAAACAGCGATTGGAGGTCGCTTTGCGAGAGCCGTATTTTGGTCGGCTCGATTTCCAAGAGTCTGCACAGGCAGCGCCGAGCCCGCTTTACATCGGCAAAGCCGGAGTTGCGCATGAAGCAACGAATGAGCTGCTGGTCATCGATTGGCGCGCCCCTGCCGCCAGTCTGTATTATGCCTTTAGCGGCGGAGAGGCCCCGGTTGCATATGATTCGCCGGAGGGCGAAATTGAGGGGATCGTACATCTGAAGCGCAATCTGATGGTTCGGCAGAGCAAGCTCGAACGGATCGTGGACAGCTATGTGCGCGGTCAAGCGGATGAGACGGTAACCGATGAATTTCTGCTGTATCGGCTCGGAGAGAGCAAGGACAACAAGCTTCGCGATATTGTGTCCACGATTCAGCAGGAGCAGGATCTCATTATTAGAATGGACAAGAACAAAGCGGTGTTCATTCAAGGTGTGGCGGGCAGCGGCAAAACAACGGTAGCGCTGCATCGTCTCGCTTTTTTGCTCTACAGGTACGCGGGCCGCATTCGCGCTGACCGGATGGTCATTTTTGCCCCGAACCGAATGTTTCTGGATTATATATCCGGCGTTCTGCCAGAGCTTGGCGTAGGTGATATTATCGGGACAACCTATACGGAGTGGGCGCTGGATCAGCTTCAGCATACGGTTAAACTGGATGAGACATTCGATGCGATGGACTACTGGTTCGAGCAGTCCCGCACAGCTGCGGAGCTTGAGCATGCGTCCGGCCGTTTGAAAGGGAGCCCATCCTTCAAGCAAGCCATTGATGGCAAGCTTGCCGATATGGAAGACAAGCTGCTGCCAGCCGCTTCCCTGGAGCTAATGGATGGTTTCGTTCTGCAGCCTTCGATGATGAAAGAATGGCTTGCAGTTGACCTCAAGGATGAGCCGATTATGCGGCGGCGGGAACGTCTGGTCAGTCGAATCAAACGATGGTTTGAATCAGAATGGAAAGCGCGGCGCTATACGGATTCGAAGCTGAAAAGCAAAGCGAATGCCAAGGTGAGCGCATACAGCAAGAAAATTGCCGCATTCACCGCGCCACAGCTTTATACAGCCGTTCTCCAGGATGCCGATGCAGCACAATCGCTGCCAGCAAAGGATCGCGCAGCCACGATAAAGCGGTTGAAATCCGGACTCGTTCAGTCTGAGGATCTAGCGGCGCTCGTTTATATTCACCTTCGGTTAAATGGTTCTGAGCACCCGATGTACGATCATATCGTCATCGATGAAGCGCAGGATTATTCGCCGCTTCAGCTCGAATCGCTTAAGCTCCGTCAAAGCCAGCCGTCGATGACGGTTCTTGGCGATTTGCAGCAGGGTATTCACGGCTATGCGGGTATTCACAGCTGGAAGGAATTAACGGACTTATTCCCAGCTGAGGACAACGGCTATTTCGAGCTGGATCGCAGCTATCGGTCGACAATGGAAATTATCGATTTTGCCAATGTAGTGTTAGGCAGTATGGGAGCAGGCGTTAAGCCAGCAGTTCCAGTGTTCAGAAGCGGCGAGCCTGTTGAAGTGGAAGCGGCTGACACTGAGGAGGAACGGCTCAAGCAAGCTGTCGATACGGTGCGCAATTGGCAGCGGGAAGGAACCTATAAGACGATTGCTGTACTCGGTCGGACTGCGAACGCCTGCGCAATTCTTGCACAACGGCTGGCCCAGGAGGGAATCGAAGCCTCGCTGGTGGAGCGCAAACAGCCTGCATACGGAGGTGGGCTTACTGTGGTCCCTGTGTATCTGGCTAAAGGTCTTGAGTTCGACGCGGTTCTGATCGCTGATGCCGATGCTGCCAGCTACAGCATCTATGATGCGAAGCTGCTGTATGTTGGCTGTACGAGGGCGCTTCACAAGCTGGCTCTTCTCCACTGCGGACCGTTGACAGCACTGCTATAGAAGCTGAACGATATTCAGCTCGAATCCCCTTGCCACTGCTCATTCTGAACGATAGACAGCGCAAATTTACTCGCTACTGCTCGTTCTGAACGATAGACAGCGCAAATTTACTCGCCACTGTTCATTCTGAATGATAGGCAGCGCAAATTTACTCGCTATTGCCATTTCGAACGGTTTTGTCATATCGATTCCTATACATTTCCGCCTCCGAATCTCGTTCGGGGCGGAATTTTTTTTGCCATTAGTGAGAAGAATTTCCGGCTCGCGCCGTCTATAGTATAGCTGGAGCAATGGGGGAGAGGGAGATGGAGAACCTGTCACTAATACAGGATCGAGCATTAATAGAAGACATTCTAAATGGGCAAAAGGATAAATTCGCTCTCCTTATGCATAAATACAGCGCGAACATTTATGGTGTTCTATGCGGAATGGGATCGGGGGAGCAGGATGCGCAGGATCTGACTCAGGAAACCTTTATCCAAGCCTACAGGAAGCTTGCGCATCACCAGCGTGACCGAAGCTTTGCCGCCTGGCTTTACCGGATTGCAGTTAATTTATTGAAGGAAAGGGGCAGGCGGAAGAACGTCAGACAAAAGATTGCCAATGGTCAGCTTATGGATAGCGAGCGTATGGATGGCGATACACCCGAGAAGCATTATTTGCGCAAGGAAAGGCAGGCGGAGCTCAATCAGCTAATTGGTCAATTGCCCGACGATTATCGTCTCGTTCTGCTGCTGCGGTATACGAATGAGCTAAGCTATGAGGAAATTGGCGAAATTACCGGCCTGCCGCCTAACAAAGTGCGCAATTGCCTCTATCGGGCCAAGCAGGGGCTTAAGAAAAGAATGGAAGCGGAAGGAGGGGGAGGCATTGAAATGCTACAATCGTGATCAGATCGAAGCGCTCATCGTCAATCGAGATACAGGCAGCCTGTCATCCCATATTGACAATTGTCCAAGCTGCGGTGCGCTTTACGAGGCTGCTCTGAAGGAGCAGCTCAGATGGCACGAAACTCTTTTCCCAGGCAAGCTGCCGGACGCCTTCGATACCACAGTGATGGCTGCATTGGAGAGTCATACGATTGATCCATTTAGCGAAGGCGGCGGGAAGGGACAAGGAGAGACGGATTCCCGTTGCAGACGCGGAATGTCAGGCAAATGGCTAATTATTGCCGCAGCTTCTTTTGTCATACTTGGCGGCTCTCTGCTGTATGCGCGCCCTACCATCGCTGATCTGATACGATCCCTGCTCACGGCTGACGGCAGTACGGATATAGGCATCATCGAATCGAATCAACTCGGCATTGTTCAGAACCCGGGCATTAAGGTTGAAGACAAGGGCTATACGCTGGAAATTAATGAGGTTGTAGCAGATGGAGCGCGTATTGTGATGGGCGTGAAGCTGACGGACCCACAGGGGCGCCCGATCAGAGATAAGCTGGATTGGAACAAGCTCAAAATAATGAACGCGAACGGGACGGAGATTGCAGCGATGAGCTCGCGGGGCGGAGCCACCAACTTTGACAATTTGGAATTCGCCTATACAACGATGGATGAGACGGATCGTATTTTTGTGGAAGGCAATTTTGACCGAATCGGCAGCAAGTTCGATGGCAAGCCGTTTGTCTATGGTGATTGGGGCTTTCGCTTCGAGCTGGATATGACGGAGATTAACAAGCTGAAGCTGGTCAATGCACTTCATGAGCAATATACGTCGCCAAATGGTCTTACGATCGAAATGAAAGGACTCATACGGACTCCCGGCGCGGTGCAGCTTCAATTGGTGACTTCTCTGAATGCGGAGGCGGCGGAGCGTTCACCGAGCGACCTTGCTGAGAAATTGCAGCTGATGTTTCGTTTTGAGGATGAGAATGGGGAAGAAATCTCCAGTGTGAATAGTCTCAAAGTCCCGCATAAGGAAAGTTTGATTTCCATGTCTCATTATACGGATAAGCAGACTGGTCGAACGCAATGGAATTATTTCTTTAAATATTTGCCATATGATCGCCAGAAGGTTACCTTCGTACTGGAGGGGTATTCTATTCCGGAGAAAAGCGGAGCTTCGGTTACATTCCGTCCCGCCGACCTTCAACTGGAGCCGCTTGTATTTGTGGATCAAGGCGATGCACTGACCATTTCGGAAATGAAGATCGGCAAGGGCTTCGATTCTAACTCCGCCATCGTGGGTTTAATTCATATTAAAGGTAAATTTAGAAATTCATACGTAGAAGATGAGTGGAGCCTGCGGGACGAGAACGGACGAGAATATCCGCTGTCCATGAGGGGCGGAATTACGAGAGGTGAGGTCACAGACATTAAGGGCGATCCTGGCTTTATTGCAGATGGCATGACTGCATTACCCAGTGAAGTCACACTAGTTCGGCAAATAATCGATAAGCGATACTTCGATGTGAACTGGTCCTTTGAACTGCCCAGAGGGGAGCAATTTCAAGGGATTAAAGAGGTTGACCCATCCGATTATGGATATTAAAGCTTCGCAGGCGCTGCGAAGGGACGTTTACTTCGGTGCAACATAAGTTATTGGATTGGCGGCAGCATAACTTAAGACAAGCTTGAGCGAAAATAGCTGCTTTGCCGGCTGCCATATGTTTTAATCTCATGCTTTGGCTGTTAATAAAGGGAGACCCAGGTGTCAGTGATGACCCAGAGTCTCCCTTTATCATTGTCGGCTGAATGAAGCGGCTTGCGCGAAATAATTTGAGTCCAAATCTGAATGACCTGCGTACAACGAAGTGAAGCATACAAAAATAGAACCGTAGACGATAGAGAGGGAGCTGGAATATATATGGAAAATAATGAAAATCGAGGCGGTCCAGATAACCAAGGCAGCCAGGACCTTACCGATAGAGAGAGTGATAGGGATACTACGATTGTTCAGGATGAGCACGCTCCAGGCGAAGGGGGCGATGTTGCAGCATGGATACCGCCGGAGAGCAAGGATGAGCTGGAAGCAGCCCGGCTGGTCATCGAGAAGTGGGAACGGGAGCAGAAGGATCTGTGGTTTTGGGAGAAGCTCGGCAGGCTGCCATTCATGCTGCTGGACAAGCTGACGCCGCGCGTTCTGCAGCAGAAAATCGGTCAGGCGGTCGATGAAATTGGCAGCTATATGCAGACAGGCGGACAATATTTGATCTCGGAGGGCGCTGTTCTTCGCAAGCTGGGAACCGAATCGATGGATACGGCAGCTCGGCTGCCTATTGCAGCTATGAACAAAGCTGCAGATGATTACGCGCAAAGCAATGCAAATTTGGCGACACTGCAAGGGGCGACAACGGGATTCGGCGGAATATTTACGCTCGCGATTGATATTCCTGCCGTGCTCGGTCTCTCCTTAAAGGTGATACAAGAGGTAGCGATCAGTTATGGCTATAATCCGAAGCTGAAGGAGGAGCGCGTGTTCGTTATCAAATGCCTGCAGTTCGCCTCTTCCGACATCGTCGGGAAGAAAGCGATACTTGAGCAGCTCTCCTTGTTCGGCAAGCCGGATACGCAGGGCCAGATGGCTTCCCAGCTTCAAGGCTGGCGTGAGGTTGTGGCAACGTATCGAGATAATTTTGGCTGGAAGAAGCTGTTCCAGCTCATCCCTGTTGCCGGCATGCTGTTCGGCGCATTTATAAATCGTGGCACGTTGAAGGATGCAGCGGAGGCAGCGACGATGCTGTATCGTAAACGGCGGGTTATGGAACGGCTCGTTCTATTGGAGGAACAGGCATAGCGCCGGTCGCCGGATGAACGGTAAATATGCTATGCTAATGATTCCGGCTACGATCGGACAAGGGCTGGCTGTATAAGCGAGAGGAAGGCTCCTTGTTCGGGCTGCGAGCTGCAACTCATTTTCCAAGTAGTGAAGGGGAAGTCAACAGATGGATTTTATTGTGCATCATTTGTCTTTTTTTGTTATACAAGGTGATGGATCAGATGGAGCAGGCAAGGCGTTCAAGCATTTTCAAACATTGGATGGGTCTGAATATGCGGAGAGCGAGCTCAAATCGTTCCTTGATGGCGAATTTCAACGGATATGCAAGCGGAAGGCGGAGCGCCATCCCAGCACGGAGGCTGCGCCGACGAAGATCGGTCGGTTTATTGTAGAGCCGGGCTATGAGCTGGACAGCAACCCTAATTATAATTTGCTCCAACGGCTGCGTCAGGCAGATACGAACAATGAGTTTCATGATTTTGCGGATGAATTGGTACGATTGTATATGGATGCAGCGGCGGTTCGCGGCGGAGCATTCATTATTGTGAAGGCAACACCGAATAAGCATACGGACGAGCCGCTGCTGTTCATGCTGAAATGTGATTTCGAGCCGAAAATTGCCCGTATCGCCGATGAGAAGAAGCTGATCTCACATGTGGAGATGGCCATTAGCGCACGGAATATGAAGTCGATTCAATACCCGTTCATGCCGGAGGAAGGGATGCTGGAGCCTTGGGAGCTCAAAATCCATCAGGCTTCCCATGCCCGATACTTCGAGGATTTCCTGCGATTCGTCAGCTATGAGAAGGCGATGCCGGAGCTAATGACAGAGCAAGTGCTGACGATGGTTCATGAATATATGGAGGACAAGTGGCAGGGACAGGAAGGCGAGGAGCGAGAGCAGGAGGCAGGCCGTTATGAAGTATGGGCTGCCAGTGAGAAGCGGGAGCTGCAGGAGCAATGGTCTCCGGAGCAGGTTGCTGCGGCTGCGGAGCGGTTAATTGTGCATCAGCCTGATCTAAGCGTTGCGTTCAAGCTGGACAGCGTATCGGTCAAAGGGCCGCTGTCAGAGTTCGGACAGTCCATTCATTTTGCCGTATATAATGGCCGGTACGTGGCGCTGATTGAAGGAGACGCCTTTCAATTCGACCGCAGCATGTCGCCGGTTGAGCTGCTGCAGCCGCCGGATTTGCTGGAGGTGCTGGAGCTGGTCGGCCGCAAGAAGAAGGAGCCAGCGGCGGATTCCAACGCTGATGAGCCGCCATTCTGAGCTGCCTGTCAGCCTGTCGCAGCGATGAACGGAGTCAATATAGAGTATAGGCAGCAATAGAGAAAGCGCACGCTCTAAAGGCGATCCAAGGATCGTTTTAGAACGTGCGCTTTTTAATGTGCCCTGATGCTAATTACCACAGCTGCTCTGGAATATATTTGGTCATCGTTTCCGAGCCGTCAGCATTTCGGCTGAATTGATGGGTAACCGCACTTTCCTGTACATGTCCGAATGCCCAATGTGTCTTAGGCATATCAGGGAATGATTGCTGTACATTCGCGAGCGGACCGCGATGCAATAAGCGATTGATCATCGTAACGGCTTCTGTTCTGATCATGAGGGCATTAGGCTTGAAAGTGCCGTCCTTATACCCCGTAATGATATGGTGCCGGTAGATGGATTCGATCATATTGCCAGCCCAAGTGCCATTCGTATCCTTGAAGTGAGTTTTGATCGGTGTGCTTTCCTGCAGCTTCAAGTAACGGAAGATAACAGCGCTCAGCTCTGCGCGCGTAATCGGCTGGTCAGGCTTGAAGGCATTGTTCGCATATCCGCTGAACAAGCCTGCGCGTGATACAGCTTCGATATATTCCGCAGCCCAGAAGCCAGGTTTGATATCCGAATAGAAGGAGGTTCCCTTTACCGTATCCTCAAGATTCATAATTCTCGCGAAAATCGCTGCGATCTCTGCTCTTGTAATGGAACGGTTCGGCAGCCAATTGCCATTCGGATAGCCTTTGGTATACCGCTCATGCTTTTGCTCTCCGAAACGGGAGGAGAAGAGCATGACCTGGATGGATGAACGATCATCCGCCAGTTCGACGAGCTTCGTCACCGCTCCGATAGTGGCCGTATTATCCGCCAATACCTCGGCTTCTGCCAGCTCTGTTGAGGCCCTTACCTTGTACGTCAGCGTTCCTGCCGCACTCGGGGCCAGATCGCCAAGCTCGAAGCGGATGACATTTCCTGTCACTTTACCGCCCATAGCGTCCTCAATGACGGTGTTCGCAGGAATTTGCGCTTCGATGAAGGCGCCTTTCACTGCGGCATTCGTCCGGTTCAAGTATTCAATCGTGTACGTGATTGTAGCTCCCTCCGGATACGAAGGACGGTCTGTGTAAAGCTCTACAGCCAGGTTTGCTTCGGCTGTATCCGCAGGAGGAGCAACTGGCGTGACTGGCGTAACAGGCGTTCCTGGGCCAGGTGCTGGCACGGGCTGCATCTGCAGGTCATGGCGCACGATTGCAAACTCGACGGAAATCATCGGGCTTGTGTACGTGTAATAGCCGGGCTTCGTAACGACGAGATAATAATCCGTTTCACTGTATACCATGTAGGCGTAATCGCCCTTGTTGTCGGTATCCTGCGGATTAATATTGTCGTTAGGCGCGAAGCCGACCAGAATCGGCAGCATAACGAGCGTGCCGGGCGTATGTCCGTCAGGATGCGCGATGTTGCGCGGTGTGTTGGCATAATACAATTGCACATGCGCGCCTTCAATCGGCAGCCCTGTTACAGCATCTGTCACTGTTCCGTATGGATCAATCAGCTCAGACGTGATGTTCATCTCGCCATTGCTCGAAATTTCCAGAGGCGGATAGCCTCCTTGGGCATTCTGATTCACAATAATTTCGTGATTGCTATCAAATACATAAGCGATGACAAGCTTATATTTGCCGTCCGGCAAATTCTGTGCGGTGAAGGAGCCGTTGCTGTTGATCGGGAATTGCAGGCGGCTGCCTGTTCCATCCTTTACAACATTGCCGTTCTCATCCAGCAAGTAGCCAATCATCTTATTGTAGATAGCAGACCCGAACTGCGAGGTTCCCCGTTCCGTGGAGCCTGACAGCAGAACGCCGCTGACTGCCTCGTTGGATGGGAAAAGCTCATATCCGGCTGCGGAGACGACGCCTACTGTTGCCGTTTGAGGGAACGAGATCAGCTGCGTTTCATTGCCGATCTTGATCGGCTTCGTAACCGTCAGATCATAGACAGAGTTGCCGCGCGGCACAGCTATCAAATATTTGCCGTCCGCACCCGTTACCGCAGTAGCGGAGAAATCCAGCTTGCCGTCATTGTCGAAGTCTTTGGTAATCCGGATTATGGCTCCACTAACCGGAACGGATACGCCATTGACCATCTCGGTAACGATGCCTGTTACAGCTCCTGGATCAAAGGTAATAATGATCTGATCCGTAGCTTTCAGACCGCGCGCCGGGTCGTTCACCGTGACGACGACAGGGAAGCGTACAGAATCTACACCCGTGATGGCTTCGGATTGGAACGGCACGGAAGCGCGTCCGTTGGCATCCGTCGTTGCGTTGACACCATCCGGGAATGATCCGCGGTTTTGCGGCGATGCGAATGTAACCGGAGCGTTAGCGACCGGATTTCCATCCTTATCCTTGATCGTTGTGATCAGATTCGTTCGCGCGTTTCCATCGCCAAGCAATGAGCTTGGAATCGCTTCAAGCGTAATGTAGAACGGTGACAGCATGACATCAACGGTTATCGTTGTTGATGCGCCATTATCCGCCAGCGCATAGAAGGCGACTGCAGCGTCCGCATAACCAACGGCCTGAACGCGAATTTCATAATCATTGACCGCGACATCTGTAAATTTGTAATAACCGTTTCCATCAGCTGTCGTTGTTGCTACTACAACATTGTTGAGCGGGTCATACAGTGTTACCGTTACGCCTGCCATCGGGCTGTTCGTAACGGAATCGGTAATATGTCCGTCAACGTTCAGATCGGCTTGAACAACAAACGGGTTGTTGCCTCCGACAAGGCCTTCCGGCGCGTCGGTTTCCAATCTGTCGCCGATATGGCTGTAAGCAACGAAGGTAACGGTTTTGCTGCCCGGCGCAATGTTGTCAGGCAGAATCGTAATGCCGCTCCAACGCTTGTAGCCGTCATTGATGTAGCTCGATGAGTTGGCAACCTGGAGCTGAATCTCTTTGTTGATCTCACCGTCTACATAATAGGCTGTAACTGCAGCAGCATTGACAGCCGTAAACGCTTGAAGCTTCGCGCCATCACCATGTCCATAGACAGGAATGATCCAGCCCGCAAGCTCCTGATGGCCGCTCCATCCGTCCAGCGGTATGCCTGTAACTGTCAGTTCGTCCTGAACGGAGCTGACCCGCGCAGTGTGGACTGCTGTTGCAGTCATTGTAATGACATGTGCCGCAGAGTTATCGTATGGCGTTGTTTCCGGAACGTGCACATCGAGCGTAAGCGGTTGAACCCCACCCGCATGGGCTGGAATGATCACGTTGCCATTGTTGCCATAACCACTGGCGATGCTGTTCCATACCCAAACCCCGTCAATACGCGAGCCGGATGCGATCTTGCTGTTGCCGGCATACAGGTCCGCAGGGAAAGGACTGCTTACAGTGATGATGAATTCATCGCTGCCTGCTCCTGTGTTTTTCAGCGTATGGGCGAACGGCTTGCTTTGGCCCGCAGTCAGCGATACCGCTTCATGGCCTGTCAGCACATGGCTGCCAAGGACAACGACTCCGATTTCATTCGTCGTCACCGGTCCGTAGGACTTGCCTGTTCCGTCAGGCAGTGAATTGTACTGGATGATTGATGCTTCGATATCAAAAGCCGCACCGACTGCGGTTTCGTTATCAGCCGTTACAGTGAAAGTGATAACGCGCGATCCAGCCGCGCCTATCGGTGCAATGGTCCATGTCACATTCTGATCGTCGGAAGCAACGGTATCCGACGGATTGCCGCTGTTGCCAACGGACTGAATGGAGATGCCGTCTGGTACTTTGATCTTGACGACTGAGTTGTAAGCCGTACTGAGTCCGTAAACATTATCGACCACTACCGAAAGAGTGATCGTGTCGCCTACTGCAGCGAATTCCGTCGCGTCAGAGTTGAGCAGAATGGACAGGTTCGGCTGAATGACATCAGTAGTAATGGCGCTTGTTGTCGCTTGATGCGACGACGAGTCGGCCGCTGCTGATGCATACGTGATGGTTGGCTTGAACGATGTCGCATACGGATTTTGCGAGATGCTCGTATTTGTAACCGTTCGAGTGACAACAGTGACGACAGTATCTGCGGCAACATTGCCAAGTGGATAATCGCCATTGCCATCCGCCGTTATTGGCGCTCCGTTAACAGTGACGCTCTGGATGGTCTGTTCGGTCAGACCGCTATTGTTAAGGATGACGTTATAAGCTGGACTGTCGCCAGGAATATCGACTGTCAGCTCATACGTCAGCTCATCGCCAGGACGCACACTGTCCAGAACTACGTTCGTCGTTGCGGTCAGCACATGCTGGAGCTCTACTGCCGCAATCGATAGATGCTGCTCTGCCGGCATATTCGGCTCGAATACAGTTGTATCCTGGCCGGGCTGATCGACAGGGGTTGATTGGAACCTAAGAAGGGTTGCGATCAATTCAATATCTGCTGTTTTGGCGCCAAATGTACCCGGCTTGGCATAGAAAGTAATTACCTCTGTGCCGCCCGCCGGAATGGTTAAGCCAGTCCAGATGATCTTACCGGCTGTAATTGTGCCGCTGTCCGAGATCGGATGAGCGACTGTATTCACAATTTCCAGACCGGTTGGAATAGGAAGCTCCACTTTTGTCGCATAAGCTGCGCTATCGCCTGCGTTTGTTAACGTAAAGCTTACAGGTATCATGTCATTGGTATCTGAGAATACAGAATCAATGATAGGATTAGGCGCGATGCTGACGCTTGGTTCAATAACCTCAATCTCAGTCGGTTGATTCGCTGTTGTTTGCGTCAACGTTGGATCGCTGTCATTTATGGACCACTGGGCTTTTGCAGTCGTGCTGTAGTCGCCTAGAGCAGGCTTGTCGGCATCTGACTTGGCCCGCATATGGAACGTAATGGCGAATTCTTTCTCGCCGCCTGAAGCATCGACATCACCAAGAGTATAGGTGAACAACCCGGCGTTCCAGTTGCTGCTGTCCGGAACAGCGATACTGACAGGGTCAACCGTGTAGCCAATAATCTCGAAGTTGCTCGGTGCTTCGAAAAGATCGCTAACTGTTACATTGTACGCTTGCGTGCCTTCCGGAACAGTTAAGGTCAGCTTGTAGTCCAGCGTATCTCCCGGACGTATTTGCGTCAGGCTGCTGCCATTGCTCGTCGCTGTGATTGCATTGGTTAGCGTAACGGCAGGTGTCGCAATGATGCCTTGCGCTTGATGCTCTGTGAATTTCTCGAATGCTGTCGGGTCGTTGCCCGCAATCCCATCATCATCCTTGGTATAGGCATCATGCGTAGCATAATACGTTCCTGTACGTCCGATTACGGGATGAGAGGAGCCGGAGCCCTTCAAATCGACGAGCCGCACATGGAAATTATAGGACTGTGACGTGCCTCCGCCGTTTAAGTCAAGCTTCGCGTAGGTTTTGGTATATCCGGCATTAATATCGCCGGTAACACCTGCAGCATCGGGATTTCCCCCTGCATCTACAAATTCGAAGCCGGGCCTCAGCGTTACAGTTGGCGTGAAATCAAAAGCCGCATTCAGGCCGTTGTTCACGATCTTGTAAGTTAGCGCTGTAATATCGTCCTTGCCCATCGTTACTGCGGCAGGCGTATCGGGAACGCTGGACGTCTGCTTAACGACAGAGGTGAGATTCGGTTTTTTGACTGTGACTGCAGCATTGCCGGAATCAATAGACCGTACTGCTCCCGAGACCGAATGATCGAGCCATTTGTAGCTTGCTTTCGATTGCTGCAGCTCCTCATTGCCGCTTGTAATTTGGTTAACTAAGGTCTTGACGTAGTATGTATACGTCGTACCCCCTGTGGCAGTGGCCGGGAATGCAATTGATACGGTTGGCGATGTATGATTATATTGGCCAACTCCCGTTCCCGGAATAAGCTCCGTACCGGTATTCGTACCGGTATTGTAAGCAGAGAATGCCGTTAACAGCGATTGGTTAGTTGGGATCGTGTCGATGATTTCACTGTTATATGCCACGACATCTGCTGGAATCGTTACATCGATCTTATAAACGACCCAGTCGCCGATACGGACATCATTCTGATTGCCTGTTGCCGAATCGATCCAGGTCTTCGTAATAGAAGCCCTTGGGACTCGCATTGTTGTATGGGAGTCCTCGACTGTTTCATAATCCCGATAAACACCGGTCGTTGTCGGTTGCCCGTCATAGGTGACTTTGGAGCCTTCCTTGATGCCGCGAGCGGCACCGATTGGATCGATTACATTCGCCTTGTAGACAACGGTGTAAGAGCCCCCCGCTGCAATCGGCGTTGCCGGAGTGCATCTAATTTCTGATCCAACAATGGAGCAATTAGCTCCTGATATTAGATTGAAATTCGTCAATTCCGACGGCAGCGTATCTTTGAAGCTTACATTGTATGCATCCGATTCACCATTATTAGTCAGCTTTACCGTTATGGTGACCTCTTGGCCGCTTACAACGGTAACCGGCGGATTGACGTCGACAGGAACAGGCGTTGTATCCACCCACCGTTCGATGACCAGTTCAGGCTCAACGAAATTCAATTGAACGCTGGCACGGTTGCTTTCAATTTGTTGAGGTGAATTGCGGTAGGAGAGATTGACCAGATTCTCGGCTCCCTTGTCAGCGGCAACATAAGTGCTGCTGTCCTGAACGACTGCTTTGACGTTGGCCGTCAGCGTTGTAGTCGAATCATCCAATTCACCGAGCTCCCAAATGAGCAGCAGCTTGTCTGCATTATAGATGGGAGTTATCCCGCCCAGCTTGAATTCTTCAAGATCGGCTGTATCAACATCGCCGTCTCCATCAAAATCAGGCAGAGTGCCTAGCGGGAGGAAATTATACACGACAACATTATGCTGGTCAGCACTAACGCCAGTCGCATCATAATTAACCTCGAATGTGATCGTATCGCCGACAGTTACATTGGCTTCATCCAAATTCAGTCCTGTCGTGCCATTGATTTGCACAATCCGCTCTGATATGTTTGGTGTATTGACCTTAACCTGAGTCTCGTCGCGATCGCTTACATCGCCGGATTTTCCTACGGTTTTTCCGGTCAATTCAACATTGTTGACCAGATTATCCCCGGCATATACAGGACCATTGGAGTAAGAAGTATCCCAGCTTGATTCGACCACGGTCGTATAGCCAAACGATACAGAGGTGCCTTTTGCGATCGTACCCACATCCCATGTTAGAACAGTTGTTCCATCGGGACTGCGAGTAGGCGATGCAGGTGTTCCAGCCGTACCGATATAGCCGCTGAACTGCTGTCCATCGCCAATGATATCGGTAATCAGTACATCGGTTATATCATAATACTCATTGGCGACCACTTTCAGATTGTAGGTCAATGTATCGCCGTAGCTTGCATGAGTCACATCAACTGTCTTGTGGATGATAACATCCTTAGCCATTGCTGTGTACTCCGTACTTCCGCTAAGGGAGAACCCTTCCACAATCGCGCTATAGATAATGGAGCTTGTGACAGTAGTACCGTCGGCAAGCAGCGTGCCAGCAGGGGTATTCTCCAGAAATGCGGCCTTGAAACGGATAATTTCGGTTGCGCCTGCACCTACCGACAGGCCTGTCCATACCGCATTACGCTTGCCAGCTGTGAAGTTCTCTGAGGTCGGTGCGTGGTCATAGCTGTATGTTTCAAGAGAACCGTCAACCTCGTTTCGGAAATTGGAGAAGTTAGAAGCGGCTCGCGTGTTGTTGTCGATCGTGATTGTCCAATTGAAATAGCCGTATTCATCTCCACTTCCTGGAGGTGCAGCATCTGGTCCTGCCCCCTTGACATACTTGCGGGCATCCTCAATTTTGACCGTAAAGGGCACGATGCGGTATTTGACCAGTGCGCTGGCATTGGCTGCCTGGGCCGGCTCGTAGAGCTGGCGGGCATCATTGCTTGCGTACACGCCAACATTAACATTGGGCTGAATACCGAAAGGAACGCTGCCTTTGCCGTCCAAGTAACGGTAATTCTCCAGCGCTTGAAGCGTGACAGGGAAGGTATAGGATTCTCCCGGAGCGAGATCCTTGAGATCCCTCCAGTAAGCCTTTTGAACCTCTACAGAATTGGACGTGATGCTTGAAGGCTTCACAGCATTGTGATCACTTACCTTCATCCCGTCCGGCAGTGCCAGCTCGATACCAACATTATAGGCCCACTGAGTGGCGTCGTTATTCGACACAGTGACGTCTATTACGGTATCCTTACCTAGAACAGCATCGACGCTTTGATTGACGGCCAGCTCCTTTTCATCCATTGCGAACGATAGGCCTAGCGCTCCTGTAAACTTGTGTTCTCCTGCTGCCAGGGCAGGAATGCTCAGCATCTGAGATACCAGTTGAAAAAATACTGTAAAAGCAATGAAACCTGATAACCACTTTCTTCTCATAATAGTACGTTTCCTCCATAGACAAACATATTAGTGCGCATCCAAACTGCCATCTCGTGCGAAAAACCCACCTCCCTCGGCACAACTGTGACAATCAGACGCGGAGCGTGACAATAGTACCAGTTTTATCTGAACAATTTCTGAACTTATTCGACGAAATTCTGCAAATAAAGTTAAAAGTGAACAATATATGGTTTATAATGGTGGTGATTTGTGACAAATTCAAATCGCTTAGAATTGAGGTGATAGTTATGATGAGAGTAATGATCGTTGATGATGAGCGACTGGCGCTTGTTAATCTTAGAAAGCAATTGGAGAAGGTTGGGGGCACTATAATCGTTCATGAGCTGCTGGATGCAGAATCAGCTATACAAGCGTTGTCCATGCAGGATCTTGACGTTGTATTTCTTGACATTCAGATGCCTGGACGGGATGGAATAGCACTTGCAGAAGTTATCCAGAGCATTCAGCCATCGATTCATATCGTATTTGTGACAGGGCATAATGAATTTGCGATCAAAGCATTTGAATTAAATGCTTTGGACTACTTATTGAAGCCGGTTGGGTTGGAACGGCTTAAGCTGACAGTTGAGCGAACAAGGCAGCAGATCTCTCCACGGGAGCGGATCGACAAAGGTAGCGTTAAACTGCCGGAAGAACTGAAGTTATGTTGTTTTCAGAGGATGGAGGTAGAGTATTCAGGAGGAAAGCGTGAGCCGTTTCGATGGCGAACGAATAAGGCGCAGGAGCTGTTTGCCTTCCTGCTGCATCGACGCGGAGAGCTCATTCGCAAGGATGTGCTGTTGGAGCTATTGTGGCCAGAGGTTGATTACAAGCGTGGATTTACGCAGCTTTACACAGCTATTTATCAGATTCGGAAGACATTATCCTCTATAGGCATTAAATGCATAGTTGCAAGCAATGAGAAGGGCTATAAGCTTGAGATTGAGAACGTTCACCTGGATACGGAGCTCTGGGAGCGGGGGGTCGGAGAAGCGCCGCCTATCTCTGCAGAAACCATTGATCACCATCTTAAGCTTGCGGAGATGTATTCCGGCGATTATTTGGTTGATTACGATTTTGTTTGGGCAGAGAACGAGCGCCAACGAATACGTTATGTTTGGTATAAGCATGTCAAAGAAATTGCGGACTGGCTTACTAATGCGAACCGTCTTTCAGAAGCTATTGATCTCTATGGCCGGATTGCTGACAGATTTCCACATGCGGAGCAAATTTATTTTGCATTAATGAAGCTGTACTTGAAACTGGGAGACACAGCGTTAGTAGAGCAGAAGTACGAGCAGTTGCGCAAAATCATGGCTGACGAACTCGGTCTTCAGCCAAAGGTCGAGATTCAGGAGTGGTATAGCGGACTGACCTCGCTAAACGAATCGGAGATAAGAAGGTGAATGAGATAACATAATTGTTCAGAAAAAAAGCCACTGATAGCGCATCAATCGAGCGATCTGAGTGGCTTTTCGTTTTTTAATGCCATTACGGATTTTTGCTGTGCTGTTTTGCTGGGAGTTTGGAAGAGGGAGTTCCCTTGCCATAATGCTCTCGGTTTTTCTGATCCTTACGCTGTGTTTCTTGTACTTTTTCAACAAATTCATTTGTACTGTCGCCCAAGATTATAGACCTCCTGTCATTCTCACTGATAATAATTATCATTTGTGGTTATACTACATGAAGGGAAAAGACGAGCTCCCTTCTGGAAAAGGGGGCTCGTCGGCATCGCTATACGACTAAATCTTTGATTCAAATGTTTTGCAATCCGTTTCTTCCGAGTGACTTGCTTGCTTTCCTCGATTGCTTACGACGTAGATCGAGGAGGCATTGCAGTTATTTCCAGCTGCCCAAAACTTACATGAGTTTACTTCGCATAACACATCTTTAGCCATTATTGTTCACCTCCATCCTTCCTATTCAATAGGATTGTCGGAAGGAGCCCCCTTTTATACCTAATGAACTGGAGCTAATTTGGAAAACCAGTGGGAATATAGTGGGTTTCTGTTCTTTTGGCCATTATCCCCCCCGCTCAGATATCACCTATGCTCAAATGTTACCCTTGCTCAGATATCACTCTTGCCTAGATATCCCCTTCGCTCAGATGCGCCCTAGCTCAAATGTCATCCTAGCTCAGATTTGATTTACAAACCCAAACGCATGTAGAACTCGATAACTCATTTATATTTTTTAAAATGATTAAATAATCAAGAAGCATAAATCAATCCTCGTCAACATGACCATAGAAAATGCCGAGGATAACATTTCGATAATTCGTCGGGCTACGCCGCTGATGCTGCAATCTGGGTTTTCTGAGAATATTGCTGGTGGGACCGTGTTAATCTTTCGTACGTAATAGCAGTGGCTGATGCGCATAATTTGAATAGCTGCAGAAGAGGGGATTCATTACGTAATGTATAATTCAAACGGTAACAGAATTCATCCAAATATACCTGCAGATGCTTGGGGCCGATACCATGGTAGACATCTTTCATCCAGTTGCTCGCTTCTTTACAGCATAGGAGCAAAGGCTGGTAACCGCGGAGGTTGTAACGCTTGGTCTCGACATTGAGGCCAGCTGTTGGAGATGCCACATGCTGGGCAACGAAATCGTTGGTGCCGGATCGAAGGATGCCATTTGCCGAGAGGTGCTCGGGGCGAACCTGAATCATTTTGACATGGGTCATCTCGCCGCTGGAATTTATCGATGCGCCTACTAAGAGCGGATGCTCACTAGGATGACGATGAACCGTAGGGTTATGAGGCTTGCCATAGACGGCTGCTTTTACGCGTACTATACCGGACAGCAGTTCCTGCGCATTGGCTTGGCTCATAACGAAACGAACCTTGTGCATAATCAACCATGCTGTTTTGTAGGTGACATTAATAGTGGCAGCAAGCTTGACGGCATTAGTCCATGCTTCCGAGGATGCAAGAAGGAAGATGGCCTTAAACCATTTGTGCAGTGGTGTGCGGCTGCCTTCCATAACAGTGCCTGAGATCAGCGAGGCTTGGTAGCGGCAGTTTTTGCACTCGTAGAGAGGCAGTCTGCGGGTGCGTATCAAAGAAGCGTGTTCATGTCCGCATCGCACGCAGCAGTAGCCGTTGGGCCACTTATCTTTATATAAAGTATCAAAACAAGCTTCCTCATTATGAAAATGACGGCAAAATTCATCGAAATCCATTGGCTGCACCTCTTAAAGAGCTTCTTGGCTGGAATAAGTTCCTTCCACTAACGTAGACTTCGTTTCAAGAAGAAATAAATCGATATGAGATTGTTCGGAATCAATGTATGGAAACAGAGCTGTCGAGAAAATGGCGGCACCCTGGGGTCTACTATTCAGTAGGAGCATGAAGTTGTGCTGCTTGTGCCCCGATGAAAGAAGGGGTTCTCTCGAAAACTCGATAAAAAGGAACGTGTGTTCTTGTTTTTATTTTACCAAACATATGTTCCTTTTTCAAGGATTGATTATAATCAATTATTTTTTGGCAGGTTGTGTGCTGTTTGTGGGGTCAGGGTTTTGAGCGGTGATATTCTGAATATTTGGTAGCAGCGAGAATAGATGTGAAAGGCCGTTGTCGTATGTGCAAATGCGCTCTCTGAGCGAAGGGGATAATGGCCTTAAGTAAAAATAGAGAGGGGATACACCCAGAGAGCGTCAGGATTTGCATGTTTGTCAAACTCCATTCACACATTATGAACGATTTTGTGATAAAATGTCTGTGCAAGCCAGCGAATATTGCCCCGCACTTTGTACTCAAGCGCTTATTACATCATTAAACTACGAAATAGGAGAGGTATTTAATGGCCAAAAAACAAGCCAAATCACGCAATTTAGTTATCTTCACACTAGTTATTCTCGTATTGCTTATCGCATTATTTGTTTTAACTCAGTTGTCGAATGAAGCGGGCAAATATCAAACATTTGGCAGCGCGCCTGATCTTACAGGCCAACCGCTTCTCGGAAACAAGGACGCGAAGGTAACTATATATGAGTTCGGGGATTACAAATGTCCTGCATGCAAAGCATGGAGCACAACAGTATTTCCTAAGCTTATGAAGGATTATATCGATACTGGAAAAGCTAATTTTTCCTACATTAATGTGCTGTTCCATGCAGAAGAATCGAGAATGAGCGCGCTTGCTGCAGAGTCGGTGCTTGCGCAAAATCCTGAAGCGTTCTGGCCTTATCATGATGCAATATTCCATGCGCAGCCGGATATGGAGAGCAATTGGGTGACTTTGAATAAAATGCTGGAGATTGCGGGAACCATTCAGCCTGCTATCGATACGGCTAAGCTGAAAAGCGATATCGAAACTCTGGCGACTCAGCCGCAAGTGAGTGTTGACGAAGCTTTGGTGAAAGACTATAAAATCAAGCAAACGCCAACGATTATGATTAATGATGTCATGCTGGACGATCCATTCGATTATGACGCTATTGTGAAATTAATTGAAGAAAAGCAATAAATCAGGGGTCGGAGAGGGGGCAATTTATGCGTATTCGCGATTATACGTTGTACTTGGCTTGGATTGTGGCGCTTGTAGCTACTCTGGGCAGCTTGTACTTTAGTGAAGTAATGGAATACATACCGTGCGAGCTATGCTGGTATCAACGGATTCTGATGTATCCATTGAGTATTATTTTAGGTATTGCGGCATTTACAGGAGAACAGTCCATTAAGAAGTATGTGCTGCCTTTAAGCATTTTCGGTGGCTGCATCGCGCTCTTTCACTACTTGGAGCAAAAGGTTCCCGGATTCGCTGCGATTAAGCCCTGCAAATATGGTGTGCCCTGCAACATTGATTATATTAACTGGCTCGGATTTATCACGATTCCGTTCCTTGCGCTCATTGCGTTTACGCTTATTACGATTCTAATGATTTTCACGAAATCGTCGACCAAATAATTAGTTCGATCGGACAACCATTCGCAGCCATCTGCGGGTGGTTGTTTTGGTGTGCGGAGAATGCCGAGAGGGAGCGGAGTATCGATGGACTTTGCTTGCCAGGAGATGTTAGAGTTAGTGAGATGTTTTATAAATAATCGAAGGAGTGACATGATGACAGGGGATTCCAAGGCACAAACAATGATTCATCCATTTTATGGACATGCAGAGCAAGCCTTTGCGCTGCTGCCGGACGCGGAAGCAAGCTTGGTGAAACTGAAGCAGGCATTTGAGGCGGCTGATGAGGATTTTTTGGCTATTGAGCTGAGAAGCATGATTGAACGTCTTGCGGAGATTAGAGAGCTGCTGGCCAAGGGCCCGCAGGGATAGGCTGCTTGAAAAAAATTGAAACATTTCCGCTGTTGATTCGTATCAAGTCTAGATAAACAATAGAGAGGGGAAGGTAAATGTACGAATCTATGGAACGACCTCAGCCTAGCAAGCCTCCACAGCTTCCGCCTGGATTGGTGAAGAAGATTGTGATCGGTGTTATTGTGGCCGTAGTATTGGGTTTTGGCAGCACGATGTTCTATACGGTCGAGGAGCAGGAGAAGGCGGCGATTCTTACCTTTGGAAAGTACACCGGCGAGAGTGAAGCAGGGCTGGGGTTTAAGTGGCCTTATCCGATACAGAAGGTCATCAAGGTTCCGGCTAATCTGACGCAGCGCATCTATATCGGTTATCGTCAGGAAGGTGATACAGTCACCCCGGTAGATGAAGAAGCGCTGATGATTACAGGAGATGAGAATATCGTTTCGGCGGATGCCGTTGTACAGTGGAAGATTAGCAATATCCGCGATTATTTGTACAATATAGAGGACCCTGAGACGTTCCTTCGCAATTCCGCGATTTCTTCCATCCGATCCATCATCGGCTCATCCAAGCTGGATTATGCAATAACGGACGGCAAGACTGAAATTCAAAGCAAAGTGTATGCCAAGCTGCTTGAATTGCATCAAAAGTATGAAACAGGCATTCATATTGTCGATATTAAATTCCAGGATATTGAACCGCCGAGCGGGCAAGTAGAGGAATCATTCCGTGAGGTAACGAACGCCCGTGAGGAGAAGAATACGAAAATTAATAATGCAGCCAAATATGAGAACGACCGCATCCCGAAAGCAAGGGGTGAAGCGCAGGCTCTGATCGAGAACGCGGAAGCGCAGAAGAAGTCCCGTATCTTGAACGCGCAGGGTGATGTAGCCAAGTTTAATGCTATTCAATCCCAATACGCGGCTAATAAAAGCGTGACCGAGAGCCGGTTAATTATTGAGACTTTGGAGAAAATCCTGCCTAATGCGAAGCTCTTTATCTCAGAATCATCGGGAGAAATGGTCAAATATTTGCCGATTAACGAGCTGCTTCGAGGAGGCGGCAGCAGTGCAGCCGCAGCTTCAGGGGCTAGCAGCGCCGGACAAGGAGGGGCATCGAAATGAGTAAACGTGCTATAATCATTGCGCTTTCCTCGGTCGTCGCAGTCATTCTTGTGTTCTCTTCCATGTACATTGTGAAGGAAGGCGAATACAAGGTCGTACTTAAGTTCGGTGAGGCGGTCAGAGTAAGCGAAAGCCCGGGACTGCGGTTCAAAATTCCTTTTATCGAATCGGTGAAGTCGCTGCCTAAATATCAAATGACCTATGACAGTAACCCGACCTCTATACTGACGAAAGACAAGAAGCCGATTATTGTCGATAACTATACGGTGTGGAGAATTGTGGATGTGGAGAAATTCCTTCAATCCGTTCAGTCAGTAACAACAGGGGTGCAGCGGATCGATGAGGCTGTCTACAACACGGTGCGCCGCAAGCTCTCCGAAATCAATTACGATAATATCATTAGTGAGAATACGGAACGCGGTAATATTAATGATGAAATCACGAAGGAAGTATCGACTGCGCTGGAGCGCGACAATTACGGCATCAAGATCATTGATGTGCGAATCAAGCGGACAGATTTGCCGGAAGGCAATAAGCAAAGCGTATACAACCGAATGATCTCTGACCGCCAATCCATTGCAGCGCGTTACCTGTCCGAGGGTGACGAGGAATCACGAAAAATCACTTCCAAGGCTGATCGCGCTGCGGTTGAATTAATCGCTCAGGCGGAAGCGGATGCGAAGAAAATCGTAGCGCAAGGCGAGCAGGAAGCAGCCAAAATATACAACGAGAGCTATGGCAAAGACCCGCAGTTCTACAGCTTCTATCGTACGCTGGAAAGCTATGTGACGACGATGAAGAATGAACCAGTCATTATTATGCCGATTGAATCTCCTTATGCGAAGATATTGCTCGGCAAGCAGTAGCAGATAGGCACAGGCTGTTGAAGCCCCTTTAGAACCACTATTGCTATAGTGGCTTTTGAAGGGGCTTTTTTTGATTGTATATTTTGGTACATTAAAATTTTTTAGGAAAGCTTAGAGCGGCTTGCCAGCATGCTACAATCAGTGGCATGGGCAGAGACCCAAACTTATTGCGCTAAAAGCGCGAGGAGGAGCTTACACATCATGTTCAGGCATCTTCGTACTTTGATTCTTTTTATTGTATTGATTGCAGCAGCTACCCCGTTTGATTATGCTGAAGCTGCTGCCCCGGCGTCATTGAAGCTTGGCAGCAGCGGGCCGGATGTGCCGGACCTGCAATACAGGCTGCAACTGCTTGGCCATTACCATTCCTCAGCCATAACGACCTACTATGGTCCAGCTACCCGGAATGCGGTATCGCGTTTTCAAAAGAAGTACGGCCTTCCCGCTGACGGAGTCGCCGGGGCCCGTACATGGTCTGCGCTGAAGAAGGTTTCAGTCAGTCAGCCGGAGCTTTCCAAGCTTGCGAGGGTCATCTACTCTGAAGCTCGCGGCGAGTCCTATAAGGGGCAAGTGGCGGTAGGCGCTGTTGTGATGAACAGGCTGCAGTCATCCTTGTTTCCGCATACGTTAACGGATATTATAATGGAGCCCTATGCCTTCACGGCAGTTATGGACGGGCAATATTGGTTGATCCCGAATGAGACTGCCTTCAAAGCGGCCAAGGATGCCGTTAAAGGCTGGGATCCCACTGGCAATGCACTATTTTATTACAATCCAGATGTCGCCACCTCACAATGGATTCGAACACGCGAGATTATCGTTAAAATCGGGAGTCACGTGTTTGCCAAATAAACCGTGATCTTTGGTGAAAATATATCTCTGTTCAGCAAAGCCAGCTAATTCTTATGCAAAAGAGCTGCTGGCTTTGCGTAAGGTAGACATTAAAAGGCTGCCCTGTTAGTAGTAAACTACTTACGGGGCAGCCTCTATGTATTATAGTTAGATCAGGTTGATCTTCCGATCGAAATCTGATAAAATCAAGTTTGGAATCCAAACAACTTATTCTTCGTGGATAGTATTATCCAAAATAATTATATCACAGAGATTTAATTGCTGTCAAGCGTTGATTGGAGAAGCTTGTTGTTTGTTGTAGAAGGCTTTGGAGGCCTATTGTTTAAGCCGTAGTTTTGGAGAAGAGGGTGGTTGTTATGAATCAAACGAATCAGAATTGGTCGCTGGAGCAGCAGCGTGTCGATGAGGTCGTATCAGAAATTAGCAGACGGATTCATTTGCTGGAGCAGGAGACTTTGGATACGAAATCAGAGATGATTGATATACGTAAAAACTTTTGGGATGACGTTACCGTCAATTTTGATGATGCGGCAGAGAGGGCAGAGACATTTGCCAGCCTGAAGCAGCAGGCAGAGCTGTTGTCCGAGCGGGAGCGGACGCACCGTCAGGCTGCTCTGCAGCTTCGAACGTTGAATAAGCTGCAGCACTCGCCTTATTTTGGGCGGATTGATTATGCGGAGGAAGGCGAGCAGAGCGCGGAAGCCATCTATCTCGGTATTTCATCGCTGCGCGATGGCAGTGATGAGAATTATTTGATCTACGATTGGCGTGCGCCGGTGTCCAGCCTCTATTATGATTATCCGCCTGGACCTGCCCAATATGAGACGCCGATGGGTACTATTCAAGGAGAGCTGCAGCTTAAACGGCAGTATATGATTCGGGAAGGTGTGATCCTCAGTCTGTTCGATACAGGTGTGACGATCGGTGACGAGCTGCTGCAGGCGGTGCTCGGAGGGCAGTCCGATGCTCAGATGAAAAGCATCGTCGCGACGATTCAGCGGGAACAGAATCGAATTATACGCAATGAGCGCAGCAGGCTGCTCGTTGTGCAGGGCGCGGCTGGCAGCGGAAAAACATCCGCAGCGCTCCAGCGTGTCGCGTATCTGCTCTATCGTTACCGGGGAGTGCTTACCGCCGATCAAATCGTATTGTTCTCGCCGAATCCGATGTTCAACAGCTATGTGGCGACAGTGCTGCCCGAGCTGGGTGAGGAAAATATGCAGCAAACGACCTTTCAGGATTACCTTGTTTATCGGATTGGCAAAGCATTCAAGCTGGAAGGGCCCTATGCTCAGCTTGAATATGCTTTAACTAATGCGGATGAGCCGGGATACAAGGCTCGAATGGAAGGGATTCGTTATAAGGCATCCATGAATTACGCTCAGCTCATGGAACGTTATCTGGTTTATCTGGGCGAGCAGGGACTCATATTCCGCAGCCTGCTGTTCCGCGGCGAATCGGTGGTGGACGCGGATACACTGAAGGCGTATTTCTATTCGCTGGATCACTCAATTGCGATCCCGAACCGTCTGAGACTTGTGGCGGAATGGCTGCTGGAGAAGCTGAAGGAGCGTGAGCAAGCGGCTTGCAGCGAGGCATGGGTGGAGAAGGAAGTCGAGCTGCTCGACAAAGAAACGTATCTGAAGGCGTTTCAAAGTTTGAAACGGCAAAAGGGCTTCACTGAAGAATCCTTCAACGATTATGATCGCGAACATAGATTTCTGGCGAAATATGTGGTGGCGGAGAAGTTCAAGCCTCTGCGCTCGCGCATAAAGAAGCTTGGCTTCATCGACTTGAAGGCGATTTATCGCCAGCTGTTCACTGATCCTGCCTTTGCCGTTTCTATTGCCAATGGAGGGTGCAAGCTCCCTGCTGCATGGCCGGAGATTTGCGCGGGAATGGTGAATCGGCTGGATGGCGGAGAAATGGCCTATGAGGATGCGACTCCGTTCTTGTATCTGGTTGAACGGATACGCGGCTTTCAGACGAATACGTCGGTTCGCCATCTCTTGATTGATGAGGCACAGGATTATACGGCCTTTCAATTCGTTTTTTTAAAGCGGATGTTCCCGCGAAGCAGGGTGACGGCGCTTGGTGATCTGAATCAATCCATTAATGCCCACACATCAGGTGGGAGCGATGGGTTCGCCGCGTTAACGGAGCTGTTCGAGCCGGAGGAGACGGAGACGATCATGCTGATGCGAAGCTACCGTTCGACACGGCAGATTGTGGAGTTTACGAGCAGGCTTATTGAAGGCGGAGACAAGATTGAACCGTTTAATCGCGATGGATTGGAGCCGACTCTAACGTCTGCTGCAGGTGAGACGGAGCTGCATCGTTTGGTCAGCTGTCGAATTGAAGCGCTGTTGTCCGCAGGGCATGGGACTATAGCCGTGATCTGCAAGACGGTGAGTCAGAGCCGAATTGCGTATGAAGCGCTGGGGAAAGCTGTTCCGGAGCTTCGATTGCTTGAGAAGGAAACGGAATCCTTTGAGCCGGGAGTCATCGTTATTCCCTCCTATCTCGCCAAAGGGGTCGAGTTCGATGCAGTTATTGTCTACGATGCCTCGTCATCAGAATACAGCCGTGAGAGTGAACGGAGGCTGTTCTATACGGTATGCACACGAGCTATGCATGAGCTGCACCTATATGCAGCAGAGGGTGAGTGGAGTCCGTTTATTACAGATGAAGCGAAGCGACTGTGTGCATTAGAATCGCAGAAAACGGCGACGGTAAATTCGGTTTAATAGAGCAGGGGCAGATGAGCAGCAGTCTGTCGAGAGCTGGAATGAGCGGTTGCGCTACGGTTATGACTGCTATCGTTTCGGTTATTCAGGCTTGAAATCTGCAGCGCGTTAGCAGCAGTGGAGGCGGAGCGACGGCTATGTTACGCCCGCTGCCTCCTCGGAAGCAAAGGTGGTGCAGTTCTTGCCGGCCCGCTTGGAGGCGTACAATGCTGCGTCTGCCAGACGCATCGTCTCAATGAGCTCCATCCCATCGGTTGGCCAGACAGATCCGCCTATGCTGCAGCCGATTTTGATTTGCTGGCCGTCGATGAGGAAGGATTCATTCAACCTGCGGATGATCTCATCCGCGATGAGGCGGCTTTCCTGAACCGCATTCTCCCGGGAGGTATGAAGGATAGCGATAAACTCGTCGCCACCGAGTCTGGAGATGATTTCGCCGCTTCGCACACAGGATTGGAGACGTACTGCCACTTGCTGGAGCAACTGATCGCCCGCGAGATGTCCCAGTGTATCGTTAATTTTCTTGAAGCCGTCCAGATCAAGATACAGGAAGGCTAGCGCGGTTCCGTCCTGCCCTGTTTTGTGAATGGCTTTGTCCAAATAGGAATCCAGCGCAATCCGGTTGGGAAGTCCGGTGAGCTTGTCATGATGCGCCAAGCTCTTCATTGCACCGAGCTCATTCTCCGTTTGTGTCAGATTGTCAACGAGACTGCGGAGAGAAGCGGATAAAATTTCGATATCCTTGTAGCTTCGCTGGTAAGGAATTTCGACCTGCTCGCCGTTGCGAAGCCGGTCTGCCGCGCTTGCAATCCGTTTCAGCGGCTTGGCGACAATGCCTGCAATAAACCAGCCAACCACCGCGAACAGGACAGCGGCGAGGGAACCGATCGTTATAATGGACGTCTGAAGCTGGTTCACAGATTCAAAAGCGATATCTGCAGGCTGGCGAACGACAACTGTCCAGCCAAGGCCTAAGTAATTCAAGTAGCCATCCCCGTACGCATAGCCTGTTAAATAGGTTACGCCATCAGGCCATTTCTCGGTTCGCCAATAGTTCTTGCCGGATTGCGCTTCGCGAATGCTTGCCAGCTCAAGCGGCTGGCCGATCATAGCCTTGGGACCCATGAGGACGACATTGTCCTGTTTGCTGACAATCAGGATTTCAAGCTCTTCCATACGGTCGGAGATGGGCTTCATAATGGAGCGCTCCACTTGCCGTGACCATTCCCAGCTCAAATGCGCGGCCAGGACGCCGACGAATTCACCCTCCGCATTGTGGACAGGAGTGCTGATATCGACGAATTGAAGCGGCTCGCCGCTGGGGTTGGGAAGCAGCTTGGAGAGCAGAACGGCATCGTGGACATCGCCGATGAACTGGCTTTTCAGCGCCTCCTTATATACTGGACGTTTGGAAATATCTGTGCCAACCAATATGTTGCCGGTTGAAGCAACGATCGTTCCTTGCGGATTGAGGAATCCAACCCAGGTAAACGAGGGGAAGTTGAGCTTGAGATCCTCCAGCAGTTCATGTACCCGCTCTGGATTATTCGGGTTGCGCAGTGCGTCCAGCTTGCTTATAATTTGAATTTCGCCGGCGCGAGACCACATGAAATGATCCAGATTTTCCGCCATTTGATAAGATACTTCTGATAGGGTATTGCCGATTTTCTCCTCGACCTCTCTGGTTGAGCGGCTGCTTGTCGTCATACTGAGGAGTATCGACATGAGGATGATAAGTATGGCGAATACAAGGGAAAGAATAGTGCGCAGGCTCATTGAATGCACGAATGAATCTCCTCCTGAGGGGCAGTCCGGCTGGATGGACCGGGACGGTGATGGTATAGATAGTATCCGATTATTATAGCGCAAGCAGGAGTGTGTTTGGCGGTTTTTGTTGAAAATTATCGTTGAAGAGCAGTTTGCTCAAAGAGCGATCCGCTTCCATCATAGAAGGACAGCACAGGAGGAGGCTACTCCCCTTCAGCGTTCTTTTGCCCACTATCCCTTTCGCTCAGAGAGCGATCGATCATCAAAGTGTTGCTATCAAGTATTGCTATCAAGTGTTGTCATGGAGCGTTGCTATCAAGCATTGCTATCAAGTGTTGTCATGACGCGTTGCTATCAAGCATGCTATCAAGTGTTGTCATGACGCGTTGCTATCAAGCATTGCTATCAAGTGTTGTCATGAAGCGTTGTCATGACGCGTTGTCGTGAAGCGTAACCCATATGTCATTGATGAGGGGCGACGAGTCATTCTGAGCGTTGGGGATAATGGGCAAAAGAACGGAAGGACCCCCTAAAGGCTCCGATCGTAGTAAAACGATCCTGTGATGTGCGGGCAGCCCGCCTCACTGGATCGTTTTTTTGCGCTGCAGAGTATTGAATGACATGGCCCTGCTTTTGATCAGCGGAACGTCCTTAACGCTTTCTGGAACAACACGAAGAGCAGGCTAATAATGAGCAAAGCAATGCCGCTCGCTGTCAAGGGCAGATCAGGTCCTTTCAAATCGGCAACAAAAGATGCGGCTACGATTCCGACCGGAGGAAGTACGCTGGACAGGGAGCCCAGCGTGGCGAACACTCTGCCCTGCACCTCGGGGCTCACCTTGAGCCGCAAAATAATGCTGGACAGCATCGTGCAGAAGGAAAATAAAAATCCCATCAGCAGAATAAGCGGGATAGCCGGCCAAGCAGAGGACAACAGCGACAGCGTGACAAGGACGGGACTCATTGCGATCATGCTGAAGCAGATCCATAAGCCTCGTCGCTTCATTTTTGCATCGGCCAGCAGAATAATGCCGGCTCCGATAATATATCCGCTGGGGATACAAGCTTCGATCAAGCCGAATTGCACGGGAGTCGCGGCCCATTGCTTAACCGCCATGACCTGGACAAGCATCAGGCTTGCGAGGAAGAAGGTATTGACGATAGGCGAAAGAAAGACCAGGCTGCGTATGAAGGAATCCCTCCATATATAATGAAGTCCCGATTTCATATCCTGCCAAAAGGTTTGCCGTTCGCGCTGTCCAGAATGCGAATGAGAGACGGAGAAGCGGCTGCATGCCAGCACCAGAAGCGCGGACAGGAAAAAAGCGCAGGCGTCGACAATAATAGCTACCGAGCCGCCGAACAGCGCAACAAATGCGCCTCCAAGGGCCAGGCCTGAAATTCGGGCGGTATTATCGCTAATATTGATAAAGCCTACCGCTTTCTGCACTTTGGATGCACCGACGATATCGACGATGGAGGCATGCAGAGCAGGGGACTGGAACAAACCGCCCACTGCGATTAATGCCGTCAGCACGAAGACAACCGCGATGGGAATGTGCGGAACGGAGACGCAAAGGGCGACTCCAAGCACGAGCGCGCCTCTGATGAAATCCGCCATCCACATCAGTTTTCGCCGGTCCATCCGATCGACAACGGTCCCTGCCAAGGTGCCGAAGGCTAACTGGGTGAAAATATAAATCAGCATTATCGCGGACATATAACGGGCGCTTCCGGTCGATTGCAATATCCATAGACTAAGCGCGACGCTGTGAAAGCAGTTGCCGAAGGTAGAGAGGGTGTAGCCGGAGAGCACCAATACAAAATTTCGATTGCGCCAAATGCTTTGCGTTTCTTGCCGGGGCAGAGCTGCTTCTTGAGTAGGAATAAACACATTCATGCCTCCTTAATAACTTAAACGTTTAAGTTATTATATATTATCATATTCTGTATAAATTCGCGCATTTTTTTACAGCTTATCCTCTTCAATGCTGAAAATGGATGAATTACCGTTGCATTACGAACATACATTCGGTGTATAATAGGATCACATGTTCGTATTTGGAGGCGGTGTGTCATGATACCGGTTGAGCGCGTTATTATGTTAGTGGATTGCCAGTCGTTTTATGCCAGCATAGAGAAAGCGGCTCATCCGGAATATCACGATAAGCCAGTTGTAGTGGCGGGTGATCCGACACGCCGCAGCGGCATTATTCTCGCGGCATGTCCCATTGCCAAGACTCACGGCATCAAGGCTGCCGAGACACTTGGCCAGGCGCTTGCCAAGTGTCAGGAGCTCATCGTTATTCGCCCCCGCATGCAAACCTATATTGACGTATCCATGTTAATTACGAAAACGTTCGAGCATTTTACAGAACTGGTTGAGTCGTTCAGCATCGACGAGCAGTTTCTCGATGTAACGGCATCGGCGGCGCTCTTTGGATCGCCTGAAGAGATCGCGCAGCAAATCCAAACGAGGGTGCGGACTCAGACGGGGGTGTGGGCGCGAGTAGGTATAAGCTCAACGAAAATTCTTGCCAAAATGGCCTGCGACCTATTCGCGAAGAAGAACGAATCGGGTATTTTTACGCTGCGGAAATCAGACCTCCCAATGACATTGTGGCCTCGGCAAATTAGCGATATGTTCGGTGTGGCCGGCCGAATGACATCACACTTTAACCGTATGGGAATAGAGACAATAGGCGATCTTGCGTCCACGCCATTGCCGGATTTGAAACGGAAAATGCGCTTTCGCTTAGGCAAGAACAGCGATATTAATGCGGAAGTCTACTGGCGTACCGCCAATGGCGTCGATGATTCGTCGGTTACGCCGGGCACGCACGATTTTCAGCAATCGGTCGGACATGGCATGACATTGCCGCGCGATTACAGCAGTCGGGACGAAATTGATACGGTGCTGCTGGAGTTAAGCGATGAGGTTTGCCGCCGCTGCCGTGAGAAGGGATATATGGGACGGGTTGTTGCAGCGGGAGCCCAGGGAGCGGACTTTGATCGGCCCACAGGCTTCTTTCGGCAGATGAAGCTTGCGGATCCGACGAATATAGCCGTAGAAGTATACGAGGCTGTCAGGCTGCTGTTTAATCGGCATTGGGATGGCCTGCCCGTCCGCAAGCTCGCAGTAACTTTATCATCATTAACGGGTGACCGGGAGTACCAGCTGACGATGGGGGAGCGCGAGAAGCTGCGCGATCTGGACCGGGCAGTTGATGGCATCAAGCAGAGATACGGCGTGGCATCGATATTGCGGGCATCCTCGTTAAGAGAGGCGGGGCAAGCGCGTGAGCGTGCGATCAAAATCGGGGGGCATTATAAATGAGTAAAAAACTTGAAGGAAATGGACTATGGGAATCGAGCCGTATGATGCTGCCCGAGCACCGCGAGCGTTTAATTAAACACCGACAGGGAGGAGAGAGAGAATCAGCCCCGCGCAAAAATATACCCACCACGGAGGAAATTAACCTTGTTCGTGAATATGCGCTTCTGCCTCTTATTCTCTCCATCGTGGAGACCAATCTCAGATCAATCGAAAACACGACCTACTCGCTGCGGAAGCTTTACGTCAACGCAGCACAAGCGCTTCTAGACCTGATCCATACCGACCTTGTCCGTGTTCGGAAAGTGTTGAAGGAACGGAATATTAAAGTGTACGAAGAGGAACGGATCGACAATACAATCCAGTTCCGCTTTATTTGCCGCGGCTACGAGGACAATTTCACGATGATTCGAGATGTTGTCCGTGCGGAAGCCAGTGTGCGCATTGCCAAATATATAGCAGTCCTGTTTCGCAAGTAGCTCGGCTCGGCCGCGCTATCTTATCTGCGAGTGGCGGACTGCTGTCGGGCTGGTCTGGCGCCTGTAATGCGGGAGATCGGGAAAGCGTTTCTGACCGGCAGGATGATGATGGCTGCAATGACCGCTTTGACCGCATCTCCAGCCAAAAAAGGGTAGCAGCCGAGAGCCATCGCCTGTTGCCAGGTTAAGTTGGCTGAATGCGCGAGCCAAGGTACGCCGAATACGTACAGAAGCAGCGAGCCGAACAGCTCCAGTGTCAGCCAGATGAGGGCGATGCTTGCTGCGGAGCGCCCTTTAATCCGTTGGACAATAAGGCCGATGAACAGGGCGGCGAAAGGATAGGCCCAGATGAACCCGCCTGTTGGTCCCAGCAGAAGAGCGGCGCCGCTGCTGCCATGCAGTGTGGGAATGCCGATCACGGAAAGCACGATGACAAGCGATACGCTGAGAAAGCCGTACAAGGGGCCAAGAATGGCGCCGGTCAGCATGACGACCAGATTCTCAATCGTGATCGGAACCGGCGAGAAGCCCAAGTGAAGGTTCACATAACTGGATGCGATAAGCAGGGCTGCAAAAAGCGCGCTGAATACGATGCCCCTCATAGATAAAACAGTTTTCATTGCAGGATCTCCTTTAATTTGTTAACCTAATATGAACATTTGCATTGTAGCATGATCGATTTTTATTGGAAAGAGTTAAATATAAATGGAAAACAAGATGAAAGCTTCATCCATAGACCTGCAAGGGGTGTCCTATGCAGCAGCTGCAGCAGGCGGAACTAAAACGCTGCTGCAGGAGACGGATATGCATATACCGAAGGGGCAATGGCTTGCTATTGTAGGTGCGAACGGCAGCGGAAAAAGCACGCTGGCCAAGCTTATGGCAAAGCTGTACCCTGCAACGACGGGAACGGTTGTATACAGCAATCAACCTGGAGCAAGCTATAGGCCCTTTGTTCAGATTATATTTCAAAATCCGGACGTGCAGATGATGGGTGAGACCGTCTATGAGGATGTCCGCTTCGGATTGGACAATTACGGCTTCCCTTCCGGGGAGATACACGGGCTCGCGATGAATGCGCTGGACAAGGTTGGGCTGACCGCATTGGCGGATGCTTCCCCAGCCGTTCTATCCGGCGGACAGAAGCAGCTGCTGCAGGCAGCAGGCTGCTTGGCGGTACAGCCTGAAGTGCTGATCTTCGACGAGGCGGCCTCCATGCTGGACCCGATGTCGCGTCAGCGTCTGCTTCAAGCTGCCCGCAGCTTGCATGTTGAGGGCACGACCATCGTCTGGATTACGCAGCTGCTGGACGAGCTGGAGGCAAGCGAGCGGATCGTCGCGCTGGAGTCTGGCGCAATCGTGTTCGACGGATCGAGAGAGACGTTCTTTTATCCGCGGTCTGGAGAGGTCGGCTCAGCATGCGAGCGTTTGGGTTTCAGCCCTCCGTATGCTGTCCAGCTTGCGCTGGAGCTCATGAAACGGGGCAGGCGGCTTCATCCGCTTCCTTTCTCTATCGAGGAACTTGGAAAGGCTGTGTCCGCATGGGAATGAATAGGGAGACGCTGCCGACAGCTTCTGCTGCGGGCCAGCAGGCTCCGGCGGATAGAACGGGCGTAGCGCTGGAGGATGTATGGGTTTATCCCGGGGATCAGGGCAAGGGGCAGGCGGCGAAACCTTTGCTGCAGAGCATTCGCTGCCGCATCGAGCCCAATACGATTACCTTGATTGCGGGAACTGCGGGCTCGGGCAAGACGACGCTGCTGCAGACGATTGCCGGACTGATGCCTTTGAGCCGTGGAGCTGTAAGGTACGGGGCGCATTCGTTGTGGGAGGACGGGAACCGGCTGCACGCGCTGCTGCATCGTTCCATCGGGATCGTGTTCCAATACCCTGAGAGGCAGTTGTTCGCGGACAGCATCGAGAAGGAATTCCGTTATTCCCTCCGTCCGTATCGCCTCTCCAAGGCAGTGCAGGCAGAGCGGATCGATGGCGCATTGAGGCAAATGGGACTTCCAACAGACATCCTTTCGGAGTCCTTTCTCACTTTGTCCGATGGACAGAAGAGGAAGGTCGCGCTCGCGACTACTTTGGCGACCAGACCAACGTGGCTCCTGCTGGACGAGCCTACCGCAGGAATCGACCCGCAGGGAGTGGGGCCGCTGCTTCGCTGCCTGAAGCAGCAGAAGGAAGCTGCTGACGGCGGTGTAATCGTAGTCAGTCATGATCTGGACACGTTCCTACCGCTTGCGGACCGTGTCCTTATTCTGCATAACGGTGCGCTCGCGGCAGCAGGAACTCCTCAAGAGCTGCTGGCAAGGCCCGAGCTGTGGCTGGAGACAGAGATCGGGCTTCCTTCAGCGCTTCAACTGATGGCCCAACTGCGCGAGGCTGGAACGGGGATGGGAATCGAGGGGACAGAAGACGTTCCCTTGACCGCTGAGGCGATGGCCGACAGGATATTGGGCCCGAGGGAGAGGGAAAGCCACGGAACAGCGAACCCGAAAACTGCAGCATTCGATGGAGTTCGTAAGGCGGAGAGCGGGACGGGAGCATTCGGTGGGGATTATGCGGCGGAGAGCGGGACTGCGGTGCCCAGTGGAGATTATGCGACGGAGCACAGAACGGCGACATCGGGTGAAGAGCATGCAGCGGAATCGCCTCCTGAAGCGTCAATTCTAGCAGCCGGTACTAGCGAGGCCAAGCAAGCTGGAGCAGCAAGGATGGGGGCAGCAGCGCAATTGCTGCAGCAGCTGCATCCTAGTGCGAAGTGGATTGTTTATGTGCTGCTAACAGCCGCTATTCTCATGCAGCATAGCTGGGCTGGAATTGGCGTATCGGCGCTCCTCACAGGGAGTCTCATCATCCTCTCAGGCGTGGCGTATCGGAGCTTGCTGAGGCCTGCCAAGCCCTTTCTATATTTTATTGTGATTTCTACGGTTGTTTCTGGAATTACGATTATTTTTGCCTCGGATTCATGGCTGCCCGAACGAATCTATTTCTCCACTGCGCCTGCGAGCAAGACCTTTGAGCTGCTGGTCCGATTTCTTTTTGTCATGCTGCTAGGCATTCTGCTCGCAGTGACGACTGGAGCAAAGCGGATGCAGATGGCGCTGGAGCAGGCTCTATCATTTCTGGAACGCTTCGGCATCCCGGTCGCACCCTTTGCCTTTGCCGCTACGCTGCTCATGAGGTTCCTGCCAAGGCTGCTTCAGGAGATGGATCGCATGCTCATTATCGTTCAGGCACGCGGCAAATCACAGGCGAAGAAGGGGTCCTTGCGCCTGCGGGAAATTCCGGTGTTCCTTATTCCATTCCTGCTCTCCATGATGAAATATGCGGAGGACCTGTCGCTGACGCTCGAAGCAAGGGGCTACCAGTTGAAGCGCCTGCGAAGGGAAGGAATGGCGCGGCTGCCTTGGACGAGGCGGGAATGGATCTGTATTGCGGCAGGGGTTCTGCTGTTTGCCGTGCTGTATATGTGGGCGCTGTAGTATGTATGCAGGCTTTGACGGAGAAGAAGCAGGAGGGGCTGTCCAAACATATTTGGAACAGCCCCTCCTGCTGTTAAATATTTTCGAGAGCCCGGCTGAAAGCAGCCACTCCGGCGGGAATGTCATTGAGCCCGGGCTTGGCATAGCTGAAGCGGATATAGCCGGGCTC
Organism: Paenibacillus plantiphilus; assembly: GCF_927798095.1. Classification (GTDB taxonomy): domain Bacteria; phylum Bacillota; class Bacilli; order Paenibacillales; family Paenibacillaceae; genus Paenibacillus_Z; species Paenibacillus_Z plantiphilus. The sequence continues at coordinate 58,075 of NZ_CAKMMF010000004.1, read as the reverse complement.
AGAGCCGTATACGCTCCCAGGCACGAATACAACGCCTCTCTTAATAGACTCTTCCAGCAGCTTGCTGTCGTCCACCGGCTGATTGATTTTGCACCACAAATTCAGGCCGCCCTGAGGCTGACAGAAGGTTACTTTGTCCCCGAGCATATCTTTCAATGATTGAACCATTATTCTTTGCTTCCCATCCAGAGCATGCCGCAATTGATGTATATGGTCTTCAAAGCTTTCGGAGGCGAGCAGCCGTTCTGCAACCCATTGGGATACGATGCTGAGCCCGAAGTCCATCTGCTGTCTTGCGTCAGACAAGCGGCCAATTACTGATTGGGGGGCTATCATCCATCCGATTCGCAGGCCGGAGGCGGCGATTTTGGAGAGGGAGCCGATATACAGGACGATACCGTCGGTATCCATTGCTTTCAGTGACGGAGGAACTGCGCCGCTGAAGGAAGTGAGGCTGAACGGATCATCCTCCACGATAGGAATGCGCAGATCAGCAGCGATCGCGAGCAGACGCTTTCGCTTTGCTTCACTTAGTATCGTGCCCGTAGGGTTCTGGTAGTTCGGATTTAGAAAAACCATACGGATGCGGTGCTGCCGATACAGGGCGGCAATATCCTCCGGCTCGATCCCATCCTGATGGACGGGCAGGCGGAAAATACGCAGCCCTGCTGACTGGAACATAGGCAGCGAATAGCAGTAGGACGGATCTTCAATGGCGACGGCATCTCCTGGGGATAATAGACATTGGGTAATCAGATAGAGCGATTGCTGCGACCCGGAGGTAATGAGAAGAGAGGATTCCGTCGTATCGATGCCGTTGTACTGTTTCAAGGAAGCGACCAAGGAGTTTCGTAGTGGACTGTAGCCCTGCGGATCATCATAACCAAGATGCTCTTGAAAATGCTGCTCGCGCAGCAAACGGTGCACGATCGTGTTCGGGAACAGATCGGAGGACAGCTCGCCGCTCGCCATATTGATAATCGAGGCATCATTTTGCGTGACCTCGCGGATGCGCCTCATAAGCGGCAGGTTCGGCAGGAATGTCCCGCCTTCTGTGTACTGCCGCCAATTCGGGGTATGGCTGGGCGAAATCCCCCACTTGGTTAGGCTTACCCGTGTGCCGCTGCCGACAACGCTCTCCACCAGGCCCGATGCACGCAATTCCTCATAGGCTTGAATAACGGTGCTGCGATTCACGCCAAGCTGCTCGGCAAGCTTGCGCTCGGAGGGCAAGGCGCTGCCTGGCGGAAGCTCGGCGTAGGAGATGCTTCGTTCGATATGATCAACGATCTGCTGATAGATAGGTTTTTTGTCTGAACGATCAGGTTTCCACATTGTCCGCACTTCCTTGTGAATGATGTAGCGGCGGTTGAGGTATAAGGAACAAGGCCGCTGCGGGTTTGGAGGGTTCTTCCGATCGCTGTTAAATCGGGCTTTAAAGGCGAACACTATCGTTTCTCCAGAATCCCTCCGACCCTCCGCTGTGCTCGCATGTAAAGTCAACGGCTGATTTTGAAGTAGAGCCCCTATTCATCGTATCTTTTAATTAATATGGTAACCATTGAAGTGTAAAAGGAAAAGATCCAATTGGAAGTATTGCAGACCCTCCAATTATAATCGGAAGCGCCGTGTATTTGAAGTGGAGGGGACATTCTCTCCGAAATTGGACGGTTACAAAACCGATTTGCGGTTCTATGATATTACACATGAAGGCTGCAATAGCAGCAATCAGCAGAGGAGCGAATTTACAGGCCATGGGAGCAGAAGCGTTGAAAGGCAAACGAATTGTCATTGCCGGCTCGCAAAAAACGAATGAGATGAGCGTCATTATAGAGAAGCAGGGCGGCACGCCGATTGTCCGCTCCCTGCAGGGATTAACGATTTTTGAAGAGGCTCAGGTTGCCGACCCCTTGCGGCGGTTCGCTCGGGAAGGAGCGGATTGGGTCATTCTGACTACGGGGCTGGGAGCAGATAACCTGATCAAGGCTTCCGAGAAGCTAGGAATCCAGAAGGAGGTTCTGCATCGGTTATCACAGGCGAGCATTGCTGCAAGAGGCTACAAGACAACGGCTTTTCTCAAGCGAATCGATCTTAGGGCGGTAGTGAGCGATGACGACGGGACGATGGGGAGCCTGATGGAGAAGCTGGAGTCTATCGATTTTGCCGGACAGCGCATATGGATTCAGCTTCACGGTGAGCCGGCCCCCGAGCTGGAGCAGCGCTTGACCGAGCAAGGAGCCGCACAGGTGCAGTCCGTGCTGCCGTACAGACATATTCCGCCGGAGAGAGAGACGCTGGATGCGATTCTGTCCCAATTGGCGGAAGGGTCGGTGGATGCGGTGTGCTTCACGACAGCGGTGCAGGTGCGTTATCTGTTCAGCTATGGAATGGAGACAGGGAGTGTGGAACTGCTGCGGGCCGCGTTTAACGGGCCGGTCCTTGCAGCCGCAGTCGGCAAGGTAACGGCAGAGGCATTGAGATCATATGGAGTGGAGCGGGTCGTTGTTCCCGACATTGAACGAATGGGTGCGATGATCATCGAGATTTCACGCTGCTATGAAGCGGTAGAGTGAAGATAAGAGATGGGGAGGAGGAGCCGTTCATGAAGGGGCTTAATGGGGCTGTACGGGTCGCGGTTGTGCAGGCTGCGCCGATCTTATTCGACAAGGAATCTGCTTTCCAGAAAGTTATCAGCTATGCGAAGGAGGCGAGCGGACAAGGCGTCAAGCTGCTCGTATTCCCGGAGGTATTCATATCCGGCTATCCGAGAGGCCTCTCTCTGGGCGCTCGCGTTGGCAGCCGAACCCCGGAAGGGAGAGGGGATTGGGCGCGCTACTGGGAGAGCGCAATCGATATTCCAGGAGCGGATACGGAGCGTCTGGGCGAGATTGCGAGGGAGTACGGTCTATACCTGATGATTGGCGTCGTGGAAAGAGATCAGGAATTCAGCGGCTCGACGCTGTACAATTCCATTGTATACGTGGGGCCGGAAGGCGAGCTGCTCGGCAAGCATCGCAAATTGATGCCTACAGGGGCCGAAAGGCTGCTGTGGGGACAGGGCGACGGCAGTACGCTTACTGTCATTGATACGCCATTCGGCCGCATAGGCGGCTTAATATGCTGGGAGAACTATATGCCGCTTGCGAGGACGGCAATGTATGCTAAAGGCATCGATATTCTGATCACGCCGACTGCAGACGCCAGAGACACCTGGCAGGCGACGCTGCAGCATATCGCTTGTGAGGGCCGATGCTATGTATTGTCAAGCAACCAGTATGTGACAAAGTCTTCCTACCCGACGGATTTATACTGCTATAGCGATATTGAGCAGGATTCCGATGTGCTGTGCAGAGGCGGCAGCGCGATTGTCGGACCGCTCGGAGAATATATCGGAGAGCCTCTCTATGATGGAGAAGGGATGCTTGTCGCTGATCTGGATATGTCGCTTGTAACCCGGAGCCGGTTCGACTTCGATGTAGTGGGCCACTACAATCGGCCGGATGTATTCCAGCTGATTGTCAACGAGACGAAGCGTGATATCGTTCGTTTTCAATCATATACAATTGCGAACGCGATAGAAGCTTAAGGAGGAGATGGGTATGCAGGTGCCGGCAGGCGTGTGGATTGCCGCAGCGATTATCGTTATTATTTTATCATGGGCGACGTTCTGGATTACCAATAAGGCGTATTCCAGAAGATGGGAAGACAATGAGGAGAAACCTGATAAGTAGCCGGCATGCACGATGCAGGGACTGGCACAGCAGACAACTGGACGGAGGGTATTGAATCCGCCCGGCTGTTTTTTGTGGTGGCTTGGCGCTGAATGGGGGCCGGCGATTTTATATCTACGCCTGAATGTGGTATAATTTTGCGAAACGATAGAAGTTGGTTGGTGGCGCCCTATGACAGATAAACGCATACAAGAATCATGCGACGAGACTTGCAGCGGTACGGAAGCGAATTTGAGGCTTATTCAGGAGAAGCTGATCAGTGAATTGGCAGCTGTTCATATGGCTGATTTATTCAAGGCGCTCGGCGACCCGACTCGCATTAAGATCATTCATACGCTGCTGCAAAGCGAGCTGTGCGTACATGATTTGACTCAGGTGCTGGATATGGGCCAATCTGCTGTTTCTCATCAACTCCGATTGCTGCGCAATCTTAGAATCGTCAAACGCCGCAAAGTGGGGAAGACGGTTTATTACTCGCTCGACGATGATCATGTTGAACAAATTTTTGTACAAACCTTGCAGCATTTGAAGCACGATTAATCGAATTCTGCGACTAGAACCGCCTTGGCAATGAGGGCGGTTTTGTGCTGTCCGGCATGACAGGGGGATGACCGCCCGCGGGGTTGTGCATTATCGGTCATTTTAACGGCACAATAAGGTTAGGAAAAAGAGGAATGCAGCGCAGAGGAGGCGGCAATGGTCCGCTTCTCTGCCGCTGTATGTCCAATCGGCCAGTGAAGTCGGGATTTGTCGGAATTAGGCTTGAGGGCATGAAGGCACGAAATAATGGTTAATCAATAGAAGAATGATTATGAATTTCATTTAAGCGGAGGTAGACAGCAATGGCAGCAGACAACGGCGAAAGGCAATCGCCCTGGCAGCTATATCATGGTCCCAATCTGGGGTACATACAAGAGCAGTATGAGAAATTTATGAGCAATCCCGATGAGGTGGAGCCGGGATACCGCGACATGTTCGAGCGTTGGGGTCCGCCGCCATCAGGAGCGGATTACAACGAAGCGGCAACGGGCAGCGGTGCTGCAGCTATTCCGAGTGAGAATAGTTATCAAGCGATGAATCCGGTTTATTTGAAAAAAGTAGTGGATGCTGGCAAGCTGGTGCGGAATATCCGTACCTATGGCCACCTGGCTGCAGATAATGATTCGCTGGGATTGAATCGAAGCCCGGATACCCGGCTTCTTGAGCCGGAAACCTTCCGTATTAGCAAGGATGACCTGAAGTCTATTCCGGCTTCTCTCATATGGGAGGATGCTCCCTCGTCCGTCAGCAATGGCTGGGAAGCGATAACGCTGCTGAAAAAAATCTACACACAGTCGTGTGGCTTCGAATTCAGCCATGTTCATGAAGAGGAGGAGCGCAGATGGCTCAACCGCATGGCGGAATCAGGCATGGCCGCCAAGCCGCTAAACACGAAGGAGCGGACCGCCCTTCTTAATCGGTTGATTGAGGTAGAGCAATTCGAGCTTTTCCTTCAGCGGGCTTTCGTCGGGCAGAAGCGCTTCTCTATCGAGGGCATTGATATGCTGGTTCCTATGCTCGACGAAATTGTGCGGGAAGTCGGTCATAACGGCGCGAAGCACATCGCGATGGGCATGGCTCACAGAGGCAGGCTGAATGTGCTGGCGCATGTTCTGGGCAAGCCATATGCAACGATTTTCTCCGAGTTCCATCATGCGCCCAATAAGGAGCTTATTCCTTCGGAAGGCTCCATTGGCATCAGCTACGGCTGGACCGGAGATGTGAAATATCATCTTGGGGCGCATCGTTCGATCAAGGAAGGCCAGACTTATGAAACGCGGCTAACGCTGGCGAACAATCCGAGCCATCTTGAATATGTCAATCCTGTCGTCGAAGGCTTCAGCCGCGCCGCACAGGATGACCGCTCTGCTCCGGGATATCCGAAGCAGGACTTCGGGGTGGCGGCGGCGGTGCTGATTCATGGCGACGCGGCTTTTGCCGGCGAAGGCATTGTCGCGGAGACGCTGAACTTTAAAAAGCTGTCCGGCTATCAGAACGGCGGAACCATTCATATTATCGCGAACAATCGGATCGGCTTCACAACGGAGAGCAGTGATTCAAGATCGACGTATTACGCAAGCGATTTGGCTAAAGGCTATGAAATTCCAATCGTCCACGTTAGCGCTGACGATCCGGAGGCCTGTATTGCCGCCATACGAATGGCATGTGAATACCGCCATCGGTTTCATAAGGATTTTCTTATTGATCTTATCGGGCATCGCAGACACGGGCATAACGAGACGGATGATCCCGAGACGACACAGCCGCTTATGTACCAGAAGCTGCGCAATCATGGCGGCGTTGCCGCTAAGTACGCGGATGCGCTGGCGAACAAAGGGCTCATTACGGAAGAGAAGCTGCAGGAGATGAAGTCAGCGGTGCTGTCCGTGCTGCAGACTGCGCTTGATGGCGTGAAACAGGATGGCGGGGAGCGCCGCCGCACGCGCAACGATGAGATGAGCAGCAAGCGGCGCAATGCGGAGGCTGATACTTCTGTTCCGCTCCAACAGCTCCAAGCTATCAATGCCGAGCTGCTGAAGTGGCCGGAGGGCTTCAAGGTATATGAGAAGCTGGAGCGAATTCTGAAGCGGCGCGAGGGCGCGCTTGATGAGGGCGGCAAGGTGGACTGGGGGCTGGCGGAGACGCTGGCGTTCGCTACAATTCTAGCCGACGGCAAGCCCATTCGGCTCAGCGGTCAGGATTCCGAGCGGGCGACCTTCGCGCATCGGAACCTTGTGCTGCATGATCCGCAGACGGGCGATACCTTCTGCCCGCTGCATCGCCTGCCGCAGGCGAACGCCTCCTTTGCAATTCATAACAGCCCGCTGTCGGAGGCCGGTGTGCTTGGCTTCGAATATGGCTACAATGTGTTCTCGCCGGAGACGCTCGTCATCTGGGAAGCGCAGTATGGGGACTTTGTTAACGTTGCACAGGTTATTATTGATCAATTCATCGCTGCAGGGCGTGTCAAATGGTATCAAAGGTCAAGCCTGGTCATGCTGCTCCCTCATGGTCATGAAGGACAAGGGCCGGAGCATTCCAGCGCGAGACTGGAGCGTTTCCTCCAGCTTGCGGCAGAAGACAACTGGACGGTCGCCAATCTGACGACCTCGGCTCAATACTTTCACCTGCTTCGCAGGCAAGCGTCGATCCTCAATACAGAGGATGCCAGACCGCTTATTCTGATGTCGCCGAAAAGCCTCATTCGGAATCCAAGGGTGGCCTCGGCGCCGGAGGCGTTCAGTGAAGGGGCATTCCAGCCGGTGCTTGAACAGCCTGAGCTTGGGGGCGAGCCGGAGAAGGTGGAGCGTCTTATTCTGTGCAGCGGCAAGATCGCTATCGATCTGGCTACCGCCATTGAGCCTGGTGGAGCGGACGGGGAGCAGCAGCCGGACTGGAGCTGGCTCCATATTGCCCGTATCGAGCAGCTGTACCCTTTCCCCAAAGGTGATATTGAACGGATTATTAGCCGTTTCACTGGTTTGAAGGAGATTATGTGGGTTCAGGAAGAGCCGCAAAATATGGGTGCATGGAATTATGTGGAGCCTCGCATTCGTTCGCGCGCTCCTCAGCAATCCGATGTGCGATACGTCGGCCTTCCGAAGCGTTCGAGCCCGGCAAGCGGATTTCAGGAAATTTATCATTTTGAGCAGCAGCGGATTATATCGGTGGCGTTGAACCGCAGCACGTTGAATACGAAACAGTAAAGTAGGAGGATTCGGCATGAGTGAGATTAAAGTTCCTGAGATGGGTGAATCGATCACCGAGGGTACAATTGCCAAGTGGCATGTGAGGGAAGGCGACCGTGTCCATACGGGAGATGTGCTGGCAGAGCTGGAGACCGATAAGGTGAATCTGGAGATAAGCGCAGAGCAGGACGGAGTTATCGAAGGCATTCTCCGTCAGGAGGGCGAGACTGTTGGCATTGGCGAGACCATTGCCCGCATCGGTGCGGGCGGTGACGCCGCAGCGCCAGCGGGCAAGCCGGCTGATGAGACGGACGGAGGCGCTAGGCCCGCCGCGAGCGGGGATGCCGATAAAGCAGCGGCAGCAACGCCTTCTGCTCAAGAGGCAACAGCGCCGGCATCTGCTGGAGCGTCGTCAAACGATTCTCGTACGAGCGAGCAGGCGCGTCAGGCAGCAGATGGTTATGCGGCTTCTCCTGCAGCCCGCAAGCTGGCGAGAGAGCGCGGCATAGACCTTGGTCAGGTAGCGGCCCAAGATCCTATCGGCCGGATTCGCCAAGAGGATGTGAAGGCTCACTCTGAGCAAAAGGGAGCAGAGAGCTCCAAGGCTCAGCAGTCGACGCCGGCAGCGGCCGCCAAGACGGGCGAATCCGCTGTTGCTGTAAGTGATGGGGGCAAGCCGGTAGAGCGCCGCAAGATGTCGCGCAGACGGATTACGATTGCTAACCGCTTGGTGGAGGCGCAGCGGACAGCAGCGATGCTGACAACCTTTAACGAGGTGGATATGACCGCCATACTTGACGTTCGCAAACGCCGGAAGCAGGCTTTCCAGGAGAAGAACGATATTGGACTCGGCTTCATGTCCTTCTTCACGAAGGCGGTCGTCGGTGCGCTCAAGCGATTCCCGCTGCTGAATGCGGAGATTAAGGGCGATGAAATTCTCGTTAAGCAATATTATGATATCGGCATTGCCGTATCTGCCAAGGAAGGTCTTGTCGTTCCTGTCGTTCGGGATGCCGATCGCCTTGGCTTCGCGGGCATCGAGAAACAGATCGCCGAGCTGGCGGGAAAAGCGCGTTCGAACACGCTGTCGCTGAATGATTTGCAGGGCGGTACGTTTACGATCACCAATGGCGGTGTGTTCGGGTCGCTGCTGTCTACCCCGATTCTGAATACGCCGCAGGTCGGCATTCTCGGCATGCACAAAATTCAGCTGCGGCCGATTGCAATTGATGAGACGACGATGGCCAATCGTCCGATGATGTATATCGCGCTCTCCTACGATCACCGCATTGTAGACGGCTCTGAAGCAGTCCGATTCCTTGTCGTTGTGAAGGAGCTGCTGGAGGATCCAGAGTCACTGCTGCTTGAAGGGTAAGGATCGTTGTTAATGCAAACCGCAGGCACTGGCCGGGCAACCGGACAGAGCCTGTTTTTTTAATGATTGGCGTCGTCATCCATCCTTGTTAAGCGCTCTAATTGCTGGATTGAGTCGTGTTCGGCCATCATCTATAATAGAACTAATCATGAAGCGTTTGGTGTACCTGTCAAAACACATACATATCTCGGCAGAAACGATCAATGTCGAGTTCTACTCGCAAGGTGCGAGGAACATGAAGGAGTTGATCATGAATGACAGGAAGTTTACCAAACGATAGGCTGATTAAAGAGATGCCTAAGATCGATCTGCATGTCCATCTGGATGGCAGTGTGAAGCCTGCAACCGTGCTGGAGCTGGCTGCCCGTCAAGGCTTGCCGCTGCCTGCTGGCGACGAAGCCGGGCTGCGTCCATTTATGCAGGTCGAAGAGGGGCAATGCGGGAGTCTGAGGCAATATTTAGGCACATTCGGATTTGTCCTTCAGTTTCTACAGACTGCTGAAGCGTTGGAGCAAGCAGCTTGCGAGGTTGTAGAGCAGGCGAGCGGACATAACTGCAAGTATGTCGAGGTTCGGTTCGGTCCGCAGCTGCATCTCCATAACGGGCTGTCCTTGGACGAGGCCATCGCTCATGTCATAATCGGGCTGAAGCGCGGCGAGCAGCTGTACGGTGTGAAGGCGAGGGCCATTGCCATATGTATGCGGCATCATTCCTTCGCGGTTAACAGCGAGGTCATTGAAGCGGCGGCGCGCTTCCTGGGCAAAGGTCTGGTCGCAGTTGATCTTGCAGGGGATGAAGCAGCATTCCCTGCCGCAGCGTTCAGGGAATTGTTCGAAATCGCGAGGCAAAGAAAGCTGCCTGTCACGATTCATGCCGGCGAGGCGGCAGGACCGGATAATATTTATGAGGCCATCATGAATCTGGGCGCGACTCGCATCGGCCATGGCATATCGCTGAGGGAGGACCCCGCTGTTCTGGCGCTTGTTAAGGAGCGAGGCATAACGCTGGAGATGTGCCCGATGAGCAATATTCAGACAAGAGCGGTGACGGGCTGGTCGTCGTATCCGGTGCGCCACTATTACGAGCAGGGAATTGCCGTTACGATTCATACCGACAATATGACGGTTTCGGATACGAATCTGACGAAGGAATACGGGATTCTGGCGGATATCTTTCATTTCACGGCTTCGGAGCTCGCAGCTATTGTCATGAACGGCGTTGAAGCAGCATTCCTGCCTGACGCAGAGAAGCAATTATTGAAGCAAGCGTACATCCGCGACTTCCATGCTTTAGGAATTGATGTGCAGCATGCCCAGACATAAGCTGAAGTAAAGCCAAAGCCAGGAAGCAGGGATAATAATGAATGTGCGCAAGATGCGGTTATTCGACACTGCGAATATTCTCTCCAGCGAGGATCGGGATGAGTATGAGAAGGATTACGCCCGGCTCATTCAATCCCCGGGATTTCGCCGGATGCAGGGGAAGTCGCAGGTGTTCGGGGCAGGAACCGGCGATTATTACCGTACCCGCCTTACCCATTCGATTGAGGTGTCCCAGATCGCCCGGGAGTTGGCAAGGCGGCTTGGCAAGACCTATCCCTTTCTGGCGAAGAGGGAGCATCCCGGCCTTTTTATGGAGCCCGAGGTGGTCGAATGCGCGGCGCTGGCGCATGATTTGGGACATCCTCCCTTCGGACACAAAGGGGAAGAGGTGCTCAATGAGCTGCTGACGAGCGAATACGGTCTGCCCTACGAAGGCAATGCCCAGAACTATCGTATTCTGATGTTTCTGGAGAAACGGGCGGGAAGCGGGAGCGGGCTCGATCTGACAGCAGCCGTGCTGCTCGGCATTAACAAATACCCGTTCAGCCTCGCTGAGCCTGGCAGACTTAAGGGCGTGTACCCCAAGGAGTGGGAAGGCATTCAATTTCTGCGCCAGACTTGGGGCATGCCGGAGGGCTGCGCGACGCTGGAAGCGCAATTGATGGATCTGAGCGATGACATTGCCTATTCGACACATGATATTGAGGATGGCATTCGTGCCGGGAAAATTTTGATGAATCGGAGCTTCTTCGAGGATGATCGGTTAATCCAGCATTTAATTCAAGAGATTGTAGAGGATGAGGGCAACTCGGCGGTAGGCTGGGATCAGGTCGATATGGCAACTATGGTTCGCAAAGTGCTGGAGCATTATTTGGAGCAATGGGAGACAATCTATGCCGAGTGTGAACGCGAGGCTTCGCGGGCTCGCAGGGAGATGAAGGCGCGCTGGGTAAGCAGATTCGCCAATCAGGTCGGCATTATCGACGATCCGGCGACAGGCTGGAAGCGGGTAACCTTTGTGCGGGACGGGCAGGAGGATCTGGAGCTGCTGCGGACGATGGAAATTGTGAAGAAGCTTGCCTGGGTCACGCTTATAAAAGATTTTCGGGTGCTGCGGCTGCAGAAGCGAAGCGAGATTATTATTACGCGGATGTGGGAGAGCTTCAAGCATTATGAGACCGGAAGGCTCATCATTCCGCCAGATTGGCTGGAGAGCTATGAGCAGCACAAGGAGAATTGGTCATGGCCAAGGCTTGTCGCCGATTATATTGCAGGCATGACCGACGCCTATGCCGAGAAAGTCTACGCGGAGCTGTTCGCCGGACGTACAGGCTCCATCTATGAGCGCGATTAAATAGAGGGGGCGCTGGACGGAAAATCCTTGCAGGATGCTCTCTGACCCGTGGTTATGTATGTGGGAAATATGAATAACTACCCTCTTTACATACCGTTAGGGGGTATAGTATACTGAGCCGAAGAAGAGGTGATGATATGGCAGAGATTAACGGATCGGGATCGTCAGTACCCGCTGGAAGCGAGCAGGAATGCTGCACAGCGGAGGGCGAGCGCAAGAGTCATCATTCGGATAAAATGAAGGGCAATTTGGTGTCTCGATTAAACCGGATTGAAGGCCAGATTAGAGGCGTTAAAGGAATGATCGAAAGGGATACCTATTGCGATGATGTGCTTAATCAAATTGCGGCCATTCAATCCGCATTGAATAGTGTAGGCAAGCTTCTGCTGGAGGGCCATATGAAGAGCTGTGTTATCGAGCGCATTCAAGCGGGCGAGGCGGAAGTCATTGATGAATTGCTCATTACCGTTAATAAGCTGATGAAATAAATAAGGGAGGGTTTTCTATGAAAGAGGTTACGCTGCAAGTGAGCGGCATGTCCTGCCAGCACTGTGTCAATTCGGTGGAGGGCAGCCTTAAGGAAATCGGGGCCGCAGGCAAAGTTAATTTGGCAGCGAATACGGTAGCGGTACAGTTCGATGAAAGCAAGCTGACATTGGGAGCCATTAAGGAAGCGATTGAAGAGCAGGGCTATGATGTTGGATAGGTTGCTATATTTCAAACGGTAACAATTGGAGAGGGCGAATCCTTAGGGAGGACGCGCCTCTCTTTTTTTGTATGGGCTAATTGACCACGACAATTCCATTTGAAGCATAAAATGCGCTTATCCACTCGTATAATGGAGCAGATTCTCGATAATTCTTTTCCTCCCAGCCGGTGAATAGCTCATCAGAAACCAATTGGAGATAAGAAGTATATTGTCCTTCTGAATGGCAGGCATGCCGTCCCAATGCTTTGCCCGCTGCAGCTGGGAGAACACCTTCTCGCTGCCGGCCTGCAGATGATGCTTCTGAAGCAGGAGATGGTCGGTTTCCAGCGAGGGCACTGCCTCAGGCTCGTAATAAACACTTGTCTGATCGGGCGGAACGATGCTCCCGGGGCTGATCCCAAGCTCATCATAGAGCAGCTTGTTCAGTGGGTGGCCGCCCCTTCCTTGAATTCGCACCAGGCGATGATCGACACGCATAACGGTTAGCGTTTCTTTGCCGAGCGCGTGCCTCAGCTGCTCTCTGGCATCATGGATGTTGAACTCCAACTGGGCCAGAGCATGCTTGGCCTTCTCCTCGCCACCGACGATTTCCGCCATTTTGCTGTAGGAGTCCCTCCATTCGGCATGCAGCCTGAGCACAACGGCGGGAGCAATCCCCTTCAGCTGCTCCAGAAAGCTCAGATGATACTGGTCGCAGAGGATGAGATCGGGCTGCGCGCGACGGATTTCGTTCAGGCTAGCTGTCAGCAGCCGCTGATGATCGGCGGGAGCAATGCCCGGATAATGAAAGCAATCAACGGCTGCTACCGGCTCCGTGCCCAGCGCAATCAGATCGTCGGTGAAATAGAAGCAGGAGGCGGTAGCGACTTTCAACTGCTTGCGTTTCAGGTACAGGGTAGGTGAAATGCCCGTTGCTTTTTTAAAGGTTTGGCTAAAATAAAACGGATTGCTGTAGCCGACAGCGGCAGCGATCTCGGTCACGGTGGAGTTGTTCTTCAACAACGACTCCTTGGCATGCTTCATGCGGAGACCGGTCAAATATTCAATTGGAGAGATGCCCATCTCCTTCTTGAAGCTGCGGGAATAAGAGGTAGGGGTGAGCTGGGCCAGGCCGGCCAGCGTTTCCAGCGTTATTTTTTCATCAAAATGGGTGTGCATATATTTGATCGAGAGATCGAACAGTTTTTTTGCAGAAGGGTCCTTGCTTTGCTGCTCCAATAAATCTTGCATGATGAAGCTGTGCAATTGCTGAAAAGTATGCTGCAGATGCAGGCCGGATTCCTCAATGTGGCAGTCAAGCGACTCTGCATGGAGCTGTTCCGCATAGAGCTTCTCTGCATGGAGCAGCAGCTTGCCCGTATTCTGCAGCGCAATTTCACCAGGCTGCAAGACAGAAGGCAAGGCGAGATTTCTGGCGATTCCCCACTTGCCTCTTTGTTTGGCCAGCATTAGCGGTTCCATGAAGATCAGATAGCATTCGCTGTCCTCGGAATGGAGGGTAATAGAGACGGATATGCTTGGCGTCAGCCAGTAGAGACGGGAAGAGGCCATCTGGAACGTTTGATGATCCAGAGCTATTAATCCGCTGCCACTCGCCATCATGCACCATACATAGGTTTCGGGATGAAATGGGGCGATCACATTCATGCCTGTATATTTGTGAATCGCGGAATAGAAGAATACCGTATGTTGAGCGTCCGATGGTGGAATTGCAAGCATCACAAACCCTCCCATATGAAATTTTTACTTCTCCGAAAACAACCGCAGTCGTCACATACAATTTTCCATACTATAAACGATAATGATTCTCACTGTCAAATTAAAACAGTCGAGGTGCAGCAGGAGAAAATATTCCATAAAAGTGGATAAGAAATAATATGTTCAAATATTGGATATGCATCTAAGATGATATTGATAATCACTCTCAATTAAGAAGGGAGGCAAAAGCCAAATTTCCGGCAGCATAGCCCGGCAGTATAGGATGAAAAACTTGAATAAATCGATAAGAGAGGTGTTCATTCGTGGATCAAGCAAGGAGCAGACTTCATTTGAATTTGTTTATTCTGAATACCGGCCATCATGAAGCGTCATGGCGCTGCAGCGAGGCTGCGCCTGAATCGGCGGTTGATGTGGGCTATTATCAGAAGCTGGCCCGGATAGCCGAGAGCGGCAAGATGGACTCGCTATTCGTCGCGGATGCGTATGCGCTGTCAAGAGCGATCAAGCACAAGGTGGTCAACGGTCTGGAGCCGTTTACACTGCTCGCTGCGCTTGCTGTCGCAACGGAACGGATTGGTCTGATCGCAACGGTCTCGACTACGTACAATGAGCCGTTCCATGTGGCTAGAAAATTCTCGTCTCTGGATCATATAAGCGGCGGAAGGGCGGGCTGGAATATTGTCACCTCAACAGGCGATGCATCGGCATTGAATTTCAATATTGCCCATCACCCGGGCCATTCCGATCGCTATGACAGAGCTAGAGAATTTCTGGAGACGGCAACGGGTCTGTGGGATGGATGGTCGGAGGATGCGCTGGTGCTGGACAAGGCAGCGGGTGTCTATGCGGACACTGGACAAATCTACGCTGCCAATTATAAAGGCAAGCATTTTTCTGTTCGCGGCCCGCTCAATTTGCCGCGCTCGCCTCAAGGCTATCCGGTGCTGATTCAGGCAGGCTCCTCTGAGTACGGCAAGGAATTTGCGGCACAGACGGCGGAAGCGATCTTCACCGCCCAGAATACGTTGGAAGAAGGGCGCTCCTTCTACGCCGATGTGAAAGCGAGAATGAGCAAATACGGGCGCTCTGCCGACGAGCTTAAGGTGCTGCCGGGTTTCAGTCCCATAATAGGTGACACGCTTGCCGAGGCAAGGGACAAGGAGGCGGAGCTGGACGCGCTGACGATACCCGAATATGGCTTGATCCGGCTGTCTAATTTATTTGAATTTGATCTGTTCCCTTATCCGCTTGACGAGCCCGTTCCGCTGGCACAATTGCCCGATGTCAGTGTGATAAAGGGGCAGAAGGCCCGCTATCAAATGTACGTCGAGCTGGCGCGGAAGGAGAAGCTGACGATTCGGCAGCTGATTCTGCGAACGGCGGCTGGCAGGGGGCATTTTACGATGGCCGGTACGGCTATGCAAATTGCCGATGAGATGGAGGGCTGGTTTCTGGCTAAAGGAGCGGATGGCTTCAACGTCATGCCGCCTTATTTTCCCGGCGGGCTGGAGCTGTTCGTGAACAGGGTTATTCCAGAGCTGCAGAATCGCGGCCTATTCAGAACAGAGTATGAAGGACGTACGCTCAGGGAGCATCTCGGCCTAAAATTTCCTGCGAGCAAAGCCGGACAGCTTGCATTCTGAGGAGGTGGACGCTAATGGAGCTGGAGATGGAGATGTCCCGCATAGCTGCCGCCGTAGGCTCTACCCGTTATATTGCAGTTCGCAGGCGAGTGTTCCGGCAATTAATCGCGGCGCTTATTTATGAGCAGGTCATTCAACCGGAATACGAGAGACTGCCCGATGGAACGGAGAGGTTCACCATCTATGGAGCGGATGAAATGGGCCGCAGAATCCGTTATGTGTGCGAAGGAGCACGCAAGCTAAGCTTCGGGCGTATTCGGCTGTCCGCGAAGCCTGTCTGCAGAATGGCTGGTGAGGAGGAGCAGGAAGCCGATGATCTTGCCCGGTTCTTATGCGAGGTGGCTGAACTGCTGCCGGCAGCGCCCGCTCTGCTTGCTCCCTTCATCGATGAAATCGAGCAGACGCTGCTCAAGGATGCGATGGCGGAGCATGGGCGGCGTCAGTATACAGGGACAGCAATGCTCGATGATTGCGATGAGCTGGAAGGCGGGGTGACGGAGGGACATCCGTACCATCCTTGCTACAAGTCGCGGATTGGCTTCAATCTTCACGATAATGGAGCCTATGGCCCTGAGTTCAAAGGACGGTTCAAGCTGCAATGGATAGCGGTGCGCCGCGAGCTGGCGCAGGTATCGCTATCTGAATTGGCCTATTATGAGACTTGGATCGGGCAGGAGCTTGGTCCTGTGAGCCTGAGGCAGTTCACAGACAGGCTGCGCGCTGAGGGAAAGTCGCCTGAGCAGTATCTCTACATGCCGGTCCATCCATGGCAATGGCGAAAGCAGGCAGCGGCGCTTATGCTTGGCAGCATCAGCAGCGGGGAGATTGTGCTCCTTGGCGAGGGAGAGGATGAGTATACGGCGCAGCAGTCAATTCGCACTCTGTCGAACAGGACAAATCCGTTCAAGGCGAATGTCAAGCTGGCGCTTGGCATTGTGAATACTTCGTCGCTCCGCACGCTCTCGGGCAGACATGTACGCAACGGTCCAATTGTTTCGGATCGGCTGAGAGCGATGATTGAGAGCGACCGTTATTTAAGAGAGGAGCGGCCATTAATTCTGCTGCGGGAGATTGTCGGCATTTCGGTTCAGGCGGGGTGGTTGACACCGTCTCTGCGCGAGGATTCCGAAGGGATGCTGGGCGTCATCTGGCGGGAAAGCATTCATCAGAAGCTTGCTTCCGGGGAGGAGGCAGTGCCATATACGGTCTTATGCCATCTGCGAGCGGACGGACGTCCGTGGATCGATGACTGGGTTCAGAAGGAGGGGCTTGAAGTCTGGCTGTCCGCGCTGCTGTCCGTTACGCTGCAGCCGCTGCTGCATTTGCTGTATGCGCATGGCGTTGCGCTGGAGGCCCATGCGCAAAATTTGCTGCTGATCCATCGTGACGGCATTCCGTGCCGGTTGGCGGCGCGGGATTTCTCCGGTGGTGTGCTGCTGTACAAGGCGACCGGGGCCAATGCCGACCTGTACCCGGAGACGGACCGGCCTCACGAAGTGCGAGATGTGTTTCATAATGCGCTGTTTTTCATAAATCTGACGGAATTGACTCTGTTTCTGGAGCAGCACTATGGCTATGAGGAACGAGCCTTCTGGCAGCTCGTCGCTTCCGGCATCGATCGCTATTGCGACGGTCATCCAGAGCTGGCGGAGCAATTCCGGCTGCACGATTTGTTTGATGAAACAGCCGAGATTGGACAGCTGGCCAAGCGCAGACTGTTTGGAGGGTCCGGTCAGGAGGATCAACACGTACGGAATGTGCTTTCTATCATTCGTACGCGATCAGAAGGAGGCGAGCCAACGGATGAATATGCTGGATCTGCAGGATAGTATACGCTCCAGCCGCTATGTGGAAGTGCGGCGAAGAGTATTTCGGCAGCTGCTTGAAGCGCTCATCTATGAGGAAGCGACTGCGGCGGACGCAGTGCCGCTTTCTTCCGGGGCTGTGCGGTTTACGATCAGCGGGAGAGATGAAGCGGGGCAGGAGGTGCGTTATGTATGCGAAGGACGACGCAAGCTGAGCTTCGGACGGATTCGGCTGTCCCCGGAGCCAGTGCGCAGAATTCAGGGGAAACAGAGTCGGGAAGCGGATGACCCAGCGCGATTTCTCGATGAGGTTTACGGGGCGATGGCGGATAGCCCGGCAAGCCCGGAACACTCGGAACGCCCGGAGCAGCTTGGCGGCTTTATCCGCGAAATCATGCAGACGCTTCTCAAGGATGCGATGGCTCCTCGCGGACAAGAGCTGCTTTTGCCAGCAGAGGCGGAATATGAGGAGCTGGAAGGCGAGATCAGCGGCGGCCATCCTTATCATCCCTGCTACAAATCGCGGATAGGGTTCGATCTCTCCGATCATGCGGCCTATGGCCCAGAGTTCAAGCAGCGCTTCAAGCTGCTCTGGATAGCTGTCCGCAAGGAGCTTGTGGAGCTGGCTGTATCCGGCTCTGTCGAGTATGACACATGGATCGGAGAGGAACTGGGAGCGGAGACGCTGCAGAGGTTTAACGGGCTGCTGCGCGCTGAGGGACATGCGCCTGAGCATTATGTCTATATGCCGCTCCATCCATGGCAATGGAGAGAGAGGGGCGCGGCTCTGCTGTTCCGCTTCATTCGCAGCGGCCAGGTAGTACCGGTTGGTGAAGACGAGGACGACTATACGGCACAGCAGTCGATCCGCACGCTGTCGAACAGAACAGACAAGGCTAAAGCCAATGTCAAGCTGTCGCTCTCGATCATCAACACCTCGGCGCTGCGCATCATTCGGCCCCATCATACGGCGAGCGCTCCACAGCTGTCAGATTGGCTGGCGCGCATCGTTGACGACGATCCTTATTTGAATGAGGAGCTGGGGCTGATTGTGCTGAAGGAAATCGTCGGACTTTCGTTCCGCTATGACTGTCTGCTTCCACCGATTCGGAAGGAGGCGGCTGGCGCTCTGGGCGCGATATGGCGCGAAAGCATTCATAAGCGGCTTGTCGGGGAGGAGCAGGCTGTGCCGTTCACCCTGCTCTGCCATCTCGATATCAATGGCCGTCCGGCAATCGATGGATGGGTGCGGCAGTATGGGCTGGAAGAATGGGTGAAGGAGCTGCTGCAGGTCAGCATCCGTCCGCTCATTCATCTGTTATTCGCGCATGGCATTGCGATGGAGGCGCATGCGCAGAACCTGCTGCTTATTCACCGTCAAGGCCGGCCAGCGCGTCTGGCGATCAAGGATTTGCCGGGAGGGCTGCAAATATGCAGCGGTCCGGCGAGTGTCCGCAGCGAATCCAATGATGCGGAACAAAGCAGCGTATCCAATGGCGGCGGACAAAGCTGTGCGGACAGGGGATCGCATAGCTGCGGGAGCAGTCAGTCCCGACTGGAGAAAGGGTTTCTTCGTTCCTGTCTGGCAGAGGGGATGACGCAAGCAAGGGATTTTTTCGTCGATGCTTTCTTTCATATCAATTGCGCGGAGCTGGCGCTGTTTCTGGAGGCCCATTATGGATTCGACGAGACAGCCTTCTGGCGGCTGGCGGCAGCGGTCATTCATGAATATGAATCGTCATTCAATACGGCTGCGGATGATTCGTTGGGGCAATATGATTTGTTCGCGGAATTTGTTGCTGTGGGACGGCTGGCGACACGGAGGCTGTACGGCGAACATGCGGCGAGCGATCATTTTGTTCCGAACCCGTTATTTGTCTTCAATAAAAGTAAAGAAGGCGGTGCAGGCAATGAAAGTGGAACCGTTGCAATCTGAGGCGGCTCTGGACGCTTCGGCCAGTTCGATCATCCAATGCATAGGCGGAACGCCGCTCGTTCATTTGAGCAGGCTGTTCTCGACAGCTGGAGTCAATGTCTACGCCAAGCTCGAAATGATGAATCCCGGAGGCAGCATGAAGGATCGTCCCGCCCGATACATGATCGAGCAGGGACTGGAGCAGGGGATAATCGGCAAGGACTCGCATTTGATTGAGAGCACATCGGGCAATTTGGGCGTTGGGCTTGCGATGGTAGCCAAAATTAAGGGCTTGAAATTGACCTGTGTCGTCGATCCTAAAATTACGAGAACGAATCTGGAGATGATCAGGCTCTACGGCGCAGAGATCGAGATGGTGACAGAGCAGGATGCGCAGGGCGGGTACCTGCACACGCGCATTAAACGGGTGGCTGAAATGCTGCAGGCTGATCCCAACGGCTATTGGATCAATCAATACGCTAATGAGATGAACTGGAAGGCTCATTATTATGGAGCCGGAGAAGAGATTGTGTGCCAGATGCCGGCTCCTGTCGACTATCTTGTCTGTGCGGTGAGCACGACTGGAAGCATTATGGGCTTGTCGAGACGGCTGCGCGAGCGGTATCCAAGGGTAAAAATCATTGCGGTGGATGCTGCGGGCTCGGTTATTTTTGGCGGCAGGGCAGGAGCAAGGGAAATACCGGGCATTGGAGCAAGCCGTGTCCCCGAGCTGCTGAATCGGGAGGAGATCGATGAGGTGATCTATGTGCGCGACCGGGAATCGGTGGATGGCTGCCATCAGCTGCTGCATGCGGAGGGAATATTCGGCGGGGGCTCCTCGGGCTCGATTATTGCGGCGATCCACAAGCTGGTCGCCAATATAGCAAGGCCAGCGACGATTGTAACTGTACTGCCTGACAGGGGCGATCGTTATATGGATAGTGTATATGACCAGAGCTGGGTCCAGCAGCTTAAGGCGTGAAGGGGGCGGAGTAATGAATGAGCGGAATACGGTTCTGTATTTGAATCGGAACCATATCGAGCAGGTTGGCGGCGGTACGTCAGAGCTGTACGTAGCAGCAGTTGAACAAGCGCTGAAGCTGCATGCCAATGGAGACTATGTCCAGCCGTTGAAGCCGTATTTGCGTGTTAGCCGGGACGGACAGACGGGGCATATCGCGGACAGAATCATTGCTATGCCCGCACATATCGGAGGCGACCAAGCCGTGTCCGGCATCAAATGGATTGGCAGCAAGCATGACAATCCTGGCAAGCGGGAGCTGGAACGCGCCAGCGGCGTTATTATCTTGAACGATCCTGGCAGCAACTACCCGATCGCCATATTGGAGGCCAGCCTCATCAGCGGGATGCGGACAGCGGCCGTCACTGTCATTGGCGCGCGTCATTTGGCAAAGGCGGGCTTCACGCGGATAAGCTGCATCGGCTGCGGAACGATCGCAGCGATGCAGCTCCACTCGATGCTTGAGCAGTTCAGCGGGATTGAGGAGCTGTCGTTGTATGACTGGAACGAGGCCGCATCCGTCAAGCTGTCCCAATCGGTTGCGCAGCGCTTCCCAGCTGTCAGAATCGTCATCACTGAATCAGCCGAAGGCGCGGTGCGCGCGGGCGAGGTCGTTATTACCTGCACAGTAGCAGATCAGCCGTATATTCCTTTCGAATGGCTGAGGGAGGGCGCTTTTGTCAGTAATATATCGATTATGGATTTGCATAAGGATGTATTTGTGAGAGCGGCGAAGGTCGTCGTGGACGATTGGGATCAGTCTAACAGGGAGAAGAAGATCATTAACCAGCTTGTGCTGGAGGGCAGCTTCTCACGGGAGCAGCTTTATGCCGAGCTGGGGGAGATTGTGACCGGGGCCAAACCCGGCAGACAATCCGAGCAGGAAATCATTATTCTGAATCCGATGGGGATGGCCATTGAAGATATAGCCAGCGCGCAGGCGATCTACCAGAGGGCGCTGGCTGCCAATGTCGGCCAGCGGCTGTCGCTGTTCGGCAAAGATGCTTAATCTTAATGGAGGGAAGTGGAATGATGGATATGCAGGAAGGTCGGAATGCTCGATTCATCGCGGAGTCGGAGCATATCGGGCGATTGTTGAACTGCTACTTGCGGGAGCGCGGCATTCCGGTCCCTGAAGTCAGGGCCGAGGATGACCCTTATGCGGCGATGCCTCCAGCTATTCTGCGGCAGCTGGTTGCGGAAGGCCGTCTGATGGGCATAGAGATATCCACGGCCGGAGTTGTTCTCATTGGCGCGGCGGCCTATATTTCGCCGTTCGGCCATCATAAGTACGGTCAACGCTTCTGGAGCGCCAGCCTGCAAAAGCCGTTCGTCTATGAACCGCTGGACTTCGAGGGGGTTGTACGACTCATCGTAAACGAGGCTGCCGCCGTCCTGTCCGGACAGGAGCAGTCCTCAGGGCGAATTGCCTCGCTGCTTGAGCAGATAGAGAGCTCGATGCGCGGCATGACTGCGTATGCGGAGAGCCGCAGGGAGCCTCGGCGCTCGTTATGGAGCTTACAGGGCGCAGCGCATACGCGGGCTGCGGAGCAGTCGCTGCTGTTCGGTCATCCGTTCCACCCGTCGCCCAAAAGCTTGAGCGGCTTTGCAGACGCCGATGTAGGGCGGTATGCGCCGGAGCTTGGCGCCTCGTTCCCGCTCCATTATTTTGCGGCTGCGCCGGGGCTTGTCCGCGAGGAATGGCTGGAAGCGCCGGGCCTGTTATTCCCGGCGGAGGTGACCGATGAGGCGATGCGCCTGCTGCCGATGGAGCAGCGTCATTACCGCTTGCTGCCCAGCCATCCCTGGCAGGCGCAGTATCTGAAGCTTCAGCCGGTGGTTCAAGAGCTGCTGCAGCAGGGGCTGCTCGTTGATCTTGGCGAGCTGGGTGAGGAGCTGACAGCTACCTCCTCGATTCGAACGGTTTGGGATTTTCGGCATCCGATGATTTACAAGCTTCCGCTGCATGTAAGGGTAACGAATTTCATTCGGGTCAACCCGCTAGAGCAATTAAAGCGGTCCGTTGATGCTGGCAGAGTGCTGGCGGCTGTTGCCAGCTCGATACCTTACAGCGGCTTTCATATTATGCTGGAGAAGGGCTACCGAACGCTTTCCCTGCCCGGCGATAAGGAGCGGTCCGCGATGCTGGAGGAGAACTTCGGCGTTATTTTCCGCCAAAGCCCAATCGCTCAGTCAGGAAGCGACCTGCGGCAGCAGCCGCACCAGACACAACAGCCACAACAGCCACAGCAGACGGGGGATCAGGAAGCGCCCGCAGTAGTGGCGTCTTTGCTGGAGCGTCAGCTGTCTTCAGCGCACTCTCCGCTGTGGGAGGCCATTCAAGCAGCCGCCAGTGCAAGGGGGACAGCAGCCGACCAAGCGCTGGTCGAGCAATGGCTGGAGCGTTACTTGAGCCTATCCCTTATCCCGTTGTTATGGCTGTTTTTGGAGCGTGGAATCAGCATGGAGGCACATGTGCAGAATTCGCTCGTCGCGCTGAAGGAGGGCTGGCCAGCGCAATTTTTTGTCAGGGATTTGGAGGGGGTCAGCATTAGCCGCAGCCGCGCCCTCGAATGGCATCCTGCATTACTGGTGGTTGACAGTCCGGCCTATTACAGCGATAGCGAGGCATGGAAAAGATTCAAGTATTATGTGCTGGTCAACCATATCGGTCATCTGATCCATACGATCGCCTTTGACGGAGGGCTGGATGAGGCCGCTTTGTGGCAAATCGTAGGCAAGTCCTTATCGGCCTCCGGCTTTATAGAACAGGAGCAGCATCAATTCTACCTGTCAGATTTGCTCAATTCGCCTACACTGCCAGCTAAGGCGAGTCTCGCCAGCTACTTCCGCCAATTATCCGAGAAGCCCTTGTACGTGGATATTCCGAATCCGCTCGCGGCTGTCTGTGTACAGACTGCACAGGGAGGGAGAATGAGATGAAGCGGATCGTTGAACGGATATTGCAGGATAAGGAGCAGGAGCAGGAGCAGGAGCGCCGCCGTCCGTACAGCGCATATTTGTATGATTTAGGGCATTTGCGCGAGCATGTACAGGCGCGGATGGATTCTCTGCCGCCAAGATGCAAGTTTTTCTATGCGGTGAAGGCCAATTCCGAGCAGCCGATACTTCGAGCGCTGGCTTCGCTCGTGGACGGCTTCGAGACCGCTTCGCTTGGCGAGATCATCAGGGTCAGGGGTGTGGCACCGGACGCTCCAATTATTTTCGGGGGACCGGGCAAGACTGATTACGATATAGAAGAAGGAATGGAGTACGGCGTCAGCCTCTTCCATGTGGAGAGTGAGCTGGAGCTGCTGAGAATCGCTCATATTGCGCAAAGGCGGAGCAGCACGGCGTCGATTCTGCTGCGCGTTAATTTAACCGGTCCGCTGCCAGCCGCCACGCTGACGATGGCCGGACCACGCACGCAATTCGGCATAGATGAAAGGCAGATTCCAGCCCTTCTCCAAACGGTGCGCCAGCTGCCGAATATTAAGCTGGAAGGCTTCCATATGCATTCGATTTCCAACAATTTGAATGTGGAGCGGCATTTGGACTTAATTCGTTATTATTGCGATCGGGTGCGGAGCTGGATGGACGAATTCGGACTGGAGCTGTCCTATTTGAACGCAGGGGGCGGAATCGGCGTCAATTACGATAATTTGAATGACCAGTTCAACTGGCCGTCTTTTGTAGCGGGTTTAGAGCTGGTATGCGGAGAAAAGCTGCCTGCGGGCATGAGCCTGCTGTTTGAATGCGGCCGTTATGTGACGTCATCCTGCGGCTGCTATGCCGCCGAGGTGTTGGATATTAAGCATAATCATGGCAGACACTATGCCGTTCTGCGCGGTGGCACGCATCATTTTCGGCTTCCGGCATCCTGGCAGCACAGCCATCCGTTCGAGATCGTGCCTATTGAAGCGTGGCAGTACCCATTTCCCCGGCCAGAGCTGATCGATAGCGAGATCACGGCAGTCGGAGAGCTGTGTACACCGAAGGATGTTCTGGCAAGAGAAGTGCGGGTTGCCCGTCTTCGCATCGGTGATATTGTTGTGTTCCAGTATGCCGGGGCGTACGGCTGGGCGATATCGCATCATGATTTTCTAAGCCATCCGCATCCCCTGCATATCTATCTCGATTAATTCTGATAAAGGAGAATGTGCGCAATGAACAATATTGTATTCATTGTCGGAAGCCCCTCAAGGGGCTCCCGATTAACCGGGGTGCTGCAATATATGGAGGAGAGGCTTCTCCAGAAAGGCGCGAAAGTCGATTGGATTCAGGTATGCGAGCTGCCGGCAGAGGATCTCATCCATGCCAAATGGGACAGTCCTGCCATAGAGGCCTGCAACGCACTGGTGGAGAAGGCGGATGCAGTCATTGCGGCAAGTCCTGTATACAAAGCGACCTACTCCGGTGTGCTCAAAACATATCTCGACCTGCTGCCGCAAAAGGCATTAGTCAATAAAAGCGTGCTTCCTGTCTTCATCGGCGGCACAATCGCCCATTTGCTGTCGATCGAATATGGGCTCAAGCCGACGCTCTCCATATTAGGGGCAAGCCATCAGATGAGCGGTGTTTATGTCATTGATTCTCAAGTGTCCCGATCGGCGGACGACAAGTATGTGCTTGACGAGGAAGTGAGGCAGCGACTGGATAAAGCCGTGGACAATCTAATTCTTCCATGATGGGATGACAAAATATTATATGCAAACAGATAAAATAAAATATTCACAAACCGGTGCACGAACTTTATCATATTAATTGATAATGATTATCATTTCCGGTTGTTGGATCAAAGTTGACCGATCCACCCATCGATGAATGGTAGTCATTCGAATCGTTGTTTTATACACACAGGGGGTTATGTATCGTGTTCAAATCATCTTCTTTATTCATCTCAGCTTTGGTCTTATGCTTTACACTTCTGGTTAGCGGCTGCGGAGCCAATAATTCAGATACGAAGAATACTGCGGATAAGCCGGGCACGAATGCCGATTCATCCGCTGCCAATAATGCGACTGGCAACAAGCAGGATAATGGGCAGGAAGCGCAGACCCGCAAAATAACCGATGCAAGAGGAGAGATTGAGGTTCCGGCCAAACCGGCGCGCGTTGTCGTGCTGCACAACGGAGCGCTGGACGATTTGCTGGCGCTGGGCGTCAAGCCGGTCGGCGCGCCTTCGATCGTATCGGTGAATGCCAGTTTTCCGGCATACCTGCCGGGAACAGATGGCATCAGCAATATTGGAACAGTCGATCAGCCAAGCCTGGAGGCGGTTCAAGCGCTCAAACCGGATTTGATTATTGGCATCAAGGCTTCACATGAGGCGATTTATGACAAGTTGTCACAGATTGCTCCTACTGTATTCGTAGAAACGCTTGGCGAGACATGGAAGGATAACCTGCGCATTCATGCCGATGCGGTCGGATTAAGCGAGAAGGGAAAGGAGCTCCTTGCCGTTTATGATGAACGGACGCAGCAGTTGAAGAAAGCGATTGGCGATCGAATTGCCGAAACGGAAATCTCGCTCTTCCGTCCGCGGGACAACGGCATTCAAATCTATTTGACCAAGCCGTTTGCCGCAGGCATTCTGGCGGACAGCGGACTGCCGCGCCCGGAAGCGCAGCGTGAAGACGCATTCTCGCGGAATATTACCGAGGAGAGCATAGCCGATTTGGACGGGGACGCGATCTTCTGGTTTTCGCGCGATACAGCATATTTTGAGGAAAAGGTAGAGAAAAGTCCGCTTTGGGCCACGTTGAAGGCGGTGCAGGGGAAGAAGGTATACCATGTGGACTGGGAAACATGGATGAGCGGCAACGGCATTCAAGCCGCCAACAAGGTAATCGATGATTTGTTCACTCATCTTGGGCAATAACGCTTTAGGGGAGGAACAGACTTGAGTGCCAAGCTGACCGGATTATGTGTCGGCATCGTGCTTGTCATCTGCTCGTTGGCGGCAAGTATTATGCTGGGATCAACAAAAATAAATTTGCAAACGGTCATCGAGGCATTCACTGCCTTCGATGGCTCCCGCGAGCATTTGATTGTTCGTTCCGTGCGGCTGCCCCGAGCATTGATTGCAATGATGGTTGGTGCATCGCTGGCACTGGCGGGAGGCATTATGCAGGCTATGACACGGAACGCCTTGGCAGGTCCTGAAGTTTTCGGGATAAACTATGGCGCTGCTCTGATGGCAGTTATCGCGGGCTTTTTATTCAGCCATTCGGCCTTTCCTATATTTACCTGGTCTGCATTTCTTGGCGCGGGACTGGCCTGTCTGATCGTATTTGGCCTTGCCTCTGTCGGACAGGGGGGCCTCACGTCGATGAAGCTCGTTCTGGCTGGAGCTACGATAAATTTACTGCTGGCCTCTATAACCCAAGGAATTCTCATCTTTAATGAGCAGTCTTTGGATGAGATGCGTTTCTGGCTGGCAGGCTCCGTAACAGGACGTGATCTGGACCTGTTTGTTCAGATTGTTCCGTACATGCTGGCAGGGTTATTGCTGACGCTGCTCATGGGCAAGCAGATCAATCTTCTTAGTTTGGGCGATGATGTGGCTGCCGGCCTTGGGCAACGAGTCGTCTGGACAAAGGCAGCTCTGATCGGAATTATTATGCTGCTGGCAGGCAGCGCTGTAGCAATTGCCGGGCCGATCGGATTTGTCGGTCTGGCAGTCCCGCATCTGGCGCGGTTTGCAGCAGGCATGGACTACCGCTGGATATTGCCTTACTCTGCAATATTGGGTGCGCTGCTGCTGCTGCTTGCAGATATCGGCGCACGCTTTGTGCTCCCGGGCCATGAGGTTCCTGTCGGAGTGGTAACAGCTTTCCTTGGCGCCCCGTTTCTAATTTATTTGGCGCAGAGAAAGGGGTGACCGGCAGCGTGGAAGCAAAACGGCGGAATAAGTGGCTGTTCATTGTAATTGTTTTGGCGGCAGCCAATGCCAGTGTTCTAATTCTGAATATTGTGCTGGGAGAATACCCGGTGCCGATTGTTCAAGCATTGCGTACTGCGCTGGGCTTTGGCGGGGACGAGTATAACTATGTGGTCAATATATTACGGCTGCCGAGAGCTTTGGTTGCCTTTCTGGTTGGCTGCGGGCTTGCGTTGTCCGGCGTCATTCTGCAGGCGATAACACGCAATCCGCTTGCCTCGCCTGGCGTTATCGGATTGAATGCGGGGGCTGCGCTCGCTGCCGTCGCAATCATTGTTATGATCCCGTCCTTTCCGATTGCGTGGCTTCCATTTGTGGCCTTCGGCGGCTCCTTCGCGGCAGCGGCGGTGACGTACAGCATCTCCTGGAGAAGAGGAGTATCGCCCATTCGACTGCTGCTTGTCGGAATCGGAGTATCTGCGACAGCGGGCGCATTAATCACATATTTGCTGACCATCGGCAAAATTCATCAGGTAACGTCAGCTGTCATCTGGATGACAGGCAGCGTATACGGACGGGGCTGGGAGCACTTCTGGCCGCTGCTGCCTTGGCTGGTCGTTTTATTCCCGGCTGCCTTGCTTCTTGCGCGTCAGCTGGATGTTCTGCAGCTAGGCGATCATTTGGCGAGAGGGCTGGGAAGCCGAATCGAACTCATTCGCGGCTTGCTGCTGCTCATCAGCGTCGGTCTGGCAGGCGCCGCAGTTGCGATGGCTGGTACAGTCGGGTTCATCGGCCTGATGGCGCCGCATATTTCGAGGCAGCTGGTGGGCGCTTCGAACCGCAGATTGCTCCCAGTGGCAGCATTGATGGGTGGTCTTATCGTTATGACCGCAGATTTGCTCGGCCGAACGGCGTTCGCTCCGTATGAAATTCCATGCGGAATCATTACTGCTATTGTGGGTGCACCCTATATGATCTATTTGCTTTATCGAAAACGGAGGTAGCAGAGGGAATGGGAAATACGGATAGGATCAAACCCGCCGCGACAATAGCGGCTTTAATCAAAGAACGCCGGACGGTTCGGGTATTCAGGAATGATCCCGTTTCCGATGAGCTGTTGCTGGAGCTGCTTAATGTAGCTGTATGGGCTCCGAATCACGGCTTGAGAGAGCCTTGGAGGTTTATTCTGTATAAGGGTGAGGGACGCCGCGTATTTACAGATGCCGTTATCGGCGCATTCACGCCGGATGAAAAAATAAAATATGCCGAGACCAGAGCGGAATATTACATGGGCATCCCGATTCATCTGATCGTTATTCTGAAAGAGGACCCGCGTCAGAAGCAATGGGACGAGGATTTCGCAGCGGTCTGCTGTCTCATCCAGAATTTCCAGCTGGCCGCGTGGGAGCAGGGATTGGGTGTTGTATGGAAAACGAACCCTTACCTGTATGATCCCGGATTTAGAGCGGCAACAGGCGTTCAACCAGGAGAGAAGGTCATCGGTGTGCTTCACGTCGGATATCCCGATAAAATACCGCCAGCGCGTCCACGCACAGCTGCTGAGAAGCTGCTGACTGTGATCGATTGCGACGAACGGAGGTAAGAGAGAGGCGATCGGTTGAATAATTGGAGGATCAACTTGACCGTCTTATGGATCGGCAATTTCATGGTCATGGGGAGTGTGACGATGGTTACGCCTTTCCTGACGATGTATGTGCAGGAGCTAGGCGTACAGGACCCCGATGAGATTGCCGCATGGGCCGGTCTCATATTCGCCGCGAATTTTGTCACCCTGTTTCTGTTTCAGCCGTTGTGGGGAAGTTTGGCTGACCGCTACGGACGCAAGCTTATGCTGCTGCGCGCCGGCTTCGGCATCGCGATCATTGTGGGGATGATGGGGTTTGCTTCATCGCCATGGCAGCTGCTGGCGCTCCGATTTCTAAGCGGTGTCGTATCCGGCTTTACTCCGGCGGCTACGGCGCTGGTAGCGGCTAACACGCCAAATGAACGGATGGGCTTCGCCATGGGAGTTCTTCATTCCGGGAATGTGTCGGGCATGATTCTCGGACCTTTATTCGGCGGACTATTCGCGGAATGGATAGGCATTAGGTATAGCTTTTTTGTTACAGGCGCAGTGACGCTTGCTGCTTCCATACTCGTCGCGTTGTTCGTTCGGGAGAAATTCCAGACCGCTTCGACAGTCAGGAATAATGAGCATTCCATCTATCAGGGCATGCGGGTGCTGCTGAATACGAAGCCGCTGCCGACATTGTTTACAATCAGCGTTGTCATACAGTTTGCGCTAGTAAGCTCGCTGCCTTTAATTCCGCTGTTTGTAGAGGAGCTTCAAGGGGGCGGCGGACAGCTCGCTTTTTATGTAGGACTAGTAATCTCGGTGATGGGGGTTTCCAACCTGATCTTCTCTCCCTTGGTCGGCAGGTGGGGTGACAGGATTGGCTTCAAGCCGATATTGGCGATTTCACTGCTCGGTGCGGGATTCGCGTTTTTAATGCAATGCTTTGTATGGCATTATTGGCAGCTGCTGGCGTCCAGATTCCTGCTTGGTGTTTTTATGGGAGGACTCATTCCTTCGGTGAGGGCGCTGATCAAACATTACTCCCCGCCGGGCATGGAGAGCCGAGCGTACAGCTTTGATACGAGCGCTGTCAGCTTCGGAAGCATGCTGGGGCCGATTTTGGCTGGAGGCTTGTCCCGCTATATGGGCATACGCGGCATATTTTTTATGACGGCCATACTATTATTTGCCAACTTTTACTGGGTACGCAGATCACTGCTTTCCCGCGTATCATCTATTTCCTCCTTGAAGGGCTGATCGATGCCCTTTAAATACTGCGGCAGGCCTTATCATTCTGCATTCTGACACTACCCATAGGGGAGTGTCTTTTCTTTTCGGGTATGATAGACTTCAGAATTAGCGACTATATACAGAAAAGAGTGAGAGTCATGCTTCGACGTTTTTTTTCCTACTATCGCCCGTACAAAGGACTGTTCTTATTGGATTTCACCTGCGCTATTATTGCGGGTCTTCTTGAGCTGGCCTTTCCGCTGGCAGTGAGCAAATTTATTGATGATTTGCTGCCGGGCGAGAACTGGCCGGTCATTGTTCTGGCCTGTGTAGGGCTGCTTGCGATCTACGCGCTTAACACAGCGCTGCAGTATATCGTCACTTATTGGGGACATATGCTGGGTATTAATATCGAGACCGATATGCGGAAAAAGATGTTTGAGCACATTCAGAAGCTATCCTTCCGTTTTTTTGATAATCACAAAACAGGTCATTTGATCGGACGGGTAACGAATGATTTGAATGATATTGGCGAAATGGCTCACCACGGGCCGGAGGATGCGTTTATTGCGATTATGACATTGGCGGGCGCATTCTCGCTGATGGCGTATATCAATTTGGAGCTGGCGCTGCTGACCTTTATTATTATTCCGGTGATGGGCTGGCTAGTTATTTTTTTCGGCCGGAGAATGACCTCGACCTACAGCCGCCTGTTCGGGGATGTCGGTAATTTTAATGCGCGTATTGAGGAAAATGTCGGCGGGATTCGCGTTGTACAGTCCTTTGCGAACGAAAAGCATGAGAACAGACTATTCGCTATTGATAATCAAAGCTATCGCAAGACGAAGCTGCTGGCCTATAAAACGATGGCAAGAAGCATCTCAGTAAGCTATATGATGATGCGCTTGATCACAGTGTTTGTCATGATTTGCGGAGCGTGGTTCTTCATTCAGGGGAAGCTGGAAATGGGCGAATTTATGGCCTTCCTGCTGCTCTCCAACATCTTCTTCCGCCCGATTGAGAAAATCAACGCTGTTATTGAAAGCTATCCGAAAGGGATTGCCGGATTTAAGCGTTATGTAGAAATTATCGATACCGAGCCGGATATTGCAGATTCGCCGGATGCGGTTGAGGTCGAGTTATTCAAGGGCAACATTCGCTTTGAAGGCGTCTCGTTCAGTTATGAGACGGACCGAAAAATATTGCACAATATCGATTTGTCCATTGCAGCTGGAGAAACGATAGCATTCGTGGGGCCTTCCGGCGCTGGAAAAACAACCATCTGCAGCCTGCTGCCGCGATTCTATGACGTGGATAGCGGCAAAATTACGATTGACGGCATCGATATTCGCCAGATCAAGCTTGAATCGCTGCGCAAGCATATCGGCATTGTTCAGCAGGATGTATTTCTTTTCTCAGGGACGGTTCGAGAGAATATTGCCTACGGCAATCTGGATGCAACGGAAGCCGAGATTTGGGAAGCGGCAAGAAAAGCATCGCTGGAGGAATTGATCCGCAAGCTGCCGGATGGCATCGACACAATTGTAGGCGAGCGTGGAGTGAAGCTGTCCGGCGGTCAGAAGCAGCGGATGTCAATTGCCAGAATGTTTCTGAAGAATCCGCCTATTCTTATATTGGATGAGGCGACCTCCGCGCTGGATACCGCAACCGAAGCGGCGATTCAGCAATCCTTGTCCGAGCTTTCAGTCGGAAGAACGACTTTGGTCATCGCGCACCGACTGACGACAATTCGCAATGCGGACCGGATCGTCGTTGTGAACGAAGATGGAATTGCTGAACAAGGCGGGCATAGGGAGCTGATAGCTTCTGGCGGCGTCTACAGCAGGCTGCATGAAGCGCAGCTGAGTAAGTAAGATGGAAGGAAGGAGGCGCGCTCAGGCAGGCGTCTTCTTTTTTTCACGGATCGGTTGTGGAATTACAGGCAGCGAAAGACGGGGCAGCACAGGGGTATTTCCTTCTTTTGCCCATTATCCCCAAGACTCAGGACGGTTTGTAATATTGTCAATTGCACTGCTAGTGAAGTATGGCATTGTAGATTACTGAGCCAAGGGGATAATGGCCAAAAGCAATGCAGACCCATTGTTCTGAGCGAAGGGGATAGTGGCCAAAAGCAGCAATAACCCCTGTGCTGAATGAAAAAGTAGAGTGATAAGCATTCTCAATCTCATCGTAGTGAGCTATACTACAAATTATAGGCAGTGCAGCAGACGAGCTAACTTGGAAGGGAATTGTACGAATGAGAAAAGTATTGCTGATTGAAGATGAGAAAAACATGTCCCGCTTTATTGAGCTGGAGCTCAGGCATGAATCGTTCTCTGTGACAGTTGCCTACGATGGGGAAGTAGGTCTGCATATGGCGATGGCTGAGGATTGGGACGTAATTCTTCTTGATCTGATGCTTCCTGGCATGGATGGCATGGAGGTGTGCCGCCGGCTGCGCGCGCTTAAGAAGACGCCGGTCATTATGATAACGGCAAGAGATAGTGTAACGGATCGGGTAACAGGGCTTGATTGCGGAGCCGATGATTATATTCCGAAGCCATTTGCTATGGAGGAATTGCTGGCGCGGATTAGAGTGATTTTCAGAAGGCTCGATGACAGCAGGGAAGATGCGGCGGCGCAGCTTGTTTTTCAGGACCTGAGCGTGAATCTGGAAGCGAGAATTGTGATGAAGGGCAATGTTGAGATAGAGCTTACTAAGCGAGAGTATGATTTGCTCGTCGCCTTCATGGAGAATACGAACAGGGTGCTGAATCGCGAGACTTTATTGGATAAGGTATGGGGCTTTGAAGCATCGGTCGATACGAATGTAGTGGATGTGTATGTGCGGTATTTGCGCAATAAAATAGACAGCTCCGAGGGACCCAGCTGCATTCAAACGGTACGCGGCATCGGATATGTGATGAGAAAATGACCTTTACATCCAAACGGCGTTTCTTATCGCGGATTCCGATTAAATGGAAGCTTACGATCTGGTCTGCTGTTATGCTGTTTGTATTGTTTGCGGCATATAACACGGTTCAGTATTTGTATATAGAGAAGTGGATGATCGATCAGGAAAAGACGGATGCAGAGCAGAAAATGCGCGATATTCTTAACTACCTCCTGGAGCGTGAATCTGTTTTTGAGGCAAATGAATTGACCCCCATTCGCAATTATCTGAACAAGATCAATCATAAACATCAATTGATTCGGGTTATCGACGGGAACGGCAATCGA
Organism: Paenibacillus plantiphilus; assembly: GCF_927798095.1. GTDB lineage: Bacteria > Bacillota > Bacilli > Paenibacillales > Paenibacillaceae > Paenibacillus_Z > Paenibacillus_Z plantiphilus. Next base: position 24,824 of record NZ_CAKMMF010000004.1, on the reverse strand, counting down.
ATGCTGGCCGTGTCTGATAATCTTCCGGAGCATTGGGCAGAAGCTGTGCCAGTGAGCAGCTCCGAAATCGTCAGAGAGGTCTATGGTGATCACTCGCTGCTAATTATGAGAAGCCCGATTGAGATTCATGATTTCACAGGCACTGTGGAAATTGTGAAAAATTTGGATGATTTCGACAGACTTAGCTCGGCTATTCTTCGGGTTGTGACAACCTTCGGTCTTGGCGCTGTCGTCGTATGCGGTCTGGGAGGCGGTCTATTGGCATGGCAGCTGCTGAAGCCGCTCCAATCGATGGCGGAAACGATTCGAAGAATCAAGCATAAAGGCTTGCATGAGCGTATGAAGGTAAATAACAATGAGGACGAGCTGTCCACGCTGATGAAGCTGTTTAATGAAATGATGGATCAGGTTGAACGCTCCTTTCAGCAGCAGACGCAGTTCGTAGAGGATGCCTCGCATGAATTGCGGACGCCAGTTGCGATTATTGAAGGCCACTTGACACTGCTGCAGCGATGGGGAAGGGAAGATCCTGCTGTTCTGGACGAATCGCTGCATGCATCGATCCAGGAGCTGCTTCGCTTGAAGGGTCTTGTTCAGGATTTGCTGACGCTAACCCGCGTCGACGGCAATGTACAGCAGCAGGGAGCGGAGATCTCCAGCCCGGACCAGACCATTCCGCAGATCATTAAAAATGTGGCCATTATCTATCCGTCTTTTTGTTTTGAAACAGAAATGAATGGGTTATCGGAGGTAGTGATACGTATACCCGCAGAGCATTTGGAACAAATTTTACTGATTATATTGGATAATGCGGTTAAATATTCTGCTGGGAATCCGCTTATCCGATTAACGGGCAGTGTCGACAAAGGCCATGCGAGCTTTCAGATCTCCGATCGCGGGATAGGAATTTCGAAGAAGGACTTGCCCCATGTCATGGATCGATTCTATCGGGTAGATAAGGCAAGAAGCCGGCAGCAGGGCGGCCATGGTCTGGGGCTTGCGATTGCCAAGCGGCTGGTTGATCAGTACAACGGTACTCTTGCTATTGAGAGTCGAGAGCTTGAAGGTACGATGGTAACGGTATCGCTCCCTGTTTATTCGATTACTGACATATGAGAAAGAGATCGCGAGGTTGATATATGATGACAAAAAAAGCCGCAGCTCTTATGCTGCTCCTGCTGACTGCGCTCATCTTCGCAGGCTGTGATAGCAGCAGTGGGGGCAAAGCACCAGCGGATACACCGGGGAGTATGTCAGCAACCGGTAATCCGAATTCAGAAGCTGTGCCCGGTGACAGCAGTGAGCAGGTCGTTCATGTTTACAGCGCCAGGCATTATGCAGTGGATAGTCTTATCTATGAGGAATTTACTAGGCGTACTGGTATTAAGGTCAATGAAGTGAAGGGAACCGCCGATGAGCTGATTAACCGGATGAAGCAGGAGAAAGCAAGCTCCAGCGCAGATTTATTAATTACGGTTGATGGGGGGATATTGGATTACGCCAAGCAGAGCGATGTGCTGCAGCCGATAGAATCCGCTGCTGTTGAACGGTCAGTCCCCGCAGATCGGCGTGACAGGGACGGTCAATGGGTAGGTATCGCTACTCGCGCGCGAGTGATTGTGTATGCCAAGGACCGTATAAACCCCGATGAGCTGTCCACCTATGAGGATCTGGCTAAAGACAGGTGGAAGGGTAAAGTTCTGGTCCGTTCATCGGATAATTTGTATAATCAGTCTCTACTGGCTTCCTTTATTGCATTGACAGGCGAGAAGCAAGCGGCTGAATGGGCAGAAGGGGTTGTCCATAATTTGGCGCGGACACCGGAGGGAGGCGATCTGTCGCAAGCGACAGCGATAGCCGCCCATGTCGGGGATATTGCGATTATGAACACCTATTATATCGGACAGCTGTCGGTTTCCAAGGATGCAGAAGAGGCAGAGGCGGTTGCAAATCTGGGCATTCTGTTCCCTAATCAGAAGACGACGGGCACTCATATTAATATAAGCGGCGTAGGATTGGCCAAGTATGCCAAGAATAAAGAGAATGCTATTAAACTGGTCGAGTTCATGACGAGCAAAGAGGGACAGACGATTCTGACACAAGGCAGCTTTGAGTTCCCCGTCAATGAGGAAGCGGACATGCCCCAGTTTCTGAAGCAGTGGGGCAAGTTTAAGTCACAGCATGTCCCATACAGCGCGCTGAGTATCTATAACAGGAAGGCGATCGAAATTTTTCAAGCTGCAGGCTGGAAATAAGCAGATGCGCCCGTTGTGCTGCACTAAAAAAGACCTGACGGTCTTTTTTTATTTTCACATCAAATTCTCATTTTCGTTCCCTATAATAGAAATTAGGACATATTGAATGGTAATGATACTCATTATCAATGAGTTGCAGGTCGAACGGAATAGCGGCAGGAAAGCTTTTTTTTTCGCCTTCTAATTGAGAATGAATATTATCGTCAGTCAAGTATCCAGTACATATAATAGTAGGGGGAAGAAGCACCATGCAGCAAAGACGCAATTATGTATTTCTTATGCTTACGTTTGTACTCGTCATGGCTCTGATCGCAGGCTGTGGAGCAGGCAACAACAACAATGGAGGCGCGAACAAAAGCGCTAACGGCACGAAGACAACAGGAGAGGCCACAGCAGAGGAGCCAGAAACGAAGACAGGCGGAGAGGTTAATATTTATACAGCGCGCCATTATGATGTGGACGCTGACCTATATGCAAAGTTTACGGAGCAAACAGGAATTAAGGTAAATGTAGTTGAAGGAAAAGCGCCTGAATTGATTGAGAAAATCAAACGTGAAGGCACTAGCACACCTGCAGACCTGTTCATTACAGTGGACGGAGGCATACTGAATACGGCGAAGACAGCCGAGCTGCTGCAGCCGGTTGTGTCGGAGGTTATCGATGCGCAGGTTCCGGCCGAGCTTCGCGACAAGGATAGCCATTGGATCGGCTTGTCGACCCGGGCTCGTGTTATTGTGTATGCCAAGGATCGCGTCAATCCAAGCGAGCTTTCCACCTATGAGGATTTGGCTACAGATAAATGGAAGGGCAAGCTGATGGTTCGCTCCTCCACGAATTTGTACAATCTCTCGCTGCTCGCTTCGTTGATTTCCATTAACGGCGAAAAGGAAGCAGAAGCATGGGCTGCAGGAATTGCAGCTAATCTGGCTCGCGATCCTGAGGGCGGCGACAGAGACCAAGCGAAGGCGATTGTAGCGGGTACAGGTGATGTTGCGATTATGAATACGTACTATGTGGGCAATCTGGCAGCATCTGATGTCGAGGAAGAAAGAAAGGTAGCCGAGCAAATTGGCGTGTTCTTCCCTAATCAGCAGACAACGGGAACGCATATCAATATTAGCGGCGCGGCCTTGATCAAGCATAGCAAGAACAAGGAAAATGCGATTAAGCTGATTGAGTACTTAACAGCGCCTGAAGCGCAGTCCATTATTTCGAAGACGAACTTCGAGTTCCCGGTTAACAAGGCGGCAGAGCTGCCGGAGCTGCTCAAGAGCTGGGGCGAGTTCAAGAGCCAGGGCATTGATTTTGCCGCATACGGCGAATTGAATCCTAAGGCTGTCGAGATCGTCAACAAGGTTGGCTGGAAATAAGAAATGAGAACATCGAGGCTCCTGCGCAACATAAGGAGGCACATAAACGGGTGGATGATCGCAAGTTTATTAGGAGGGGCGGCAATATTGCTGCCCATCCTTTATGTGCTTCTCGGCCTGTTTCGACCGACTAATGAGAATTGGCAAATTGTGAAGCAGTATTTATTAACGGATTATGTGCTCGGTTCGGCAAAGCTGGTGCTGTTCACTGGCTTTTTTGCCGCCTTGCTCGGGGTTGTGCTTGCATGGCTTGTCGTCGGATATACGTTTCCGCTGCGGAGGTTTTTCCGGTGGGCGCTCGTATTGCCGCTTGCAGTGCCGCCTTATATCGCGGCATACACCTACAGTACGATGACCAGCTATACAGGATTCATACAATCGACACTTCGCAATCAATTCGATATAAAGCTGCCTCCGGGCACGATTGAGATCATGTCCAGCAAAGGCGCTATTTTCATCATGACGCTGTTTCTGTTTCCATACGTGTTCATGCTGACGCGAACCTTTCTTGAAAGGCAGAGCGCTTCCTATATTGAAAATGCCAGACTGCTGGGACGCAGCCGGCTGTCGCTGTTTATCAAGGTGGTGCTGCCGCTGTCGCGCCCAGCGATTATCTCTGGTGTGATGCTGGTTGTATTCGAGGTATTCAGCGATTATGGAGTGGCCAGCTATTTCGGCATGCAGACGGTATCGACTGCAATCTTCCAAACCTGGTTCGGCATGTATGATGTGGATTCAGCGATCAGGCTGGCAGCCTGGCTGCTGATCGTTATCATTGGGCTCTTCGTCATTGAACGCTTTCTGCGGCGCAATCGGCAGTTTAATGCGACAACCAGTCAGAGCCGCCCGCTAAAGCCGCAGCAAATGAAGGGGATCGCTGCATGGGGAGCGACAGCGTTCTGTTCGATTATTTTTCTGCTGGCTTTTATCGTGCCCTTGACGCAGATCATCGTATGGACGACCTGGACGTATCATAAAATCTGGAGAGCGGACTTTATCGATCTGATGGTTAACAGTCTGTCAGGTGCGGCAATCGCCACTGCTGTCATTATGATTATTGCTCTGCTGTCGGCTAGAACGGCGCGCATGCTGTCCTCGTCGCTTGCTTATGGCGTGTCTCGCCTGATGACAGCGGGCTATGCGATTCCCGGCGCTATTGTAGCAATCGGTGTGCTGGCCGTCTTCATAGCATTGGACCAACGTCTGTCAACCGTATACGAATGGTTGGGCAAGGGAGAAGGAGCGCTGGTGCTTAGCTTGTCGCTCTCCATGCTCATTACCGGATATATTATCCGGTTCATGGCGACAGGCTATAATGCTATTGAATCAGGCTACGAGAAGCTGCCGCGAGTCTATACGGAAGCATCTCGGACGCTAGGACGCGGGAATACGAAATCGTTCTTCAAAGTTGAGCTGCCGCTGTTGAAGGGTGCGGTTATTACCGGCTTTATTCTTACGATTGTAGAGATCATGAAGGAGCTTCCGCTTACGCTCCTGCTTCGTCCCTTTAACTTCGATACATTGGCAACTCGAACCTATCAATACGCGATTGATGAGCGAATCTATGATGCGGCATTGCCATCGCTGCTGCTAATTGGCATTAGTCTGATCTCGGTGCTTCTTATTGTAAGGCTGGAAAAGGAAAAGTGAAATTGAATTGTGAAAAGGAGAGGAGAGGCATTCATGAACTTTGTCGCCATCAAGCATGTAACGTTTCGTTATGCCCGCCGTCAGCCGCCTGTCATTGACGATTTCTCTTGCACCCTTAACAAAGGGGAAGTCGTCGGTATTCTGGGGGCGAGCGGAAGCGGAAAAAGCTCACTTCTGCGGCTCGTTGCCGGTCTTGAGCTGCCGGAGAAGGGAAGCATCATGATCGATGGGATGATGATGGTGAACGATGGCCTATATGTGGATGTCGAGAATCGCGGCGTGGGAATGGTATTTCAGGATTATGCGCTGTTTCCTCATCTCAATGTGGTCGAGAACATTGCCTTTGGACTACATAAGCTCAAGCGGGCAGCGCGCAAGGAGCGGGTGCAGGAAATGCTGGAGCTTGTGCAATTAACGGATTATGCCAAGCGGTATCCGCATGAGCTAAGTGGCGGACAGCAGCAGCGTGTAGCATTGGCGCGCGCGCTTGCGCCGAAGCCATCTATTCTGCTGATGGATGAACCGTTCAGCAGCCTGGATGCAAGTTTGAAGACTTCGATTCGAAGCGAGCTTCGCCAAATTCTGAGAAAGGCTGAGATGACCTGTCTGTTAGTCTCTCACGATGCAGCCGATATTGAAGCGATCTGTGATCGCTCCATCCGTATTCAGAAGGAAATGGCAGAAGCAACAGCATGAAATTCTTATTAGGGACGAGCGACGAGACGATAAAGCTGAGCGAATATGCTTGGCTTTTTTGAATTGTAACCGTAGAAGCGGAATTGTATAATGGATAATGCATACAATTATGTAATATAAGTTATTTTGGCATTGCGAATATTGTCGAATTTCAGTAGTGGCATGGATACTTGTGGGGGAGAGAAGAAAGTTGAACTATTACATCATTACGGGTACTTCCAGAGGTCTTGGAGAAGCGATAGCGCTTCGTTTGATGGAGCCTGGCAATCATCTATTTTGTATTTCCAGAAATGAAAGCAGCAAATTGACGGAGCTGGCGGGCAGAAGCGGTGCGAGCGTGGAGCATATTCCATTTGATCTTACGAATGGGGCCGCTATTAGCGGCATGATGGCGTCTATCTTCGATCGGATCGATCATGCAGCGGCCAAGTCTATCGTACTGATCAATAATGCGGGAACTGTCACACCGATTGCGCCGATTGAACGCTGTGCGGATGATGAGATTATTGCAAACATTGCGATCAATCTTACCGCTCCAATTGTGTTGGCTTCCGCTTTTATTGACTTGGCTCAATCAATTCAAGCGGATAAAAGAATCATTAATATTTCATCCGGTGCAGGCAAGAAGCCTTACTTCGGATGGAGCAGCTATTGCAGCGCCAAGGCAGGCTTGGATTTGTTTACAAGGTGTACAGCGCTGGAGCAAGAGGAGAAGGCATTTCCGGTGAGAGCCATATCTTTCGCGCCTGGGATTATAGATACGGAGATGCAAGCACAGATTCGAGCGACCAATGTGGACAATTTCAAGGATCTGGAGAGATTCATCTCGTTCAAGGAAGAAGGGATGCTGCTGTCTCCTGAAGAAGTTGCGCATTATGTTCTCCGGTTGCTGGAGAGCGATTATTCCGGCGGAGAAATCGTAGATATTAAACAGCTGCAATGATCATTCTGCGAGGAAGAGGATAAGAGAAGACAGAGCATGCAGCAGGCGTAAAGGCGCTGTTGCATGCTCTGTGTCCATTTGTGCTTTTATTGCTGCTTCTGCTGTTGGGTCTCAAGCTGAGCGGCAAGCGCTCGAATTTCAGCGCTCATGCGCTCATTAATCGGATAAATCTTCTCCAAATAATTCAAAATATAAATGGCGGATTGAGGAACTTTTTTATAACCTTGTATCATATTGCCGAGCATATCCTCTGTGAGCGGGAATCTCTTCTCGAATCTTCGATCATTGCCGAAGCAGTCAGGGTAATAGTCGACCTCTGGCTGCAGCATGTGCATAATCGCGATAATATTGTCCACTGCGTAGCCCTCGACAAATCGGGTTCCCGAAAGCTTCTCGCCTCTGGCGTATCTTCCCAGACCGACATACAAATTCGTTAATGCTTCGTTGATGGCAAAGTCCATTGTTTTTGTTTTCAATTCAGGAAGTTTGATCTTCGGTTTGACAATGTCCAAGTTGTTGAATGAAGGAGCCTTCCAGACGATTCTGCCTTCTGAATAGCCGGCTGTTTCCATATCCGATTCCTCGAATACAGCATACTCGCCATAGATGCCATCCTGAAACAAAATTTTGCAGCCGAAATCGGAATTTTTGAAGGCGTAAGCTAACGGATACGTATCCTCCAGCCAATCCAGTTGATCGATAAATCTTTGCGCATGGCCCGGTTTCGCGATGACGAAGAAATCAAGGTCAGAGTATTCATCCAATCGCTCTGTCTCGATCCCGACGGAACCAAGACCAAGAAGCATAAGCACCTCGCCCTTCTTCTCAAGCGTTTGACCTATCGCATCTAGTCTGTGCAGAAGCAGCTCTTGCTTTGTCATAGTATGCCTCCTCTTATTTTAACAACCGTAGTGAAGAACTCCTTTTAGTTCTCCATAGCATGAAGAATCGCGTAGCCGAAAGGCGGAAGTGTTACATTTAGTTGACCCTGTTGGGTCGATACAGGTGCATCAGACAGTATTCCTGACCATGCTTCCTTCGAAACAACGGTGCGGAAGGTAGACGATTGATCCGAATTATTGATCAGAATAAGGAAGTGATCCTTGCCGTCACGACGCTCGTAGATCAGGTTGTTGTCATTCTCCAAATCCATCAAGAAATTGAGCGTACCCGTTTGAAGGGCGGCATACTTATGCCGCAGCGAGATAATGCGCTGGAAGAAGGCGAGCAATTCGAGATTCTGCTTCTTGGGGTCCCACTCCATGCATTTACGGTTGCCAGGGTCATAATCACCATCAATGCCGATTTCATCTCCATAATAGATGCATGGAACACCTGTGAATGTAAGCTGGAATAGATAGGCAAGCTTCAGCCGATCCAGACTGCCTTCACATAGTGTCAGCAAGCGGACAGTATCATGGCTGCCGAGCAAATTAAAGGATACTTCATTCGCTTGCTGCGGATAGCTTACTAATTGAGCGCTGATTCGGCTGGCGAATTGATCCGCTCCAATTCTGCTGTGTGCAAAGAAGTCCAGACAGGCGTTCGTAAAGGGATAGTTCATGACAGCGTCGAATTGATCACCGAGCAGCCAAGGAAGTGCATCATGCATAATTTCACCAAGCAGATAAGCCTCAGGATTAACGGACTTCACGGTTTTGTGGAAATCTCTCCAGAAGGCATGATCGACTTCATTGGCAACATCGAGTCTCCAGCCGTCGATCCCGATCTCTTCGATCCAGTATTTCGCTACTTTAAGGAGATATTCCTTTACTTCAGGGTTCTCGGTATTCAGCTTCGGCATGATCGGTTCAAAGCCGAAAGTGTCGTATGTCGGCACGCCATCCTCGACCGACAGCGGCCACTCTCGGATGTGAAACCAATCATAGTAAGGAGAAGCAGGTCCCCTCTCAATCACATCAACATATGGCGGAAAAGTATGTCCGCTATGGTTGAACACGGCATCGAGCAGGACACGAATGCCGCGATCATGACAGACCTTCACCAGCTCTTTCAACGTTTCATTCGTACCGAACTGCGGATCGACCTTCATGTAGTCGCTCGTATCGTACTTGTGATTCGTCGTTCCTTCGAAGAGCGGATTAAAATAGATGGCATTAATGCCGAGAGAGGTCAAATAATCAAGATGATCCAGCACGCCCTTCAAGTCGCCGCCAAAGAAGTTCTTCGGTGTAGGAGTCCCGCCCCAAGGCTCTGTTCCTTCAGGATTGAGGGAGGGATCGCCGTTTGCGAACCGCTCCGGGAAGATTTGATAGAATACCGCTTGCTTCACCCAGGAAGGCGGCTTGAGCACATCGGCAGGATTTATAAAGGGAAAATCGAATAGACCTTCATAGATAATGGCTGGCGGCTCGTTGAAAAATCCTTTTTCCAGCATATAAGCGGTCGTCTCTCCGTCATGAAGTGCAAAATAGTAGACCGTTCTGCGGAATTTTGGCTGTACGGCTGCTTCCCAATAATCAAACAGGGCGTCTGAGGCTAACGGAACCATTGGAATAATGGCGCTTGTTTTATCCCAGCCATACTTGTCGCCGCAGTGCAGCTCGATTGAGGTGATATCCGCTTTTTTCGTGCGAATCCGGACATGCAGCGTTTCGGCGTCATAGGCGTAGGACCAATTGGATTTGGTACGGTGGTACACGGCTTCTAAATTCATGATAGTAGTTATCCTCCTTAGCCGGCATAAAGCAAAAAGGGTTCAACCTCACATATTGGTGAGGTTGAACCCGTAGGTTGCATTGCCCTTAAATTAATGTCAATATAACACAGCAATTACTCTCTCGTCAATATGGGGGCGCGAAAAAAGTCGAATTTTTTTAACTTTAGCCATATTTTTGATTGACTCTCACGTTACGTTATATTTTATAGTGAATGTTGAAGGGAGGCATTGAATGCTGCTATGAAAGTAAAAGAGGTTGCAGATTTGGTTGGAGTCAGTGTGCGCACACTGCATCATTACGATGAGATTGGGTTATTAACACCCGGGGAGATTACGGATACCGGATATCGGCTATACTCCAACGACAATCTTGAGCTGCTGCAGCAAATTTTGTTTTTCAGAGAGCTGGATCTTCCTTTGAAGCAAATTAAAGAAATTGTCAATGATGAGTCATTTGATCGAGAGGCTGCATTGTCCATGCATCGCAGACTGCTGCTAGAGAAGCGCGACCGCCTTGACCGTATGATTGCAACCATTGATAAGACGCTGCTATACACGAGAGGAGAAATTGCAATGACGAATAAAGAGAAGTTTGAAGGCTTTGACTTCAGCCGCAACCCTTATGAGCAAGAAGCTCGCGAACGCTGGGGCGATAGGGCTGTAGATGAGTCGAATGCCCGATTAGCAGGCATGTCCAAGGGACAGCAGCAGGCTATGTCTGATGAAATGACTGCGCTCTACACGAAGCTTGCTTCGCTTCGCCATCATGCTCCTGCATCGAGCGAGGCTCAAGCGGGGATCAAAGAATGGTATGACATGCTGAACAGAATGGGCTGCTATTCACTCGACGCCTTCAAAGGCTTGGGCCAAATGTATGTCGACGATGAACGCTTTACCAAAAACATCGATAAGTTCGGTGAAGGCTTGGCGCTTTTCATGCGCGATGCAATGGCGGTCTATGCTGATCATAACAGGGGATAAAATTTCTGTATTGAAACAGCCTCATGTTTCGATTACTTGATAGAATGGGAAGTGCGTTATTATGGTTGGTGTGGAAGCTGTTATATTCGATATGGATGGTGTTGTTATTGACTCTCATTCTGTCGCGTATTCGTTATTGTGTGATGCCGCCCGGTCGTTTGGCTGTGATCTGACTATCGAGGAGATCAAAACCTGGGGAAGTCTAAGCGCGCGCCAGTTCTGGCAACGGGTGAAGGATGACTATGGGCTCCCGCATGATATGAAGGTATTGATTGGCTCTTATGATGTTGATCAGGAGATTGCCTTGTACGAAGAGATCGGACTCATTGAAGGAGTTAAAGAGTTGCTTCAGCATCTTAATGAACATGGCTTTAAGACAGCACTTGCAACGAGCGCCTCCAAGAAAAGGATGGATGCGGTTCTGGATCAGTTTGAGCTGCGTTCATTGTTTCATCAATGTGTGTGCGATAACGAAGTGAAGCATTCGAAGCCCGACCCTGCAATATTCCTTCTTGCAGCCAGCAAACTAGCTGTCTCGCCTGATAAATGCGTCGTAATTGAGGATTCCTATAATGGGATGATGGCAGCGAAAAGCGCTGGTATGACAGGTATCGGATACAAGGGCCTGCCTCATGTGTCAGAGCGTTTGGAGGATGCGGACTTTCTTATTTCGCACTTTAATGAGCTTCATGAAGTGCTCTATCGAGCAAAATAATTGAGCCAGCCAGCAAGGACTGTTTTGTGAGAATAATGAACGTTTCATGAGAGACTATTAATCTCGGCAGCACCCTTTAATCCTGTAGCCGATGCGAAAGCTATGGTGAAGGAGTGACTGCAGATTATGATTACGAAACGTTGTTTATTTTGCGATGGAGTTGTACCTGTTCATAGTATCGGTGAATTTGACCGCTATGAAGGCTGTTATTGTGCGCCCGGAAGCTCATACAGCATACATTCAGATAGCGTTCCTGCATTCAGTTCGCTATCCAATAGAATCAAACGCCAGTTATTCCCGATCGTTTCTGCATATATTCGTGAGCGCTCGGACAGTGATGAGCGGGTTGCATTTAAATTCGAGGATATGGAACATTTGGCCAATAGCTCGGCTATTCCGTCGACAATTGAAGAGAAGTCCAACCGACTCCTGCAATATTTATTTATTCGATCCAAGGGGCCTCAAGATCCGATTGTCATTCACCAGCTGTCTGAGAGCTATAACTTGACCTACTCTCCAAACCTGCAAGAGCTCATCTATATTATTGAGAAGCTCAGGGAGGAAGAGTATATTGAGAGAGTTGGAGCGACCTTCAAGCTTACGGAGAAGGGCTGGAACGAAGCGGCGGCGAATGCCGGGGGCAAGCCGCTTCAGTCATGTGTCGTCATACTTGCTGATGATGAGGAGTGGCGCCGGGAATGGTGCAATAAGGTGCTTCCTCAGATTGAACAATGCGGCTACAAGGTTCGCTTGGCGGATCATTCCAGTCATGAGATCGATGACGATGGACTCATGCAGCTCATCTCGGAAAGCAAGCTTATCATTGCGGATTTAACAGGGCAGGATCGGGAGATTTATTTTGCCGCAGGGTATGCATTAGGGTTGCAAATTCCGATTCTGTGTACGGTTAACCGAAGTGATGCGGATCAGCCTCTCCTGCAAGCGAGCGGCATTCATCCTATTGTGTGGGAAGGGACCGAGGAGCTGACGGCAATCCTTCAACAACGGCTCGGTTAATCTTGCTGCCCCTAACAATTACATTGCAAATGCGGGAATAACCAGCTGAGAGATTCATTTACATCTCCTCAGCTGGTTTTCTGCTATCTGTGAATAGGCAGATATTGGGGCTCATGTCAACTTCCATCCTAGCAACCTTTGAAAGATATGCTATACTTAACAAGATGTATAAATGAAAGGGGTTACATAATGAAGAAGTCGATCAAACCATTTATTATTGGTACGGTAGTAGGTTCGCTGTTAACCATATCTTCAGTCACCTTTGCCGATACGGGTATTCAGGCGATTAAAGCGCTGCTCAACAAGGACCTTAAGGTTACGGTTAACGGCAGTGCGGCCAAGCTGGACAATCCTGCAATTACTTATGACGGCAAAACCTATGTCTATCTGAAGGACATTAGCAAGCTTGTAGGCGCTCAGGTGAACTGGAATGCCAAGTCCAAGACCGTTGAGCTGAAAGTAGATCCATCTGTCCTTCCGACTAAACCCCAGACGATAGCTACTTATAAGGATAATGCGATTACAGGTTCTGTAACGGACAAAGAGTTTGCCAAATACAAAGCATTTATGAGCATTATCAATACACAAACAGAGCAAATGCTCAGCGACGCATCCTACAAGGAACAATTTATGCATGAGTATATTGGTTATAAAATCTTGTACGCAAAGTATGGAGCCAAGCCTTTGAGCAAGGAACAGCAGGCAAGCTTCGATAGCAATCTGGCAGGCTTTTTGAGCGAGCTCAAAACCTATGTGAAACAGAATGCTAATATACAGGCGACGGTGGATAAGGTTGGTTTAACCGACGCTGATATCAAAGTGTACTATACGATGCTGATACAAGTTCCTCTTGCAATGGAAAACGAAGTAACCGAAGATGAGCTGAAAGCCGAGTTTAAGAAAACGCAAGCTAATTACAACATGGTGACAGTACGCCATATTCTGGTTGGAACCAACCCATTGGATACCGGCGGTGTTCAACGTACGGATGCCGAGGCGCTGGAGCGGGCGAATAAAGTGAGAAAGCTGCTCGTAGAAGGCGGCGATTGGGCTTTGCTTGCGAAGGAGTATTCCGAAGACCCGGGGTCCAGCGGCAACGGCGGTTTGTATGAGAACCAGCAGTCGAATGGATGGGTGGCTGAATTCAAGGATGCTGCGAACACACAGCCTGTCGGCGAGATCGGACAGCCTGTGAAGACGAGTTTCGGCTATCATGTCATCAAGGTAGAGAAGCGGGATACGAAATCGTATGAGCAGCTCACCTCCCAAGAGGCTCTAGCTATTCGATCCGCAATTGCAAAGGCCAGCTTCGATACGTTTATGAGCAAGGAATTGCCTGGTAAAATAACGAAGCTTGATATGTCGAAGGCATAATTCGAAGTGAAAAATCCACCTGGCAGTTCAGCGGCTTGCTGCTGTCTGCAAGGTGGATTTTTTGCAGTAAAGTCGAATGCTGCTATAGCGGCATCTTTATGCTTTTCTTATACAGGGGATACAGCCATCTGACTCCGCTCGGCGTTAAAGTGTCTGCAAGCAGATGCGACAGATAACCGGCCACAGAGACGGCAGTAATTCCTGCCACATGCAGCTGCTGCTCCAATCCCCATCCGATAGCGCCCCAAATGAGCACGGCCCATACCGTATGCGTCATTCCTCTATGACTCAGCCATGGAGCCCAGGCGATGAACAACCCAAGACCGATCAGCCAGTTCATTGCATAAGACAAGCCAACGATCATGAGCGCGCATCCGATTGCACTCACAAGCGCATTGCGAATTACGCCTTGCTTTGTTATCATGCCAAGTAGAAATATCGCGCCGGATATGAGGGCATATTCCCTGGATAAAGGCTCCCCGATGTAATAGAAGTAGGCGACTGCGGCTAATAAGAGCATACCGCCCCATAGAAACAGCTCTCTTAACAGCTTGGATAGCTTGCCGAGCTTGCTGCTCAATAAGCTAGTACCATCAAGGTCCGCACTAAGCGCAGAGAAGGAAGCTACTGTAAGATAAAGGGCGGCATTGTTAACGGTGAAGGGATAGTAGATTGACGCGGCAACGCCGATTGCAGCGCCGATGGCAAGATGTGTTGTTCCTTTCATAACGCCTCCAAATATTAACCTTATTCATAAGACACAAACGTATGTTCGTTGCTATAGTATACATGATTCATCATTATGAGACAACCTGAGCAGCAGGATGAGCTCAGACATGATGAGCTGGTGTATACTAAGGGAAAGAATATGTAAGATGAGGGATGTTGATCGATGGGGGAGAGGAGCAATTGTTCAATCGAGCGGCTCGGCTCAGTTGTTGCGCAGGAGCTTCCATTTGTTACGCTGGAGGTTAATGGCAAGCTTATACGAGTGCCGGCAATGAAGGTGGCTCCGCTGGCCAAGCTTGGCGATAAGTTGAAATGGAACGGAAGTATATGGGACTTAGTCGATTGAATAAATGATGTATAGGAGCTGAGGATGATGACTGAGAAACAACCTGTTGAGCAAGATGAGAATGTTGGGCAAGCAGAGCAAGCGACCTTTGCGGGCGGCTGCTTCTGGTGTATGGTAACACCGTTCGAGGAGCTGCCGGGTATTATCAGTGTCGTGTCTGGCTACATCGGCGGGCATACGGCGAATCCGACCTATGAAGAGGTATGCTCGAATGCAACAGGGCATACGGAAGCTGTGCAAATTACGTTTGACCCCGAGAAATTTCCATACGAGAAGCTGCTCGATATCTATTGGCGTCAAATTGATCCCACAGATGAAGGCGGTCAATTCCATGATCGCGGATCATCCTATCGAACAGCGATCTTTACCTATACCAAGGAGCAGCAACGCAAGGCTGAGGCGTCAAAAGCTGAGCTTCAGCAGAGCGGCCGCTTCGCGCATCCTGTCGTCACGCCAATTATTCCTGCCACAACGTTCTATGATGCTGAGGAGTATCATCAGAACTATCATAAGACACACCCGCTCCGTTACAAAATGTACCGCAAAGGCTCGGGCCGCGACGCTTTTATTGCGAAGCATTGGAATACAGAGAAGGATCGGAATCTGCTGCGTAGCAAGCTGACCAGCATTCAGTTTGAAGTAACCCAGAACAATGGAACAGAGCCGCCATTCCATAATGAATATTGGAACAACCACGAGGAAGGGCTTTATGTGGACATTGTATCCGGCGAGCCGCTGTTCAGCTCCAGAAATAAATTCGATTCGGGCTGCGGCTGGCCCAGCTTCACGAAACCGCTGGAGCAAGGCATCGTTGCTGAAGTTGAGGATTACAGCCACAATATGTTCCGTACGGAAGTGAGAAGCAGACTGGGCAATTCTCATCTTGGCCATGTCTTCCCTGACGGTCCCCAGCCAGGAGGTTTGCGTTACTGTATCAATTCCGCTTCTCTTCGATTCGTTCCGAAGTCAGAGCTAAAGCAGGCGGGCTACGGGGAGTACGCGAGTCTGTTCGAGTAAAGCGGTAGACGTTATGGGGTTACAAGAGAACCTTCAGCTCCACTTTTACAGTGGTGTTGAAGGTTCTTTGTGCATTTTATGGGGTCATAGCATTAACAGAATACGGAGCAAGAGACGATGACAAGTAGTATGAACAGAACGAGGATGACGCCAGCGCTTGTGAAGCAGCTGCCTACGGGGCTGATGTTGTTGCATTTGTTATCGAAGCCGCCTGAATATGACATTTGTTTGATCTCCTCTCGAATAGACTCCATACAATGTATGTGGCAGACGCCGTAGTGACTGTGCATTTGTCCCTCAGACAAGCGCGTGGATGACTATAAAAAATATTTTTCAGAATCGGGAACCGAGCAGGACGCTCGTCCATCTAATAGGCAAATGAAAGAGAGGGAGAGGGGAAACGGCTGTTGAATGTATTGCAAACGATTCATGACGCTCAGAACGGCTCAAGAGATGCGTTCATCAGCTTGATTCGCAATAATGAAGGTGTAATGTACGCAATCGCGCGCAACATTCTCCGAACAGACAATGATGCGGCTGACGCGATGCAAGAGGCGATTCTGAAAGCATACAGCAATATCGGCAATCTCCGTGAGCCAGCTTATTTCCGAACATGGCTCATTCGTATTCTTATTAATGAATGTCGGCAAATTGTCAGATATAATAGCAAGTTTGTATCCATTGCTGCTGTAATGGAGCCGACAGCTGCGTATCAAGGCTTGGATTCAAAATTAGAAATGGAAGAGCTGTTGGAGCAATTGGATATGGATCATAAGGAGGTTGTTGTTCTTTATTATATGGAGGATATATCGGTGAAGGAGATCGCTGGCATGCTCGATATTTCCGAAGGTACGGTCAAGTCTCGGCTATACAGGGCAAGAACCAAGCTTGCGACTTTGCTAAAGGATGCGGATATGAAGGAGGAACACTGGCTATGACACACGTTGATCGTCTAATAAAGACGCGGCTGAATCTTCGAGAAACGGCTATGCCTGATGAGGTGAAGCAGCGTATTAACAATGTGCTTGACGAGCTGCCACAGCCTCTTCAGCACGAGAGACGAAAACCCGGGAGAGCGCTCCCTCGCTATTGGGCTGCTAGTCTGATTGGGGGTGTCGTTCTGCTTTCCTCCATCATTGTTTTTAATACGAACACATTTGCAGATTCTGTCCGTCCCTTCTTCCAATCGATTTTCGGGATGATGGGAGACAATGGGCTCGCTGCTGGCACAGACAGCAGCAGCGAAATTGCAGTTCTCGCAGAGAGGGTGGATCAGGGCTATATCTTCCGTGTTCATGAGGTGAAATTCGACGGTCTGCGGATTTCGTACAGTTATTCAATATCGAAGGAGGATGGCAGCCTTCGTGAACAATATGTTGAGCCCAGCTTTTCATTGGACCCTGCCATCAAGAAGCTGTCGCCGGGTATATTAATGTCAGACTCAGGGCGCATCAACGAGCAGAATAAGATCGGCATCGTCAATTATTACTTGGATCGAGAGATACAAGGTCCTCTGCAGCTTAAAGTGAATATATCTCAGCTATCCTTCAGCAACACCGGATCAGACTGGAGGAGCATCAAGGGCGACTGGAGCTTTGAAGCAGTTCTTCATCAGTCGGGCTCGGTGACGGAGAGGAAGTACGGAGAGCAATTTATTGCAGCAGACAAGGATATCATCTTCCAGCTTGTGAAGTCCAGACTATCTCCGAATGCGGCAGTATGGAGCATGAATTGGAAACTGCCGAGAGGGATTGTAGATGAGAAAGTAAATCGTGATCTTCGCTATGGCATCAAATACGAAGTGCAGTACGATCGCGGGCGCTCTCTCGCTGTATTAACCAGAAATTCAGACGGACGTATTGTAGATCGAGAATTGCCGGTTGAGCAATGGCTTCACGAAGAGAAGGTGACGTTATATACGGAGCCTGTGCCCGAAGGGTGCAAGTTAGTAACAATCACACCTGTCTTAATAATCTTTCCGAAGGAAGGCAGCAATGAACCGGCGGT
The DNA here is from genome assembly GCF_927798095.1 of Paenibacillus plantiphilus. Classification (GTDB taxonomy): domain Bacteria; phylum Bacillota; class Bacilli; order Paenibacillales; family Paenibacillaceae; genus Paenibacillus_Z; species Paenibacillus_Z plantiphilus. Next base: position 7,044 of record NZ_CAKMMF010000004.1, on the reverse strand, counting down.
GGAGAAGCCGCTGAGACAGTTTGCCTTCGAGGTTCCGATTGATCAGTAGGTGGGGCCATAGCAGCCGAACAGAATTCCTGCGGGGAAGCTGTTCGGTTTTTTTGAATTTTGTGTTACAATGAATTGTTTAACTATACAGATAGAACTGTTAATGTGGAGGCAAGACCAAGTGAACAATTATCCATTCTCATTTGATCCAAAACAACCATTTGTTGCACAGGCAAGCGATTGGATTGCCGATGTATTCTACGAAATATTGCCTGAGGCCGGATTTGAAATCAGGGATGAACAAATTTTTATGGCGTTTCAGCTGGAGCGAGCGTACAGCGAGAAGGCTACTATTTTCGCGGAAGCGGGAGTTGGCACGGGGAAGACGCTTGTTTATTTGCTTTATGCGATCAATTATGCCCGTTATACGAGAAAACCGGCTATTATTGCGTGTGCGGATGAATCGCTGATTGAGCAATTGATCAAGCCTGAAGGCGATATTGCAAAGCTTGCCCGCCATTTGGAGCTGACCATTGATGCAAGATTGGGCAAGTCGCCCCATCAATATATTTGCTTGAACAAGCTGGACGAGGTAAGAGGCTCAATCGATGACGGCGAAGAATATCAGAATATTTATCAGGGGCTGCCGGATTTCGTTCATTCTCCCGTTACGATGCAGTCGTTTTATCCCTATGGGAACCGTAAGGACTACGCCCATCTGAGCGACGAGCAGTGGGAGAGAATCGGCTGGGATGTCTTTCAGGATTGCCTGGTGTGCAGCAGAAGGCATCGATGCGGACAGACAATATCGCGGGAGCATTATCGCAAATCGGCGGATCTGATTATCTGTTCCCATGATTTCTACATGGAGCATGTGTGGACCTATGAGTCCAGAAAACGGGAAGGGCAGCTGCCGCTGCTGCCGGAGCACAGCTCTGTTGTGTTCGATGAGGGTCACTTGCTGGAGACCGCCGCGCAGAAGGCGCTGACCTATAAGCTGAACCACGCGGTATTCGATAGTATCCTGTCCAGACTGCTGCAAGGGGAAATCCGCGAATCGCTTGCCGTTGCCATTGATGAGGCGAGCATGCAAAGCGAGCATCTCTTCGCAGAGATAGACCGTCATAGTGTGCGGGTTCCGGCATCACATCGGAAGGAAATCGCTTGGAGCGACGGGCTGCTTCGCGAGATCAACCGCTTCCGGGGGCTGATCGACGCCATAGAGGAAGAGCTGGTGTTCGAGAGCGGCGTATATTCTCTGGATTCTTATCAGCTCAAAATTGTAGAAGAGCATCTTGAGATGATTCAGCTTGCATTGGCGCTATTCAAACAGCAGGACCAATTTATCTCCTGGGTTATGGAGGATAAGGATGGAATTACACTCGTCATCATGCCCAAATGGGTGAAGCAAGTGTTGAAGGAGCAGGTATTCTCCAGAGAAATGCCGGTTGTATTCTCTTCAGCAACGCTTTCGGTTAATGGAGATTTTCGCTATATCGCAGAGAGTCTGGGGATAGAGAACAGCATGAGCTTCACCGTTGCCTCTCCCTATGATTATGAGAATCAGATGAGCGTCAAAACCTCCACCCTCACGGCCGACACGGATTATACGGAAAAAATAAAGCTTGCCGTTCATTTGCTGCAGCAAAATGAAGGCAGGACGCTCATCCTGTTCCCCTCCAAGGAAGAGCTGGAGAAGTTCAAGGAGCATATGCAGCCGGAGGCGGAGCAATTCGCATTTCGATTGTTATATGAGGGCGACAGTGAGATCAGCCACCTCATCAGTGAATTTCAGAATGATGTGACGAGTACGCTTGGAGCGGTCACACTATGGGAGGGACTTGACATTCCAGGGCCAGCCTTATCTCAAGTGCTCGTATGGTCGCTGCCATTCCCTTCACATGACCCCGTATTTACAGCCAAGCGCAAGGATGCGGCTGACGCCTTCGAAGAGGTGGATATGCCCTATATGCTGCTTAGACTTAGACAGGGCGTCGGGAGACTTATACGGTCTCGGGAGGACTCTGGAACTGTAACGATCATCGCACATGAGCTAAAGGATGAGAGCATTCGGGAGCGAGTCGTCGGGTCGCTTCCACCTGGAGTGGGAATCCAGCTCATCGAGCTGTAGCATCCACATATTAGAGACCTCGTCAGATCGGAGTGTGTGCGATGGATATCATTACACCACAAAGGTTGTATCACGGCACGACAGACAACTATTTGCCATCCTTCCAGAACAAGCTGCTGAACAGCCAATATTGGCGCCCTGGCCGAGATTTCGGAGAAGGCTTCTATACGACAATCTCGGTTGGACAAGCCCGCAAGTGGGCGTACAGGGGACTAAGAAGCTCCTTGCTGGGAAATGCGAGAGCATGTGTGCTGGAGATCGAATTGCGTACAATACCGGCATCCTGTCAGCCCTTAATATTCTTAAGTGATTCACTCGCTTGGGCGCAATTTATAATGCTGCACCGTCTGGCCTCGCAGAAGGGCGAAGATCCCTGTCATCAGCGCCATCCTGATATCATAATTGGCCCCATGGCGGACAGTGACACTGGTAAAATAATAAAAGAAGCAGTACAATTGAATAAAGATGCACACTGGTTTTACGAGCAAATTACACGGTCAATGCGCGGGCGAAGAATGGATTCCTTGCAGCTTGGCAATCAGGTTGTCTTCTCTTCCGAAAGCTGGGAATCAGCACTCGCACTCGTTGGGTATCATATCTATATGGGAGGAAGGTGGGTCTATCATGACTGCTCAAGTGAGGCTCAGTCTCTATGAACGCGGCATTGTGGAAGCGCTGGTCGGAAGCTACGGCTTTACGGCTGATGCCGCCCGCCGACTAGTTATTCAATATATTGTTGTTATACGCAAGCTTGGCGGCTACGATAACTGCTTTGATCATGCGGAGCGGCTGGCCGAGGCTAAGCAAATGGGCATCGCCCCAGAGGAATGGCTGGAACGAATTCGGACGATCGATCGCGATGCGGCGAGAGACAAAGGCATTTCTCATCTTGAACGCGGCTCCCAATATGCGCGCGTAAGGTAAGCTGCCTGCCAGCTGCAGATATGGAACTTCACAGGGCTATCCTATTGTCATGAAATGAATGACTCAGGGTAGCCTTTATTGTGGAGGGAAGCTACGGCAGGTTTTTGCTTTGCGGAGAAGCCGGACGGCGCTTTACTTAGCTTTGATTTTGCCTGCTTCCTCATAGACGACATAGGCCAGCTCTTCATTATCGAACATGGATAATACGGCCTGCACGATTTCAGCAGATATTGGCTCAGACATTTCACTGCTCACGGCTTGTTCTATCGCCAGCTTCAGAGCGGCATTGCCAGCCTGCTGCGGATAGGCGCGAGCATACAATTCAAGCGGATCAAGGCTATGATTTATACACCACTGGGCGAAGATGGCGATCATCGACTGCTCGTCATCCTGATACCTTTGTACAATAAATTGCTCTAATTCATGGCGGTCCATCATCAGCGCTCCTTCAATTTGTCAGATACATATGAACACATTATACGGAGACTGGCTATGTTCCACAACTCAGGGCGTTGATTTAAGGGGCATTTCGGAGCCATGGAAGAATGAATCGTATAGGGAGAAACGGGATAAGAGCATCATATGCGAAGAGATTTGAGTTGGAGGAGAGGGAAGGATGAAATGCTCGCACTACAAGCTGTCTGACGATCATCTGTATGTTTACAAATGGGAACCGGATCATGCGATGGAAGTGATCGGCATCATTCAACTGGTGCATGGTTCCTGTGAGCACGCGGGCAGATATGAACGATTTGCGCATTTTCTCGCAGCACATGGCTATGTGGTATACGCCAATGATCATAGGGGACATGGTTTAACGGCCACATCAGACGAGGAATTGGGTTATTTTGGAGAATGGAACGGCTGGAGCCTGATGGTGGATGATCTGTACCAAGTGACGAAGCTGGCCAGACAAGAGCATCCGCATTTAAGCATTGTTATGCTTGGACATAGCATGGGTTCGTTTCTGGCGCGACACTACGCGATGAGATACGTGGAGGAACTGGATGGCTTAATCCTTGTCGGAACGGCGCATCAATCCAGATTCACTCTGCACCTGGCGAAGATTATAGCGAGCTGGGAAATTCGGGCCTTAGGCAGAAAGCATCGCAGCAGGCTTCTGAACCGATTATCATACGAATCCTTCAACCATCGATTTCAGCCATCAAGAACGAAGCAGGACTGGCTCACACGGAGTGATGCCGAGGTTGATCAGTTTATACGGGACGAGCGCTGCGGGTTTGTTTTTACTGCGAATGGATTTCGCGATATGTTCGAGGGTCTGCTCTATATAACCGCTCAGAATAATGTCAACCAAACCCGTGCTGATCTGCCGATACTGCTGCTGTCGGGAGGGGACGACCCAGTCGGCTCCTATGGCAAAATGGTAAAACGGACAGTCTCTAGCTATGTGAAAGCAGGGGTAACCAACGTTCAGATGAAGCTGTATGACGGGATGCGCCATGAAATTCTGAATGAAATAGATAAAGAGCAGGTATATAACGATATTCTGATCTGGCTGAAGCAGGTGCTGTCTGGGAACGAGAGAGTCTGAATAAGGATGAACGCGGAGGCAGTGCGGGGGCCGGACATCATTTTGCCAATTTTGCGAGCTGTTTGTCGTATTCTGTACAAAAGGGATAGGAATAAGGTGGATTTCACGTTATAATAGATGGGGAAAAGCATCAGGAGGGGTAGAGAGCGCATGAGTTTCTGCTGATTGCATCGAAAGGTTCTCTCCCGCCAATAAACTATTAAGGAGATTATCATGGAAAAGACGCTTATTTTCGGGCACAAGAATCCCGACACAGACACAATTTGTTCAGCAATCGCTTATGCTGCGCTTAAAGCCAAACTGGGCTTGAACGTTGAAGCTGTCCGTCTGGGTGAAGTGAATGGAGAAACACAATATGCATTGGATCAGTTCAAGGTAGCTGCCCCGCGTCTGGTGGAGACAGTAGCGAACGAAGCAAAAGATGTCATATTGGTTGATCATAATGAACGCCAACAAAGCGCAGTTGATATTGATGCAGTTCGCGTTGTTGAAGTAATTGACCACCACCGTATCGCTAACTTTGAGACAAGCGGTCCGTTATACTATCGTGCAGAGCCTGTAGGCTGTACAGCAACGATTCTTAAGAAGATTTACAAGGAGAATGGAGTCGCAATCGAGAAGGACATCGCTGGATTGATGCTGTCTGCGATTATTTCGGATTCCCTTCTTTTCAAATCGCCGACTTGCACACAAGAGGATGTAGACGCTGCTCGCGAGCTTGCTGAAATTGCAGGCGTGAATGCAGAGAGCTACGGTCTTGAGATGCTGAAGGCAGGCGCAGATCTGAGCGACAAAACGATCAGCCAACTGATCTCGCTGGATGCCAAAGAGTTCCAAATGGGCAGCTACAAGGTTGAAATCGCACAAGTAAACGCGGTTGATACGAACGATGTTCTGTCGCGTCAAGCTGAGCTGGAGGAAGCTCTGGGCAGCATAATCGCTGAGAAGAACCTTGATTTGTTCCTGCTGGTCGTAACCGATATCCTCAATAATGATTCTATCGGTCTGGCGCTTGGTCGCGTCAGCAAAGCGGTGGAGCAGGCTTACAACGTCACTTTAGAGGACAACAAAGCGGTTCTTAAAGGTGTTGTGTCCCGCAAATCACAGATTGTTCCGATACTTACAGAAACATTAAGCAAGTTTTAATATATTGCTGTAGAGATCGTATAAGACCGTCCTGCGTTGCTGACACAGCAATGCGAGGGCGGTTTTTGTTTGGGGAGCAATCCGTATCAAAAGTGGCTGTCATGCTGGCATTAGAGAAACTGGTTAAGAATGTATAGTTGTGTGTAATAGGAAGTACGGCAAGCCGATGCGCAGGCCGAAACGACGATTAGGCGGTGAATGACATGACAGTCCATTATCTATTGAACTGCTATAATATGAAGATTCTAGTGAAGCAGGTGGAGGAAGAGGGCGGGCAATATAATGTCAACATTCAAAGCGACAACAATCCGCTCAGTTTCGGCAACACGCTGTATACGGCTTCCAGCAAAGAAAAAGCTATTCGAGTAGCGGATCAGCTGTGTACGTTCTATTCCATGGCAAGGATGAGCGGCTATCATCTACATGGCAAAGCTTTTTGCAAGCCGGAAGTAGACGAGATCCCTGCAGAATATGTGCTGATGCGCGATCGAAGCAAGGATGAGCTGCATGCCATGCTGACACACTCCTAAGCTTTTACCTCATACCCGGCATTTCAAACAGGCGCTCCTTCTATCATGGGGGACCCTGTTTTTTGCTGCCGCAATTGCCCGATACAGTTGCTAGCTGCTTGGAATAATTCTGTTCCAATTGGTGAAGCTTACTTCTATTGAATATCACAGGCAAGAGGCAGGGCATATTGGAGGTATACGCATGCAGGCGGATAAGCGCCTTTGGCATCGCTGTTGATGGTTTGTGTGAGGGCAAACAGATGAATGTCAAGAAGAGGGGTTAGAGGCGAGGATTCAAAATGAAAAAATAATTTAGCTTTTGGAAAAAAATGATATTGTACATTATACGAATACTATGATATTCTATTATTCCTGCCGCAAGATGAGGGCGGTAATGATGGTTCAGATAATGATATGCTGAAACATTATTAAAAAAAGTATTTGCAATAAAAACATGAACATGATACAATGTAATTCCTGTCTCGCACAGAGACATATTGTTCTTTGAAAACTGAACAACGAGCGCAATGCCCTATAGCTCTTCGGAACTGTAGTTAAGTAATACAAATGTAATGAGCTACAAGCTTATCTTGAAGCTTTTCTCCAGCAGCTAACGCTGCAAAAGAAAAACTTCGTTGAAGCTTTTCTCTCTCGACTAGCGTCGAAAGCGAAAACTTCTTTTATGGAGAGTTTGATCCTGGCTCAGGACGAACGCTGGCGGCGTGCCTAATACATGCAAGTCGAGCGGACTTGAAGAGAAGCTTGCTTCTCTGATGGTTAGCGGCGGACGG
>NZ_CAKMMF010000003.1:36611-306934 GCF_927798095.1 Paenibacillus plantiphilus | reverse complement strand
CTTGAATGTATTTCACCGTCTGCAATTTAAACTCGTCGTTATAATGCTGCCTCGTTTTCCCCATTGTGAACACCTCACCTTTTATTAGGATTATTATCTGTCCAACGTTACGAGGTGTCCACTTTTTATTCTAATTGCATTTTCCCGCTTACAGCGCACGTCAATCTCTTGTTTCCATTCAATAACACGGAAATTCCCGCTTACAGCGAGATTCCATGCAATTTCCACAATCACACCAACAGCAAGTTGCTGCAAAAACCCACATCCATTATCGCCTGCAGTAAAGTAAACAGCGTTTATCGGGGAAATGAAGCCGACATGTAAGCGAGCGACAAAGAGACGATTGGGTTCGCATAAACGAAGAGGCGGTCCCTTTAGTAGTAAACTACTTTAAGGGACCGCCTCTTCATTGGCGAGCTATGCGATTATACGCGCGTCACTTTACCTGCTTTAAGTGCACGTGTGCTAACATAAACGCGTTTTGGTTTACCGTCCACGAGGATGCGGACTTTTTGAACGTTTACGCCCCAAGTGCGGCGGTTTTTATTGTTTGCGTGAGAAACGTGATTACCTTTTCCTGGTGCTTTACCAGTAAGGAAGCATTTGCGAGACATGGAATACACCTCCTTTAAGTTTTTCGCGAAGCTTCGAGTGAGAAGTCCTCCACGAGAGTGAAAAACAACATCGGAAGCCTACGCTAGATTACATACATGTATAATCTTCATGCGAGTAAAAAACCCGCTTAGGAAGCAAGGGAAGCCCATGCAATAAACATACTTAAATATAATAGCACAACTTATTCGTTCCATCAAGCTTCTGAAACCAAGGTATTTCGCCGATAATGGAGTAAAGAGAAGAATGTAGCCGATAAAGCAGGACTAGGCTTCTATATCCTTGACATTTATAGTACAATATTGATTAGTCCATAATATTTAACGTAAAGGAGTGGCTTCCATGCCTCTGCAGCTTAACTCGGAACTTGGAAATGTATTCATCTCGGACCACGTCATCTCCGTACTGGCCGGCTCGGCGGCGCTTGACTGTTATGGACTTGTCGGGATGGCCTCGCGCAAGCAGTTGAAGGACGGCATTGCGGAATTGCTGGGTCGCGACAATCTTTCCCGGGGCGTTGAAGTGCGTCGTGAGAAAGAAGACCTGCACATCGATTTATACATTATCGTTAGCTATGGAACAAAAATATCAGAGGTAGCGCATAATATTCAATCAAAAGTGAAGTATGTGCTCAACGAAGTCGTTGGCTTGAAGGTCGACCATGTTCATATTTTTGTCCAAGGCGTGCGTGTATCTGGTTAGGAAGGGGAATTGACGTTGAGTAAACGCTTTATTAACGGATCAGACCTATCAGAGATGGTACTGACAGGAGCGGAATGCTTGCAACGTAACGTAGAACGCGTTAACTCGCTTAATGTATTCCCGGTTCCTGACGGTGATACCGGAACAAATATGAACTTGACGATGACATCGGGCGTCCGGGAATTGCAGAGCAAACAGTCACATGCAGTAGGCAAAGTTGCGGAAGCGCTTTCCAAAGGCTTGCTGATGGGCGCTCGGGGCAATTCAGGCGTTATTTTGTCACAGTTGTTCCGCGGGTTTGCCAAGAGTCTGGCCAGCTTGGAACAGGTTGGCACGTTACAATTTGCCGCTGCGCTGCAGAATGGTGTCGATATGGCATATAAAGCTGTGGTGAAGCCTGTCGAAGGTACGATTTTAACCGTTGCGAAGGAAGCTGCCAAGCACGCTGTTTCCTATTCTCGCAGAACAAGCGATATGGTTGAATTAATGCGCGAAATACTTGAGAAGGCCAATGAAGCGCTGGAGCGGACGCCGGAGTTGCTGCCAGTCCTGAAGCAGGTCGGCGTGGTGGATTCGGGCGGACAAGGTCTTGTATATATTTATGAAGGCTTTTTGCGGGCGCTTTCTGATCCCCAAGGGCTGGATAATAATGAGTGGATGTCTACTGAAGCAGCTATGCCTTCACAGGTCGCTCCTACGCAAGCATCACGCGATGTGCCGGCTGTTACGATGCCGATGCATGCTCAAACTCGTCTTTCTACGGAAGCGATTGAGTTTCTATATGATATGGAATTTTTCATTAACCGCAAATCAGCGACAACGACTTCCCTTAAATTCGACGAAGCGCTGTTCAAGGGCATGCTGTCCAGAGACGGCGATTCCATCCTTGTCATCGTAGACGACGATATTATCAAGGTGCATGTTCATTCACGCAAACCAGGCGATGTATTGAATTATGCGCTTCCATACGGGGAATTGACTGATATCCACATTCTCAATATGCGCGAGCAGCATCGGGATATCGTCTCATCTGATCCTGGATATAGCAGCGAAGCGGACGAGAAGGCGGTCGCGGCAACGATAACCAATGTGGAGGAAGCTGCGCTAGGTTTAGCTGTGCCTGAAGTGCTGACTGGCGTCAAAGCAGATTCCTCCAAGGCTCAGCAGGCGCATGAATGGGCGCCTTATGGCATTATTGCGGTTGCAATGGGCGAAGGAATTGCTTCGATATTTCTTGAGAACAATGTGGATGTCGTGCTGTCCGGCGGACAAACGATGAACCCGTCAACTGAAAATTTCGTGCATGCGATCGAATCCTTGCCGGCAGAGCACATCTTCCTGCTCCCGAACAATAGCAATATTATTTTGGCTGCACAGCAAGCGGCAGAATTATGTGAACGCAATGTCACTGTCATTCCGACACGTACGGTTCCACAGGGTCTGGCAGCTGTCCTTGCTTTCAGGGATGAGCAATCAGCAGCATCAAACACAGATGCGATGTCTGAGGCAGCCAAAAGCGTACAATCGGGCCAAGTCACACATGCGGTTAGAGATACTTCGATTGACGGCATCGACATTCGTGAAGGAGATTACATCGGGATCAAGGAGAAATCAATCGTGACCTCGTCTTCAAGCCTTCAGGACACCTGCAAAGCGCTGCTGGCGCAGATGCTGGAAGAAGGCGGAGAGCTTGTTACTGTACTAACAGGCGAGCAGGCAAGCGAGGAAGATACGACGGCATTGGTCGACTGGGCTCGCGAGACGTATCCGGATGCTGAATTGGAAGTGCATGAGGGCGGGCAACCGTTATATCCTTATCTATTTGCAGTTGAATAGGGGAGACGCATATGGGGAAAGTGAGAATAGTAACGGATAGCACAGCAGATATTCCGAATGACGTTCTTGAGCGGCTAGGTATTGCAAGAGTTTCGCTGAAAGTTATTTTTGGTGAACAGGCCTATCTGGATTCCGTTGAGATTAACTCAAGTCAATTTTTTGAGAAATTGATAAGTTCTTCAGTTGTGCCTACGACTTCTCAGCCGTCACCATTAGAATTCATGGAAACGTACGAGAATATTTTGAAGCAGGAGCCTGACTCGTCCATTATTTCGATACATTTATCCGCGGCGCTAAGCGGGACCTATCAGTCCGCTATGCTCGGCCACTCCATGATGGAGTGCGAGTGTGATGTGACTGTTATTGATTCCAAAACGGCCTCCTATGGCTTCGGCATGATGGTAATCAAAGCTGCCGAGATGGCTGCTGCGGGCAAATCCAAGGAAGAGATTCTGGTGGAGATCGAACGACTGCGACTGGATAAGAGAATTTACTTTCTGGTCGATACGCTTGAGTATTTGCAGAAGGGCGGCAGAATTGGCAAGGCAGCGGCGCTGTTCGGTTCCATTCTGAATGTGAAGCCGATTCTTACGGTAGATGAAGAGGGTATGGTATCGGCGATCGATAAAGTGCGTGGGCAGAAGAAAGCGATGCATCGCATTATAGAGCTGTTCAAACGCGATTTTGGCCAGGAACCGATAAATATGATGATTGGCTGGGCGCATACGAAGGAGCTTGCGATGGAGCTTGCAGAGCTTGCGAAGAAGGAGCTTAATGTTCGCAGTGTTGGTGAAACGGAGATTGGGCCGGTCATTGGGACACATGTAGGTCCGGGGACTGCTGCGTTATTTATAAATCGGGTGTGAGGTAGAAATGATGAAGCTGGAAGAACTGTCTGTCCGGCAAATTAAAGGCGTGAGCGCTCAGAAAGAAGGAGAGCTTCACGCCTTTGGCGTCCATACAGTCGCAGATTTGCTGGGTTATTTCCCATTCCGCTATGAGGATTATAGAATCCGGGGATTAACGGAAGTGAAGGATGGAGAGAAGGTAACTGTACAAGGGAAAATAATGGGCGATCCGCTGCTGCAGCGTTATGGAAAGGCGAAATCCAGACTCACTTGCAAGGTCGTGGTGGATGGAGTGCTCGTTACTGCAGTCTGGTTTAATCGGCATTTCCTGCAGGAGCAAATCGTGCCAGGAAGAGATATCATCCTTACAGGCAAATGGGAGCAGCGAAGACTGCAGCTGACTGTATCTGAATCTGAGTTCCCTGATCGGGGCGCGGCAAGAAGCGGAACACTTCAACCCGTATATTCTGTAGGCGGGAGCCTGACTCAGCCATGGATGAGAAAGACGATTAAGCAAGCTCTCCTTCAGTTCGGACCTATGGTGGAAGAGCTTCTCCCAACTGAATTGATGGACAAGCACCGGCTTATGCCAAGAGCGGAAGCGATCGCCAGAATACATGCGCCGGATGATTCGACTGAAGGGCAAGCGGCCCGACGAAGACTTGTTTATGAAGAACTGTTCTTGTTTCAATTGAAGCTGCAAGCCTACCGTTCGCTGAACCGCAGTCGAAAGGACGGCGTTGCCATAGCAGTGGATCCCGAAATTATACGTCAGTTTGTTCGAACGCTTCCTTTCGAGCTGACCGACTCTCAGAAGAAGGTCATCAATGAAATTTTAGCGGACATGAGGAAGCCCTCCTGTATGAATCGGCTGCTGCAAGGCGACGTAGGGTCTGGAAAAACGGTTGTTGCAGCCGTGGCGCTATTGGCAGCGGTCAAGAGCGGCCATCAGGGCGCGCTAATGGTACCCACTGAGATTCTGGCGGATCAGCATATGAGATCGTTGCAGAGGCTGTTTGAGCCTGCTGGCGTGCAGGTTGGCCTATTAACAGGGAGCATGACAGAACGCAGGCGCAGAGACGTACTGGCAGGGCTGCTGATGGGTCTTACCGATATCGTTGTAGGGACGCATGCCATTATTCAAGAGGGTGTGAATTTTCGCAGCCTGGGTCTTGTCGTTACAGATGAACAGCATCGTTTCGGTGTGAATCAGCGGAGCATATTGCGGCGCAAAGGGATGAATCCTGACGTTCTGACGATGACAGCAACTCCAATTCCTCGCACATTGGCGATAACAGCATTCGGGGACATGGACGTTTCGACGCTTCGGGAGCGGCCGCAAGGGCGCAAGCCGATCAAAACCTATTGGGTGAAGCATGGCATGCTGGAGCGTGTCCTTGGTTTTATTCGGCGCGAGGTTGATGCGGGGAGGCAGGCATATTTCATATGCCCGCTGATTGAAGAATCAGATAAGCTGGATGTCCAGAATGCAATTGATTTGCATATTCAGATGCAGCAGGCATTCCCTGATTTGGCGATTGGACTTCTTCACGGAAGACTCTCAGCCGGGGAAAAGGATGAAGTGATGCGTGCTTTCAGTGACAATGAGGTTCATATGATTGTAGCAACGACAGTCGTTGAGGTCGGTGTCGATGTGCCTAATGCAACACTTATGATCATCATGGATGCAGAGCGGTTCGGCTTGTCCCAACTGCATCAGCTTCGCGGTCGTGTAGGGAGAGCGGAGCATCAATCCTTTTGCGTGCTCATTGCGGACCCTAAGTCGGAAATCGGGCGGGAGCGCATGAAGGTCATGACCGAGACGGATGATGGCTTCGAGGTTTCCAGAAGAGACCTGGAATTGCGGGGTCCGGGAGATTTCTTCGGCACGAAGCAAAGCGGTGTGCCTGAATTCAAGCTCGCCGATATGGCCGCTGATTTCGCTGTTCTGGAGGAAGCCAGAGACGATGCGGCAGATCTAACCTCGCGTGAGACATTTTGGACAGATGCGATATATACGCGATTGCGAGAGGTGCTCCAGAAGGAACAATTATTTCAAGGCGATTTACTGGACTAGTTTTTTTTGTGTGCGTGGCGGCATAAAGTAGAACGAATGGCTCGTTATAGCCAGACGGAGGTGCTTAGCCGCAATGAGCTACACAAAGTATGGAATACGACCGGACTTCGTCGAGCGCGTGAAGGGCAAGATGAAGAACAAGGCGGTCAAGGATCGAATCAAGCTCGTGCTGGATGGCGTGAACAAATACGATTTGCAGGATCGCACGAAAGTGAAGAGGCTGGTTCGAACCTCTGCGCATATTTTGCAGGAAACGCTGACGGAATCCCAAGAGGAGCAATTAGTTGCTTTCGTGCTTGGTCAACGAATCGATCCCAACAATACATTGCATCTGCTCAAGCTATGGGCTATGTTCCGCTGATCATCTGATCAGCGGTTCCTTTGTGTTCAGGCTTGTTGTACATACGGCTCAATACACGAGGGATCATCCTTCGACACACTGCCCACCGAAGACGCTACCGGATAAGACTCAAGTTCTTCATCGGGATAAGGAACGAGCAGCCTGCTTAGTAAATCCTGATTCTGCAGGGAGCGGTCCAGCCACATAGCCTCATCCTCTTGCTTTAGAATAACGGGCATTCGATTATGAATCGGCGACATCAGTGCATTCGGCTCTGTTGTCAGAATCGTGCACGTACTTAGCTTGCTGCCGTCCGGCTTCAACCAAGTATCATATAAGCCAGCAAAGCTGAACAGCGCGCGGCTGCGAAGTACGATGCGGAAGGGCTGTTTGCCCGCAGGGGTCTTCATCCACTCATAAAACCCGTCAGCGGGGATGATGCAGCGTTTGCGACGAATAAGCTCTTTGAAGGCCGGCTTGCTCCACACCGTCTCAGCGCGGGCGTTGATCATTTTGCTTCCAATTCGCGGATCATCCGCCCATTCAGGAATGAGCCCCCATTGTAGCTGTCCCAGACGGTTTGCCTGTCCATCATGGACAATGGCATAGACCTTATGCGTTGGCGCGACATTATATTGTGGACGATGATAAGGAATGGAGATCTCTCCAATCATATAACGCAGCATTAACTCTTCAATATCAACAGTAATCGTATACCTTCCGCACATCGGTGCTTCTCCCTCTCTCGGCAGGATTGGATTTACATTAATAAGGTTAATTAAATCTATTAATGTCATTAAAATTTTAAATTCCCTCAAATTCTAGAAAATGCTAAAAAACTCTGAAAAAGATAGAATTATAAAGATATGATAAAGTATGCGGTCATTTGCCAATCAAAAAGGCAACTTCCAAGATTTTATAATTTTATGACTATCCTGTATGATGGAGTGGTGTTAAAAGCGGTTTCAGTTTAGAGAAAGGATGGATGCATTCGCTTTACTTGGCGGAAATAAACAAACGTTTTCTCATGCTGCTGATAGGTTACAGAAAAAACCGGCATGGGTCAACCCGCAAGAGATTATGTAACCGATTCCTTTCCCAAACAAACCCTTTCAAGCACAAAAAAATGAAGGGTGGTTCGACAAATCGATGAACAAAAAAAATGTACTGGTCGTGCTCGTCGCTTTGATCATGGTATTCTCACTGGCAGCATGCAGCGGGAACAACGGCGGCAACAAGAGTGAAGGGGAGAAGGCAACAGGCAACGCACCTGAAGCCCCCAACAATTCTAACACGACTCCTGAAGTGGAAGAACAGCTTAATCCAGAGCCAGACGTGAAAGAGCTGACGGTATGGTCAGCGGGAACAGAGCAAGCGCTCGTTCTGGAAGCGGGCAAGGTGTTCAAGGAAAAGTACGGCATCGATGTTAAATTTGAAGATGTCGGAGCAGACAAATCGTTTGAAAGGATGATTACAGACGGACCAGCTGGGGTTGGCGCTGACGTGTTCCTGGGCGTTCATAACCAGATTGGGGTCGGCACGAATGCCGGTATCGTTCTTCCAAATGACTTCCATGAGGAAGAGACCAAAGCCAACAATAACCCGATGGCGATTGATGCTATGACAATGGACGGCTTGCTTTACGGCTATCCGCTTTCCGTTGAGACGATCGGCGTCTACTACAACAAGGATTTGGTCCCTAACGGAACGGCTCCTACCAAATGGGAAGATATCATCTCATTTGCGAAAGAATTTAACGATGTAAAAGCTCAAAAATATGCCTACATGTGGCAAATGGGCGATCTTTACTGGACATGGTCCTTCTTCAGCGGATATGATGCCTATATTTTCGGCGACAACGGCAATAATGTTGCCGATATCGGCCTGAACTCCGATGCAGCTGTCGAGGCTGCCAAGTTCTATCAAAGCTTAAAGGAGATTCTGCCTCTAGCTACCGCGGATGTGACACCCGATATTAGAACAAGCCTGTTCACATCAGGCAAGCTGGCGATGAACGTGAGCGGCCCTTGGCAAGCAAATGAGTTCAAGAAGGATGTCAAAAATGTCGGACTGATGGAATTCCCGGCGTTGCCAAACGGCAAAGTGATGAAGCCCTTCTCCGGTATTAAAGGCTTCTATGTCAGCGCGAACTCGAAATTTCCAAATGCATCCAAGCTGTTCGCGCATTTGATTACATCGGAAGAGTTCCAGATGAAAAATTTCGAGCTGTTCGGCAATTTGCCAGCGAATAATGTTGCAGCGAGCAGTGAAAAAGTTACATCTGACGAATTCTCGGCCACTTTCCTGAAAATCTTTGCGAACTCAGTGCCGATGCCAAAAGCGTCCGAGATGACCACGCTTTGGAATACGCATGAAGCTACTTTCGCAACTTTGTGGAACGATCAGGCAGATGCCAAAACAGTTCTGGACGATTGGACTGTCAAGATCAAAGACGCTATTGCTGTTATGAACAAGTAATTTGCTATACTAGCTTTATTCTAATGATATAGGAATGCATTCAAGGCTTTCTTCGAATCCGCTTCGGATAATTCGGAGAAAGCCTCTTTTTGCATGAAAAAAGCTCAATACAGCATGATAGGCAGCATTCATTTCGTATAGATATCGCTATGCGGTCATTCATAATATTCTATATTATGTTAAAAAAATGACGAACGAGATGGAATTCTATAGATAATATAAAGTTTTCGTGTATTTTCCAATCAAAAAGACGATTTCCAAGATTTTATAAATTTATGATTATCCTGTATGATTAAGTGGTGTTTAAGCGGTTACATTTTAGAGGGAGGAAGATTTTGTTGCAAGGCTTGGCGGGGATAGAGGAAAGTAGGCTGCTGGTGCTGACAGGCTGCAGGAAAAATGAAGGGTGGTTCGACTGATTGATGAACAAAAGAAATGGATGGATGATGTTCGTCGCAATGATCATGGTATTCACATTGGCGGCATGCGGCGGAAACAGCGGCGACACCAAGAATACGGGAGAAGAGTCGCCAGTCAACACACTGGCAGCAGGCGAGGAAGAGGAATTTCTTCCTGAGCCAGACGCGAAGAAGCTGCTTGTATGGACATCGGGAATGGAACAAGCGCTCGTTCATGAAGCAGGGAAGGTGTTCAAAGCGAAGTATGGCATCGAGATTGAATTTGAAGATGTCGGGGCAAGCGGCTCGTTCGAGAGAATGTCTTTGCAAGGACCTGCGGGGGTTGGCGCCGATGTATTCATGGGCATTCACGACCAGATCAGGATAGGGACGAATACTGGTATTATACTTCCGAATGATTATCATGAGGAAGAGACCAGAGCCGCCAATAACCCGGTAGCAACCGAGGCGATGACAGTAGACGGCCTGCTGTACGGTTATCCGCTGTCTGTTGAAACGTTCGGCATTTACTATAATAAGGATCTGGTTCCTAACGGAGAGGCCCCTGCCAATTGGGACGATATCATCGCATTCGCCAAACAATTCAATGACGATACGAATGAATATCAATATGCTATTATGTGGCAAATGGGGGATCTCTACTGGTCATGGCCTTTCTTCAGTGGATACGGAGCTTATATTTTTGGCGATAATGGCAATGACATTGCCGATATTGGCCTCAATTCCGACGCCGCTGTCGAGGCTGCCAAATTTTTTCAAAGCCTGAAGACCATTCTGCCTGTGAACAGCGCCGATGTGAATGCTGAGATCAGAGTAGGTTTGTTCACGTCGGGGAGGCTGGCGATGAATGTGAGCGGCCCGTTGCAAGCAAAGGTGTTTAAGAACGAAATCAAAAACGTTGGTTTAATGGAATTTCCCAAGCTGCCGAACGGTAAAATTATGAAGCCCTTCTCCAGTGTTAAAGGCTTCTACATCAACGCAAATTCGGAATATCCAAATGCGTCCAAACTATTCGCACAGCTGATCACATCGGAAGAGTTCCAATTGAGGAACTACGAGCTGTTTGGCAATTTGCCAACGAACATAACTGCTGCCAAAAACGAGAAAATTACTTCTGATGAATTCTCGGCCACTTTCATGAAAATTTTAGAAAACTCAGTACCAATGCCAAAAGCGCCCGAGATGCTCACACTATGGATGACGCACGAGGCTGTTTTCTCGAATTTGTGGGATAAGCAGGCCGATGCCAGAACGACTCTGGATAATTGGGTTAAGGATATCAAAAACGCTATTTCTATCATGAACAACTAGTTCGCCATGTCAGCGAATTTTATCCATATAGGAAAGAATCACGGTGCTTTTACTGGAAAGCTAACAGATGATTCCGAGAAAACCTTCAGGGTGTAGAAACTATATTTCAAAAGTTGCAAAAAACTTCGAAAACAGAAGAAATAACTAGATAATAAAAAGTTGAAGTGAATTTAGCGACGAAAAAGGCGAAGAAAAGGACTTAACAAATCCGCGTCTATCATGTATGATGAAAAAGTATTAAAAGCGCTTTCAGTAATTGATTGGCTGATAATCGTTTCAATCAGCTATTTTTTGGGTAAACTGCACAAACGTTTGCACACATTGGGCAGCATTGCCAAAAGACAGCGCGGGTCAACCCGTAACGAAGAAAGATGTCAGCACTTTCAAGACAGAGAGCTTTTAATTCACAGAAAATAAGGACGAAGGGTGGTTCAACAGAATTATGAACAGAAAAAATGTACTGATTTCGATCGTTGCTTTGACCATGGTGTTCTCATTGGCAGCATGTGGCGGCGGAAACAACAAAGAGGATAACAACAAGAAAACGAACAACACTGCAGGATCGACAAACACGCCTACTAACGAAGCTCCTCCTGCTGAAGAAGAAGTGCTCACTCCTGAGGAAGGCACGAAAGAAATCACTGTATGGTCATCCGGTACTGAGAAAGCGCTGGTTGAAGAAGCTGGTAAAGCTTTCAAAGAAAAATATGGTATCGATGTTAAATTTCAAGATGTAGGCCCAGACAAATCTGTTGAGAGAATGATCACTGACGGACCTGCTGGCGTTGGCGCTGACGTATTCTTCGGCGTTCATGATCGTCTTGGTTCTGCAGTTAAAGCTGGTATCGTTCTTCCGAATGACTTCCACGAAGAAGAGACTAAAGCAAACACGAATCCAATCGCAGTCGACGCTTTCACAATGGACGGTCTTCTGTATGCGTACCCAATCTCCGTTGAAACAATCGGCGTTTACTACAACAAAGATCTTGTTCCTAACGGCGAAGCTCCTAAAACTTGGGACGAAGTTATCGCATTCGCTAAAACCTACAATGACACGAAAGCTCAAAAATATGCTTACATGTGGGAAATGGGTAACCTTTACTGGACTTGGAACTTCTTCACTGGCTATGATGCATACATCTTCGGCGACAACGGCAACGATGTATCCGATATCGGTCTGAACACGCCAGGTGCTGTTGAAGCTGCTAAGTTCTACCAAAGCCTGAAAGAAATCCTTCCACTTGCAACTGCTGATGTTGTAGCTGACATCAAAACTAGCTTGTTCACTTCCGGCAAGCTTGCAATGAACGTTTCTGGTCCTTGGCAAGCAAACGAGTTCAAAAAAGAAGTTAAAAACGTTGGTCTGATGGAATTCCCTACTTTGCCTAACGGTAAAGCAATGAAACCTTTCTCCGGTGTTAAAGGCTTCTTGGTAAGCGCGAACTCGAAAGCTCCAAACGCTTCCAAATTGTTCGCTCAATTGATCACTTCTGAAGAGTTCCAACTGAAAAACTTTGAACTGTTCGGTAACTTGCCTGCTAACGTTAAAACAGCTCAAAACGAAAAAATCACTTCTGATGAGTTCTCTGCTACTTTCTTGAAAATCTTCGAAAACTCTGTACCAATGCCTAAAGCATCCGAAATGGTTGCTCTGTGGAATACGCATGAAGCACTGTTCGGCACCCTGTGGAACGAGCAAGCAGACGCTCAAAAAACATTGGATGACTGGGTTGTAAAAGTAAAAGACGGTATCGCCACAATGAACAAATAATCTAAGTCATTAAAACTTAGATTGCGAATTAAATCCAATCACCCGCCGTTTCACGGCGGGTGAAATCAATTATGTAAGGAGATGGGGGTCACTTGAACCGACATGCAACAACTGCCGGCTGGTTGTCTGTTCTAAGTATGGGGCTAGGACAGTTTTACAACCGCCAGTACATTAAAGGTATTCTGTTCCTTACTTTTCACATCAGCGGCCTATTATTGATTTTTTTGAAGCTTAAAACCCATCTAATCGGACTATTCACGCTAGGGGATCAAGGTCAGCATTTGGTTAAAGTCGGACGAGTATACAAGAGCGTCGATGGAGATAATTCCATCTTTATGATGGTTTTCGGTGTGTTTTCATTTTTTGTAGTATTTGTATATTTATTCGTTTATTATTTAAATGTTCGGGATGCTATAGCGTCAGGAAGAAAGAGAGACCAAGGGGTAGCTTCTATTTCTTTCAGCAAAACTGCGTATAATGCATTTACGAATAGTTTTCCATGGTTGCTGCTAGCTATACCTATTCTGGGTGTCTTAATTTTTACAGTTATGCCTATCATCTTTACCGCATTAATCGCATTTACGAACTATGCAGGACCAAACCATATCCCGCCAAAAAACTTGGTGGACTGGGTTGGATTTGAAACCTTTATTCACTTATTTACACTGAATGTTTGGAGTAATACGTTCTTTGGTGTGTTAACCTGGACATTGATCTGGGCTTTTCTGGCGACTGTTACTTGTTATTTTGGCGGTATTCTGGTTGCGCTTCTTATCAATCAACAGGGAATTCGTCTTAAAGGCATGTGGAGAACGATCTACATAATCCCATATGCGATCCCACAATTTGTTTCTTTGCTCGTATTTCGAAATATGCTTAATGAAAAATTCGGACCGATCAACCAATACTTCCGCTATTTCGGATTGGAAGGTCTGCCCTGGTTGAATGATCCGTTCTGGGCCAAGGTGTCCGTTATCGTTGTAAATATGTGGATCGGTATTCCAGTCAGTATGGTTCTGGTTCTGGGAATGCTTACTACGATTCCCAAGGATCTGTATGAAGCGGCCGAGATTGATGGCGCTTCGCCATGGATGAGATTCCGCTCAATTACAATGCCATATATATTGTTTGCTACTGCT
The DNA here is from genome assembly GCF_927798095.1 of Paenibacillus plantiphilus. Taxonomy (GTDB): domain Bacteria; phylum Bacillota; class Bacilli; order Paenibacillales; family Paenibacillaceae; genus Paenibacillus_Z; species Paenibacillus_Z plantiphilus. Next base: position 293,401 of record NZ_CAKMMF010000003.1, on the reverse strand, counting down.
CCAATTCTCATTACGCAATTCGCAGGTAATATCAACAGCTTTAACGTTATCTTCCTGCTTACAGGCGGTAGACCGGTTACCGCGGATTACAATAATGCAGGAGCGACCGATTTGCTTGTTACTTGGCTCTACAAATTGACTTTGAATTTGAGCCAATACAACTTTGCCGGTGCTCTCGGAATTATGATCTTCCTTATTATTGCATCTATATCGATCTTCTCCTTTACAAGAACTAGATCATTCCGAGAGGAGGACATGATTCAATGAAGGCAAAAACAAGACTACGGCTCCTTCTTAGTTACATCGTTCTTATCATTCTTGCAATCTGTGTATTGTATCCTGCTTTATGGACAATCATGTCTTCTTTCAAGGAAGGGAAATCACTATTCACCGATTCTATCATTCCAAAGAAGCTGACACTGGACCACTATCGGGATTTGTTCAGCCTCAATAGCCGAACGGATATTGATATTCCGTATTTCAAATGGTATTGGAATACATTGGTAGTTGCAACGTGGAGTATGATTATAGGCACGTTTATTCAATTGCTGACGGCATATGCATTCTCCAGATTCCGTTTCAATGGTCGTAAATCCCTGCTGTCTACCGTACTGGTTCTGGGCATGTTCCCAGGATTCATGAGCTTGATTGCAATTTATCTGATTTTAATTCAAATGAATATGCTTGATACGCATATGGCGCTTATTCTGGTTTATTCAGCAGGAGCTGCGCTCGGCTTGTTCGTTGCAAAAGGGTTTTTCGATACGATTCCAAGAAGCTTGGAAGAAGCGGCGCGAATTGACGGGGCGGATCATTTGACCATCTTCTTTAGAATCATTCTGCCTTTATCTCGTCCGATTATTACGTACATTTCATTAATGACATTTACTGGCGCATGGGTTGACTTTATCTTTGCAGGACTTATTCTTCGTTCACGTGACAAGTGGACGATCGCAGTAGGCTTGTATGATTTGGTAAATGCATACAACAGTACAGAGTTCACATTATTCGCAGCTGGTGCTGTTCTAGTAGCAATTCCGATCACTATTTTGTTCTCATACACACAGCGCTTCCTTGTTGCTGGTCTGACAGCAGGTTCTTCGAAAGGGTGATTGCGCTTATGACATGGAAGAACACGGTTCGCAGTACGCTCACACTCCTTGTTGCCGGAACGATTATTGCAGGATGCGCAAGCAACAATGCACCTAATGATCCTCTTATTAAAGATCCTGCGGCATCGAATGCGACTAAGAGCAATCAACCCTCTTCTAACGCATCTGTCATTGACGAACAACCATCAAGCGTTTACTACGAGATATTCGTTCGTGCATTTGCTGACTCCAATGGTGATGGTATTGGCGATTTGAATGGATTAATTGACAAGCTGGATTATTTGAATGATGGTAATCCAGCCACTGACAGTGATCTTGGCATCGAAGGCATATGGTTAATGCCAATTAATCCTTCACCGAGCTATCATGGATATGATGTAACGGATTATTACACCATCCATCCGGAGTATGGAACGGTTGAAGATATGAAGCGTCTAATGGAAGAAGCTCATAAACGCGGCATTAAAGTTATTATGGACCTCGTTGTCAATCATTCCAGTACTCAGCATCCATGGTTTGTAGACTCTGCCAAGGGCACTGACAGTCCATATCGGGATTGGTATGTGTGGGCGGAGGATCAGGGCCGCGAGGTCAGTGGAGCAAGTGCAACAAACGGCGGCAATGCATGGCATCAGAAGAATGACAATCACTATCTTGGCGTTTTCTGGGATGGTATGCCTGATTTGAATTTCGACAATGCTGAGGTTCGACAAGAAATGATCAAAATCGGGAAGTTCTGGTTGGATCAAGGCTTGGACGGCTTCCGTATTGATGCTGCGAAGCACATTTATGAAGATCTCCAGTCCGATCGCAACGGCGAAACGACGGAGAAGAATGTTCTTTGGTGGCAGGAATTCAGAACAGCTCTTCAAGAGGTCAACAAAGATGTTTATCTGATCGGAGAAGTTGCTGAGAATTCACCGGTTCCGATTGCTCCTTATTTGAACGGCGGCTTTGATTCTGGCTTCAACTTTGGTTTAGCCCAGAGTTTATTGTCTATAGCAGGCCAAGAAGAGGATACCAATCTGGCTAGTAGTCTAAATCGCACACACGGTATGTTTACTGAGGTATCGGAAGGGCAGTTTGTAGATGCGCCGTTCTTGACCAATCATGACCAGAATCGGACAATGTCCATTCTGGGTGGGAATATAGATCAGGCGAAGATGGCGGCTGCTATGCTGTTAACGATGCCGGGCAATCCGTTCCTGTATTATGGTGAAGAGATAGGCATGTTTGGTCAGAAGCCTGATGAAGTCATCCGTGAGCCTTTCATTTGGAATGCAGACGGTAAGTCAGGCAATGGACAAACAAGTTGGATAGCTTCTCAATTCAATACCACTAATCCACCTTCCGTTGAAGCTCAGCAGAATGACCCGAATTCGCTTCTCTCACATTACAAGAAGATGATCCGAATTCGTGCTTCTCATGCCGCTTTGCGGGATGGTGCAATTGAAAGCTTCGAGACTGAGAACTCCGCAGTTGTCGGATTTTACCGTACTACTGCTTCCGAGAAGGTCCTTGTTCTGCACAATGTCTCAAAGGAAGCGCAAGAAATTAATGTTGCTGCGGATACTGGCATGAAGGAAATTGCAGACTCTGTCAAGGACGGAGCTTCATACGCGGCCGGCAAGGTTAAGCTTCCTCCGTACAGCACTGTTATTATTAAGTAGCCAATAGCAACTATGTAAAGAGCTGTTCATACGCCTGATTGGGTGTAATGGACAGCTCTTTCTTTGTTGTCATCAATTGTTGCCCAAATGCGGCTAATCATCCTCAAGGTTGCCGATACTGTACATATATGTGCGAGTGGAGGGATCGTATGCATAATCAACATGTTTCAGCGACCTCGGGAATGAAAAAAGTGCTTGCGATTATTGTAAAGCTTCCGTCCATAATTATGAAACGAATTGCCGCCAAGCTCAGAGCCCGTTCTTCATCTGATCAGCTTGCAATAGATGCGAGACCTCTGCTTCTTCCAAGCGACCGGATACGTGAGCTTGAAGAGGAATGGATAGCATTGCGCGAGCCTCTTGCAGGCAGGGAGTGGGATGATGACGAGAGGCAGATCATTGAGCGGATTCTAACTGAAACCTCGGAGGCAAACCGGAATAATGTGACTCGAACGGAAGCATATCGTTCAATTTATTTTCGCAACAATGAGCTTCATTGGGCGCTGCTGGCACATGTAGTATCGCGAAATGGCGGTTGGAATATGACGGATTTGAAGGGAGATCTGCTTCCGCGTCTTCTGTCGGAGGAACAGCGAAGGGATACATTCGAATTACTGGAACGAGCGAATTTCTTCATATTTCAAGATGCTTACCCACAGCTGCTTCTGTACGAGACGGGTCGAAAAATCGGCAGATCTCTGACACACTTGCTTCCTGCTTTTGGGGTTTCAAGGTTTATGATGCCCGTATGGAAGCAATTCTGGCGATATAATAATTCTGCTGTTTTAACGACTGCATTAATTGTCAATGAGCAGCATTACATAGAGGGTCGAATTGTGCAGAACTCGCATTTTCGCAAACATGTATTAAACAAGGTCGTCTTCAATATGCAAATACCGCTCCAAACGAATGCTGTCATAATGCCCTATCGATCCCAATTGACAGGAGGGATGAAGCTGGCTGGCCTCGTGCTTGAGAATTTCAGCAGCTTGGTGGAGCGTATTGAGTTTGGCAAACGGCTGTATGCCATTCTGTTTCGAATAGAAGTCGTTCATGAGGGGGTGCTGCATTTCGTTCGCGCTGTTCCGCATTCGGGCTCCCGAGCTGATTATGCTCCGCAATTGTTTACTAAAGAGAAGCCGGAGCAGAAGGAAGAGAGCTATAAGGAGAGACTGAATGAATGCCGGCTGATTGCCGGGGCGGAGGCGCTTTACAGTCCGCCACTCAGAGTGGCATGGAAGGACCAACCGATTGAAGCGCGGCTCCAAGCGCAAGGAGTGTTGCTGCAAGAAGACATCCGGACGACCTCAGCAACGGTCTCTACAGACTGGTTCAACGATGGAGTAGAGGTTTGCCGCTACATGAAGGAGCTGCCGATTCCAAGAATATTCGAGATAACTGACGAGCATTGCTTAGGTCTGAACAAACTGGAGCTGGCCGTACTAGCAGCGCAAAAAGCGGGGATCAGACCAGAATAAGAGACATCGGCTATAAGGGAATTAATGATCAGCGCATAATAAAAAAGATGCTGGCCTATAAGCAGGTTTCTGCTAATGGGCCAGCATCTTCGATTGAAATGATGAAGTGTGTTAAGTTCAATTCGAACTAAGATCTGCGTTTGAGAAGCTCCCACTTGTATACGTATTCGAACAGAAATTCGAATGCTTCCAGATGGCGCTTGGCTTCGAAAGCGTTGGCTCCCCATGCATAAATGCCGTGCTTGCGCAGCATAATGCCGGGAATTGCGGGGTTCAGGCGCTCCGTTACTTCAGGAACTATGCTAGGAATATGAGCGAAGTTGGATACGATCGGGATATCGATATGCGCTTCCTCTTCCCAAATGTTGAACGCTTTAATAAGCTCAACGCCGTCAACCGGTATCGATTTGCGCTCCCAGAATAGCTCTGAAACGATATTGTTATAGACAGTATGCGTGTGAAAAATCGCGCCACAGCCTGTCAAGCGATAGATCTCGCAATGAATCAAGGTTTCAGCGGATGGCTTAAGCCTGGTCGCCTCGCTTGGCTTGCCCTCCTGATCAACGAACAGGAAATCCTCCGGTGTTGACAGCGATTTGTCTTTGCCGCTTGCAGTGATGGCGAAATCGAAGCGATCCGGCGAATAGTCGCCAACTCGAATGGATAGATTGCCGCTCGTGCCGGCAAACCAGCCGCGCGAGGCGAATAACCCCTTTACCTCGCGAAGCTGTGCCAATGCATGCTGCTTGTCTTCTAATGGGATAGTTTCAAATTTCATGACTAATCCTCCCGCGATTGTCTAGCTTTCAAATCGTCAAGAATATGATGGAATGTCTCGTACTCGATATAAGGGAGACCGAGCTCCTTGCATTTCACTGTTAGATACGAACGGGAATACACGATTTCGGCAAGCTTGGCGCCTGCAAAATCAGTTACGCTGTCGCCAATTAGAATCCGAATATACTGCTCTTCAGGATAGCGGCGGATGATCGTTGTTTTGCACATCCCGCAGCCATTGCTGTTGCTGCAGTGTTCATCGCAAGGATTAGGCCACGTAATCTCAATCTGATCGCCTGAGAAATCGCTGCCATTGCAGTAAATATGCGAAACCGATATATCGAAGGGGGCAAGCAGCGGATATACGAAGAAGTCGATCCCGCCGCTGGTGACAAGAAATTCGATGTCTTGCAGTTTGCAATATTCCAGGAGCTCGGCGAATCCGTTCCGTATCCGAGCATTGCCTATGGCATACGCGATAACCTCTTCGCGCTGCGAGGCAGGGAGGAGACGAAACAGCTTGCCGACGCCATCTTTGATCGTTATTCGCTGGCTCACTATATCGTCGACAATCGATTCCCATCCAAGTGGATTGAAATGTTTGACGATTGCAATGATGTTGTCATTCTCCGTAATTGTACCATCGAAATCGCAAAAGATGACCTTCCGCCGTCGTGTATGTTCTGAAGCTGTCTCGGAATTGCTCATCATTCCTTGTACCCCCAAGTATCAATTGCGATCTTAAGCGCTTCGTTGCCCTGCTGAGCTGCTGCATCAGGCAACGAAGTAGAAGACAATGCGGCGGCAATGGCTTGGCGGAAGGCTAGTCCGCCTGCGGCTGTGCCTTGCGGATGTCCATGGATCCCGCCGCCGGCATTAACAACGACATCATGTCCGAAGTCGCGGAGAATTAGCGGTGTCAAGCCTGGATGAATGCCGGCTGATGGTACTGGAAAGCTGGAACGAACAGGCAGTGCCGGATCGATTAGCGCCGCTTGAACAGCGAGGTTCTCTTCCTTTGGCATAACGACTGAGCCGTATGGGGAAGGGAATAGAACGAGATCGGCGCCAGCCAGCCGCATAAGCTTGCCCAGCAGCAACGGTGCTGCGATGCCATAGTGCGGTGAGGGATACAATGCGCCAGCGAGCGCTGGATGGGCAGCAATTGGCACGGAGATATCGGAATTGCTGCTTAGCTCATGGAGCGCGTCATACCCGTACGCGAGTGTATTGAATAGAATCGCATTGGCGCCTGCTGCGATTGCCCGTTTGGCATTGGCAGCAAGCTGCGAGGTGGGTCCAGTCAAATTGACGGCATACAGCAGCTTTTGGCCTGTCTCGGCTTCAGCCTGCTTCGCTGCTCCCATACAGGCCTCAACGCGCTGCTCCAGCGGTGTTAGCGGATTTTCAAACAGAATCTCATCATCTTTAATCAGATCGACGCCGCCAAGCGCTTGAAGATAAAATTGCTCGCGCAGATTCGTCAGATCATGACCGATGACGGATTTGAAGATGCTCATCAGCAGCGGCCGTTCCTGGACGCCGAGCAGACTGCGAACACCTTGAATGCCGAACTTGGGTCCAGAAAATGCAGACGCAAAGTCAGAAGAAAAGTCGAGGTCCAGCAGCTTGATCCGGCCGTCCATTGACAGCTTGCCGAATACGGTTACGAGCAGTGCTGGTATATCGCGGCTGAAATTGACATCCGGATATGCAATTTGCAGATCGGCATATCGTTCTCCTGGAGCAAAGCCCTCAGGCTCATGTACAGTAACAGAGATAACGCGGCCTAGATGCTTCTCCATTTCGGCTTTGCGCGCCTCGGGCAGCTCAGTCCAGCTTCCGACGGTCAGGCCGACGGCTATTCCCTGTGCTTTCTTATGGAAATCTGCTGCATCATCATGGCAACGGTAGGTAGCGATACAGTAATTGTTGCTCATGACGTTGCATTCCTCTCAATATCTGCGCCCAGCTCAGCTGCGCGCTTGGCAGCACGATCGATCGCGTGGACAATCGCCTGCGAGAAGTTGTGCTCGTCAAGCGTTTCAATTGCAGCTTGAGTGGTGCCGTTAGGCGAAGTAACTTTACGGCGAAGATCAGCAGGGTTCTCGTTGGTCGCCTGCACCATATGAGCAGCTCCGAGCACCGTCTGCACGGTCAGCTCGCGTGCAGCCTCTTCAGTTAGACCAAGCTGACGTCCTGCTGTGATCATGCCCTCCATTAGGTAGTAAACGTAGGCGGGTCCGCTTCCGGAGACACCTGTCACGACATCGAGAAGAGGCTCTTCTACAATAGAGGTCAGACCGACCGCTTGGAAAATCGTTTCTGCCAGTTTGCGCTGCTCGGTTGTAACGGATTCAGAGAAGCTGATTCCAGTTGCCCCCAGACCAATCGTGCTGGACGTATTGGGCATCGTACGGACGATCGCCATAGGCTGCTCCAGCAGTGTCTCAATTGTGCGGATGGACAGCCCGGCAATAACCGACACGATTAATGTATCGGCAGTAACGAGCTGGCGAAGCTGCTTGATCGCGGCAGCTGCATCCTTCGGTTTCATCGCGAGAAAAATAACATCTGCATGGCGAAGCATAGCCAGCTTGGCTTCTTCGTCAGGAGGGGCCTGCACGCCATAGCGTTGTGCAAGCTCCTCTAGCCTCGCGCTATTTTGCCGGTTGATGACACTGATGTGGTCAGGCTCGATAAGTCCGCGATCCAGTATTCCGCGAACGATGGCTTCGGCCATCGAGCCGGCGCCGAAAAAGCTTAGCTGTAGGGAGCCAATTCCTGATTGAACTCCAGATGAAGAGAGCAATGTCACTTTGCTGGAACCTCCTGGTCGACAATCTGACTAACCCCGATTGTCATTAGATTTTATAATAATAGTATCAAAAGCAGTCCTTTAACCGCGAATCTGGCCCGTGCCGTAAATCCGGTATTTAGTTGATGTGAGAGCAGGGAGTCCCATTGGACCTCTGGCATGAAGCTTTTGCGTACTTATGCCTATCTCTGCGCCGAAGCCGAATTCGAAGCCATCGGTAAATCTTGTTGATGCATTATGGTACACGGCTGCAGCATCCACGCTCTGAAGAAAACGCGCAGCATGCCCGGCATTCTCGGTTACGATACATTCGGAATGCTGCGTTCCGAACTGGCTGATATGCATCAGCGCTTCTTCGATATTCGCAACGATGCGAATGTTCAGAATATAGTCGTTGTATTCCGTGGCATAATCCTGGTCAGTTGCAGCCTCTGCTTCAGGAATAAGGCTCATCGTTCGTGAACAGCCGTGAATGGCTACATTGGCGGCAAGAAACCGATTAGCGATGACTCGCAGATGATTCGCGGCGAATGACTCATGCACAAGCAGCGTTTCCATTGAATTGCAGACGGAGGGACGCTGGACCTTAGCGTTGAATGCAATATTAGAGGCCATTTCAAGTTCTGCGCTCTCATCGACATAGGTATGACAGATGCCTGCGCCAGTTTCGATAACTGGCACGGTGGCATTGGCAACGACATTGCGAATGAGCGATGCGCCGCCACGCGGGATCACTACATCCAGCAGTCCATTCAGCTTCAGCATTTCATCTACAGATGCACGGTCCGCATCCTCGATCAGCTGCAGCGCTTCGAGCGGCATGTCGCTGTGAGACAACGCTTCTCTTAGCACTTCGACGATTCTGCGGTTGGAATGAAGCGCTGCAGAGCCGCCGCGCAGCACGACCGCATTGCCTGTCTTGAGGCATAGTCCGGCGGCATCGACTGTAACGTTAGGACGCGCTTCATAGATCATTCCGATGACGCCGAGTGGAACGGAAATTTTCTCAACGCGCAAGCCGTTGGGACGGTCAAACTGCTCCAGAATGCGTCCAACCGGATCTGACAGCTCCACGATTTGGCGCAATCCTTGGGCAATATCGGCAATTCGGTTCTCATTCAATGCGAGACGGTCCAGCAGGGATTCACTCGTTCCATTCTCTCGTCCACGTGCAATATCGTTATGATTCGCTTGAATGATCGATTGCTGCTCCTTCACAAGCGCATCAGCCATAAGTCTAAGCGCATCGTTCTTCTGCTCTGTTGTGAGCGAGTTCATAACTGCGGATGCTTGTTTGGCTAGTGCGGCTTTCTGACGTACTTCACTCATCTGTATTGCCTCCTCGTGAATAATTAATCTCTCAAGCTGACCCATTCATCGCGATGGATCACTTCAATTCGGGCTACCTCAACACGGCGCCTAACTTCAGTGGTGCTTAGACCGGCGACCGCTTGAACCTCCCAGGCGGAATAATTGACTACACCGCGGCCAAGCGTTTGATGCTGCAGATTAACGACCTCCACGACATCGCCGGGATGAAAGTCCCCTTCGATAGTGCGAACTCCTGCTGGAAGCAGGCTTTTGCCACGTTTGAGCAGGGCTGCCTCTGCGCCGTCGTCGACGATAATTTTACCCTGTGGCTGAGAATGAAAGCCGAGCCATTGCTTCTTCATGGGCAAATTATGCAAGCTGGTGTCAAAGTATGTACCCTTGCCAGTTCCGTGCACAGCGAGGGACAGATCGCCAGACTCTTTCACGCGGCCGACAAAGGCGGGAACGCCGCCGCGCATGGCTACGCGGGCCGCTTCGATCTTGGAGCGCATGCCGCCAGTGCCGACTGAGGAACCGGAATCTCCGGCGAAGCTCATAATATCGTCAGAGATTTGCTCCACGCGTTCGATTCGTTTGGCATGTGGATTAAATCTGGGGTCCTCTGTATAAAGGCCGTCTGTATCCGTTAAAATAAGCAGATGCTTCGCTTTCACAAGATTGGCGACAAGGGCGGATAATGTATCATTATCGCTGAATTTCAGCTCATCCGTCGCTACAGTGTCATTCTCGTTAATGATAGGGATGATGCGTTGGCGCAGCAGCTCCTCAACTGTCATCAGGGCATTTGATATCCGTTTGCGATTGGAGAAGTCAGCGCGGGTGAGCAATATTTGGGCAACGCCTATACCGCGATGGGGACCATTGCTTGCGAATGCCTCCTGATAGGCCTGCATGAGAAGCGCTTGCCCGACAGCCGCAGCCGCTTGCTTCTCATGAATCAGCTTCGGCCTTGATTCGTAGCCGATTTGGCGAAAGCCTGCCGCTACAGCCCCTGAGGTTACGAGCAGCACCTGATAACCAGCCTCATGTAGCGCTGCGAGCTCACGGGAGAAGAATACGATCCGTTCGCGGTTAAGTCCGCCTTCATCCGACGTTAATGAGCTGCTTCCGATCTTGACGACGATACGTTCTGTCATATGAATTACCCTTTCTGCTGTTGAAAATAAAAAAACTTCCGCCCTTCAATAATACAAAGGACGAAAGTGTAACTTCCGCGGTACCACCTTTATTAACGGTCATTACCACCCGAACGAATTCGAGGATGATGCCGTTCCGCTTCATCGACCTGATAACAGCAGGCGCTGTTCGGCTCTTCGCCGACCGTTCAGGGGTGGGTTCAGCTTCGTTCGCGGTAAATTCTTGCAGCCAGTGGAATTTACTCTCTGAGCGCGATACTTGGATAGCTTACTAGTCCCATCAAGACGTTAGTTTGCAGTTGTGAATTACGTACCATCATATCATGTTGGCTGGCTGGGTGTAAAGCCGATCTAGCCGAACAGACCGAGCCTTCCGATGCGGATAATGGCTTCCTCCAGCCGATCCTCTGGCGCCAGCAGGCCAAGTCTGACATAGCCTTCGCCATGCCGTCCGAAGCCAATGCCTGGCGCTACAACGACATTGGCCTGCTCAAGTACCAGATCAGCGAAGGATGATGATGTATGCCCTTTGGGAACGGGCAGCCAGCAGAAGAAGGAGCCGCCAGGCTTAGACGAATGCCAGCCAATCGATTGCATGGCGGCAAACAGGGCATCGCGCCGGCGCTCATAAGTGGCGGTCAGCTCTTGTACGCAGTGCTGTGGTCCGCTGAGCGCTGCTGCGGCAGCGGCTTGAATGCCGCCAAACAGACTGCAGTAATAATGATCCTGAATCAAATTGATCAGTCGAATAACTTCCTTATTGCCCAGGGCAAAGCCGACACGCCAGCCGGCCATGTTGTAGGTTTTGGATAACGTGTAGAATTCTACGCCAACCTCCTTGGCTCCAGGGGTCTGCAGGAAGCTGACAGGCTGCTCGCCATCGAAGCCAATTGCGCCATAGGCGAAATCACTCGCAACAACGATGCCGTGACGAGCTGCAAATTCAACTGTTTTTGCATAAAATTCGGGACCGGCGACTGCGCCTGTCGGGTTGTTCGGGTAATTGATGAACATGAGCTTGGCCTTGTCTGCTATGTGTGAGGGAATCGCATCATAATCGGGCAGAAAGCCATTGCTCTCCAGCAGCGGCATATATTCCATGACCCCGCCAGCGAGAGCGACGCCTGACCAGTAATCGGGATATCCAGGATCGGGAACGAGGCAAATATCTCCAGGATCAAGCAGGCATTGATTAATTTCAATCAGTCCTGTTTTGCCGCCGAAAAGAATAGCTACCTCTGTCTCAGGGTCCAACTCCACGCCATAATCCTCCATATACCTCTTCACGACGGCTTCCTTGAGAAAGGGATAGCCGCTGAAGGGCGGATAACGGTGATAGGCTGGATTGGCTGCGGCCTCCTGCAAAGTCTGTACGATGTGAGGCGGTGTAGGCCGATCCGGATTGCCCTGCCCCAAATTAATGACATCATGGCCTTTGGCAGCTTGTGCATTTGCTTTACGAACCAGATCGGCGAAAAATTGTTTGGGCAACTCATTCAGTCGACGTGCCGATTGAATCGGCATTATAGATGGTTTCGAATTCATAGGATCTCTTCACTCCACTTATTCGCTGCATAATTGAGCTTTCTATGCCTAATGTAGCATGATTCGGAATAGGTGTCGAGAAGAGCAGGGCAGGGTGGGGCTTCCGTCAGCTATGGGATCGCGATTGTTTTCAGGAACGGCTGTATGTCGGCTTTGAATTGCAGTAAATACGGCTTGCGGTTCTCGTCAAAAATAAGAAGAAGAGCCGGCTTGTTCGGGCAATAAAAGAGAAATACGTCGGTTACCTGCACATTTAAACCGGTTGTCTTGACGGAAGCTGTCTCAGTGAGAGGAATCCGGTACACATAGCCGCACTTCTCGTTCGCTTCGACTTGAGGCGAAAGGCCGGTTACCGAGGCTAGCCATGATCGGGCATAGTCTTGATATTGTTTGCTGTTCGGTACAGTTTTGACGACCTTTCCCGCAGCAACATCAAAGGCTTGAACCGGCTTAGGCAGTGTTGTCCCTTCCGCTCTTGGATGCGCTGCCGCCATATTAGGAAGCAGCATGCAGAAGGCTAATGCCAACAGAATCATTATTTTTGCTTTCATGGCTCAATCTCCTTTTAATAAATCGGTTATCGTTACAACGATTAAGCTACCCATCTTGACAGCGAACCATGAGGCGGTATCATAAGGGAAAACATTCTTCTTCAATTGCAGTGTGAAATAGCAGGAAGAGCTGGAGGTTATTGCATGGAAACGCAACACAACAGGCTGAAGCTCGCTTTGATACAAATGCATGTCGATGCGGGACATCCGGACGCTAATTTTGACAGACTGGCGGCAAAGCTGGAGGAGGCCGTATCTGGTCCGGTTAAGCCGGATTTGATCGTGCTGCCGGAAATGTGGAATACAGGTTATGCGCTTGAGAGGATCAATGAGCTAGCAGATGAAGCGGGAGCAAGAACGAAAGCGCTGCTGTCGGCATTCTGCAGCAAGCATGGGGTTCAGCTATTGGCGGGTTCCATAGCGGAAGGGCGTCCTGAGGGTGTCTTTAATACCAGCTACGCCTTTGACGCAAGCGGTGAAATAATTGCGGAGTATTCGAAAATTCATTTATTTCGGCTTATGGACGAGGAGAAGCATCTTCAGGCAGGAGATAAGATCGGGAAGCTTCGCGTGGGAGCTGCGGATGCCGGCATGATGATCTGCTACGACATCCGCTTCCCTGAGCTGGCTCGAAAGCTGGCGCTAGACGGCGCCAAAATGCTGTTCGTGCCCGCTCAATGGCCGAATCCGCGGCTCCATCATTGGCGGACGCTGCTTACCGCAAGGGCAATCGAGAATCAAATGTTCGTCATCGCCTGCAATCGCTGTGGAGTAAGCGGGTCAAGCAGCTTTTTCGGCCACTCGCTAATTATCGATCCCTGGGGCGAGATTATCGGAGAAGCGGATGAGGAAGAAATGATTCTCCGCGCCGAAATCGATCTGTCACTGGTGGATGCCGTTAGAGCTAAAATTCCGGTTTTCGAGGATCGAAGACCGACGCTTTATTAGTGGTTTTTTCCTGCCCTCAAACCAATTGCAGGAAGATCCAATGTAAATATAGAAGTATAGCGATTATAAGCAACGAAAAAAGAACAGCAGCGATCGAAAGAATATTCCCAGCGCAGCGGCCCCTTTGTTCCTTTCAATCGTTCAACTAATGTAGAGAAAATTATCTAGCTCATCCGAAATGATGCTCAACCGTTGATTTCATTGTTTCTATAAAAGCTTCGGCCGCTTTCGACAGATAGCGGCCTTTGCGGCTTGCAATAACAAGCGTTCGCGAAGGTGTAGGCGGTGCTATGCCCAAGTAAACCGGGGCAAACTCGCTCCACTTGGCACGGGTGACCATCTTGGGCACGCATGCGATTCCCATCCCAGCCGCGACAAGGGACTGCACCGTTTCAATATTGCCGCTCTCGAAGACGACACGCGGCTCGAAGCCGGCTCCTTCGCATAGCTCCAGTACAATTTGCCGGAAGCCCTGTCCTTTTTTGAGAATGATAAAAGGCTCTGCGGCAAGATCGGACAATTGCACGGGCTCGCTTCGCTTGGCTAGCCCATGCTCTGGCGGGACGGCTAAACAGATTTCTTCATCAATGATCGCCTCCCAAGTAAGAGAGGGCTCCTGCAGCGGCAGCGAGAGCAGGCTGAGGTCGGTCTGACCGCTGGCTGTAAGCTGCTCCAATCGGGACGAGCTGTCCTCGACGAGGACGACTTCGATCTCGGGATACCGTTTGCCGAATACCGGCAGCACGAGCGGGAGAACATGAGAGCCGGTGATGGGCAAGCTTCCGACGACGAGCTTTCCTTTACGCATGTGAGCAAGATCGTCAAGCTCCTGCTTGAGCTGCTCGATGCTGTCGAGTATATTCTGCGCCTTCTCCACGAAGACGGAACCGGCATGTGTCAGCTCGACGGAATTCGTCGTGCGGCGGAACAGCAGCACACCGATCTCCTTCTCCAGCTTGGACAGCTGCTGGCTTAATGAAGGCTGAGCGATATGCAGTTTTTCGGCGGCTCTGGAGAAGTTCTTCTCCTTGGCGATCTGGATCACATATTGTAATTGGCGAAATTCCATTTGTTGGATGCTCCTTGGGACATATTTTCCTCTGCTGCCTGTCATAGGCCGTACCTATCGCAGTTATAGATATTATATCTTGGTTCAATGAAGAAAGAAATGCTATGATGATTCTATCAACGATATTGCTAACGACATATTGAAATTTATAAGAGGTGAATCCAATGTCTAAAAAGACGATGTTTGAGAAAATTTGGGATAACCACGTTATTCATTCGGAAGAGGGCAAGCCGAGCATTATTTATATCGACTTGCAATTGGTCCATGAAGTAACGTCCCCGCAGGCATTTGAAGGTCTGCGCTTGAGCGGCCGCAAAGTGCGCCGTCCTGATCTGACTTTCGCAACGATGGATCATAACGTTCCGACGAAAGATCGCTTCAATATTAAAGATCCAATCTCCAAGCAGCAAATTGATACGCTGACGCAGAACTGCAAAGACTTTGGCGTTACACTGTTCGATCTGGACAGCATTGATCAAGGCGTTGTTCACGTTATGGGTCCTGAGCTTGGACTTACTCACCCGGGCAAAACAATCGTTTGCGGCGACAGCCATACGTCTACGCACGGCGCGTTCGGCGCTCTTGCATTCGGTATCGGAACTTCCGAGGTTGAGCATGTAATGGCAACGCAATGTCTCCAGCAATCGAAGCCTAAGACGATGGAAGTGAAATTCAACGGCAGCCGCAAAGCTGGCGTAACCGCTAAAGATATGATTCTTGGTGTTATCGCGAAGTACGGCACAGACTTTGCAACAGGCTATGTGCTTGAGTTCACAGGCGAAGCGATCCGCACCCTGTCGATGGAAGAGCGTATGACTGTGTGCAACATGTCCATCGAAGCTGGCGCGCGCGCCGGTCTTATCGCACCTGATGAAACGACCTTCAACTATTTGCGCGGACGCGAATATGCACCGCAAGGCGAAGCCTATGATCGCGCTGTTGCTGTATGGCAGCAGTTGACGACAGATGAAGGCGCAACCTACGATGCTGCTGTCGACTTCGACGTTGATTCTCTTATTCCGCAAGTTACTTGGGGCACAAGCCCGGGTATGGGTACAGACATTACGTCCAACGTGCCTGTGCCTTCCGAGCTGCCGACTGAGAACGAGCGCAAAGCTGCTGAAGCGGCTTTGGATTACATGGGTCTTGCTCCAGGCACGCCGATGACCGAGATTGAGATTGATTACGTATTTATCGGTTCCTGCACGAATGGCCGCATCGAGGATTTGCGCGCTGCTGCAGAAATTGCCAAGGGCTATAAAGTAAGCGACCGCGTAACGGCAATCGTCGTTCCAGGATCTGGCCGAGTGAAGATTCAAGCTGAGAAAGAAGGACTGGACAAAATCTTCGTTGACGCTGGTTTCGAATGGCGTGACGCTGGCTGCTCCATGTGTCTTGCGATGAATCCGGATGTGCTTGAGCCGGGTCAACGCTGCGCATCGACATCCAACCGAAATTTTGAAGGCCGTCAGGGCCGTGGCGGACGTACGCATCTCGTATCGCCGGCAATGGCTGCTGCTGCTGCAATAATGGGTAAATTCACTGACGTTCGCGACTGGAAAATCAAGTCCGAAGTTTTGAACTAATAAGTTTGGCGTTATTTCGAGAGGAGCTGCAATTCGTATGGAAGCATTCAAAAAGTTAACGGGCCTTGTTGCCCCGGTTGACCGTGTTAATGTGGATACCGACGCTATTATTCCAAAGCAATTTCTGAAGCGCATCGAGCGGAGCGGCTTTGGCCAGTTCCTGTTCTTTGAATGGCGCTGGGACGAGAAGGGCAACACAATCGCTGATTTCAGCTTGAACCAACCGCGCTACCAAGGATCATCCGTTCTTATTTCGCGCGCTAACTTCGGCTGTGGATCATCCCGTGAGCATGCCCCTTGGGCGATTCTTGATTATGGCTTTAAGGTTGTAATCGCGCCATCGTTTGCTGATATTTTCTACAACAACTGCTTCAAGAACGGTATTCTGCCGATCCGCCTGAGCGAAGAGCAGGTTGAAGACCTGTTCCAGCGTACGGCTGCAACGGAAGGCTATCAATTGACGGTTGATCTGGAGAACAATAAGATTGTTGACAACGCTGGTCTGGAGATTAACTTTGATCTCGACGAGCATCGCCGCCAATTCCTGCTGCAAGGTCTTGATGATATCGGACTTACGCTGCAGCACGAAGATAAGATTTCCGCTTATGAGGCTGCACGCGTCGCATTCTAGCATTCGTCCTAACAACATTGCTTTCCTTTGCGTGAGCATACTAGGCTGTCCCCAAAGTAGAATACTACTTTAAGGGGCAGCCTTTGTTGTTTTGGCGGACGGGAAATTGCATGACACGAGGATGTCATCAACAGCAGCAAGTGAGTGGGCTGGTAAACTTTTGGTTTTCAGTCTGCTGAAAAAGTTAATCAGGTGATGGCCGTAAGGCGGAAAAACCGCTTTACAGCGAGGAAAAGTGGAGCGAGGCTCGCTGGAAGCCTGAAAAACCCTCTTACAGATGAAAAGTCGTCGCAGAATGCCCGAAAGCTATGGCCGTAAGGCGGAAAAACTGCGTTACAGCGAGGAAAAGTGGAGCGAGGCTCGCTGGAAGCCTGAAAAACCCTCTTACAGATGAAAAGTCGCCGTAGAATGCCCGAAAGCTATGGCCGTAAGGCGGAAAAACCGCTTTACAGCGAGGAAAAGTGGAGCGAGGCTCGCTGGAAGCCTGAAAAACCCTCTTACAGATGAAAAGTCGCCGCAGGATGCCCGAAAGCTATGGCCGTAAGGCGGAAAAACTGCGTT
The DNA here is from genome assembly GCF_927798095.1 of Paenibacillus plantiphilus. GTDB lineage: Bacteria > Bacillota > Bacilli > Paenibacillales > Paenibacillaceae > Paenibacillus_Z > Paenibacillus_Z plantiphilus. The sequence continues at coordinate 276,187 of NZ_CAKMMF010000003.1, read as the reverse complement.
ACAGCGAGGAAAAGTGGAGCGAGGCTCGCTGGAAGCCTGAAAAACCCTCTTACAGATGAAAAGTCGTCGCAGATGCCCGAAAGCTATGGCCGTAAGGCACTTTTTTTACAGGCAGAGTTTTGGGAATATGCTTTCTCCATAAAAATTATTTTGATGTGATTTGCAGGTAAGGGGCTTGAAATGGTCCATTACGGCCATGGTATCTGTATTTTTGCGGCGGCAATCGAGGTGAAAGCAACGGTTGGAGCAGCATGCGGAGGGCGAAATCGTATGGACTTTTCAGCAGCGTATTAACCGAGGGGGAGATGTACTCAAGGTTACTTTTTTTAGCTCTATTACACAGGAGTTACAATATTCCTGTATTCGCAACTTTTTCTGATTGTTTGCGTCTAATTATTCGTCTGAGAGCATCGGCTTATTTGGTCTGTTGGAAGGCGAAAAATCAGTCATCGAGGTGAAAGATGAAGAAGTTTGTAACCGCTGTATTGCTGTTGACGTTCCTTGTCTCTATGGTTCCAATTGTAGTCGGAGCTGCCTCTGCAACGCCTAAGCTTTATCTGAATGGGGAGCAGCTGCTGACCAAAGCAGAACCCAAGCTGGTCGGGCAGTCCACCTTTGTACCGATCCGCACGGTGACGGAAGGGCTTGGTTTCGATGTAAGCTGGCAATCGCCGCATGTTACCATTTTTAACGGTGAGACGAGTATGAGGCTGACAATCGGCAGCAAAAAAGCGATTGTGAACGGGGCTGAAGTATCGCTCGACGCGCCGGCAATTAATTCTGCTGACACAACATTAGTGCCGCTTCGCTTCGTAAGCGAACAATTCGGACTTGAAGTTAGCTGGGACAAGCTAACCAAATCCGTCTATCTTAATCAGAAGCAATCGATAGTTTTACCTCCTGTCACGGAGGTTGATCCGGATCAAGGCAATGGCGATGGGTCAACTGATGGCAGTACGCCTGGCACGGACGGGGATGGAGGCGCTGTTAATCCTGATGGCGGTGAGATTCCAACTGCGGACACAGCAACATTATCCTCAATCAGCTATGATGGACTTAGCAGTGTTCGTTTGGCCTATACAGGACAGGCTGGTATCGTGAAGACGGAGGTTCTTCACAATCCGGAGCGAATTGTTGTGGATGTGCCCAATATGAAATTCGATCCGAATTTTTCGCCGGGCTTTCTGCCTTCTACCAGTGGGTCCAAGCTAGGCGAGATTGTGATGGACACGCATCTCTCATTGTATAAGGTTCGTTATTCGCTCTATTCGCAAGAAACGAATACCATTCGTGTTGTGTTTGATTTGAATGCTCCTACCGCGTTTAATGTCGTGGAGGAGGAGAATGCAATTCGAATCGATGTTCTTGACCCGACGGGGCCAGCAACACCACCTGTGCAGAAGCCGGATACTACAATCCCGCCTGCGCCTGTAGAGAAGGGTGTCTATAAAGTAGTCATCGATGCGGGCCACGGAGATCACGATCCTGGTGCAATTAGTATTGCGAAGCGCAAGGAAAAGGATTTCAACCTGACGATTGCGCTCAAGGTACAGGCTCTCCTATTGAAAGAATCGAAGATTAAAGTCCACATGACAAGAACGGATGATACCTTCATTCCTCTTGATGATCGTGTTAAATTCGCAAATGACTTGAAGGCTGACCTGTTCATTTCGATTCACGCCAACAGCTACAAGCCGGAGATCAACGGAACGGAAACGTACTATAATCGGGAAAACAGCAAGACGCTTGCCAATATTATGCACAAGCATCTTGTTGCTGGAACAGGTCTTGTAGATCGCAAGGTTCGGCAAGCTTCATTCAAAGTGATTAAGTATACGACGATGCCAGCGGTTCTCCTTGAAGCAGGCTATCTGTCCAGCAAGAAGGACGAGCCGGTTCTCTTCAAGGAAGCGACACAGAATCGCATAGCTGCTGAAATTGTTGCTGGGATTAAAGAATATTTGAAGCTACAATAGAGTAATAGCTGTCCTGCTGTTTTTTCGGCAGTGCTAAAGTTTATTACATAGAGTAGTAGAAGCTTGTAGGAGGGTGTGTCTATGAACTATTCATTGATTAAACGTTACCTGCTAGTCAGCGTAATGATTGTTGTCGTCGTTATGATCTCAGCCTGCGGAGCAACCAAGGATGGGAATAAGAACGGAGTAGGAGCTGCTGGAACGGGTACGACAGAAGAGAATCCGAATGCGACAAATGATACTCCGAACACGTCAGAAGATCCGAATGCGACAGAGGAGCAACCCAGCACAAATGATGATCCCAAGGAACCTGAAATGACGAAGGAAACGATTAAAATCTATTATCCGGATGATGAGCTTATGGAGCTGGGCGAGCAAACGGCACATATTCAATACGAGAATGACAGCAAAAAAGCAGAGGCTGCCTTCCTGGCGCTCAAGAAGGATGGAAGCAATGGCGAAGTATCGCTCTGGAAGGATATTGAGCTGTTGAGCGCGAAAGTAGAAGATGGCGGAGCTGTTGTACTGGATGTGCATGTGCCGGATGAGGCTCGTCTTGGGGCGCCTGGCGAGGTGCTGGCGCTTGAAGCCATCCAGAAAACGATGTTCCAATTTGATGGATTCCAATCCCTCGATATTCTGGTAGACGGGAAGCAAACGGAAAGCTTGATGGGGCACGACACGCTAGAGCACCCATACAAGAAATAATAAGGAGGAGCCGTATTCATGCCGCAGCAAAAGAAATGGTTCAAGTTGGTCTCAATCATGATAGTAGTCTCTTTATTATCTAGTGTGTTCCTCTTTACTGCCAGCAGCCCGGCATCGGCAGCAGCGACCGGCAAGTTCTCGGATGTACCGGTTACGCACTGGGCGGACAAGCATATTACGAAGCTGGCGCTTCAGGGCGTTGTCGAAGGCGGGACGAATGGCACTTTCAAGCCTGGAGACAATGTAACTCAGCAAGAAGCGGTTGTCATGGCGATCCGCTTCATGGGCAAGAAAAGCCAGGTGGATAGTGACGGCGTATTTGTAGGGAACAAGGATTTTAAAGTCGGCAATTTTTTCAAGCCGTATATCGCTTTTGCTTTCCAGAATGGCCTTCTTGATGAGGCCGAGGAGTACAAGCTTGCCGAGGCTGACCCGAAAAATGATTGGGGCTCCCGCAAAGCTTCCAGAGAGTGGATTACGAAGCTGATGATTCGGGCAATCGGACAGAAGAGCGTCGCGGATTCGCTCGCCTCCGCGCCAATTGCATTCAATGATGGCAATCAAGTGAGCGCAGCATATAAAGGGTATGTCAATGCCGCGATCCAGCTTCAGCTTGTGAAAGGGATTACCGCTGATAAATTCGACCCGAAGGGCTCGATAACAAGAGCTGCGCTGGCCACTATGTTCAGCCGTGCCGAGAGTCAATTGGAAGTGGATTATATCGGTCAGGAAGAAGGAATTATATCCGCACTTAGCGATAGTTCAATAAGCTTGTACAAGGGCAACGGAGATTCAACCTTTACTCTCGGAGCTAATACCCGAATCTATCGTCATGATTCTGAGAAAGCGGTCACGGTTGCTGAGCTAAGTCCTCATACCCGTGTGATGATTATCGCGAGCCAAGGGAATGCGCTTTATGTGGAGCAGTTGGATAACGATCAGCAGGTCGAGAAATTCTCTGCGACATTTGATCGGCTGCTCCCTAGTGAGAGCATCATGTACGTGTGGGTGGACAACAAGCCGGTTGAGGTTTCCTATGACCAATCGCTAATCGTCAAAGATGCTTCAGGCGCTAAATTAGCGGTTTCTGCGCTAACCAAGGACAGCAAAATCGAGATTACCCGCGCTAAGTATCGCGCCAAGCCTTTGGCGACTTCGATAACGATCCAATCAGCCCCAGTGAACAAATCCGGCAGCGGCAAGGTGCAAGCGGTGCAAGCCAATCCTCCGGTAATTACGGTCATAGACTCCGTATACAATCGGACGGAGGCGCTAAATATCGCTGCGGGAGCGGATGTCATCTGGCAGGGTTCAATTCTGCAGGGCGGCGTCACACAGGTTCGCCAAGGCGATTTGATTTCTTACGAGATCAAAGACAGTGTTGTTACTCGAATCACGATTCAGCAAACTTCTGCAATGACAGTGCAGGGCCACTTCTATTCCGCAAGCTCGGACAGCAAGACGATTCAATTCGTGAAGGGTCAGGGTACAGCGCAGGAAGCTTTGGAGGCCAAATTCATAGCTGATCATGCAGAGGTTACAATAACAGGACTCAATGGTGCGACGATCAATGATCTCGTGAAGGGCGACCAGCTTGAACTGTCGCTTAATGAGCGTGATCAGGTTACAGCGATCAAGGTGCTCAGCCGCAAGGTTGAGATGATTACGGGAGCAGTTGTAGTCAGCTATGACGCGGATATTAAAGCGCTAGTCGTGAAGAGCAATCTTAATAAGCTCATTCCGGTCTATTTGAGCGACAAGACGAAAATTGAATTCAACGGCGTGCCGATGTCGCTGGAGAGCGTAGGTTCCATGCTGACGAAGAACCGCAAGCTGACACTGGGCTATACGGATGATAAAGCGGTGCTGCTGCAATTCGTATACAATTATACAGGGACAGTCTCATCGACCAGCACGACTAGCAATACGATCACATTGTCTGTCAATGGACTGCCAGTAACGCTTGGACTGGAAACCTATGCTAGTGTTGAGATTGCAGGCAAATCAAGTGCAGTCATTGCAGACGTTAAGGTTGGAGATACGGTTACGGCGCTGTTGAATGCGAATCAGGATAAAGCATCAGGCATTCAAGTGCATACAAACTGGCAGTATGAGCTGGTTGCCATCGATACGGCGGCGAAGAAGGTGAAGGTGAAAGGCGCGGATCAAGTGACGACTGAGCTGCTGGTCGGCGCTTCGGAGCTGCTCAATGAGCGTGGGGAGAAGATCGTTCTGAGCAATTTGTCTGTTGGACAAATTGTCAATGCGACCTATGCCGGGAAGACGCTGAAATCACTCAAGAGCGTTGCAGTTACTGTAGGCTCCCTGACTTCTGTCGCTGCTGACAAAATCACTGTGCTGGACTATAAGGGCTCTTCATCCGTAATCACGCTTGGTACTGATTATTCCGTTATTAAGGATGGGGCGACAAGCGCATCTGCTGCTGGTCTGAAGGCTGGCGATCGTGTCGAGGTTCGCAAGGATGCCAAGGATCGGGTCGTTATTACCGTTATTAGCGGGCTTGCGAAGAAGTTCTGGAAATATGAAGCATCCAGCAATACGCTTTCTGTCAGACGTGCCAATGTGTCGGATACGAACTATCAATTCAAAGTAACAGCCGATACGAGAGTTACGAATAGTGGCGCTCAGGGCAATCTGGCGCAAATGAAAGACGGAGACAATATTACGCTGTATGTGTATAAAGGTGTGCTTCTGGAGGTTGTAAAATAGCGATTTCGCGAATTTTTGAAGGGTTGTTCCGGTTATTTGGCCGGAACAGCCCTTTTACTGTTGCGCATTGTGACATTTTTCGCTACACTTTGAATCGATAGCCCAAATAGGGGAGAGAGATGGTTGAACGCAAAAGAGAAGACGAAGCATATTTTGCGAGTTATCGGAGAGATGTTCCCGGACGCTCATTGTGAGCTAAACCATAGCAATCCGTTTGAACTGACCATTGCAGTGCTGCTGTCTGCCCAATGCACGGATGAAACAGTCAACAAAGTGACGGCCGATTTGTTTCAGAAATACCGTTCGCCTGAGGATTATTTGGCGGTTCCGCAAAGCGAGCTTGAACAGGATATCCGCAGAATCGGATTGTTTCGGAACAAAGCAGCGAATATTCAGAAGCTGTGCCGTATGGTCATCGATGAATATGGCGGCGAGCTTCCGCAAGGCCACGAGGATCTGACCAGGCTGCCGGGAGTGGGGCGCAAGACGGCTAATGTCGTCGTTTCCAATGCTTTTGGCGTACCGGCAATTGCGGTAGATACTCATGTTGAACGTGTCTCTAAACGGCTTGGACTGGCAAAAAGCGATGACAGCGTGCTTGAGGTGGAGAAGAAGCTGATGAAGCTTGTGCCCAGAGACCAGTGGACGGATACGCATCATCGGCTGATCTTCTTCGGGAGATATCATTGCAAAGCGCAAAATCCACAATGTCCCCTATGTCCGCTGCTGGATCTGTGCAGAGAGGGCAAGGTGCGCATGAAACCTGCCGCAAACCGACAGGCTAATGGAATAAAGAAAAAACTAAACAGTAAAGGATGATCCAACCATGAAATGCATCTCCGTATACACCAGGGATTTCGCTTTGTTTTCCGATATTTATGAGCAGGTGATGGAGGCTCCGCCAGAAGAGAATGAAGAAATCATTATCGAAGGCGTTACCGTCAGCGGTGCAGGAGATGTGCCGGATCAATATATTGAGCGCATGCGCCTAAAGCCTGAGGTTGTTGTCATGAAGGAGAAGGAACGGAATATTATGATTTTGCAGCATGGTGATGTTTTCGAAATTTGCATGCCTTCCGATCAGTCTGCCTAGTTTAGGAAGTGAAATATCGGTTTGGAGTAGGGAGAGAGAGTAATGAGCCATACGATGGAAACAGCCCCTCATCCGCTCGATACCGCGCTTGAAGAGATTGCACCTATAATGAAAGCCGCCGGAGACGATCCCAATTCCGCGCGGCTTCTTGAGCTGCGGTCCAAGCTGGCGGGCGGACAATTGACGGTTGCGTTCTGCGGCCACTTCTCAGCGGGCAAGTCGACGCTGATTAATCGGCTGTGCGGTACGGAGCTGCTTCCGTCAAGTCCGATACCAACAAGCGCGAACGTCGTAACGATTATGAGCGGGGAATCAAAAGCAAGAATTACAAAACTCGTCAGCGGTAAAGTGGAAACGCTGGAAGTACCGATAGCCGATGTCAATCGCTATTGCAAGGACGGAGAGAATGTACAATCCGTTACGTTGTCGACACCTATTCCTCGTCTGGGCGACCATACGGTGCTGCTGGATACGCCGGGCATCGATTCGACGGATGACGCGCATCGGATGTCCACAGAGTCGGCGCTTCATATGGCGGACGTCGTGTTCTACGTTATGGATTACAACCATGTGCAGTCAGAGATCAATTTCACGTTTGCCAAGCAATTGAAGGAGTGGGGCAAGCCGCTGTATCTGATCGTGAACCAGATCGACAAGCATCGTGATCATGAGCTTAGCTTCGCGGAATATCGCAGAAGTGTTGAAGAGGCATTCGCCAACTGGCAGCTGGAGCCAAACGGGATTGTCTATTTGTCGTTGCGCGAGCCGAACCATCCACAGAGTGAATGGGGTGAGCTTGAGCGGCTGCTGGAGGAGCTTTCTGTGCTGCGAGCTCCGCTTGCGCTGTGCAGTGTAGACGCATCGACCCGCCATCTTGTACGGGCACATGGCAAGGCGATGGAGGAGGCTTCGGAATCGGAGCGCGAAGCGCTGCTGGATGAGGCTGGAGGCGAAAGCGGAGCAGAGCAGGTAAGAGCGGAGATTGGGGCGCTGGAGGGCAAGCTGGCTGAAGCGGGGGCAGAGATTGATGGCCTGCGAACCCGGCTGCGGCTAGAGATGCAAAGCCTGCTCGACAATGCGAATATAACGCCCGCAGCGACGAGAGACCTCGCACATGCGTTTCTGGAGAGCCGCAAGCCTGGTTTCAAGGCCGGGCTGCTGTTTGCTGCCGCGAAGACCGCAGCAGAGCAGCAGCGGCGTCTGGAGGCATTTCGCGAGGATATGGCGGCACAGGTGAAGGCCGGCATCGAGTGGCATTTGAATGATCTGCTGCGCAAAGCGGCGGATGCAATCGGCTGGCGAGATGAATCGCTGGAGCGCAAGCTAGAGGCAGATATCCATTGGGAAATCGAGCCGGAATATATGGTTTCCCATGTGAAGGCCGGCGCTGTGTTCGGCAATGAGTATACGATTGTATACTGCCGCGAGCTTGCCGCGGATGTGAAGGCGCTGTTCCGCAAGCGGGCGATGTCGTGGATCGAGACGCTTGCGGATCGGGCGGCAGCGGCTGGCGCGGCTGCCGCTGCGCCGCTGCGCGCGCGGCTGGGCGAGCTTGCCTCGCAAGCCGCGGCGCTGGCGAAGCTGGCCTCGCTGGCGGAGCGCGAGGCGGCGCATTTGGCGCGGCTGGCGGCGCTGCTGCCGCCAGCGCCGCCGCGCCCAGCGCTGCCGCAGCCGCAGGCCGCAGGCCGCGGCGCGGAGGCGCCCCCAGGCGCCGCGGCGGAGGCGCGCGGCGCTGAAGCCGCAGCAGCAGCTGCGGTGAGCGGCGCAGGCATCGCGCATGCGCCGCTTGCTGCCGCTGCTGCGGCAGCGGCCCCCCAGAGCGATAATTCCGCTCTGGGGCCGCAGCGCGAAGCGGCAGAACGGCTGCGTCGCGCCGCTGAGCTGCTCTCGCCGCATCCGTCGCTGGCTTCGGCCGTTGCGGCTATGCGGGACAAAGGCGACCGGCTGCGTCTCAGCCGGTTCACCATTGCCCTGTTCGGGGCTTTCAGCGCGGGGAAATCGTCGCTCGCCAACGCGCTTCTGGGCGAGTCTGTGCTGCCGGTATCGCCTAACCCGACGACAGCAGCGGTGAATCGCATCGTACCGCCGACAAGAGAACGTCCAAGCGGTACGGCGACAGTTCTGATGAAGACGCGTGAAGCGATGCTGGACGATCTGAGATACTCGCTCCGATTGTTAGGCGAGGACACGGACACAATGAGTGATGAGGCTGTTCTCGAATCGATCGAGAAGCTTACGCCGGCTGCAGTTCATGCAGGCGGAAGGCCGCATTACAGCTTCCTGAAGGCCGCCTTTAAAGGCTGGCGAGAGCATGAGCCGCTGCTCGGACAGCAGCTGAATGTAGATGGCGGACAATATCGGAGTTATGTTGCTGAAGAATCTCGTTCCTGCTTTGTCAGCGAGATTGAGCTTTATCATTACAATGCGTTGACGGCGCAAGGAATTGTGCTTGTCGATACGCCGGGCGCAGATTCTGTTAATGCGCGGCATACCGGCGTTGCCTTTAATTATATTAAGAATGCGGATGCGATTCTTTTCGTCACCTATTACAACCATGCGTTCTCACAGGCTGACCGTCAGTTTCTGCTGCAGCTTGGTCGTGTTAAGGATCAGTTCGAGCTCGATAAAATGTTCTTTATCGTCAACGCCGCAGATCTTGCTTCGAGCGAAGAAGAGAGGCAGGGCGTTCTCGATCATGTGGAACGCAATCTGCAGCAGCATGGCATTCGTTTCCCAAGGATGTTCCCTATATCCAGCCTGCAGGCGTTGGATGGCAAACGAATCGGCGACGAGGCGATGCTTCATGAATCTGGCTTGCCGGCATTTGAATCCTCATTTATCGGGTTTGCCCGCAACGATCTCGGGAAACTCGCTGTTGCCTCAGCAGAGCAAGAGCTTGAAAGAGCTCGTCGTACGATAGAAGGATGGCTGGAGGCCGCATCAGGCGATGCAGCTACTCGTGAAGCGGAACGAACGAGGCTGGTCGCTGATGCAGACAGAGCGCGTATGATTGCAGAGGGTGTGCAGCCGGGGAACCCGCAGCTTGAGCAAGAGCTTAAGGAGCTATTATTCTATGTTGTGCAGCGTGTTCAATTCCGTTTTGGCGATCACTATAATTTCGCCTTCAATCCCTCGTCCCTGCAGGATGACGGGCGTGATCTGAAGAAGGCGCTCTGGACCTCATGGCTGGAGCTGCAGCGGCTTCTTCAAATTGAGCTGGCGCAAGAGCTGGAGGCTACCTCCCTTCGTCTGGATCATACGCTGAACCGGCTGGCAGCGAAAAGATTGGGTGATACGAGCGAGGAGCTTGCGAATGTATTGGAGGGCTTCAGACCGTCCTCCTACCATCCATTGGACATTGCGACACCGGAGCAAGGGGAGCCGTGGCATGCTGACACCGTGGAGTCCAAATGGCTGTGGAGCCGCTTCAAGTCGCCTCGACATTTCTTTGAAGGGGATGGCAAGATCGCTCTGCGCGGTGCATTGGAAGCTGAGCTGGCCGGGCCGATCCAAAGCTGGGTGACATCGATACAGGAGGAATGGAGCAGCCGCTACGAGCAATTGTGGAATCAGGCGGTCGCAAATTCTAACGCGAATCTGCTTCAGGAGATTAACGCCTTTACAGAAGGCAAGCTGTCATCGTTGAGCGGAGATGCCGATGTAGCCGAGCTTCGTCATCTAAGCGCTGCTCTTGCCGATATTTAGCGGCAAGCAGGCTTATAGCGGGAATTCCCGCATGACAAAGTGGAAATGTACGTTTCAAAAGTCAGAATGAAAGTTCTATTGAGATAGGCTGTCTCTGGGATCATCTTAGGATGAATGAGACAGTCTTTTTTCGCGCTTTTTATCGTTTTTTCGGGACGTTGGCACTGCCAGCTGTGGTCTAAACAGCATTCGGGATCGCAGCTTTCTTGATTTTTCGATCCAGAACCTCCACAATGAAAGAAAAAACGAAATCGCTTGGTCAACAAGAAGGGGAAGCAAGAGTCAGCCTCATTGTCAGCCAACCGCCATTTCCAGGAGGTTCTCGTCCACCTATGTCCCACGGATCACCGTTATCTACTCATGCTCGAAAAATGATGCTGCTCGGCTCCGGCGAGCTAGGCAAGGAGGTTATTATTGAAGCGCAGCGGCTCGGCGTCGAGACGATTGCCGTTGATCGTTATGCGCTTGCCCCTGCCATGCAGGTTGCACATCGTTCATATGTTGTTGACATGCTCGATGGCGCCGCGCTCCGCGAATTAATCGAGAAGGAGCAGCCTGATCTGATCGTGCCGGAAATCGAGGCGATTGCAACAGATGCACTGGTTGAGCTGGAGAGTGAAGGCTTTCGGGTCATTCCAACTGCCCGCGCAGCCCGTCTTACGATGGACAGGGAGGGCATTCGCCGTCTGGCGTCAGAAACGCTGGGCCTTCCTACTGCACCTTATTTATTCGCTGATTCCTTGCAGGAGCTGCAGCAGGCTGTTCAAACGCTGGGAACGCCTTGTGTCATTAAACCTATTATGAGCTCGTCAGGCAAAGGCCAAAGCGTATGCCGCTCCCAAGCGGAAATTGAGAGCTGCTGGCAATACGCCATGGATGGCGGACGCGCAAAGAAACAGCGGGTTATCGTGGAGGGCTTCGTACATTTTGAGTCGGAGATCACGCTGCTTACTGTCCGCTCGGTATCTGGCACTTCCTTTTGCGCTCCAATCGGACACGTTCAGAAGGAGGGGGATTATATTGAATCGTGGCAGCCGCATGCAATGAGCGAGCAGCAAATCCAGGAAGCGGAAGAGATTGCACGTAAAATTACGGAAGAGCTCGGCGGTTATGGCATTTATGGTGTCGAATTGTTTCTAACACAGGAGGGTGTGCTGTTCAGCGAGGTTTCACCGCGACCTCATGATACAGGAATGGTAACGATGGTCACGCAGGATTTATCGGAATTCGCCCTTCATGTTCGTGCGATTCTCGGCTATCCGATTCCGACGATCCGCCTGCTTTCGCCAGGTGCTTCCCACACGCTGAAGGCTGACCGCGAAGCGGACAATTTCCAGATTGCAGGGGTGGAAGAGGCTTTGGTGCTTCCGAACACACAGGTGCGTGTTTTTGGCAAGCCGGTCACGAAGCCGGGTCGCCGCATGGCAGTTGCTCTAAGCACTGGAGACGACACAGAGCAAGCGCGCGAGCTGGCCAGACGAGGTGCAGAATCTCTCAGGATTGTCTACGAATAATGCAAATGAAAATCCATTTCTATTACCTTTTCGTTCCAAATATTTGCAAATACGATGAGAAACCATTATTTTTATAAGAGAACTTGTTATTACATAAAATTAACATGCGGCGTAAAGCCTGACAGCAGCTATGTCGTGAAAGGAGAGAGAGAAAGAAAAATGCGGAGCATTCCATCCAGCGGATTATGGAGAACGGTCAGTATAACCGCGCTGCTATCAACCCTGCTCCTCTTGTTTGGGTTCGGCTATTCGGTTAAAGATATGCTGTGGCCTAGCGAAAGCACTTATATTGGGGAAGATCTGAGCGCAAAACCGCCCGCAAGCGCCAAGCTGGCAGAAAGAAAAGAAATCCTCGTTACAGCCATAGGCGATTCTCTTACGAAAGGTACTGGAGATGCTACTGGCGAGGGTTACGTGAAGCAGGTCATTCCCCTTCTTTCCGAGAAGCTTAAGGTTCCTGTCAAGCTCAATAACAATCTGGCTCTGAATGGACAGCGTGCGGATCAATTGGCTGACAAATTGGCGAAGGATAAAGGCGTTCGATATTCACTCTCACAAGCGAACCTGATACTCTTCACAATCGGCGGGAATGATTTGTTTCAGATTGCGACAGGCCAGAGCGCCAGTGAAGCGACAGGCGAGCTTAATATGGACAAGCTTCAGAAGGAGCTGCCCAAAGGTTTGGAGAGGCTGGAACGAGTCATTAAAGCGTTGAATGAGATTAACCCGAACGCGACGATCGTCTATGTGGGGATGTACAACCCTTTCTACGATTTGAAGGATTTGAAGGATGGCAGTCTGGAGGTCCAGAAGTGGAACCAGCAGGCCTATGAGATGATTCATCAGTATCCGAACATGATGATGGTCCCTACCTTCGATCTGTTTGAAAAATCGATTGAGCGTTATTTGTCCTCGGATCATTTTCATCCGAATAATGAGGGTTATGCACAAATCGCAGCCCGCATTGTTCAGTCATTGGAATAGGAGGCTGCCAGTCATGAGTACGACCCTATCTGTAACCGAAGCCAAGCAGCGGCAGACGACAGCTCCGAATGAGCCGGCAGCAGTTGAAACTGTTCTGTCCGTGAAGGATGTCAAGAAGAAGATCGGCAAAAAGATGATCATACACGATGTTTCCTTCGATGTGCGAGCAGGGGAAATATTCGGATTTCTTGGACCGAACGGCTCCGGCAAAACAACGACAATCCGCATGCTCGTAGGACTTATTAAGCCAACACAGGGCGAGATCCTTATTTGCGGCGACAATATTCAAAGGGATCCTGAGCAAGCGCTAAAGCATATTGGCTGTATTGTTGAGAACCCTGAAGTTTATTCGTATATGACCGGATGGGAGAACCTGGAGCATTTTGCCCGCATGCAGCGCGGTATTGATACTGCTCGCATTCAAGAGGTAGTTGAGATCGTGGGAATGGAGCAGCGCATTCATGACAAGGTGAAGACGTACTCGCTTGGGATGCGTCAACGCCTTGGCATCGCGCAGGCGCTTCTTGGACGCCCGAAGCTGCTAATTCTGGATGAGCCGACGAATGGACTGGACCCTAAAGGAATCAAGGAATTGCGCGAGTTCGTACGCATGCTCGCCAATCAAGGGATGAGCCTGTTTATTTCCAGCCATCTATTGAGCGAGATTCAGCTTATGTGCGACCGGGTAGCTATTATTAGCCACGGCAAGGTATTGGCTGTAGGAACTGTTGAAGAGCTGGTGAGTCAGGCTGGCGAATATGTTGTGTGGCAATTTGATCAGCCAGCAGCTGGCCGACGTTTTCTTGAAAGTGAAAAGGGCCTCCAGTTTATTGACGACAATGAGCATGTTATTGATGAGGGAATATTAGCGGGAATGAAGGGCGCGATCATTACGACTATGGATGTTGAGCGCATTCCTGCAGTAGTTGAGAAAGCAGTTGGAGCAGGCCTTGGCGTCCTTTCGGTACAGCGCATTGCGCCAACCTTGGAAGAGCTATTCTTGAAAATGACAGAGGGGGAGAGCATTGGATAGATTACTGCCACTCATACAGAATGAGACTTTGAAAATATGGAAGAAAAAACGGTTTTATGTCGTCATCCTCGTACTGCTTGTATTGATACCGATTTTTACCTATGCTCAGATGAAAATTTCGGAGAACAACGCCAAAAACTTCAAAGACTGGCGCAATCAGCTGGTTCAGCAGATTAATGATATGCAGAATGCGCTTTCTAGCGACCGGATACCGGAAGAATGGAAGAGATTCCGCCGCATCGCGGTCCAGCAGCTGCAATATTATTTGGACCAGAATGTAAATCCGAATTCACCGGATGGGGTTACCTTTACCCGTTCATTTATGGCGAGCTCGGTAACGCTGTTTTATCCGCTTCTTGTTCTAGCAATTGCATCGGATCTTGTATCGGGCGAGCGTTCCACTGGAACGATCAAGATGCTTCTTACGAGACCTGTCAGGAGGTGGAAAATATTATTTAGCAAGCTTGTCGCATTGACGCTGTATGTATCCTTAATTGTACTCACCAGCGGCATATTATGTTATTTAATATCAGGCGCATTATTCGGCTACGGCGGCTGGAATATGCCGATTTTCACCGGATTTGTCATTAACGGGGCTACAGTTGACAATACTTATGTCCATGCGGTTCCACAATGGCTGTACATGCTCATGCAATCAGGACTAATCTGGTTTTCCTCCATGACTGTTGCTATATTAGCTCTAATGGTTTCCGTACTGGTGAGAAGTACGGCTGCAAGCATCGTAACGATGATGGCTGCAGTTATCGCCGGAACGATTCTGTCGAGCATGTCCTCGTCCTGGGAAAGCGCCAAATATGTGTTTGCAGTAAACCTGCAATTGACCGATTATTTGCGAGGCTCGCCGCCGCCGATAGAAGGGATGACACTGACGTTCTCACTCCTTACGCTTGCGGTTTGGGCAATCGGCGCACTGATCGTTTCGTTCAGAGTCTTTACGAAACAGGACATCTTGAATTAAAATAGGCTGGGTAGCGATTGAAGCACTGAATGTGATCGATTAAGGTGAATATAGATAATGATCCAAGTGGGGCAAGCTGATCTTACGAACAGTTGCCCCATCATCACTACATCCTTTACCATTCGAATAAAGTACTATAAGCTTGTTGGGATGGCTGTTGCACAGAAAACTTAGCGCTTACGATGCAAGTTTTCTGCTTGCACAGTAGTATAATCAAGAAGTTGCGCAGAAAACTAAGCGTATGCTTACGAAGCGAGTTTTCTGCTTGCACAGTAGTATAATCAAAGAAGTTGCGCAGAAAACTTAGCGAATGCTTACGAAGCGAGTTTTCTGCTTGCAAGTAGCTTAATCAAGAAGTTGCGCAGAAAACTTTTAGGAGGACCAGTATGTCAGAGCAGTTGGATTTGTTTGCGGGGAAGTCTACTTCGGCCATTGATCGTAATTATGAAGCCGATGACATTCAAGTGCTGGAGGGACTTACCGCTGTCCGCAAACGACCCGGGATGTATATCGGCAGCACGAGCACCTCAGGATTGCATCACCTCGTATGGGAAATTGTCGACAATGCGGTTGACGAGCACTTGGCTAAATTCTGCTCGGCAATTGAAGTTGTTATCCACAATGACGGCTCGGTGATGGTTCGAGATAATGGACGCGGCATTCCTACTGGCATTCACAAGACCGGTATTCCAACACCACAAGTTGTGTTTACGATCCTGCATGCTGGCGGCAAGTTCGGCGGCAGCGGATATAAGAAGTCGGGCGGTCTTCATGGTGTCGGCGCTTCTGTAACCAATGCCCTGTCCGAATGGCTGGAAGTCGAAATTTTCCGTGATGGCAAAATCCATAAGCAGCGATTCGAATATTGGGTCGATGCGAATGGCAAGGAGCATGTCGGAGAGCCTACGACCGGTCTTGAGATTACAGGCAATACGAACCGGACAGGCACGAAGGTAACGTTCAAGCCGGATTCTCGTGTTTTTCACGGCAATGTCTCGATCAATTACGATACCTTGTCCGAACGGCTTCAGGAGATTGCTTTTCTGAATTCAGGCTTGAAGGTTATGGTGAAGGACGAACGAAGCGGCAAACAGGATGTTTTTCATTACGAGGGCGGGGCCAGGCAATTCGTTCAGTTTCTAAATGAAGAGAAAACGGTGCTGCATGATGTTATTCATTTCACCGCTGAACGGGATGAGATCGAGGTTGAGGTTGCCATGCAGTACAATGACGGTTATACGGAGACGATTGCTTCCTTCGTTAACTCGATTCCGACTCGCGGAGGCGGTACGCATGAGACTGGCTTTAGAACGGCTTATACCCGGGTAATGAACGATTATGCGCGCAAGAACAACCTGCTCAAGGAGAAAGAAAAGAACCTTGAAGGCAATGATTTGCGTGAAGGCATGATGGCTGTCATTAATATTAAGATGTCAGAAGTAGAGTTTGTCGGGCAAACGAAGGACCAGCTCGGCAGCGCCTCAGCTAGAAGTGTTGTTGATGCTATCGTATCGGATAAAATGCAGGTTTTTCTTGAGGAGAATCCTCAGGTCGCGCAAATGCTGCTTAAGAAGTCCATTCAAGCCTCCAAAGCGCGGGAAGCAGCCCGTAAGGCGCGGGAGGAGATCCGCAGCGGGAAGAAGAAGAGCGAAAGCTCCAATCTTGGCGGCAAGCTGACGCCAGCGCAATCCAAGGATGTAACACGAACAGAGCTGTTCATCGTCGAAGGCGACTCTGCTGGAGGTTCGGCGAAGCAAGGACGAGATTCCAAGTATCAGGCTATATTGCCGCTCAAAGGAAAACCGATGAACCCCGAGAAGGCAAAGCTTATTGATATTCTCAAAAACGATGAATATAAGGCGATAATCGCAGCGATCGGCGCTGGAATTGGACCGGAATTCGATGCGGAATCGTGTAACTATAGCAAAATTATTATTATGACAGACGCTGATACAGATGGCGCGCATATTCAAGTGCTGCTGCTGACCTTTTTCTACAGATATATGAAGCCGCTTATAGATTCGGGGCGTGTCTTTATCGCACAGCCGCCGCTTTATAAAATTTCTCGCAAGTCCGGCAAGCTGGTCACGGTTCGTTATGCCTGGACAGATGATCAATTGCAAAATTATTTGAAGGAATTTGGCAAGCAATTCGAGCTGCAGCGTTATAAAGGATTGGGAGAGATGAATCCTGACCAGCTGTGGGAGACGACGATGAATCCTGAATCCAGAACGCTGCTGCAGGTTGGGATTGAGGATGCCGCTAAAGCGGAGCGCCGTGTATCGACGCTCATGGGCGACAAGGTTGATCCTCGCAAACGATGGATTGTCGAAAATGTTGACTTTACGGAATATGCTGAATAGAGTATGCTTTCGAAGCAGTTTTCTGCTTGCAGAGCAGATTACTCATGTAGATAATAAGCAGAAAACTTTTAGGAGAGATAAGCGGTATGAGCATCCTGGAACAGTTTTTGCCAGCGTTTCTGGAGGAGGTTGTTGGTGACCGATTCGGACGCTACTCCAAATACATCATTCAGGACCGCGCCATTCCCGACGTTCGCGACGGATTAAAGCCGGTACAGCGGCGTATTTTGTACGCTATGTATGATGCAGGCAATACGCCTGATAAGCAATATCGCAAATCGGCCAAAACGGTCGGCGACGTTATGGGTAATTACCATCCGCACGGCGATTCCTCGATCTATGAGGGGATGGTTCGGATGGCGCAGCCATGGAAGATGGGACATGTACTTGTTGACGGTCATGGCAACTGGGGATCGCTAGATGATGATCCCGCTGCTGCGATGCGTTATACGGAAGCGCGGCTATCAAGCATTGCGATGGAGCTGCTGCGAGATATTGAGAAACGAACGGTCTTATTCAAAGACAATTTCGATAATTCAACCAAAGAACCAGTCGTTCTGCCTGCCCGTTACCCGAATCTTCTCGTCAATGGGGTAAGCGGTATTTCGGCTGGCTTTGCAACGGAAATCCCGTCTCACAACCTGCGAGAAGTCATTGATGCTTGTGTCGCTTTAATGGATAAGCCTGAGCTAGAGCTTGATCAGCTGATGACGATTGTAAGGGGACCAGACTTCCCAACCGGCGGCCTCATTATGGGCGGAGAAGGCATTCGAGATGCATATGCTACGGGCAAGGGACGCATTTATATCCGTTCAAAATCATTTATTGATGATCTCAAGGGCGGCCGTCAGCAAATTGTCATTACGGAGATTCCTTATCAGGTTGTAAAATCGCGGCTTGTTACTGCGATGGAAAATATCCGGCTGGAGAAGCGCGTCGAAGGAATTGCCGAGGTTCGCGACGAGAGCGGACGCAATGGGCTCCGAATTGTTGTCGAGCTGAAGAAAGATGCCGATGCGCAGGGCATACTCGCCTATCTGTTGAAGAAGACGGATTTGCAGGTTGCTTATAATTTCAATATGGTGGCGATCGTTAACAAAACACCGAAGCAGCTGGGACTGAAGGACATTCTGGAAGCCTATATTAACCATCAGAAGGAAGTCGTCACCTTCCGTACGCAATTCGAGCTGGAGAAGGCAGAGGACCGCGCTCATGTTGTAGAAGGGCTTGTCAAAGCGCTTAATCTGCTGGATGAGATCATCGCAACGATTAAGGCTTCGAAGAATCGTCAGGATGCGCAAAATAATTTGGTGGAGAAATTCACCTTCACCGAACGGCAAGCGGATGCCATACTAACTCTCCAATTGTATCGATTGACGAATCTCGAAATAACGTCGCTGGAGAAGGAATTAAAAGATATTATGAAGCGGATCGCATATTTGCGTTCTATTCTCGACAGTGAGAAGAAGCTTCTTGGCGTCATCAAGGATGAGCTTGCTGAAATCCGGGAGAAATACGGCATCGACCGCCGCTCGGATATTCAAGGCGAGGTTGAGGAACTCAAGGTAAATCTTGAAGTAATCGTGCCAGCAGAGGATGTATTCGTGACTCTTAGTCAAGAGGGGTATATTAAGCGTACATCGAAGCTATCGTTCGTGCGTTCAGGAGGAGAGCTTGGCAGCGCTGGCGTGAAGGAAGGCGATGTCATTCGCGATCTTCTGGATGTGAATACGATAGACCAGCTTCTGCTGTTTACCCGCAAAGGACAATATTATCAGCTGCCTGTTCATCTTATTCCTGAATTCAAGTGGAAGGATACTGGGACCGCAGTCGTTAATGTTGTTCCTATTCCTAAGGATGACAGCATCGTCAGCATTATTCCGGTCAAGGATTTTGAAGATGCGACTCGCTCCATCGTTTTTATTACGAAACGCGGTCAGGTGAAGCGAACAGAGATGAAAGAGTACAAGTCTTCGCGCTCCACTGCAATTGCCGCTGTGAAGCTCGTCGATGGCGATGAAGTCATTCGTGTAGGAGTCAGCGACAATAGCAAGGAGCTTATTCTTGTCAGCTCGAACGGCATGTGTATTCGTTTCGCTGAGAATGAAGTGAATCCGATGGGACGCGTTGCCGCTGGTGTGAGAGGTATTATGTTGAAGGCAGAGGATGAACTTGTTGCTGCTGAATGGGTTTATGGGGACGAGGGAGAATTGCTTGTCCTTACTGAGCTCGGGTATGCAAAACGAACGCTCCTGCTGGAATACCCTGTGCAGGGACGGGGCGGCAAAGGTGTAGCCTCCTTCGGATTCAAAGAGGGGAAACGAGTCCGTTCCAATGGCGAGAGGTTGATCGGCGCATTCTACTGCAAGGAAGAACGTGAATTAATGTTCATTACCGGTTCTGGTACGCATATGACTGCATCAACGGAAAAAGCGCCGATTGAAGACCACAAATCAACGGGCAAAGCGATTGCGGCAGTCGATAAGAAAGATGTTATCGTAACGGCTTTTGCAAGAACGGACATATAATCGTTAATCGAAAGGCTGATGGGGCGGGTCAATCCGCTCCAGCATGTTCACCATCATTTCAAGCACGACCCACAGTGGAACCGACTCATCCAGACGGTTCAGCCGCTGTGGGTCTTTTAGTACGCCGGCATCAACAAGCTTCTGAACGAGCTCCATCCTGTTAGTATCCATAGCATTCACTCTCCCGTCTTCTTTTTCGTCATGTGCTGCCGCCTATAGGAGCAGTTTATGTCTAACGATGTCAAAGGGTTCGATTTTGTATCATTTAATGGCGCATAATATTAACTGTATTAACCTTTAATTCGACATTGCAGAGTGGTATAATGGAAAGAAAGTGATAAGTTGACGGGGAGCGGATGTCGTGATGGTAGCGGTGGAATTTGGCCGATTATGGTCCAAGCTAACGAAGGACTGGAAGATGCATTTGGAGGATTCATTGGCACCGGGACTTACGGAGGGGCAGTTGAATGTACTGGAGCTTCTGCTGGTGCATCAGCCAATGAAGCCATCTGATTTACTGGTGTTCTTGTCAACGACGCCTGCAGCGATAACAACACTGCTTGATCGCATGGAGCGGGGAGGTCTAGTGTCCCGCAATCGTGATGATAATGATCGCAGAATCGTATGGGTGACGGTCACGGAGAAAGGGAACACGGAAGCTATTCGCGGTATGGAAATTCGTGATGCGTATATAGGCGAAGCGCTCGATCGTATCTCTGTCCATAATCAACAGCTGCTCGTATATTTGCTGGGCAAGGTTGCTAATTCATAGTTGCAGCTCGCTGGATCGCTTATTTGTCCCCGTATAAGGGGCTGTCTAGAAAGTCGTTTAATGATATCAGAGTCTCCACTAAGCCCCCCTATATATGATGAAAAGATGCTTACAGACCCACTAATATAGTGGTTTTGGAGGCATCTTTTCATATCATTTGGGACCGACTCCGACTCATTGAATATTGGAGCTTTGCGGACAGCTCCGTTCCCAGAATATTTCTCCTTGCGGCAATAGTCGAAAGAAGGGCTAGGACGATTTCACATCTGTAAGAAGGTTTTTCAGTGTTACAGCGGTCCTCGCTCCAAGTTTCCGAGCTGTAAAGCGGTTTTTCCGCCTTATGGAGATGGTTGAAGAGCAATCTGCGAGGTCTTGCCATCTGTAAGAAGGTTTTTCAGTGTTACAGCGGTTCTCGCTCCAAGTTTCCGAGCTGTAAAGCGGTTTTTCCGCCTTATGGAGATGGTTGAAGAGCAATCTGCGAGGTCTTGCCATCTGAAAGAAGGTTTTTCAGCGTTACAGCGTTCCTCGCTCCAAGTTTCCGAGCTGTAAAGCGGTTTTTCCGCCTTATGGAGATGGCTGAAGAGCAATCTGCGAGGTCTTGCCCTCTGTAAGAGGGTTTTTCAGCGTTACAGCGTTCTTCGCTCCAAGTTTCCGAGCTGTAAAGCGGTTTTTCCGCCTTATGGAGATGGCTGAAGAGCAATCTGCGAGGTCTTGCCATCTGCAAGAAGAGAAGGTTTCAGCGTTCCTTGATTTTCTTCACGTTACAGCACGCCTTGCTCCACGTTCCCGAGCTGTAGCGCTTTGTGCGAACAAATGCAGATTTAATTGCGAAAGGGCTGTGTCAAAGTAGCGAACTACGTTGACACAGCCCTTTAATCCCATTAGGATTCTGTTGCGTTCATGGCAACAGGCTTGATAGCCATACTTTGGAGCCGTTTGGTCAGAATGGATAGATTGCGTTTGATTTCCTTGTAATCGGCAGCTGTTAATCCTTTCGTATGACCCTTCTCAAGCGACTGCTCCATCGGGAGAATTTGATAGTGGTTGGCCTTGTTCTTCTTTACTCGGTGAACCCATGTTGGGACCGCTTCGATATCGCCAATTGTTGTATGATTGGCCGCATGGTCCTTATGAATATGGACCTTGAAGATAACTCCGCAGTCCTTCGTATCTCCCCGCTGATTGGAAATGAAATTGCCCATGGAATAGATAATAAGTCCGCGTCTGACGGAGCCGTCAGCTTCGGTTACCTCTACCGTTTCATAAGGCTGAACGACATGTGTATGAGCGCCTGCGATAATATCTGCACCTGCTGCGATCAGCTTGCGGGCGAGCTTCTTCTGTGTATCATTGGGAGTCAATTGATATTCGACGCCAAAATGAAGTGCAACTGTAATAAAGTCCGCCCCTGCTTCACGGAGCCGTTTAATATCTCGTATGATTGCCTTTTCATCGATTAACGCGACAGAATAGGGCTTGCCTTTGGGCAGTGCAATGCCATTCGTGCCATAGGTATATGCAAGCAGTCCCATCTTGATGCCTTGACGCTCAACGATAGTCAGCTTGTCTGCTTCGGCTTTGGAACGGGCGGTCCCTTTAGTCGTGAATCCTTGCTTCTCCAAATGCTGAAGTGTTCGCTTGATGCCTTCCGCTCCACGATCCAGGGAATGGTTATTCGCATTCGTTACGACGTTGAACCCGGCGTATTTAAGCGCTTCAGCCAGCTCGCTTGGGGCATTGAAGCGGGGGTAGCCTGAGTAGCCCAAATCTTTGGTGGAGATAGGGGTTTCGAGATTTGCCAGCGACCAATCCCCTTGCTCCAATATTGGCTTTACTTTTTCAAAGAACGGATTAAAGTTATATCGCTTGGTGGTCTTGTTATAATAAGCCGGGAGCTGAGGCATGTGCATCATTATATCGCCAACAGCTACCCAAAGCGCATCAGAGGAGCCAGTCTTCCCAGGCTTCTTGTCAGGTTCAGGCTTTGATCCGAGATCAATAGGCTGCTTGTCTGAAACAGACTCTGATCCGGGTTCCGCTTCTGTCCCATGCTCTTGACTGAGTTGGTCGGCTGCGATATCCGGTTTGTCGGAAGGTTTCTCAGATGTCCGGGACTGTGCGTCTACACACCCCGTCAATAATACGGTTATTAGTAATGCTGCGACTAGCAATCGCATCGCTCGCATCATTCTGTACTACCTGACGGTAAAATTTGCAATGCAAGGGCATAGTCTTCATCGCTGAAGCGTGACCATGGCGATGCAGATGGAGGTGCGGATTGAATGGTCAACCAATCCTTCGATACGGGATGCGCAACTCCGATTGAAGCAGACCATAAGGCGATGTCAAGCTGTCCCTCTATAGGAGGAGCGCCGTATTTGCGGTCATATAGCAGCGGGCAGCCGATAGCCGCCATCTGTGCTCGAATCTGATGGGGGCGTCCTGTCAGCAGCTCGACTGCAACGAGTGAGTATTGTCCTTGGACAGCTGCGACTGCATAGTGCAGCAAAGCTTCTTTGGCGCCCTCAACGGGCTTATGATGTACGGTAACGATATTGCGAGCAGCATCCTTGCGCAGATAGTGCCGCAAACGGCCTTGTGCCTGCGCTGGAGAGCCGTGGACGATAGCCAGATATCTTTTGTCAAATGAGCGGCTGCGGACTGATTCCGAGAGCCGCGAGGCAGCCTTGGAGGTTTTGGCGAACAGCATCGCCCCCCCGACAGGCCTGTCCAGACGATGGACAAGCCCTACGAATACATTGCCGGGTTTGGAGTAGCGCTCTTTAATGTCCGCCTTCAGCAGTGTGACCATATCAGGCTCTAGCGTATCATCAGCTTGTGACAATATGCCCGGAGGCTTGACGACCGCGAGCAGATGATTGTCCTCATACAGGATATTCAGCTTCATGTTGGTTGTCGAGCGCTCATCATTGGCCATTCTACTTAGCCTCCCAGCGACCCAATATGCCGCAAGGCAATGTCAAGCCGGATGCTGTAATGGGGAGTCCGATCTCCCCGCAGTGTATCTCGCCGCCATGCTTTTGCCCGACTGTCATATGCAGCAGATTGTGCAAGACAGAGGGAGACAACCCTGTTGTGTAGGAGTTGATAAGCATGAACAGCGGGTCAGGTGACAGAATCGTGGAGCAGAAGGCAAGGAAGGGATATAAGTCCTGCTCCAGCTTCCACATCTCTCCGTTAGGGCCGCGACCGTAGGAGGGAGGGTCCATAATAATGGCGTCATATTGACGTCCGCGTCGCTGCTCACGCTGTACGAACTTGAATACATCATCGGTTATGTACCGTATAGGGCGATTCTCTAGTCCGGACAGCTGCGCGTTCTCCTTCGCCCATTGCACCATTCCCTTGGCGGCATCGACATGGCAAACTTCGGCCCCTGCTGCTGCTGCTGCGATTGTAGCTCCGCCTGTATAGGCGAATAAATTCAAAACCCGAATCGGCCGTCCGGCGCTGCGGATTTTGTCCATCATCCAGCTCCAGTTCACTGCCTGCTCGGGGAATAGTCCGGTATGTTTAAAGCTTGTAGGCTTGATATGAAACTTTAACTCGCCGTAGGAGACCGTCCAGCGCTCCGGCATTTTCGTGCGGAACTGCCAGTCGCCACCGCCTGAGGAGCTCCTGTGATAGTGACCGTCGGCGGTTGTCCAATGTCCGGTTTCATTCGATATCGGCCAGATGACTTGCGGGTCAGGTCTTCTTAATATGTATGAGCCCCAACGCTCCAGCTTCTCTCCGTTGCCTGTATCCAGCAATTCATAGTCTTTCCATTGATTAGCGATGTACATGAGTATTTCCTTCCTTGAGGCTGAATTTATAGCCGACACCGCGAACCGTTGTGATGTAGAGCGGATTCGTCGGATCGATCTCGATTTTTTTGCGCAGGTTGCTGATATGAACCATCAGCGTCCTCGTATCGCCCATGCTGTCATGGCCCCATACGAGGGTATACAAATCATCCAGTGGAAATGCCCGGTTAGGAGCTAGGGCAAGCTGTACAAGCAGCTCGAATTCCTTGGTGGACAAGGAAATCTCATTCTCCCGTACAAGCACAGTCCGTGCTGGAATGTCGATGACGAGGCCGTCAAAGGTAAGCACTTCCTCCACTACGATCACGGTTTTGCTTTGATCGATTACGGCTTGCCTGCGCAGATGCGCCTTGACGCGGGCAACGAGCTGGCTCGGACTGAACGGCTTGGTCATATAATCATCGCCGCCGACTGTCAGACCGTGTATAATGTCGGTATCATCATTCATGCAGCTAATGAACAGGATTGGGACCCCGGAGTCCGTTCGTATTTTTTTGCATACTTCGATCCCGTCAAGATTTTTAAGCTGTATGTCCAGTATAATCAAGTCTGGCTTGAGCTCCTCAGCAAGCAGGATCGCATCTTCGCCGTTATCCGTGGAATGAACGTCGAAGCCATCACGCTCCAGATAGAGTGTGATCAATTCGGTTATGTCTGGTTCATCATCTACGACCAATATTTTATTTGTAGTCATCTCTAGCCCCCCTATTGCACTGAAGTTTCGCTTCATTGCTTCGGCATATTCTGCAGTCTTCCCCGACTATTATATCGAATAGAGGGAGGGATGGGCAATCGACGTTTTTTTATAGGAGGTAATCGCAATTCGTCATCTCATTTCAACCATGTGCATCGTTATGTTTATGATCGCTTTATGCAGCAGCTGCACAGTGTCTTCCACCCAGGTGAAGCCGAAAGCTGTCAAGGGGGAGCTGGACCTTAGCAACTGGTCTTTTCAACAAGACGGGGCGATTAATTTGACCGGAGAATGGGCCTTCTATGGTCAGGAGCTGCTCAATGCCAATGAGGCATTCAGGGAGCAGAATATCCGTTATGCGAATGTCCCAGGATCATGGAACAGCTATCCGGAGAGCTTCGGCGTGAAGAGCGGACAAGGCTATGCTACCTATCGGCTTACGGTGTGGATCGAACCGACAGCAAATGTATTGGCGCTACGCATGCCCAATATATCAAGCTCGTATAAGCTTTGGATTAACGGCAATCCATTAGCAACTGTCGGTTTAGTCGGTACGAGTTCAGAGACAGCGAGCGCCGAGCAGTTCCCGCGAATTGTCTCGTTCGATGGAAGAACCGATCGCTTGGAAATCGTTGTGCAAGTATCCAATTTCCAGCACCGCAAAGGCGGTATTTGGCTCGATATCAAGCTGGGGGACAGCAGTGATATTGTTGGTTCACAGCTGCGCTCATCGGCTCAGGATATGATTATTCTCGGCAGCCTGTTCATCATCGGGATTTATCATATCGGCTTGTATGCGTTCCGGCGGCGGGAGCAGTTCACCCTTTATTTTGGCCTGCTATGTCTGCTCGTTGCGACCCGGATCGGGGTTACAGGCGAAGGGTATTTGCTGCAGTCCTTTCCATTCATTTCGTGGGAGGCCGGACTTAAGATCGAATACATATCGTTTGCTTTCAGCGCGGTTACCGGATATTTGTATGTGTACAGATTGTTCCCGTATGACATGCCTAAGATCTTGAAGCGGCTTGTAATAGGGGTGGGCAGTCTGCTGTCACTGTATGTGCTGGCCTTTCCTGCCATTGTGTACTCCAAAATGCTGATCGCTTATCAGTTGTTTGTCATGCTTGTCGGCATCTATCTGCTTGTTGTACTCATTCTTGCAGTTGTGCGCAAACGGGAGGGAGCTCCTTACGTACTGGCAGGACTTACGGTGTTTGTATTGGCCGTGCTGAACGACATGCTATTCTATAATGAATGGAGCAAATTCAACAATCAGCAGCTTGTGCCGCTTGGATTATTTTTCTTCATTCTGATGCAGTCGTTTATTATTTCATCGCGCTTCTCCAGCGCGCTGCACCGTGTTGAGCAGGTATCTCATGAGCTCCGTGAACTGAACACTCATCTGGAGGATCGAATAGAAGAACGTACGGAAGCGCTTCGAGGGGCGAATGAGACGTTGGAGCGGGCCAACAGTGAGCTGGCGAAGATGGAAAATTCACGAAGACAATTAATGACGAACATCTCGCATGATCTGGGAACGCCAATGACGCTGTTGCAAGGTTATTTGGAGGCGATGAAGGACGGAATGGTGACAACCGATGAGCAGCGCAATAAATATGTCCGTATGATGCTCGGTAAAGTAGGCGGAGTCAATCGGCTTATCCGCGACCTGTTCGAGCTGTCGAAGCTGGAGGCTGGGCAATTAATGTTTGATTATATCCATGTCCAATTGAAGGATTGGATGGAGCGGCATCGCGAGCAATTCGAGATGGATGTGCGCGCTAAAGGCTTGCGATTCGAAAGTGAGTATGAACAGGACCCCTCAGGAAAGCAGCAGGTGGATGTAGCGGGCGTAATGCTGCGGATGGACTTGTTCCGAATGGATCAGGTCATTGCGAATATTATTTATAATGCTATCAAGCATACGGGGGAGGGCGGCAAAATTAAACTGACCTATTCGTACGAGCTTGAATCCAGTCGTGTAATCGTGCGGGTGAGAGATACGGGCAGCGGAATCGAAGCCGAACATTTGCCGCATATTTTCGATCGGTTCTATAAGAAAGAAATGTCGCGCAATTCAGCAGACGGGGGCAGTGGGCTTGGACTGGCAATCGCCAAAGAAATTGTCGAAGCGCACAAGGGAAAGATTGAAGCGGAAAGCGTCCCCGCAGAGGGCACAGTTATTTGGATCTCATTGCCTGCTTCGCTGCAAGTGTAAGGATGTCTACTCAGCTTGGCGAAGGATGATCATCACCTTCTCGATGGATCGTTTACGTTTGTCATAGTCCATACTATTCAATATTCGCATAATCTCGGCGGTCTCGGGCAGCACCTGCGTATCTGGAATTGGAGCCTCACCGCCGATAATGTAGTCCAGCGACACGTTAAACAAAACAGCCAATTTCTTCAATGTTTCATAGACAGGCTGCCGGTTGTTAATTTCGTAATGACTGTAAGCAGAGCGTGTAATACCAATCTGTTTGGACACTTCTTCTTGAGAAATATTCATTCTCAGACGAAGCTCTCGCAAGCGGTCTCCCATCGTCATAGATATAAACTCCTTACGTCATACTAATTATCTAGACCTAGTGTTATAAAATCTGTAATTCTCTACTACTAGTAATTTATGATACAAAGTGTATCATTGTCAAGTGTGGAAATACATTTCTACTGAAAAAATAGGTTTGGAGCAACCGTCGGACTCATGGGTTGGAAGGTGATGGAATGGTTCGCTGCAATCGCAAACTAGCTGCATGAAGCAAAGCGTCCGGAGAGGGCGCTTATTTTATTATAGGGGAGGTCAAGGAGAAAGTTTGACTGGTAATGGTTGTAGGGAAGCTGTAATTGTGTGTAATATGTAAAGATATGGACCTGCTAAGAGCAGCAGCAGGCATCCCTAGCAGTAGACGTTCTGAAGGAGATCCGATATTCGATGGAATCAATTAAAGTTTTACTTGTGGAGAAGGATAAATTCTGGATCAACACGCTGCATGAGGCTTTTAAGCGAGAGAAGGATATCGCGCTTGTAGATACGGTATTTTCGAAGGAGTCTGCCATAGAGTCAGCACAGAACCAGCCTGTTGATATTGTACTCATGGATATTGATCTGGCAGGATCATACAATGAGGGGATGGAGACGATCAAACTCATATCCAGCATGAGCGGAATCAAGATTATCGTACTGACGAATGCAACGAACAAAGGGATCATCCTCGAATCCATTGCTTGCGGTGCCATGAATCTCATCCATAAAATGAATGTGAAGGATATCGTATCGGCTATTCGCGAATCCCACATGAACAAGGCGTCGATACACTCAGACTGCGCAGAGGTGATAAGAAACGAATTGAAGAATAAGAAAAGGCTTTCTAATCTATCACAGGTGGAGCGTGAAGTTTATATTCTGAACGAAGCGGGCTTGAATAAGAGTCAAATAGCCGCAGCATTGCATAAATCCTCATTTACAATTAAAAATCAACTTAAGACCATCAGGCATAAATTAGTTGAGTAAGATAGGAGGAAATCCATACATGCACCTCGCATACTGATCCAATGGACGGGTAGTCGCCATTGCTGTCAGCTTGTGGCGGTGCATGTTTTGTTGCTGCCGTTTTGAGAAATTATACTATAAATAGTTGCGGGAAAAATGGTACACTAGTACTGATGTGGGCAATTATACCTATTAATAACCCGCGTATTGCTGGCTGTAGAATAAGTTCAAGGATGGCAGAGGTAGATTTAGAGAGAGCATGATGAATACAATCAGGGGGAATGTACATGAATTATTGCAGTCATTGTGGGAACGAGCTTCAAGAGAGCGGCGCATTTTGCGGGAACTGCGGCAAGCCGAAACTGGCAAAACCAGCAGAATCTGCATCATCAGAATCATCAGCACAAGCAGTAGAATCTGCATCACTAGGAGCATCAGTACAATCATCAGAATCTGCATCATCAGGATCTGCATCATCAGGATCTGCATCATCAGAATCATCAGCACAAGCAGTAGGATCTGCATCACTAGGACCATCCGGACCAGTTGCATCAGCATCATCTGCCGGAAAGAAGAAATTTTGGATCATCGGCGGCAGTGTAATTCTGATCGCTGCTGCTTCGGTTTTCGTATATATGTTCCTGAATAATCCGGTCAAAAAATTCGAAGCTGCCATTCTGGATCAAAACTATACGGAAGCGAGTGAAATTTACAACGACGGCATCAATGGCAATTTGGAAAAGGAGCAGGAAGCAGAAGATTTCATCGTAGCGGAAATCGAACGGATAAAGCAAGCGTTCATTGATAATAAGAGTACGTTTGAGGATGCGTCTGCTGACCTTGAAACGATTGTGAAAGTTGAGATTATGGCGCTGGAAGCGAACGCCGCTTTGAAAGATGTGAAGGAGCTGGACCGATCACGAACGGCCTTCAAAGAAGGTGAAGAGCTGGTTCAAGCGAAAAAGTACAAGGAGGGTCTTCTTAAACTGAAGGCTGTTATCATAGCAGATCGCAACTATGACAAGGCACAGGACCTAGTCAAGCAATCCTCTGAGGATTATAAGAATGAAATCGCAGCGAATGCCGCGAGTCTGGCTAAGGCTCAGGATTTTGCAGGAGCCATCGATATGCTTGATGAAGCGCTGAATGTTGTACCGGGTGATACTGGTGTTATAGAGAAGAAAGCTGATTATGAGAAGGAACATGCAATATTGCTGGAGGCAGAACGGAAGAAGAAGATGGAAGAAGCCAGAACGAGTCAGCTCGCAACGATACTGAGCGCCGGCATTGCCATACAAAGCGATGAATTCAAGGCCTTGTACCCGGATATGATTCAAGTAAAAGTTAAAAATAATTCAGATAAAAAAATCAAGGATATCGTCGTATCTATGCTTGGATTCGATGCGAACGGTTTGCCAGTACGAGTGAGAGGGCAATTTGATTTCTCTGATGGCGCCATTGAATTTATTGGTCAAGGGGAGAATGTCAATATTGTACCTGAAGGTACGTTCGGAGATAATAGCGGATGGTCGCTGGATACCGACCACGGCATCAAAAAAGTGCTTGCATGTGTAAAAGAGGTTGTCTTCTATGATGACACGACATGGACCAATCCTTACTATGAATACTGGATTGAGAAATACAAAGAAAAGCCGTTGGAGTCTACGATTTAGAACAGTCAGGGCTGTCCCGAACGTGCATTATGCGATTGGGACAGCCCTCGTTTGTTAGCAGCCCAAGTGATCCCGCCAAAAGGAATACAGCACACAGTGCACACCACATATTGGCGGTTTGCCGCTTGCGTTCTAAGAGGCAGCATGTTATTCTTCAGGTAACTTGCATAGCAATATAGCAGCGCTTTTGCGCATAACTAGCTTGTATAACAAGTTAGTTGGGGAGGAGGATAAGCAACGTGTCGTCTAGCCAGATGCTTAAGGGCATATTAGAGGGCTGCTTGCTTGCCGTTATTTCGGAAGGGGAGACCTATGGCTACGAAATGACGGAGAAGCTGGCCCGATATGGATTTACAATGGTAAGTGAAGGCAGCATATACCCTGTTCTTATACGCATGCAGAAGGATAGGCTGGTAGCGAGTGTGCTGAAGGAATCTGATTTAGGACCAAAGCGCAAGTATTATCGGTTAACAGAAGAAGGCTTGAAGGCACTGGACGAATTTATTCAACGCTGGAATGAATTGTCTTACAGTGTGGACCGTTTGCTGCACAATAAAAGATTCAAAAGTAATGATGGGAAGAGAGGCGGCTGAGATGAATGGAATTTCCAAAGAAGGTCAGCGTTTTCTTATTGACTTGAACGCCTATCTGATGACTAAGGGCGTGAATGAGAAGGAAATCAAGAGCTTTATTGAAGAGGCAGAGGCACATTTACTGGAGGGGGAAGCTGCAGGTAAAACAGTCGTTCAGATTTTCGGTAAAAACTGTCGGACATATGCGGATGAGTTGGCTGCTGAGATGACTGTATCCAAGAAAGAGATTGTCAGCAATGTGATCTGTTTTCTGTTGGGAGCTACGGCATTTTGGCTGCTTGGCGAAGCGTTGAAAGGGGATGTGTCGTTCTCATGGATTGTTATTTTTGGATACCCAGCAGCTCTATTGCTTGGACTTGCGCTAATGGTTAACTCTATCCGACTCTCTTCCTTTCGGTCGAGGTGGAAGGGCTTCAGCATAATCTATCTGTATGCCATTCTCGGCTTTGCCGGATTTGTCATTGTCCTGGTGGCGGACATGTATTGGGGAGTGCCTGTCGTTCAATTGGGAGGGACTGGAACGGTCGTCACAGGCGTTGCTGCTGCTCTGATGTTTACTTCTATCAGCGTGTATTTGAAGAGCTGGTTTATGAATCTTTTCCCTATTCTTTATTTTGGACCTCAAATGCTGTTCAAACTGTGGGATTTGACGAGCCCGCTCTATCAGATGCTGCAAGTGTACATTTCGCTTGCTCTTATAGGCTTGGCGATATTTATTATGAACAAGTGGTTGGGCAATAGGCCCAAGAGACAATAATGGACACAGGACTGTTGTGCTTGGTGCGGTGCAGGTAACCTTCCTCTTCATCGATGGAATAATTAAATTAAATTAGTAAATAATCTCAAGTAACAAGTAAAGGTAAAGAGGTTTTCCAGCCATGAGAACCAGTACAGAGGAATCATCCCTTCAAGAAGAGCTTTCGGTCATACTGGCACAGCTCCAGCAGCGACTTGGCAACAGTCCTGATTTGATTATGCGCAGCATTCGAATTCCGAGCAGTCCGACGACACATGTAACAGCCCTGCATATCGACGGCTTGATTGATAAACAAATGATGAACGATTCTGGGCTATGCTCGAATCTGGCAGGGAGCGGCAGTGACCTGACAACGCATGGCAGCACAATACAGGAGGGAGTCTATTCGCTCTTGTACAACCATGCATCTGCTCTCTGCGAGGTCAGCACTACCCGTACTCTGGACGGTGTCCTTGCATCGATATTATCAGGAGATACGGTTCTTCTTATTGATGGAATCGCCGAAGCTATTTGCTGCGGCACGAAAGGCGGAGAGAGCAGAGGCGTAGATGAGCCTACGACTCAGGTTGTTATCCGCGGGCCCAAGGACAGCTTCAATGAAACATTAGCGACAAACATCTCCTTGGTTCGCCGAAGAATCCGGAACCCGGATTTGTGGCTGGAGAAGATGAAGCTCGGTAAGAAGACCCAGACCGAGGTTGCTATTATGTATATGAAAAACACGGTTGATGATGAGCTCGTTCAAGAGGTCAAGCACCGTTTGCAGAAGGCGAATCTTAGCGCGGTACTCGAATCCGGCGCCATTGAAGAGATGATTCAGGACCAGACCGCTACATTCTTTCCCACCATATATAATTCAGAGCGGCCTGATGTAATTGCGGCAAATTTGCTGGAGGGGCGCGTTGCCATTCTGGTTGATGGGACCCCGTTCGCTCTGCTTGTGCCAACTGTATTCGCCCAATTTTTCCAATCGCCTGATGATTATTACAACCGTTTCGATGTCGGCATATTTCTGCGAATGCTCAGATACATCTGCTATTTAATCTCCCTGCTATTGCCCTCGGTTTATATCGCAGCGATTACTTTTCACCAGGACATGATACCAACAACGCTTCTAATCAGCATTGCATCCGCTAGAGACGGCATTCCTTTTCCTGCTTTCATAGAAGCGATGCTCATGGAGCTTTCGTTCGAGGTGCTTCGCGAAGCAGGTGTGCGAATGCCCCGTGCTATGGGGCAAGCAGTATCCATTGTTGGTGCGCTCGTGCTGGGCCAAGCAGCTGTTCAGGCTGGTATCGTATCCACTGCGATGGTCATTGTCGTCTCTATTACTGGTATTGCCAGCTTCTCCACACCTGCTTACAACGTAGCCATTTCTGCACGCTTAATCCGATTGTTCATTATGATATTGGCAGCCACTTTAGGCTTCTACGGCATTCTACTGGGATGCATTGTTCTATTGGCCCATATGTGCAGTCTGAAATCGTTTGGAATTCCGTATATGGCCCCGTTTGCCCCATTTCGCCTCTTTGATCAGAAGGACAACATTCTTCGCATGCCGCGTTGGTCGTTCATCAAGCGCTCGCGCTTGATTCATCAGGAGGAGGCAGCCGAGTCATGGGGGAGAGCAATGAATGCTAGCTCGAAGGACTCATCTGACTCAAAAGGAGAGTAGCCAAGCTGTCCATGAAACCGAAACCGATCCTGTTGTCGTGGCTGCTGCTAAGTATTGTCGTATTGTCGGGCTGTTGGAACAGTAAGGAGTTGTCCCACCTTGCTATCGTTTCTGCCATCGGTATGGATAAATTGCCAGGCGGATCGGAGTACCGGATATCTTTTCAGGTCATTAATCCTTCGGAAATATCCTCAGGCATTCAAGGCGGAGGAGGGGGGAGAACAACAGCTGTCACGGTGTTTGCAGACAATGGATCGACGTTGTTTGAGGTTATACGCAAAATAACGCGCAAAGTGCCGCGTGAACTGTTATTCTCGCATGTCAAAGTATTGGTCATCGGAGAGGCATTGGCACGGGATGGAATCAATGACCTGTTCGATACCTTTGAACGGCTGCATCAAACCCGGCTGACGACGAAGGTCGTCATTGCAAGGAATACATCAGCAGAAGAAATACTTGGCGTTATTACACCGATGGAAAAAATTCCAGCCGATGCAATCGAAGGCAAACTTGAGTTTTCTTCCAATCTTTGGTCGGAAAATTTGGAATACACGATTGATGACATTATTAGGGCGTTGGTAAGCAAGGGGAGAGAGCCAGTCATATCAGGGGTTATCGTTCAAGGCGAAATAGAAAGAGGCAGAAAAAAATCGAATGTGGAAATGAGCCGTCCCGATGCTCTCATAATGGTACGCGGGCTTGCCATGTTTAAGGACGGCAAAATGGTGCAGTGGCTGGATGGTGATAAGGCCAGGGGCGTAATAAAGCTTCTGGGCAAAATAAAAAGCAGTGTAGAAGAGCTGGATTGTGGATCTAAAAAGGATGCGGTGACAGTTGAGTTGACTAAATCAAAAACGAGAATCAAAACCAGCATGCATAATGGCAAGCCGCTGCTGGAAATCTCCATCATTGAAGAAGGCGGGCTAGTGGATACGAAATGCGCGCTCGACCTTGCACGTATGGACGAGCTTGCAATGCTGGAACAGCGGTGGAGCAAGAGGTCGGCAGAAGTAGTTACAGCATCCATAGAAGCTGCCCAAAAGCAAAAAAGCGATATTTTCGGCTTCGGGGAAGCGTTGAACCGCACAAACAAGCTGGAATGGAAGCGGGTCCAGAATGATTGGAATACGTTGTTTGCCAAAGGCGAGATTCGCGTCGTAGTCGATTCCTATATACGAAACTCGGGCATGCGCATCAAATCTTTTTTGCAGCAATCCTAGCACATAACTACAGCTTTGAATCGGGGTGAACAGGGTCATGGATACTCCCAAAATCAGCATAGGCCAGCTGTTTGCCTTGATCATCCTGTTTGTATTCGGTACATCTATTGCAGTTAATTACGGATTGGATGCCAAGAAGGATGCTTGGCTGGCTATTCTGCTGGGCACATTTAGCGGCTGTCTGCTGTTCTCTCTGTACAGCTATTTGTACCGGCAGTATCCCACGCTTACACTAACCAGTTATGCACAGCGAATTATGGGGAGGCCCATCGGCTGGGTGCTTGGGCTCGTGCTTGTTCTTTATTTTATCTATGATGCTGCCAGGGATGTACGGGATGCAGGTGAATTATTAGTCACTTCGGTATTTGATACGACGCCCATCTTCGTGCTTAATGCGGTCATGCTTCTTGCAATTGCATATGTTCTTTATAAAGGGATTGAGGTATTGGCTCGCCTTAGCGAGATTTTCATTGTAGTAATTGTCGGATTTGGAATTGTGGGAAGCATTCTTGTGTTTGCATCCAACATCATCGATCTCAATAACCTGCTGCCAGTGCTGGAATTTGGCTGGAAGCCGATTCTGACAACAACTTACCCCAACACGTTTATTTTCCCCTTCGGTGAAATGATCTGCTTCTGCATGCTGTTTCCTCACTTGAACAATCCGAAGCTGCAAATGAAAACAGGCCTGATTGCGATTATCATCAGCGGCGTTGTGCTGAGCTATACGATTGCAATCGATATTGCAGTGCTTGGAGCCGACATTTCTTCCCGCTCGATATTTGCGCTATTGACGATGGTGAGCAAAGTGAATATTGCGGACTTCCTGCAGCGTCTGGACCCGGTCGCTCTTTTTACGATGTTGATCGTCGATTTCTTCAAGATTGCTCTGCTGTATTATGCTGCGGTAATCGGGACGGCAGAATTGTTCCATGTAAAACCGCACCGCAGGCTGGTGATGCCCGTGGGCGCCGTCATTATGATTGCCTCGATGTCGATCTCTGGAAGCTTCAATGAGCATCTATTGGAAGGAAAGCTGTCGATCAGCAACTATCAGGTGCTCGTTGTCATTGGCATTCCACTGCTGCTTGCAGCGGTGCATCTAATCCGCAAATATGCCGGCAAAGGAAACCGATAGAGCGTTAATTCGGTTTTTTTGTCTTTTGCTTTGCATGCGCAGCAGCGGCAATTTCATTTATTAGTGGCACACCTATAAATATTGCAAGCAGCAAATAGGCTGGAATCCCCATAAACCGCCAAAAATTTATCAAGTTCCGCATGGATTGGGCAAGTGGCATGCCAATAACAAGATCAAGTATGACACTTAGCGTGAGGCTAAAGGTCAGCAATAGTATAAAAATCGACAATATTCTCATGAGGTACGCCTCGGTTCTTATGTTCTTGCTATGTATTCTGGCCTGATCACTGCAGCAACATACCGCAGAGGCCCTGTCGTCAAGCAAGTCATTGTTTAAGGCCAGGGAGTTCCTTTTTAGGATGCGGAATTCCTTTTTTTTGCTTTTGTTCATTAACAGACATAGTTGATCCCCCGCAAAAAAAACTGCTCCCCATCCAGGCAAACAAAAGACCCGCCTATTGGCGAGCCTTTGCAGTAAGAGGATTTGTAATTTTCCATTTAGATATGGCGTTGCTCACTTCTTGATCACGCAGTTTGTCGTTCGGTCCGGGTACGGTTGGTGCGACCTCATAGACATCGAAACGATGATCGTTGCCCCCAAAACGTCGTCGGCCAGAATATCTCACATATTTGTTTCTATTCATTTGAAATGCACCACCTTTATGTTAAGTATACCTCAATTAAGCGTAACCCAGCAACGTCGGGAATAAACATTCGGCTACCGCTCATGGGCACAGCGCCATATTCCCGTATGTAATGATTAGCCAAACCGGTCTTGATCTCAAAGGCAACAAAGCCATCGCCATTATGATCTAAGTGCCGCTGCGTCGCAAAAGCAAACAAATGATGGGCTACATGCTTATATTGCTCCAATAAGCCACGATTATAAGGGGCTTTTTCAATCAAATGAATCCAAACATGATCGCCTCTGTGCTCCAATGCAATGGCGCCCTCAAGACGAGTAGATCCGGCAACACAGATTTTGTACACCTCCACGTTTTTCATTCTAAAATACTGACGCCAGTTAAATCCTGGCGTCCATCCTGGCCGCATGTACCGGACATCACTAATCTGCATAGGCGCAATGATGACGGAAACACGCTGACCAGTACGATTATCTGTCAACATATCTACACCTCGGATTCTATCATACTGCCGATAGGCTAGTGAGATCAAAAGGATCACGCAGGATCACACGAACAGGATAGATGGCGAGTTACCGCCAATGGAATTCTGAATGTCAAAACGTTCCGAATGAGGCCGCAGTCGCACATTTAGCATTCTTATTGAAAAGATTAAATGGCTTTATTAGGAATGAAAAAAATGTCGAATTGCGTATTAATATGTAAATAAATGCTATGTTTTTAGATTTCCTAAAGTTCCGCTTTGTGCTTGGGAGCATACCGGCTATTATCTAATAGCAGATGAATTGGAAGCATATTCATTTATGCAGAGGCATATAGTTTGCAAGCAACACGAATACAGGAGGCAGGCAATAGCACGATAAAAAGTTTGGAAAGAGGAGGCGACACGATGACCGATACGTAACTGTACTTGGCTTGGAAGTGAGGTGTCATGTCATTCATTATCATTTTAAAATAATTGCTATAAATATCTATTAATAGTTTTTTTGAACATATTAAATGTAATATAATGCTATTAATGTAGTTAAATCTATTAAATAATACGCAATGCGATGACATCTAACCTTACAAAAAAATTCTTCCATAATTTGATTGTTATTGATAGAATACGAATTGTAACTATGGAAACAAAAGTGAAATTGTGCAATGCGGTTCTATAATTTTTCTTTTTTTTATTGCACAAGATCCGTTTCCTATTAGTTGCAGAACAGCAACATGGCCTCAAGAGGAAGGAAAACAATTTGAAAAGGAGATTGAGAAATGACTAGAACGTTGCATTTTGAGCTTGCGCCCGACAGCTCTACGAATGAGAAGTTTACCCTGCATCTTGGTACACACAAGTATGAGTTGCAGCCACACTCGACACAAACCTTGTTAGATGCGACAAAAAGCAACAGGGCATTGGCGCTTATTCCCGAGGAACATCGCCAGCGATTCACTCATTACGTTGAAGCTGCTGAAGCACATTTCCCAACCGATCGTTTGCTTCGCATTCGCGTAACTTCTCCTGATGACGATCCAAATGTTTATCTTCCGAAACTGCATCATATGTCCATACATATTCCAAGGCAGCACCGAGAAGCTCATCTTCAAAAAAAGTTGGCGAGCAATAGCGGCGACGGACATCTTCATCCAAAGCTATCCCATTTTGGCTTAACAAGCCTTAATGATGCGCATGCGCTTCAGGCGAATGTGGATGCCGATAACCTGCAAAGCCCATGGGATATCGCTACGGCAATACTATTCCATTATCCTGAGTTGTCCTCCAACAAGCCGTATACCGCTAATGTTGTTATGAATGACCACATTGCACCCCCACAGAATGTTAATCCAGCCCAATATAACGCAGTGTATAATTTAGCGACTATCATAAGCAAGCAAGGCCCGGCTACCTCCACAGGCGGATGGGCAATCATTAAAAATTCCGTCGATCAGTACGGCAATCCGTTGACTTACGGATACGATATGGGATCGCGCAAAGCCGGAGATCCGATCTTTATCTACAGCTGGTCGGACTTGACCGAGCAGAATGCAACTACGCCGATGACCAGCGCGATGCAGTCGGCAAGCAATGATACATCGCTGCAGAATCAAACATGGTCAGTGAATCAAGGGAAGACCGCATACCAACAGGATGATGTCACTTCCACTTCGAGCAATGCGCTGTACAAGTCGTTCGCAGCGAAGAGAACGACATTGGCGGAAGCAGGTCCTACTTACAAGTGGACGGTTAAGGAAGAGACGCCGAACCATGGCTTGAACGTATATGCAGATACATTATCATTTAACAGCGACAAAACCTTTTCGATTGAAGTAAAAAATATATTCCTGCGGTCGCTTACCGCCTATGCGCAATTTTTTAACGAGAAGGGCGATCCGATCTCAAATCCGGCAGGCTGGCAGGAGCGTCTTCCATCGGCTATTCAGAGCTGGTTTGAGACGGACCAGAAGAAATTCATCTCCAGCGTCTCGGCCGTCAATACGATTCTCGGTATTCCGATGCCGACAGATCCGACGAAGCTTTCATTCGTATTCCCGGATGACGCGACTCATTTGAAGCTGCTGTTCGGCTGCCTTGGCACGTCGAAGTGGGATGGCGATGTCGATCCGTCCGGCGCGATATTGACAGGCATATTCCAATATGGCATTCCAACCATATTCCTTATTGCTGGAGCGGCTATTACTAACTCGAAGTGGTTCAGCGATTTCGTAGCGGATATTGACAATGTGGTAGCTGCACTTGCTGTAGCGTTCCCGATTGTAGGGGGAGGCGTAGCGACAGCGGCTGCACTGACGAATGCCAAGTCCGTGCTGTTCGCCTTCGCGGACGCGATGGCAGGCATCCTGCTTGCCAAAGGTCTTGAGAAGCTGGCGCTCTATGTAACCGAGCAAATCACGGTTGCTGAGCTTGAGGACAATGTTCCGTTCGTCGGCTGGGCATTGCGCGCTGCGAACATGGCGATTAACTTTGCCGAGATGGCGGTATCGACTGGCGAGATTCTGTCTTCTCCAGCTACGCTGTCTGTGGACATTTCGCGTGCGATGGATTTGCAGTTCAATCTGCATCCAGACCCTGCGCATGGGGAGGCAGGACATCCGGAAACGGCAGTATGGCCTGCAGTATCGGATCATTATCAGGTAACGGTTCAATATCAGGGCGGCACGAACTTCGTGCTTCGCGGCAAGATGCCGGAGGTAACTTCAAACACGCCTTTGAATCTGACCTTCTCGAATCTTCCGGTTGGCGGCAACATTCAAATTATTGCCGGCATCTACTCCAGCAGCGGCTGGCTGTGCGGCAAGTATCAGAGCGATTGGATTCCGGCCTTCCCGGATAGCGGCTCCACTTCCTTGACGCTTTCGGAGAACATTACCGAAATACTCGTTCCGCTCACGCAGGACACCCAGTATGACTATAAAGAAAAAATTATTTACGATGCTGCTTCGGATAAGCATATCTGGCATGCCGGCGATTTGCCGACAGCTACCGTCGCAAGTCTTGATTGCAGCAGTGGCGGCAACTATATTTGCAAGCCTGTAGATATTACGCTGAACGGCCAGGCATTCGAGGTCGGCTATGTGTGGAGCGCTTCGGGACAGAATTATCGGGCGCAGAACCTTTCGGTGCTTGCTGATCCGCAATCCCGCTTCAAAACATCCGAGGTGCAATTTACTGTACAGCCATACATTGCCTATGACCAATTCGGCCTGCAGCCAGATGGCGGAGCAGATCAGCAGATCAGCACGAACAACTTCGTTCTTGATACGCGGAACAATCAGTTCAACCTGCGTCAGGTCAATCTGATGGACGGAGAGAGCGGCTTCGGCTTGAACGATCCGAATCTGAAGAGCTGGGGCCGATTCAACCTGTCGAGCATGGATGCGATGGTTGTCCATCCGCAGGGATCGGTTATCGGCGTGAGCTGGAAGGACAGCAAAATGGAAATTCTGCAAATTCCGAGCGAGCCATCCGATGATGCGCATGCGCAGGATGCACAGATGGTATCCGGGGAAGGGGTCAGACAAGGGCTGCTGCAAGGACCAAAAGCGCTTGCGGTAACTCCGGACGGTCGCGTCCTCATTCTCGAAACGCTTAACCAGCGTATTCAATCCTTCGATACGAAGGGCAATCCGGTAGCCAGCTTCATGGGTGAGTCGCTATTCACGCTGAGCGCTGCGGATTATGCGGCTGATCTGGACAATGGCGTTTTCTCTGAGGCTCTGCAACTGCAGTTCCAGAATCACGGCTTGACGCATATTTTCGATTTGAATTCGTCTCTGTCAGCTGATTTGGACAGCGCGACGCTCACGACAAACCTCATTAACGCTTTCGCCAATCAAGGCGTGTATCTGTCATATGACAGCAATGATATGAATAATCATGCGATCAGCTCTTATGTGACGGTCGTGACGGCTGGCACAGAATGGTCGATTACAGACCCGAGCAGAAGTGCCGTCTATAACATTACGAAAGCGGCAACGGTATTGAATGTATTCGATGTGTTGAACAACGTGACCGTTGATGTGCGCGCGAAGGGCAGCATCTGGGTTGTCGAGGATTGGAACGGGGCGCAATCCTACTATATTGCCGCTGATCCTGTCAACAGCGCGGTGCTCAATGTAAACCGCTACCTGTCGTATATGGCGCTGTACAATCCGGACAACCGCACGGACATTACGTATCTGGATGTGGCGGTGGAAGCGAAGGGTTACATCTACGTCCTGTCCTATGTGGCGGGCGGTAAAAATCCGAGCGACTACTCTCTGGATCTGTACAATCCGGACGGCTCATTCCTGGTGAGAACGCCAGATTCCCGCTTGCAGCCAACGAATCCGCAGTATGTGAGCGCTGCTCGTCTCGTTGTCGATGTATGGCGCAATGTGTATACGCTCAACTACGAGCCGACCATTGGCCCGAACATGATAACAGAGCCATCTATCAGCCATTGGGTGCCGACGCCTCCGTTATTCGATCTGGATCTCAGCAAGCAGCCGGATTTCGATAATGGCGATACAGCTGCTGTTCAGGCGGATTTCGCTGCTAACGGCATCACGCTGGCGAACCCGACAGTTATTACAACGGTCAACCAGAGCGGATATTGGACAGTTAGCGATCCGACCCAAACTTTTGATGTCATTCGCAGCGGTTCCAGCCTGGAAGTGTATTCAATACCAGTCAATTAAACGTTAAGGGAGCCACAGCCCGCAAAGGTGATTGTTGAACCGCTGCGGGCAGGGAATCCCGATTTATGAAGGGGAGGTAAGCATAGTGGGAGACTTAGTCAGCCAAGCGCTGCAGCAGATCGGCCTAACCGATGCTGATGTTCAGAAGGGTACGCTGAAAACCGGAGGAACGGCAGGACCGACTTATTTGTCAAGCAATCCGAAGTTTTCGTCTGCCATTCCGGCGAAAACAATTGTTGTTAACAGCGTGGAAGAATTGAAGGAGATCGTAGGCGCTCACGGGACCAGCAGCGGCAGCGGCCAATTAAGCGCATTGCCTGCTCCTTGGCCGCAAGACAAAAACGGCTTGGAGAAGCATGAGCTAACGGAATCCGATGAGTTGGATATCTATGCGGCGCTCCGGGCGATTGTACTTGGACAGAGTGATGCGGTGAATAGCTATACGGGTATCGTAAATGCGCGATATTTTCCGCTGAATGCAACTGCATATGCGGGTGAGGATATCGTTGTAACCGCTGACAATCCATTGATCATTGAGCCTGATGGCCATGACCCGGTTATTGTCACATTCAATTCGGTTACGCTAGAGCAGGGCGGTCAAATTATTTGCGAAGCTCCAGTCATTATGACAGTCAATACGTTTACTAAACAATAAATTAAAATTTCAGGAGGCGTTTATTAATGAATGCACAAACAATCCGTACTCAATTTATGAGCCAATTCAATCTTACAGATGCTATTGTCCACACAACTACGATCAATACAGGAGATACACCGGGACCGACTTATATTTCGGCGCATCCTGATCATGATTCGGTTATCAAGCCAACCTATGTGACGATTCAAAACATTGATGAGTTCAAGCAATTCGGAGGCAATCCGGATGAAGTCTATCATAACAACCTGATGGCAGAGCATCATGCTCCGCTTGCTGCCTGTGATGCCGCTTTGACCAGCCTTCCCTATTCCGATTTGTCGGTGACGCAGAAGTCGGACCTGTGCCAAGCGTACCAAACGTATATTTATGGCAACTCACAGAATGTCCAGTCCTATAAGGATGCTCTTCAGAAGCACTTTTTCCCGGCGCAGCTGGCTGTGTTTGCTGCACAGGACGTAGTTGTCACGAAGGACAATCCGCTTATTCTGAGCGGCAACGGCGATCAGCCTGCCTCATTCAGCTTTGGTACGGTGACGATCCAGCCAGGGGGGCAAATCATCAATCAGGCGAATGCAACATTGCTCGCGGACAACCTGATTCAACAGACCGACAATACTACGCAGCCGACCAACAACTTTATTAGCGTCGGTCCGGATGGACA
This sequence comes from Paenibacillus plantiphilus, assembly GCF_927798095.1. Classification (GTDB taxonomy): domain Bacteria; phylum Bacillota; class Bacilli; order Paenibacillales; family Paenibacillaceae; genus Paenibacillus_Z; species Paenibacillus_Z plantiphilus. Next base: position 233,588 of record NZ_CAKMMF010000003.1, on the reverse strand, counting down.
AAGCGGAGCAGCGGGCGGCAATGGCGGCAACGGCAATACGGGTAACCAAGGCAGCGCGGGCTCCGATGGCAAGAGCTCTTGTTCCACAGGAGCGGGTCAAGGGGATACGGGCGGCACGGGCTACAACGGAACCGGGGGCGGCAACGGCTCGCGCGGTACTGACGCTCAGGTCGTAAGAGCGACGTTCACGACAGTGGAAGGTCCTGTTATTTTGATGTCCTGCGGCGGCAATGGCGGTGCAGGCGGCGTAGGCGGCAACGGCGGCAATGGCGGTCAGGGCGGACCTGGAGGAAGCTCATCCACGTATTGTGGTACAGGCGCTCAAGGTAAAGGCGGACAAGGCGGCACGGGCGGCAGCGGAGGAGCGGGCGGCGATTCCGGCAACGGACAGAACATCTACTGCACGTACCAAACACTGGGGACGAACGGCTCGATTTCTCTCGGCACGCCAACTAAAGGGCAAGGCGGTCAAGGCGGAGCGGCAGGCAACGGCGGCAACGGCGGCACCGGTAATCCTAACGGAAATGGAGCTTCGGCAGGAACTCCGGGAGCGAACGGCAAGAATGGCACGCTCGGAACGGTATATATCAATAACGTACCGCAAGGCTAGATGAACTCATAGAAGGAGGGAAAACCGATGAGCGCAAATTGCGATATTCTCATTCAAGGTGCTAATGGAGCAAACGGGGCTAATGGCCTGGCCGGACAAAATGGCGCAAGTAATGGCGCTAACGGCGCGGCAGGCAGCTATGACAAGAAAGATAAACCGAATTGCACATCCGCAACGAACGGACAAGTGGGCATGAATGCAGTTTCTTCAGGCGGGATAGGCGATCATGGCGGAGCGGGAGCGATTCCCCCTGATTTTGTACTGAAATGCCAAACCATTGTTACGCAATCACCAATAACCATTTCCAGCTTGGGCGGCAATGGGGGAGCGGGCGGCAATGGCGGCAATGGCGGCAATGGTACGAATGGCGGCAACGCCGGAGAACAGGCATCCAAATGCTCAAGCTCGCTTCCTCCGGCTCTTGGCGGAGTCGGCGGCAGTGGAAGCAATGGCGGCAACGGCGGGAGCGGCGGCAATGGCGGCAACGGCGGCATGATTCTCGTACAATACGTAACCGCTTCGATCAACATTCCTGCGCTTGGGCAATCTACCGGCGGAATCGGCGGCGTGGGCGGTGCAGCTGGCTTCGGTGGTCTTGGCGGCTTCGGCGGCAAGAACGGCTCGGCTCCCGGGCAGAACCCGTCAAGTGCGAACGACGGTGTTGGCGGAGAGTCTGGCGCACCCGGCAACTCGGGCTCCAACGGCATCAATGGATCCGTTACAGTAGAACCTGTTAAACAAAATTAGTTCATCAAAATTAGTTCATCAAAATTAAGTAGTGGCAGGAGGAATGGAGATGTCCTCGGATTCGATGACATTTATTGGCAAGTGGGCATTCAGCACTCCCGCAGGCAGCTCCTTTTTGAGCCTGGACGAGTCTACCGCAACAGTGGTAGCCGTCCAGGCTTCTTCCGCCGCTGCCGACCAGCGCTTTAATGCGTATGGCGACAGCGCGAGCGGATTTTGGCTGCAAGCGGCTAATGGGAGCTATTTGGTATACGGAGGCAGCGCCTATACAGCGACGGCAGGGCGAGACGGCTCTCCGGCGCTGTTCATTCTGCAAACAGCAGGCACTAATGTCTATCTGATTGAGCAAGCCTCAGGTGGCGTACAGTATGCGGTTAATATGAGCGGAAGCACGGTAACCCGTGTCGCTGCAAGCAATCCGCCGGCAACGGCGCAGCTCACTCAACAAATTATAACGACGGGCCTTGCGCAAATTCAGCAAGCCTCAGTTATTCATGACGCCGATTTGACATGGGCTTATATGGCGAGCGCGGATCTCAGCTATGTGGATTTCTCGGGCTGCAATATGACGAATGCGAATTTTGCGAACGCGACATTATTCGAGGGAACCTTTCAAGGTCCGGATACGATTCTGTCGAATGCCGTCTTATCCGGCGCGAAAATGAATTATGTCATCATGCCCAAATGTACAGTAGCAGGCGCCGATTTCTCAAACGCCAGTATGAAATTTGCGGTGCTGTCCGATGCGACGATGAAGAATTGCAATTTCACAGGCGCGAATCTTACCGATGCTTCAATTGATGGCGCCGACCTGACAGGTTCAGCGATGGCCAATGCCAATCTGTATGGGGCGATACTAATCGGAACCGTATTGGCGGATGCTGATTTGACTGGAGCGAATCTGCTTCTTGCGAACGTGAACAGCATCCATATTCCTGGGGCAACGCTGAGCGGAGCCAATATGAATAATGCGGATCTGACGACTGCAGAAATTGATGCGCATACGAACTTTACCGGTACGAGCCTGCAGAATGTGCGTTTCTTGAATTGCGCGCTGCCAGGCGTAACCTTTACCCATGCGGATTTGACGGGCGGTCTATTGGATGGCTGTGATCTGACGGGGACAGACTTTAGCTTCGCCAATCTGACGAACGCATCGATGAAGAACGGCGTGAAGCTGTTCAGCGCGAGCATGTCGAATGCAACGCTTACTGGAGCGAATTTGACGGGCGCTCAGCTCGGCGCAAAGCAGGAAGCCTTCACGCTCAGCACCTCGCTTATTAACGATCTGAACGGCGGAGCGATTACATCGTCTATTAGTCAGGCGTTTCAAGCAGCAGGCTATCCGTTGTCGAACGCCGCAACATTAACGGTACGCATACCTAGCCAGAATTGGGTCATTACGGATAACAATACGGTCTACACGATAACGAATGCCGGCTCGGTTCTGTATGTATGGCTTTATGTATCCAGCAATGACGCTGCTGTACTGGCAGGAGCTTATATGCCGAATGCGATTTTCACCGACGCTAATTTGTATGCGGTCAATATGTCCGGCGTCAACTGGTACGGCAATCTGGCCAAGGCGGATAATGCAGATCTTGAGGAAGCGGATCTTGCGAACGCCAATCTGGCCAGCATGGATTTCTCGCAGGCGCGCATGTATGGCGCCAATCTGGACTCTGCCAACCTGATCGGGACGACGATGAACGGAACATTTCTGACCCCATCCATTAATAAAAAGCAAACCTCGCTCGCTTTTGCCAACATGCAAGGAACAACCTTTCAGCAAGCGCAGCTTCAGAACGCGGTTCTGACGAATGCAGCGGTGTCCCTGAATGAAGGGCCTTTCTTTACATTGCCTTCTTCCTATTCCAGCGATCTGGATAACGCAACGATTTCTTCGGCGTTAAGGGGGCAATTCCAGACGGCCAATTATCCGCTGGATGCGAATGCGACCGTCGTTGTGAATACACTGGGCATCAGTTGGACGATTAAGAACGGCACCAATACGTTATACCCCATCTACTCCATCATTAAGATCAGCACGACGCTGTATGTATCCGGCGGTCCTATTGGTGTGCCTCTGTTCCAGCTTCCGCAATCGATGAGCGCAGAGTTTGATGCGCAGAATTTAGCATCGGACATACAGACTGCCTTCACTACGAACGGCTATCCGCTGCTGTCTTCGGCAAAAATCGATATGGTTATTATTCCGGGCAGCAAGTGGCATATGACGAATATTAGTACGGATACTACGCAGCTGCAGCAGGGCTATGTGGAGTTTTATGTTATTAGCAATGCCGATGGTACGCTGCATGTCTACGGCTCCGTATTGATGGTCATCCGTCCTGACAGTACACATACACTGGAGCAGGTAAGGGTTGTACTGGCCACTACTCAGCTGACGCAGGATGTTATGGACGGTACGACAACCTGCCCTAATGGGCAGAAGCTGCAGCAGTACTTGAATCAGAAGCCTCCACAGCATCTGACCTGGGAGAACATGATGACAGCTGCTTCGCCGCCGAAGCCGCCTTCTTGCATCCCGGATCCATGGCATTGGTGCTGATCGGATTCATATGTCCTGCGCTTCAGGCGCTAATGCGAGAACAGGAGGTTATGTAATGACAAGTCAGGCCGGATTATCGCCAATGGACTATGCGCTTCAACTAGCCGGTGCGCATCCCGAGCTGTCCTCGCCTGTTCCGGCGATTCAAGCATCGGTGACCGCGCATATCAACAGCCAGACGAATGAGCTGTACAATCTTGGGACAGCCATCAGCAAGCAGGGAGCCGCTACGCCTCAGGGCGGGTGGGCCACTGTTGTCAGTATTGGCAAGCTGGGGGAAACGCCCGTGTACCAATATAATATTTCGGCAGCAACGGCTACGGCTGCTGGTCCTATTATTCAAGATACGCTAATCGCAGTTAAAGGGGACAGCAGTCTGCAGAACGAGCTGTGGACTGTTCAGCAGGGCACAGCCGGCTCTTATGAGCCGGTTCTTCCCGCGATTGCGCCGTATGCATGGACAGCGAATGGCTTTCAGCCGCAATTCGGTATTGCATTTGGGACTGTTAGCGGGGACCCGTCCACACTGCAGTTTCAGCTTACGGCAGCTAATGTGTACCCGGCTTTTTACAGTGTGTATGCTGAGTTTCTGGATCGTTCCGGGACGCCTATAGCACCTGCGAATTGGACTTCAAGACTTCCAAAAGGATCGCCATTCGAGACAGCGGCAATGAAGTTTCTTGGCCTTGTTCCGCCGACCCTGACGATTGAAGGCATCCCCATGGATGTCCAGCAGGCAGTGCTCACATGTTCAGCTCCACAGGGGACCGCTGCTATTCAGTTAACCTTCGGCACCTTGGGGGCGCTTGGCTGGGACGGAATTGTGAACCCGCTGCCATTGATGGTATCTGGCATTCTAGGCTATGCAGTGCCTTGGATCATGAAGAGCGCGGGCGGCTACACAACGCCTGATTGGTACAACGGACTGCTTGCAAATTCTGATATTATTACTGAAATTATGAAAGCAGCGGGAAGCCTGTCTTCAGCGGTCTCAACCGAGGCTGCACTCGGACTGCTTAGCGGCTCGATCGGCTCGCTCCTGTTCGGCGGCTCGCTGCCGAAGCTGCTGTCCAAGCTTCGCAGCGAGTATGAAGACGCTGAATTGGTTGCCGCTGCGCAAGGTCTCAACTGGCCGCTGGCTGGGCTGTTGTCCTCTCTGCAAACAGGCGTCGTAAGCGGGATTGTGGAGACACTCTCTGTTCCTGCCACGTTTACACAGCTGTATACGCTGGATATGATTACGTCGTCGAGCGTAGTAGTTCGGCCTGATCCCGCCCATGGCGCATGGCCGCTGACAGCGTCGCGTTATGTCATCCAATGGGAGATGAATGGAACGACGAAGACGGCAGAGGGAGCAATGAACGGCATTTGGACGGATGATTCGCTATCTGCCAGCTTTGCTGATGTGCCGCGCGATGCGGCTGTATCCGCTCAAGTGTCCCTTTATAATTCAGCGGGCGTTGTCGTCGGAGCGGGTGAGGCGGCAGGAGTGGCGTCATCTCTGCTAGAGATCGCAATTCAAGAGTCGGCTCTCAGTCCGAAGACTGTTTACCAAGCGATAATGGATTTGTCCTATGACAGTACAGCCGGATATAGCTGGAAGCCAGCGTCCACAACTGACAAGTCAACGGTGGCGAATCTGGATTGCAGCAATGTCGGAACCCATCTCTGTCAATTGACAGGGGTATCCTATAACGCCGCTGCTGCCACACTCGTATACGGCTGGAGAGCCTCTGGCATTCAAGCTGTCCCATGTGGCGGCGGAACTTCCAACGGTCAGCAAATGTACCGCTTGCAGGCGATTTCGGTGTCGGCCTCTGTTGAGGCATCATTGAAGCCTGCTTCCTGCGGATTCAATACGATGACAACGATAGCAAGCGGAAGCGGGGAGTCGAATAATCTGTTCTTCGATACACGCAGCAAGCCCAATGCATTGCGTGATATTGCTTTGGGGGATGCTGGACCCTTCCAATTTCCGACGGGGCAGAGCCGAGGGTATTTGACCTTGAATGCGGTTGATGACCTTGTTGTGCATCCGGCGGGCTTTGCCGCTGCTGTCAGCGCTTCGGCCAACATGCTGCAAATTGTGCAGCTCAGCGACATTCCAGTCGATGCTGCTGCTGCTCCAGTGCCTTCTTCCGTTGGCGGAACGGGCACGCGGGCCGGTCTGCTTCAGCGTCCTGTTGCCGCCGCGGTCACGCCGGATGGCTTCATTCTTGTGCTGGAGGACGGCAATAAGAGGCTGCAGGCGTTTGATGTGTTCGGCAATAGCGTCCTCTATTTTGCCTCGTCGCCATTCTTGCAGCTGCGGCGGGATTCAAGCGTTAATTATTTGGATATGGACATCGATGGGGACGGCAATATATACGTGCTGTCTTATCAAGGAAACGGCGCAGCGGCCAGCCAATATCAGCTGGATATTTATAATTCCAGCGGGACGCTCCTGTCAACATCTCCGGGCGTGAATGCAGCGAAGATCGCAGTCGATTCATGGCGCAACATTTATGCGCTGGATTACAGCCTGCTGCAAGGAGCCGGAGGCGACTGGAGTCCTGTCATTCGAGTGTGGGCACCTACGACTACATAGAAGAAAGGAAGGTTCGAACGCATGTCAAAGAATGAACCACTTAGGCCTGCGCTATCGGATGGGGAGGCCATCGCGATTATCGGGATGGGCTGCCGCTTTCCCGGAGGAGTGAAGGGACCAGACGACTTCTGGGAGCTGCTCAGAAGCGGCAAGGATGCTATCGTCGAGGTTCCTCCCGAGCGCTGGAACAAGACCGATTTCTATCATCCCGATCGTGATAAGCCGGGTAAAATGGTGACGAAGCACGGTGGATTTATTGACGGAATTGACCGCTTCGATCCGGAGTTCTTCGGCATATCCCCTCACGAAGCGCATCATATGGACCCTCAGCAGAGACATCTGCTGGAGGTCACATGGGAAGCGCTGGAGGATGGAGGACTGCAGCCAGATAAGCTGCGGGGTCAAGAGGTTGGCGTGTTTGTCGGCGCTTTTGCGCTGGATTATCATGCGCTTCAATTCGGCGATCCCTTCCAGCGCGATGCCGGTCCATATACCGCAGCCAGCAGCATGACGACGATGATTTCGAACCGGATTTCGTACATCTATGATTTTCAAGGTCCATCGATGACGATTGACACGGCTTGCTCGTCTTCACTCGTTTCGCTGCACCTCGCTTGTGAGAGCTTGCGGAGGGGCGAGAGCAAGCTTGCAGTAGCGGGCGGTGTCGTCCTTATTTTCACCCCGCAATATACATTGGTGGAGAGCAGGGGCGGATTTCTGTCGCCTGATGGACGATGCAAAACCTTCGACGCCTCGGCTAACGGCTATGTTCGGGGCGAAGGCGTCGGGCTGGTTGTGTTGAAACGGTACGCTGACGCTGTCGCAGACGGCGATGAGATTCAAGCCGTTATTATGGCCAGCAGCGTGAATCAGGATGGCCATACTGTGGGCATTACTGTTCCGAGCACAGATGCGCAGGAGCGCCTGATTCGAGAGACGCTGCGCAAGGCCGGCTTGCAGCCTTCCGCCGTCCAATATGTCGAAGCCCACGGTACAGGCACGCCTGTCGGCGATCCCATCGAAGCCAGGGCGATATCTGCAGCCTACAGTGACGAGCGCCCTGGAGATGGGAAGCTCATTATCGGCTCCTGCAAGACGAACATCGGCCACACGGAATCTGCTGCTGGTATCGCCGGTTTGATCAAGACGGTGCTATGTTTGAAGCATAAGCAAATTCCTCCGAATTTGCATTTCAATCATCCGAATCCGGCGATTCCGTTTGAGGAATGGAACATACGAGTGCCTCTGGAGCTTGAACCGTGGCCCCAGCATGAAGGACCAGCTATTGCAGCTGTTAACTCGTTCGGCTTCGGTGGAACGAATGCTCATGTTATCGTCCGTGAGGGAGTCGGTATAGGCAATCAAACGCCGAGCCAATTCGAACAATCTGCAGCGGGACGCTCATATCTTCTGCCCCTGTCGGCGCGGAAGCCGGAAGGGCTGGCCGCTCTGAGCGCGTCCTACAGGCAGCTTCTGCTTCAAGAGGCTGAGGCTGCATCCGTTGAATCGGCGTCTGATCACAGACACCTGACGGATATTTGCTGGAGCGCAGGTGTTCGCCGCGAGCATCATCAGCATCGTCAGGCATTCGTTTTTCAGAATGGGGATGATCTGAAGAAGCTGTTGGATCTATCGGTATCGGGGCAGGGTGGCAAAGGCATTATTGCAGGAAAGAGAGCTTCTGGCGAAGCGCCCAAGCTTGTCTGGACGTTCTCGGGCATGGGCCCGCAATGGTATGGTATGGGACGGCAGCTGCTGGATCAGGAGCCGGTTTTCTACGAAATAATGGCTCGCTGCGATCGCTTGTTCTCTGTGCTATCCGGATGGTCCATGCTGGCTGAATTGGGCAAGGATGAAGCGGAAAGCCGTATGGATGAGACAGAGGTTGCAATGCCGCTCAGCTTCGCGCTGCAGGTATCACTTGCCGGCCTCTGGCGCTCATGGGGAATTATTCCTGACGCCATCGTCGGTCATAGCGCGGGAGAGGTTGCCGCATTTTATGAGGCAGGGGTTTATACGCTGGAGGACGCGCTGGTCATTATATACAATCGCAGCCGCCTGCTTCAGCGTCTTAGCGGAATTGGCGGTATGGCAGCTGTTGGCGCGACGGAAGCTGAAGCGGCAGTCTTGCTGGAAGAAGTGAAGAATAAGGTTGATATTGCCGCGATTAATAGTCCGTCCTCTGTCACATTGGCGGGTGATTCGGACGCGTTGGAGCATGTGCTGCGATTAGCGGGTGAGCAGTCCATATTTTGCCGCAAGCTTAAGGTGCAGTCGCCATTCCACAGTCATTATATGGACGCAATCAAGGACGAATTAATTACGAGCTTGCAGCATGTTCCTGCACGCGCGAATTCGATTCCACTTTACTCCACCGTGACGGCGGATGAGGTAGAAGGAGCAGCAACGGATTCCTATTATTGGTGGCTGAATGTAAGGGAAACCGTTCGTTTCGCTCCAGTCATCGAGAAGCTTGTTGGTCTCGGCTATTCTGCTTTTCTGGAAATCGGCGCGCATCCTGTGTTATCCGGCTCTTTGACAGAATGCTTTGGGGAGCGCAGCGCGCTTGCAATCGCCTCGATTCGCCGCAAGGAGGATGAGCATGCTGCGATGATGCATGCTTTGGCTGAGCTCTATACATGGGGAATTGAGCCGGACTGGATGGCATTGTATCCGCAAGGTCAACGTGTGAAGCTGCCGCGGTATCCGTGGCATTCGGGCATGTATTGGCATGAGCCGGATGTTATTCGTCTCATTCGACTTGGCCATCGCGATCATCCCTTGCTAGGACGACCGCTGCTCGGCGCAGCGACGGGCTGGGAGGGCGAGGTGTCGCTGGAGCGTTTCCCTTATTTGCAGGATCATCGGGTGCTCGATCAGATTGTGTTCCCGGCAGCAGGCTATATCGAAGCCATTATGGGCGCTCTGCAGCATACGCTCGGCAAGGGCAGCTATGTGCTGGAACAATTGGAGCTGCATAGAAGCTTGACTTTATCGCAGCCCTCGTCAGTTCTGCTGACCCAGCATTACCTCGATGTAGAGAATGGCACCTTCCAAATTTATGGAGCTTCGGATGCGCCGAACAGTCCGTTCACGCTGCATGCATCGGGTCGCGTCAGACAGCTGCAGCAGAGGAGCATGGCTTCGATAGCTGATCTGGAGCAGGAGCTGCTGGCGACTCCCTATTACATAGACAGGGAAAAAGCTTATCGCATTTTGAACAACATGGGCTTCGACTACGGACCTTGCTTCCAAGGAATCATTGGAGCAAATGTAGGTATTGACGAGGCTTGGGTTGAAATCGAAATGAACATCGATCATAACGATGCAGAGGGCTATGGCTTCCATCCGCGATTGATGGATGCCTGCTTCCAGGCGCTGCTGGCCGCTGAATTCCCGTTGGAGGGCGAGACGCCTAAGGAATCCAGACTTGAATTCCGCATTCCGGTGCGGATTGGCCAAATACGCTTTCACCGCAAGGCAGAGGGCCGATTGTGGGCACATAGCCGATTGAGTGAACGAAACAGCATGATAACGAAGGGCGATTTGCACATTTATGACGAACAAGGCCGCCTGGTGGCTGAGTTTCTTGATTTTGTCAAACAAGCGCTTGATGCAGGTGTCGGTAAAATTAGCAGCACGCAGCTCAAACGTTGGTTCTATGAATTGCAATGGCAGCCTGATTCGAAAATGCTTGCACCAGCGAAGCGGGTTACGAGGCGGGATGCATGGCTGTTCCTCGGGGATGAAGGGGATTTTGCCGCTACTGCTGCCTCGCTTCTGCATAATCAGGACTTCGACGCTGTCATTGTCAAAGCTTCCTCTGACGAAGCGTATTCGTTCACACCGGCATTCGGCTCCGTGGACAATAAGATAAATCCAACGAATCGGGAGCATTACGACCAGCTCATAAAGGATGCGCTGCTGGCGTATGGGGGCCGGTTGCGGGGAATCGTACATTGCTGGAATCTTGATCTGCCGACTGCAGGGCAGATGGCAGAGATAGAGGGAAGCGAGCCCTGGTCGCAGGTGAAGGCAATAAGCGGGCACTCGCTGCTGTATGCGGCGCAAAGCGCCGCCAAAAGCCGTGCGGACGTGCGCATATGGCTCGTAACACGCGGCGCACAATCGATTGACAAGGATGCTGGCAAGTTGCCCGATCACCCCCTCTCCGTATTTCAAGCCGCTGCCTGGGGATTGGGACGGACGCTGGGCCAGCAAGAGCTTCGCGAGCAATGGGGCGGCATAGTGGATCTTGATCCTGCGTCGTCAGAGGCGGAATCAGCTGGGCTGCTCATCCATGAGCTTGTGAGCGAGGATGCGGGGATCGAGGATCAAATTGCGTATCGTGGACATCAGCGATATTTGCTGCGGATGAATCATGCGGCGCAAATTCCCGGCCTTTCCTTGCCAATGCGCTGTCGGGAGGATGGCGCTTACCTCATAACTGGAGCTTTTGGAGCGATCGGACAAGAGGTGGGAAGACTGCTCGTGAAACGGGGCGCAAGAAGGCTCTTGCTTCTTGGCCGCAGCCAGCTGCCTGAGCGAAGCGAATGGAGAAATGCTGCGTCCGGCAGCAGTGAAGCAGCTCGAATAGACTATGTGCTTGAATTGGAAGCAGCCGGTGTACATGTCCAAATTGTCAGTCTGGATATAACAGATGGCGCAGCGCTTAGAGCTTTCATGGCAGAATATGAGCGTAATGGGTTGCCTGCGATCTGTGGCGTTGTGCATAGTGCAGGAACAGTCAAGGATGTTCTTCTTGAGCAGATGACAGAGGAAATGTTCGATGCCGCCTATGAGCCCAAAGTTAAGGGAGCTTGGAATCTTCATCTTGCAACGAGTGGTCAGCCGCTTGAATTTTTTATTCTTTTCTCCTCCTTGGCATCCATCCTGCCGCCAGCTGGACAAGGGAATTACGCGGCTGGCAATGCTTTCATGGATGCGCTCGCCGCTTATCGCTTGGAGCAGGGACTTCCGGCATTAAGCATTAATTGGGGTCCATGGTTGGTAGGGATGGTAGAGAAGCTTAATTTGGCCGCTCACTTTCAAGAGAACGGCATTGATTGCATAAAGGCAGGAGAAGGCATGCGGCTTCTGGAGCATCTGATCGGTCAGAATTGTGCGCAAGTTGCTGTATTGTCTGCGGAATGGCGTTCTGTTAGAAAGCTGTATCCCGGTGTAGCGCTCCTTAATGTGCTGGATAAGCAGGCTGGACAGCAGGGGGATGGGACAGACGAAACGAGCAGTGTTGATGCCATTAAAGCGTTGGACGCGTCGGAGCGAGGCCCATTCATCCTGAAGCAATTCGCGGCGCTTGTGGCGGAGCTTCTCCATTTCGACAGTGAATCGCTAGATACGACAAAAACGTTGCCCGAAATCGGGCTGGATTCCATGATGGCCATCAAGCTGCGCATTCGCATGCAAAATGAGTTCGGCAATGCGCCGATGGTGGGCGATTTGCTTAGCGGCTATTCCATTGCGGCACTCGCCAAGATGATCACACAGCAATTCGAGGAACAGCTAATGCATGAGCTGCAGCCAATTTAATATGATGACTGCCGCACGAGCATTTGCTAGTTCTGACAAGAAGAGCTGACAAAGTATAAATAACGGAAGAACCTTCAGCTCCACTTTTATAGTGGTATGGAGGTTCTTTCGTGCATTTTATGGGAATGCATCACTCGGGTATACCCTTTCGGATGAAAAAAGATGCTTCCAGCCCCACTTTTTATAGTGGTTTCGGAGGCATCTTTTGGGACTGACTTCGTGCAGCTACTAGCGCATGGTGTATCACATCATGACGACGGTCGATCTCGACCACATTTATGTGGTTAGCTTCATATGTGTATAATCGGGCTCGAATCCAACCTTGCTCCAGAATTGATAGCCGCGAGGGTTCGATGCCAACACATCAATCGTCACTTTGGCCCCGAGAGGAAAAGAGTGGTTGAGAAGGAGGTGTAATGCCTTGGCACCATAACCATTGCTGCGATACTCTCTCCCAATATAAAACTGTCTTAGATGAATATAGGATTCATGAGGATGCAGGTCATCTGTTCTAGTCTGATAAACAGCATATCCGATAATTGCATCAGCCGTTTGTACGATCTCGATCTCCCATTCACCGGCCATCCATTCAGCCATTCTGTCCTGAAGCTGCTCGATTGACATTGGATTGCGGCTGCCTTCATCCCGGATCAAATTTTGATTCATCAGAGCGAGATGCTGCAAGTCTGCTTCTGCAGCTTTACGTTTCGATAATTCCATCGCTAGACGCACCGCCAATTAACTATGATAGGGAAGATAATCGCAGATGTTAGGTGCGGGCCTGCCGTTGACGTGCAGGTCCATCTCGTCCATCCTTATGGCTGGGCTTTAATTTCAAGCAATTCATACTTAATTACGCCATCAGGTGCGGCAACGCTAATGATATCACCAACTGATTTGCCTACAAGCGAGCTGCCGAGAGGACTTTCGTAAGATATTTTGTTGTCGAAAACATCTGCTTCAGACGGTCCAACGAGCATATACTCGATAGTCTCAGCGAATTCCAGATCATGCAGCTTGACGACAGAGCCGACGAACACCTTGCTCATATCGATGTCATCCGTTTCAGCAACTTTAGCTTTGCGAAGCATCTTCTCTACGATCAGTATTCTGGTCTCCATAAAAGCCTGATCATTCTTGGCGGAATGATATTCGCTATTTTCCTTCAAATCGCCGTAGCTGAGCGCCAATTTGATTCGATCTGCGATTTCTCTGCGCTTGACGATCTTCAGGTCTTCCAGTTCCGCCTCTAACTTAGCCAATCCCTCACGGGTTAAAATAATTTCATTTTGCGACATCGCTACAACTCCTAATTTAATTTACCATTTTTATTATGTGCACATTATTCAATTCTACACGATAACAGAGTGTAAGCATACCGCATATAAGGGTGGTTTGTCTTCAAGCGCTTGCCATTGTCTTCTATAATTTCGGTCCTCTGCACGGAGTAAGCATCCAGGGCAGAAATCCTTGCAATCAATTATTCGGGGAAAAGTTGTCTTAGCTTGTAGGTTCTGCGATATTGGAGAGGCGGCATTCCGACTTGCTTTTTGATAATTGCACTTAGGCTGGCCGGCTTTTTGATGCCTGTCTTTTTGCAAATCGATTGCATCGATTCATCTGTTGTGCGAAGAAGGTGCAGCGCGATATCAATGCGTACGCGGGCTACGAATTTGAATGGAGATATATTCATAATCCGTTTGAACTCCTGACAGAAATAGTTGGGATGATAGCCGATTACATGCGCGATCTCTTCGAGTGATAGATCAGCATTGCTGATGTTCTTTTTGATATAACGCGTCGCATATACGATCATTCGACCGCTGTGGTACTTCAGGTCCGACGGGCTGGAATCGTTCACATGGGCATTCTCATCCCAATTGATAAATAATTCTGTAAGCAGTGTATACAAATGTCGAGACATCCGCATTTCTTCAGCAATGTCCTGTCCGGAAAGCGGCGTATCCCATATCGTATCCGCATATTTTGCAATAGAGGAGAGCAGCGGCATAATGACAGCACTGGTTGTACGATGCTCAGCAAAAAACGCATCCAGAAATATGGAGTTGAACGTCAATACTCGGACTGCGTTCAAGCTGCCGCTGTAGACAATGCGCTGTTGCGGATGGACGAGCATAATGCTAGGGAGGGAGGATGAAAAATGCGCCCCCGAAATCGCAAACGAGCTGGAATGGGCATTTCCATTCCACAGAAGCAGCTCGTAGCTTTCCGTCAACCATTCATGCTGTTCTGGATGGCAACGATGGACCAATCGAACCGGCAAAAAATCAGTCAGATGCGCATTGAACATTTTTTATATCCCCCGCTATCATTCCTATTCTATTCTTTGAGACCCATCGTATATTCTTACAGTGGCGTAGTCAAGAATGTAAAATAAACTTAATATTTCGTAATAATATTAGAAAACAGGTATTGCGACATGGAAGGAAGTATAAATACAATTGAATTACTTGGTATTGGGGTCAATCTTTTATAAAGGAGCATGAAATGATGAAAAAAGATCTTCCGATACAAATACCGATTAATAAATGCTATCAATTCTCGGCTTACCCGCTCTCTATTATTACAACAGACGACAGGAGCTGGGGATGGGTATTTACGAATTACATTCAAACCTGCATTCATGAGAATTTTTTGACTGCGCCAGTCCCTTTTAAATTTTACGAATTTGATTATTCACTCAACCCTTGGTTAAAGGTGAACCGATTGGACCGGTCGATATTTCCCCTGCTTCGAACCTCACTGACAGATTTTGCGATAAACTGCCTGTCTAAAGGAGTCTATCTCTATTTGAATCTCGATGAATACTACGTGCCTAGCCGCAGCGCCTATCAAAACTACCATATGACACATGATGTGCTGATCCATGGCTTCGACACGGAGCAAAAGAGCTTCTCCATTATCGGGTATACGAATGAAAATGTGTTTGACAAATCAACGGTATCTTTTGCCGATTTTGAAACGGCTTACGCAAGCTTGGATCATATTGAGAACGATTGTCATCAAATCTATCTCTATGAATTTAACAAGGAAGGGGCGTATTCATTTAACCCTGCGCTTGTTGCGGAAGGCATTGAGGATTATTTGCTATCGCGCAATACGGCCCGCAAATTTGCTGGTTTGGCAGAGCCGGAGCGAGATTTGGTTTTTGGGATGAATACGTATCCTGTTCTGGCGGCTTATCATGAGCATTTGATAAAGGATGATGAATATATCGACATCCGATTGCTTCATTTATTATGGGAGCATAAAAATTGCATGGCGCTCAGAGTGAAGTATATGGCCGAGAAAGGTTATTTAAGGGGGGATTTAACGGAGCTGCAAGATTCGTTTATTCGCATTGAAAAGGAAAGCCGTCTGACAAGAGACACACTTATTAAGTACTACTATTCCAAAAATAAATCATTTCTTCAATCGATCATCCAGAATCTGGAGAAGATCAGGCAAGATGAGTCTGAACAGCTTAATCGGTTGCTTGATGCAATGAAAATACGTGAACAACTTAATATCTAAATAAAAAATGAGTAATAAGACATTGTTTTTATATTTTATATAAACTTATTATTGATAGTACAAACTGCATTATCAACTGCGGTTATTTGGGGGGACTACTTAAAGAATTGATAGATTGCGAATCGGACAGGAAGGAGGGAAGTTATGAATTTAGTCGTTACGCAGACTAACGTGACGAATTTTGTTAGTGAAAAAATTTCAGATCTGACAAGAAAGCCTGAATTAAAGCATCTTCTGACTTTGACGGATAGAATGCTTGATTTTGGCATGACCTCAAAAATTTTCATTCAATTGATCGTAGAAATTGAGCATCGGTACGACATTTATTTCAGAGACAATGAGCTGTGGCTGAATGGCTTTGATTCCATCGGTGATCTGGTAGACAGAATTGTTGAGGAGCTCTACGCCAGCACAGCACATCCCTTCTCATAATGTCATTGCGCAAACGTTTTCATTATTGGAGGGAGACGATCATGTTCGGAAATCAGACGGCCATTGAGGCTTATCAATTAACTCACCCTCAGCAGAGAGTGTGGCTTGTTGAGAAGATTTATCCAGATACATCATTGCATCACCTGTCAGCACAATCGCTGAAGCAGGGAGATATCGATATTAATGCGCTGGAGCAGGCTATTGGGACATTTGTCAGGCAGAATGATTGTACCAGATTGCGCTTTATAGAGAGAGAGCAGGTCGTACAGCAATATATTCACCCTTATGAGCCCTTTCAAATCGACCGGATAGATTTCAGCATTGAGGGGGACCCGCAAGCGGCTTATGACAGCTGGCTGTACAAACGTTTGCACAAAACATTCGAGCTTGAGCATGAGTATTTATTCAATTACGCAATCATTCGAACGGATAAGGATCATGCGGGCTTCTTATTCATCTACCATCATTTAATTTCAGATGGCTGGTCCATTTGCACGATGATAAACAGAATTTGGGAGATGTATGCTTCGCTTGCAAAAGGTGAGGAGATCGCCAGCAGCGGGAAGGAATCGTATTTGGACTATATCGCGTCCGAGCAAGCCTACTTGAGCTCAAGCCGTTTTGTGAAAAACCAATCGTTCTGGAACGACAAGTTTAAGCAGTTGCCGGAGCAATTCGCGGTCCGCAGCTCGCTTGAAACGGCAGGCAAGAGAGCGAACTTTCTTATCGATCCGCAAACCAGCTCTGCAATTCGACAGTTGGTCAAAGCGCAGAGCTGTTCGTTAAACACCTTTTTCGTCATGCTGTCAGCGTTATATACCCGCAAAATAACGCAGCGCAGCGATATCGTGCTTGGAACGCCGGTTCTTAACCGATCGGGCAGGAAAGAGAAAGAGATGTTCGGAATGTTCACCTCTACAATGCCTTTCCGCACGATTGTGAACGATGAAGCCGCCATTCTCGATTGGATGGAGACCGTCAATGAAGATCTGATGAAATGCTATTTCCATCAGAAGTATCCCTACGAGCTGCTGATGAAGGATATCGGATTGAAGCAGTTGGGGCATGACAATCTGTTTGATTTGAGCGTCAACTACTATAACACCAGAATGCCTACAGAGGTTAACGGCGACGCCGTTGAAACGACTGAGCTTTACAGCGGCAATCAGCTTTATTCGTTGCAGATTGTCATTAAGGACTGGCTTGCGGACGGTTCCTTGAACATCGAATTCGATTACAAGGAAAGCCTCTATTCGGAGGCTGAGATTACGCTTATGTGGAATCGCATGCGGATTCTGCTGCAACAAATTTTGACGAATCCGGGGCAGCGAATCGGCGAGCTGGAAATCGTCGATGGCGAAGAGAAGGCGAAGCTGCTGTCGGAATGGAACGACACAAGTGCTGGGTATCCGCATGAACAGTCGGTCCAGCAGCTCTTCGAGGAGCAAGCAGCCCGTAATCCTGATCGTCCTGCACTGCGTTGGAACGACCAGTCGATGTCCTATGGAGAGTTGAACCGGAAGGCGAACGCGCTGGCCCATGTGCTGAGGGATAGGGGAATTGTTCGCGATAGCATGGTCGCTATTATGGCTACGCACTCGCAGGAGGTTGTGATCGGGATTCTTGCCGTGCTCAAGGCTGGAGGGGCGTACGTCCCGATTGATCCGGATTATCCGGAGGAGCGCATTCATTACTTGCTGAATGATTCCGGGGCAAGCGTGCTTCTGAGGAATGTAGATATCGATGCATTGCGATCATACGACGGCGATGCCATCGATCTTCGCAGCCATGCCATATATGAAGGGGATTGGGGAAATCCTGAGCCGGTCAGTGGACCGAAGGATCTAGCGTATATCATCTACACATCGGGCTCGACTGGAAATCCGAAAGGGGTCATGATCGAGCATCAGGGCCTTGTCAACTATATTTGGTGGGCGAAGCAAATGTATATTCGCGAGGATACGGAAGCATTCGCACTGTATTCTTCGATCTCATTCGATCTGACAGTGACCTCGATATTTACGCCGCTTATTAACGGCAATCCGATCCACATCTACTCCGATGACGGGTCGGAATTCGTGCTGTACCGGATCCTGCGCGAGAATGCGACTCAGATTATCAAGCTGACGCCATCCCATTTATCGCTCATCAAGGATCTCGATCTGACGGGCAGCTCGGTGCGCCGGTTTATCGTTGGCGGCGAGGACTTCAAGACCAGTCTCGCCAGAGAGATTCATGCAAGCTTTGGCGGACAGATCGATATGTACAATGAATATGGCCCGACAGAAACGGTTGTCGGCTGTATGATTCACCGTTTCGACATCGAGCTGGATCTGGGGGCATCCGTCCCTATCGGTCGTCCGGCCGACAATGTGCAGCTGTATGTGCTCGATGAGGGTCATCAGCTGTTGCCGGCTGAAACGGTTGGCGAGCTGTTTATTTCAGGAGATGGGGTGGCAAGGGGCTACCTCAATCGAGCAGCTTTGACAGCGGAGCGTTTCGTGGACAATCCGTTCCTGTCAGGGAAGCGAATGTACAGAACAGGTGATCTGGTCCGTTATCGGGCGGACGGGATCATCGATTATTTCGGCAGGATCGATACACAAGTGAAGATCAGAGGCTATCGGATTGAACTAGGCGAGATCGAGAGCCATCTGACGAAACGAGACGCCATAAGAGAGGCGGTCGTTATCGATCGGGCGAGACCCCAGGGCGATGTCTATCTCTGCGCCTATTATTTGGCCGACGAGGACATTGATGAGAATGAGCTGCGCAGAGATATGCTTCAGACAATGCCGGGGTATATGGTCCCGTCGTATTTTATAAGAATTGAAGAGATTCCATTGACGCCTAACGGCAAGGTGAATCGGGCAGCGCTGCCCGATATTCCGCTTGAAGCCGGTACGGCTGGCGAGATAGAGATCAATTATGAGAATGAGACAGAGAGGCATGTGTTCGAAACGCTGCGCGAGGTATTGCGCATAGAGCGGATCGGACGGCATCACAATTTCT
Organism: Paenibacillus plantiphilus; assembly: GCF_927798095.1. Classification (GTDB taxonomy): domain Bacteria; phylum Bacillota; class Bacilli; order Paenibacillales; family Paenibacillaceae; genus Paenibacillus_Z; species Paenibacillus_Z plantiphilus. The sequence continues at coordinate 214,544 of NZ_CAKMMF010000003.1, read as the reverse complement.
ATCAGCTTGGCGGGGACTCGATCAAAGCGATACAAGTAGCGGCGAAGCTTAGCGGATTGGGTCTTAAAGTCAGGGTGAAGGACATCCTGTCCATCCCTGTTCTGGAGGAGCTTGCCGCAGCGGTTCAAACCGACAATGACCGATTGCAGGCCGATCAGCATGCCGCTGCGGGCGAGGTGCTGCCGACACCGATTACGGAATGGTTCTTCGCTCAGCGAAATGAGATGGAACAGCATTGGAATCAATCCATACTGCTTGCATTGAAGCAAGCCATTGCGCCACATGAGCTCGGGAACGCTTTGGAGGCGCTCGTGAACCATCACGATTCGCTGCGTTTGAATCTAAACCGCTCATCCGGTCGGCTTTATTATAATGCGGAGCATTTAAATGCACCCGTCCCCGTAGAAACGGTAGATTTGTCAGCCTATGAGGGCGAGCAATGGAGGCAGCAGCTTGTTGAACGCGGAGAAGCGATCAAATCGTCGCTGGATATCGAGAACGGCTTGCCGCTTCATGCCTGCTTGTTCACGGCAAATTATGCAGGAGATCAGCTGCTGCTGCTGACGGCACATCATCTCATGGTGGACGCTGTTTCGTGGCAGATCATGCTGGAGGATCTTGCACTGCTGCTGGATGGAATCAAGCTGGGGTCGACGGCAAAGCTTCCACTCAAAACGCATTCCTATCAGGTCTGGGCTGATGGGCTTCACAATGATCCAGCAAAAGTTCTATCAGGACGCGCTGAGCTTGATTATTGGGAGAACACAAGTAAGGGCTTCAACTGGAGCATGGCATCTCAGCTGGCGGACAATCCCGCTGGAGATAACCGGATGAGCAGCTGCAGAACAGTCCGCGCCACCTTAAGCGCAGAGGAAACAGCCTCCCTGCTGACCGGAGCGAATGCCAGCTATCGGACCGAGGCGAACGAACTGCTCGTCACTGCGCTGGCAATGGCGGTTAGAAGCAGGACGAAGCAGGAGGAGGTTTATTTGGAGCTTGAGGGACATGGCAGAGAAGAGCTGATAGACGGCATTGACATTAACCGCACCGTCGGCTGGTTCACGAGCATATTTCCCTTCCGTCTGCAGCTTCCGCATGGTGATAACGGGGCGCTGATCAAATCCGTGAAGGAGCAAATGAGAGCGATCCCGAACAAAGGTATCGGATACGGCATTCATCGCTATATCCACGGCAGCCTGCCGGTCATGGATACAGCAGCGATTCGCTTCAACTATTTGGGCAGACTGGACAACGGCTTCGACAATCATTGGTTCCAACTGGTCAATGAGGATACAGGTCGCGATATCGGACCTGACAATCGCTTGAATGTCCTGCTGGATATCGTAGCTGCTGTTGTCGATGGCGAGCTGACCTTCTCGGTCACTTACAGTCAGGAGCAATTCCAGCAAGCTGCAGTCACTGCATTCGTCAACGTCCTGACAGCATCACTTCAAGAGCTGATCCGTCATTGCTTGAACGAAACTGAGCCGCAATTTACACCGTCGGATTTCGAAACGGCGGGCTTATCGCTATCCGATTTGGATATGCTCTTGAATTAAAAAATGAAAGGTGTGAGCTTTACGAAAGCTTATCGTTTATTCCTACTAATAATTGCAACCATTCTCTTCCTTGGAGGGGTTCTGGTTCCGCAAGCGCATGCTGAAGTAGATACAACAGCTGCGGAGACATTGAAGGTGATTGAAGAGATCGCCACAGATAATTTGGACAGCACCGGGGCTTCGGGAGTAGCGGTAGTTGTTGTCAAGGATGACAAAATTATTTTTAATCAAGGCTTTGGATATGCGGATATAGATGCCGAGAAGCCGATCACAACGGAAACGCTGTTCGAGATTGGGTCAACAAGCAAAGCCTTTACCGCTCTGGGAGTGCTGCACTTGCGGGATAAAGGGTTGATTGAGCTCGATGCGCCCGTAAATCGTTATTTGCCTTGGTTCAAACTGATTTACAAAGGTGAGGAAGCCGTCGTTACTCTTCGCCAGCTGCTCAACCACACTAGCGAGATCCCGACAAGAACGATTGGCGAGATCCCCGCTATACAAGGTGAACATGCGCTGGAGGAAACGGTCCGCAACTTAATTGACCAGGAAATTAAATATCCGCCAGGTGATCGGTTCATTTATTCAACGATCAACTATGACGTGCTTGCGCTTATAATACAGGAAGTCACTGGGCAGCCGTTTGCGGATTATATGAAACAAGAGGTGTTTCAGCCGCTTAATATGAATCATACCTACATGGGCCGAGGCCAAGCGCCAGCAGATCAAATTGCAGTCGGGCACAAGTGGATGTTCGGTTCTCCGCAGCCTTATGACGCTCCTTATTTCGGCGGTAATGAGGCCGCTGCGTATGTCATCACGAACAGCACGGAATTGGGACAATGGCTTAAAGTCCAACTGGGTACGGCGAATGTGGATGAAAACTATATGCGCTTGGCGAAGGAAACGCAGGAGGCCAACCGTTCAGTTCCACCGTTCATTGACGGCTCTTCCTACGGAATGGGTTGGAATTCCCTGCAGCTTGGCGGGGGGCAGCTGTTTCACGATGGCACCAACCCCGGTTTCTTCTCAAACATGGTTGTTCGTCCTGCAGAAAAGCTTGGTGTTGCTGTTATGTCCAATACCAGCTCGTATATCTCGCAGAAGATAGCGGGAGAAATTATGAACTATCTGATTGAGCGTGATGAAGTCGTTCCTTTCGCAGACACCTATCAGCGTTGGGATAAGCTAAGCTCAATTGTGACGATTACGTTTGCACCTTTGATTGCGGCTTTGCTGTATGCGACATGTTTGGTCATTGTACAAATTTTTCGCAGAACAAGGACATTTGCAGCTCCAACGGTCAAACGGTTTGTTACACTGCTGCTTACGCTGCCTGTTATGGCTGGCTTCTATCTGTGCATCTATTTTATCCCGGACCTCTTTCTGTTCGGAAATATGTGGAGCATGGCCGATGTTTACGCACCTGAGACGATTCTGATCGCGGTGTATTCCGTCTCAGCAGCAGGCGCGCTTGCCTTTATTTATTTTGTACTGAGCCATTTGTTTCCGAAACCGGACAAGCCATCATACTTTTCACTGGCATTGTTAAGCGTACTGAGCGGTTTCGGCAATGCACTGGTCGTATTTACACTCAATAATGCCGTTAGTCGAACGGAGAAGATTGGATTCAATCGGATTGACAACAGTGTCAATATGCTGCTTGTATATTTTCTGATGGGAATCGTGCTGTATGTAGTAGGACAGCGTATTCTGCGGCCTCGGCTGATTCGATTGACGAACGGGATTATCTATAAGAAACGTTCCGAGTTAATTGGCAAGATCTTATCCACGAGCTATCAGGACATTGAGAAGACACGGGCAGAGAAAATTCAAGCCTGTCTCAACAATGATATTGAGATGATCAGCCGTATCGTCAATCTGATCGTATCGGGCTTAACTGCGACGATCACGTTAACCTTCTGCTTCATATACTTGGGCATTATGAGCTTCTATGGTTTCCTGGTCTCCTTCTTGGTCATCATAGTTGCAGCAGCACTCTACTTTTATGTCGGGCAGATTGCAAACAAGCTCTGGGAACAGACGCGCGACATTCAGAATGTGTTCTTCAAATATATTAATGATCTGGTAGCAGGCTTCAAGGAGCTGTCTATCAGCCGCAAAAAACGGGATCAATTTCAGGCCGATATGGAAGATAGTATGAAGCAGTATCGGGACAAGCGAACGCAAGGGGACGTCAGCTTTGCAGGTGTATTCGTTGCAGGGGAGCTCATCTTTGTATTCGTAATGGGAGCTGTCGCTTTCTTGTTCCCGCTCATGTTTGAGGATAATTTCTCCTTCGTGCGGGACTACATCTTCGTCTTTATTTATATGGCGGGTCCATTGAACTTGATCTTCGCTGCAATCCCTGAGTTTATGAGCGTTCGGATTAGCTGGAAACGGATTCAGGAGATGAACAATTCGCTTTCGGAGATCGCCATTCAAGATAAAGATGTGGCGGTGGATGTGAACAAGCAGAAGGACTTGAAGCTGGAGCTTCGAGACGTCGAATATGAGTACAAGAACAACAACGGAAACTTGTTCTCAGTAGGCCCTTTCAACTACACCTTCCAAAGCGGCGAGATCGTTTATATTACAGGCGGCAATGGCAGCGGGAAGTCGACGATGGCCAAGCTGCTTTCAGGATTGTATAAACCGGACAAAGGAGCAGTTCTGCTCAATAACGAGCCGATTGATTCGCGAGAGCTGGGCGAATATTTTACGACCGTGTTCAGTGATTTCTATCTGTTCGATCGTCTCTACGGAACTCGTTATGAGGAGAAGAAGGAAGAGATTGACCACTATCTGAAGCTGTTGAAGCTAGAGGGGAAAATCAACTTCTCGGATGGCAGCGTGAACAGCTCGGAGTTATCGACAGGACAGCGCAAGCGTCTGGCGATGCTCATTAGCTATCTGGAGGATCGTCCGATCTGCTTATTCGATGAGTGGGCTGCCGATCAGGACCCGGAATTCCGCAAATTTTTCTATCACGATCTATTGCCTGAATTGAAGGCGCGCGGCAAATGCATCATTGCAATTACTCATGATGACATGTACTTCTCGCTTGCGGATAAAATCATTAAATTGGACTTCGGCCAAATTGTGCCCGGAGCGAAATACGCAGAGACTGCTGCTACAGTTGAGTAATCGTATCCCAAGCGATTGAGAACTGCAATTCTCAAGTGGTATCAGTCAAAGGAGCATGGACAAGATGGATAAAACCGATCCGAAAAAAATAGACAAGACGAATGTGGAAGATATTATCGGTCTATCCCATATGCAGGAAGGATTGCTCTTCCATTATTTGACCGAGCCCGATAGTGCGCAGTATGTGGAGCAGTTGACGCTTCACCTGCGCGGTGATATAAACGAATATACGCTGGGACAGGCTTGGGCTTCCGTTGCCAGAAACAATGAAATGCTCCGAACGGTCTTTCGTTGGGAGAAGCTGGACAAGCCCGTAGCCATTATTCTGAAGCAGCTGCAAATTCCATTGCTTATTCAAGATCTGTCCGCATCGTCCGGGACGGATCTGGATGCAGGTCTTGAAGAAGCGGTTGCTGCAGACTATGCGCTCGGAATTGATATTACAAGCCAGCCGTTTCGGATCACGTTATGTACGCTTGGCGGCGGACGGAATGCGCTCATTCTGACCTACCATCATCTATTGTTCGACGGATGGAGCACAGGGATCATTCTCAAGGAGTTTATGTCGGCCTATGAGGAGATGTCCCGGCAGAGGGAATGGAAGCAGCCGGCGAAACCAACGTACAGGCAGTTTATTGCTCACCTGCAATCACAGGACAAGGAAAGCCAGGGTCAGTTCTGGACGGATATCCTTGGTGATTTCGGGACGAAGACGCTGCTGCCGTTCGATAAGAGGAAGAAAGAACGGGCATCGACCGCGCAGCATATCCATGTATCTCTAAATGAGGAGACGGTTGCGCGTATCGACCGCTTTGTCAAACAGCATGAGCTTACGCTAGCCGCTTTCATCTATGGCGCGTGGGCTGTGCTGCTGCAAAGGTATAGCGATACGGACGATATCGTATTCGGGACGACGGTGTCGGGACGGCCGACTTCTATGCCGGGTGTTGAGCGGATGGCGGGCTTGTTCATCAATACGCTGCCGCTGCGTGTGCGGACAGAGGCCGATACTACGGTTGTCGAGCTGCTGCGTCAGATCGGCGCGGCGCTTCAGCATCGTGAGAGCTTCGAGCAAACGGCCCTTACAGATATCAAGGCAAGAAGCGGCATGACAGGACATGAGAGCCTGTTCGACTCCATCGTCGTGCTTGAGAATTACCCGCTTGACCAGTCAGTGCTTGGAGCAGGAAACAGCTTGACCATTACAGGGCATTCCATGCGGGAGTCGACGAATTTCCCGTTGGCGCTAACGGTCACGACGATGGGACAGCTGCAGCTTCAATTTCAATACAATAATGAGCTGTTCAAGACGGAGACGATTCAGCGGCTGGCTGATCACTTTGTCAGGCTGATTGAGGGAATGTCCTTCAATCCGGGCTTGCCAGTGACGCGCCTTGGGATGCTTGGGGAAGACGAGGCAGCGAGGCTGCATGCGATGGGCAGCGGAGAGGAAGGCGCAACCCCTCCTCATCATTCGATCCATGAATGGTTCGAGGAGCAGGCTGCTGCGGACCCCGACAGAATTGCCCTCGTATTGCAGCAAGCGACGATGACTTATGGGGAGCTGAACGCGCACGCTAACCGGGTCGCCTGGTTCTTGAAGGAACGGGGAATTGGCGAGAACGATGTTATCGGCGTCATGGTTGGCCGTTCGTTCGAAATGATCATCGGCATCTACGGCATCCTCAAGGCAGGGGCCGCCTATGTGCCAATTGATCCCGATTATCCGTCTGATCGAATCGAATATTTGCTGCGCCACTCGCAAACGAAGCTGCTGTTTGTCGATAAACAGGCTCGTGAGGGATTGGCTGTACCTGCAGGAACGGAGTTGTGCGGGATCAGCGATATTATGGAGCAGACGTCGCTGCCGCAGCATAATCTGGGCGGGAGCTACAGCCCGGAACGTCTGATTTATGTGCTGTATACATCAGGCTCGACCGGCAATCCGAAGGGTGTTATGGTTAAGCAGAACGCTTTCGTCAACTTGCTGAACTGGTTCTGCACATCGTATCATATCGGACCAGCGGACAATGTGCTGCTGATCGCGCCTTCCAGCTTTGATCTGGCGCAGAAGAATCTGTATTGCTCGCTGATTAAAGGCGGCAGGCTGACCTTGTTTGAACCGGGCTTGTATGATTACAACCGAATGTCCGATGTCATCCTGAGGGGGAAGGTGACATTGATCAACTGTGCGCCCAGCGCGTTTTATCCGTTGATTGATTTCAATGAAGACACGGACTTTATCCGGCTTTCTTCTCTCAGAACGGTATTTCTCGGCGGTGAGCCGATTAATGTGAACAAGCTTGCGCCGTGGTATCGTTCGCAGCGATTCCATGCACAGTTCTCCAATACGTATGGACCTACAGAATGTACCGATATTGCCGCCCATCACAGCGTTAATTTCTCCGTGGCAGAGGCCGGCTTAGCCGTTCCAATCGGCAAGCCGATCTATAACGCCAAGCTCTATGTTCTGGATCATCATATGAATTTGGTGCCGGAAGGAATAATCGGAGAGCTCTATATTGGAGGAATCGGCCTTGCGGCAGGGTATTATCATGCGCCCGAGCTCACTGTAGAACGGTTCGTAGACAGCCCGTTTGCTGCGGGCGAACAGCTGTATCGGACAGGCGACCTGGTCAACTGGCTGCCAGGGGACATGCTCAATTATGTAGGCAGAACCGACAGCCAGCTGAAGATTCGGGGCATGCGGCTTGAGCTCGCAGAGATCGAGGCCGCTTTGTTAAGCCATAACGAGATTCAGGAAGCGGTCGTGAAGGATTGGCAGGATCATAACGGCAGTACGTACCTATGCGCGTATTTGGTCGGAATCGGGGACGAGCAGATTGCGGATGCCAAAGCATTCGCAGCAGCGCTCTTGCCTGATTATATGGTCCCGTCAAGCTTTGTCGTTCTAGAGCAAATGCCGCTGTCCCCAAATGGAAAAATCAACAAAAAGGCGCTGCCTGAGCCGCAGTTCAAGAGCAGCGGCCAGCGGCATGATCCCGCTAACAGCAGCCAAACGGAGCTGCTGCTTATCGGAATCTGGCAGCAGGTGCTGGGTAGAGCGGATGTCGGCCTGCATGATCCATTTTTCGATATCGGAGGCAACTCCATTCTGCTTATTCAAATGCATAGCAGGTTCGACAAGCTTCAGCCAGGGCGGATCGCAGTAACGGAGCTGTTCAGCTATCCGACGATTGCTCAACTGGCGAAGCTTATCGACGAGAGGGAGCAGCCGGAGAAGGAATCCCGAGACTCCGCCCTGTTGGAAACCATCCCGCTGCCTGAAACTTATTTCGTAATCCCGGAGTCAGCAGCAGCCGGCTATACCTTTACCGCTTGGCTGCCTGGCACGATGAGGGAGCGTCTGCTAGCTGTCAGTCAGATGGAGGACGTTGCGTTGCCCGATCTGTTTCTGGGCATGTTTGTATATTTGCTGTCGGAATTCTCTGAGCAGCAGCGCGTCGGCCTTCATGTCCTTAATGGGCAGGCAGTGGCGATTGCATTGGCGCTGCAGCTGGACGAGTTTGAACAGTTTTCGGATCTGTTTCAATTTATACGCAACAATAAGCTTGAAGGACAGCCATTGCAAATGGAGCACGCTGAGAGTGTGAAGCGGGGGGCTGGAACGCCCTCTGGCCTATTGCCGCTCTATCGCGATCTGACCGCAGCTGGAGCTGCTGAAGCACCGGCATTGACATCGTTTTTTGATCTGATCTGGGAGGTTGGCGAGCAGGACGGCATGATTCGGCTGAATTGCAGCCTGAACAGCGGGAAGCTTCGCAAGGAGCTGGCGGAAGAGCTGACAGACGGCTATACGGAGTTGATCGATATGTTAATTCAACAATATGAAAAGGTGGGGGCAAGCAATGACTAAATTCGCACTTCTCTTCCCGGGACAGGGCTCCCAGTATGTCGGCATGGGCAAGAGCTTGTATGAGCGTTATCCTGCGGCAAAGCAGGCTTACGAAGAAGCCAGCGAGGCGCTTGGCTTTGATCTTGCCGAGCTTAGCTTTCATGGCAAGAAGGAAGAGTTGAATCTGACGGCGAACGCGCAGCCTGCTATATTGACTGCAAGTGTTGCGGCGTTTCGAGTTTATATGCAGGAACAGCAGGAGCAGCCAGCTATTTTGGCAGGGCACAGCCTTGGCGAAATTACGGCGTTAACGTGCGCGGGCTCCATCAAGTTTGCCGATGCGGTTATGATTGTGCGCCAGCGCGGGCTGTTCATGCAGGAGGCTGTCGGATTAGGGGCAGGAACGATGGCCGCAGTAAGCGCGATTGATGTTCAATTTGTGAAGGAAGCCTGTGAATTGGCATCTCGCGATGGCGAGTCTGTCGTCATCTCCAATTACAATGCGCCTGATCAAATCGTTATATCAGGAACGAGCTTGGGAATTGCCGCAGCTGGCAAATCATTATCAGCCAAGGGTGCGCTTGTCATTCCGCTGCAGGTTAGCGCACCTTTTCATAGTCCGCTTATGCGGCCTGCGGCTAACAAGCTGGGCGACATTCTTGCATCATATACGTTTGCGCCTATGCAGCAGCCTGTTATCTCTAATGTTACGGCTCGGCCTTATGGCGATCCGTCTGAAATAGCCGGCATGCTGACCAACCAAATGACGTATCCCGTGCTGTGGGTTGATGCGATGCGCTATGCAATTGAACAGGGCGTGACCTATGCCATCGAGCTTGGACCGCAAGCTGTTCTGCGCAATTTGATGGGACGTATTGACAAATCGGTTACCGTATTTGCCTACGATAAGCAGGAGGATGTCGATGCTCTGGCGGCTTTTGAAATCAGTGCCGTTCAGTCAGTGGGCGCTTCCGTTGTACGAAACGATGCGCAGACCGCAGGTGCTGCAGCGGACCGCATGGATAAGCAAGACTTGGGAGCGTCAGCCAGCGGGCTGGATAAAGTGCTGACTCGCAGTCTGGCAATAGCGGTATGCACGAGAAACGATAACGATGACAGCGATGAATATACAGCAGGAGTCATCGAGCCATACCGCAAAATTATGAAGCTCCAGCTGGAGCTGGAGAACGAAGGGAAATCACCGTCGCTTCTTCAAGCCAAGGAGGCGCTTGCCATGCTTCGCTCGGTGTTCGTGACGAAGAAAACGCCTGCCAGCGAACAGGAGGAAAGATTTAAACAAATTATCGATGAAACAGGAACCGATGCTGAACTGAGAGACATCGTGAGCGAGCTGCTGCAGGGGGAAGGGAAGGTCGTTCATGGTTAAATTTAATGATATTAAATTAAACCGCCGCAAGGAGGCAGCACCAGCACCGCAGAGCGCAGCAGAACCGACTGTTTCCGATAAAGATGTAGCCGTTATCGGAATTTCGTTAAAGTTTCCCCAGGCCGATACGCCCGAAACCTTCTGGCGGCAGCTGCGCGAGGGTGTAGACAGCATCGGGGCATTCCCTGAGACGAGAAGGGAAGACGCTGAGGACATGAAGCGTCTGCTGAAGGGCGTCCAACAGGAAGCCGCGTTCGAGAATGCCGCCTATCTGGATGAAGTGGATAAGTTCGATTATTCCTTCTTCCGGATTTCTCCGAATGAAGCGTCATTAATGGATCCTAGCCAGCGCTTGTTTCTGGAAACGGTATGGGGAGCCATTGAGGATGGCGGTTATGGCGGGAAGAAGCTGTCCGGCAGTCGTACAGGTGTTTTTGTCGGCTATGGCTCAGATCCCGAATATAAGCAGCTCGTCACAGCTGTTGATCCCGAATTGCTGGCAGGGGCGCACACCGGGAATACGAATCCGATTATCGCAAGCAGAATCGCCTATTTACTCGATTTGAAGGGTCCGAACATGATTGTCGATACGACCTGCTCATCCTCGCTGCTGGCCATCCATTTGGCCTGCCAGAGTCTCCGAAACGAGGAATGCGAGCTGGCCATTGCAGGCGGCGTCGAGCTTCACCTGATGCCAATTCGCCAGACTAGCATTGGCGTCGAGGCCGGAGATGGCCGTGCGAAGTCATTCGACGAACGTGCGGACGGGACAGGGACAGGCGAAGGTGTAGCGGCGGTTCTGCTAAAGCCGCTTGCCAAGGCCGTAGCTGACGGGGATGCCATATATGCCATTATTAAGGGAAGTGCGGTCAATCATGACGGCACTTCAATTGGTCTAACCGCACCTAATGCGCTTGCCCAAGAGGATGTTATCGCAAACGCTTGGAAGGACGCGCGGGTTGAGGCGGAATCAATCACATATATCGAGGCGCATGGCACAGGCACGAAGCTGGGCGACCCTATTGAAATCGAAGGCATGCAGCGGGCGTTCCGCAGATTCACCGACAAACGGCATTTTTGCGCGGTCGGGTCCGTGAAGACGAATATCGGGCATCTGGATCATTCCGCAGGCATGGCTGGCTTTATCAAGGCTGCTCTTGCCCTGCAGCATCGCGAGCTTCCGCCCAGCCTGCATTTTAAGGAGCCGAATCGGAAGATTGATTTCGTGAAGTCGCCTGTGTACGTAAATGACAGGCTTGCCCCTTGGGTAAGCACGCGCTATCCGAGAAGATGCGGTGTCAGCTCATTCGGATTAAGCGGAACAAACTGTCATGTCGTGCTTCAGGAAGCGCCTGACAAAGCTGTCTCGCAGCCATCGCAGTCCGCAGCGGGCTTCGGAAGCCAGGTATTGACGCTTTCTGCAAGGGACGAGCAGGCGCTCAAGCGGCTTATTGCATCTTATCGGGAACGAATCAGCTGGGCTGATGCGGCCGCTATGCGAGATATATGCTTTACAGCCAACACGGGACGGGGGCAGTACAGCCACCGGATTGCATTTGTTTTTCACAGTCAGGATGAATTGCTCCAGCAGCTGCTTGCGGCCGAACAATCCGCATCGCTCGCGAGCCTTCAAACTGATGGTGTAGGGTACGGTGCTCACCGCATCGTATCAGCGAATCAACCGACTAAGGAAGCGGGGGAGCTAACGGAGCATGTGGTCCAATCGATCACACAAATGGCCAACGGCATGTTGGACGGATACGTAAATGAGCAAGGGCAGAACAGCGGTCTGCTGTCCGATGTTTGCCGGTTTTATACCGAGGGGGCCAACATGGATTGGGAGCGGATCTATCGGAATGAAACGCGTCAGCGCGTTCATCTGCCAATCTATCCTTTTGAACGGACGCGGTGCTGGATAGATACCCGTGCAAGAGGCAGCGCTGCAGCGCTTCATCCATTAGTGGACAAGCAGGTTGCTGTAACGCTGGACACCGAAATCTACGCAACATCCTATGACGTTTCGCGGCATTGGGTATTGAGCGAGCATAAAATTATGAATGACAGTGTTCTCGTCGGCACGGCTTATTTGGAAATGGTGCTTCAAGTATGCTCGCAATCTCATCCTGATGTAATTGTCGCATTCAAGGATGTTCAATTCCATGCGCCGCTTACGGTGAAGGAGGGGGAGCAGGCCGATGTTCAGCTTGTCATTCGGAAAGCTTCCGGCAACTACCTGTTTACCGTTGAGAGCACAGCGGGAGAGGGAAGCTTTACCAAGCATGTGCAGGGCAGCTTCGAGCTGAAGCCCCGTGAAGGACATCGAGCGCATCATGACGAGTCGATAGATTCGATCATTCGTCGTCTGGAATCCGGTCATATGGTTCCTGATCTGGAACGGTACAATGATACATCTGTGTTTGAATTCGGACCTCGCTGGAACAATATCCGGGAAATGTATGTGGGAGATTCGGAGCTGTTATCCCATATTCGCATTCCTGATGCGTTCAAGGGGGAACTGTCGCAATTCACACTCTACCCTTCGATGATGGACAATGCGCTGACAACGATGCCGCTTATTGCCAAAGCAATCGAAGTCAATTCGTTGACAGATGACAGCATTTATTTGCCGTTCTCCTACGGAAGCCTGACAGTCTATCGGCAGCTGCCGCCAGAGTTCTACAGCTATGTTCGACTGAAGTCGCCGATTACCGAAACGACGGAATTAATCAGCTACGACATCATGCTGATAAGTCCAGGTGGCGCAGTAATCGCGGATATTCGCGGCTACAGCTTGAAGAAAGCGCGGAAGAACCGGCTAGGCGCGCAGGGAGCAGGCAGCAATCATTTGTTCCACAAAATGGAATGGGTACAACAGGAAATTACAGCTGTTGAAGCGGCTCGCACCTCGGTGTCTGGAAGCGTATTGATGATCGGGCGTCCTGATGCAAGGACGGAGCAATTGGCTGCTGCGCTAAGGAAGCAGGCTTATTCGGTCATTGTTGCTCATCCAGCGGATCAGTTCCAGCAAACGGGCGAGCAGAGCTATCAATTTGCTTTGAGCCGGGATGGAATGGAACGGCTTATGCAGGCCGTGAAGGGAGAGCCAATCTCTCGGATCATTCATATGCTGACCTTCGGGGAAGCAGGTCATTCGCATTCGGACGGAACGGATGCCGCAGATGCAAAGCTCGCGAATGGCGTTAATAGCGTGTTCGAGCTTGTGAAGTCGCTGCTGGCCCATAACTACAGGCAGTCGATTGATATTGCGATTCTCACTTCACATGCCTACAGTGTAACGGGAGAAGAATCGTTCGTCGTTCCTGAATATGCGGCGTTAAGCGGGCTTAGCCGAGTTGTCGGCCAGGAATATCCGAATTTGAAAAGCAGAACGATCGATGTCGCTTTTGACACATCACTTGACTTGCTTCTAAAGGAACTGCTGTCGCCAGGCGAGGCTGCAGAACGGGTCGCTTATCGCGGGGGCAGCCGCTGGATCGAGCAATTCCAGGAGCTGTCGCTGCAGGTGGACGAAAGCGGTGGAGAAGTTATTGCACCTGCAAGCACGTATGTGATTACAGGCGGAACAGGAGGCATCGGTCTCGAAATAGCCAGATATTTGGCTCTGAGAGCACAGGTGAACATCGTGCTGCTGGGACGATCAGCGCTGCCGCCGCGCCAGCAATGGTCAACCATTGTGAACGATGGCAGCGAGTTCAAGCTATGCAGGACGATACGCGCCATTGAGGAAATTGAAGCATCCGGCTCTAGCGTCCTGTTCATTCGAACAGATGCGGGCAATCGCGATTCGCTCTCCAATGCGCTTAACGGGATCAGGGAGAAGTACGGACGGATTCACGGCATCATTCATTCGGCGGGCCTGCCCGCTAACGGCTATATCATTAAGAAGGAGCTCGATGATTTCCATGCGGTGCTCGCGCCAAAGGTCAATGGAGCGCTTCTGCTGGATGAGCTGACAGAGGGCGACAATCCAGATTTCTTCGTCGTTTTCTCATCCAATACAACGCTGATGGGCGTGCCTGGACAATCGGACTATACGGCTGCCAACAGCTTTCTGGATGCATTCGCATCTTATCGGAACCGCAAAGGAAAGCGGACAATTACGATCAACTGGCCGGCATGGAAGGAGACCGGCATGGCAGTCGATCATGGAACCAATGGGGATAATCTGCTCAAAGCGCTTCCGACCGCACAGGCCATTCATGCCTTCCACCAGATTCTGCACACGCCATCTGCGGAGAGAATCATTGTCGGGGAGCTTAATGCCGCAGGCTCCTTCAACGGCTACAGCTTGTCCGATGTGCCAATCAACTTCAGTGAAGAAATTCGTCGGAAGTTCAAGCTGAATCGGAAGGATTCTGCTGTGCGAGCGGCAGACGGGAAGAAAGCTGCGGCGGCATTACGGAAAGGGAAGGAAGGACTTTCCTCTGCCGTGGATTGGGAAACAGCGATATCCGCCATCTGGCGCGTGGTTCTCGGATTCGAGGAGATCAATGTGTACGACAGCTTCTTCGATATCGGCGGGGATTCAATCATGATTACAAAGGTGCATTCCCTGATGGAGGAGCAGTTCCCGGGACGTGTGTCTATCGCCGACTTGTTTACTTATACCTCTGTATCGGATATGGCGCAATATATGGTCTCCTTGGATGCCGGAAACGAAGCAGCGGCAGATAGCGAGATTGTGGAACTTGAAGATATTGATCTGGGGATCGAGAGCTTGCTGGACGCATTGGAGCAAGGGGAAGTCAGCGTGGAGAGCGCTATGGAAAGCTTTATGAAACTGGGGGGAATGAGATGAGCAAGCTCGCCCAAGCCATATTCGGCAATATTGCAAAAGGCAAGATGGACAGATCCGTTGGTGCAGAGCTGCTAAAGCTCATCAAGGCGGAGTCAGCTGCATCCGGGACCGGCGATATGGCCATCATCGGCATGTCTGGAAGGATGCCGGGGGCCAATAATCTGGAGCAATTCTGGAGCAATTTGCGCAGCGGAACCGATAGCATCGGCGATTTTCCGGACAACAGAATTGCCGATGTCGAGCCCTTCAAGCAGTTTACGTATATGAAGGATGAAGAGACCTCCTTCAGCAGGGCCGGATATCTCGATGGGATCGACCATTTCGATTATCATTTCTTTGGCATATCGCCCAAAGAGGCCAGTCTGATGGACCCTAACCAGCGCATATTTCTGGAGGTCGCCTGGCATGCCCTGGAGGATGCGGGTTATGGCGGCAAGAAGCTGACAGGCTCGCGCACAGGTCTCTACATTGGTTACAGCGGCTGGCCTATGTACGGCCAATTCGTATCCTATGTAGACCCGGCAGCTTTCGAAATGTCAGTAGCCGGCAATATTTCGGCGATTATTGCCAGCCGAATTCCGCATCTGCTTGATCTGAAGGGACCGAGCATGCTCATTGATACGGCGTGCTCCTCATCGCTGGTTGCGCTGCACCAAGCCTGCAAGGCGATTCAGAACGGTGAATGCGAGCAGGCGCTTGTCGGCGGCATTCGGCTGAATCTGCTGCCGCTGGACGGGTTTGTCAAGTATGGCATTGAGTCCAGCGACTCCAGAGCCAAGGCATTCGACGACCGCGCAGACGGGACCTCGCTTAGTGAAGGAATAGCGGCGCTGTTCATTAAGCCGCTGGAGCGGGCGCTGCGGGACGGTGATGACGTCTATGCCGTCATAAAGGGAAGCGCGATTAATCAGGACGGGAATTCGATCAATATTACGGCGCCGAATGCGATCGCGCAAGAGGATGTCATCATACGAGCATGGAAGGACGCGGATGTTGATCCAGCGTCGATCTCCTATATCGAAGCGCATGGCACAGGTACGAAGCTTGGCGATCCGATCGAAATCGATGGCATCCAGAAAGCCTTCAGACGCTATACGGACAAGAAACAATTCTGCTCGATCGGTTCGGTTAAATCGAATATCGGACATATCGATGCCGCTGCCGGACTCGCGGGCGTTATCAAATGCATTCTTGCCATGAAGCATAAGGAAATCCCGCCAACGCTTCACTTTGAATTCCCGAATCGCAAAATTAGCTTCGAGCAATCGCCGGTCTATGTCAATGATCGGCTCACACATTGGGAAGCGGGCTCGCAGCCGCGGCGCTGCGGAGTCAGCTCCTTCGGCTTTAGCGGGACGAACTGTCATGTTGTGCTGGAGGAAGCCCCGGCAGGAGCGATAGATTCTATTATTGACTCCAATGCCAAGGATGGAAGCGGAGCATACCGGCTCTTTACTCTGACAGCCAAGAGCGAGCATGCACTTGCCAAATTGGTTGACAGCTACGAGCAGAGATTGAGCTCGGACAGCGATATGGACTTGGCTGATCTGTGTTATACAGCATCAACAGGGCGCGGACATTATACGTACCGGCTTGCGGTTCTCGTCAGTACGACAGATGAACTGCATGCCGCGCTTTGTCAATGGAGGGCGAATCCAGCGCCATCGAGCCGTATTCACTATGGCTTCCACAAAGTGATTAGCGGCAAAAAAACGGAACGGGCTGAGACGGAGTTTCTGGATAGCGAGATTCGAACGTTCTCAAGTCAGGCGGAACTCATTGTACAGCGCATCATGGAGACGGAAGACGTTCGCCTTAATGAGGAAAGCTGGCATGAGCTGGGCAAATGGTATGTGCTTGGAGCGGAAGTGAATTGGGAAGCTCTGTATCGCGGGGAAGGCAGACGGAAGGTCAGACTGCCGGTATATCCATTCGAGAAATCAAGATGCTGGATGCGTCTTCCAGAGGCTGGAGAGGGCACGGGAATCAAGACATCTTCTATCGAACAGGGAAAAACAAACGTCCCGGCAGCGCTAGTTATTGCTCCGGCAAGCAAGCGGCAGCATTATCCGGTATCAGCGGAACAAAATCGGCTCTATCGGGAATATGGCGGGTCACAGGATGTTGGCGATCCACATATTACGGCAACTCTGCAGCTGCAGGGAGATATTGATCCTGCATTGCTGGAACGGGCAGTCAGCGAGCTCGTTCGTCTGCATGAGCCGCTGCGCACCTTCTTCTATGAGGTCAATGGCGAGCTTGTCCAGGAGATTCACAGCCATGCGGAGGTGCAGCTTGAACGGCTGGAGAGTCTTGAGACTCTTGCGCTGCAAAATATGCTGCGTCCTTACGATATTCAGCGGACGCCGCTGTTTCGCGTCGGCTATGTGAAGGCGACCGGGAATACGAGTGCTATTGCACTGGATCTCCATGCGCTGATCGCAGATGAGCATTCCGCCAGGCTTCTGGTTGAGCAGCTCGGAGAGCTGTACGCGGGTGTCGCGGTTTCTGCGCCTGGCCTGCAGTACAAGGATTTCTGCGCCTGGCAGCAGGAACAGCTTCTAGCCAAGCCAGTTGAGGGCAGCAGCTATTACAGCCGCATTTTGACGGAAGCGTTGCCTAAGCTGGAGCTGGCGAATGTGTCGCATGACTTGAATCCGAGCCTTGCGTCTGGCCGGCTCGCTTTCACTGCGGAAGCAGACCTTGCCGGCAAACTGCAGAGGCTGGCGTCACAGGGGGATGCGACGGTCGAGAACGTGCTGCTTGCTGCATATATGCTGCTGCTGTCCAAATACTCGGGGCAGACGGATATTGGTGTAATCAGTAAAGGGAATTGGCGCAAGCATCCCGTTCTGGCGACGATGATCGGCCAGCTGTCAAGCATGAGGCTTATCCGCAATCCATCCAATGAATACAAAACATTCGAATATTTTCTGAGTGAAGTTGCTGAGCATGCTCGGGAAGCGGACGCGTATGCGCATTTGCCGGTGGAGCTGCTGAATGGAGCCGTTCAGGAGAAGCAAGCGGTTAACAGGAACGCACCGCTTTTCGAGGCTGCCTTCGGCATGAAAGAGCATGCATGGAATCAGAACGAAGTCTTGGCGGTTCGCAAGGGGACGGAGATGGGTATCGAGCCTGTTCTCAAACCATTGGCTGAGCTGGATTTAAGCGCGAGCGAAGAGGATGGCATCCTTCATTTCGAGCTTGCTTATGTGCAGGGCTGGTTCCGTGATGATTTCATCAGCAGGTTTGAGCTGGATTATAAGCATTTGCTGGAGCAGATAACCAATGACATGACGATTCTGTTCCGTGATATAACGCTGAGTGTTGCAGACATCGATCTGGAGCCGGTGGAGGAAATGGATGCGTTTGAGTTCGAAATTAATTTTTAAGGCGGTTGTGAAGGGGAGTGTGGGGCGGAAATGACATATTCGACAGTCAATGAAGCAGGGTGCAGCAGCTCGCTGCATGCCAGATTTGCCGAAAGTGTACAGCGATGGCCAGAAGCAGCGGCGGTTGTCAGCGGAGGTCGACAGCTGTCGTACCAGGAGCTTGACGACCGCGCCAATGCGATTGCAGCCTTGCTGCAGGCACGAGGAGCCGGTCCGGACGGCATCGTAGCGGTCATGATGAATCGGTCAGTGGAAATGATCGCGGCTATTATGGGTGTTTTGAAATCAGGTGCTGCTTACTTGCCGATCGACCCTGCTTTGCCGCATGAACGGATTTCCTACATGCTGGGCAACAGCAAGGCTCTTGCTCTTGTCACGCAGAACGAGCTGGCGCATGTAGTTGACGAGATCGAATGTACGGGATACGTGCTGGCTGTAGATGAAGTCATGGCTGCGGCAGCTTCCTCCGAGAAAGTTAATTATCCGAATCAACCGAATGATCTCAGCTACATCATCTACACCTCCGGCACGACAGGAAGACCAAAAGGGGTCATGATCGAGCATCGGAATGTGCTGAATTTGATGGCGGGCCTGCAGGATATCGTGTACAAGCACTACTCGTTGACTCCTCTGAAAATCGCACTTGTCGCACCTTATTATTTTGATGCGTCTGTACAGCAAATTTTTGCGGCTTTGCTGTTCGGACATTGTTTATATATCGTGCCAGAGGATGTCCGCATAGACGGACGCAAGCTGCTTGCCTTCTACGCCGAGCATGGCATTGCGATTACGGACGGCACTCCGGCGCATTTGAGCTTATTATCTTATGCGATGTCGGCCGCAGGCCAATCAACGGCAGTCCAGCATTTCATCATTGGCGGCGAGGAGCTGACAGGTCAGACGATAGAGGCGTTTTATAGCTGCTTCGGCGAACATAAGCCTGCTGTTACTAATATTTATGGTCCGACAGAATGCTGCGTCGATTCGTTGGCCTATCAGATTGTGCCGCCAGGACCAGGCGTGGAGACAGCAGCTTCGATTCCAATCGGCAAGCCGCTTCTCAATCAAACGGTTTATCTGTTCGATGAAGATAGGACCGTCATTCAAGGAGAAGGGACGGGGGAGCTGTTCATTTCCGGCGCTGGCGTAGGACGTGGTTACCTCCATCTGCCAGAATTAACGGAGCAGTGCTTTCTTCCCGATCCCTTTGATTCCTTCGAATCCTTCGAATCCTTGGAGTCCGAACGCAAGATGTACAAGACAGGCGATATCGTTAGACGGCTCTCGGACGGCAATATTGCTTTTATCGGCCGAGCCGATGATCAAGTGAAAATAAGAGGCTTTCGAATTGAATTGGGCGAGGTGAGAGCGCGGCTGCTTCAGCATCCTGATGTGATCGAGGCCGCAGTCGTCTCTCGGCGCGATGCCGGAGGCGAGCCCTGTATATGCGCTTATGTCGTTCCCAGGTCGGAGATGGAAGCAGATGCGGCATCGCTTCATGCGTTTACGGCTGAAGGACTGCCAAGTTATATGATTCCCGCTCACTTCGTCCCGCTTGCGCAATTGCCACTTACGCGCAATGGCAAGCTGGACCGCAACGCTCTGCCTGAGCCGCTGGAATCGGGAACCCGCGAGATTGAGCTGCCATCAAGTGTAGCGGAAGAAAGGTTGCTCCCGTTATGGAGAGGGGTGCTCGGTATCAGCTCGCTTGGCGTTCTGGACCATTTCTTCGAATGGGGCGGCCATTCCTTGAAGGCGAACATGCTCATTGCCGGCATTAGCCAGCAGTTCGGGGTGGAAGTTTCCCTGCTCGATATTTTTGACAATCCAACGGTCAGACAGCTCGCGGCCTGTATCGAAGCTTCTGATCGAGAGGCGGCTGCGGCGATTGAATCGGCTGGACTTCGAGACCATTACCCGCTGTCCTTTGCTCAGAAATGGATGTATATTCTGTCTGCGATGGATACAGGCGGGGTTTCATGGAACATGCCTGGAATGATACGGATTGAGGGCGAGCTTGATGCCGCCCGATTCTGCGATGCTGTCAAGCAGTTCGTGCGGCGGCATGATATGATGCGGGCATCGTTCAAATGGACAGGCGGCATACCGGTTCAGGTTATCCATCATAATGTCGAGCTGACCATTCCGGTCATAGACGGGGATGAGCAGCAATTGGACGGCCTTATTAGCAGGTTTGTGCGTCCCTTTGACACGGGAAGCGCTCCACTGCTGCGCATGGAGCTGGTGAAGCTGTCAGAGAGCTTGCATTTGCTGCTCTTCGATGCTCATCATCTCATATTCGATGGCGCGTCGATCGGCATCTTTATGAATGAGACTGCTCAGCTGTATGAGGGAGCGGTATTGCCCGAGCCCAAGCTGCAGTATCAGGATTTTGCTGTATGGCAGGAGGGGGCATTCACTGCTGACCGGTTGGCCAAGCTGGAATTGTACTGGATGAACGAATTCTCAGGCGAGCTGCCTGTTCTGGAGCTTCCGACTGATCGTCCAAGGAACGGGCCGCTTAGCGGACGCGGCGAAACGCTCCATCTCACCATTGAAGGTGAGACGGTCAGCAAAGTAAACCGCTTGTCTGTCGAGACGGGCAGCTCGCTATATATGATTCTATTAACGGGATTAAATATTCTGTTGTATAAATATACCGGACAAGAGGATATCATTGTCGGTTCTCTAAGCGCGGGCAGAGGCGCGGCCCAATGGGCGGATATTCCAGGCATGTTTGTTCAGACGCTGCCGATGCGTAATTTTCCTCAGGGCAATAAGACAGCCAGCGTGTTTCTTAGGGAAGTTAAGGAGCGCTCCTTGCAGGCCGTTGCGCATGAGGAGTTTCCTGCTGACCGGCTGGAGCAGCTGCTTGCCCCGAAAAAACGCGATCGCAGCCGTTCTCTGTACGATGTGATGCTCACCTTCCTGAACTTCGAGGATCAGGAGATGCGTATTCCGGGACTTGCGATCAGCTCTTCCGGCATTGATCTGGCATTGTCGCGTTATGATTTCGTCATCGAGGCCAAGCAATCGGCGGCAGGCATTGCATTGCAGCTCAGCTATAGTACGGATTTGTTCGAGAAGGGGACAATTGTTCGCATGATGGATGATTATTCTGCCATTCTGGCCGAGCTCGCCGATAACCGCGATTCATCTCTGAAAGAGATTGCATGGAGCCAGATTCAATGGGAAAGCGAGCAAGAAGAGCTGACAGACGAGATTGATTTTGCTTTTTAATGAACCAGCTTTGAAGAAGTCCTTATAGGAGTGGTGAAATGATAGATAAGTTAACGCGCAACATTTTGCTCAACAGCGGCAAGCTGGATAAGGAAAAAGCATACTGGATCGACAAGCTTGGCAGCGAATTCAGCTTCGGGTTATTCCCTGTTGATCATCCATACCCCGCTCAATGGGAGTATAAGGGTGCTGTGAAGGAAGCTGGAATCTCCTCAGAAACATGCGGCAGGCTGGCTGCCATCTCCAATCAATCGGACTATGCGCTGTACGTTATTTTATTGTCGGGTATTCAATATTTGCTCTCTGTTTATACAGGAAGGGAGGAGGCTGCTTCAAGCATGCCGGTGTTTAAGCCGGGCAAGGAGGCAGCACCGCTCGTCAATGCAATCGTTCCGCTCCGTGCAGCAGTCAACGCGGGCAGCTCTTTCAAGGAGCTGCTTGCCATTGTCAAGCAGACGGTGACGGAAGCGAATGCAAACCGCAATTTCCCATTGGAGAAGCTGGGGGAATTGCTGGATTTGCCAGCGGACGCTCAGGAGCAACCGCTCGTTCATGCCTGCATTATGCTGGATTCTATCCATGATCCGAAGCTGATTGAAGGGCTGCCGATCGATCTTCTCTTCCGCTTCGAGAAGAAATCCGGAGCCGAGCTTGCCATTCAAGTGCAATATAATGAAACGATATACAGCGGAGATACGATTAATGCCATCGTTGAGAAGCTGTTGCTGCTCTACAGCCTTGCTCTGCAGCAGCCAGCGACTCCGCTGCGGGAGCTGCCGCTATTCACAGAGGAGGAGCAGCGCGAGATAGCTGACAAGCTCGCGAGGGCGAGCAGCAATCGCGCCTATGCCGGGCCTCGCAGCCGTAAAAATGACATGCATCCGCTTATGCAGCGCTGCGTGGAGCAATCGGTGAAGAAATGGGTATTCGAAAGCGATATCCAGCTCTCTGCGCTATGGGTATTGAAGGAGCGCAAGCTGGCGGATATGAATACCCTTCCCAGTACGGCATATGTGGATATGGCTGTCTATGCAGCGAGGGTGCATTTCAAGCAGGACACGATTGGACTGCGAAATGTTCAATTCTACACGCCATTCATAGCCCAGGAAGGGAAGAAGCAGGTTCTTCGTACTGTTATTGAGGTGATTGGAGAGCGTTTAAGTATCCAAATTGCCAGCTCGGCGGGCAGTGATGCTTCCTCTTCGGAGAATTGGACGATCCATGCGGTGTGCGAGGCGGCGGTTCATGGCTCGCGCGTGCCGGAGAAAGCCGATATTGGACAGCTTCAGCAGCGCTGCGGCAGCATGACTCCTGATTCAACTGCTTTGCTTGCTGAGGATAGGGGCGGATTCGGCTATGGACCGAGATGGCAGGGCATGGCCTCCTATGGCCAAGGTCAGAATGAAGCGGTTATTGCCGCTGAGCTTCCTGCTGAATTTGCCGATGATCTGGACGCCTATAGTCTGCATCCTGCGCTGCTGGAAAAGGCGTCCGTATATAATATGGGGAGCGGACATCGCGTATTCCCGATTGGGATGAGAAGCGTTAACGTGTACGCGCCGCTCACAGGAAAGCTGTTCAGCCGCCTTTCGTGGCCAGGCGGAAGCAATGGTCCACTCGTGCAACAAGGACAGGAACAAACGGTGTACGATCTGTCCATTATGGATGACACAGGAGCTGTTTTGCTGGAGATTGAGGGTCATGCTTCAATTGTGATTGAGGATGCCCATAAGACGAGCCAGGCATTAAGCGGCAACGGGAGTCTGTACCACCAAGTGAAGTGGGTGCGCAGCGACTTGGCAGATCCGGACGGGACGGGCGGATCATTCTCAGCTGATTCGCTCAAGACGCGGCCAGCTGGCGCCGTACTTATTCTGCGTCTTGAAGAAGGTACCGGGCGTGAGCTGTCAGACGTCTATCGGGCACAGGGCGCTGATGTCATTGATGTTATATGGGGCGAGCGTTACAGCAAGGAATCAGCCAACCGGTTCACGATTTCGGGAGCGCCGGACGATTACGAGAAGCTGCTGAACGAAGCCGGAGAGGGAAGGATTACGCAAATCGTGCATATGCTCGCGGCAGTCAGCAATGACGTGGGAGCGAGCGCCGAATTGGAGGACGCACAACAGCGCGGCGTGTGGAGTCTGTTCAACCTCGTGAAGGCTCTGGGTCAATTAAAGCAGCGCAATCCGCTGGAGCTGTTGATTGTTGCATATGGTGCGATGGCAGGCTTGTCGGCTGCTCGTATTGTTAATCCAGCGTATGCGCCGCTAATAGGACTAAGCAAGGTCATCTCGGAAGAGTATGTCCATATAAGCTGCAGGGGCATCGACATCGATGAACGAACGTCTGTCGCAAGCTTGCTGCGTGAGCTGACCTCCTCAAGCAGCAGCCAGATCACTGTTTACGATGGCGAGCTCAGACATGTCAAGCAGTTGGACGAGCTTGATATCGAGGAGCTTGGGACTGCCGGACATATTTCAATTGTACCTGGCGGCGTTTATCTCATAACAGGAGGCACAGGCGGACTGGGCCTGGAAATCGCCAAGTATTTAACAACATTAAATAATGTCAAGCTCATACTCGTTAATCGGTCCATCATGCCGGAGCGCGCTATATGGGATGAGCTAATTGAAAGCTCAGGCATCAATCGAAGGCTGGTCAAACAAATCGCAGCGATCCGCGAGATGGAGCAATCCGGCTCAACTGTCGTCTGCTATGACGGCAATATCACCGATGAGAAGCGGATGAATGAGATTGTGTCCGATGTGAAGCGTCTCTTCGGCGGTATTAACGGCGTCATTCATGCTGCTGGCGCAGCGGGAGATGGCTTTATCGCCCGTAAGGAAGCTTCTGCTTTCCGTGAGGTGTTAAGTCCGAAGGTTGCTGGAACAGTTGTGCTTGACCTTGCTACCGCGCAGGAATCGCTTGATTTCTTCGTGCTGTTCTCCTCGATTGCAACGCTTGCGGGCGCTGCAGGACAGGGCGATTATACGGCTGCCAACAGCTTTCTGGATAGTTATGCGGCATATCGCAGGGGAAAAGGGAAACGAACGCTGGCAATCAACTGGGCTGGCTGGAGCGAGACGGGGATGGCGGTCGATTACGGGACACAAGAATCGTTCTTCTCGGGTCTGGGTACGAGGACAGCCCTTCAAGCCTTTGCCAAGGCGTTGGACAGCGGCCTGACGAATGTCGTTATCGGCCAGTTGAATCTGACGCATCAAGTATGGGAAATGGTTGATCGTCTGCCAATCCGGATATCCGATGAGCTGCGTCAGCATATAGCAACGATCAGAGCGATTACTGTTCAGCGGAAGGCTGCTGATCAAGCGGATTCGTCAGCTCGCTCTGGCAGCGAGCAGCCAAGCAAAGCGGCAGGCTTGACTGCTGTAACGAGTAATGCTGCAACAGAAACCGAGCGGCGGATTGCAGCAATCTGGGGTGAAATTCTCGGATTCGATACCATTAATATTGAAGACACTTTCAGCGAGCTGGGAGGTCATTCACTGAATGCCATTACACTGGTGAAGCTGATTCATAGCGAGATGAATGTTGATATTTCACTAGGTGATGTCTTCCTGTATCCGACAATTCAGGAGCTTGCCCGGCAGTTGGACAGCTCGAATACAATCGAGCATATTTCGATTCCGCAGGCTCCGCTCAATGATGTTTATCCGCTTACTTCGGCGCAAAAAAGATTGTTTATTCTCCAGCATATGGAGGGTGTCGGTACGAGCTATAATATGCCCGATGTACGCCTTATCGAAGGGAAACTGGACAAGGAATGGCTGAGACAAGCTTTTCAAAGTCTCGCGGATCGGCATGAATCGCTGCGAACAACCTTTGAATGGCATAATGACGAACCGGTTCAACGCATTCATAAAGAGGTGGAAATTCCGCTCACCATTTATCAATTGGCGGATGGCGAGAATGCGGAGAAGCATATTAACGCTTTTGTCCGGCCTTTCGCGCTGGATCAAGCGCCCCTGTTCCGTGTCGGAATTGTAGAGCTGGCCGAGGATCGCAGCCTGCTGCTGTTTGATCTTCATCATATTGTCGCTGACGGGCTATCAATGGATATCATTACCTCGGAATTCGTTGCTTTTTGTGAAGGCAGCAGCTTGCCGGAGCTGCGTATTCAATACAAGGATTTTGCTGTATGGCAGAATGAGCAATTGAATACTGGCCAACTGGATGCTCAGAAGCGTTATTGGAAGGAGCAGATTTCCGGCGAGCTGCCCGTACTCCAGCTTCCGACTGATTACCCGCGTCCAGCAGCCCGGTCCTTTGAAGGGGGCGTCGTCACCAAGGAGCTGAGTCCAGCTGAGTGGGAGCGTCTGCAGCTATTTGCTGAAAGCAATGGCGTCACGATATATATGCTGCTGCTTGCTGCCTACACGCTCGTATTGTCCAAATATTCGGGTCAAGAGGATGTTATTATCGGCTCGCCGGTTGGAGGGCGCAGCCATGCCGACCTGACTTCGATCATCGGAATGATGGTCAATACACTGCCTATGCGCAATTATCCGACAGGCGACAAAACGTTCCTCGCTTTTCTGGATGAGGTCAAGAACAATGCGCTTCTGGCATTCGAGAACCAGGATGTGCCATTCGAATGGCTGGTGGAGGAGCTTTCTGTTCGCAGGGACCCGAGCCGGAATCCGATTTTTGATACGATGCTCGTCATGCGAAATATGGAAGTCAATTCTTTTGTACTGGATGGTATTCATATTCGACCCTATTCGACGCCGCAAGTGATGGTGAAGTTTGATCTGCTGCTGGAATTGCTGGAGACCGATGGCCAGCACAAGCTGTTTCTCGAATATGCGACGAAGCTCTTTACAGAAGAGACAGCAATGCGTTTGGTGGATCATTTGCTGCACATTCTGGATTCCGTAATGGCGAATCCGCAGCAGCAGCTGTCTGCCATTGAGATGATCTCGTCAGAGGAGCGGCGGAAGCTGACTACAGTGTTCAATGATACAGCCGCGCCGTATCCGTCGGATAAGACCGTGCATCAATGGATAGCCGAGCAAGCAGCGGCCTCTGCGGATGTTGTGGCTGTAATCGGGAATGAACGTTCCCTGACCTATCGCGAGCTGGATGAACAGGCGGAGCGTCTGGCTCACAGCCTTGCCGCAGCGGGCGCGGAGCGCGGAAGCATGATCGGTATTATGATGAAGCGAAGTCCCGATCTGCTTGTCAGTCTGATTGGCATTTGGAAGACAGGGGCAGCTTATGTTCCGATTGATCCCGAATATCCGGCAGATCGCATTCGCCATATGCTGGAGGACAGCGGCGCGAGACTGCTGCTGACGGACGGCTCAGGTGCGGTGAGCTTGCAGTATAGCGGAAGCATCGTATTCTTTGATGATCTGCTTGCTTCGGCGGGAACCAGTCATAACGACACCGCCACCGCCACTAGGGTGGAACCGAAATCAGAGCCAAATGATCTGGCTTATATGATCTACACTTCCGGATCGACGGGCAAGCCGAAGGGCGTTCTGATCGAGCATCGCTCTGTCGTCAATTTCATCGCGGGCATTACGTCTGCAATCGATTTTGGCCCGGCGAAAAAAGTGCTGCTTCTAACGACTGTTTCCTTCGATATTTTCGTACTGGAGGCGCTGCTTCCGCTAGCTGTCGGCGCAGCAGTGGTCATCGCAGATGAACAGCAGCAGAAGGAGCCGAAGGAGATTGCGGAGCTCATCATTCGCAATGGCATCGATATGCTGCAGATGACACCGTCCAGAATGCAGATGCTTCTGCATGCGGGAGAAACGGCTTGCTTGCAAGGCGTCAAGGAGATTATGCTTGGCGGCGAACCGCTTCCGGCACATATGCTGGATAGCTTGAAACAGATCACGCCATCGCGGATCTACAACATGTATGGACCGACGGAAACGACGATCTGGTCGGCTCTGCAGGAGGTCACGCATGCGAAGCATATTACAATTGGGCGTCCAATCGCCAATACGCAGCTGTTTGTCGTCGATCAATATGGCGGATTGCAGCCGATTGGGGCTGTAGGGGAGCTTTGCATTGCAGGTGACGGTCTAGCAAGAGGATACTGGAACCGCCCAGAGCTGACAGAGGAGAAGTTCATTCCTTGCCCGTTTCTGCCAGGCCGGTTCATGTACAGGACAGGAGATTTGGCAAGATGGCTGTCTGATGGGACGCTGGAATGTCTGGGCAGAGCAGATTCTCAAGTAAAGATTCGCGGACATCGCATTGAGCTTGGAGAGGTTGAGGCGGAGATGCTGCAGGCCGATCATGTGCTTGAAGCAGCCGTTGCAACAGTGGAAGAGGATGCGGGCGCAAAGAGCTTGTGCGCTTACTATGTTTCGAAGGATGGGCAGGAATTGGGCGGGCTCCGCGACCATCTCGCCGGGACGCTGCCTGGCTATATGGTTCCGGCCTATCTAATCAGGCTGGATCGGATGCCGCTTACGCCGAATGGCAAGCTGGACCGCAAGGCACTGCCGAAGCCGGACAGCGGCTTGCTTGTACAGCATAGCGACCGTTATGAAGCGCCGTCCACTAAGCTTGAGAATGTGGTTGCTTCTGTCTGGCAGCAGGTGCTTCGTATTGAACGGGTGGGGGTGAACGACAATTTCTTCGAGCTTGGCGGTCACTCGCTGAACGCTGTCGTCATGATCAAGCAGCTCCATCGAGCTGCGGATATCGAGCTTTCACTGGGAGATGTCTTTGCGAACGCAACGGTTAAAGGGCTGGCACAACGGATGGAGAACGCAGAGGTAGTTCGTCATGTTGCCATTGAGCCCGCTCCTGAAAGGGAGGTCTACCCGCTTTCACCGGGACAGCGGCGAATTTTTATATTGCAGCATATTGAAGGCGTGGAGACGAGCTACAATATGCCGGGCACATGGCTGATTGAAGGAAAGCTTGATATTGATCGTTTGGAGGGAGCCTTCAAGGCGATAGTCGAGCGGCATGAAGCGCTTCGCACCACCTTCGAATGGGAGGAAGGGGAGCCGGTTCAGCGCATTCACAAGCAGGCGGATGCTCGTTTGTTCTACCACAAGCTTGCAGACAATGAAGATGCGGAGGGCATCATCGCTTCGTTCATCCAGCCATTCGCGCTGGAATCAGCGCCATTGTGCCGCTTCGGCATTATCGAATTGTCGGAGCAGCGATTCCTGCTTCTCTTCGATGTGCATCATATTGCAGCCGATGGATTATCGATGGATATTGTTACGGAGGAGTTCGCTGCCTTATACGAGGGTCGGAGCCTGCCCGAGCAGCGGCTGCAGTACAAGGACTATGCAGTCTGGCAAAATGCGCAGCTTGAAACTGGACTTCTGGACGCTCAGAAGCAATACTGGCAACATACATTATCCGGCGAGCTGCCGGTGCTGGCGCTCCCAACCGATTATCCGCGGCCTTCAGCCCAGTCCTTCGAGGGTGGAACGGTCTCGCGCAACTTGGATGTTGCGCAATGGGAGCAATTGAAGCGGCTAGCGGAGAGAAGCGGCGCTACGCCTTATATGGTCGTGCTCGCCGCCTATACCATAGTGCTGTCCAAGCATGCCGGGCAAGAGGATGTCATTGTCGGCTCGCCTGTCGGCGGTCGCAATCATGCCGATCTGGATCGCATGATTGGTATGATGGTCAATACGCTGGCGATGCGCAATTATCCGTCTGGACAGAAGACGTTCCTGGCGTTTCTGGAGGAAGTGAAAAACAATGCCCTCAAGGCATTCGACAATGCGGCTGTGCCATTCGAGTGGCTGGTAGACCAGCTCTCCATCCGCCGTGATCCAAGCCGCAATCCGATTTTCGATACGATGCTCATTATGAGAAATGTGGAGGTGAACACCCTCTCCGTTGGTGGAATTCATATTCGTCCGATGGATACTCCGCATGTGATGGTCAAATTCGATTTGCTGCTGGAAGTGGTGGAAACAGACGGTCAGCCCAAGTTTTATCTGGATTACGCGGCTAAATTGTTTACGGAAGAGACAGCTATCCGTTTGATGGACCATTTGCATCGTGTTCTGGATGCGGTTATTGCTGACCCTATTGGGCAGCTGTCAGCCATCCAAATGATAGCGCCGGAAGAACGCAGCAAGCTGGAAATTCAATTTAATGAAACGGCAATGACGTACGCGAAAGATATTACAGTCCACGAGTGGATCGCAGAGCAGGCGCGGACAACTCCTGCAGCAGCAGCCGTTATCGGGGACCAGCAGGCGCTATCGTATGCGGAATTGGACGAGCAGTCGTCGCGTCTGGCCGCGGGCCTCACGGCAGCAGGCGTAGGCCGCGGCAGCATTGTCGGCAT
This sequence comes from Paenibacillus plantiphilus, assembly GCF_927798095.1. Lineage (GTDB taxonomy): Bacteria > Bacillota > Bacilli > Paenibacillales > Paenibacillaceae > Paenibacillus_Z > Paenibacillus_Z plantiphilus. The sequence continues at coordinate 184,839 of NZ_CAKMMF010000003.1, read as the reverse complement.
TATGATGAAGCGCAGCCCTGATCTGATTACCGGACTGCTTGGCATATGGAAGGCAGGAGCGGCTTACGTTCCGATTGATCCTGAATATCCGGTGGACCGTATTCGCCATATGCTGGAGGACAGCGGAGCGAAGCTGCTGTTGTCCAAAGGCGTTGAGACGAGCAGCCTGTATTTCGACGGCGCCATCATGTCTTTCGATGATCTGCTGGCCGCAGCGCAGGGGGATCTGAGCAGCGCAGGCGCAGCGCAGCTAGCTGCTGCTGCCGGACCGGAGGATCTCGCTTATGTGATCTATACCTCGGGATCGACAGGCAAGCCGAAGGGCGTCATGATTGAGCATCGGTCGGTTGTCAATTTCATGACAGGAATGACGTCGGCGATCGATTTCAGCGCTGAGAAAAAAGTGCTGCTTCTGACGACGGTTTCATTCGATATATTCGTCCTAGAAGCACTTCTGCCGCTAGCGGTTGGAGCAGCAGTTGTCATCGCGGATGAGCAGACGCAGAAGGACCCTAAACGAATCGCAGAAGCCATCAGCCGTTATGACATTGATATGCTGCAAATGACGCCATCCAGGATGCAGATGCTGCTGCATGCCGGACAAACAGATTGCTTGCGGTATGTTAAAGAAATATTGCTAGGCGGGGAACCGCTGCCGCCTCTCATGCTGGACAGCCTGAAGCAGCTTACGAATGCCCGACTGTACAACATGTACGGCCCGACAGAAACGACGATCTGGTCTACTATGCAGGAGGTCACGAATTGTGATTACATTACAATTGGGCGACCAATCGCCAACACCCAAGTATTTGTCGTAGATCAGTATGACGGGCTACTGCCGCATGGCGCTGCCGGAGAGCTGTGCATTGCAGGTGACGGGCTGGCAAGAGGGTATTGGAACCGTCCTGATCTGACAGCGGAGAAATTCGTTCCATGTCCATTTCTTCCTGGCAAAATGATGTACAGAACGGGTGATTTGGCAAAATGGCTTCCTGATGGAACATTGGTTTGCTTAGGCAGAATCGATACACAGGTCAAAGTCCGTGGTCATCGAATCGAGCTGGGCGAGATAGAAACGGCTCTTCTTCAGCAAGAAGGAGTATACGAAGCGGCAGTGACAACGATTGAGGATGAAACGGGAATAGCGAGTCTGTGCGCTTACTTTACGGCGGATAACGGGGTAGAGGCGAGCGCGCTTAAGGAGCAGCTGTCCCGCTCTTTGCCAAGCTACATGGTTCCTTCATTCATCATTCGAGTGGAGAAGATGCCGCTTACGCCGAATGGCAAGCTCGACAGGAAATCTCTGCCGAAACCCGAGGAGCGTCAGCTTCAAGGCGGCGAGGGCAATGATGCGCCATCCACTGCGCTAGAAAATACAATCGCAGCCGTATGGATGCAAGTGTTAAAGGTAGACAAAGTAGGAGTGAACGACGATTTCTTTGATCTTGGCGGACACTCACTGCTTGCTATTCGACTTGAGGTTGAGCTGGAATCCAGCGGTCTGCCAGCAGGAGAAATAAATATTTACGAGCATAATACAATTAAAGCAATGGCAGCTGTTATTCAGCCCCATCTTGGCGTAACGACCGGATGATGACAGGATAGGCTTTAGAGGCGGCTTTAGAGCCGGGTAAGCGGCAATGACAAACAGCCGCAGCGAATACGAGGGCTGTCCCAAAAGTAACGTTTCTGTTGCTTTTGGGACAGCTTATTTGTTTTTTCTGCAATTCGATTCATGTGCCGGAAGCAGCCAGCATCGCAGCTGGCCTTGTCAGCATTGATCCTTCACACCAGTAGTTTGCATTAAATCTGCAGATTAAGTACACTATCGATGATCGATGATGCAGAATAATACGGAGGAGATTCATTCGTGGAGGCAGCTTTACTCGGGAGTATACTATCAGCTATGGCTACCATCTTAGGAGCCGCACCTATATTTTTTATACGCAAACTGTCCGAGAGATGGAAGGATATTCTCATTGCCTTTACGGCTGGAATTATGGTGTCTGCCTCAACCTTTGGCTTGATGCCGCAAGCGATTAAAGAATCGGGTATTGTTGCGCTGACCATCGGCATTTTGCTTGGAATCGTAGCCCTGGATCTTATTGAGAAGAATATCCCTCATATTGATGTGGAGAACGACAGCCATGTCAAATCATTTGATTCCAAATCCATCCTGATTATTATCGCCCTGTTCATTCATAACATTCCTGAAGGGCTGAGCACTGGATTCAGCTATGCGAGCCAGAATGAAGGGTTAGGCCCGATGGTGGCGATCTCAATTGGCGCTCAGAATATTCCTGAAGGTCTTATTCTAGCTGTATTCCTCATAAACTCAAACGTAAACAAACTGAAATCGACCCTGATTGTTTTCGCGACTGGCTTGATGGAGGCTGTATCAGCGGTGGCGGGATATTATACGGCGAACTATATTGAAGGCTTGATTGGTGTGGGGTTGGCTTTTGCCGCTGGAGCAATGCTGTTCATTGTCTATAAAGAATTGATTCCTGAAAGCCATGGACATGGCTTTGAGCGATCTTCGACCTATTCCTTTATTATCGGATTGTTGATGATGGTCTATATCAGCCATTGGTTTGGATAAACCGAATACGGATAATTCACAATTCAGCCTTCATTTTACCTGCGCCCGTGAAAAAGAATCGGGTTATCTATTGACAGGTGAAGATGAAGTTTGATAAATTGTCATTAAAAATGAGAATCATTATCACCGTAGCGGATTGATGAATAGAGAGGAAGATATAATATGGAACGATTGAATACGAAGGGACTTAATATCGGTTATGCGGAAACTTTGATCGTGAACAATTTGAATTTATCTGTACCGACTGGGAAAATTACTGCTCTTGTCGGCTCCAATGGCTCCGGCAAATCGACTATTTTGAAGACGATGGCCCGTATCATGAAGCCGCAATCAGGCGATGTGCTGTTGGATGGCAAGACGATACACGGGCAATCAACGAAGGAAGTGGCTCGGCAGCTTGCTATTCTGCCGCAAAATCCGACTGCCCCGGACGGACTGACCGTTTCCGAGCTTGTCGGCTATGGACGTTTTCCCCATCAAAAGGGCTTTGGCAGCTTGACCCGCGAGGATAAGGAGATCATTCGCTGGGCAATCGGAGTGACAGGAATGGATGCCTTTATGGATCGTCCAGTTGATCAACTGTCAGGCGGCCAAAGGCAGCGTGCCTGGATTGCGATGGCGCTTGCTCAGCAGACGGATATTTTGTTCCTGGACGAACCGACTACCTTTCTGGATATGGCGCATCAGTTGGAGGTGCTGCAATTGTTGCAGAAGCTGAACCAGGATGAAGGACGGACAATTGTAATGGTCGTTCATGACCTAAACCATGCCTCCCGCTATGCCCAGCACATGGTTGCGATCAAGTCCGGCAAAGTTGTCAGCGAGGGTGCGCCGAAGCATGTTATGACCAAAGAGGTGCTGCGCGAGGTATTCGCAATTGAGGCCGATATTCTTGCTGATCCGCGAACAGGCGTACCGTTATGCATACCATTCGAGCTTGCTGGCTCGGCACATGTTCCACAAAAGCCTTTGCAGGAAATACCTGCGTCGGCGGTTGTATCAACCGTGGAGGAAAGAGAGCTTGTCGGTATGGCTAAGTAGCGGAAGCATCCGTCCAGACAGACGGGTATCAACACTACATAATGAGCATGACCACTCTAGTTAGCTGAGAGTCGTCATGCTTTTTGTGCTTCAGGTCAGTCCAGACATTCACTGTATGTGGCGGAAAAACCGCGTTACAGCTCGGAAAAGTGGGCTGAGGCACGCTGTAAGGCTGAGAAACCTTCTTACAGATGCCAATGCATCGCAGAATCCTCTTCGGCAATCTCCATAAGGCGGAAAAACCGCGTTACAGCTCGGAAAAGTGGGCTGAGGCACGCTGTAAGGCTGAGAAACCTTCTTACAGATGCCAATGCATCGCAGAAAGCCCTTCGACTATCTCCATAAGGCGGAAAAACCGCGTTACAGCCCGGAAAAGTGGGGTGAGGCACGCTGTAAAGCTGAAAAACCCGCTTACAGACGACAAAGCATCGCAGAAAGCCCTTCGACTATCTCCATAAGACGGAAATACCGCTTTACAGCACGAAAAAGCGGCGCGAGGCGCTCTGTAAAGCTGAAAAACCCGCTTACAGACGACAAAGCATCGCAGAAAGCCCTTCGACTATCTCCATAAGGCGGAAAAACCACTTTACAGCTCGGAAAAGTGGGGTGAGGCACGCTGTAAGGCTGAGAAAACCTTCTTACAGATGCCAATGCATCGCAGAATGCTCTTCGGCAATCTCCATAAGACGGAAATACCGCTTTACAGCACGAAAAAGCGGCGCGAGGCGCTCTGTAAAGCTGAAAAACCTTCTTACAGATGCCAATGCATCGCAGAAAGCTCTTTGGCTATCTCCATAAGGCGGAAAAACCGCTTTACAGCTCGGAAAAGTGGGCTGAGGCACGCTGTAAGGCTGAGAAACCTTCTTACAGATGCCAATGCATCGCAGAAAGCTCTTTGGCTATCTCCATAAGGCGGATATGCTACGTTTCAGCACGAATCAGTCACGCAGAGCGCGCTTGATATTCGAGAGCAAGCGATGGCTGATGCGGACCCCGCCAAGCTGAAAAATGTCCCCGTGGACCTTCTCAACAGCCTGCAAAACTCCCACGGCGTTGACACATCCCCCAGTATGAAAATATGAGTTGCGAGTTGCGAGTTGTGAGTTGTGAATTACGAGTTACGAGTTACGAGTTATGAATTATGAGTTGCGCATTGCGATTTGTGATTTGTGATTTGTGATTTGGAAATTTGGAAATTTGGAAATTTGAAAATTTGGAGTAGGGAGTAGGGAGTGTAGGGAGTAGGTGGCTAGGAGTTACTTTGAATTATTATTTTAGTGTAAAATACATCTCCTGTATCGAATGGAGCTTCACAGGGACAGAGTAACCCGACCAGCTAAAAGCAGAGAGGCGGCCCTATTAGCAGCAAGCTGCTTGCAGGACCGCCTCTCTATATATGTTGCATTACGGCAAGTACAATCTGCTTCCCGGAATAATTTGCTTCGCCTGGCTGCTGCTTGACCACGACAGCTGAACGACCGCATCGAAGATGTTGTCATAGTATTCCAGTTTAATATTGTATTTCTGTCCGGCTGCCAATGTGATCGTTCCGCTGTCCTCAGTGAGCCCATGATCCGTCCAATTGTCAATGACCAGCACGTTATTCACATAGAGCCGCACCCCGTCATCCGTATTGGTATAGAAGGTATAGGTTTCCGAATATTGCGGCTTAATAAGTCCCTTCCAGCGCACGCTGAATGTATCGGGATCAACACCGGATGCAGGGCTGCCCGTGCCCCAGTTGAAGTTGATGTTGGTATCAACGCGCGATGCTATCGAATCCGTGAAATCCATGTTGTTGAAATATTGGCCTTGTATCCCGTTTGCTTCCACCAGAGCGCTAGCCTGGGCGGAATTCGCGCTTTCTGCCACACCGTCTACAGCGCTGACAACATAATAATAGGTCATATTGTTCGGTGGCGCGATATCAAAACGGCTTGTTCCCGTTACATTTGAAGCAATTGTCATATAAGGACCGCCGCTTGAAGCTGAGCGTTTGACATTATAGCCTGTTGCGCCGCTGGAAGCGTTCCAGCTCAATGACACATTGCCCACACCGGCCGTTGCAGTAAGTCCAGTTGGTGCTGCCAGACTAGAGACAGGCACAGCAGGATAGAGCAGGCGCTTAGGAATAAATTCATAATTTTGATGGAGGCTAAACCATGCTAAGTCAGCGCTTGCGCTATCGGTATTTTCATAGTATTCCATAACGATGTCATATTTCTGCCCGCCTGTAAGCGAGATGGTTCCAGTATTGCCTGTTACCGTCTGGTTGTTCCAGTCGTCAACAATCAATTGACCGTCGACCCATAGTCGAACACCGTCATCTGTAATCGTCGTAAATTCATAGGTTTCGGAGTAAAGCGGACGTACCTGACCCGACCATCTTACACTGAATGTATCCGGGTCAATGCCAGCTGCCGGACTGCCCAATCCCCAACCGAAAGTGACCTTGTCGTCAATTCTTGTCATTACGAGGTCTGTGAGATCCGCATTGTTATAATATTCCGCATAAAGCCCCGTGCCTGAAAGCTCGCGGAAAGGCGCTTGAACCATTCCATAGCCAAAGGAGCTGTCGCGCCCCGGATCGCCCAGATCATCGGCAGTTTCAATAAGTTTGTTCCTGATCTGCACATTCGTGTACGTTGGATTCTGCTCCATATACAAGGCAGCAACTGCGGCTGCATACGGCGATGCCATCGAGGTGCCGGACTTGCTCGTATATGCGTTGCTGATAGCAGTGCTGAATACGGCTGTACCCGGCGCTGTCAGCTCCAGATGGGGACCTTTGTTGGATTGTGTGTTCCGCCCATCCGTCATATTTCCATTAGCGACCGCGATTACAGAGTCAAAACCGGCCGGATAACGCGTCGGATCATCGCCGCTGGAGTTCGTGCTTTCGTTCCCAGCCGCCGCGAATATCAGAATGCCGTTCTCATAGGCGGTATCGCATGCTTCCTCCAATGTCGGTGCATCGCTCGTTCCGCTTAAGCTCATATTGATAATATCGATATCGTTGTCGATAGCCCAATCAATACCGTCGATGAGAAAAGAATAAAGGCCATTGCCGTCATCCCCAAGCACTTTGACCGAGTAAAGGTCGACATCCGGCGCAGCACCTACTACTCCAACCGTATTATCGAGTGCTGCGATAATTCCGGCCACATGCGTCCCGTGTCCATTAAGATCGCTGGCTGTGCTGCTGACCGTGTAATTGATTTTGCCTAGAATGTTCAGATCTTCATGGTCGGCTATCCCGGTATCAAATACAGCGACCTTAATATTATCGCCTGTAACGCCATTCGCCCTGCTTTTATCCGCTTGTACGCGCTCAATTCCCCAGTCTGCTATTTGAGCGTCTGCTTGAATGATGCCATCCTCTTCAATCGAAAGAATGGATTTATCAGCAATTAATTCCTCAAGCTCCTTCTGAGTTACGGTCATCGCTTCCGCATGAACATGCTTGAATTGCTTGTGATTCTTATACTTCTTCTTGCTCGCCTTTCGCTCCGCAGCTGCTTCGGGCTTGTACTGCACGATGATCCGTTTTTCCTCCGACGGATTTTTCAACAGCTGCTCGTCCACGAACTTTTGCGGCTCTTTGGCAATTGCCGATGCCGGACCTGCAGCGGCGATGGACAGAGACATCATCGATGCGATAACTGTCCATTTCATAAACTTCCCAAACATAATATTCCTCCCTTGCAAAATTGGTAATGACATTAATTATATATCAATCAACTACCATTTCTGACAATAGGTCATTATGCTTGGGGATGGATGATGTTACTTGGATTCACGTCTACCGATTTAGGCATGAGTCTTGAGAACGAGTTCGAAATGACTGGAATTCCTTTGTATTCTTGCTATTACTAGCGAAATATAATATTCAAAGAGAAGTCCGACTTTCACTCCATGATCTAAAAAAGGTTTATAATACCTATTTTCGTAACGATATCATGAAGTGGTTAAGGGTAAAATGATTCTAATCAAAAAAATAACAGGTACATAGGATATATTTATTTCGGGATTTTTTATGAATAAATGAAAGGTTTTTTATAATCTTACAGACGGATAACAAAATTATTATTTTGAAAGTCAATGTAATTTATCATTTTATTGCTTTTAATAAATGATAGTTTGAGAATTGTTTCGTTATTTCGGTGTAAAATGCTAGTAATAGTTAACATTATTTGTGATCCCATACTATCAATTTATACCTCGGGAATTTATACTAGGGGATGTAGATTAGTGTGTAATGCGGATTATGATAGAAGGATGAGCTAGATTTAGGGGGAGTAAGATGTTTGGGTTTAAGAGAGCTCGTTATAAAGAGCAGTTTATATTTATTGTAATCGTGATTATCATCTTGCTTATGGCGCTGTATAGCGGTGACAGTGATTCGAAACCGGCGGACATAAGCAGCGAGCAGGGTGTTGCGAGGGAGAATAACGAAGAGCTGAGTGCTGCAGGCGGCAATATTGAAGGGAAGGACGCACAAGCGGCCGACAACCAAGAGCCAGGCCTAGTGCTGCAAGACGAAGAAACGACGACGGCTAAACAGCTTCCAAAGACGATCATTGACGAACCTAAGGAAATCGTAGTTTCCGATGACGAGAGCAGGATGCAAATTAAGCTGCCATATGGATGGTCTAATCTATCGGGATACAATAATGCGGCTGCTATTCAGGCAGCCAAGATTTCGTCGCTATCATCGATGCTTGTCATCGCAGAGAATAAGAAATTATTGCGGGAACATACGACGACAGGGGACTATCATAAGCTGGTCACTGAGAAATGGTTGAGCAGGATTGAGAACGGGATAGCATCCGAGCCGACTGAATTGCAGCTAAACGGCTTGTCGGCCGTACAGTCAGATATCTTTTGCACAATAAACGATACGGATATCATAATCGTTGTATATGTGCTGGAATCGGAAAATCATTTCTATCAATTGACCTTCTTCTCCAGAGATTTCGCCATCAAGCAAAATCGCGACATATTCAATGAGGCTGCAAGCAGCTTTAAAGTGCTGCAAGATCATGAAGCGGATAATGCTCCAGTGCAAGCGGACAGCAGCACCAGCGGCTCTCATGACGATATGAAGCTGCCACTCGATTGGATGGAGATTATGCAGGTTGCATCCAGGGCGAGCGACAGGCAATAGCAGGAATGCTTACAGGGGGTTAGCGGCTGCTCTCCCAAGGGTAAGGCTCTTGAAGCTCATAGCGAAGAGCGATGTTCTTGATTCTAAAGTTGATGCCAAATATATCTCTTCGCACGCCCTCAGCGAATCGGATCACATAGCCGGACTGATTCTCCAATCGTTTCTTAATTTCGGAATGGCCGTTGTTGGCATAATATTCCTCTTCCTCATAGGCCTTCATAATAATATTTTTCAAATATTCATCGAGCGCGATCGAATCGGAGCCGGGCGAGAGGCGGAGCTTAAGGTTAACGCTGTCCACATCATCTATTTGCAGGGCAAGAATTTGTTCCTTGGTCAATCCTTCATTCAGAAGCAGAATAATAGCCCGATCCTGGAAATTCACCAGATGCTCTTCGATAGATATAACTTGATTTTTCTTTGAACGTGACACGAAATACCCTCCTCATAGGATCTGTCTATCAACAGAAGCGAATGCACATTACTTTCGATATATTGCTATTATACTTCAATATCCGCACTTATGAAGCGGGGTAGGGTATATTAGTGATGATACTAGATAACAGGAACAGCGGAGGACAAGCAGTGTGCGAACCATACCAACCAAACTTTTTGACTATGGCCAAGAGGAAATCGATTATTTGAAAAGCGTGGATGAAACGCTTGGTGCGGCGATGTCGCGATTGGGCAAGGTGGAGCGAGTCATTATACCGGATCTGTTCACAGCGCTCGTCTATGCTATTGTGGGACAGCTTATTTCTGTGAAGGCCGTTCACACAATCTGGGGAAGGCTGCAGGAGCGTTTCGAAGACATTTCTCCGCATCACTTGGCTATGCAGTCTGCCGATGAGATTCAAAGCTGCGGAATGACGATGAAAAAAGCGGTTTGCATTCAACAAATTGCCCATGCCATTGATGGAGGCGCATTTGACTTGGAAACGCTGCATCAATTGCCAGATAGTGAGGTTATTCGTAAATTAACGACATTAAATGGCATTGGCAAATGGACGGCAGAAATGCTGCTGATCAATGCGATGGAGCGCCCGGATGTCGTCAGCTGGGGCGATATTGCCATTCGCCGGGGCATGATGAAGCTGTATGGGCTTCAAACTTTAACAAGGGAGCAGTTTGATCAGTATCGTATTGCTTATTCCCCTCATGGATCAGTGGCTTCCATATACCTGTGGGCACTTTCATTTGAGTAGAAGAGCAGAGAAGCAGCGGTGGAGAGAAGGGAAGACTGCATTTGGAAAAAGCAATCAAGGATCAGCTGCTGGAGTTGGCTGATACAGATTATCAAAAATTCGCGGCCGCTCTTATTCCAACGATTAACAATCTAGTGGGCGTAAGACTGCCGGAGCTGCGCAAGCTAGCTAAGAGAATTGCCAAAGACGATTGGCGCGCCTATCTGAAAGAGGCTGATAATCAGTACTTCGAGGAAACGATGCTGCAAGGCATGGTTATCGGCTATGCTGGGGCGGATATTGAAGAGTCGCTGCGCTGCACGGCTGATTTTGTGCCGAAAATTGATAATTGGTCGGTATGCGACTGCTTCTGCATCGGGTTGAAATTTACAAAAACGAATAAAGGCCGAGTATGGGATTTTTTGCAGCCGTATTTAAAGTCGGAGCAGGAATATGAGCTGCGATTCGGTGCCGTCATGCTTTTGAATTTCTACATCGAGGAGGAGTATATTAACGAGGTTCTGGAGCTGCTGGATCGTGTGAAGCATGACGGCTATTATATCAAGATGGCAGTGGCGTGGGCTGTCTCGATCTGCTATATGAAGCTGCCTGAGCCTACGATGACCTACCTGAGGACATGCTCGCTGGACGATTTCACTTACAACAAAGCGTTGCAGAAAATGACGGAATCCTTCCGAGTGGATAAGGAAACGAAGCTGCTCATTCGCAGTATGAAACGAAAATGAAGATGAGGCGCACCTGTTACGGACTGCACTTCGAAGAAGCAGAAGGCTTGCCAGAACTAACAGAGGGCTGCAGCAGAAGGATATATCCTTCCGCTGCAGCCCCCTGATCCGTTATAGGCTGATTTAATAAAAAGCGACCAGCTCGCGCACAACCGATTGGAGCGAACCGTCAACACGCGTCTGACGCTGAGGCTTCTCGAAGAGCGCCGAAATTTGCTCCGGGAACTGCTGCTCAATATCGATCAGCTTGATCGCTTCGTTGAACTTTGCCGGATGTGCTGTTGCCAGCGATACAATAATTTCCTGCCCGCTGCTATACTTGTCCGCCGCAGCTACGCCGCATGCGGAATGGGGATCAAGCAAATAGCCGGAAACTGTATCGTAATGCTTGATCGTGTCCAGACATTCCTGCCCCTGCACGCCATGCGCGCCGAATTCCTGCTGCACCTTGGCAAGCGTCTCGCCAGCAATAACGATTTCCCCTGCGGTCTTGAACTGCTCCATCAGTGTGCGGATTTGCGCCGCATCCTCGCCCTGCACATAATACAAATAACGTTCAAAGTTGCTAGCTACTTGAATGTCCATTGAAGGGCTGTACGTCGAGCGGAAGTCGCCAGGCTTGTACACGCCCTCCAGAACAAACCGTTCCAGAATATTATTCTCATTCGTGGCCAGAATGAGCTTGCCGACAGGCAGTCCCATTCGCTTCGCCAAATAACCGGCAAAAATATCGCCGAAGTTGCCGGTCGGCACACTAAAGCTGACCTGCTTCGCGCCTGTTTGCTTTGCCACCTGGAAGTAGGCATAGAAGTAATAGACGGTCTGCGCCATAATACGCACGAAATTAATCGAATTGATCGCAGCAAGGTGGTTGCTGGCCTTAAAGTCGAGGTCAGCGAACAGCTCCTTGATCATTCGCTGGCAGTCATCGAAATTGCCGTCTACCGACAAGTTAAGCACATTGTCATCCTGAACCGTCGTCATTTGCAATTCCTGCACCTTGCTTACTTTGCCGTGTGGATGCAGAATGCAAATTTTGATGCCTTCTTTGCCTTTAACGCCTTCGATGGCAGATGCGCCAGTATCGCCCGAGGTAGCGCCAAGAATATGGATTTGCTTATTCTGCTGCTTCGCGACGTACGTGTATAATTGACCCATGAACTGCAGGGCGATATCTTTAAAGGCGAAGGTAGGGCCGTGGAACAGCTCCAGCAGGTACAGGTCATCCTTCAGCTTGCGTACAGGCGTTACTGCCGGATCGCGGAAAGTCGCGTAGCTGTCATAGACGAGCTTCTTCAAATCCTGCTCTGGAATTTCTCCATTCATGTATAGCTCAAAAATTGCAAGCGCCAGCTCCTGATAGCTAAGCTCCCGCCACTTCTCCAGTGTTTCCGTCGATACAACCGGGATTTCATCCGGCACCAGCAAGCCGCCGTCATCGCCAAGCCCCATCATAAAAGCGTCGATAAAGCCTATCTTGCCGACATTTCCTCTTGTACTCTTAAACTTCATTCGTAATTCCTCCCAAATGATATGCGCGAATAACGTGATTCATTAGATAAAATCATATCATCGTTTGGAAGAATAATCGAATCCATTTTTAAAAAAACAGACAATTTTGCTGAATTCCGTCGTCTGCAAGGTGGAGCTGACGAGGAATCGGCATGGAATAGCCCCGCTAGCTGCGTTTCATTCCCAGCTTCTCAACCTCGGCGAGCCACTGTGCGCGTGTCAGCTCTGAGGATGAACGGATCGGGCTCAGCTCTGTAATTTTGACAGGATTGATGCCGCAATATTGCAGCGTGGCGCGTTTCATAACCCGATGTCCCGCCTGTCTGTACACCAATCGATTATACCAGGACGGGGAGTCCATCGTGACGATGAGGCGAGCAGATTTGCCGACCAGCAGCTTGTCCCAGAGGATGGAATTCGGACGACTTTGAAAGGCAAAGCCAGGCAGAAACACACGGTCAATGAATCCTTTCAGTATAGCAGGCACGGTTCCCCACCAAATCGGATAGACGAATACAAGGTGGTCGGCCCAGCGGATTGTCTCTTGCGCGCTAATTAGATCCTCTTCCAGCTGCATTCTTTTATGGTAGCCGAACTTCAGACTCGGCTCGAATTTCAAGGAGCCGACATGAATGCTGCGAACATTCGCTCCGCTATCGATCGCTCCTTTCTTATACGCTTCGGCCAGTGCTGTGTTATAGCTGCGGATATCGGGATGCCCGTTGATGATGGCGATATTGGTTTTCATTTCATTGCCTCCTCGAAATTATATGTCAAATATTTGGTTTAAATCGTTCATCTTCCACGCAGTGCGTGTTAAGATTACAATAAGCGTAAGACATTTGTAACGATGAGAACATGATGAAAGATGCCTAAAAATTTATGATAGATGCATAAAATTGAGGGGTGAGCGGTTGTCACACGATACGGGAGTTTCGATTTCCTTTGTTTATCCCATTGTGAAAACGATTGTGACCAAGGGATATAACAAGGATGATTTTTTTAGAAGGGCGAATTTTGACGAGTCCTTGTTTTATGATTCAGAGAACAGATTGTCTGGGGATGAATACTTGCAGCTGTTAGAGCTGGCTGCAGACATCACAGCGGATACATCCTTCGGATTGCATCAGGGAGAGCATCTGGAGGTAGCGGATTTGGGTGTTATCGGATATGTGATGTCGCATTCCAAGACGCTCGGTCAGGCGTTAACTGCGTATCAAAAATATAATGCGCTCATATGCAGCGGCCTGAACATTGACTGGGAAGCTAAGGGGAACGAGATCATTATTGAGATATCCTATTCGAGTCCTCGCAGATCGCCGTCCCGCCACTGCATAGAGGAAATGACCAGCTCGTTGTATCATTTGATGATACGGCTAAGCTGCAGAGCGATCACGCTCAAGGAGATTCAATTTCAGCATGGACTGGTGACAGCGATTGGAGTGTATAGCGAGGTGCTTGGGATTACGCCGCAGTTCGGCAAGACGTCAAATTTGATTACGTTGAGCAAGGATATTTTGGACTATCCAATTTTGTTCGCGGATGCGAAGCTATTAGCTACATTCGAGACCATTGCCGAGGATGCGAAGCAGCGGCTGTTTCAGGGTCGAATATTTTCGGACCAGCTGTACAATTGGATTATTGCGCGCATGCCGAATTATTTTCCGAGCTTAAAGGATACCGCCAAGGCATTCAAGATGAGTGTAAGGAGCCTTCAGGCGAGATTGAAGCAGGAGGATACGACTTTTCAGCATGTCTTGAATCGGGTTCGGAGAGAGCTTGCTATGGGATATCTGGCTAAGCCGGAATATAAGATTGGAGAGGTTGCCTATCTGCTCCATTTCTCAGAGCCAAGCGCCTTTCAAAGCGCCTTTAAGAAGTGGACGGGGGTCACGCCAAGACATTACAGGATGGATTTGTGGAGCGAGGGCATTCGGGTTGATCACATCGGAGTCCAGACCAGCAGTCTGTGAATAAAAAAATTGTGAACAAAGTAATTGTGAAGAAAGAAAGAAATTACTGCTTATTAAAGGATGGTGCACATGAAGAAATTTATTTCAGAAGCAGATACGGCGGAAATGAAATCCTATTTCGCTTTATTACTGGCAATAATAGCTTTACATTGTTTCGTTTTCACTTTTATTGTGGAGTCTTTATTTCCGTTGGTATTGGCCATTCTGGATAGCTTGGCTGCGGTGGCAATTGGGATCATGACGAAGGATACGATTGGTCATTCAGCAGTAGTTATGGGGATATTCGTCATTCTGATCTCCTGTTTCGTAATTATTTTTTTATAACCTCTTCGGAACGGACGTTTGATTACGAATGGTGAATGCATTATTATATAAATGAAATAACGTTGCATGCAAAGTGTACACTTTCAAAGGAGCTGAGATTGTGTCTGTTGATGTTTATTTGAATTTTAATGGAAACTGCCGTGAAGCGGCAACGTTTTATGCAGAGGTTTTCGGGACGGAAGCACCGAAGCTGATGACTTTTGGAGAAGCGCCGCCTAATCCGGAATATCCCCTTCCAGAGGAAGCCAAAAACCTGATCATGCACACACGGCTTCAAATTCATGGCAGCAATGTGATGTTCTCCGATGTATTTCCCGGGATGCCTTTTGTCGAAGGCAACAACATTAGTCTTTCATTAGTTATTGACTCGCTGGAGGACTTGCAGTCCGCATTTAATAAGCTGCAGGTAGGCGGTAAAGTTATGATGGAGCTGCAAGAAACATTTTGGAGCAAAGCCTACGGCAGTTTAACGGACAAGTTCGGCATACATTGGCAGTTTAATCTCGGTATAAATGAATTTTAATGTGATCACGTGAAGTCGATGTGAAAGAGAGGCTGTCCCAGCAGTTTGCTGCCAGGGTTCAGCCTCTCCGTCGCTTAAGAGATAGAATAAGACTGCAGCAACGATTGCCCGCTTTTAGCTCAAGCTATTCAGCCCGCCCATTCCGGCTTCCCTCGCAATAATGACCGCCTGAGTCCTATCCGCTGCTTGCAGCTTGCTTAAAATATTGGATACATGGTTGCGGACGGTTTTCAGCGAAAGTCCCAGCTTCCGGGCTATATCCGTGTTGCCAAGGTCGCGCGCAATCCATTCCAGCACTTCTCTTTCCCGCTCGGTCAATTGAGGGAACAGGACGTTTCCGGCAGTTTTGTTCATCATAGCGTCAAAATAGAACATCATTTTACGCGCGATGACTGAACTGAAGATCGCTTCCCCGCCACCAACCACCTGTATGGCTCTGACAATCTCCTCTTTCTGGGCTCCCTTGAGCAAATAACCTCTGGCGCCTGATCGCATGGCGGAGAAGACGGACATGTCGTCGTCGAACATGGTTAGCATTAAAACTCCGATATGAGGGGAGGTCCCGATAATTTCCCGTGTCGCCTCGATACCGTTCTTGCCCGGCATATTGACATCCATCAATATGACATCAGGCTGCAGAAGCTCAGCCTGACGCACAGCCTCAATTCCGTCATGTGCTTGTCCGATCACCTCTAATCCTTCCTCGGATTGAAGAATTGAAAGCAGTCCCTCGCAGAACATCGGATGGTCATCCGCCAGCAGTATTCGCAATCTTTCCTTTTCTGTTTCTTGCATGATCAGCGCTCCCTTTCATGATTGGCAAGCTAACCTGAATATCAGTTCCGTTGCCCGGCTCAGAAGCCAGAGCGAAGGCTCCGCCTAGCTCCTCCGCGCGCTCCTTGATAGATCGAACTCCAACGCCAGGCGTTATGCTCGCCGACATTCCAATCCCATTGTCCTTAATTCGGATATGGAGGACGTTCTCGTCCATCCGAAGCCCAATACGGCATATGCTCGCATTCGCATGACGCACAACATTCGTGAGTGCCTCCTGCACGATTCGATAGACGGCCACTTCAGCGGCAGCTGACAGGTCGAGACCGCGCTCGGCTCCTTCCATAACGACCTGGAGCGAGGGAGTCTCATACTGCAGGGACAGCTCCTGCAGGGCAAATGCCAATCCGAACTCATCCAATGCGGGCGGCCGCAAGGAATAGACAAGCCGCCGGATATCGGCTATCGATTCCCGCATTTGATGCCGAACAGTCTCAAGCGCTTGTCTGGATCGGTCCGGATCGATCCCATGATGTTGAAGCGCTTCGTCCAGTCGCAGCGTCATGCTGGCCAGTGATGAGCCGAGACCGTCGTGCAGATCCCGACGCAGTCTTCTTCGCTCTTCTTCCCGCGCATTGATGAGCCGTTCACGCGAATGATGCAGATCGTCCGCAAGACTGTAGCTTTGAACGGCGATGCTTACCTGACGGGCCAAATCCTCGACCATGTTGTGCATGCCGGGCGGCATTGATTGCTGATGCCGATGATCGCCAAGGATCAGCCGGCCTACAGGCAAGCCTTGCACCTCCAGCTCGATGTAACGCACCTCATCAACAGGATCACCATAGACCGCGAGCTGCTCCATGCCATTGGAGACGTATACTTCGATGGCCGCATACGGGATTTGCAGAGCAGTTGCTACCTTTTCGACGATGGAGGTAAGCAGCCCTGTGTGTGTTAAGGATTCTTCCAGCTGCTTGGTCAGCCTTGAAAGCACGCGGTTCGGGTCCTCCCATTTGCCATAGACCAGACGGTTAACCGCCTTTTGAACCCGTTCTCGCAGCGGTTGGAACAATATGGCTAGCAATCCTGTAGCAAGCAGCGATACGATCGCATTGGCCTTTCCATGAATCAGAAATCCGAACACCCCGACAAGCAGGGCATACGCCAGCACACCCAGGACGCTTAATACGATATAAACCATCGTCCTATTGAATGTGTTCGACATATGTCTGGCCCGACTTTCCAGGACGATGACTCCTATCGGGAAAGGAATGAACAGCAGGCTGGAATACAGCGTTACCTGGACAAGCATGATCATTACTGCATGATCACTGAACAAATTGCCGATAATCCCCGCGCCTGCATACCCGCTGATGCCAACGATTAGCCATAGCATTTGACGCCGTATTCCAGGCGATGTCTCCTGTGTGTAGCGGTAAGCCAGCATAACAATAGCCAGAATGTGCATCGAGGCGACAAAGAAATAAACAATTGCTTGAGGAGGCCAATAGCTCTGGAATTGCGGGATGAACGAGAGGAGGGAAACGCCAGCAATATGAACAATCCAAAGCAGGGCGGGAATAGAGGTCCAGCGCGGCTTGAAATGCCCGTTAGGGAAAAGCATCAGAAAGGAGACGTAGGTTCCCCCAAGTATATTGAGCAGCTGGAATAAGGTGTTCAGCAGAGGCAGTTCTCCGAACAGAACCTCGTCTGTACTGAATATAGTGCCCGTTGCAATAAGCAGCATAGAGGCCGTTATGCAGTAATGATCCTTCCACCCGTATCGATACAGCAGAATACCGACGACCCAGGAGGACAGGTTCTGCAGCGCGAGCAGTACGACAGTCAGACTGCCGTATAGATCAGGGCTTATGCCGACCGCTGCCAGCTGTTCGAGCTGCGCTGTATTCATCTGAAGAAAGCTGCTGCAGGGGTCGCTGCCGCAAGACAGATGATAGATATTGAACCCTAATCCGTGGCTGAATAGCGACACAAACGCCGACGAGATGGCAAGCGCCCACCATAGCACATGCATTCCCGTCCGAAGGAGAGAGTCTCGAAATTGGATATGATGACTGCCCATTGCCGCTTTCCTTTCTATGAGAACAATCTATTGTAAAAGTATAACATAGGGCAATCCCTCCAGCGATGGGAAAAGAGTTCCCGAATAATTCCCGACTCACTCGGGAAGGTGTCTCTTGTGAGCGGGAATGAGCTGCTAGTACGATAGTTAAGGCTTGGATGCCGCATGCTTTGGCTTCAATTCAGGGAGGAGTGAATCGCAAATGGAAAGCAAACAAACGATTGAAGCTGCAGAAGCTGCTCGCATACTCGCAGATGCCTCACATGATGAACAGAAATGAGTGAACAGAATGACAAACACAGACAATTCGATCATTAATGCAACGGAGCAATCAGATATTGACAACAACAAGGCAGTGGCAGTCCTCGCTTATCTCCTCTTCTTTATCCCTTTACTTGCGGCCAAGGAATCGAAATTCGCCAGATATCATGCGAATCAAGGTCTCTTGCTGCTGCTGGCTGTGTTAATCATCCATTTCGTTGGCGCAATTCTTCCTTTTATCGGCTGGCTGATCATTATTCCAATTGGTGTGCTGGGCGTTCTTGCGGTTGCAGTTATCGGTGTTCTTCATGCAGTCCGCGGCAGAATGGAGCCTATGCCTCTCATCGGAAATCTGAAGCTTATTCAGGGATCGTTTCCAAACAAATAAACACTCCCTGCCAAATTCTCGAATCGTGCGGGATTGCGCCCCTTGTAAGCGGTGAAAAACCGCCTAACAGAGTGCGTATCGCTCAAAAGGAGCGCCACCCCGCACCCGAAAGCGTGAAAAACCTGCTTACAGACAGAAAATCCGAGGGTGAGCGCGCTGTAAGCATGAAAACCGCCTAACAGAGTGCTTGTTGCTCGAAAGGAGTGCCACCCCGCACCCGAAAGCGTGAAAAACCTGCTTACAGACAGAAAATTTGAGGGCGAGCGCACTGTAAGCATGAAAAACCGTCTAACAGAGTGAGTATCGCTCGAAAGGAGCGCCACCCCGCACCCGAAAGCGTGAAAAACCTGCTTACAGACAGAAAATTCGAGGGCGAGCGCGCTGTAAGCATGAAAAACCGTCTAACAGAGTGCGTATCGCTCGAAAGGAGCGCCACCCCGCACCCGAAAGCGTGAAAAACCTGCTTACAGACAGAAAATTCGAGGGCGAGCGCGCTGTAAGCATGAAAAACCGCCTAACAGAGTGCTTGTTGCTCGAAAGGAGTGCCACCCCGCACCCGAAAGCGTGAAAAACCTGCTTACAGACAGAAAATTCGAGGGCGAGCGCGCTGTAAGCATGAAAAACCGTCTAACAGAGTGCGTATCGCTCGAAAGGAGTGCCACCCCGCACCCGAAAGCGTGAAAAACCTGCTTACAGACAGAAAATCCGAGGGCGAGCGCGCTGTAAGCATGAAAAACCGCCTAACAGAGTGCGTATCTCTCGAAAGGATTATTTTCGAAAGGATCATTTTTTTGCGAAACTTGCAGCTAGGGGGACGAAGGTATGGAATTCTCGCCCGCACGCTCTCGATCTCGAAGCGAAAAAGGAGAACAACAGATGAGAGAGGATGAGGAATGAAATGAGACGAAAACGGTATTTTGCAATCGCAGCCATTAGTTTGACTGTAATGATGTTTACTGCAGGCTGCTCTGAGGACAATGGCAGTTTGACCTATGAGACTGATGAAGGGAAGCAGCTTACGATCTCCAGCAAAACGGAGGTTCCCGAGGGCTTTCCGAGCGATATTCCACTTCCAGCAGAGATTAAGATTACATCCTCTTTAAAAAGCGAGGCGTCCGGCAACATTACGGTTGCAATTGAAACGGAGATGCCCTTCGAGGAGGCTGTGAAGCTGTATCAGGGTTATGCAGACAAGGCCGGTTATAAGGAAAGCTTCAAAATTGAAGAAGCCGGCTTCTATAGCTTCTCAGGCTCAACCAACAATGAGCTGTTCGTGTTCAACCTCCAGCTAGATCAGGAGAATAAAAAAACAGTGACCGGCGCGCTCGTCTATGAGAAGAAGCCGTGATGCTGACAATGAGCACGGTATAATTTACTCCCTGCATTGCACTGTACTACGCTCAGCTCTCAGCACGTAGTAGGGCGATATGTGCTAGCGTTTAACCACAACGAGGTTTGCTTGTATGAGAAAGGATTGCTCTGAGCGATAAACGTATGTCTGTCGCGATCAGATAAGCGAGTACTTCGCCCGTTCCCAATCGAATTCGACTTCCCCTCCCGGAATTCCGGTAAAAGCTGCTAGTAAACTCAGACACTACTTCATTGAAATTCACAAGTCTTCTCCAAGAAAAAGAAACCCATTGCACAAAATCCCAAGCAGACAACCATTGGGTTGGCTATGATCTTCGAACGAATAAGTCGGCAAAACGATTATAGAGCGCGGAAGGAGGGATGTATGACCTGTTCGATGAGCAGGTGAATGAAGAGGGGCGATCCGCGTCAGCTCGGTATGCACCCGGCTGGAATCCCTGCGCGGGTGTGGCGTTGCATGACAGCGGTCGACCACATGTGGCAAGTCCCGCTATTGGACGTATATGGACGGATTTTGAATGCGTATGCGTAGAACAGAGACATCGCAGCGCTGTTACTGGAGTCTGCGTGGAAAGGAGCTTCAGCGTGGCCAATTCATCGCGCAAACGGCCGATTCTGAGCCTCATCCGCTAACGTAGGAGCTAAGAAGAAGATGATCGATCGCACACTCGGTTTCGAACCTTCCAGCAGGCTGGACCGTCAAGAAGGTCTGGTACAGGAAAGCAAGTGATGTCATTAAAGAGGAGGAAATACGTAATGGAGAATGCAAGGAATAAAGTTTTCAGGAATAAGACATTGGCGGCGCTGCTTGTTGCGGCGCTTCTACTCGGGCAGTTTGTTATGCCTGTATCGCAATCATACGGGCAATCATCGGACAAGCTGGTCGTGTATGACGATTCTTTATCCGAGTCGTTCGTCAATTATGGCTGGGCAAGAATGAGTCTTGAAGAGACGGAAATGGTCCATAGTGGAAGCCGGTCGATTCAGTTTGACCCAGATGAAGGCATGGCCCTATATTTCTATAAGGACAGAGTTATGAATGCGCAGGAGTACGAGTCGCTGAGCTTCTGGGTTCATGGAGGAGCAGACGGGGGGCAGAAATTCAAGCTATGGCTCACGCTGGGCGGTCAAAGCATTGCAGAGATCGACTCCAGCCAATTGCTGCCTGACGGAGTTGCAGCAAATGAATGGAAGCTCGTTCATGTGCCGCTCGCACAATTCGGCGTTACTGGTCTGCTGGACGGTATTCTGATATGGGGATCGGGTCAGCAAGAGCCGATCTACATGGACGATATGTCGTTCGATGAAAAAAATGTCGGCGAACAGCCTGATCCAAACGAACAGCCAGATCCTAATGAAGAGCCAGATCCCAACGAAGAGCCCGAAGGTGATGCGGCTGTAACCGGGATCGTGTTTGAACAGGAGAAGCTTGACCTGAAGAGCGGTAAGCTTGGGCCTGCTACGCTTCATGTGTTGCATGAAGACGGTTCGTTGACAGCAGCCGGCGATGGCGTGCAGTGGTCCTCTCAGGATGAGACTATTGCCGTAGTTGCCAGCGGATTGGTTAGAGGTCTTCAGAGCGGCTCGACGTTTATTCGGGCAGCGTATGAAGGCTTTGAAGCGCTACTTCCTGTCGAGGTAACCGAAGGCGACCCGGTGCTGCCTGTTGAACCGGTGGAGGGCTTTTACCTGTTCGATGATGCATTGGCTTCATCAATAACCAATTACAGCTGGGCCGAGGTCAGTCTGGAGGAAGAATCCGTTGTTCATACGGGCGAACGGGCGATTCAATATTTGCCAGACGGTGATGAAGCGCTGTATCTATACAGCGACCGCATTCTGACTGTCAAGGAATTTGACAGGCTGAAATTCTGGGTGCATGGCGGCGATTCCGGCGGTCAGGATGTTAAGCTTGTCCTGACAGCAGGAGGAGTTGCGGTTGCCGAGCGGGGGCTGAATCATTGGCTGCCAGAAGGTATCTCAGCCGGTGAATGGAAGCTTGTAGAGGTAACGCTTGCGGATATGAATCTGACGAATCAATTGTTCGACGGATTCCGTTTGGTAGGTGCAACATCAGGTGCTCAGACGGAGATGTATGTGGACGATATCGCGCTTTTATCCAAGAAAGCCGCTCAAGCTGCCATTGTTGAGGTGAGAATAGACAAGCCTCGGATCGTAATGCTTCCTGGTGAAGAGCAGCAGCTGCAAAGCGAATCCTTCCTGGCATCTGGTGAAACAGGGCAAATTACGGAGCAAACGGAATGGTCGGTTGACCGTTCGGATATTGTATCTGTGGAGCAGGGCAAGCTCACAGCACATGCTGCGGGAATTGCGAAAGTGACGGCATCCTATAAGGGACTAACGGCAGATGCCTACGTTCAAGTGACGGATGTAGCTTCCGAGCTGGTCTACGAGGATGCGTTAAGTGACGGATTCCGCAATCTAAGCTGGCATGAGAAAGATTTTGCAAACGAAGAAGAGGCGCATAGCGGCTCCCGTTCAATCAAATTCGAGCCGGACGGCTGGGACGGTGTGTGGATCACCGGCGATGAGAAGAAACAAGTTGAGCATTATTACGGCTTTGAATTTTGGCTGCATGGCGGGACAGTTGGCGGACAGCTGCTCATGCTTCATGCCTATGACGGCAATCAATCCCTTGGTGCTGTTGATCTGAACGAATTGCTGCCGGGTAATTCTTTGCCCGCAGGACAATGGTCCAAGGTGACCGTTAGCATGACGGACCTTGGTGTCGAATTTGGTCAATTTGACGGTCTCATACTGCAAGCGGCTACTGAGGACAATCAAGGAGCGGTGTACTTCGATGATATCGTGCTGCTTCGCAATCCGAATTCAGGTCAGCTGCCTGAGCCTGAGCTGCCGCTTATTACAGTAACTGTTGATCAAGCGGCAGCGCGCAAGCCGATTAATAATGATATTTACGGCATCAATTACGATGAGAGCAATCCGACAGACTCCGAGCTGACGTTCCCGATCGAGCGCTGGGGCGGCAATCAGACGACACGTTACAACTGGGAGCTGGACGTAGCGAATCGGGCGAACGACTGGTTTTATATCAATTATCCATATGATAATGATCAGCCGGAGCAGCTACCTGGCGGATCGATGTCGGACCGATTTATTGACGAAGTCCATGCAGGCGGCGGTAATGTATTGATGACGATTCCGACGATTGGATGGACACCGAAGGACCGCACGATAAGCTACGGATTTTCTCAGCAAAAATATGGGGTGCAGCGGGAATGGGCATCAGAGCTTCGAGATGCAGGAAACGGTGTTCGTCCTGATGGATCACTCGTTACAGGCAATGATCCGACGGACACGTCCAAGCAGGTCGGCACAGATTTTGCTACGCGCTGGATCGACCATATGGCTCAAAGAACGAATGACCGTGTTCATATGTACGCTCTGGATAATGAGCCGGAAATTTGGCATGTTACACATCGCGATGTACATCCTGAGGCTCCGACCTATGACGAGCTGTGGGATAAGACGTTACAATACGGAACCGCGATTAAAGCGCAGGACCCGGATGCCCAATTATTCGGCCCGGTCTCATGGGGCTGGTGCGCATATTTCTATTCGTCCGCTGACAATTGCGCAGAGGGTCCTGACCGTGCTGCCCATGACGGCAAGCCTTTTCTGGAGTGGTACTTGCAGCAGGCAAAACAGCATGAGGACAACACAGGCGTTCGTTTGATCGATTATTTGGACATCCACTATTATTCACAGGAGATTCCGGTGCCGACAGCAGACGAGGGGCCGCAAACGGCCAAAAGGCGCTTCCAGGCATTGAAATCTCTATACGACGATGATTTCATCGACAACTCTTGGATTCAAGAGCCGATTCGTTTGATTCCGAGAATGAAGGAGATCGTGGACAATAATATGCCGGGGATCAAGCTGGCAATTACGGAGTATAATTTCGGCAACGGCAACGGAATTACTGCCGGTCTGGCTCAAGCGGAGGCACTCGCAATTTTCGGCAGAGAAGGTGTGGATTTGGCGACAAGATTCGGCAATTTCCGTGCGGGTACGCCAATTGAGGACGCATTCAAGCTGTATCTGGACTATGATGGCAATGGTTCCAAAATCGAAGGCAGCAGCGTTAAGACGAGCTCCACGCTTTTCGACGCAGTGGGTGCTTATACGATTGAAGGAACGAACGGGAAGACGTATATTTTGCTGTTTAACAAGGATACATTGTCACGCAGTGTTAGCGTTAATGCTGGGCAAAATTTTGACGGCGCTGCAGATGTATACCGCTTCGATGCGGGCTCGCGTCTTGCAAAGAGCGGCGAAATCGAAGCAGGCGAAGATGGCGTTGTCTCATTGAAGCTGCCGAAGCGCTCTGCTACGCTTATTGTTATTCCTGAATAAGCGTTAGATGAAAACCTGACGCTATTCAGATAGAGATGAATGCAAGCTGTATTAACGGGGCTGTCCAGAAAGTCAGTAAAAACTGACTACTGGACGCCCCGTCGTTGTAAGCGGCCTGAGCAGAACAGCAGTCATGGATTCGGTGAGCGGTTGAGGAGGAAAGATTTTCTGGACTTCGGACTCCTTAGCTTGGATTTAAGCTGTTAGTGAGCGAAGGTTGTGCTGATATGCGGCGAGTGCTGCGGGACGTTGGCGGGGATTGTAAGCGGACAAAACACGCTTACAGCTCTCAAAAGTTGCGCGATCGTTCGTGTAAGCATGAAAAATCGCTTTACAGCCCGAGCGATGAGATTACTTTGAGCATTGCGCAGATCAGATAGGGTATATCGAGGAGCGAAGTTTTCGCCGCATTGATCTCCAAACCAAAGAAGGCCGTCATGATGAAAATCCCTGACGGCTTTTCTTATTGGGGCACACGGTGTGAACGGATTATTCTTTATCTGTTTCCATGAACCATAGCGGATCGTCGCAGTCGACTTCGCCATTATAATTGATCAGAATCTCATCCCCTGCGCAGATATCTGTATAGGCGTAAAAGTCAAAGGTATGATTCTTAAAATTAATATCGTACGTGGCATTAGGCGTATAGGAATGGTTGAACAAGCTACCATATCCCAAAAGTATGGCGGTGTGGTTAGCTCCATACTCATACACATAATCTGCAAGTATCGTTTTCTCTATGAACTCGTGATCCTCATTGAGATAAGGGATGACCGGCGCTTCATGCAGCAGCTCGCCTTTAGTTATATTTCGTGTCGCAAATACCCCTCTGTTGAACTCTCCGTTGCTTAGTTTGGATGTTTTTATCTCAATCATGTCAATCACCTACGCACTCTATAGTCTGGATCATGCCTTTATTCTCGTGATACCTGTGGAAACAATAATTTTAACCCACCCTCGGTCAAAGGGCAAGTTGTTTCAAAGTTGTTTCAATGTGGATTGTTTCAAAGTGGATGCTAGATAGAGAGGGCGGCAAAGTGGAGGGGGCATATTCAAACGCATTGGGATGATTTGTTTTTGCCATTGTTGTGATAGAACGGGATCTCGGCGACCGTTCGAATCGGCGATTTGCCCGCAATGTGAAATCCATTTATCATTCCATCGGCATTGTCAGATCGAGAGAACGCGACGTTATTATAGGAATAGGTATTATAGGAATAGGAAACGACGGTCTTCTTTTTACTTATGCGTGTGTTCAGCTTCGCGGAGCCCATAACATAATTGAAACTCCAATTATGCAAACAGCAGCCCCAATCCAATCGTACAGGTCTGGCGTTTTCTTATCGACAAGCCATCCCCAAAGCACAGCAAGAACAATAAATACACCGCCATATGCTGCATACACCCGTCCAAACGACGGGAAGCTTTGCAAAGTTGGAATGATTCCATATGCGACGAGAATTACACTTCCGACAATACCGTACGATAGAGGCTTGGATTCACGAAGCCACAGCCAAACCAAGTAGCCGCCGCCAATCTCAGCCAGCCCCGCAAGAAAGAAAATGAAAATAGTGAATATCAATTGACCATGTTCCCTTCTTATTTAATGGTATAAACGATTATCATTTTTATTTTAATCAATAATATTATTGTAATCGGAACCGTTGGATATGAAAACCTGCTGCTAATTATTCCGCTCTTCAGCCGTTTGGCTGGGGAACTAATTATGTTGACAAATCAGCCGCTAGGGAATATATTTTAAATGTTTCCTCAAGGAAACATTATTGCATACGAGAAAGATATTTTCCGGATTAAATACATAAGGAAATAGACGTGAGTGCGGAGCAATAAAGTTGCCGTGCGGTTAAGACAGTCAGCTCAATATGAAGAGATATCGGAGCTATACAAGTCACAGCAATGAGTACTTATATGGAGGCTACAATGAAAGGAGAGGAATCCATGCTGCAACAGCGTAGCAAGCGTAAACAAAGGAACAGAAAGACGACAGTCGGGCTAGTTCTGACTTTATCGATCGTGATGCTAGCTGCATGTAATACCAATTGCGGAGACTGAAGAGAAAATTAGGGGGCTAGTTTTCGACAGGAAGGAATAGGTCGCAACGATGCAAGAAGTGGTCCATCAGCCCAGACCATTGGCATCCCCCTTACATATGTTTATTAGGTGAATAACTATGTTTGGGAGGACGCAAGTATGTATGATTCGATGACATGGACTTCAGATCCGCGATTTCCAAATTCGTTTCTTGCAATGAATGTCAGCTATCAAGGAACGTACCCGCCTTACTTCATCAACGGGCAGTTGAATTATATTCCTTATGCTCAACCATCCGAACCATTTCCAGGAAATATCCGAACCAAACACGCTGCATGTATCAGTAAGGCAGAGCTTGAATTAAACCAGGCTTTTCGAATGCTATGGAGCCAGCATGTTGCGTGGACGAGGATGCTGATCATTAGCATAGCTGCGAATTTGCCGGATGAAGCGTTTGTTACGGAGCGTCTCCTTCGAAATGCACCCGACATGGCGGCCGTGTTCAGGCGTTACTATGGTGATGAGATTGCAGCGCGGTTTAACAATTTAATGAGAGAGCATCTCGTACTTGCTGCCCAGCTTGTTAAAGCGGCCAAGGCTGGCGATAGCCAGGCAGCCGCAGATGCGGAGAAGAAATGGTATGCCAATGCGGATGAACTCGCTGCTTTCCTAAGCAGCATCAATCCATACTGGCCGAAGCAGGTGTTGACGAATATGCTGTATGAGCATTTGCGAATGACGAAGGAAGAAGCGGTTTTCAGGCTGACCGGTAATTATAAAGCGGATATCGAGGCCTATGATCAGATTGAGAAACAGGCGCTGGAAATGGCGGATGCATTCACAAACGGAATCGTGATGCAGTTCCCAAATGCTTTCAGGTAATGTAGAAGCAATGATTGAATACGGACTAACCGATACGATTCAGTATCGGTTTTTCGATTTGTTTATTGATCGCAAGGGGCGAGCAGAGCCATAGCCATAGTTGAGGGTAAGTTGAGGGGCAGCCGCTCTTATTTTATAATGATGACATCAACGCATACACGACTTCTTTGTGCACGGATTGTCGGATAGATACGTTCAGCTTCTGCTATTCTAGGGTTGTGGGAGGGAGGTTGCAAATGAATTTGCTCCAGGACATGAATGAGGCATTAAACTATATTGAGGAAAATCTTGCGCAAGAAATTGATTTTAAAGAAGTAGCGAGGCTGGCTTACTGCTCGGAATATCATTTTAAGCGAATGTTTGCATTTTTGGCTGGCGTAACACTGTCGGAATACATCCGCCGCAGACGACTTTCTCTTGCAGCAATGGAGCTTAATAAGAGCAATATAAGGATCATAGATCTTGCGATTAAGTATGGATACAACTCGCCGGACTCATTTGCGCGAGCATTCCAAAGCTTGCACAGCATAACGCCTTCTGAAGCAAAAAATTCTGGTCAACCGCTCAAAGCCTTTCCACGCATGACTTTTCAGTTGTCCATTAAAGGAGGCAGTGAAATGAACTATCGTATTGAAGAAAAAGAAGCGTTTCGAATCGTTGGTCTTACGAAAAGAGTTCCTATTATTTTCCAAGGGGTTAATCCGGAAATTGCATCGATGTGGCAAAGCTTAACCGAAGAACTGATCGGCACGCTGAAAGGACTGTCTAATGTTGCTCCGTCGGGCCTTATAAGCGCGTCTACCAACTTTTCTGAAGGCCGGATGGAGGAGAAGGGCGAGTTCGACCATTACATTGGAGCAGCTACAACGAATGATGGCCCGGATAACCTGTCACAGCTTGAAGTAGCTGCTCATACTTGGGCTGTATTTGAAGCAGTCGGCCCTTTCCCTGACACGCTGCAAAATGTATGGGGACGCATCTATTCCGAATGGTTTCCATCCTCCAATTATGAACTGGCAGAAGGTCCGGAAATGTTGTGGAACGAGCATAAAGATGTTACTTCGCCAACGTTCAAAAGTGAAATATGGATACCTGTATCAAAAAAAGCAAGATGATCCCACGTTGGGCTCCTGGACATGGAGATGCCTGAATGTGGGCATCTTTTTGTGGTATAATGTCCCTATTGCCCGTCTATTAAGCGACCGGATAAGGAGTTAGGGGGTTATCTTTATATGAAGAAACGTACTGGAATTAGTCTTGCTATGGCGTTGATAGTCGTGCTGTTATTATTATCCTCGATATCTTTAGCCAAAGAAGAGAATTACAAAGCCGGCAGCGAAGATGCGGCAGCATCTGAACGTTCAGTCAATTTGCCGAGCGGTCCACAAGAAATACAATATGAATCAGGTGTTGATTCACCTTACAACGTGATTTTCATTAATAACGCCAATCAAGTAGGTGCTTCCTCATTCGAGAACTCGTTCACCCCTTCGCCAAGCAATGGAAGCAAACTAAATATACAGGTTAAGAATAACAATCGTTCCGGAACAGTCATGTTCAAAGTATCTCAAGGTACACAAGACTTTGGATATGTTGATGTTGCTGCTGGGAAAGGCCTGACAAGAACATTCACAATGAGGGATGGCAGCGGAATGACAGGGGATTGGAAAGTCTATGTAACGACTAATGATGGACATGTTATGGACATCAGTGTAGATGCAGGTGCTATAAAATAAATGTTCGAGTATGAACGGCAATTTCTATCTCTATCTTCTGAAAGCAGGCACGTCAATGATAATAAGACGGATATCTAAAGAAATCCTCGAACAAACGCCTTATGAAGAATGGAATGCATATATCGATTTATTAGCTATGGAGGCGTATTCGGATCTAAATCTAATTCAAAGGGTTGCTCATTTATGTTTCTGGTATGATTCAGAAGTTCAAAATGGCGGGCATATTCAATACTTCGAAAACCAAGGTACAGCAAAAGTCGATGAAACGATATTCGCTTTGAAGACTGTAGGCGCAATGGAACAAGCGGAATTATTGGATAAGGCTTATGGACGATATTCTTCGAAATTTAGAAGGGAATTGAAAGACATCTTTGAGTTTGTCGCGGCTTCTAGAGAAGGGGAGTATGCAAGCTTTGATAGTCAATATTATGAATGCAATCCGAGAGTAATTGATTTATTGGAAGATTATTATGTATTGCATAAAGTGAATTTTGTAGCGGTTATTTGAAAAATTCCGTAACTCGCTAATACAGGACACCTGTGAACAAGGGTCGCCTCCAGTGAAATGGAAGCGGCCCTTTTAGGGCTTCGATTACGTTCTGCGGATTCGTCTGCCCGCGCGAATTTGCTTAAACCAGAAGTAAAGCGTGCATCCGATGCAATAACCGAGCAATGCCGCACTTGCGGCAAGAAGCAGCATGGCCGAGAAGGCGTACCCAATAATCTGCCAGCCGAAGGCAAAGGAGATGAGCGCCAGTGTGAGGAAGATGACGGCCAGCGTATTATTGAAACGCTGCAGCTCGGCGGCTTGCGTTTCTGTACCTTTTCCTTTCAGAATAAGCTTGGCTGTGACTACGAAGAGGTTGAGCTTTCCTTCGGAAACCAAACCTGCTGCTTGTATGATCCATAATGCGGCCAATATCCATGGCTGTTGGAAGAGAAAGGAGAGAATGACGAACAGGACGATTCCGGTCTGATTGGCTTTCACATAACGCATAGGCACTTCGCGCATATCCTCACCACCTCAATGTCGATAGGATTACTTTGTTTTCATCATATTCGATCATTGACACAATAGCAATAGGGGCAACATTCCAGCTATCGCTAACAGACAGTTCTCCCCTCATTGTTAAGTTGCGAATTCATAGACCACGGAAAGTGATTAGCTTTGATCAGGCAATTCCCAATCATATTTCCAACCTGCCAGCATTAGTGCGGGCGGTTGTACATTGTCATTAATAAGACCCATAACACCAAGGCAAGATATTTCTTCTTTAATTAATCCAATATTTACAAACACAATATTGGCTAGAAATTACCCCTTTTCGTAAGGCTCTCCCCGATATTCCACAAATACAGTCACTTTATCATTCTTCATATAATGAAGAGGAAGGATTTCGCCATTGCGTTTATCCTCTATTTTGTATATGGTATCTCGTACAAAATCAAATGTATAAGTTTCCACATGTTTCTTGGACCAAGGGTTAAGCTCGGTGCGATTCATGACGCGTATGGTTGATGCGGACAATCGTACAACTATTAATTTAAAGCGAAATAAAAAAAAGGACTCCGTTTTCAATAACGGGTTCCCTTGTTGGCAGGCTATGCGATGGTTCAGCAGCCTATATGAAATGAAGCCGCACGCAATAGGCTAGTCTTGGTTTTGTGGACAGAGTGATCGTCCTCCTAGAGCTGCTCCACTGCCGTCTCAATCGGCTTATCGTTGAATTTGTAGCCAACGCCACGAATCGTGTGGATATAATGCGGCTTGGCAGGGTTTTTCTCCAGCTTCTTGCGCAGATTGTAGATGTGCACCATTACAGTATGCGTATCCCCCATATGTACGTCATCCCAGAGCAGCGTGAACAGCTGCTCGTTTTTGTATACCCTGTTCGGGTTTTTGGCGAGATGGAACAGCAGCTTGAATTCTTTGGCCGATAGGGAAATCGGCTTGTTGTCAACAAGTACCCGATGCGTTGCGGGCTCAATGACCAATTGGTCATACCTCAATGTCTGATCAGCCTCAACGCCGCTTTTGTGCAGCAGATAGTTCCGTCTTATGTGCGCTTTCACCCTGGCAATCACCTCTATAGGACTAAACGGCTTCGAGATGAAGTCATCCCCTCCGAGTCCGAGCCCCAGCACTTTATCGATATCCTCATCCTTGCAGCTGACGAACAGAATCGGCACATTGCTCGTCTTGCGAAGCTCGCTGCAAATTTGAAATCCATCTAATCCAGGAAGAAGCACATCCAGAATGACCAGATCGGGCAAGTGCTCGCCAGCTAAGGCCAATGCTTCATTGCCTTCGAATGCGGATAGTACGTTATATCCTTCACGCTTCAAGGACATGGTAAGCAATTCGTTGATCTCATAGTCGTCATCTACAACAAGTATTGTCTTCTTCAACATGCTTGCGCCGCTCCTTCTTGCAGCAAT
Source organism: Paenibacillus plantiphilus (assembly GCF_927798095.1). Lineage (GTDB taxonomy): Bacteria > Bacillota > Bacilli > Paenibacillales > Paenibacillaceae > Paenibacillus_Z > Paenibacillus_Z plantiphilus. Next base: position 153,380 of record NZ_CAKMMF010000003.1, on the reverse strand, counting down.
CTAGTAATAAAGTATGATGTGTTTCGATTATTTTCGACAAATTATGATTTCTATTTAGAATTATCGCATTTTAAGGCTGCGAAGTCGATTGCCCGGATGAAATTTTAAATTAAATTGAGGTTAACTTCACATTGGCTTGATGGTTAATGATTTTGGGCTGGCTTATAATGAGTACGTTAAACGCAATGTCATGCCAAAGTTTGTACTGAAGGGAGTTCTTTAACATGAAAACCATTGCCCATTCTAGCCGAATGCTGCTATGGAAAGTTGTTGCAATTGCAATGGTGGTTGTTCTATCTGGATGCTCTTCTGACCTCGGGCCGGATCAGATACGAGAGAAGGAGCTTAAGAGCCAGTCGGGGGAAGTGGTCATTGGTGTTGTCTGGCCGTTCGCCCAGCGCAATGATCAATTTCGCGAAGGGCTGCAGCTTGCTCTTGAGGAAGTGAACGAGAAGGGCGTTCTGGGAGGGAAGAAAATCCGTTTAATTGAGGAGGATGACGAAGGGTCTACAACCAAAGGAATGGCAATCGCCCAGCAATTCGCTGAGAATACCTCTGTTGCCGCTGTGATCGGTCACCGAAGTTCCTCGGTTACAATTCCCGCATCGCGTATTTATGATCATGCTGGAATTCTGCTCCTGTCTCCTGCCTCAACCTCGCCCAAATTAACGGATGTGAACAGCTCCTATATTTTCCGCAACATACCGAATGATGATCAGTTGGGACAAGCGCTGGCCTTGTATGCAGCAGAAACAGATTATCGCAATATTGCTATTTATTATACGGATGATGAATACGGGCGAGGGCTGGCCAATTCGTTCGAGGATCAAGCAGGCAAGTCCAATCTGAGAATCGTGGATCGCTTGTCAGGATACAAGGAAGCCTCTGATGTCCGAAGGATAGCGGATAAATGGGAAGCGCTTGATTGCGAGCTTATTCTGGTCGCGACATCAGCGGCAGATGGCATAGCATTCATTAAAGAGCTTCGAGCTGCAGGCGTGGATACACCGATTATTGGCGGAGATGCGCTTGATTCGGCGGAATTTGCCGCAGCAGGTGAGGATGTGCAGGATGCTGTAGTAGCCTCGGTGTACAATCCGCTTGAGCAGTCGAAGATCAATGAACATTTCAAACAGCAGTTTATTGCTAAGTATGGGGTGGAACCCGGCAAATGGGCTGCTCAGGCCTATGACTCGCTGAAGCTGCTCGCTGATGCAATTGAAGGAGCAGGCTCGCGAAGTCCTGCGGAAATATCCACGCACTTGACTGAGTTGAAGCAATGGGAAGGCGCGGCAGGCTCACGCTCATTCTCTGACAGTGGAGATGTTCAGGAGATGGGCATTGTCATGAAGCAGCTGCGCAATGGAGTGTTTGAATATTTGGCCAAATAGCCGTTCATGACGGACGAATGATGGTAGAAGCGAACTTTAGAAGAAGGGATGCACACGATGAATAATAACGTATTTCGTAAAGTATCCGTTGAGCGTCTGTCTTCCCCGGAGCAGCTGGACAATCTGGTGCGTGTAACGTCTCCGCGCGGGTGGCTGGCGTTATGCGGACTCGGCCTGATGATCGCAACCGCTCTATATTGGGGAATATTCGGAACGATGTCAACAAAGGTAAGCGGACAGGGCGTACTCATTAGACCTGGGGGCTTGAAAACGATACATACATCATCAACCGGCACGATCTCCAACATACGGGTAGTCGAGCACGACACGGTGAAGAGAGGCGATGTCATCGCCTGGATCGAACAGCCGGAATTGCTGGAGCGGATCAAGGCCACGAAGCTGTCCATATCCGCTCTTGCTGCCAACAATGCTCCAGATGATGCGCAAAGCGGTGCAGAACTGGCTGCATTGGAGCAGCAGCTTAATCAGTTGCAGACCGACTATGAATATGCATCTAAAGTGATAAGTCCCTATACGGGCAAAGTAATTGAAGTCATTGCCAATCAGGGGAATTATATCGGCAATGGATCAGCCATCATTCGTCTGGAAACGCATGGCGTGCAGACAGATGAATTGATTGCGGTCATGTATGTGTCGGTTCATCAGGGCAAGCAGCTGCTGCCAGGCATGGATGTGCGCATCTCGCCAAGCTCGATCAACCGCGAGGAGCATGGCTCGCTGGTCGGTCAAGTGGTATCTGTATCGGAATTTCCTGTAACGCTGCAGGGGATGATGGCTACGCTCGGCAATGAAGGACTGGTGCAGCAGATGGCAGAGCAAGGCGTTTCGCTGGAGGTGCGTGTCAATCTCGTTCCAGATAGCAAAACCTTTAGCGGATACGGATGGACGACTGCGGACGGTCCTCCGGTACGCTTGAATAGTGGAACGATTGTGAATGGAGCGATTACGGCAAGCTCGGAGCGTCCGATAGCTTCTATTATTCCGCAATTCAAATAACAGGGAGGTGAGCGAGCTAGTGGCTTTGAAAAGAGTGAAGACACCGACAGTGCTTCAGATGGAGGCCGTAGAATGCGGAGCAGCCGCGCTAGCTATCGTACTGGCCCATTACAAGAGCTTCATCCCATTGGAGGAGCTGCGCATAGAATGCGGTGTTTCCCGCGATGGCAGCAAAGCCAGCAACCTGCTGAAGGCGGCGCGCAAATATGGAATGGAAGCCAAAGGCTATCGTAAAAACCCGGAAGACTTGAAGACGATGCAATGGCCGCTCATAATCCATTGGAATTTCAATCATTTTCTCGTATTGGAAGGGATACATAAGGATCGTGTGTACCTGAATGATCCGGCGACCGGACCAAGGGAAATATCGTATGAAGAATTTGATCAATCGTTTACTGGCGTTGTCATCGTCGCCAAGCCGGGGGAGGAATATGTCCGCCGAGGGAAGCCGCCGAGCATTCTCACTTCGCTGTCGAGCAGGATCAAGGGGTCGGAGGCGGCGCTTTCATTCGCGGTGCTTGCCGGGCTGCTGCTCGTCATTCCAGGTCTGGTCATTCCAATATTCAGCAAAATATTTATCGATCATGTGCTGCTTGGACAATCGCAGGATTGGCTCATGCCGCTGCTGGTCGGGATGGCCTTGACGGCTCTGCTGCGGGCAGGGCTGACATGGCTGCAGCGCTATTATTTGCTCCGGCTTGAGATGAAGCTGGCGCTCAGCTCGTCCAGCCGGTTCTTCTGGCATGTGCTGCGTCTGCCCATTGAGTTCTTCTCGCAGCGCTACAGCGGAGATATAGCGTCAAGGGTCGTCATCAACGACCGGGTGGCCCAATTGCTGTCGGGACAGCTGGCTGTAGCTGTGCTGAACTGCGTCATGATTGTGTTCTACCTGTTCCTGATGCTGCAGTACAGCGTTATACTGACCGGCATCGTTGTAGGGGCCTCGCTGCTGAATTTGCTGTTCATGCGGATGATTACCCGTAAACGGAACGATCAGAATCAGCGCTTGCTTCAGGAAACCGGCAAGATGCAGGGCGTATCGATGAACGGCCTGCAAGTGATTGAAACGTTGAAGTCCAACAGCTCGGAAGCCGATTTCTTCGTGAAATGGTCCGGGCATCAGGGCAAATTAATGAATTCCACGCAGCAGTTTGGCGTTTCCAATGGGTTTCTGACCGCCGTTCCCGCTCTGTTAACGAGCTTGAGTACGGTTGCCATTCTGGTTATCGGAGGCTTCCAGGTCATGGACGGCTTGCTGACGATCGGTACGCTGGTTGCCTTTCAGAGTCTTGCTGCAAGCTTCAGCAATCCTGTCAATGAGATGGTCAAGCTTGCGGGCTCGGTTCAGGAAGCCGGGGGCAGCATGAAACGGCTGGACGATGTCATGCAGTATCCTGTTGACCGTCTGTTCAATGAGAATCAAGCGATGGATGCGACGCAATATGCGCAGTATGAGCAAGGACAGGCTGCCGATGAAGCAGAGGCTGCGGGAATCGGACAATCGGCGAATGCCAAGCTGTCAGGCCATGTTGAAATTGTGAATTTGACTTACGGCTACAACAAGCTGGAGCAGCCGCTCATCGACAATTTCTCCCTGTCCATCAAGCCGGGCATGCGGGTTGCGCTGATCGGAGGCTCAGGCAGCGGGAAATCGACAATTGCGAAGCTCATTGCCGGCATATACGAGCCGTGGTCGGGCGACATTCTGTTCGATGACCAGCGCCGGGATCAGATACCGCGCAATCGGATCGGCAATTCGCTGGCTGTCGTCGATCAGGATATTGTGCTGCTGGAAGGCACAATCAAAGACAATATTACGTTCTGGGATTCTACGATTCCCGAAATCGATGTCATTCGGGCAGCCAAGGATGCGGCCATCCATGACCATATAGCGGAGCGGAGCGGCGGCTATGAGCATATGATTTCGGAGAATGGCGGCAATTTCAGCGGCGGGCAGCGTCAACGGCTGGAGATTGCCCGCGCGCTCGCCGGCAATCCGTCGATTGTCGTGCTGGACGAGGCGACGAGCGCGCTTGATCCGGCGACGGAGAAGATCGTGGACGACAGCCTTCGTCGCAGAGGGCTGACCTGCATCATCGTCGCGCACAGGCTGAGTACAATCAGAGACGCGGATGAGATTATCGTCATGGCGCGCGGTAAAATTATCGAACGCGGCACGCATGCTTCCTTGCTCGGACTGGACGGTCACTATACCCGTCTGATCCAGGGACATTAGCAGTTTGCGCATTAGGGGGGAGAACATATTGGCAGAGCAACATAGGCTCAAGCTGCGTCAGTTGTTTGCCGACCACGGGAGCAGGCATGAAATTGAAGGCAACACGCCCATTCTAGTTACTGATCATGACAGCTTGTGGTATATCGATTCAGGCTCCATTGACATATTCGCAGTATCGCTGCAGCGGGAGAATGATCCCGCCAGAGACAAGCGGCGCTACTTGTTCAGCATGAATGAAGGCGCGATCCTGTTCGGATTCGCGGATGAATCAGGCGAGGAGCGCTGCGGTCTGCTGCTGGCCGCAGCCGCAGGAACAACCGCCTATCATATCAATACCGGCACATTCATGAATGTAATAGCTGACACAGGAATCGATGCGGAGCAAATGGCGCCGCTTATTGATCAATGGGTCGCCAGTTGGTCGGCAGCATTAAACACGCGCCACGCACCGTCCGAGTTCGGGATTCTGGAGCAGGCGCAATTGAAGGAGCTTGAGCCCGATACCTCATGGCGGACGCTTCATCCGGTGTGGGTCAAGCTGCATTCCGGTTCTGCCGATTGGATGGCAGAACATCCGCTGCAGACAGGAGAAGAGCAAGCGTTCATACCCATTACATCCTCCAGCTGGCTTGAAGCGAAGGAGCCTTGCAGCATCGAGGTTCGGAGCACTGTCTCCTGGCTTCAGGGGGACCAGCATTGGCAGGGCTTGTATGCCTTCCATCGCATGGCGGCAGCGAGACTGGCCGCGCTGCGTACGAAAGAACGGCTGCTGGAGCATGAGCGGCTCGTAAGCAGAACCGAGCATGACCAGACGCTGATGGATAAAGCGCTGAAGCAGCTGCTTGCTGTTACGGGCCGCAGCCGTCAGAAGCCTTTGACCTTCGATTCGAAGGACCCTTTATTCATGGCTTGCCGCATTGCCGGAGAGTATTCGGACATCGTAATCAAGCCTGTTGTCAGACAGCGGAAGGGGGCGCAAACGGTCAATCCGCTGCAGGACATCGCCCAGGCATCAGGGGTCAGATCGCGGAAGGTTGTGCTGAAGGGCGAGTGGTGGAAGGAGGACAACGGCCCGCTGGTCGCCTTCCTGGAGCAGTCAGCCGAGCCGGTTGCGCTGGTACCCTCCAGCACTGCATCCTACATGTGGATCAATCCGGCGAGCGGAGAGCAGGGAGCTGTGAATGGTGATGTCGCTTCTATGCTCCAGCCGATGGCGTACATGCTCTATCGCGCTTTCCCGGCCAAGGCGCTGAGCGTGATCGACATTATTCGCTTCGGCTCGCATAAGACGGTCCGGCGGGATTTCGGCATGCTGCTCCTTATGGGAGCGATTGCGGGCTTGCTCGGCATGCTCATTCCGATTGCTACAGGGATTTTGTTCGACTCCATCATTCCCGAATCGTACCGGGGCCCGCTTGTGCAAATGGCGTTGATCCTGTTCTCGGTGACGATAGCGATTGCGCTGTTTCAATTAACCGGCTCGATGGCTTCTCTTCGCCTGGAGGGACGAATGGACAGCTTTATTCAAGCGGCAGTATGGGATCGGCTGTTGAATTTGCCGGTATCCTTCTTCCGCAATTATACGGCGGGGGATCTGGCAATTAGAGCGAACAGCATCAATTCGATCCGGCAATTATTGTCGGGTGCGGTGCTGGGCTCCTTGTTCTCGGGCATATTCTCGACCTTTAATTATGTGCTGCTGTTCCAATACGATGCCAGCCTGGCGCTCGTTGCAGGAGGTCTCGTTCTGGCAGCTATGGCGGTTACGGCGGCAATCGGCTTGCTGCAAATTCGCTATCAGCGCAAATTGCTTGATGTTCAGGGCCGGATATCCGGCATGATGCTTCAATTGTTGAACGGAGTCAGCAAATTTCGGATGGCAGCTGCCGAGAACCGGGCATTCTTTCTGTGGGCGGGGGCGTTCTCAGAACAGAAGAAGCTCTCCTTCCAGGCGAGAATGCTGGACAATTATTCAGGCGTGTTTCAGTCCTTTTTCCCACTGGTGGCTTCCATGGTGTTGTTCTATATGGTTGCTTCCAAAGAATCGGGACTGTCGGCCGGCCAGTTCATAGCCTTCTTCGCGGCATTCACCGCATTTCTGGCGGCGATGCTGTCCATGGCTTCGGCACTGCTGTCGCTTGTTCATGTCGTGCCCCTGTATGAGCGGGCCAAGCCGATTCTGACGACACTGCCTGAGGTACATGATCAGCTGGAAGACCCGGGCGAAATTAGCGGAGCGATAGAAGCCAAGCATATTCAATTTCGGTATGACGCTGATCAGCCGCTCGTTCTAAAGGATATTTCCCTGAACATTAAGGCTGGACAATTCGTCGCGTTCGTCGGTGCTTCAGGCTGCGGCAAATCGACGCTGCTGCGTCTGCTGCTCGGATTTGAACAGCCGGAGAGTGGTTCGATTTATTTTGACGGTCAGGATATGAGGTCACTTGATGTCAGTCTGCTCAGAAGCCAGTTCGGCGTTGTGCTGCAGAACAGCAAGCTTATGTCGGGGGATATGTATACGAATATTGTCGGAACCTCCAATCTGACTGTCGATGAAGCATGGGAAGCCGCCACGATGGCGGGATTGGATGATGATATACGCAATATGCCGATGGGGATGCATTCCGTCATTTCCGAAGGGGGAAGCACGCTGTCGGGCGGACAGCGGCAGCGGCTAATGATCGCCAGAGCGATAGCCAGAAGGCCGAAGGTCATTTTCTTTGATGAAGCGACAAGCGCGCTCGATAATCGGACACAGGCTATTGTGAGCGAAAGTCTGGAAAGATTGCAGGCGACGAGAATTGTTATTGCCCATCGGCTGAGTACGATTACGAATGCCGACATGATTTATGTTTTTGACAAAGGAACGATTGTTCAGTCAGGGACCTATGACGAGCTGATGTCTGCTACTGGATTGTTCGCCGATTTGGCCAGCCGCCAGCTTGCCTGATGAAATCTGGGCCCAAACAGAAATCAGTGCTTGACATCTAGCGAGAGGGAAACGCTACGGGGCAGAGGGTTCTTCCGATCGCTGTTAAAGCCCGATTCCTTTATTAAAGGAGTTCACGGTTGGAATCGGGCTTTAAAGGCGAACACTGCCGTTTCTCCAGAATCCCTTTGCCCCTTCGCTGCTCTCTCCTTTTCTGCCAAGCGCTGATTTAAAGTTTGAGCCGAAATTTGAACTAAAATTGAGCTTCAATTGAGAGCAGATTTAATCCAAGGTGATATTCTTATACCTGTAAGACAAATACACAATTTACTTTGGGAGGATTCAAACAATGAGTTGGACAAATGAGCAGATTCAAGAAGCAGCACAAGCAGTAGTAGGAAAGGCAATCTCGGATGCAGAATTCCGTAAATTGGCGATATCCGATATTTATGCCGCGATCAAGCAGGTAACAGGCCGCGAGGTTCCACAAGAGTTCAAAATCAATGTTATTGACGGCACGGGCTACCATGCAAACATCGTACTGCCTGAAGTGCGCGGTGCAGCTGACGAATTGACGGAGACGGAACTCGAAGCAGTTGCAGGCGGAAGCAAAGACGGCGCTACTCGGTTTTTCGAAGGCGTTGGCAGCATCCTTGAGGACGGCGCTAGAACGGCGATCAGCACAGGCTCAACTGTAGCAATCAACATGTCCAACAAGTAATAGCATTCATGACAGCCAGTACTGGAGTGAGAAACCGTTGCGGTTATGCGACGGTTTTTCACTACAAATCCCATCATCGGCAAGTAGGTGCCCTAAGTGTTTCGAATACCCGTTGTTTCATTCCGCTGGATCAAATCGTTCTGGACGATACTGCTGTGCATGGCCGCAGGAATAGCGGCAGGTCTGCTGCTGCCCGGTCCGGCGCAATCCGCTGCTGCTGTAGGGGACTTATATGTAGCCTTTCTAAAAATGTGCGTCATCCCGCTTATGATGACAGCCATCATATCGAGTATCGGGGGCTTGTTCTCCAAGAGCGGAGCGATGGGGACGATCAAGAAGATGTTACTGGTCTATGCAGCAGCCTTCGTTATCGTGGGCGTGCTTGGGCTGTTGACCGGAGTCGTCGGACAACCGGGAGCCGGCTTGTCGGATGAATCCAGAACTGTGCTGGGCTCCATCGTTAACGGGTCCGAGCAGAGCGGTCAGCCGCTGGCGGAGCAGTCGTCGGAAGGACTTCTCGGTTTTTTTCTCGGCATGGTCCCGGCTAATATTTTTACTGCTTTACTGGAGAACAATACGCTGCAAATTTTATTCTTCTCAATTATCGTCGGGGTGGCCGTCGGCATGTCCCGCTCCAAGCAGGGCGAGGATCTGCTCCAACTGACGGATGTGTTGTTCCATGCTTTCCAGAAAGCGATATCCTGGTCGATGTACATGCTGCCAATTGGTCTGTTCTGCATGATGGCCGGACAATTCGCCAAGCTGAATCTGGAGATTCTGCCGGCGATGATAGAGCTTATCGCGATGCTGTACAGCGTCAGTCTGATTCTGATCGGCCTGTCGGTTGTCGTGATGTCGCTGCGTCTGAAGATGCCTGTGACGGCGATATGCAGAGCGATGAAGGAATCATTGGTTATTGCATTCGGCACTAGAAACAGCATGGCCAGCATCCCTTCCTGCATGCATGCTTTGGGGGAGGCGCTGCGTCTCGAATTAAGCTCGGTCAAACTGGTCGTGCCTCTTGGCATGATTATGTGTCGTTATAGCATGCTGCTTCTATACATGCTCGGCATTGTATTCACAGCTCAAATATATGATTTCAGCTTTTCACTGACGCAATGGGCAATTGTATTGCTAGGCGGCATATTGGCATCGATTGCTGGCGCAGGCTCGCCTGCATTGGTATCCATCGGCATGATCGCGATGATTGCCGGACCTCTGCAGCTTCCGGCGGATGTAACGATTATATTGCTGCTCGCGATTAATCCGATCGTAGATCCGATCATAACGGCAGCCAATGTCATGGTCAATTGTGCAGCAGCCTCATTAATATCACCAAGGACGGATGCAGATGTACAACATCAAAATATTGACGAGATCCGATTGGACGGCATACAGAAATCTGATGTTCCAATGGATTATGCCGCAACTTGACAGGCTTCACAGCTTGGACAGGCTGCACATGGTTGGCGCGGAAGCGGAGGGAACTCCGGTCGGTCTGGCCGTTCTGGAATTGGACCCGGACGAACGTCATGCTATCGTACATTGCCTGTTCATCGCGGAAGGCTGCCGCAGGCAAGGACTGGCTTCCGATCTGATGAAGACAGCGCGGCTGCATTGCAGCAAGCGCAATATAGCTTCTATTAAATTTGCTTATTATTCAGGGAAAGCGATCACGCCTGCGATTGAAGCATGGCTTCACAAGGAAGGCTGGTCTGCGCCGCAGCTTGAAGCGGTCATTTTCCATATCGACAGCAGCATCGCTGGCGCAGGCTGGCTGAGAGACAGGGCTCTGCCGCATGGGCTCAGCCTGCTTCCCTGGAATCATATAGATCAGAATGATCGGGGACTTCTAGCTGCCGGGGGGACACATGCTTATCCCGCCTTTCTGTCCCCGTTCAAAACATTTGCGCAGCTTGAGCAAAGCAATAGTCTTGGATTATTATCCGCAACGGGCATTGAAGGCTGGTCGATCGCTTATCGGATCGCGCCAGATACCGTTTTATATGATGCGCTGTTCATCTCGCCGCAATATCAACAGGCAGGACTGGCCCTTGTCATGCTGTCAAAATCGATCCAATTGCAGCTGGAGGCAGGCATTCCGCTGGGCGTATTTACTGTAAATATGAGCACGCCGGTGATGATGAAGCTTGCAAGGCAATGGCTGGCGCCATACGCCTGGAAGATGAGCGAGAAACGCTCCTGCTATCAGCAAATAACGTGAACAATAACGGGGTCAGCTTGCGGATCCCTATCATTATTATCGGGAGGGAAACAGATGGCAAATGCTAAACACACCGGACACACTCATCGTGTAGCTGTGACAGGCTTAGGCGTTCTGTGTGCATTAGGCAATAATCCCGAGGCGGTGTTCACGCGTATGCTCAACACCGACACAGGGATTAGAGCGCTAACCCGGTTCCCGTCTGACAACTTGCAATGCTCGATTGCGGGAGAGCTGGAACGGGAGCAGCTGGCTGCATTGATGTCGGATGAAGCAACGGCATCGATGGATTCATGTGCAAGATATGCGATTGCGGCTGCCCGTCAGGCGCTGGGAGACAGCGGTCTTGTCATTCAAAGCTTCAATCGCAATGATGATGGATTGGAGTCCGGCTATCAAAGCATGACCTCAGACAGAATCGGCCTCGCCCTTGGGACGTGCAACGGCGGCATACTTTCACTGGAGAAGCAATGGGATTTGACTGCGCTGGATGATGCCAACACCGCCAACTATCCGTTCTACCAGCAAGGGGATGACGCTGCTCATGCGCTGGGCTTGAATGGTCCAGTCATTACGATTAATACGGCATGCGCGGCGAGCGGCAATGCGATCGGCTATGCCAGCGATATGATACGCTGGGGCATGGCCGATGCGATGCTGGCAGGCGGCTCTGATCCGTTGTCGCATAGTGTGTTCGCTGGATTCAATGTACTGAGGGCGCTAAACCCGCTGCCATCATCGCCGTTCGGCAGCCGGTACGGACTTAATCTGGGTGAAGGAGCGGCCTTCGTCGTGTTGGAGCGGCTGGACAAGGCGCTGCAGCGGGGAGCCCGAATCTATGGCGAGCTCTGCTCGTACGGTCTTAGCAATGACGCTTACCATGAGACAGCGCCGCATCCAGAGGGAGCAGGGATTCAGAGAGCGGTTGAAATGGCGCTGAACCGTGCGGGGGTTCCGCGTGAGCGTATTCAATATATTAATGCGCATGGTACTGGAACGATGGCTAATGATCAAGCTGAATTAAGCGGCCTCAGAAAGGTTTTCGGAGATACAATAACCGTTCCAATCAGTTCAAGCAAAGCGTATTTCGGACATAATCTGGGTGCTGCTGCAGCGGTGGAGCTGGTCACCTCGCTGTATGCGATCAAGCAGGGCTTCGTTCCGGGTACGCTGCATTACGATGGACCGCGAGATGGCTGCGGCAATGTGAACATCATCGGTGAAGAGATGCCGAGACTGAATCCGCAATATATGCTCAGCAACAACGCCGCGTTCGGCGGGCATAATGTATCACTCGTGCTGCGAACGGACTCGTGCGGCACAGAACCGCATTGCCAGAGCAGCAGCAAGCAAAGTGCGCGGGTCGTTATTACGGGTATCGGAGCGGTCGGTGACTGGGGAATCGGTCAGGGCGGCGTACTTCATCTGATAGGCGGCTCGTCGTCGGCAGAGGATTCTGATGCTGGTGGGAAAGCGCCATTTTCATTGAAAGAATATGATAAAAGCAAATATGAACGCAGAATGAACAAAATTGCCCAGTATACGATAGGGGCGGCTTTGGCGGCAATCGAGAATGCTGGGCTGACGGAATCTGCGCTGGCAGATATCGGTTTCATCTACGGAACTTCAAGAGGAAGCACGGAGAGCATCTCGCGTTTCCTTGGCTCTGTGTTCGAGAAGGGGCCAGAATACGCAAGCAGCATCTATTTTCCGCATACGGTCATTAACTCGATTGCCGGCAAAACAGCGGAGAAGCTGCAGCTGCGAGGGTTCAATAGCTCGCTCAGCACGGGCGGGAATGAAGGAATAACCGCTGCGTTGTATGCTGCCGGGATGATTCGGGAAGGCTCACTGTCTGTCTGCCTGATCGGAGCTGGCGATGAGCGGTCCGAATTGTCGGACCGCATTGACCAAGCCAAAGGCTTGCATGCAAGCCGTTATGCCATGACCGAAGGCAGCGCCTGCATGGCGCTGGCTAGTCTGGATCAAGCGTTATCGAGCGGCGCCAAAATATATGCTGAGCTGCTGGGCTTCGGCACAGCGTTCGGAGCTGCGCAGCATACAACGGATGGGGACGTGCTGCTGTGCGCGGCCATTGCGGAGGCATTGATCCAAGCGGAAATCGGCATGCACGATATCAATCTTGTACTGCTGAATTCAGTAGGAAGAGCAGGAGAGACGGAATGGGAGATTGAGGTTATCTCTCATATGGGATCACAGCCTGTTCCCCCGATTATTTGTCTGAATGAAGCATCCGGCTACGGAGAGTCCTTCAGCTCCATGCTGCATCTCGCTGCGGCTGCCGAGCTTGTGCATCATGGCGCCGCATGCGGAATTCTCCGCCAGCAGCCTCTGCTGGAGGGGATGCGCATCCGCAATGTGCTGACAGTCAGCTCATCTGTTAATGGCAGCTATTCTGCTGCTGTTGTAGGCGAACGGCGAGAGTAATCAATATCAATTTCAAATTGAGCTTCAATTTCAATATGGATCGCACTATATTTCGAGGGAGGAAATGAGTTATGAGCACTTCACAGCGGTTGGAACTGGATGAGATCAAATCAATCGTGAAACAGAGCTTGCTTATTGATCGGTTGGAGCTTGAGGATATATCGGCGGAGGAAATTACGGATGACATGATCCTGTTCGGGGACGGTCTGGGTCTGGATTCTGTAGAGGCGTTCGAGGTTATGGTTGGCATGGAGGAATTATTCGGCGTCATGGTGGAGGATATTCCTGCTGAGGAGCTCAAATTGCATTTGAAGAATGTGCAGTCAATAGCAGAGCTGATTCTGTTGAAGCATACAAAGGGAATGGACTAGAATGACAGCCTTCCACAATAAGGTTATCGTCATTACAGGCGTTACGCGCGGCATTGGAAGAGCAGCTGCGCTTCGATTCATCGCGGAGGGTGCGGCAGTTGCGGGCATATATGTGAGCAGCGACGATGCCGCTCTTGAGCTGCAGCAGCACATTCAGGCCAACGGCGGACGAATGAGCCTATACAAAGGTTCTGTAACGAATCGGGAATTTATAGCTAATGCGTTTAATGATATATACCAGTCATATGGGAGAATGGACGTTCTCGTTAATAATGCCGGACGGGCCAATGATGGGATGGCGCTGCTCATGCCGGAGGAGCAATGGAATGATGTGGTCAGTACGAACTTTATTGGAGTCTGCAATTGCGCACAGGAAGCGATACCCTACCTGGTTAAGCAAGCGGGAGGCAGCATCGTCAATGTCGTCTCGGTCAGCGGCGTATATGGCAGAGAGGCGCAGACAAATTACGCAGCCTCCAAAGGCGCAGTCATAGGGCTGACGAAGCTGCTCGCGCGGCGTTATGCATCGGAAGGCATACGTGTAAGCGCTCTCGCGCCGGGGATGATCGATACGGAAATGGCGCAACATGTTCCTGAGGACAAGCTGGCCGAGTTTCTTCGCCATACAGCGTCAGGACGGCTCGGCTCAGCCGAAGAGATTGCCGATGCAATCGCCTACCTCGCGGGGCCGTTAGCGGCTTATACGACGGGGCAAGTTCTGAAGATCGATGGTGGATTTTTGCGATGAATGGGGGCGCTTATATGATCAGGACTGCTTTTCTGCTCCACGCGGACAGCCATTCGGGTTTGGCAATCGGCAATTATTTGCTGCAACGGGGAATGACGCTGACCGCGCAGTTCTCTACGCCAGAACAGGCACAATCTTATATCGCTGAATTGCCGGTCGATTGGCGCGATCGATGCATGCCGATGATCGGACAAGCGGGAACAATGGAAGAGATCGATTCACAGGTGAACGCTGCTTCCGCAGAGATGCAGGGACTTGATCTGTATATTCACGGGAACGAGTGGGTTGATGAAGGGGTTATGCTGGATAACAATCCAGCTCAATTCGCGGTTCAACTGGATAAACGGCTCCGCGAGCTGTTCTTGTACAGCCGTGCAGCAGGCAATGTTATGGCGAGGAAACGCCAAGGACAGATTATTATACCGATGCTGTCGGATACGCTGCATAACGCCGGATTTCCGGCTTCTCCCGTATACAATCAAGGCGCGATCGCTTTTGTCAAAAGTCTGGCCAAGGAAGTAGCGCCTTTCCGAGTAGGCGTCAATGCCTTTCAATTCGGTTATTATCGCGCGCCAGGCACAGTGGGTTCAGCTCGGGATAACCGCAAGCTGTTCGATATGTATGCGCTCAAACCGCCGATTCCCGATTTAATGGAAGCAGCGAAGGGACTTGGTCTTCTTCTGGATTACGGCAGCGGAATGAGCGGTCAGACTGTCAATTGGGGCTATGGCATCCCGTCCATTCTGTAATGGGTTATGCTGGCGGGTGCAGGTCATGACAATTGGACTTATAAAAGGGGCAACGAATATATGGTAGATCTGCCGAACGAGGATGTGCAAAGAGAAGATGAGTTGACAGAGGATGAATTGGAAGTCGTTGTCGGCGGTCTTGCGACCGTTCTCGTTCCATTGTGCAAGCATTGCCAACAGCGTATTGCTGTGCATGACATGAGTGTGTGCGCAGTGTGCTTCCTCAAATTTCATTCGCCAATTGCCGGGCAGGACATTCAAGCATGATCAGCCGCTGCAGCTTAGTAAGCTGCCGTTTGCTGATCCTTGTTGTATTGGCGGTTATAGCAAGTTCATGCGCGTATTCCTCATCTCCAGCTCATGAAACTCCAGTAGTGGAGAAGGATAATGCTGCTCAGGCAGCTGTAACGAAGTCGGTGGATTTGCCCGCTTATACGGATGAACAGCTGGCGAGTTATTCCGATGAGATCAGCGATATTCTGCGGAGGGGCGAGCTGCGGGTTGCCGTATACCGCGAGGATCGGTACCCGTTTTTTTATGCGGATGACCAGGGCTTGCTTCACGGCAGCGACATTGAGCTTGCACGCGATATCGCCTTGAAGCTTGGTGTTAAGGCAACGTTTCTTCGGACTGCGAAGTCCTTCAATGAAGTTGTTGAGCAGGTTGCTGCAGGGGAGGCTGATATCGCGATTTCGAAGCTAAGCGTCACACTTGAACGTGCGAAGAAGGTGTTGTTCTCCGAGCCCTATTTGACGTTAAGGCAGACACTGCTCATTAATCGCCTGCAGCTTGCAAGTCTTGAACAGGGCAATCGTGATCCGCTGAATGTCATACAAACCTATGGCGACCGAATAGGTGTTATCGGCGGCACATCCTATGCCAGCTTTGCCAGGGAGCTATTCCCTGATCAGCAGCAGGTCAACTTCTCGTCAACGGCCTCGTTGATTGAAGCCGTTCAGAATGGCGAGGTGCTGGCAGCTGTTTATGATGAGTTTGAATTAATGAGCTATCAGAAGAAACACCCGTCCAGCTCCTTGCATCTGCAATACTTGCGGCTGGAGAACCACATGGATTCGATAGCGGTTGCTGTTGCACCACAGCGGCGCCATCTCCAAGCGTGGATCAATACGTATATGCAGCTTCAACAAGACTATGTGAAGCGCTTGCTGACAGATTACGAAATTATTAATT
The DNA here is from genome assembly GCF_927798095.1 of Paenibacillus plantiphilus. Classification (GTDB taxonomy): domain Bacteria; phylum Bacillota; class Bacilli; order Paenibacillales; family Paenibacillaceae; genus Paenibacillus_Z; species Paenibacillus_Z plantiphilus. Next base: position 137,355 of record NZ_CAKMMF010000003.1, on the reverse strand, counting down.
GAAGGAAATGGTTATGAAGAATATGATAGGGTAGTGGCAAGAATAGGTGCGAACAGGATGGCGGAGGTCCCGATGAAGAAGCGACTGCCTTTAATCTATTATATTATTCCGGTATTGCTCACGGTTTTCACGCTGTTTGTGCTGCTGTCATTTGATACTTCAATTGATGCAGGAAACCGTGAGGCTGTTCAGGGGAAGCTGGCAATTACCAAGCAAGATCTGGATATTGAGGATGGCATTCGACTGAATGGCGAGTGGGAATTCTATAACAGCCAGCTGCTGGAGCCGCAGCACTTCATGGAACGAGAGTCTCGGCATAAGAGCTACATTGCTGTGCCCGGATCATGGGAAGGCCAGCTGGTAGACGGCAAGGCAATGTCGAGCAAGGGTTATGGAACCTATCGTGTTACGATCCAGCTGCCGAAGACCGACAGGAAGCTGGGGCTGGCAACACGATTGATCACATCCGCTCATCGGATATGGATCAATGGAGAGCTGGCTGCAGAGAACGGCATTGTTGGGACAAGCAGAGAGGCGATGAGACCTTTAATTGTGCCGAAATTAGTGCCGATAGACGGCTCGCAGGGCAAAGTCGAAATCGTGATCCAGGTGTCCAACTTCACACAGCGCAAGGCAGGTCTATTCGCTCCGGTGGTGCTTGGGGATTATGAAAGCCTGGACGGGCAGATGAAGCAGAAGCTGGCGATTGAGGGCTTGCTGATGGGCTGTATGCTCATTATGGGACTCTATCATATCGTGCTGTTCATCCTTCTGAGGCGTAATTCAGAGTCGTTGCTATTCGGCCTGATCTGCCTGTTGCTGGCACTGAAGAACAGCTCCCAAGGCCAGGTCACCATGGCCTTATTCTTCCGTAATATTACGGATGACCTGCTTGTCAAAATAGAGTATATCGGATTTCTGGGGAGTGCGCCGTTATTCGTGCTGTTTATCTATAGCAGCTTCCCGGGGCAGATGCCGAAGTCGCTGCGCAATTGTCTATGGATTCCCGGTGCTCTGTTCACTTTGTTTATTATAGCAACCCCAGTTTATATATTCACAATCATTGTTGTGCTTATGCAGGTCTATGCGGTTGTGACGTCCTTTATATTGATTCAGTACATATTCAAAGCGGCAATCAGGGGGATGGCAGGCGCCACCTTGTTGGCGGTGGGAGCCGTTGTTTTTTTCATTACCGTTGCCAATGACATTCTAATGAGCAATGGGACGATACGGACGGGCATCTATTTTCCGTATGGCATGTTATTCTTAATTATTTGTATATCTATCATTCTCTCGCTTAAGTTTTCTACCGCGTTCAAGACGATTGAACGATTATCGACACGTCTGCTTGATCTGGACAAGGTGAAAAACGAGTTTTTGACCAATACCTCGCATGAGCTGCGCACCCCGCTCAATGGCATGATTGGGCTTGCGCAATCGCTGCTGTACAACATGAGGGGCGATCTGACAAGCAAGCAGGAGCTTCATCTGAATATGATTGTGTCCAGCGGCCAACGGATGGCATATTTGATCAACGATATATTGGATTATTCCCGCCTGAACAACAACGATATACGCTTGAACATTGTCAATGTTGACTTGCATCAGCTTGTTCAGGTTGTGCTGACCGTGGTCAAACCATTGACTGCCGGACGGGATCTGTTTCTGCATAATGAGATCAAGCCTGACTTTCCGCCCATACAGGCGGACGAGAACAGGCTGCAGCAAATCATTTTCAATCTGATCGGCAACGCTATCAAGTATACGCCATACGGTCAAGTTTCCATTGGCGCGGTCCATTATAACGGCTATGTAGAAATTTATGTGGCGGATACAGGGATCGGCATTCCAGAGAACCGATTTGAGGATATATTCAAGCCTTTCGAGCAGCTCAATGAGCAGGATGAGTCAGGTTCGGGCCTTGGTCTCAAAATTACTAAGCAGCTCGTCGAGCTGCACGCTGGCAAGATCACCGTTCAATCGAAGATTGGCATCGGCTCACGCTTCTGCTTCACGATACACAATCAGACAGCAATGAAGGGCAAAGCGAAGCCGCATACACTTAGATGGCAGGATATGGACATAGCGGGAATGATCCGCGATGAGGAGCTTGCTGTTGCTGTAGCATTGGAATCCACTTCGCCTTTATCTGTGGAAGGGGATATTAGCGGCACAGCTCAACCGCCCTATCGGCTGCTCGTCGTGGATGACGAGCCGGTCAATCTGCAAGTCGTTATCCAGCAGCTGGCTGCATTGAACTGCATCGTCGATACAGCAACGAGCGGCGAGCAGGTCGCATCGCGAATGAAGGAGCTGCAGGTGTATGATCTGGTAATTGCCGACTTGATGATGACCGGATTATCGGGATATGACCTGTGCCTTGCCATAAGAAAGAATTATACGTTGTATGAATTGCCGATTCTGATTATGACGGCAAGCAATAGAGAGGATACGATTGTGGCGGGATTCAGCGCGGGGGCGAATGATTATATATCCAAGCCGTTCGGTCGCAATGAATTGCTCAGCCGTGTCCATACACTTATTTTATTGAAGAGAGCTGTGCAGGAAGTGAGCTTGAATGCCGAGGAGCTCGCCAAGCTGAACTTGCAGCTCACGGAGCTGAACACCAGTCTCGAACAGCGTATTCAGGAGAGAACGCTGGAATTGGAGCAAACGAATGAGGTTCTTGAGCATAAGCATAAGGAATTGTATCGTCTGGAGCTGGCGAGAAGACGGCTGCTGAGCGATATTTCACATGAGCTGCGTACACCGATGACTGCCATACAGGGTTATGTGGAAGCGATCGTTTCCGGGCTCGTTGAAGAGGATGCCGTTAAAGAGCGATATTTGCAGATGGTATTGTCCAAAGCGCTTGGCTTGAATCGGCTCATACAGGACCTGTTCGAATTGTCGCGTCTGGAATCACGGCGTTCGGAAATGATCTTCGAGATTATTCCGCTGAATAAACTGATTGCGCTTATTCAGGATAAATTTGGGCTCGATGTCGCCGGGGCAGGTCTGCAATACAGCTTCGTTCAGTCATTGGATTCGGCGCTTCTCGATGAGTGCCAGGTTGTTATTGATTTGGATCGTATAACACAGGTGTTGACGAATCTGGTCTTCAATGCAATTGAGCATACGGATGCCGGCGGGCGAATTGAAATCACTTGCGAATTTGCAGAGGAGCATAACGTGGACAATGCGATTGGCAAGCTTGTTATTCATGTACATGATACGGGAAAGGGCATACAGAATGATTCGCTGCCGCTTGTCTTCGACCGATTCTATCGCGAGCAGAGGACAGAGCGCTCTTCCGACTCCCGCGGCATGGGCATCGGACTTGCGATTGCCAAAGAGATCGTCCAATATCATGATGGTGCTATCGATGTTGAAAGTGTTGTAGGACAGGGCAGTACATTCTCGTTCACGCTGCCATTGTATCGATTTGAGTAAGGGACTGGCGGCGGTTAAAGTTGCGCTGTAAGATGTGCGGCCGCCGCCAACCTCCCCTGTTATTGACATTGCAGCGAAATACGATTAAGATAACGATGTAAGTAAGTACTTGCATTGAAGCAGGGTGAATAAATGACGAACATTCATAGCACGAGTGACAAGCTTTTGCTGGCGGCAATCGATCTCATGGCGGACAAGGGATATGATGGTACGACGACCAAGGAGATTGCCGCTGCTGCCGGAGTGAACGAAGTAACGTTATTCCGCCATTTCGGAACGAAACAGAAGCTGCTTGAGGCGGCGTACAACCGTTATCATTATGCCGATGAGATGACCAAGCTTTTTAAGGAGAGCCTGATCGGGGAGCTGTATACGGATCTGCTCTTGATCAGCCAAACGTATCACAGGAGCATGAAGCGGAACCGTAAGCTGTTTATCATTGCCCATCGCGGCAGCAGCAATCTTCCTGAGGAGGTTTATCAGGAGGCGGGACGCCATCCCCAGCAGCTGAAAAAGCTATTAACGGAATATTTGATCGCCATGTCGGAGCAAGACAAGGTTGTGCTGTCGAATGCCGAGCTGCAGGCTTTATCCTTCATGTGGATGAATCATGGCGCATTTATTAGCTGCCACTTAAACGCCAAAGAACCAATCCCAGAGACCTCGTTGGATGAATTTATCGAGGAAAGCGTACGGTTGTTCACTAGGGCATTAACACCCTAGTTTTTTTATAAAATCAATGCAAGTGTGCGCTTGCATACATGAAGAGGAGTAGATAGACATGAATGCTGAATTACAAGTGCGGCGAGCGCTAATTCTAATGCGATTATTGATGTTTACCGTTATGCTGTCATCGATGAGCGCACTGATGTTTAATGTTGTACTTCCGCAAATTAGTGAAGAGTTTCAGTTAACCCTTGCCCAAGTGAGCTGGCTGTCATCTGCCTATACGCTTATTTATGCGTTTGGAACCGTTGCGTATGGGAAGCTGGCGGACAGATTCCAGCTGAAGAGCCTATTGACGTTTGGTTTGGCGTTGTTTGCTGCGGGTTCTCTAGTTGGGCTCATCTCCCAAACCTTCTGGCTTGCGCTTGTAGGCAGATGCCTGCAATCTGTCGGTGCGGCCGCTATTCCAGCCATTGCGCTAATTATCCCTGTGCGCTACTTTTCACCTGAGAGGAGGGGCTCTGCACTTAGCATGACTGCTGTTGGCCTTGCGATCGGCAGTGCCCTTGCGCCTGTTCTTTCTGCGCTTGTCGTTAGCTTCGCGAACTGGAGATGGTTGTTCTTGCCTTCTCTGTTGATTCTGCTGCTGCTGCCATTGTACCGCAAATATTTGGAATATGAACCGAAGGCAGCCCCGCGGAAATTCGACTGGATTGGCGGGAGCTTGCTCGCTGCATCCATTACGCTGCTTCTGCTTAGCGTCACGAATCGAGCTTTGCCGTATTTGATTGTCGGAATCGTGATGCTGATTCTGTTCATTATACGAATTCGTATGGCCAAAGAACCGTTTATTCAACCTCAATTGTTTCACAATAAAACCTATTCCATTGCACTGGCGATAGCCTTCCTCGTCAGCGGCATTGGTGTATCCTTATATTTTCTAACTCCGATTCTGCTTGCGGATTTGTATCAATTGGATGCGAATTGGATCGGTTTCGCGATGGTTCCTGCGGCAGCCGCCGCAGCCATTCTTGGGAGAAGAGGAGGGAAGCTGGCTGATCTGAAAGGCAATTCCTATCTGCTGTCGGCTGCTTCCATTTCATTAATTGCTTGCTTCATCTTGTTGTCCATCTTTACAGGAATTTCGCCGTTATGGATCTCCTTCTTTCTTATATTCGGCAATGTAGGGCAATCCTTCATGCAGATTGCAATGTCCAATTCCATATCCGGAGCGTTGCCCAAAGATCAGGTGGGAGTGGGCATGGGACTTTTCTCGATGATGAGCTTCATTGCTCAAGGGATAGCTGCAGGGGTGTACGGCATTGTGGCAGCACAAGGCTCTTCGGATAATTGGAATCCGTTAAATGCCGATCCGGACAGTTCCTTGTACAGCAACACTTATCTTGTTCTCGCCGCCATGCATGTAGGGATCCTGTTGTTCTACCGCTTGCAATTCCGTCCAAGGCCGTCACGTGTATCTGTATAATGGATTGGATGGCGGAGCTATGGGATGGAAAGGGCCCGTTAACAAAGCCTCTGGTCTTGGCATTGCAAGCAGAGAGTATGTCAGGGCATTGAGACGGCAAGGGGTGAGCACTGTCATCGGGGCAGTGAGAGGAGGAAATAAAATTATTCTAAACCCTTTGCTAACGGAAGGGTTTTGCTATTTGCAGTTATGGATTGTGATGAATAGGGGGTAATGGATCTGTCTGACCAATCCATCTGCTGATATACTATCTAAGTTACATACCATTTCGAGAGGCTGCGTACAATCCGAGAAATCAATTTCGACTAAGTAGATGGATCTTGATAAATGAAAGGGGAAGAGGAGCGTATATGAGCCAATCCTTTGTTGAAGAAAATCTCAAAGCCGTACATCACCAGATGGAGCTGGCTTGCCAAGCCTCTGGAAGAAGGAGGGAGGATGTTAAGCTATTGCTGGCTACTAAAACATTCCATTTCGAAACGTTGCAAATAGCGCTTCAAGCAGGGGAAACTTTATTCGGTGAAAATAAAGCACAAGAGCTTCGAAGCAAGGCTGCGCTTATGCAGCAATACAACGAGGTGGAATGGCATTTTATTGGCCATCTGCAAACAAATAAGGTGAAGGATGTCATCAAATATGTCACTTTAATCCATTCTGTTGATCGTTTGAAATTGGGGCATGCCCTGTTCAATCGCGGCTTCATCTACTTTTGCAAATCCTAGTACCCAGCCCTTTCGTTTGCTTTCCAGACAATAGGGACCGAGTGGATACACACGTATTCCCATCTGCAGCGCCTGATTAGTCACTGCATCTTCATCGAACGATTCCTCAGCTTCAAGCAGCATATGCAAACCCGTTTCTACGCCGCTTAGTTTGAAGCGGTCTCCCAAACCACTGGCCATTATAGCTTTAGTCATCGCTTCGTGCCTGCGCCGGTATACATTTCTGAATCTTCTCATATGACGCATAAAATGACCATGTGCTATGAAGTGGGCAAGCGTCACCTGCTCCATAATTGGAAGGTGGCGGTAAGTCAACTCTTGCACTTGGGCAAGCTGACCAATTGCCTCCACAGAACCGACGATAGCAGATATACGGATGCCAGGAGCAACCATTTTTGAAAAACTCATCATATATAAGGTGTTGCGAGGCTGCTGGCTAAACAAAGTTGGAAGCGGGTCCCCGCGATATCGAAATTCACTGTCGTAGTCGTCTTCAACGATCCAGGATTGATTCTGAACGGCCATCTGCAACAATTGCTGCCTGCGCGGTTCCGACATAATAACGCCAACCGCGCACTGGTGCGAAGGCGTAACAAAGGTTAGTTTGGATTGTGGATGAATACGATCTACTTGTAATCCATATTCGTCCACAGGGACGGGGACCACATTCATTCGCCGATATTTCATTGCCATCCAGGCAGCAGGAAAGCCGGGATCTTCAACAGAAACCGTGTCGCCTTCACTTAAGAGCGATTGCGCGATCAGGTCAATGCTGTGTTGAGCCCCTGATGTCAACAGAATTTGATTGATATGAACATGGACGCCTCGTTCCAGTGATAAATAACGCTGAATCTGTTCTCGCAACGGAACGAAGCCATAGCAATTGCCGTAAGCCCAACTGGTTAAATCCATTGCTGTCGACGCCTGTAAAAATGATTGCCGCCAATTCTTATGAAATTGTTCGTCTAAATAAGGCTCATGCGGAGTGAAATCGATATCCACCTTGTGATGCTCTTTGCCTCTGAACCAGTCCTGCAATTGACCAACCGCAGAATGTAATAGGGGAAGCTCAGGTGGAACAGGTCCTTGTGTTGTATCCTCCTTAGAGGAAGTTGTGAGTGAGCTCCACTCACTTACTCGCGTACCACCCCGCCGAGATGTCACAGTGTAACCGCGGCTGAACAATTCCTCATAAACGATCTGTATCGTTGAACGTGAGACCCCCACTAATAACGCGAGCTCACGTGTCGGAAGCAGCAATTCGCCCTGCGGCCAATTCCCGGTTGAGATATTATGAATCGCTTGATCAAGCAATTGCTGCCATATTGGCCGCTCATCATCACGATTTACTTTCAACATTCAACTCACCCCCGATAAAGTAACGTTGCAAAAAATATGGATTGCTTTAATAGATAATCTTTGGACATGTAGAAGCCATCCAATGATTGATATACTAACACGATAGTGTCCGGGCTTGCAACACAGAGACACAACACCATTAGGAGGAATAAGCGATGGATTCAATTCGTTATACAATCAGGGAGTGTCAGGATCAAGAAAAGATCAATCAATTTCTTTGTAGAGCGAGATTCGGACATCTTGGATTAGTGGACGGCCAGTTGCCCTATGTTGTACCGCTTAATTATGTATGGACGGATGGACAATTGTATTTTCACGGAGCAGGGGATGGACGACGAAATAAGGTTATGAGTCAGAATCCGGAGATCTGTTTCACGGTATGTGAAGAGTACGGAACCATTACGGACCCAGTACCGGCCAAAACAGACACGGCCTATATGAGTGTGATGCTCTTTGGACAGGCAGAGCCGATTACAGATTTGGATGAAGCGACTCATGTGCTTCAGGAGATGATGAATAAATATGTACCGGGCTACTATAATCGCCCCTTATCAAAGCAGCATGTAGATAAATATAGATCGGCTGTTTTTGGCGGGCCTGTTCAGGTTTACCGAGTAAAGCCGTACCACATGACGGCAAAAGAAAGTCCTATAGAAGCGGGGAAAATGTACAGAGCGGATACAGGTGGCTAATTCAACTATAAGTTCTCATTTAAAAAATGAATATGAATTAAGGGCTGTCGATCAATTTGAAAAGGTAAATAATGATTGGAAAATCACTTCCTTTCTTGTTGGAGATTAGAAAAGGAAAATCCATGACGCTGTCGAATTTTATAGGTATAAGGAACGAATTCTGTCGAATGCGCAAGTAGGACATCATCATTCTTCATTTGCGGAATGCGAGACAGACGTATTCGTTTTTTTGATACATAAGTTTTGTTTTCAAATGTGCGCTGCATGTAGAGAATGTAGAGAAAGAGGGAGCTAACAATGAATCCGAAATTTAGTCACACGCAATATTTGGCCAGAAAAAAAGTCCTCTCTTTGCTGGGAGCAAAGGTTCATATTTACGACAACAGCGGTCAATTGGTTCTGTTCTCGCAGATGAAAGCCTTCAAGCTGAAGGAGGATATTCGGCTGTATGGCGACGAATCCATGAAGGATGAGTTGATTACGATCAAGGCGCGCAGCGTCATTGATTTCTCAGCCACCTACGATGTGATCGATACGGTGACCGGAGAAAGGCTCGGTTCCCTGCGTCGCAAAGGTATGAAGTCGATTCTCAAGGATGAGTGGGTGATTCTGAGTCCAAGCGAGTCAGAGGTCGGGTTTATTAAGGAAGACAGCCGTTTGATGGCGATGCTCAGAAGAATCCTGTCCAGCTTGATTCCGCAAAAATTCAATGTGGAGATAAACTCCAGGACGGTTGCCGTCTTTAAACAGAATTTCAACCCGTTTGTCGGCAAGCTGAATTTGGATTTTTCACTGGATACTGCTAATATGCTAGACCGCCGCTTGGGTCTTGCCGCCGCTATGCTGCTGCTGGCGATAGAGGGCAAGCAGGGGTAGGACAGAAGCCGCAGTGCAGGCAGGGAAATCTGGAACAAAGCAATGCGGGGGAAGGGGCGTGCTTATACGAAGCACCGCCCCTTTTCTGTATCCTATAACGTAAATTGAATAGGGTGTGTGATCGGACGTTTTAGCGACAGGATGTACAGATTTGATTAGATTGCAATACCTTGATATAATTAGCTTGCTAATAAACAATGCTGGGAGCAGGGATGCATATGATTGATGATGAGATTCGTGAGCTGCTGGATAGAATATCATCTAAAATGCGCAGAGATTATTCGGAATTATTACGTGAACTCAATCTTCATGTGGGTCAAGATCAGTTATTGTGCCGACTATGGAGTGAGGAGGGAATGACACAAATACAGTTATGTGAACGTTTGAAATGCGAACCGCCAACGGTAACCAATATGGTCAAAGCGCTTGAAAGCCAAGGCTTTGTTTCTCGCGAGCGCGATCAAGCAGATGGCAGGGTCAGCAGAGTCTATTTAACTTTAAAAGGCCGAGAGCTGCATGAGCCGGTTGCGCATATATGGAGAAAGCAGCAGGAGAAATTATTGGAAGGCATTTTACCGGAGGAACGTTTATTGTTAAGAAGACTTATGAAACAAATGGCTGAGAATCTTTCCTAGCTCAGTTCTTCGTGCTAATATTTAGCAGGCTAACTAAATGATTGAACAAATAATCGACAAGAAATGGAGATCAAACAGATGAGACTAAGTGTACTGGACCAAGCACCGGTTACAAGTGGCAATACAGCAGGAGCTGCTTTAAAAAAAGCAGAGGAGCTGGCTATTGTTGCTGATCAATTGGGTTACCGCCGCATGTGGATGGCAGAGCATCATGGAACAAGTACGTTTGTAAGCTCGGCACCTGAGGTGGCGGCTGCACATTTGGCTGCTAAAACCAATCATATTCGCATTGGCACAGGCGGAGTGATGATGATGCATTATTCTCCGTTGAAATTGGCCGAGGTATTTAAAACGCTAAGTGCTTTTTCACCTGGCAGAATTGATTTTGGTGTTGGCCGAGCTCCAGGAGGGGATAATCCATCCATGTATGCCCTATCTGAAGGACGCCAGCCGATGATGAATAATATGTATGAAAAATTTCATACCGCCATGCAGTTGATTAACGACGAGGTGCCAGAGGATGAGCTGTACAGTAAAACGATCGCGGCGCCATCGCAAATTATTTTGCCGGAAGCGTGGCTCTTGGGTTCAACGGGCAACAGCGCCTTGAAAGCAGCGGAGATGGGTGTTGGTTATTCTTTTGCGCAATTTTTTAATGGCGCTATGACGAAAGAGATTTTCGATGCTTATAAAAATAATTTTCAGCCTTCAGCATTTATGGAGAAGCCAGAAATCAGTGTAACCTTCATGGTAACGACAGCTGAAACGAAGGAAGAAGCGGAGTTCGAAGCAGGTCCGCAAGATATATTTGGTTTACTGTTCAAGAGGGGGCAGTTCCGACCACTTATGACTCCTGAAGAGGCTCAGAGCTATTCGTTGACTGAAATGGATCGGATGATTATTAATGATAATCGTAAACGGCATTTTGTAGGAGCGGCAAAAGAAGTTGCATCGTTGTTGCAAGAGGAACAAGAGCAATATGGGTTTGATGAAGCGATGATTTGCAGCATTCCTCATTCACAAGAGAAACGATTGGACGTTTATCGCTTATTGGCACGGGAGCTATTGTCATCTCAGCCAACTAGTCATTGGTCACGCGAGCTCTAATTTGGACAATGGCTTCCCAATTATTTGATTACTAAACCCAAAAGCGCTGCAAATGACGCTGCTTGGCTCTGTGAGATGATACAACCATTCAAATCTTCTATGTCTATGGTTATTCCGTCAAACTGGCAGTCGCTAAGATCGATTCCAGCAAGCTTTGTCCCTGACAGCAATGCTTGATCAATATTGCATTCTGTAATGACGAATTTTTGCAATTGGGATTGATAAAAGTCGGAGCTTATTAATGAGCAGCCCTCGATATCCACATGCTTGAATTTTGCAAATCGAAAGAGTGAGTAGTCCGCAAGGCAATTGTTGAAGTGAACATGTTGGAATCTGCTTCTGGAAAAGTCAGTCCCTATTAGCTTGCAATCTCTAAACGCTACGCGATGAATGAAAGAACCCGTGAAATTAATATTCGACAAATCGCATCGATCAAAAATGACGTCTGTCAGTTCAATCTCCGGCAAGGAGGATTCCATGATGGTTACATTGGTAAAGACCACTTTTTCGAATGAAACTTTCGTGGCATCCTGATTGTCGATGGTAATGTCGTTTACAGATCCCATACTGAATTCATCCCTGGATTGCAGCGTGTGCATCTGTTGTGATCGATCAGGTAAATTCAAAGGGATTTTCGGCAATTCAAGCTTATTGTTCACTTGTACCTCCTCTGGAGAGATTTATGTGTTTCGTTTCTTTACGTCGGGTGTGATATTGCCTATTTGCTGATTTAAGAAGCTTATTATTTCTTTTGTATTTTCACTCATAGCGTCTGCCTGATCGTGATGATTGCTAGAGTTGGTAAGTAAACGTGAGTAGTTTTCTGTAGGTGTAGCTTCATCCTCGACTTCGGCTTGTTTTATTTCGCTCAACAGAACTTTTGACCCGTCTGATTGTACAAGATATTGTCTAACATAGGAACCTTCCCTTGTTGTAACCAGTTTCCCTTTCTTTTCCTCTGATTTATTCTCCTTGTCTTCGTTATCGTTCTTTCCAGTAGTTTGTTCGAGAAGGGCTGATTTAAACAGTTCATTGTTGTTCGTATTTAGATTGTTGCGTTGATTGATGTGTTGATAGGTTGGAATGGAGCTGTTAATGCGCATGGCTGCACATCCTTTCGAGTAGCAATTTTCACTGCTAAATTGTAGCCGCTTTCTGAAATATCGGCATTTATTATTACGAAATGAATACAAAATGTCAAGTTCAAGTATGCAATCTTCAGACTGTTCAAGTATTCGAACGAGTGTGTAAGAATAGCTCTTGACTATGACATTGATGTCATGGTTTAAAATGAGTTTACAGTGGAAGGAGGGGATGTTCGGTTGAAAATTGGGGAGCTTGCGGAAAGGACAGGGGTAAGTGTTCGTTCACTGCGTTATTATGAACGGCAGGGCTTGCTTGCTCCGCTGCGTCAGGACAATGGTTACCGTGAGTATTCTGTCTTGGCGGAAGAGCAAGTTCGAACGATTCGGTTTTATTTGGATCTCGGTCTTTCGACGGAACAAATTGCGGGATTTCTTCAATGTGTGCTTAGAAATAAAGAATCATTTTGCGAAGAAGTGCTACCCATTTACCAGCACAAGCTGAAGGAGATCGACGGGCAGATCCGCTTGCTGAACCAAATCAGGGTAAACCTGAGGGACCGCATTTCCTCCATTCTGCAAGAACGCAACCAAGGTCAGGAGGAGATAATATGAGCGTACTGGCGGTAAACGATATCAATTTTAATTCGGAAGTGAACAAAAATGCAACGACTTTAGTCGAGTTTGGGGCTGTATGGTGTCCGCCGTGCAAGGTGCTGTTGCCCATTCTCGATGAGCTGTCCGACGAGTATGGGGAGAGGCTGGCGGTTCTTAAGGTGGATTGCGAGGAATCCCCCGTCACGGCGGGAGGGTTTGGAATTCTGTCCATGCCAACTGTGATCGTGTTTCATAACGGGGAGCCCGTCGAGAAGCTGGTCGGGTTGCGGCCGAAAAATGTATACGAGAATATTCTCGCCAAATATACGACATAGGTATGAACTTTAGCGCAGAAGAGATGCATAGCGGCGAGCACGTGGCCAATATGCATCTCTTCTGCATTTCTCAGTTAGAAACCAAGCACAGGAAACAAATTGCTGAAGGTGTCACTTCCATCCTCTTAGGCATACAGTAACTAGACGTTTGCCTAAGAGGAGGAATGATTGTATGGAAGATTGTGTGCTGCAAGACCCGAATTTAAAGCTGGCGGCTGATTCCAATCAAGTGCTCAACTATAAGCGTGATCAATGCAATTACATTACACAGCTGTTCGGGCAACAGCTCCCGGCTATTAAGAACGGTTTCTTCAACATTCATATGACGAAAGGGATCATCGTCCAGCCGCACTGGCATACGAACGTGACGGAGATGATCGTTGTTATTAGCGGAGAGGTTCTGACCTCGGTATTTAACCCGTTCACACAGCGGGTGATGACCTATCATCTGAAGCCAGGCCAAGTTTCGATATTGCCGAAAGGCTGGTTTCACTGGATTATTGCCTTGACCGACCATGCTTATTTGCTGGCAATCTTCGATCAACCGACACCCGATATTGTATTCGGATCGGATTTCCTGCGTTGTATACCTAAGGAGGTTATAGCCAGAGCCTACTGTGTGAACGAGCATGAGTATGCCAAGGCTGTAGCTCCCATTCAGGAATCCCTTATTCTCGGCCCGCCTCCTGGATGCTGCATTAGAGAAGAGAGCGGCTGCTTCCAGGCCAATGAGCGCTATCCGGATATGGAGAGCCTTGGGGCATTAAGCGGAGCGGGCTGGCATCCTGCATTCTGAACCCATTCTCATAGCTGCTTAGCAGCCCCTTCATTCTTCTGCGCTCGGTACATCCCCTCCTTCAGGCGAGCTGGATAAGCAAGTCCATTTGAACTCAGACGGTTCAATAGTGGACAATATCGACTTTTCAGCTCGGCTATTCCTTAAAGCAATAATTTTCTTATAAGTCTACGCCAATTTCTGTCTATGCCCCTCGTTTCGTACAATAGTCAATCGTATGGCGCTTTACCGTCTTATGATTATGGTAAACGGATATACATAATATGTTTAAATATGGTAACATCAATTTATTGTCATTATTGATAGAAATAATGCTGTGTTTTAAAGAGAATAAGGATGAAAGTAGAAATATGATCAGAAAAGAGGAGCACGATGTTCAAAAAAATATTCTATTTATGTACAACTGTAATACTTGCATTGAATATTGTAGGAGCCCAATCTATCGCTGTCGCAAAAGGGAAGTGGCTTTCTGCGGCCGAATATATTGAGCTGCCCTATAAGAATGACAACGGCAAGAAGATTCAGCTTCGGGGATATAAAAACTTCGAAATAGATTGGCATAAACCATTAACCGATGCCTGGAAATTAAAGGTGGACCAAGACCAAATTCTACAGGTGGACGGCGAGCTGACAAGGGCCGTATCCAGGGAAGATGGAAGAGTGCTGTGGGAACGAGTCTACCAAGATTTTGACATGATGATCTTGCAAGAATGGGGGCAGACAGAAGAGGGCGTTATCTATACGATGCGTCAGGATTTATCGGATGAAACACTTGGAACCAAGGTGGATCTGATCACTCGCACCGGAAGTGAAATTGCATCTTATATCATTCCATATAAACATTTTACATTCCCTTATTTCATCGAAGCGGTTGATTTGGACAGCAACAATAACCTGATCACGGTTACCAACGAAGGCATCGCTTCCTTCTCTCCTGACGGAACGTTGAATTGGTTTAATTCGGATGTATCGAAATGGAATGCATCGAGTAGACTTGACAAATCGAATGTTGATGAGCTGTTTATCGATTCCAAAGATAATGTTCTTGTGCTGACCAATCTGTATGACAATGCCTATTACCTAAGCAGTACAGGTGTTATCCAATGGCAGAAGCAGCTTTCGTTTAATGATTGGTCTGATTCCATATTTGTCAAGAAAACAGGACAATGGATACGGATAGCGGTCAAGCCTAATGTAACAATCGAGATTTTGGACTTGAAGAGCGGCCGTATCATTAAAGTGAATAATCCAACTGTCCAGCAGCTCAATGAGGTTCTGCCTAAGGCGGGCAACGGGAAATATTACGTACGTTCCGATGGTGGTATTATGCAAATCGATTCCAAAGGAAAGAAGCTGTGGGAGTACAAGCTGAGGCTGAACGGATATACCACCGTGTGGAGCATGGACAGTGATGCGCAAGGCAATGTCTATATTCAGGATGGAGGAGGCAATGTATTCTCACTTGATCCGGCAGGCAATGAGAGATTCGTCCTTATTGTCAAGAACAAGTATCCAGGCAGCACATTTGATTTGGATGATCAGGGTGCTCTTTATTATATGGATTCTACAGTCGGATTAATGGTGATCAAACCAATTAAAGGTTGAGGAGAATCGTATGCTGAATAAATTTCGAATAATGATGATTGTTGTGCTGAGTATTTGTCTGGGTATCCCGCATATAGTTGGAGCGGCTAAAGCTCCAATGAAGGTCTATATAGAAGGGTCATTAATCAAGCTGGCTAAAGATCCTATTGTAGTGAATGGAGTGACGATGGTTCCATTCCGGCCTATATTCGAGAAGCTGGGATTGATGATTTCGTGGAATCAATTGTCGGGGACGATTACGGGGACTAGAGAAGGTTTGGAGATCGAACTGGTTGTTGGCGAGAAGACAGCTATCGTTAACGGTGAGGAACGCAAGCTATCCTTTTCACCTATTTCCATTTATGGAAATACGTTCGTTCCGTTACGGTTTATTAGCGAAGCTACCGGAAATGATGTGAGCTGGGACAAGACTGCGAATGCAATCAAGATCGCGGCTCCCCCGTTATTTTTCCAGGATCGTTCATCCAGCATACAAGTAAAGAAAGGGTCAACCACGAGCCTTCAAGCGGCTTCGAAAAAATATGATCTTAATCGCGTCGCAATCACTTGGAAATCCTCTAATAATAAAGTGGCGACTGTGGATGGTCAAGGAAAAGTCACGGCAATAGAGACGGGAAGAGCACAGATTACAGCCAGCTTGAACGGCAATATTAACGCTGTTATTACAGTTGAAGTTGTTGGTCCTCAGCCCAAAGATGCGCAAATCAATAAATCTCTGCTCACGATTGATGCAGGGGCATCCGAGCAATTGAGTATACGCGTTGCAGGAGAGGATAAGAGAACAGCCGCCGAGCTCGGCTATGACGTACAATGGTCCTCCGATAACAAGAATGTAGCCGTCATTGCTCCAGATGGAACGGTAACCGGAGTGGCTCCTGGAAAAACGGTGGTTAAGGGGACCATAAATAAAACCATCGTTCTGAAATGTATTGTTGTTGTCGAAGAAGCAAAGAAAGTTGAACCGAAATTGGACGAAACTCCGGCAGCACCCAAGGTCGATCAGCAGGAGATGCCTAATAGCAACCCTCCGAAAGAGAACGAGGTAAACGTTCCGACCGTTCAACCACCCGTTAGCGCACAGGAGAAACCGTTGACGCTGGAAGAGGTTGCTGCGAGTGGGGATATAGCACAGAATATGAAACAGTTCGCGAAATATTTGAATCAGAATTATGCTTCATTGCCTTCTCCTATTGGCGACTGGGAGCCGAAATTTGAAATAAACTATACAAGCATCGGCAATCCTGTATACCATATCACAATGGAATGGGGGAGACCGTCACCACACTCACTGGTCCTTGATGATCCGGGAATGGACACTATTTTATACGGTAGAGTGATTACACAGGAAGAGAAGCTGCATACAAAAAGAATGCTGAGGGATTTCCAGAAACAAATTGCTGGTCTGGCTGAACAGATTTTCCCGGAAACCCGCTTTAGAGGGGAATTTCGAAGAGGGCATTATAAGTATCCGAACCTTCGCATGGGTTATAATTATATTAAATTTTTAAGCTGGTCGAATTATAATGAAGAATCAAAGGAACAGGAGTTTACAGGGTTTCAATGGAATTTGAACGATAATAATATGAATTTAGTCGTTGATATGCCGCTTAGCAAGATCATGTTCTATGACGAAACGACGGGAACAGCCTACGAAAAATACAGCCCGTTCACTATCATAAAGATTAAAGTCGGCGAGAGCAAGGCTATAAAATTAGCAGTCGAGCCGATAGAAATGAACGATTCGGGTCTAAGCTATCATGAGATGGGATTAAGCTTTTCTACAGGCTATGACTCCAACCCTATTGTTTCTGTAGATAAGAACGGTGTCGTTACAGGGCTGCGCAAGGGGCAAAAGGGAATTAGTATCATCAGTCATTTGCAGCCTCTCATCACTCATTATGTTACGATTGTAGTCGAATAGACTTTCGTTGCCAGCTAGTCTCTAGCGTGAATGGGCTCCATTGCTGGAGCTGATCCGGCAACTCGATATTTGTATGAATCAAGGAGTGACGACATATGACATTGCAGCAGCTGAGATATGTGATCGAGGTGGCCGCTCGTGGCTCTATGAACGAGGCGGCCAAGCGGCTTTTTATATCCCAGCCCAGTCTCTCCAACGCGATCAGGGAGCTGGAGGAGGAGATCGGGGTCACGATTTTTGAGCGCACGAATAAAGGCATCCTGCTATCGAAGGAGGGAGCTGAATTTCTCGGTTACGCTCGTCAGGTCATCGAACAGGCAGAGCTGCTGGAGAGTCGGTATTTGAATGCCAAGCCCTCGCCGCAGCATTTCTCCGTGTCTACGCAGCACTATGCTTTTGCCGTGAATGCCTTTGTGAAGCTGGTTCGCGAGCATGGCCAGGATGAGTATGAATTCGCCCTCCACGAGACCAAGACGCATGAGATTATCCAGGATGTTCAGAGCCAGCGCAGCGAGATCGGCATTCTGTATGTGAATGAATTTAATGCCAAGGTGATCAACCGGCTGCTCAAAAACGCCAACCTGACGTTTACGAGCCTGTTTACGGCTAAGGCGCATGTTTTTATCAGTGTCAACAATCCGCTTGCCCGGCATGCCGTGGTGACGATCGATCAGCTGCAGGATTATCCGTATTTGTATTTTGAGCAGGGCGAATACAACTCGTTTCATTTCTCGGAGGAGATTCTCAGTACGCTGTCCCATCGCAAAAGCATTCGGGTTAACGACCGTGCCACGCTCTTCAACCTGTTGATCGGACTGAACGGATACACGATCTCCACGGGCGTGCTGAGCGCCGATCTGAATGGCAATGAGATCATTCCAGTTCCGCTGGCCAGTGATGAGACGATTCATGTCGGGTGGATCGGCCATCGCAATGCCGCGCTCTCCAAGCTGGCTGCGGCCTATATCGATGCATTGCATCAAACGCTGGCCGACTAAAGTGTTTGATATAGCCTTTGGCTATAACCGGTAATAGATTAAGGGTGTTACGCTATAGCTGCGCGTGTGTGCTATCTTTTTCATAGATTCCTTAAAGGAAGCAGAGGAGAGATGAAGAGATGAGAAGCGGCAACTTAGGCTACCCGCGTATTGGCAAGGGCAGAGAATGGAAGAAGGCATTGGAGTTATATTGGGCTGGCAAGCTGGAGGAGGAGACCTTCCAAGCGGAGATGAAGGCGATCCGGCTGCGCAATTTGAAGACTCAGCAGGAGCGAGGCATCGATGTTATTCCTGTCGGCGACTTCACCTATTATGACCATGTGCTGGATACGGCGGCGATGTTCGGGCTTGTCCCAGAACGGTTCCAATATGAGGGCGGTGTGCCGAGCCTGGCCGTTTATTATGCAATGGCCCGCGGCAGCCGCGAGGCGACCGCCTGTGAGATGACGAAATGGTTCAACACGAATTACCACTACATCGTGCCAGAGTTGGACAATATCTCGCCGGTGCTGACGCACAACCGTCTTCTGGACGCTTATCGCGAGGCAAAGGCCGAGTTGAATATCGAAGGCAGACCCGTGCTGGTCGGCCCGTATACGTTTCTGAAATTGTCCAAGGGCTACGCACCTGAGCAGCTGGCGGTCTGGATTGATCGGCTTCTGCCGCTGTATGGACAAGTGCTGCGCGAATTGGAAGCGGAGGGCGTGCAATGGGTACAGATTGATGAGCCGATCCTGGCAACGACGCTTGCTTCGGAAGAGCTGGACCATGTGGCGCGTATTTATGACCGTCTGACGAAGGAAGCGCCAGGCATCAAGCTGCAATTGCAAACCTATTTCGAAGCGGTGGATCATTATGAGGCTGTCGTGTCGCTGCCGGTGCATGGCATCGGACTGGATTTCGTGCATGATGGCGGACGGAATTTGCAGGCGCTGGGCAAGTACGGATTTCCCGAGGACAAGGTGCTGGGTGCGGGCGTGATCGACGGAAGAGGCATTTGGCGGGCTGATCTTCAGGACAAATTGGATCTGCTGGCTGTAATCGGCCAAGCTGTCTCGGCGGATCGCCTGATTGTGCAGCCGTCCAACAGTTTGCTGCATGTTCCCGTCAGCGCTGCGCAGGAGGGCGCGCTTGCGCCGGTGCTGCGCGAGGCGCTCGCCTTCGCCGACGAGAAGCTGGAGGAGCTTGCCCTGCTGACAAAGGCCGCCCGATCCGGCGCGGAAGCGGTAGCCTCCGAGCTTGCGGCTTCGAAGCGCAGCCGCGAGGCGCTTCAGCAGTCTCCTGCCCGCTCCCGCAAGGAGGTCCATGCACGCATTGCCGATCTGGCCTCGCAGCCGTCATCCCGTGCGGGAGATTTGGAAGTGCGGCGGGAAGTGCAGCAGAAGCGCTGGAACCTGCCGCTGCTGCCGACAACGACGATCGGCAGCTTCCCGCAGACGCCGGAGGTGCGCAGCGCAAGGCTGAAATGGCGCAAGGGCGAATGGAGCGAGTCGCAGTATGAGGCATTTATTAAAGACCAGATCAAAATCTGGATTGATGTTCAGAGCGAGCTCGGACTGGATGTGTTCGTGCATGGTGAATTCGAACGGAACGATATGGTGGAGTTTTTCGGCGAGAAGCTGGATGGCTTTGCGTTTACGGCGAACGGCTGGGTACAATCATATGGCTCGCGCTGTGTGAAGCCTCCGATTATATATGGCGATGTCGAATTTACGTCGCCGATGACTGTCGCGGAGACGGTATATGCCCAATCGTTGACGGCAACTCCGGTCAAAGGCATGCTGACAGGGCCGGTCACCATTCTGAATTGGTCCTTCGTGCGGGATGACAAGCCGCGTGAAGAGGTGGCTTATCAGATTGCGCTGGCGCTGAGGGATGAATTGGAGGCGCTGGAAGCGGCGGGAATCGGCATGATTCAAGTGGATGAGCCGGCGATTCGCGAAGGTCTGCCGCTCAAGCGGGAGCAGTGGCCGCATTATCTGGACTGGGCTGTCCGGGCATTCCGTGTCTCGACCTCTACGGTGAAGAACGAGACGCAAATTCATACCCATATGTGCTACTGTGAATTTCACGATATGATCGATTCCATCCGAGCGATGGATGCCGATGTCATCTCGATCGAAACATCGCGAAGCCATGGGGAATTGATCGAAAGCTTCGAGGAGCACACGTATGACAAAGGCATCGGGCTGGGCGTGTACGATATCCATAGCCCGCGCGTGCCGTCCGTCGAGGAGATGGCTTCCATGATCGACCGTGCGCTGCGCGTTCTGTCGCCGGAGCAGTTCTGGATCAATCCGGATTGTGGGCTGAAGACGCGCAAATATGAAGAGACAGTCGCATCACTGCGCAATATGGTTCAAGCAACCTTACAGGCGCGTGAGAAATATGCGGTACATGTAACTGGCTGATAAAATGAAAACGGGATGGATCAGGTATTATTCCTGCTCCATCCCGTTTCTATTTTGGTGATTGATGTTTGCGGCGGTAAACACTTTTCAAGTACGACTTTTCGTGCGTTCGGAACGAAACCTTTAATCGCACGGAAGTCCGGCCATTGTCGGCTGGCAATCCACATTAACATGACATTTTCACGGACAGCCTTGGCGATCTGACTATTATTTTTTCATAAATGAAGGCTTGCGTACAATCAATAGCATCAGCTCATTCATTTACTAGTAATAGAGATGCTTCATAGAGGCATGGTTTAGGTTGAATGCTTGAGCAAAAATATGAAAAATATAGTTTTATAGCATAAATACAATTTTAATAGCGTGAGGAGTTCGGGATTGCTGTGTCAGTAGGAGGGGCTTAGAGATGTGCAGTGGCAACTCGAAGTTTAACGGGTCAAGATTTGCTTGTTGTACATCCAGCTCTTGTTCACCCAATCATTGTACATGTTCAGGCGCTCTAAGCTGTGACGGAATACCTCGTAAGAAAGGTGTAACTGGTCCAACAGGAGCGACCGGGGCAACGGGAGCGACAGGCGGAACGGGAGCTACAGGAGCGACAGGAGTAACGGGAGTGACAGGAGCAACAGGTCCCAACTTTGCTGCAGAAGGATTTTCAGCTTTTTTGGCTACCCTTACACTAGCAGCTAGCGGGCAGCTTACTAATTGGTCTGTTGCAAATCCCTATTATGGAAATGCTAATTTTAATCCGGTGACGGGTAATTATACGATTCCGGTTACTGGGAGATACTCCATTGCAGCAACAATAAACTATTCCACAACGGCGGCAATTTCCGCAGTCCTTGGCGCTGGAATTAATCCCTTTTTTGTTGTCCAGCGAACATCGCCTGCAGTCACGAACCTGGTGAGTGGGCTTTTACCTATTTTGAATGTCAATATTGTATTGCTTTTGACATTAAGAGCGGTTCTTGGCAATGGCGCAGTTACGTTGGCTGGCGAGGTTACATTATCAGCAGGAGATGTTGTGGGGCTTTTTTACAATGCGAATGGACTGACAATTTCACTTAACATAGGTAGCGGAGCTACGAATGGAGTCGTTTGGTCTATGCACGAAATAACGTAGGTGTTCAAAGAAAATAATGTATGAATACAAAAGGCGGCAGCAATGAACGAGAAAAAATCATCGACTGCCGCTGTGTTGTTCAACTAACGTTCTCCTTTAGTTGAACAACTTGTACTCTTCTGCCCGCTCCGAAAGCTGTTCTCACTGGCTCGCCTCAAGAATCTTTCCAAGCGTATCCCCAATTCTCAAAATATCGGCACCGTCATTGTTACTCAGCACAATGACGGTCATGTCATCCAGCGTGTAATGCATGAGATATGCGACGAAACCTTGAATACGTCCGGTGTGAGCATAAATTTTTCTTCCTTCATCCACGACGACCCGACCGTAGGCAGAATTATCTTTGAAAGGTGTAAGCATGGCCTCCGTCGAGATTTTCTTGATGAGTTGTTCCGTATAGAGCGCCCGATCCCATTTGTACAGATCATCGATCGTTGAATATATCCCTCCGGAGGAATAAGCAGTACTCATATCGACGAACGGCGCCTCGGAAGGCGTATCAAGACCGTTGGTATAACCAACCGCGAATTGTTTTTCCGCTATACCTTCATCTCGGATACCCGAATTGTTCATCCCAAGTGGTTTAAATATATGCTCGTAAATATAGTTTTCGTACGTCTGCTTGCTGACCCGTTCAATGATGGCGCCTAGTACGATATAGCCTGAATTGCTGTACTTTGACATGCTTCCTGGCTCAAAATCCAGCGGTTTATCTTTAAATTTGTCCAAGTACTGTTCGACCGTTATCTGCTGCCCTATCGTCTCTAGATAATCTGGAAAGCCAGTAAAATCCGGAATACCGGAAGTATGGGTGAGTAAATGGTGGATCGTGATTTTGTCGCCATGTGGATAATCGGGCAGATATTTATGTATAGGATCTTTCACATTCAGCTTTCCTTGCTCTTGAAGCTGCATAATGGCAAGCGCAGTGAATTGTTTGGTGACGGAGGCGATTCGGAAAATGGTGTTCGGGGTGTTTGGTGATTTCGTCTGCAGATTCGCCATCCCGTATCCTTGGCGAATCAAGACTTTACCTTTCTTAGCGAGCAATACAGAACCATTGAATTTGAGTTTTTGCAGATAGGCATCTACTTTGTCTGAGAAGGATTCAACTTCTGAGCTGGCTGTTGGCTGGGTCTGTGTCGGCGTGGCCGGGGTCGGTACCGAATTTTGTTGGTTATTGGATGTCGTACACCCAATGGTTAAGGAGCAAATTAGCATTGTGATCACAGCAACTTTTTTCATACGCACCATCCCTTTTCAATTAATTAACAATAAGTTACGTTCATACTTAAAAATGGTTTCAAAATTTAGGTTATTTGTACAATTAAATGTAACATCTTGTTTATGAGCTTCGCACAAAATACCATCCATAGGGATTAAACTTTCCTGCCCGTTAGGGAGCTTAATGCAGCATCGTCAGATTAGTACTTTATTTTCTTTTGACAGTAGGCGATGATGCTGTGAAGCGTATTCATTTCTTCAGAAATAATTGTTGGCCACGTATGACCATGTGCTGAATAGCTACATTTAATATAAGTATTCACCTGAAAATCCACTCCTTAAAAGAAAGGGGGAGAACACTGAAAAGGAAAAATTGCGGAAGGAAAGATGCCTTATTCCCATCGATGATCGTTTTTATGGTGAATCCCTATTGTACTCAGAAAAGCAAGCGGAGGATCAAATGCGCAACAAAGAAAAAAAGTTGTAAAAAGAGAAGGCGGAGGAGGAGATGCCTTCCAATCTTTCCTCGTCCTCCAAAGAGTTGTCACAAATCAAGACCAACACCATGCTCCTCCTCCCATTGTAAAGATCCAGTAGATCCAGCGAAAAAACCCGGCAATCGCCTTGTAGAAAAAGAATGCTGCGGGAATTTGTTAATCCAGGGCAAACAGCCCGGATTTCAAATATGGGGGGCTGCTGTTGAATTGGGCAACAGGGTTGCGCAGATCAGTGTTTATTCCAATCCAACCAGCACGGATATTTTAGAGGTGGAAATTGAGGGAACTGCGAAAGGGCATTTGTATGTACCGCCAGGCAATACAGTCAATTTTCTAAGCCAAGGCATTCAATCAGTGAAAATTTCTGTTCAAGGCAATGAGCATACCTATGTGGAAGGGAAATACGTCGTTTCCATCACGCTTGATCTGCCGGATACGCCCGCCTCCGATAATGAGCAATAAGAAAGGTGGTCCTTCATCAACTTAGAAGAGCCACCTCATACATAGCGGTTGAAACGATTATAGGTTATAACGCACTGTAATACAAAATTCGCCTTGCGCTGCTGCTGTCGAGACGATTGAAATGGTGTTAAATCGTGCCACAGTAAATGAGGAGCTTCCTCCAGCAGGAATAACGATGGTTTGAATGGGAGCGACGACCCCCGTTATGAGAAAGTTCACGGTCAAAGATCCAGTGCCAGTCTCATACTTGATATATCCAGTGCCGCTGATGATTTGGGACATATTGTCCGTGTAGATGATCTGGGTCCCTGCTGCTGCTAATTGCCAATTCGTGCACACCTTGTCTTGCACAACAATTTTATCCGAGCAACAACTAAGTGTTGAATTGCACATGTGCGAATCTCCTTTCGTGCTTTTATTGGACAGGGTAGCGGGTAGTGATGCAGAATTCACCTTGATAAGTTCCTGCTGATGCTGCTGGCAGCGTTATTTGTATAACACTGAAACGTCTGTAAGTAAAAGCTATGCTTGTTCCCGGCGCAACTGTAATTGGAGCAGGATTAATCGGGTTTCCTGTACTGTCAAGAAAATTGAATGTGATATCGTCTGGGCCGATATCATATTGCAAATATCCCGTACCCACAATATTTTGATTGATGTTATTCGTAAAGGTGACAACAAGAACATCAGCCGCGACAACTGTACCGCTCCAAGGTGTACATACTTTATCTTGCACGTAGTCTTTATCAGCACAGCAAGTTAAAGCGATTGCAGTATTGTTACAAGCCATGGCTAGACCTCCCGACAATGGTTTCTAACTATTTAATGCAGACAAGAATCTGCCCGCTTGGACATCTGCCGGAGTTTTATCTTTTTTAGATTGACACTCGATATTCCAGTATAGTATATTCATCTTGCTCCTATATCGTAATAATTACTAATAAATTGATGGAAGGCGATTCCGCACTGGTTTGCATGAGGGTGCTGAGAAGGGAGCATGTCCAAAGTTCGTATTGAGAACGACTATTACTATGTATCGGAGGTCTACGATGTCACATTTGTTGATGATTGAGAGCTGGGTGGGAGCAAGCGGCAATCTGCTGCCGCCACTTCTGAAGTCGCTCGGACACAGCTATACGTTCGTTACCCGCAAGCCCCAGCATTATCAAAGTCCGCTGAGCACGGAGCAGCATCCTGTTATACGGCATGCCGACTCGGTACTCGTCACGGAGACGAACGATATTCCAGGCTTGATCGAATTTCTGCGGCCGTACCGTTTTGACGGTGTCATTACGGTCTGTGATTATTACATCGATGTTGTGCGCGAGGTGGCGAGGGCCTACAATCTCCCATGCCCGTTCCCTGATGCGGTGAAGAATGTGCGGCAAAAGCATCTCATGCGCCAGGCGCTTGACCGGGCCGGATTGGCCAACCCGGGCTATCGCCTTGCGAGCAGTTGGACAGAGACAGAGGAAGCAGCAGCGGCAATCGGTTATCCGCTAGTGCTGAAGCCGGTAGATCTGGCATCCAGCGCCTTCGTCAGCCTCATCCAGAACGAGAAGGAGTTGCGCGACGCTTATGAGGCGCTGGAAGCTTTTCCGCTTAATTTCAGAGATCAGGCCAGAGACTGCACCTATCTGCTTGAGGAGTATATGCGGGGCGAGGAGGTAAGTGTGGAGAGCGTCTCCTGCAATGGCGAGATTACGATTTTGGGCATTACGGACAAATCCATTACCGGAACGCCCTACTTTATCGAGAATGGCCATATGTTCCCGGCAAAGCTGAATGATGACATTTACGCCGAGGTGACGCAATTCGTTCGGAACGCGCTGGAGGCTGTCGGCTTCGATCATGGTATTGCCCATACGGAAGTGAAGCTTACAGCTGCGGGCCCGCGCATCGTCGAGATCAATCCAAGAACAGCCGGCAATTACATTGTGGAGCTCATCGAACGAGTTACCGACATTGATTTGCTCCATGCCTTCGTAGATCTCTCTATCGGCGAACAGCCTGTCCTAACTGCCAAGGATAGCGGCATAGCGAGTGCGGCGGTTATGTTTCTCGTTCCTCCCCGGGGCGGCACTATCACCCGCATTGAGGGGATTGAATCGCTGCAATCGGATGAACATGTCGTCCGCTGCAAGATCGAGGATTGTGCAGGCAAGTCGGTCGAGACGCCGATTGACAACGCCTGTTACCTGGGCCACATCATCGCGCAGGATACCGAAGGCTTGAATGCCAGAGATTATGCAGAACAAGCGCTTGCGCGGATCACTCTCAGCTTTGAGCAGCGAGTGGAGGTGTGAAGCGAGTGCAGACAAGAGACTGTTGTACGGTTGCAGATTTGCGGGAGGCTATATTGGAAGGAGGGCTGGGCCCCAAGCCGGATACACTGCCGATTACAGGGGCATCGTCGATTTACCAGACGACTCAATTCCCATCCTCCGCGATCAAATATCACAATTACTATTTGCTGCTGAGAGTGGAGGCTTATTTTGGCGCCTGCTCCCATACGGTTGATCAAGTGGCTGCGGAGGCTGCGGCACAATTGTCCGGACTTTCTCTGGATGCCGCGCTGCGGGACGACAGGCTCCCCGTACAAATTGCGGCGATGGACGCTTATCTGGGCGTCGTCTATCCTCACCTGAGTCTTTGCGCCAACGTGGTGGATATCCCTGCGGGAACGCCGATTCAAAAGGCAAGACAGCGTGACGCCCTCATCGCGGAGATGGCTGACATTGGGCCAGGTCATAAAGTGGCCCTTATCGGTGTCGTCAATCCGCTCATCGAGGCTATCAAGCAGCGCGGGGGGACTTGTCTGCCCTGTGATCTGCAGCTGAAAGAAACGCAGTGGGGAGAAGCTGTCGAGCAGGATATGAACATCGTGCTGGAGCAGGCCGACAGTGTCATCTGCACGGCTATGACATTAAGCAACGGGTCGTTCGACCGCATCCTGGCGCGTGTGCGGGATAGAGGAATTCCGCTGACCGTTTACGCACAGACGGGAAGTGCGGTGATCGCCCAATTTGTGGGCAAGGGTGTTGCTGCGCTTATTGCCGAGCCGTTCCCTTTTACCCAGTTCAGTGCAGGCGCTTCCCAATTATACAGCTATACAAGCAGAGGGGAGTAAGGGGATGACGATGAATTTCATAGTCGATACAGATAATTTCCTCCATACGAATCCTTCGCTCTATCTGGCATTTAACGGCGAGCATGACCAGAGCATGGCGCACTTTATACATAAGCTGTTAATGGCGTACAAAGCGGGGAAAAAGGTACTGGATATCGGATGCGGGCCAGGGCGCGAGGTGGCTTACCTGAACGGTGCCGGATATGAGGCTGTCGGTCTGGACAACTCGGAGGAGATGCTCGCCTGGGCTAGAAAGCATTATTCCGAATCGTCCTTTGTGTATGGCAATCAGGCCGACTTTTCGCTGCAGCAGCAGTTCGATGCGCTGATATGCGCAGGCAGCACCTTCCTATACAACTTCACCAATGAAGAGGTGCTCGCGAGCCTGCAATGTTTCCGCAACCATCTGCATAAAGGCGGGCTGCTCTATCTCGATATGCGCAATGCCGCTTTCTTCCTGACGAAGGAAGGACAGCGCTGGCTTACGGAGGAGCTGGTTGAGCAGAGGAAGCTGGGCGACACGGTCGTTTCGCTCCGGACGCGCTTTAGCATCGACCCCGCGAGCCAAATGCTGGAGCGGGACTACAGCTGGACAGTGGCAGGGCATGAGCCCATTGTAGAGCATTTAAGACATCGGCTCCTGTTCCCGCAAGAGATGGCCTATTATCTCGCTTCAAGCGGCTTCCGCGTTCTGCAGCTTTTTGACAAACCGGCGCCGCATGTCGATCACTATGATCCGGAACGCCCCTTGGACTTTAGCCATGACATGCTGGGCAGACGGATGCAGGTCATTGCGCAAGCGGTGTAGGAAGCACAGTTCTACAGCAGATTTTAATTAAGGGAAAAATGAACAAGTGACAGGGGAAATTGAAACTAACATCAGATACCGTACTGCGGAGTGGAGGATACTAAACGATGAAAAAGGTTTTATTTTTAAGTGCTTTAATCGTAATTATTACATTGGTGGGCTGCAGCAATAACAGCAATACGGCGTCAACGGGAAATAACCCGGCTGGAACAAAGGATAGCGCGGGGGCAGGCAGCGGTCCGGACACATCGGACAAAGCGGACGCAGCAGATAAAGCAGGCAACGCGGACAAAGGAGACAACGCGGACAAAGGAGACAACAGGGAGCTGATTGTGGCAGGTCAGGAAATCGCCGCTAGCTTAGATCCTGTCAAGCCGCTCACCTCCAGCTATTTGAGAAATATCGGCGCGGCAGAAGCGCTGTTCAAGGTGGACGCGGGGGGCAAGGTTCAGCCTGAGCTTGCAGAGAGCGCGGCAGAGGTTGACCCCACGACGTGGGAGATTGAGTTGCGGCCCGAAGCACGCTTCTGGAGCGGCAAAGCCATAGATGCTGATGCGGTGATCGCCTCGCTGGAGCGCTCCAAATCGCTAGATTTGCAGGCGAAGCCTT
This sequence comes from Paenibacillus plantiphilus, assembly GCF_927798095.1. Classification (GTDB taxonomy): domain Bacteria; phylum Bacillota; class Bacilli; order Paenibacillales; family Paenibacillaceae; genus Paenibacillus_Z; species Paenibacillus_Z plantiphilus. The sequence continues at coordinate 108,761 of NZ_CAKMMF010000003.1, read as the reverse complement.
TTCTGGAGGAGCTGACCTTTGCCAAAAAGGATGATTACACGCTGCAGGTCAAGACGAAGCGCAGCCACATGCAGGTGCCGCTGAACTTGTCCTATTACCAGACTGTTATTCACAATGCGGAGGCCAAGCATGACGCGATCGGGACGATGGATCTTACCGGCATGTATAAAGTGGTGGAATTCAGTCCGAAGCAGAAGATGATTCTGGCATTGAATGAGAATTATTGGGGAAAGAAGCCCGTCATTCAAAGGGTCGTCTATGAAGAAATCAGCGATGAGCAGACGAGGGTGCTCTCCGTATTAAGCGGGCGCAGCCAAGTGGCGCTGAATATTGGTACAACGAGCCTTGCGCAATTTAGAGACAGCAAAGAGGCAAAAATTTCGGCTACTCCAGCGGCCAATACGCAAACGATTTATCTCAATCTGGGCAAGCCTCAGTTCGAGGATGTCAGGGTCAGGCAAGCGCTGTCCTGGGCGCTGAATCGGGAGGAGCTCGTCATCCTTGCGGCGGAAGGGGAGAGTATTCCCGTTTCGACATGGCTGGGCTCCAATCCGGCATTCGCAGAGGCGAAGAATGCGGTCTACATCAAGTTCGACCCGGACAAAGCTGCGGAGCTGCTGGATGAGGCGGGATGGGCACTAGGCTCTGAGGGCATTCGCTATAAGGACGGGAAGCCTTTGACGCTGCGATTGATGACATGGGGCGGTGATAAAGCATTGGGAGAAGCGCTGCAAAACCAATGGACCAGTGTCGGCGTGAAAGCGGAGGTGCAGCATGGCGACTACAGCCTGATCCAGACAGCCCGCGAATCCGGCGATTGGGACGCCTCGATTGAAGCATGGAGCACCTTCGGGGATGAGCTTACGCTGTTGACAGGCCAATATGCGCCGGAAGGCAGCGCCAACTATGGCGGCTTTAACGATGCCGAAACGAATCAACTGCTGGCCCGATTGGCGGAAGAGTCGGATGGAGCGGCACGCAATAAGCTGGCTCTCCAGATCAATGAGCGGGTTGCCGGACAGGCGCCGGTCATCAGTCTGTTCCCGCGTCCGCAAATTACTGCGGTAAGTGGGAAGCTTCATGGATTTCAAGACCACTTCAGACAGTTCGAGAATACAGTGAACGCAAACTTGACTCTGGATTCGAAATAGGCGGCAGCCATGTACAGGATGCTGCTGCGCAAGCTGCTGGAAGCTTTCGTTACGTTATTTTGTGCGACGCTCATTATTTTCGCCTTGATTCGACTGGCTCCCGGTGATCCGGTTCAATTGCTTCTGGGCCATCCGGGTGAAGCCGCCCTGAGCGATAAGCAAGCCTTTAACGATCGGGCAGCCGGGCTGCGCGCTCAATTGGGACTGGATCAGAGCATGATCAAGCAGTACACGGCTTGGATTCATAATCTGGTGCAGCTAGATCTCGGCACCTCCATTCATACGGGAAGAGCGGTCAGCGCGGAGATCGTGGCAAGACTGCCGGCCACTGCCATGCTGTCCGCAGCCGCACTGCTCATTCAAGCCGTACTGGGACTGTTCTTCGGAACGGTCTCCGCACTAAAGGCGGGCAAGTCTTACGATAATGCGATCAGGCTTGCCTGTGTAGCGTTGGCCTCCACTCCGGCGTTTGTTATCGGACTGTTTCTATTGTCTTTATTTGCGGTAACGTTAGGCGCTTACGAAATTAGCAGTGAAGCCGGACTGTCAAGGCTGTGGCTCCCCGCTCTTACATTAGGGCTCATCGGCGCCCCGCAATTAATACGGATGGTGAGAGCCAACATGCTGTCCGAATTCGGCCGAATCTATGTGCTTTCAGCGCTTTCCAGAGGGCTGAGCCGGGAGCGGGTCGTCAAGCATGCATTAAGAAATGCGCTGCTTCCCGTCATTACGATGATCGCGCTCTCGCTTACATCGCTGATCAGCGGGGCCGTCGTTATCGAAAGCATTTTTTCCTGGCCGGGGATTGGCAAGTACGCGCTCGACAGCATTCTGTTGAAGGATTATCCCGTCATTCAAGGCTATGCTCTAGTCATGGTATCGCTGGTGATCCTCATTCATCTGTGCGTTGATGTCGTGTACGCGCTCATCGATCCTCGTATCCATCGTAAAAGAGAGGCAGGAGCTGAAGAACATGTCTAACGCCAATCATCCGGTCAGCCTCGTAAGCGGCATCGTCGTTCTTGGTCTGTTGGCCATTCTCATTCTGGGTGCGCCATTCCTTGCTCCTTATGATCCCGTGAAGCAGAATGTGACGGAGCGTCTGGAGAAACCGAGCATGGAGCATCCTTTGGGTACGGACCGCTTCGGCCGAGATGTTCTGTCCCGTACGCTGCACGGCGGGCAGACGACCTTGATATCGTCCGTCGTTGCGCTTTGCGCTGCCCTTATCATCGGACTTTTCGTTGGCTTGACGGCGGGGATGTTCCATGGCTCGATCATCGATATTATTCTGATGCGTCTTATTGATGTGCTGCTGTCCTTTCCTTTTATGGTGCTGGCGATGGTTATTGCGGCCCTGTTCGGCACAAGTCTTAGCCATCTGCTTCTTGCCGTCGTCGCGGTATGGTGGGTTTCCTTTGCCCGCTTGACCCGCAGTGTCGTGCTGCATGCCAAGAACGAAACCTCCTTCGCCGCCGCCCGAGTTCTCGGGGCAACAAACGGGGCCATCATCTTCAAGGAGCTGCTGCCCAAAGCGATAAGTCCGGTGCTGATTCTGGCGACGTTCGAGCTGGGCAGTCTGATTCTCTCGATTGCGGCCCTATCGTTCCTGGGACTGGGCTCGCAGCCTCCGGCGCCGGAGTGGGGCAGCATGCTGGCAGATGGACGCGATCATTTCATGCAAGCACCGCACATTCTGATCGGGCCTGCGCTCTTTATTTTTCTGACGGTGCTGGCGTTCAATCTGATCGGCGAGGGATTGCGGGACCGACTGGACCCCTATGAGAAAACAGAGCTATAACGAGGAGTGCGAGGGCTTATGTTTGCTGCGCGGTACTTTGGGGAGGATACATCAATCATGGTGAAAAAAGAAATCGAGACGATGCTGCAGGTCACGAACCTGCAGGTGGCCTATAAGCAAGGGCGGCAATCCGTCAGCGTATTGGATAACCTTTCCTTCGGACTGAGACAAGGCGAGATTCTCGCCCTGCTGGGAGAGAGCGGGTCGGGCAAATCGACAATCGCCAAGGCGGTCACGGGGCTTCTGCCCCCATCTGCGCATATCGGCGGCGGAACGATGCATATTGGCTCCACCTTACGCGTGGATATGGCAGTAGGTAAGGGAAGGGGCAAAGGCAGGGGCATCCAATGGGAGAGGATTCGGGGAAGAGGGGTCGCCATGCTTTTCCAGGATGCGCAGCAGGCGCTTAACCCCGTTCTGAAGATAGGTGCGCATTTCAGAGAAAGCCTTCTGTTCCATCGCCTTGCATCGCCTGATGAAGTCGTGCCCATAAGCATTCGATTGCTGAGCCTGTTGGGTTTCACAGACGGGGAGCGCATATTGGAGTGTTATCCGTTCCAGCTCAGCGGCGGCATGTGCCAGCGGGTATGTCTTGCCCTTGCGCTCTGTCTGAAGCCTTCGGTGCTTATTGCCGACGAGCCGACCTCCGCGCTGGATACGGTGAGCCAGAAGGAAGTGCTGGATTTGCTGAAGAGAACGCAGAAGGAGCTTGGTCTGACCGTGCTGCTCATCACCCATGATATCGCCGTGGCGAATGCTGTCAGCGACAGAGTGATCGTCTTGAACAAGGGAGCGATTGAGGAGGAAGGCGACACGAGAACTGTATTCTCCAAGCCGCGCGCCGCCTACACACGCCAATTGCTCTCCTCCCGTTCGCAAATCGCCAAGCCCTCGCGGGAACGTGAGTCTGCGCATTCTAGGGAGCCTTTACTGGAAATTACAGGGCTGGAGAAGACGTTCGATGGGAAGAAGCGGGTGCTGCATGATGTCAACCTGACTTTGAACCGCAAGGAAATATTAGGCATTCTCGGAGGGAGCGGCAGCGGCAAATCAACCTTGGCCCGATGCATCACAGGGCTGGAGTCTCCCGAAGGCGGACATGTGATCTATCGCGGAACCGACATATGCCGTCTGCGGGGAAAGGGGAAACGCGGGCTCTGCAAGCATATCCAGATGGTCTTCCAGGATGCCAGAGCGAGCCTTAATGCCGGGCGTACAGCTATGCAGCTCGTACAGGAGCCGCTTCAATACATGCATATTGGGAATAAAGAGGAACGGGAGACGCTGGCCAGTTTCTATCTCCATGAGGTAGGAATTACGGGGGACTTGCTCAAACGGCGGCCGCCCCAGCTAAGTACAGGCCAATGCCAACGTATCGCGATTGCCAGAGCGCTGGTGCTGAGGCCGGAGGTGCTTATTTGCGATGAAGCGGTATCCGCACTGGATATGAGCGTGCAGGCGCAAATATTAGCGCTGCTGCAGCGGCTGCATAAGCAGTTCGGATTCTCGATTCTGATGATCTCGCACGACATCAGAGTTCTCCGTTCCTTCTGCCATCATATCGCAGTAATGAACAACGGCAGCTTCTCAGAGGTCAAACGGGCAAGCGCGCTGCTCCATGAAAGTAAACAATCCTATACGCAGCTGCTGCTCAAATGCGCAGGCGATATGGAAGAGGGCCTTTACTAAAGGAGGGAGTGAATTAGCGATGATCGCCAGCATTTTGGAGACAATCGGCAATACGCCGCTCATAACGATACCGAACAGCAATAGGGCGAATGAAGGTCAGGTGCTGTTTAAGTACGAACGCTACAATCCTGGCGGAAGCATTAAGGATCGCGCCGCGAATTACATCATTGCTGAAGCTGAGCGGAAGGGGCTCTTGAGGCCGGGCGGCACAATTATTGAGTCGTCAAGCGGCAATTTCGGCATCTCCCTCGCGATGATCGGCGCGGCCAAAGGCTATCGCGTAATTATACTGATCGATCCCAAGACGACAAGCGCCAATCTCGCGCTGCTGAAATGCTTCGGAGCCGAAGTCATCGTCGTAACGGAAAAGGATGACTGCGGCAGCTATCATAAAACAAGAATTTCACTGGCCAACAGACTTGCGAGGGAGATCGAGAATTCCTACCGCCCTGACCAGTGCTTCAACCTGCTGAACAGCGAGGCGCATTATAACAGCACGGCGCGTGAGATTATGGATGCCTGCTCGAATGAAATAACGGCCTTTATAACAGCGGTCAGTACAGGCGGCCAATTGGGCGGTATTTCAAAGTATTTGAAGACCTTTGCGCCTGAGGTGCAAATTATCGGCGTGGATGCGGCAGGATCGACGATATTCGGAGGTCATGCGGATTCCTACCGAATACCCGGCATCGGTCTTGGCTGGACACCAGTCAATCTGAATATGGCGCATATCGACTGTGCTTATAAAGTGACGGATGAGCAGGCCTTTCTCACCGCCCGGGCGCTGGCTCGCAATGAAGGCATATTGATGGGGCCGTCAAGCGGCGCTTGCGCACTGGTTGCCCTCAAGCTTGCTCAGGAGCTTGGACCGGAGAAGCGAGTCGTCTGCATGATTGCCGATGGCGGAGACCGCTACATACAAACCTTGTTCAATGATGAATGGATGGAGCAGCAGGGGTTTGCGACTGAGGCTGATATCGAAACCGTGCGCATGATGGCGCGTGAGTTGCAGCCCTGGAGCATGTGTCCCGCCGATTCCGCCAATTACCGGTCAGACCTGATCCAGACTCTGGATGTTCCCGATTCCACGCTGCGCATGAACGCCGAGGTGCTGGGGCGGGTGGAGTGGAATCAAGGCAGCTCCATCTATATGGACTGATAGATATGTGGAAGTGTGGAAGTGTGGAAGGCAGTGCATGATGCACGCAGGTCTCAGCGCGCAGATGTGAAAATCAATGTTCTAAGCATCCAGCTCTCAGATCGCGGTGTTTCGCCAGATGATGGCGGTCGAGCGCTGCCCGTATGGGCGACTGCTGAAGTGGATTGCCCTGCGTTGCCGACTCTGTAAGACGATTTTTTCGGCTTACAGCTTGCGGGATGTTCGTTTGGTGGGCTGTAAGCGGATTTTATCGTTCTACAGCGCATGGGGAGTTTCTAAATTGGACTTGGTTGGCTGTATAAGACGATTTTTCCGGCTTACAGCTTGCGAGATGTTCGTTTGGTGGGCTGTAAGCGGATTTTATCGTTTTACAGCGCATGGAGAGTGTCTGAATTGGACTTGGTTAGCTGTATAAGACGATTTTTCCGGCTTACAGCTTGCGAGATGTTCGTTTGGTGGGCTGTAAGCGGATTTTATCGTTTTACAGCGCATGGAGAGTGTCTAAATTGGATTTGGTTGGCTGTATAAGACGATTTTTCCGGCTTAGAGCCTGCGAGATATTCGTTTGGTGGGCTGTAAGCGGATTTTATCGTTCTACAGAGCATGGGGAGTGTCCGAATTGGACTTGGTTGGCTGTATAAGACGATTTTTCCGGCTTACAGCTTGCGGGATGTTCGTTTGGTGGGCTGTAAGCGGATTTTATCGTTCTACAGCGCATGGAGAGTGTCTGAATTGGACTTGGTTGGCTGTATAAGACGATTTTTCCGGCTCTCGGCGACCCTGCTACTGTTACTTTTTTGCTGTAAGACGGAATTTCCCGCGTACAGCAGGCAGACAGGATGCAGGCAGTCTAAATACAGGTAATCAAGATGCAGGCAGTCAGGTGCAGCAGTCAGGATGGAGGCGGTTTAGATGGAGGGAGTCTATGCAGGCACTTTAGATGCAGGCGGATGGAACGCCGTTTGCTTGTTGTTCCAATTGATGCGAAAGCTCTTATGTTGTCGATGATGATTGGCCTCGTATGAAACTTAGGAGACAGAGGCCGGAGGTAATTCGAGATGAGTATTAATAAAGCTATGTCAACGCCTTTTCTGCGTTTGTATGCCCTAGCGTTATTGTTCTTCAGCGCCAATTCCATCCTCAATGTCATTGTGCCCCTGCGGATTGAAGCATTGGGTGCGAGCAACGGCGATATCGGGTTCATAATGGGCGCTTATATGTTCACCTGTATGTTTTTCCGGCCATGGGCCGGTCATCTCGTTCACAAGCATGGGCCGGTCATCGTGCTTCGCATTTTGCTCGCCGTGAACGGGCTTGCCCTAGTCTTGTATACCTTTACCGGAATGGAAGGATACATGGCCGCGCGTGTGATGCAGGGGATATGTACCGCATTCTTCTCTATGGCGCTTCAGATGGGCATTATTGACGCCCTGCCGGAGAAGGAGCGTTCTCAAGGCTTATCACTATATTCGCTGTTCACGTACATGCCAACGATTATCGGCCCGCTCATAGCGGTCGGGATTTGGGACTTGGGAGGCATGAACGGCTTTACAGTCGCGATGTTCGTCATTGCGCTAGCGACGGGATTGTTCGGATACAGCGTTCCGATGCAATTCGCCCGACAGCAAGGGCGGGGGAATGCCGAACCGGAGCAGGGGAGTGCCGAACCGGAGCGGGAGAATGTAGAGCAAGGGCGGGGGAGTGCCGAACCGGAGCGGGAGAATGTAGAGCAAGGGCGGAGGAATGCCGAACCGGAGCAGGAGAATGCAGAGCAAGGGCGGGGGAATGCCGAACCGGAGCAGGAGAATGCCGAACCGGAGCAGGAGAACGCAAAGCAAGGGCGGGAGAATGCCGAGCAAAGGCAAGAGAACGCCAAGCATGGTCAGAGGGATGCCGAGCAAAGGCAAGAGAACGCCGAGCATAGTCAGAGGGATGCCGAGCAAAGGCAAGAGAACGCCGAGCATGGTCAAGGGAATACCGTGCAGAAGCAGGGGAATGCCGCAGCTGCACAAGAGCGACTGGGGCTGCGCGGGGCACTCAGCCGGATCGCGGGCAATCGTCCGCTGCTGATCTGCAGCCTGCTGATGCTGCTGGCATCCATCGTGTTCGGCGCTGTGACAGCGTTCATCCCGCTGTATGCCCGGCAAATATCATATGGCCATGCAGGAGTCTTCTTGATGATCCAGGCAGGCATTATCGTAGCCGCCCGATTCACGTTCAGCAAGCGGATACCTTCCGACGGCAAGTGGCATGCATGGTTCGTCGGAGCCATCTGCCTGATTGGCTCTGTCGGGGCATTGCTGCTGTCGTTATCACAGACCATGGGCCCGGTCGTCTTTTATGCCGCAGCGGTGCTGATCGGTATTGCCCAGGCGATACTGTACCCGACGCTGACCACCTATTTGACCTTTGTTCTGCCAGGCGCATCGCGTAATGTATACATCGGGCTGTTCATTGCAACGGCTGATCTCGGTATTTCGATGGGGGGCATGGCAATGGGTCCGATTGCCGACAGGTTCTCCTTCAGCACGATGTATGCGGTAAGTGCAGCAGTAGGGATTAGCGCCGCGTGTATTGCGCTGCTGAACAGGAGTATGGGAGGGCGTCGGTTGCAGCAAGCCGCCGTGTCGGAATGAAAGAAGGAGAGATGAGCTATATGGTGCAGGAAATGGAATATCGAATCGTGTCAGCGGATGCGGATAGGGGCGCGGAAATTAAAGAGTTTGTACTAGCGCAGATGAGCGATCTGTACCCGCCAGGCACTTATTATGAGAACCCGCATGATCTGGCGTTTTTCGAGGAAGTGTATATCCGGCCCCCAAACGCCTGTTTCTTCGTTGCTGAGGATGCCAATGGCGTCATTATGGGGACAGCAGCGGTCAGGCCGTACGACAGGCGGTTTCCCGAGGTTGAGCCTGCTCTTGGGAGCGGCCCCGTCTGCGAAATTGTAAAGTTCTATATTCACCCCGATAGCCGAAGAAAGGGAATTGGAGCCCGGCTCTATGCGCAAGCAGAGAGGTTTGCGAGAGAAGCCGGATATGCGGAAGGTTATCTGCATACGTCCCTTTACTTGCCGGGGGGCTATCCATTCTGGCAATCTCGGGGTTATCTGCAACGCTATTGGGAATCGGAGATTATTGTTCATATGAGCAAAAGGGTGAGGAAGTAGATAGGACTTGGGAAGAAGAGGGTTTAAGCAGCTGCTAATTTCAGGTATAATTTGTAGGGTGCAAATACAATTATGCAATGAATGGGTGGTACGCCAATGAGTGATTATTCTCTGATTATTAAATTTGATTCTGTTATTAAAATGGATTCTGATCCCACAATAACGAATGATAAACTTAGATTGGTTATAGCCAAATCAGCTTCTAACTCCAACTCGCTTGCAAGTGTTGTTTGGATGACCGTCAATCCTGCAGAGAGAAACACCATATCGTGGGTAGAAGATTACTCGGTTTATTCGCCTACTTCCCACTCGTCAGCAGAAGAGAGCGCTGTCGAAAGCTTCAACGAGGGGCAGCCCTCTGCTTCCGATGCTCCCATTAATTATCTTCCTCCTGACGTCGTTGTGAATGGCGAAGTAATAAGCGGTGCAACGTTGCTCCAAGCCTCGCCGTTTCAGCACAATCAAGTCAATTCCGTTACAGACAATGCTGGTGAAGTGTCCGTATCTATTCAATTAGGCACTGAAACGGAATCAGGCTTAATAAAAATTGGCGAGCCTATCGAAATCGCATTGGAACAGAATACTACCGAGCTTACGGTCAAGTACGACCCTGCAACGGGAAGGCTCGTCTTCGTCTAGCGCAGCAAGCAAGTGCAACAACGGAGCGAAGCCTAGCAATGACTACGGAGGAAATTGCTGAATCAAATGACAAGGTATTCGGTCAATCAAACGATTGTCATGGAGTCAATCAAGTGTTATAGCAATGCGAAGGGCTGCATTAAGCAGCCCTTCGCAAAATAGAGAACCTTTCTGCTCGTGTGCTAGCAAGCGTTGTTGCTGGTTATTCCTTCAGATTCTTTTTGGCTTTCTGGTATTCCCCTTCGATTTCAACCGCAATGACTTGGTCAGGATCATACCCCTTAATTTCAAATAACTTACTGCTTTCCGAAAAGTTTGATTGTTCATTTTCTTTAGGCATGGGATCTACTTTTCGATTCACTTCACCAACTTGTTCTCCAATCTGATCTTGCGGAACCTGTTCAACCAACAAATAATATTGTGTGTTGTTAAAGATAAGGACATAGGGATATTCAGAGGTAGGATTCGAACAACCTCCCATGACAATCACACTTACTACGGCAATAATAAAAACAATCGTTTTTTTCAAATCAACGCCCCCATCCTTTTATTAGTAGACGTTCCAACTAACGGGGAAGTTACGCAGAAATGATGAATGTAGTGGATTCTCTACTGAAGCTCTATTGAGCACATAAGATAAGATGACAAGCCTCCAGAGTCTTCGATATTAGCGGTCGATCCCCAGGTCGATCCTCAGGTCGATCCTCAGGTCGATCCCCAGGTCGATCCCAGGTCGATCCCTAATCCATAGAAGCCAAGACATAGATTCATTCCGTGTCCGGGCTTCTTTGTCCGGGCTTCTTTTTTGCGGCTTTCCTATGAAAAGCATGTACCTGGATGGAATAAGAGCTGCTGTAGCTGCTGCAGGGATGGAGGTTGAAAGCGATGCAGCGCCCGATAACAAGTTTGTTAAAAAGTGAAAGAGTTTAGCGATTACTCTTATTTTTGAAAGCGTTTTAATCCGCTATTCTTGACTTACACCGATTAATCCAACAAGGAGTGAAGCCACCATGGGCAAACAAATTAACAGCGCTTACAATCCGCCAGCTAATCATCCGCCAGACGCTGCTGGAGGCAGGAAATTAAAAGCCGGACGGAGATGGGAAAGTCCGCTCGCGGGTTATCTGTTCATCTCGCCATGGCTGCTCGGTTTTTTCCTCTTTACTTTCTGGCCCATGATTCAATCCGCATATTTCTCCTTTACGGAATATTCTCTGCTGGAGGCTCCGAAATGGATCGGGCTGGACAACTTCAACAAGATCATCAACGAGGACCGTTTATTCTACAAGTCTTTGGGCGTGACGCTTTGGTTTGTGTTCATATCTGTCCCTCTGAAGCTGATGACGGCGCTGCTGGTCGCGGTATTGTTGAATCGCAAGCTGAGGGGCATGCATATTTACCGCACCTTGATCTATTTTCCTTCGCTTGTCGGCACGAGCGTAGCGATCGCGATTCTATGGAGCAACATGCTCGGAACTGACGGATTCGTCAACAAGCTTCTCTCCTACATCGGAATCGAGGGGAAAAGCTGGATCGGCAGCCCGGATACGGCGCTTGGAACGTTGATTTTGCTGGCGATGTGGCAATTCGGCGCTTCGATGGTTATTTTCCTGGCTGGACTTAAGCAGATATCCCCAGAGCTCTATGAAGCCGCATCGGTTGACGGCGCATCCAAGGTCAGACAGTTCAGAACGATTACGATCCCACTGCTGTCGCCTGTAATTCTCTTCAATCTCGTATTGCAGACGATTGCGGCATTCCAGATGTTCACTCAGGCGTTCGTCATTACGAAGGGCGGGCCGATCAATTCGACCTATATGTTCGCTCTCTATCTCTATGAGAAGGCATTCGGAAGATTGGAGATGGGCTATGCGTCTGCAATGGCTTGGATACTGCTTCTAATTATTGGCGCTGTTACGGCACTGATCTTCATCTCCTCTAGGTATTGGGTATTCTATGCAACGGATGGGGGAAAATCTAAATGAACGGTATCATCAGTATGAAAAGTCTGCGGCGCCACGGTCTATTGCTTGTGCTTAGCCTCGTCATGATATATCCGGTCATTTGGTGGATCAGTGCTTCCTTTAAGTCGAATGAGGAAATGAGCTCTCCCAGTCTGATCCCGATCAAGGCTACGATTAACAATTTCATCGAAGGCTGGAATGCGGTTCCTGGATTCAGCTTCACGCATTTCTATGTCAACACCTTCCTGCTCATTGGGGGAGTGCTGTTTACGACGCTTATTTCCTGCAGTCTGGTTGCGTTCGGCTTCTCACGGCTGGATTTCCCGCTTCGCTCCTTCTGGTTCTCGATCGTGCTGATGACCGTGATGCTGCCCAGTCAAATTACGCTCGTTCCGCAATACGCCATGTTCAACGATTTCGGCTGGGTCAACACGTATCTTCCCTTCATCGTACCGCATAGCATGGCAGGTGGAATCGGAGGGGCCTTCTTCATCTTCCTGCTCGTGCAGTTCATCAGGGGAATTCCTTCGGAGCTGGATGAAGCGGCCAAGATCGACGGCTGCACCTGGTTCGGCATCTACTTCCGAATTATTATGCCGCTCTTGAAGGCGCCTCTGGTGACGGTCGCGATCTACTGTTTCCTGTGGAACTGGGATGACTTCCTCGGCCATCTGATCTATATCAATGATGTGGATAAATATACGGTCGGCCTGGCGCTGCGAATGATGATCGATACGAGCTCGACAGCACCTTGGGGCCAATTGTTCGCGATGGCGCTCGTATCCGTCCTGCCCGCTGTGCTTATCTTCTTCTTCGCGCAGCGTCACATTGTTGAAGGTGTTGCAACAAGCGGATTAAAAGGCTAGAATGCACAATACAGTGAGCTGCCTGCTTGTAGTACAGAAGGAAGGATAGCTCCAACCATCAATCAACCATATAAACGCTGTGCCGCCTATGTGTGTGGTCAAGACCGCCGTCATGCAGCGCCGCACTGCGCGCTGGGAACTGCGCGCAGTGCGATGCTGAGGACGGCGGCACTCGTTTATATTTGGCGAGGGAGGTAAAGGCCTATCCGTTTCACAAAACCTTTTACACAACCGTTCAAAAACTTTCAGATCGGGCATGTTTTTTTCGGCAGCTTCGCCGGTTTTATTATCGTGGTTCTAGTTATCGTCATCGGCGTCAGCTATCAATTCTCTGTGCGCGAGATGGTCAGAAGCACTTCTTTTTATCAGCAGAACAATTTGAATCAGCTCGACAAGCAGCTCAATATTCAGATGACGGAGATCGAGAACATCTCACTGGCAATATCCCGCAACAGCAATTTGCAGGATTATATGGACAAGACGGGAGCGGATTCCTACACCCGGTTCACGACTGCCTCGCGCATGACCTTTGACCTGTCCAATATCGCCTTCAGCATGCCGATTATTCAATCGATCCGCGTCTATGTCGATGATCCGCCCGGCTCGGACGTTCAAGGACCGGTCAGATTCATTGAGCTGGGAGAGCTGAGTCGGGAGCAATGGCACGGTACGGTGGACAATTCCGATTTCTCATGGATCGGCCAGCATGTCATCGCGACGAATAAAGGGGATGTACCCGTTATTAGCTTCGCCAGGAAAATTTATACGCCCGGGTATGAATATAAAGCGCTCGTTGTGCTGGATATTAAAGCTGCCGATATAGTCAAGCTCATCCAAGGGGAGGACGCCAATTCCAACCGCGTATTATTCGATTTGGGGTTAAGGGCGGTTGCTTACACCGGCGACATCCAATCCCAGCAGTATATGGATACGGTTCAGGATCTCATTCATAACTATCAAGTGAATATGAACGGCAAGGGGAATATTCGTTATCACGATTCGCTGGTCGTCTGGTCCAAGCTGTTCAGCTCGGACTGGATTCTGATGGAGGTGACGCCATGGTCGGAAATTACGAAGGGCAGCGTCAGAACGGCTATCGTATTATTTTCCATCGGGATTATCGCGGTTATTATTGCGCTCGTCATGACGCTGGTCTTGGCCAAGCAATTTACCAAACCAATCATTATATTGCTCAAGAGCATGAACAACTTCTCACTGGGCAAGAAGGACAAGCCAGTTGTGAACGATTATCAGAATGAGTTCGGGGCGCTGTTCAAAGGGTATACCGTTCTGGTGGACCGGACGACGGAATTGTATGCTTCGCTTGAGGAGCAATACCGGAAGCAGAAGGAAGCGGAGATTCAGGCTTTGCAGGCGATGATCAACCCCCATTTTCTCTACAACACGCTGGATCAATTAAACTGGATGGCGATCGAGGCGGGCGAGGAGAAAATGAGCCGTGTGCTGGAGCTGATGGGCCGGATGTTTCGAATCGGGTTATCGAATGGCGAGAGCATGATTACGGTGGAGAAGGAATTAACCCATCTGGAATGTTATTTGCAAATCCAGCAAATTCGCTGGGGGGAGAAGCTCGGTTATGCCATCGATGTGCCGGAGCCGATCAGGGCGATGTACATCCCCAAACTGACCTTGCAGCCTTTTGTCGAGAATGCGATCATTCACGGGTTTCATGGCCGGGACACAGGGCTGATCGTTATTACGGCGGTCCAATCCCAAGGAGATATCCATTTCAAAATTAGCGACAATGGGGTAGGCATATCCGGTAATTGGCAGCAGCAGAAGCAGCGCAATACGGGCGGATACGGCATCCGCAACGTGAGGGAAAGAATGATTGCTTATTATGGTCCGGCTTACGATATCGGCATTAGCAGAAATCCGAATACAGGCACTCTGGTTTCGGTACGGATACCCGAGATGACGGAGAAGCCAGCCTTGGCGGGAGGTTAACTATGTGGAAAGTAGTCATTATCGATGATGATCCCCGTGTTCTCAAAGGGATGAAAAACGCGATTCCATGGGAAGAACTGGGAGCGGAGTGGGCTGGCGAGAGCATGGATGGCGAGCAGGGACTGGCATTGGTCAGAAGGACGCAGCCGCATATCGTATTGACGGACATCTATATGCCGGTTATGAACGGGATCGAGATGATCGAGCTGCTGCGCTCTGAGCAATATGATGGGAAAATCGTTATTTTGAGCGGCTATTCGGACTTCAACCATGCCAGACAAGCTTTGCGCTTGAACGTGAACGATTATTTGTCGAAGCCGGTTACGATCCAGACGATAAGGGAAGTGCTCGGCAAAGTCATTGCGGACTTGGAGGGGGAGCAGCTTAAGCATGCCGAACAGCGGCAGCTTGAAGATAAGCTGCTCATGTACGAGCCGTTCGTTATGAAGGAATGGATTAAATCCGTCCTGACAGGGACGGTGACACCTGAGCTTGCTCGGCTGAAGGAAGCCGAGGCGCTGCGGGCGAAGTGGGAGAAGCAGAGCCACGTTGTACTCGGCCTGCACATTAACCGGGCGGATAAAAAACCGCTGAACGCCGCAGCCGATCAGAGCGAGGGGGATGGAGCCGCGCTTATTGGGGTTCTGAGCGCCGTCCTGCTCGAAGAAGAGCAATTGGACTGCGAGTTTATCGAGCTGCACAGCCATCACAAAGCGGTAATCGTTCATTATGACCGGGACGTGCCTGTCGACGAAGCGTTGAAGCAGATTCGCGGGACGTGCCTGCGGATGATTCGGAGAGCCGCCAGCTTTCCCGAGTACAATGTTTGTGTCGGTGTGGGCACTGTGAAGCCGAATTGGCAGGAAATTGCCGATTCTGCGGAAGAGGCGTTCTTCTCCATTGCGGCCAATTATTCACTGCAATCCAATGACAGCTATATGGTGGAATACAGCGCGGTCGCGAACCGTCCGATGACGATGGCAGGCGCTCGGAAATCCGTCGGCCATATTAAGTTCTGCCAACAACTATTGGAAGGACTGCAGCATTCACGGCTGGAGCAAGTCCGCACAGCTATAGAAGCGTATCGGGAGAAGCTTGAGGATATCGCGCTCGCGCCGCAGGATATTGTCATGCTGGGAACGGAGATATGGGCGATTCTCGCCTATTCGCTCTATGATGTCGGCATTTTCCTCGATGAGATGTTCCCGGAGCTTGATCTCAAGCAGCAGTTAAGCCCCATCTCCACTTCAGGCCAGTTATTGGACTGGCTGCTGGGGAAGGCCGAGCTGATCTGCGGCAGCCAGCAATGGGATGAGAACTTGAAGCATAAGCAGGCCGTCGAATTTATGATCCAATATATTCATGAGCATTATGCGGACAATATTACGATCCAGTCCTTATCCAACGAATTATTCATATCCAGATATTATCTCGGTCAAATCTTCAAGAAAGCAACCGGCGATTCCTTCAACCATTATTTGACCAAGGTGCGGATAGCCAAGGCGAGGGCGATGATTCTGGAAGGAAAACTGTTGATCTACGAGATCGCGGAAAAGGTAGGCTTCAAGAATGTGCCTTATTTCAGCACGCTGTTCAAAAAGCATACGGGTCTCAACCCGACGGATCTGCTGAAATAATCCCCACGCCGCATAGTTTGTTAAAACTCGAAAGTTTTTGTGTATCCTTCGTATTTAGGTCGAAATGTAAACGCTTTATAGTTAAGTTGCAAGCCAATCCAATTCATTCACAAGGGGGAGAAAGCGTTGAAGAAATTATCGAGAAGCGTGACGTTGTCCATTGCGGTTTGTATGGTGTTCGTGTTGTTGGCCGCCTGCGGTTCGAACAATGAAACGCCGTCCTCGGCCGAGAAGCCGGGCGAAGGAGCAGCGAATGCCGAATCCGCCAAGCTCCGCATTGTCTGGTGGGGATCGCAAGCGAGGCATGATGCGACGAAGATGGTGCTTGACCTGTATACGAAGAACAATCCGGGCATTACGTTCGAGCCGGACTTCTCCGGCTTTGACAGCTATTGGGACAAGCTCGCAACCCAATCCGCGGCCAAGAACGCGCCGGATATTATCCAGATGGACGCACAGTACTTCAACGAGTACGCCGCGCGCAATCAACTGGCTGATCTGTCCTCGGGAATCAACGTGAACGATCTGGACCCGAATCTGCTAAGCGCGGGGAAATATCAGGACAAGCTGTTCGCTATTCCGATCGGCAGCAATCCCTTCGGCATTGTATACAATAAGGCGGCGATCGAGAAGATGGGCTTCGGCGCACCGGGGGATAACTGGACATGGGACGAGTTGTTCCAACTGGCGCGCGACATCCAGCCGAAGCTGGAGAAGGGGAAATATGCGCTGCGCGATTTCACCGTCGATGGCGAAGTGTATGAGATGTACCAGTTAAGCAAAGGCAAAGGCCCGCTCTCCACGCCTGATGGCAAGCTGAACGTCGATGAGGCAACATGGCTGGAGTGGTGCAAGCTGTTTGCCGAGCTGAGAGCGGAAGGCGTCGTCCCGCCTGCGGAAATATCCGTATCCGAGAAGAAATACGATCCGCAGCTTGACCTGCTGCTGAACGGCAAAGTATTGATTAAGCAAAGCTACGCCTCGGATTATCCTTCATGGGAAAGCGTGCAGCCAGGGGTGTTCGGTCTGGCGAAAGCGCCGAGAAGCTCGCAAGCCGGAGGGTACATTAAACCGGCGATGTATTGGGCGATAAGCGCCAATTCGGATCATATTGAGCAATCGAAGAAATTTATCGACTTTTTCATCAATGACAAGGAAGCGGCGGACATACTCGGCGTTACCCGTGGCGTTCCTGTATCGACCCAAATTCTCGATTATTTGCAGCCGAAGCTTAATGACGCGGCCAAAGCCCAGCTCGGTCTAATCAATGCGACCAAGGCCGATGCCAATCCGTTCACGGTCGGGCCCAAAGGCTTCGGAATCTTCATCGTCGATTTCAACAAGGTAGGAGCCGAGGTCATCTTCGACCGGATTACGCCAGAGCAGGCTTATCAGGATATCGTCAGACATTGGGAAGCAGACATCAAATAAGCAGATGGAGAGGAGAGGATGGCAGCAATGAATAGACAGCTAAGCGGAATTGTCGTTCCGATATTTACCCAATTCAACGCGCAAGGCGGCATCGATCTTGACGCGATGGAAGCCCATATGGAAGCCCTAATTGAAGCCGGAGTGGACGCCATCTTCGTTGGCGGGTCGGCGGGAGAGTTCATTGCGCTGGACTTGGAGGAGCGGGAGCTGATAGCCGAACGGTTAATGAAGGGAACGGCGGGCAGAGTTCCTTTCCTGATTCATGTAACCGCTTCAAATCTGCGCGACAGCCTCAGGCTGGCCGATCACGGAAGAGCGCTCGGCGCAGATGCGCTGGTCGCCGTGTCCCCTTGGTTCTGGAAGCATGACGACGAATCGTTGGCGAGCTTCTTCGGAGCGATTGCCGAGCGGGTTCAGGATACGCCGCTGTATCTCTATAATATGCCGCATACCGGCAATGATCTGAAGCCGGAGCTGGTGCAGCGCTTGGTCGGGGAGCATAGTAATATTGTCGGGCTGAAAAACAGTCAGGACGATATGATCCGCACGATGGCCTATTCGGCTATGCCGGACACGACCTTCTTCACAGGCTCGGATATTACTGCGCTGTACGCGCTGTCCCATGGCACGGATGGCATTATATCCGGGATGATCAACATCGTGCCCGAGCGCTTCGTCACCTTGAAGCGGGCGGTGGAGAGCGGCGACAGCGCAACAGCGTTGAATTGCCAGATGGACCTGCATAAGTATGCACAGCTGTTCGCGGGGGACATTCGGAAAATGAAGGCCGGTGCGGAAATAGCGGGATACGGCTCTAGACGGTGCAGAGAACCGCTTGGCACACTGTCGGATGCGGATTACGAGGTGCTTAGGCAAACCTTGGCGAAGGAGCTGGCGCTATGACTTTCGCGATAGAGGAATTGAAAGGAATCGTACCGCCCTTGTTCACCCCGCTGAACGAGGAAGAAACGCTCGATGAAGGCAGCTTCGTGAAGCTGATCCATCATTGTTTGGAGGGCGGCGTCCACGGCTTGTTCCCGATGGGCTCGGCCGGAGAAGGTACTAATGTGAGCAGAGAGGTATGGGAGCGTGCGAACGCGCTCTGCCTGCAAGAGGCAGGCGGCAAGGTCCCCGTCTATTGCGGCGTCATCGATGTCTCGACGCCCCGGGTAATCGAGGGCATCAAGAGGCTGGAGCAGCATGGGGCGGAATATGTGGTGGCGACGCCGCATTTCTATATGAACACCTCCTGCCAGGAGGAGATTATCCGGCATTTCGAGGCGATATGCAGCAAAACGGCGGCCAAGATGCTCGTCTACAACATTCCCGCGCTTACGCAAGTGAACATCCTGCCGGAAACGGTACTGGCGTTGTCGCGTATCGATAATGTTGTCGGATACAAGGATACTTGCGGCAACTGGGATCAGCATTTCAAGACGCTGTCATTGCTTGCGGATACGGATATACGGATCTTCTGCGGCGGGGAGGAGCTGTGCGGGCCAAGTCTTTTGTTCGGCACTCACGGGAGCATTGCGGGCCTTGCGAATCTGTATCCGAAGGTGTTCGCCGACATTTACGAAGCCGCTCAGCAAGGGGATGCTGCCCGCACCAAGGAGCTGCAGCAGCGGATTATTAGCATCAAGCGGATATGCGGCATTGGAAGCTCTTGGCTGACCGGGATGAAATACGTGATGCACAGAATGAATCTGGGCGGTCCAAAAGCATCCATGCCGGTTGAACCGCTTCTCCCTGATGAGCAGCGGCAGATCGATGCCTTGCTGGAAGAGTTGAATAAATGAATGAAGTCATATAAATGAGTGATGCCATATAAATGAGTGATGCCATATAAATGAATAAAGCCATATATGCGAATGAAGCTAAATACATGAATGAAGCCATATACATGAACGAAAATAATCTACATGATTGATGATATGAAGGCGGTGTAACGTATGCAGCAGGAAAGTGGAAGTACGAAGGAAATCCGTGATATTAGCGACACTACGTTATTGAACAATGGCGTGCGAATGCCTTGGTTTGGGCTTGGCGTATTCCAGGCGAATGACGGGGAAGAGGTAAAGCAGTCCGTTTTGTCCGCGATCAAGGCCGGCTATCGCAGTATAGATACAGCGGCTGCTTATGATAACGAGCAGGGAGTCGGGGAAGCGATTCAGCAGTGCGGTATTCCTCGGGAGGAATTATTCATCACGACCAAGCTGGCGAATCCCGATCAAGGATACGAGAGCACATTGAAGGCGTTCGAGGACAGTCGCCGCAAGCTGGGACTGGATTATATCGATCTCTATCTGATTCATTGGCCGGTCAAGGGGAAATACAAGGAGAGCTGGCGGGCGCTGGAGAAGCTGTACAGCGAAGGACGGATTCGCGCCATCGGCGTAAGCAACTTCCAAATCCATCACTTGCAGGATCTGATGGAGGGGAGCGCGGTCATGCCTGCCGTTAACCAAGTGGAGCTGCATCCCCGTCTCTCGCAGCGGGAGTTAAGACAGTTCTGCGGCGAGCATAACATTCAGATCGAAGCGTGGAGTCCGCTTATGAAGGGACAGCTTCTGGACAATGAAACGATTGTGCAATTGGCGGACAAGCATCATAAAACACCGACGCAGATCATTTTGCGGTGGGATGTGCAGAGCGGAATCGTCACGATTCCGAAGTCTGTTAAGGAGGCGCGTATCCGCGAGAATGCGGACATCTTCGATTTCGAGCTGGACGATGCGGATATGAAGGCTATCGATGCGCTGAATCTCGACCATAGAATCGGCCCCGATCCAGATAACTTTGATTTCTAGTGCTGCTTCTTGGGAGAAGTCTTTTTCTTGGGGAAATCTGACCCGAGCAGGTGTGTTGTTTCGCCGTAAGCAGGAATTTCCGTGTTACAGCAAGTATGGGGAATGGCTAGAGGCGCTGTAAGCCGGAAAAATAGTGTTATCGCTCCAAAATAGCCAATCTGAACGCTCTTCCTGCCACTTTAAACCGGAAAAACCTGCTTACACGGCATCAAACTAACATCTCGCTGTCTGTAAGCCGGAAAAATCGGCTTACAGCTGGCTCGGTGAGCCGATTCGTCTAAGTGGCTCAGCTCTCTCGCTGTCTGTAAGCCGGAAAAATCGGCTTATAGCTGGTTCGGTGAGCCGACTCATGCAAGCGGCTCAGTTCTCTCGCTGTCTGTGAGCCGGAAAAATCGGCTTATAGCTGGCTCGGTGAGCCGACTCATGCAAGCGGCTCAGCTCTCTCGCTGTCTGTAAGCCGGAAAAACCGGCTTATAGCTGGCTCGGTGAGCCGACTCATGCAAGCGGCTCAGCTCCCGCTGTCTGTGAGCCGGGAAAATCGGCTTATAGCTGGCACTGTGAGCTGATTCGTGCAAGCGGCTCAACTCCATCCGCATTTGCTTTGGATGGTGATACACGCTTCGCAAAACATGAAGCGTCATCGGCATTGGCATCATGAGAGTTTGCACAGAGAAAAATATACGCCAAAAGCTAAACGGCTGCTCTTCGAAAGAAGGACAGCCGTTTAGCTTTTTCGACGTGTCTGAGCCGCTGCTATTAATGTCACCATGCAAGCTGAACCTGCATGGTATAATATACCTGATTAATAATAATTATCGAAATATAGTCGATATAGAGACTATAATGCTGGGACATAAACTACTAACACACTAGTCTGACGGATGGGGCAACTATGAAAACTTCGAAAAACGCGATTAAGCTTAACCATGTTCTCTACTTAATAGTGTTCATTCTTTTGCTGGTCGCAGTGCGCTGGACTTGGCATGACTGGCTGACGTCGCCCAATCCGCCGACTGTTAAGCAGGGCGTGCTGGATTTGCGGGGCGTAAATATTGCGCAGTCCATCTCCTTCCCGATGGACGGGGAGTGGATGTTCTACCCCGGGCAATGGATAGGCGCATCCAATATCGGAGCTGCTTCGCGCGGACAACCGCTGCAGGTTCCGGGCTACTGGGATGCTGTAGATGATCCTGCAATGAAGGAATCCTACGGGTACGGAACCTATCATGTGCGTATTCTGCTGGATCGCCCAATGTCTGAGCCGCTTGGCATTTGGTTCCAGGCGATCTATACCGCATCCCAGGTGGAGATCAACGGCAAGGTGCTTGCCGGGTTCGGCGTGCTTGCCGAAGAGCGGGAAGGGCATGTATCCGAAACCAGATCATTCCAGGTCAGCTATGAGCAAGAGGATCAGCTTGAGCTGAATCTGTTCGTGCGGGTGTCGAACCATGAGTCGCCAATGAAGGGCGGCATCATTCGGTCTGTACAGTTCGGTATGGAGGAAGAGGTTAACAAGAAATATTTGTATTCCATTGCGCTGCAGATGATCGTAACCGTAATTTTGCTGCTTCATGCGCTGTACGCGCTTATTATTTATTTCATGAATGTGCGTAAAACCGAATTTATTATGTTTTGCCTGATGATGGTGGCGGCGGCCATGACGATTGCCGTCTATCACAACGGGCTTCTATTCCTGTGGATCGACTCCGATTTTGCCTGGATGGTGAAGCTGAAAGCTTACGCGTACATGTGGTTCTCCTTCTTTCTCCTGCTGATGGGAAGAGTGCTGATCGGCGCCAAGCGCAAGGGCATTATTTTGTACAGCTACTTCCTTCTGCTTATCGCTTATTCGCTGTTTCTTGCAGTTGGTCCTTCAAAGATCGTGCTGTATTCGCTTGAAATAGAACTCTATATGCTGCTGTATTACGTTCCATTATTCTGGACTGCCTACTATTTCATGAAAATGGTATACAACAGAACGGAAGGCGCTTTGTTTCTTTTGTTCTCCGTCGTTTGCGTAATCAACAATATTTTGTGGGGAACAGTGTATTATGCGGGAACGGCGCAGTTCATGTTTTACCCCGTCGATTTGTTGGCTGCTATTACAAGCTTCTCGGCATATTGGTTCAAGAGATATTTTCAACATTCCAACGAAAACGAGCTGCTCAACAGGCAATTGGCTGAGGCGAACAGGGTGAAGGACCGGTTTCTCGCCAATACGTCGCATGAGCTGCGCACGCCGCTGCACGGTATTATGAACATTGCCCAGAGTGTGCTTGGCAGGAAGAAGCATGAGCTGGATGAACAGAGTCAGCGCGATATGGAGCTGCTTATAATGGTCAGCCGCCGGATGTCGCTTATGCTCAATGATCTGCTTGATGTGGTGCGGCTTCAGGATAAAAGAATTTCGGTGCGCATGACGGCGGTGCAGGTGCAGTCGCTGGCTGCCGGGGTGCTGGATATGCTGCGGTTCTTGACCGATGGGACCAAGGTGGAGCTGCGCTTGCGCATGAAGGATGATTTGCCATTCGTCTATGCAGACGAAGAGCGTCTGGTGCAGATTCTTATTAATTTGGTGCATAATGGAATTAAATATACAGAGGAAGGAACTGTCGAGCTGGCAGCAGAGCTGCGCAACGGGCAAGTATGGATACAGGTTAAGGATACGGGGTCAGGTATGGATGAAGCGATGCAAAAGCGCGCGTTCATGCCGTATGAGCAAGGGACCTTCGGCGGGGGAGGCATCGGACTTGGACTCAGCATTTGCAAGGAGCTGGTCGAGCTGCACGGCAGTGAGCTGATCGTGCAATCGCAGCCGGGCAAGGG
This sequence comes from Paenibacillus plantiphilus, assembly GCF_927798095.1. Classification (GTDB taxonomy): domain Bacteria; phylum Bacillota; class Bacilli; order Paenibacillales; family Paenibacillaceae; genus Paenibacillus_Z; species Paenibacillus_Z plantiphilus. The sequence continues at coordinate 85,651 of NZ_CAKMMF010000003.1, read as the reverse complement.
CAGCGTGTTCAGCTTCAAATTGTCCGTGCTGGAGGAGAGACAGCAGTCAGCCGTTCCTGCCCGTACAGAGAATGATGCGGACTCGCTGGCATATATCAGGGCGCAGATCATAGCAGAAACAACAGCTATGGCAGCAGCCGGCTATCATATGCAGGAGGTTGAACGGGTTCCGATCCCTTCAACAGGAGCCGATCGAATTCGTGTGCTGGCCGTTGATGATGATCCGGTCAATCTGAAGGTGCTGCTCAGCATACTGTCAACGGAAGCCTATTATGTAGAAACCGCGTATTCCGCGCGCGAAGCGTTGGACAAGCTGCAGCAGGAGCAGTGGGATCTCGTTATCGCGGATGTCATGATGCCTGGCATGTCAGGGTATGAATTGACGCGGCTGATCCGTCAGCGATTTACATTGTATGAGCTGCCTATCATTCTGCTGACAGCCAGGGGCGAGCCGGAGGATATCTATGCAGGGTTCTTGGCCGGAGCAAACGATTATGTGACCAAGCCTGTAGACGGATTGGAGTTGAAGTACCGCGCTTGGTCGCTCTCGTCGTTGAAGCATGCGGTCAATGATCGACTGAGCATGGAGGCTGCTTATTTGCAGGCGCAGATTCACCCGCACTTTCTCTTTAATGCATTAAACTCGATTCTGGCGCTTAGTGAAATCGATACGGAGAAAATGAAGGAGCTTGCGGAGGCATTCACGTCATACTTACGCATCAGCTTCGACTTCTTGACCGCAGGCAAGCTGGTGCCGCTGTCACGAGAGCTGCAACTGGTGGAGGACTACCTGTATATCGAGCAACAGCGTTTCGAGGAGAGATTGCTGGTGGAATGGGAAGTGAATGCCGATATGAATATGCTGATCCCGCCGCTTACCATACAGCCACTGGTGGAGAATGCGGTCCGGCACGGCATTCTGAAGCTGATGAATGGTGGGACGCTGCACATTCGGATTGATCGGCAAGCGGACGCCGTCCATTTTAACATATCCGATACGGGCAATGGCATGAATGACGAGCAGATTCGTACATTGCTAAGTCCGGCAGGCAAAGAAAAGCGTGGGATCGGGCTGCTGAATACGCATAGCCGATTGACGCGGTTGTATGGACAAGGCTTGCATATTGAAAGCAAGATCGGCGTGGGGACCACGGTGTCTTTCACTATTCCCGTCTCCGCAAATTAATAGCCAAGGCAGGTTTTGATTATGGTCAATATTTTACGAGTGAATGGATTTTATAATAAGAGTGTTTTCTTCGTAACGAACGATGGGGACAAAAACATCTATTATTTGGATAATGACGACTCGGATGATAAAATTGCAGGATTTATTAATATGAAGTTTATCATTCACGACACCACTTCTAATACCGTTGAAACGTACGATCTCCCTTATCCGGCAGAAGACTTCTCTCGACAGTTTGGCAACAAGGAATTCTACTATGCTCGGTTTTCACATGAGAAAGCGTTTCTGCATATTCATAGAGTAGAATTCTGTCCTGTTCGTTCCTCAGAAATTGCAGTATCGTTAACCGAGGTTCTTGGAGGATTAAACGTATATCGAACAGTGATGCAGGGGATCGACGATCGTTATTGTCTGGTCGGATGCTCGACTACGCGCACTTATGAGACTACGCATATGCTGCTCATTGATTTTGATGAACAAACCTATTACAGCATTGCACCTGATTTTGGCATCGACACTTTATGCAGAATCGAATCATTTATGACGATGAAAAGTACGCAACTCACTCCCGGAAAAGAAGAAATTGCACTTATAATAGGCGGATTTCACTGGACAGAGAAATACGAGATTTGGGAAAATAGGGAAAGTTGGCGTGACCTAGAGGACAAGTTAATGGAACATGTGGTGATTTTCGATCGGGACAGCTTTTTCCGCAGGTTAAAATCAGGATTGCCCCTTGAAGTGACGGACAAGCAAATTATAGAGAGATGTGCTCTGCATAGGACGATTATTTCATATGGCGATCATGGAACAAAGATGGACTACACGATGGTGGACTTTGAAAATAAGACAACAACAAGAGTAGAATACGACATCCATTCGGGTAAAAAAACGCTATTCGAGCATGAATCGATCCTGAGCAGCCCTGTTTATATCGACGGGGAGCTTTATTCGATCGAAACACTTGATGATGAAAGATTTGCGGTGTTGGATTTGCGTACAAATCAATTTCTGGTGATTTTGACCTCAAACGAGAAGATACTTGCTGTCGATAAACATTTCATTCTCACCTATAAATGGTTAGAGAATGCTAATCAGCAGATAGTGTATATATATGATTTGGATGGAGAATCGGTGGAGCAGCAGCTACTGGGTATAGGTTACGCGCATTATGATGGTAAACAGGTAACGATATTTAGTTGAAAATGTTTGAAAATGGCGGTTCGTTCCGCTGTTTATCATTGGCCGTTAACGTCACCCTTGGAGGGCGGCGTTTTTTTATACGATATGAATTAAAGTCGGCTTCCGATGCTTTCATTCATTTCGTCCGAATAAGCTCGCTTTTCCCATCAAGCACTTCCAGCATGATCGACGCGCCTAGCTTGAAGCCGTAAGCAAATGATGCGGTTGTATCCATGTCGTGTATTTGAGCGTGCAGGTCCAATAAATCAATGAGGTTGTCATAGTCATCTTTGGATAATTTCGTTTTCCATTTGTCCATTTCTTCATTAATCTTATTCCCGGAAATGCGATACTGCGGGTCCTTAGTAGCAGCATGTGCGCTTAGAAGCAAATTGTCATTGTAGAGTTCTTCTAAGATGGTTTTCATTTGGGATCGTTCCTTTCTGTGGGAAGGGTGATTTATTTTGAGTTTTTGTGGATGTATATGTAGCTCTGCGAGAGTCGGAATCATTCATTGATGACAACGCTTCAAATTAGATATGCGAAAAATGCATAAAAATAAATATGCAATAACCGCATACCGTAGAATGGTTTTGGGTGATGGACATGTATACAAAAATTAGAGGTTTACGTGAAGACAAAGATATAACACAGCAGCAAATGGCTGATTATTTGAATGTTACACAAGCAACTTATTCTCGTTATGAGAGAGGGGAGCTGGACATTCCCACTCAGGTCCTAATTAAACTATCCCAATTTCATAAGGTGAGCGTCGACTACTTATTAGGACTGACGGAAAGTGCAAAACCATATGAACGCAAACCTAAGCAATAGCAATATTTGATGACAGACACGCCTAGAAGGTGTGTCTGTCATTGCTTCCACCTAAAAATATACGAAAAATGCATAAAAGTCAATATGCAAAAACCGTATATCATAGAATGGTTTTGGGTGATGGAAATGTATAAAAAAGTTAGAGATTTACGTGAAGATAAAGATATGACACAGCAGCAAATGGCTGATTTTTTGAATGTTACACAAGCAACCTATTCTCGTTATGAGAGCGGGGAACTGGATATTCCTACTCAGATTCTGATTAAACTATCTCGATTTCATAAGGTGAGCGTGGATTACTTATTAGGACTGGATGATAATGGGAAATTATGATGAGCGTGCAAGTCTCAGTTATAGTTATTTTTGATGGATACAGAGCGAATAGGGACGCTTAAACGATATATTGATCCAACTAAGACGCTGCCTGAATTTGATGGAGGCTCAACTCCCGTTGGTAGTGAATTTTTCGTGATAAATGTGAAGGATATAACTGCTGGGCTGGGTTTGCGGTGTATTTTGACGGGGAGTATCGGAAAGCGGTTAGTTATTTCCATAGACGATTTCTTATTTACGATAAATTTCTATGCGCTCATCACATGTATATTCCCTAGTAAAGGGTAGGAGTATGCAAACCCAAAAGGACGATACAGGGACTGATTCGCATAGCACCAGATTATACGCAGTGTTTTTTGAACTCCTCAAAATGCCCTCCTCCCTTGTCCCTCAAGGGTTTTTCCCACTCAAGTCAAGAAAGTTATGAAATTGTTTTTATTGCTTGATTTGTAATAGTATTGTACCGTTAATTGAATAAGCTGGCGTGGCGGAATGGCAGACGCGCTCGACTCAAAATCGAGTCCTAACGGGTGTAGTTCGAATTCTCTCGTCGGTACAAACTATGTAAGTAAGCTCCTAAGGATTTATCCCTAAGGGCTTTTCTTGCATAGGGGAGGTGCAGAGAATGATTCCTAAGAAAATGGATAAGGAAACGGCAATTCAATTGAAATTTCTGTTAGCCAAGATGAACGTCACCGACAGAAAAGTTACGATAGATCTTGATAACGAAACGATTGAGATGGAAGATGATTACGCGATCGATGATATACTGGAGTCTGCGGGAGTGTTGACTCCTGCACGAGCTAAAGAACTTCAGGAGGAAGTACGTCGGATGCGTGAGGAATGGGATTAGTATGCAAGGGAATGATTACTCAGTTATTATGATGGCAGAGGCTTCGGAGATCATTTCAGAAGGCTTTTTTGATTGTAAAGGGTACGATAGTGCTTTTGATTTGGATGTGTTGAATATTTGATGTTGTAAAATGACACAGTGCTTTGTTCCGCAGCGCTACTTACCTACAAAAGCAAAGCCACAAAAAAAGTTGGAGCGGAAACGTTACGTTTTCCCTCCAACTTTTTATTTGGACTTAATTGCTGATTGCCCAATTACAGCGACTCGGATGCTTGCTTCAGATAGCCGGACAATTGGGCCAGATCCGGTTGATCTCCTTCGCGCAGCTTGATCCACTTCCGTTCGGCTGGCCCTTCGAAGCCTTTCGGAAACGTCATGCCGGCCGTGTTCATGATCATAAATGCAATTGCATCCTTCGAAGGCGAAATGACGGCAGCGAATTGCCCGTTTTTTAGAAAATGAGGTTTCTTGTATTGGATTTTCTCTTCCACTCCGGGAATCGTCTCATGGACCATTTGCCGAAGCTGGCCACACAATTCAATTTGCCATGGCGAGGCCAGATTTTCAATAAATGTGGATACTTCCGGGTTCATTCTCAACACTTCCTCTCCTATATGAATGGGATATTATAATTCCTGTTGCAACTTGGTCAAATATTCGGCGTAACGTTCCATGGATGCAATGGCGCCTTGCTCAGCGCCGGAAGCTAGCGAGCCTTGAAGGGCTTCAGCAGAGGCGTATTCTGTGCGCATCGTCAATTTAGTGTTACCGTCTTCAAGTTGTTCAAACGTGTCGAAAATGACAGATTCATGCTCGTTATACGGAGCCATGTCAAAAATCATCGTATAATTCAGTCGCTCGGGCTTCACGATTTCGCGATACGCGCCGATGACAGGAAACTCAGTGCCATCCGGACCTAACTGAACATATCGGTAGGTGCCGTCCATTCGCAAATCGATCTCGCAGGCATGGAGGGGGACTCCGCCGTGACCCCACCAGCGGGACACATGTTCCGGCTTTGTCCAAGCATCCCACACCAGCTCGCGCGGCGCTTCGAAAATACGCTCAATAATTAATGCTTGTCCTTCTACTCGCGATGTTGCTTTGTTAGCCTGTTGACGCATCGTGTTCTTCCTCCTAATTGTAGTTGTTGAAACGCTATTAAGCTGATAAAAAAACTAGGGAGTTAACGCCCTGGCAAAAAGCTTTACGCTCTCCAGTATGAACGGTTCGAGCGTAATGTCCGGATAATTCCTGCCGGAGTCCAGATCATTGATGAAAGCGCCGAAATGAGCCATCATGAATGTAAAAGCATGCATACGCGGATTCGCGCGAATCATTCTGCCCCGTTCGCCCATCTCGACAAAATAGTTTGTCAAAACGTCCAGAAGCTGCAAGGGATGCTGATGCATGCGTTTTTTAAATTCAGGCAAAAGCACCTGTTCCCTCAGACTAATCAAGACAAGCTTGCGGTCACGATTCATGATCTCGTGATAGGCCCTGCAAATGGTAAGCAAATCTGCTTCCAGCTCCCATTCCAGCTTTTCCTTAAAAAGAATTTTCATCTCTTCTGCGTAGTGGAATCGCTCGAATGCGGATTCGAGAAGGTTCAGCTTGGTCCCGAAGTGCCGGAACAGCGTCTTCTCGGTAAGGCCAGCGGTCGTAGCGATCTCTTCTGTTGTAACACCGTTGTAGCCTTTCGCTGATATCAGATCAATAGCAGCTAGAAGCAAACGATCACCGGTTACTTGCTTGCGGCCATCCACGTCATCACCCCTCAATATGTCTGTCAGTAGTTACTGACATTATTCTATGATGATCTTTTATTTTTGTCAAGGGGATGGTGATTTATGGTGTTTTGATTTATGGAGGCGAATTTATTATGAGGGTGAAATTGGTTAATTCAGTTCTGGTTATGGTATTGTTATTTACGTTAGGGAGTAGTTCGATTTTGCAGGCAAGAAGTGCGAACCCAGAATTTAAAGAGGAATATGGTGAAGTGTTCAAAAATACTATTGATAAAAGCTACTATTTTTACCGATAAAAATAATGATTTCTATATTGATGGGATTAAAAAAGAGGCAAGCCTTTTAAAAAAGGGTATTGTAAATAATAATGTTAATCGTTCTAGTAATGATACAGGTGGAATTCCTGCAATTTAGTTAGGAATCGGCGGGTTAATTGCTGCTGGTAGGAGGGAGAACCATGTATTTATTCCTCATCGTGTTGTATGGTCTCTTGTTGATTTTTGGGATGTACAGGATAATTAGAGACTTGAAAAGTTTAAAAAGAGTTGTTGAGAATTCGGTTATAATAATAATTGGCGGTATTGTAGCTTTTGTTATAAGCTTATTTTTTGATGATGCTGAATATTTGATTGCAGTGAATGGAATAATCCTATTTTTTTATATTATCAGTACATTTCTAAGAAAAAAACGAAGAAATGATGGCTGAATCAGGCAAAAGTAAATACAGTTATTTCATGTGAAACGGAAGGTGGTTGCCCGCCTTCCGTTTTGCATTTTCTGGTCTTTTCCCGTTTCAAAACTACTCCATCAATTTTCTTTCAACAAGAATCGTCAAACTCACCAAAGTAACGAAAATAGTCGCTCCCATATCGGACAGAATAGCCACCCATAGCGTTAACCAGCCGGGAATGGTCAGGAGTAAGGCAATAAGCTTAAGTCCCAAGGAAACACCGATATTAAAACGGATAATGCGATTCACGCGCCTGGCTACTCGTATTGCTTCCGGCAGCTTGCCAAGGTGATCCTGCATGAGTACGATATCAGCAGTTTCTATAGCGCTGTCTGTACCTTTACCCATCGCAATGCCGAGCTGCGCGGATGCAAGGGCTGGCGCATCATTGATGCCATCACCGACCATGCCGACATTGCCTTGCTCGGCAAGCCGCTTGACTTGCGCCACTTTATCTTCTGGCAGCAAGTTTCCATAATACGCCGTAACTCCAACTGCCGATGCTACTTTCTCCGCCGTCTTCTGATGATCGCCCGTCAGCATAACGGTATGGCGGACGCCAGTTCGATGCAAGGCAGCTATTACGCTTCTGCTCTCCTCACGAATTTCATCAGAGATTCCGAACATCCCAATCACTTGCTTCTCATCTGCTACAAGAACGAGTGTTAGTCCGCTTTCCTTAAGCTGCTCAATCGTAGATTGCACCTCACTTGGAATCGAAAGATGCGCCATGCTTCCTTCGTTGCCGAGCCAATATTTGTTTCCTTCGTAAGTTGCCACAATACCGCGACCTGAGACGGCCTGAATGTCTTCCGCTTCTTTAATTTCAATTCCATGACGGGCTACTTCTTTCATGATCGCTTTAGCGAGCGGGTGGGTGGACGATTTCTCGATGGCGCCGGCTACTGCAAGGAATCTCTGCTCGTCATAAACGACGGATTTCTCGACATGGGGCTCACCCTTCGTCAACGTCCCGGTTTTATCAAAAGCGATTGTATCCAGCTTGCCTAACTGTTCGAGGAACATGCCGCCTTTAATCAATATGCCGTTGCGCGCATTGCGTGTAATTCCCGCTACTATAGCGATTGGAGAAGATAAGATCAAAGCGCATGGGCAACCGACGATCAGGACGGCGAGGCCCTGATACAACCATTCTGTCCAATCGCCCCCGAGAAAAAGGGGAGGGAACACGATGACAAGCGCAGCGACGATCATAATTAGCGGCGTATAATATTTGGCGAATTTGTTGATGAATAGCTCCGTTGGCGTTTTCGTTTCCTGAGCTTCTTCGACCAAATGCAATATTTTTGCCAATGAGGAATCCTGATAAGCTTTGTTGATACGGACCCGGAGCACGCCTTCGTTATTGATGCTTCCGCCGAATACGGATTCACCCTCCGCCTTCTCAACAGGGAGGGATTCACCGGTAATGACCGATTCATTGACTGAGCTGCTGCCGGATAACACAGAACCGTCGGATGGAATCTTTTCTCCCGGCTTAACAACAACGATGTCGCCTGCTTGGAGTGTGGCAATAGGGACAACGGCTTCGATGCCGTTCTCCAGCTTGGTTGCTTCCTTGGGAGCGACCTTGAGCAAGGTTTCCATAGAACGGCGGGCTTTCTCCATGCCGAGACCTTCCAGCAGCTCGTTTAATCCGAACAAAATAGCGACTAGCGTCGCTTCTTTCCATTCTCCGATGGAAACGGCACCTACAAGGGCAATCGTCATCAACGTGTCGATAGTGAACTTTAGCCGGAATAGATTTTTAAGACCCTTCATGAATGTGGAATAGCCGCTTAGCACGGTCGCGATCAGGTAAAGCAAAATGACGGTAGAAGCCGCCGCTTGGCCGTCCACCAATATCGCACTTAAATAGATAACAGCGGAAACCGCGAGAATTCCGATCATCTTCTTATTACCTTCGCTATGATCATGGTCATGATGATCGTGTCCCTCATGGGAATCATTATTTTCTCTCTCGATGTAGGCACGATCGGTTTTTAGAATAACCTTCACTTTATCTAAGGACACACGCTCATCAACGATCAATTTGCCGCTGTTGAAGCTAAGTGTTGCGATTTCACCATGCTCCAATTGCCGGATCTCATGCTCAAGCATGAGGGCGCAATTGCCGCAAGACAAGCCTTTAACCCGATATTCTTTCATGATCATCATCCTCCAACAATAAATGAATACTTGTTCATATGTTAGTTCTTATTGTCGGTAAAGTCAATCTAGAGGAAGCTGCCGATGGAAACCTGTTCTTTCTAACCCTGTAACCGGTTCAAGAATGGCTTGTTTAAATATGTTAAACTATCTATTGAACCGTGAAAGCTAAGAACGAATAAAGGAGTTAATCCATTGAGTGATCTACAGGCTAAGAAAAATGAGCTGCTATCGGCGTTTCAATTTCGCCATGCAACGAAAGAGTTTGACCCGAATAAGAAAATAAGCGAGGCTGATTTTCAGTACATATTAGAGACGGGCCGTTTGTCACCAAGCTCGTTTGGCTTTGAGCCTTGGAAATTTGTCATCGTGCAGAATCAGGACATACGTGCCAAGCTAGCGGAGTATGCTTCAGGAGCGAGAAGACAATTGCCGACAGCGAGTCATTTTATGATTATTCTCTCCAGACTGCCGAAGGACATGGTTGCAAGCTCTGATTATATTCGGAGAATGATGGTGAACGTCCAGCAGCTGTCGCCCGAAATTGCAGAGGGGAAGCGGACTACCTATGATCATTTTTTGAAAACAGGGTTTGCGATTGAAGATGATCCGAGAGTGATGTTCGAATGGGCCTGCCGCCAAACGTATATTGCATTAGGCAACATGATGACTGCTGCCGCATGGATTGGGATTGATTCTTGCCCGATTGAAGGCTTTAACAGAGAGAAGATCAGCGATTTATTAGTTGAAGAAGGAATAATGGACCCTGAACATTATGGTGTTGCTGTTATGGCTGCCTTTGGCTATAGATTGCATGACCCCGCTGACAAGACACGTCGATGCATGCAGGAAGTCGTGGAGTGGGTGGAATAGCGCGACTCAATGGATACTAGAAGTAGAAAATAGCGATCATAAGAACATTCCCCTGTGCAGCAGCCTGGAAGTTCCTTTCAATCGTTCAACTTACATAGAATTAGAAGTCGCCTATTGGCGGCTTTTTACGCGGGCAGACATAACCTCTATTCTCTACAGCAGCATGGGGTCAATTAACCGAATTGACAGACGGAAAAATGAAGCGTAATATGAGCTTTATATTTAGTGAATTAGTAAATTAGTAAATTATAAAACTAGTAATTCAGAAATTAAACTATTTCCCAATGGAGCGTGTACTAATGAAAATACCAACGACGTTAAAACATAAGCCGGTTATCGTATCGGAAAATTACGAGCAGGTTGACGGCCGCTATGCGGGGAACACGGATGCGAAGGGTCTATCCCTGGGATTGGCCCAGTGGAATGATCGGGGGAAGGTCGATATTTCGGCCAAAGTATGGCGATACACGGGGGAGAAATGGTCCAGACAGTCGGAGGAGCTTCCTATGCACCGTGTTCTTGACCTTGCCATTCTGATTTGCCGAAGCAGCTTGCATTTTCAAGATGCCTACCGGTATCCGAAGCTGTATGATCCTGAGAACACGACGATTGACCGCATTGGATTGCAGGGGGATGCGATGAGTGTAGCTGTCTGTGAAGAGAATCCGGTAATTGACAGCGACATCAAGTTGTTCGCTCAGGCGCTTAGCGACGATGGCGAGATGATCGGTGAGCGGCTGCGCGTTTTATCCCGCCTTTTGAAGGATATGGGGTATTAAAAGTTTTGAAGAGGTGAACGGTTATGAACTTTCAGGAACAATATGCGGTTTCTCCTGCAAGACAACTGACTGAGATCGAACAAGGGCTTGTTTGGAAAAAGCCAGCATCTCATAAGGTCAGCGAAGAGGAGCTGCGTATTTGCAACGAAATAAAGCGCAACTGGAATCGCGGCGAAATGAAAATCGCCAATATTCTGTTAGAGGGCGATGCAGGTTCCGGCAAAACGCAGCTTGCCAAAGCGTTATCCGCTAACTTGGGGCTGCCCTATACGAAAGTGACCTGTTTTGCCGATATGGACAAATCCGATATTATTGGCGCTATTTTGCCGGTGATTTCATCGGTACAATTAGAGAAGCTGGAGCCCTCGGAGCAAGCCGTTCTGCAAGCTCTTATGCCAAGACAAGGAAGTCATTAACCAAATCTATGGGCACGATAGATTTCTGGATATTACTAATCTAGCGGAGCTTCCTGCCAAGCTGGTTCGGATTATCGCGCGGTACTTGTAATGATTGCAGTATTCAGAGGACCAAAGAGAGCGAAGGATGGACAAGAACAAGCGTAAGGAGCTTGGGGAGTCATTCAAAGAGAGTAAGGCCTACTTGGGTACACCCAATTACTAACAATGCTAACCGCAAAATTTAGAAGAAAAGCGAAGCCTGTCACCTAATAGGAGTGGCAGGCTTCGCTTTTAACGCTAATCTAACTATTATCTCTTAACAGTTAATAGCTGCAGCAGTTCTGGACGAATCATCCATAGATGGCGATTGGCATGCGCATATACGATGGCCTCCTGATCGTCTCCATAACCCATATATTGGGGCATTTCGCGAGGGAGCCGTTTCTTGCCTTGCAAATAAGCAGGAACATAAGGATTATGTGTGATCGCTTTTTTAATTAGTGAAGCCAGTCTCGTTGATTGTCCATTTATCCCATATTCGACAAGAATCCGGCTGTAATTGAAGATTGCGCTGCCATCATCATTATATCGTTGAATGAGCTTTGACGCGTTCTTCCACTCCAACGTCTCGATATAGGCTGTCAGAAGCAAATCACGTACGCCCTGATTATCGATCGGATTCAGTTCTAACAGCTCATTGTAATGTTGAATGGCCTCTGGCATATTTCCCAACTCGACTTGTGCTACTGCATAGCCCTTCTTCGCTCTCATATAAGGTCGTGTCGGTAAATAGCCCCAGAAGTGCCCCTTATGTTCCTTGAAGCAGGCTTCGCCGAGACTTTGTTCCCCGACCAACATTGCCTGCTTGTAATAAAAGGCCATATCTTTAGGTGTATCTGCCGCACTTTCGGCGAGTATGTTGTATGCATCAACGCAATTGGGATCAAGGAGAAGCGCATCCTGCGCCAGCTTGATCCGTTGTTTCGGATTCGGATGATCCCATGCAGCATACAGAAGCTCCGTTGCTTGCTCTGATTTGCTGAGACTTTTAGGTATAGCAGGCTTTGTATTCATATTTTGTTGAATAAATGCGTTAGCTTCTTCAAGGGAGTCGAAATTTTGCTCATTGAGCAAGGCTTGAATACGCTGCATCTCCTGCTCCATCCCTATCCGCGAAAGAGGAGCAGAAGCGGTGAAGATGTCCTTGCTTGATTCATTCGGCTGCTGGGGCGGAAGTTCATCGAGAAAAGAGAAAATTTGATTCGCTCTTTGCGATAATGTGCCGACTGATATGTCATATTTGGCGGCCAGCTCGCTTTGGGTAGTTGCGTAACCGTAGATTTGACAGAGAGTATACTCTAAAGCAGCAGGGTATACGCCTATTTTTTTGATGAGTGGATTCATGGCGTTGGCATAATCATTCCATAGTCGGATGACGTAATGAATTTCTTGGGTTTCATACAAGCTTGTCGTATGTTCAAGGAAATAATTAGCTACCGTTTGGTGCAAAATGTTAGGCCATGTCAGCACGTCATCGATGAGGTTGGCAGGTGGTTTCGGATCAGGCTGAGTTATCCGAGTGACATTGTCCTCTGCATCCTTATTCAGACAACATTTTTTGTATTTCAAGCCGCTGCCGCAATGGCAGGCGTCGTTTCTTCCGAGTTTCTTCATTGGGTTATTCCTCCGAAATCTAAGAATAACCTAATTATTCACTATTAATCGTACATTGTCCATCCAGAGTAAATGAGAATATATTTATAATGTATTCCACCGCAAGGGCTCATCTGCTTTCAGCCATCAGCACTCACAGCGCCGTGAGAGGTTCCCGAGGGGCGTTTTGCTTTTATTGCTCTTCTCCAGCAACTGAATGAGCGGGCTCAATAATTTGCTCCCGGAACGACATCGCGGACTTGTGGAGCACAAGCATTTTGGCTAATGGTTCATGACGTTTAATAAGCTTGGTCTGTCTCGGCTCGAATGCAATGGGAAGGCCAAGGCCGCTGTGGAAACGGTGCAGACCTGTCGCTGTTAGCAGCCCGGGATGCACCACAAAGCTGGCGTCTGTGCTCTCAAGCGGTTGGAAGAGCAGCAAGTGGTCATCGGGAATTTGGACGCTCCAGCCCATTCTCCATTCAAAGGTTCCTTCTCCGTTCGGTATAAACATTTGATGCCAGTTGCTGCCGATTTTGAATTGGTGCAGCTGAAACCAGCCAGATGGTTTGACACCCAGATAGATGTCCTCTCTTCTCTGCCAGTAATGAATCCCCGTCAAATGTTGAATGTGCGCAATTTCTTCCGCATGCTCCGCGCCGATCTGAATCTCGGATACGGGATGAATTTCTACATCAATCGGTGATAGAATCGTCCAGCCGATCTCTCTGGCAGCTCGGTAAGGCCAGCAGGCTCCCTTCACACGCCTTTGTTTAATCCAGCGAAAGTCATCGTCATAAGAAGGCTGCACAGTTATTTGTTCTTTTACGGGCGGTATGGCCCAAGCAGCTTTTTTGCTGAAAATGATGTCGGGCTGCATGTGTCTCACTCCTTGTTGGAACATGAACATTTTTATGAAATTGGTTGATGAAATCTATGTCTGTTATAGAAGAAATATGTTTGGTGCTTGCGGATGGTTGAACGGTTAGAAGGCGCATAACCATTTTTGGCGTCCAAGCTGCCTTTTGTACCAATATGAATAAACTTTAGCAGAGGCGATTCTAAAGCATAGACAAGTTAATGTAAAAGATTAGCAGTTAAGCCTTGCTTCGAAAGGGGGGACGGTCATGGCTGACAGCTGTTTAACCAATATAGATAAACCGGAAGAGGATCTTCCTGAGAAAAATAATATCCCGCGAAAACGAAAGACCAAGCGAAAACGGTGCAAATGCTGCCGGAAAGCCGCACTCAGAAGAAATTCGATATGCTGCTATTGTGTGAAATGCAAGAAGTCTTCGGTGCGCAAACGTTGCAAAAAGCGTAAAAAACCTGTCAAACGCTGCATCAAATGTCCTCCCGGACCACAAGGGCCAAGAGGAGATGCCGGAGCGACAGGAGAAAGAGGACCACGCGGGTTTCGGGGAACGGCAGGTTCGACGGGTGCAACTGGCTCGAAGGGAGCAACGGGAGCTGCCGGTGCAAAAGGAGCCACAGGCGCAGGCGGAGCGAAGGGCGCGACCGGCGAACCTGGGTCAGCGGGCGCAGTCGGTGGGACAGGCGCTACCGGAGCAGCGGGAGCCACGGGAGAGCAGGGCGAACCAGGGGTAGCGGGGGCGACCGGGGCAACGGGAGAGCGTGGCGAACCTGGGGTAGCAGGAGCGACCGGGGCGACGGGAGAGCGTGGCGAACCAGGGGTAGCAGGAGCGACCGGGGTGACGGGAGAGCGTGGCGAACCAGGGGTAGCAGGAGCGACCGGGGCGACGGGAGAGCAGGGCGAACCAGGGGTAGCGGGAGCGACCGGGGCGACGGGAGAGCGTGGCGAACCTGGGGTAGCGGGTGTGACCGGAGCAACGGGAGAGCGTGGCGAACCTGGGGTAGCGGGGGCCACGGGAGCTACAGGTGGAACGGGAGCTACGGGAGCGACAGGTGGAACGGGAGCTACGGGAGCGACAGGTGGAACGGGAGCCACGGGAGCGACAGGCGGAACGGGAGCTACAGGAGCGACAGGTGGAACGGGAGCCACGGGAGCGACAGGCGGAACGGGAGCTACAGGTGAAACGGGAGCCACAGGAGCGACAGGCGGAACGGGAGCTACAGGAGCGACCGGTGAAACGGGAGCCACGGGAACGACAGGCGGAACGGGGGCCACGGGAGCGACAGGTGGAACGGGAGCTACGGGAGCGACAGGTGAAACCGGAGCCACGGGGGCGACAGGTGAAACCGGGGCCACGGGAGCGACAGGTGAAACCGGGGCCACGGGAGCGACAGGTGAAACCGGGGCCACGGGAGCGACAGGTGGAACGGGAGCCACGGGAGCTACGGGTGGAACCGGGGCAACGGGAGCGACAGGCGGAACGGGAGCCACGGGAGCGACAGGCGGAACGGGAGCCACGGGAGCCACGGGAGCGACAGGCGAAACCGGAGCCACGGGGGCGACAGGTGGAACGGGAGCTACGGGAGCGACAGGTGAAACGGGAGCCACGGGAGCTACAGGCGGAACGGGAGCTACAGGAGCGACAGGTGAAACGGGAGCCACAGGAGCGACAGGCGGAACGGGAGCTACGGGAGCGACAGGCGGAACGGGAGCTACGGGAGCGACAGGCGGAACGGGAGCCACGGGAGCGACAGGCGGAACGGGAGCCACGGGAGCGACAGGAGCCACAGGTGCGACCGGAGCAACAGGTGAAACCGGCGCAACAGGTCCGACGGTCACCGCGAACAATGCTTTTGTCGATGCGACGTTCTCAACGGTAGGGACGGGCAACGGGTTCCCGTTCAATACGAACGTACTGATCAATGGAACGAGTATTACACGGTCACCTGGACTAGACACGCAGGTGTTTCTGGAAGGCGGAGGAACGTATCTCATCGTATACGAAGTAGACAGCATTCAAGGCATAGCAGCAAATGTGAATGCGAATTTCCAGCTATCGCTTAACGGGGTGCTTAATGCTGCAAGCTTCTCCAGCTCACCGTTTGGCGGCTTGCAGGCAACTGCGGCAGGTACGGCGATTTTCAACACACCGGCAGGCCCGGCAAGTACGCTATCACTAGTAAATACGAGTGGTTTCAACGTTTCGGCAGGAGCGACAATGACGATTGTGCGACTTGCATAACTTGAACAAAGCAAGAAGAGCAGCCATGGGAATGTCCTCCCAAGCTGCTCTTCTTCACCAATAAAACTAATCGTTTAATACGGCACGGATATGCTCTTCCGTGATCGCCCAGTGGGTAGCGCTCCAATATTTGGCTTTATCCTTCACCATAATAATTTGGGGCGACTCATGCTTGACGGCGACGTCCTCAGCGATCTGGTTCGATACCGGACGCGATTCAATGACCTTTACCAGCACATAATCCGCATTGGGCGCCGCGCTGGTCTTCAAATAATTGCTGAACTCGCTATATGCGTTCGCACTGACTGGACAAGTCGTGCTGTGCTTGAAAACGACCAGTGGACGTTGGCTGGATGCTTCAAATGCTGCATTCCATTCCTCGATGGTTTGAATTTCCTTTAACTGTGAAATATGAATGTCCCCTCTCGCGAAAATTGCTTGCCTCTATAGGCAGAAACAAGTTTTCAACATCATACCACAACGGAATTCAAGAATACAGCATGCGGCTGCGCAATCCATCGTGCAATCTATTTCTGCTGCAGCATCATGGTCCATAGGTCTGCACTTTCGTAGCCCAGACGCCATGCTGCCACACCTGCCAGATCATACTTGGCAGCGATATCAATTCGCGCCTTCACAGTACTCGCAGTCTCAGCCCAGAATACATGCGTGTAGCCGTTTTTGGCATAGGTGTACTTGGTCTGACCTGATGCGGCATCGTAGACGCCCTTTGCATTATTTTCCGCTATTATACGGGGCACTTCCTTCATGATAAGCGCCTTGTTGTCGACCAATGCTCCCGATGCGTCCACACGCCATTCCCGTACATAGAAAGGAATGCCGAGCATGAGCTTGCTGCGTGGAATACCGTAAGCAAGGAATCCCTTAACTCCATCCTCAACCCATTTGAGCTGTGCGACCGAGCCAGCTGTATCGCTGCCGCTCCAATGCTGATCATAAGCCATGATCATGATCATATCGACAATTCCCGCAAGCGCTGCATGATCATAAGCTGTTTTATGATCCCAGCTGACATCACCGCGCGGAAGATCAATAGATACGGTCAGGCCTTTGGCGTGAGCAGCTTGGGTCAAGCTGCGGACGAATGACGTATATAAGGCGCGATCTCCACCGGCAAGCGATTCAAAGTCTAGATTGACGCCGTCAACTCCCAATGTATGAAGTCTACCGATAAGTGTTGTTATAAATTTTGCTACAGCCTCATCATTTCGCAGAAATGCGCTGGTCATTTTCGCATCAAACTGATTATGCACTAGCGGAGTTAGCTTGATGCCTGACTGTTTCATAGCTGCAACAAGCGCAGGATCGGAGCTGTCGGTAAGTGTACCGCTCGCATCGGCTAGCTCGAACCAGGTGGGGGAATCATAATCCAGCCCTTGTGTCTGCCCGACTTGGGCGAGCACGGTGTCTGTTCGTGAAGTACCGTTCCAAGCCAAGTACTGTAATTGCTGCTTGTTATTCCAGATTGCCCGTCCATCTGTAGAGGCGACAACAGCATTCCGATAGCCTGCCGCAAAATCAACCGCCCCTTTGCGCGTATGGAAATGGCGGATTGCACGGTCGTTCTGCAGCACCTTCAGGAAAGGTACATTCGTCCACCATTCAGCGCCGTCCTTCGTTATGGCTGCACCAGACAACGTGCCGGCATATTTGATCGCGCTGCCTATACTGTAGAATGATTTCACAGCTCTGCCGTTCTGGGTAACGACGAAGGTCGGTGCTTGAATATGGACGGTCCGCCCAGTCGCGGTATTCACAACTGCGCTGCCCGGCAATTTCGTCGAAGCGCGTATAGCATCCAGCAGGAAGGAATGGAGCTGCCCGCCCCCGCCACTGGTGGAAATACCGCCGACCGTAACGTCATACACGGGAGCTGCTTTTCGCTGAGCCTGCTTCTGCGCTGCAGTCAGGTTGTCCCATATCCATTGATTCGTTGCCAGCTCCATAATATGAATATTGCTGTAAGCCTTGGCGGCTTTCTTCGCCTCAGCCAGCGTTGCAAACGTCCAATTAGGCAATGTTTTGTCGCCTTGATACATGACATAGTTCGCATACGTGCCTGTGACCCAGCCAGGCTTCTGAAGATCGCGTATTTGCGCAAAACGAAGCTTGCTAGCGAAAGCCTTGGCCTCCTTCAACGTTCCGAATTCCCGGCCAGGAGTTGAGAATCCGTTCTCATACACCTTGTAGCGGGGAAGATTGTCCCATACCCAGCTCCGATCAGCGATCTTCTCGACGTGGCTGTATGCCAAGCTTTTCGCATAAGTAATGGCACTTGTCGAGGTGTTGAATTCTTTTATAGCGCGATCATTCTGATAGACTCGGAATTTCGTCGTCCGATCCAATGTACGGCCCTCTGCTGATTCTGATCCGAAAACTGTTATACTGGCTTGCAAGACCAGCATAATAGCGATAATTAAACTCCAATTCTTCCTCATGTGCTGCCTAACACTCCTCTCTCAATCTAAACTATTAGACGTTGAGAGAGGGGGGCAGTTGCGCGAAAATAGTAGTTGCATAAAATTGCATATTATCGAAGCAGCAATTCCGCGTAAAAAATTGCATATTATCGAAGCAGCAGCTCCGCGCACAAAAAAGCAGATTGACGATGTGTCAATCCGCTATATCGGCCCAAAATTCTTCATCCACATCGAGTGTAATCTGTGATCGGAAGACGCGGCGATTATATTGTTTGAGCATGTATTGCTCAATTGCCTCCAGCAGGTTGGCTTCCACGAGATATTGGCTGCGCCCCTGCGTCCACACTTCTGCCGTAAATCCATATTCCTCTTCCCATGACAATTGAACCTCCACTTCAGTAGGCAGGATGCCCTTTCGGCTCGCGATATTCAGACAGACTGCATTAACAATCTCATCCGTATAGATCCGTACTGCCATTTAACGTCCCCGGTCTTCGGGGTTGGAGGGCCTGCGATTGTTGCGGAAATAGCGGAAGATGCCGCGAACAGCGACGAATAGAACATAGATGGCAAGCACATTAATGAGCAAGCCGAGAAAATCGCCAAGAAAGCCTAGATTTGCGAACAAGCCTCCGAACAAGAGACCGGCTAATCCGCCAATCATAAGCCCTCTGAACAAGCTTCCGCCGCTGAAGAAGCCGCGACTCGCCTTACTGCCCGCTGCGGGAGGTGTCTTTGCGCCCGGGTTTGTCTGATTAACGCCATCGTTTTTCTTCGGTGTCTCGGTATAGCTTTTCTTGGGCGATTTGAACCCGCCTCTAGGTCTTGCGTCCACGGCTCCAGCACCCAATGCGACGAAGAGGGTGAAGGCCACAAGAAGAATAAGCGTCTTTTTCATCAAGTAATTGCTCCTTTGATTGATTCGGGGGCAGCAGAGCGTTGCCTTTCCCTTCAATTACGACTAATATAATCAAAGGTCACGCTTTTCATTCTTCTACCGTGAATAACGGGTCTGATTTGGGGGATATAGATGGGCGACAGGAGTCGGTTTCCAGCGGCGTATGTGCATTATTTGGTGGAATTCCATGCAACACGCGATTATTTTGAATGTCATGAAATATTGGAGGAATACTGGAAGGAGCATCCGGGTGATCGATATGCCGAGCTATGGGTGGGTCTCATTCAATTGGCAGTTGGCTCCTATCATCATCGCAGGGATAACATCGCAGGCGCGGGCAAAATGTTCCGTCAATGCTTGGCGAAGCTATCCTCAGCCCAAGAGGGTCTTCAAGAGCTCGGCTTGGACGGCGGGCAACTACTCGGCCTCATAACAGAGCGAATCACCGCGATAGAACGACAGGAGCGATTCGTTGATCTCGAACTGCCTCTAGCCGATGCAGCGCTTGTCGCACTGTGCCAGGAGGAATGCCGGACTAAGGGGTTGGAGTGGGGCGCGCCGAGCAGTTCGGACGAGGCGCTTACGAATCGGCATACTTTGCGCGACCGAAGCGATGTCATCGCCGCGCGCAAAGCCTCGGCCGAGGCGAAAACCCTTCAGAGAAAGCAGCATTGACAAGGCAGCATTGACCAGTCATGCTGCGCTGCTTCACAAGCAATCTCATTTACTCCAATTACAAAGATAGAGCACTGCAGAGAGCCGTATATGGCTCGATTGCAGTGCTCTTTCTTCCTTTATATCTATGCAGTCAGATGCTTATAGCCATCTGCCATCAGATCAAGATTGCCTGTCCCCGGATCAATAATTAATCCATGTACAGCTGTTCCAGGGGGAAGCAGCGGATGATTGCGAATAATGCTCACACTGTTGAGTACGCTCTCCTGCACACTGTCAAAGCCGGTAAGCCAGCGTTTCAGATTAATGCCGGAATGTAGGAGGGTATCGATCGTATCGCCTGTAATTCCTCTTTCCTTCATATGCTGTATCATCGTCTCAGGGTTCAATCCTGTCATTCCGCATTCGTGATGGCCAATAACGATGACTTCCTCCGCGCCAAGCTCATAGACGGCTACGAGAATGCTTCGCATAATATTGCCGAACGGCTGCGTTACGATTCCACCGGCATTCTTGATGATTTTGGCATCGCCATTTTTCAGATTCAGCGCTTTAGGCAGCAGCTCGGTCAGTCTCGTGTCCATGCAGGTGACGATGACTACTTTCTTGTCTGGATATCTGTCAGTTAGATAAGGCTCGAATTCCCGATTTTCTACAAAACCTTTATTAAACGATAACATCTGCTCTAGCTTGCTCATGACAAATAAACCTCCATCCATATTATCTATCTTTACTTCCCAGCAGGCTCCCGATGTTCAATGAATATGTATTGCATTGTATTCCGTGCAAGTTGTTACTTCACAATTCGCAAGTTGTTCGTGTAGATTTGATTGTCGCTTTTCAAACTGAAAGAATAACGTTCCGCATTATAATCGATTCTTAGGCGCGGCTCAAAAAATACTGCAAAACGCGGCTCGTACCATACGGCATAAGGACTGCCTTCTGCCTGCTTGTCATCGTCATCTGGCGATTGAATGAGCTCAAGTGCAGGGACACCGCTGACTACGCAGCCGCAGCCTTCCGTATCATACTTAAGGCGCAGGCTGCGATTCCCATCCTTCAACATTGCAGAAAGCTGCTCGACAGCCGTATCGGTAAAAGTAAAATGCAAGATGAAATCCTCCTTCACAATCGCATGCTGTAAATTTCCGGCTAAAGTTGATTATACGTTTTGCAAAAAGTATGATCAAGTAGAGACTGAAGGAAAGAAAATAATGGAAAGGTGGATTTAGCCAATGACAACAAGCGCTGAGAATGTTTTGCAAAGATTTAATGAACGCATAGGCCAGATCAAAAGTTACGAAGAAGCACTCGGTGTTCTTTACTGGGACTTGCGCACCGGAGCGCCCCGCAACGGGATGGAAGCCCGCTCTGAAGCTATCGGAATGCTCTCTGGCCAGATGTTCAAGCTGTCAACAGACCCTGAGCTTGGGGAATGGCTCGCGGAGCTGGAGCAGCCGGAGGTCATATCGGGACTGACCGAAATCCACAGCAGATTAGTAACCGAAACACGCAAGGACTATGATCGCAGCATCAAAATTCCGCCGAAGCTCTATCAGGAATATGTCGTGCTAACCTCGCAGGCGGAATCGATTTGGGAAGAGGCCAAGGAGAAGAACGATTACGCCATGTTCGAGCCCTATCTGGACAAAATCATTACCTATACCAATCAGTTTATCGATTTGTGGGGCCCTAAAGCAACGCGATATGATACGTTGCTGGATGCCTATGAGCCGGGAATGACAACAGCAGAGCTGGATCGTCTGTTTGGAGGATTACGCGAGAAGCTGGTTCCGCTGTCAGCTGCTATAGCGGCATCGCCGCATCAGCCCGAGACTGGCTTCCTGCACCAAACCTATGCGAAGGACGCACAGAAGAAGTTCAGCCTGTTCATACTGGAGCAGATGGGCTTCAACTTTAATTCAGGGCGGCTGGATGAGAGTGTTCATCCGTTCGCGACCGGCCTGAATCCGGGCGATGTGCGCATTACTACCCGCTACTTGGAGGGTGATGTGACCAGCGCGCTGTTCGGTACCATTCATGAGGGTGGACATGCGCTGTATGAACAGAACATTATGAAGGCGCTCATAGGGACAACCTTATGTACGGGCACTTCAATGGGCATTCATGAGTCGCAGTCTCGTTTCTGGGAGAATATGATCGGCCGCAGCAAGCCGTTCTGGAATCGTTATTACGGAGACCTGCAGAAGCAGTTCCCGAATCAATTGGATGTGCCCGTTGAGGATTTCTATCGAGCGACCAACGTTGTGCGGCCTTCGCTCATTCGTATCGAAGCGGATGAGTTGACCTACAATCTGCACATTATTATACGCTACGAGATTGAGAAGCTGTTGTTCAATGAAGGCGTGAAGGCTTCCGAGCTGCCAGCATTATGGAATGACAAGTACAAGGAATACCTTGGCGTTGTGGCGGACAACTACAGCGAAGGCGTCCTGCAGGATGTCCATTGGTCTGGAGGGGCGTTTGGCTATTTTCCTTCCTACTCGCTGGGCAACATGTATGCGGCGCAAATTACCGATACGATGGAACATCAGGTTCCAGCGCTATGGGACATGGTCGGTCGTGGAGAGCTTCATCCCATCAAAGATTGGCTCACGGACAAAATCTACCAATACGGCAAGCTAAGAACGCCTGCCGAGCTGATTACAAGCATTACCGGCAAATCGCTGGACCCCGCTTATCTGGTATCCTACCTGGAGCGGAAGTACAGCGACATCTATCGGCTATAGATTGCTGATTACCGGATAGCAGACTGATCATCGGGTAGTAGACTGATTATCGGATAACAAAGTGATCATCATGTAGCAGATTGATTATCAGATAACAGAGTGATCATCGGGTAGCAGATTAGAGGTTATCCGATGATCGCGATACCAGATTGCAGGGTTACTTTACAGAAGAAGTGGATTCCACGATGCCATGTCATCTGTTAGATGTTTTTTCGTGCTTACAGCGTGCCTCGCTCCACTTTTTCGTGCTGTAAGAAGGTTTTTCAGGCTTATGGCGACAGAAGAAGTGGATGACTGAAAATCATCAGATTGCAGGATTGGATTCAATGTTGGTTCATTGCGGCTTCCCGAGTGTGAGGATACTTGGAGAGTCGCTTTTTTTCGTGCAAATGAAGTGTGTGCTTTTTCCAGCTGTTAGCTGTTGTGTCACATACACACATATCCTCTTACAGCTGCAACATACGTTCGTACTCACCATTTCTCCGTTGCTGCATAGGCTGGAATACAATACATGTGCAGCAGGAGGAAACCAATGTGATACGACGGCTATTAATGTCTGCTCTGATAATTGCAGGGCTTATGACCGCCCTGCTGGAGGGATGCGGCAAAGACAATGGTGAAGAGGGGCTTGTGAAGGTGCGAGTGGGCGAGGTAACGAGATCGCTGTTCTATGCGCCGGAGTATGTAGCGATTGCCAAGGACCTGTTCAAGGAAGAAGGACTCCAGGTGGAGCTGACAACGACCTTTGGCGGGGACAAAACGATGACGGCATTGCTAACAGGGGGCATAGACATTGCGTTGGTCGGCTCGGAGACGTCGATCTATGTCTATCAGCAAGGTGCTGAGGATACGGTCATTAATTTTGCCCAGCTGACACAGACTGACGGAACTTTCCTGGTCTCAAGGGAAGCTGTGGACGCATTTCATTGGGATCAGCTTCAAGG
The DNA here is from genome assembly GCF_927798095.1 of Paenibacillus plantiphilus. Classification (GTDB taxonomy): domain Bacteria; phylum Bacillota; class Bacilli; order Paenibacillales; family Paenibacillaceae; genus Paenibacillus_Z; species Paenibacillus_Z plantiphilus. Next base: position 62,089 of record NZ_CAKMMF010000003.1, on the reverse strand, counting down.
AAGCGTTTTCCTCGGACAGCGCAAGGGCGGCATGCCGCAGATGGCGGGCGAGTTCACATTGAAGCGTCACGGCATCGATCCGCAGAAGGATCTGGAGCTGATTCAGAATATTGAATTTGCGAATATCCCCGCAGCATTTGCCTCTGGCACTGGCGATTATGTACAGCTGTTCGAGCCTCAGGCATCGATTTTTGAGCAGGAGGGCAAGGGGCAAGTTGTCGCATCCTTTGGCGTAGAAAGCGGGCATCTTCCTTATACCGTATTCATGACTAAGCAGAGCTATATCGACGCGAATAAGGAAACGACGCAGAAATTTACGAACGCAATCTATAAGGCGCAGAAGTGGGTCGAGGAACATAACGCCGAGGAGATCGCGGATGTCGTCCTTCCATTCTTCAAGGATACAGACCGAGCCATAGCAATAAAAGTCATTGACCGCTACAAGCAGCAAGGTTCCTATGCATCGGACCCTGCAGTAGACGAGGAGGAGTGGAACAACCTGCTTGATGTCATGACGACAGCCGGTGAGCTTACAAGCAGACCCGCGCACGAGGAACTCGTAGATAATTCATTCGCAGAGCAGGCTGCAGACTGACGAAGGTGCTGGAGAAGGAGAGCTTGCAATGGACAACGTACTGGAGCTGCGGAATGTCTCACAGGTCTATGTGAATGACAGCAGGGCGACGCTGGCTGTAGAAGACCTTTCGTTGACAGTGGAGCGGGGATCGTTCCTCAGTTTGGTCGGTCCGAGCGGCTGCGGCAAAACTACAATACTAAGCATGCTTGCCGGACTGCTGAAGCCGACAAAGGGCGAGGTAGTCGTTGGCGGCGAGATTATACAAGGTCCTTCTGCCCGAATCGGATATATGCTGCAGCATGATTATCTGTTTCCTTGGCGAACCATTCTGGACAATGCGCTGCTTGGATTGGAACTAGGCGGCAGGCGAACGGAACAGGGCATCGACTATACACGCTCCCTTCTCCATGAGCTGGGTCTCGGCGGATTTGAGAAACGAATGCCCCATGAGCTGTCGGGCGGTATGAGACAGAGAGCCGCACTAGTTCGGACGCTCGCTACCGAGCCCGATGTGCTGCTGCTTGACGAGCCATTCTCGGCGCTGGACATGGGAATCAAGCTTCAGCTTGAGGATTTGGTGCAGTCCACCTTGCGGAGCAAAGGGAAGACGGCTGTCCTTGTAACACATGATTTGGCAGAGGCTGCGGCTATGAGTGATCAAGTGGTCGTGCTGGCACGCAACCCTGGCCGCTATTACGGCTCGTTCCTGATTCCGCCCAGTATTCGCGATGCATTGCCGACAGAAGCTCGCAGGATGAGAGAATTTCAATCGATTTTCGACAGCCTTTGGAGGTCACTGGAAGAGAGCGGCGAGAAGGGAGGTGCATCGCATGGGCAAGAGCTGGATTCAAGACCTTCATAGGGAGCATCTGAGGGGGGCAAGACGAAGGAGGGGAGCTGTTCGATTAACGCAAGCACTCCTTCTGATTGGTCTGCTGGGGTTATGGGAGACAGCAGGCCGTCTGAGATGGATCGATGTGCTGTTGTTCAGCTATCCCAGCAGGCTATTCAGCCAAATTTATTCGACAGCCGCCGATGGCACGTTGTTCCCCCATCTGGGCGTAACCGTGCTGGAGACCGTGGTCGGTTTTATATTGGGGACGTTGCTAGGAACGGCATTCGCGGCTTTGCTCTGGTGGCTGCCCTTCGTCTCCCGTGTGATGGACCCTTTTATCGTTGTCATGAACAGCCTGCCCAAGGTTGCGCTCGGTCCGGTATTCATCGTCGGCTTCGGCCCAGGCTTTATTTCTATTGTGGCAACAACACTGTCGCTCACTGTTATCATTACAACACTCGTGATCTACGCCAGCTTTAGCGAGGTTGACCAGAATTATATGAAGGTTGTTCGTCTGTTCGGCGGTACGAAGACGCAAACCTTTCAATACGTTGTGCTGCCGGCATCCATTCCTACGATCATATCGACACTCAAGGTCAATGTAGGGCTGGCTTGGGTCGGTGTCATCGTCGGAGAATTTCTGGTTGCCAAGGAAGGCCTCGGCTATCTGATGATCTATGGCTTTCAGGTGTTCAACTTCACCTTGGTGCTGTCCAGCTTGATTCTAATTGCTGTCGTTGCAACTGTCATGTACCAGGGCGTCACCTATTTAGAGAAGAAAATAATGCGCCCGGATCTTCAAAAGCACTGAGCAGCAGCAGACTTCCAAAGGCAAGTACCGCCAAACATCGCCTCACCACGCAACGCGTGCAGCTCTCATTGCCTGGTGGGACGATACGTGAAGGCAGTCAGCCACCCACCGCGAGTGCGGTGCAATTGGGTGACATGCAAGCGGAACGGTTGACGCTAGGCCAAGGGTAACGGTAGGATAAAGGTAAAAACCGGAACCTTCGGTCTAGTTGAGGTCAATTATGGGCATTCGAGTCATCAAAACCGCGATTGCGGCGTTGGCCGCTTTGTATACGGCTTATTATTTGGGGCTGGATACCCCTTTATCTGCAGGACTATTGGCGATATTAGGCGTTGAAGTAACGAGGATGAAGGGGCTGAAGAGCGCCCTTGTCCGGTTTACCGCCTCTGTGCTGGGTCTTTTTTTTGCTTCGCTATTATTTACGCTGTTTGGATTTCATATATGGACGATATCGCTCTTCATATTGCTCGTGTTCCCCATTCTATCCCGTGTGCAGCTAAAGGACGGCATTGTGACGAGCTCCGTTATCGTATTTCATGTGTTTGCTAGAGAGAGTGTAACGACAGATCTGATCGGCAATGAAATTATGCTGCTGCTAACCGGACTTGGGTGGGCAACGATCATTAACTTTCTCTATATGCCAAAAGAAGACAAAAACCTCGCCTTGCTCCGCAAACAGACGGAACAGAGCTTTGCAGACATTTTTCAATTAATGGGACAAACTCTGCGGAATCCTGCTTTGGTTTGGTCAGGTGAGGAGCTGCTTCAGGCGAATAAAGCGATCGAGCAGGGGCTGAAGCGGGCGGAAATGAACCAGGAGAATCGGCTGTGGGGCCAGGACAGAACAGCATGGAATTATTATCCGATCTACTTTGAAATGAGGCGGCAGCAGCTGGAATCGATTCAACAAATGCTGCTTCAGTTATCCTATGTTTATGATTCCCTGCCACAAGGAGAGCTGGTAGCAGACCAGTTCGATATACTTGCTGATAATGTGAAATCCGAGGTGTATGAAGGGGCAGTTGAGCGCAAATTGCCTGAGCTTGAAGAGCAGTTCAAGGCGATGCCGCTGCCGAAGAGCCGTCAAGAATTTGAGGTGCGTGCCGCGATCCTTCAGCTCATGCACGAGCTGGCGCGATATTTAAACATTGCCAAACGGCTTAAAAAACAACGGAGCGATTGACCTGTCATCGGACAAGCCTTGAAAACCATTTGCCTCCAAGGTGGAATAACCAAGGTGAAATTGCCAAGGGGGCAAATAGCAACGGGCAACTAGCAAGAGAGATTAAGCAAACCTTGATTATGTAAGCCTTAATTATTGGATATGTAAGCCTTAATTATTGAAGCGAAAGCCAATGAAGAGCGCCTGAGGACGCTCTTTTTTGAGTGCTCTATAAACATTTCGATTTGTTGGTCTAGGATTAATCAACATTCGCCCATGTCCTGCATACACTTTAAGTGAATGATTGTATGGAGGAGGTTAAATACATGGCTATTGCAGATAAACAGCTTCAGTGCAGAGAAATAATTACGAAAGCTGTCTGCGGCAAAGGTCGTAAGTTTTCCACAGTAACCCATAACGTTACGCCGCCTCATCATCCCACCAGCATTCTGGGGGCATGGATTATCAACCATCAGTATGAAGCGGTTCGATCGGGCGACGGGATTGAGGTTATAGGTACTTACGATGTTAATATTTGGTATTCTTACAACAAAAACTCGCAAACCGACGTAGCCAAGGAAACGCTCTCGTATGTCGAGCATGTGCCGCTCTCCTATATCGATCCGAAGCACCGGTCATCGACGGAGGAGGTAACGGCAGAGGCGACTCAGGAGCCGAACTGCATCGAAGCGAACATTGCCGCGAACGGCTCCAGCGTCGGTATTCGCGTCGAGCGCGAATTTGTTGTGGAGATGGTTGCTGAGACCAAGGTTTGTGTTGCTGTCTGTCAGGGCGGCTGCGATCATGACGGCAAGGATTTCGACTATGACGATGACGGCGATGGCGATTATGAGGATTTGGACCCGGATTTGCTGGACGACGAGCTGTAATTTCGAGGATTACAGCGTTACTGTTCATGTATCGTATGCGGCAAAGGCACGGGATTCGAGGGCGGATGCCCTCTTTTTTTTCGAAAAGTTTCATTTAAGCTTGGAGGCCGTGCAGGCTGCTTAGCGATCGGGGATAGGTGAATGTCGGGAAAAATATGGACGTGGGATGCGGAGGGTCGAGCATTCGGGGAATTTCCCCGTGCCTGGGCGGATGGAATTCCTGAAGGCGATGATAGCATTATCGTATGCGGCAGCAGCCCGCTGCCTTCACATTGGCGAGATGGAAGCTGTGAGCCGCTCATTCTGAATCGCGGCGCAGCAGCCTATGCGGCTGCGTCCTGGCAGGAGCTGGCGAGGCGGCTGCAGCGGGCTGGCGCAGCCGTTCTGGAGAGCCCCGGCAGCAGTGGAAGACGGTTCATCGTATCGATCTTCAATCTGCAGACGATCGAAGTAAGAAGGATCGCAATTGAACCTTCGATGTCAGGGCTTCGCAATCCATCTGCTTTCGCGGCTAATAGACGGAATCAATCCCGTATCCTGCTTGCAGCGGCGGACCCTATGTTCCGGCGTCTCTCCAGAGCGGCGGTGAAGGCTCTTTATGCGGTTGGATTGGAGAATGGGAGGGTGGATATGTCTGTCGCTGACAGCGGCAGCTGCAAGGTGTCTGCTATTCATCTGCCTGATGGGGAAGAGCTGCAGAAGGGAATTTGGGCAAGGGCGATTGCCGTATACAGGGGACAGCGATCTCGCTCAGCCAATGGGAAGCCGCACGATGAGGATCTTCTTCGGATAGGTGCTGATCCGGAGTTTCTTCTCCTGTCGGAAGAAGGCAAAGTCGTGTCAGCCGCCACCTATTTGGAGGGCGGCTACGGAACTGGCTGTGACGCTGTTGTGATTGGCGGCCGGATCATGTACCCCGTTGCGGAGCTTCGGCCCGCACCAGCGGGCAGTCCCGACGAGCTGGCAGCGAATATTCGCCGCCTGCTCGTACAAGCTAATACGCGCATTCGGGACCGCCGCCTGCGCTGGGCTGCAGGCGCCATGCCGGTAGCGGGCTTTGCGCTGGGAGGCCACATTCACCTCAGCGGAGTGCCGCTGACAGGAAGGCTGCTGCGGCAGCTCGACAGCTATGCCGCTCTGCTGCTGGCATTAATAGAGACGCCGTCTGAGGGAGCGAGGCGGCCGAGATTCGGTACGCTTGGAGATTGCCGCATGCAGCCGCATGGCGGCTTCGAGTACCGGACGCTTCCAAGCTGGCTCCTATCGCCGCTAGCTGCGAAAGCGGCGTTTGCGCTAGCCCTTCTATGCGCAAGAGAGAGCCATGCGCTTGCGTATCGGCCAATGGAGGACGAAACGATTGTGGACGCCTATTATTCGGCTGATTATGAAGTTTTGCGAACATGCGTGGAGCCGCTTGCTTCTGCAATGAGAGAGACAGCCTCATACGCTGAGCTAGGACGCTGGATAGAGCCCTTGCTGGCCGCAATTCGAAGGAGAGAGCATTGGGATGCTGCGACAGATGTAAGGGTGAAATGGCGTATTCCAATTCAGGAATGATGCAGAGCAACTGATCAGCCAGCATTTCTGCTTCAACTGTTCGCTGCGTTCCACTATGGGGCGCTTTTTCTGTTATAATATATTTCTGAAGATTCATATTCGCATTAAATAACAGGAGGGGCGGCATGTCTTCTTATACCCCCATGATACAGCAGTATCTATCGATCAAAGAGCAGGCGAAGGACGCCTTTTTATTTTTTCGGCTTGGCGATTTCTATGAAATGTTTTTTGATGATGCAATCAACGCATCGCGTGAACTGGAGATTACCCTTACAGGAAGAGAGGGCGGCGGCGAGAATCGCATCCCGATGTGCGGCGTCCCTCACCATTCCGCTGAGGGTTACATAGCAAGACTTGTTGACAAGGGCTATAAGGTTGCGATCTGCGAGCAGGTTGAAGATCCTTCCGCAGCCAAGGGAGTCGTTCGAAGAGAGATCATTCGTTTCGTTACCCCTGGTACAGTAATGGAAACCAAATCGATTGCGGAGAAAGCGAATAATTTCATAGTCGCAGTATCGCACAGCGATAGCGCATTCGGAATTGCTGCCTGCGACTTGACGACAGGAGAGCTCTACGTTACTTCATTCCAGGGGGCGCTAGAACTGCTCACCGACGAGATCAATGTATATCGGCCTGCAGAAATTGTCGGGGACGAGCATGTCCTGGAGCAGCTAAGGCCTGTCGTTGCGGCTTTTAACCGTCCGGTGCTGTTCACAGCTCGTACCCCCATGGAGAAGGCGGGGCTGGAGGGTCAGTTCGAGCTCGGAGAGCTGAATCATTTAGCGCCAGCGCGTCTGCGGGCAGTCGCCATTATGACCGGCTATCTCGACGAGACACAGAAGCGTTCTCTAGGTCATGTCAGACGGATTCAGTCCTATGAGCCCAATCAATATATGGTGCTGGACCCCTTCACAAGAAGGAATCTGGAGCTGGTGGAAACGGTTCATGACCGCAGCAAGAGGGGCTCGCTGCTCTGGCTGCTGGACCGTTCCCGCACCTCTATGGGCGCCAGGCTGCTGCGGCGGTGGATCGATAAGCCGCTGCTCTCGAAAAAGGCGATTGACGCCCGTCTTGAAGCGGTTGACGAGCTGTATAACAATTTCATCCTGCGCGAGGATGTGCGGCGCGAGCTGAATGAAATTTACGATCTGGAGCGGCTGGTCGGACGTGTTGCCTTCGGCAGCGCCAATGGACGCGATCTCAATGCGCTGAGGACATCGATTCAGCATGTTCCTGCTCTGGTGGCATTGTGCGCGGATTCCGCTTCGACTACGATGCAGCAATTGGTTGGTGGAATTGATGATTGCTCAGATTTGGCGTCGATGATCGAGACTGTTATCGTAGAGGACCCTCCGATCTCGGTTCGTGATGGGGGACTGATTAAAGCAGGCTATGACGTCTATCTTGATCAGCTGCGCGAAGCGAGCGTCAGCGGCAAGAAATGGCTTGCCGAGCTGGAGCGCCAGGAGCGCGAGGCAACAGGGATCAAGTCACTTAAGATTGGCTATAATAAAGTGTTCGGCTATTATCTGGAAGTTTCCAAAGCGAATATATCGATGCTGCCGGAAGGCCGTTACGAGCGGAAGCAGACGCTCGCTAATGCTGAGCGTTATGTTACACCGGAGCTGAAAGAGAAGGAGAGACTTATTCTCGAAGCGGAAGAGAAAATGGTAGATCTGGAATACGAGAAGTTCGTGGAGCTTCGCGAGCATCTGTCTGCGCATCTGCATCGGCTGCAGAGTCTGGCGGAAACGATTGCGACATTGGACGTTTATCAATCGTTGGCAGCGGTTAGCTCGGAGCAGCGCTTCGTGAAGCCTCTCGTTACGGACGGCTACGATATGGTTATTGAGGAAGGCCGGCATCCGGTTGTCGAAGCGGTTATTGAGGGAACAGCCTTCATTGCCAACGGTACGGGTTTAACGCGGGACGGGTCGTCCATGCTGCTGATTACCGGTCCTAATATGGCGGGTAAAAGCACATACATGCGCCAGGTCGCGCTCATTAGCATTCTTGCGCAGATTGGCTGCTTCGTGCCAGCAAGGCGCGCGGAAATCCCGCTAATCGATCGGATATTCACACGAATCGGGGCGGCCGATGATCTCATAGGCGGCCAGAGCACCTTTATGGTTGAGATGAAGGACATCCAGACGATGACGGAGAAAGCAACGTCTCAGAGTCTAGTTATTATTGACGAGCTTGGACGAGGAACCTCTACTGGTGAAGGCATGGCGATTGCGCAATCGGTCGTGGAATTCGTCCATCATCAAGTAGGCTGCAAAGCGCTAGTATCCACTCACTTCCATGAGCTCGCGCATCTTGAGGAAACATTGCCATCGCTGGCCAATGTATGTATGGCCGTGCAGGAGACCGGCGACAATGTCACCTTCCTGCGCAAGCTCGTCCCTGGCGCTGCAAGCAGCAGCTACGGCATCTATTGCGCCCAGCTGGCTGGCTTGCCGGACAGCATCATTCAACGGGCTTATAGTCTGTTGGAGACGCATGCGGAGCTGGAGCAGAAACCACAGAAGCAGGCACAGGCAAAGCAGATACAAGAACAACAGAAACCGGATTCGGTTCCGGCAAGCAGTTTGGCTGATGGCGGGACGATTTCTGAGGAAGCTATCGGAGATCGTTCACGCTCCAAGCGAGGCGGGGCCAATGGCGGGCAGGATGATGCCATATCTGAGACAGCGGCTTCCTACAGCAGCAATGCAGCAGTTGACAGCGTCGTTCAGCTGTCTATTTTCGGCGAGTCGATGCCAGAGCCCAAAGCCCGCAGGGCGAGTCCGAAGGCTGAGCAGCTTGCCGACCAATTGAAACGGCTGGATCTGTTTAACTTAACGCCGATGCAAGCGATGCAATGGCTTAATGATATGAAGCTCAAGCTGCTGACGGAGGACAAATAGAACGGCTGATTGCAGTGGGAGGGAGTGCGCGTAATGGGTAAAATTCAAGTGTTGGACGAGCAGCTCGCCAATCAGATCGCAGCTGGCGAGGTGGTGGAGCGTCCATCTTCGGTCGTTAAGGAGCTCGTCGAGAACGCGATTGATGCGGGCAGCTCTACGATTGATGTCGTGATCGAAGAGGGCGGCTTGACCCTTATTCGTGTGACGGATAATGGGCAAGGCATCGATGCTGAGGATATCGGTACGGCCTTCTTCCGGCATGCTACAAGCAAGATCGCATCGAGCAAGGACCTGTTCCGCATCGCAAGTCTGGGATTTAGAGGCGAAGCGCTACCAAGCATCGCGGCAGTTGCCCGCGTCGAATGCGTCTCTTCTTCCGAAACGACAGGGCTGGGGCGCCGCTATGTTATCGAGGGCGGTGTCGTCAAGAAGGACGAGGAGGCCAATGCGCCGCAGGGGACAGATGTATCGGTTCGCGATCTGTTCTTCAACACGCCGGCCAGATTGAAATATATGAAGACCATTCAGACCGAGATTGGCCATATCGCCGATTATGTGAATCGGCTTGCATTAGCGCATCCTGGAATTGCCTTCACACTTCGGCATAACAACAGTCAGCTGCTGCGAACGATTGGCAACGGAGATCGCGTACAAGCCTTCGCTGCGATATACGGCACATCAGCCGCCAAAGCGATGCTTCCCGTAGAAGGCGAGCATCCTGATTATGATTTGAGCGGCTACATATCCAAGCCAGAGCAGACAAGAGCGAATCGCAACGGCATTACAGTCGTTGTCAATGGCCGTTATATACGAAGCTTCGTCATAAACCAAGCGATTATGCAAGCCTATCATACCTTGCTTCCGATCAATCGCTATCCGCTTGTCGTGCTTGAGCTTGGCATGCATCCGAGCTTGCTGGATGTGAACGTCCATCCGTCCAAGATGGAGGTTCGATTCAGCAAGGAGGCAGAGCTAAGGGAGTTCGTGGAGCAGTCACTCGCCAAGGCGCTCGGCAAGCAGCGGCATATTCCTGGGCCGGCAGCGTCTGAACGGTCCAAGCCGCTGTTCGTTCAGGACAGAATTTCCTTTCACCAGGCAGAGCCGAATATGACTATGCCGCCATCCGCTGCGCCATCATTGTCGCAATCCTTAACGCCGTTAACAAAATCATTTTCAGCACCATCCAATACAGTTCCGAGCGGCGGTAGCGGAGCTGCAGGAAAGCGAGAAGGGAAGCCTTCCTACACTCCAGATTGGCAGAGCAATCGCGACGTTATTCCGAAGGATGCGACAGAGCTGCTCTACGCCCCGCCGAAGCAGCCTGCGCATTCTGCTAGCGGAGCAGATGTTGTTCGGGAAACAGCGGCGGGCCAATCGCAGGACTCAATGGGACATACGAGCGCAGGTAGTGAAAATAATGGAGCAGGCAGTGAAGCTAATGATGCAGCAGCACAACAGGAAGCACGCCAAGCTGATCATGAACCGATAAACAGCTCCAATCGTGAAGAAGAATTAGTTAATGACAGTAATCATTCATTTCCTGAATTATATTGGATCGGCCAGCTGCACGGCACGTACATCGTCGCTCAGAATGAAGAGGGCTTGTATCTCATTGACCAGCATGCGGCGCATGAGCGGATTAATTATGAGTATTATGTAGAGAAATTCGGGCGTCCGCAGCAGGCAAGCCAGCAGCTGTTAGTGCCGATCACCTTGGAGTTCACGGCATCGGAAGCATCGACGCTTCGAGGACGTCTTCCGCTTATTGAGGAAGCAGGCATAGAGCTTGAGCCATTCGGTCCGCAAACCTTTCTCGTTCGCGCTTATCCAGAGTGGCTGCCGCAAGGAGATGAGCAGGCGGTCATCGAGGAGATGATGGAATGGCTGCTCGGTGAGCGAGGCGCAGTAGATATCGGAAAGCTGCGGGAGAAATCCGCGATCATGTGCTCCTGCAAAGCATCGATCAAAGCGAATGACCGTCTGACACGGGAAGAGGGAGAAGGTCTGCTGCAACGGCTGTCCCGCTGTATCCAGCCTTATACCTGTCCGCACGGCAGACCGATACTCGTGCATATGTCCACCTATCAGCTTGAGAAAATGTTCAAGCGGGTGATGTCATGATCGTCACGACCGCCTACAAGCCCTCGTCAGAGCTGGTCGCATATGCAGGACGATTGTCCCAGGAGCTTGGAGGCCGGCTAGTGCCTCGGAATCAGGATTCTCTGGCGCGTATGAAGAAACGCTACGGAGAAGCCAGCGTGTTAGTTGCAGATGATAATGGACTAAGATATTATGAGGAATCAGAAGAGCCTCTTTATTTTCATCCCAGCATGGCTTATGTCAGAGTAAAAAGATTGCGCAGCGGCGAGAGTGATCCATTGATCGAAGTATCTGGCTGCAGAGCAGGCGACACGGTACTGGATTGCACAGCTGGCCTTGGCTCGGATGCGATCGTATTCTCTTATGCTTCTGGCCAGGAAGGGAAAGTCATTGCGCTGGAGAGTGAGCCGGTTCTATGCGCTGTAGTTCGCGAAGGACTTCGTACTTACGAAACGATCCATCCCGATGTGAATGAAGCGTTCCGGCGTATCGAGCTGCAATGCGCCAACCATATGAATTGGCTGGCGGAGCTCCCTGATAAGAGTGTCGATATCATTTATTTCGATCCGATGTTTCGCCGCCCCATGCATGACTCTTCAGCTTTGGCGCCGCTGCGCGGATTAGCGAATAATGGCGCGCTCGACGTTGAAGCCGTGCTTCAGGCCAAGCGGGTCGCTCGCAAGACGGTCGTGCTCAAGGAGCATCGGGACAGCGGCGAGTTCCTGCGGCTTGGCTTTGAACGCAGGCATGTCAACAAAATTGCATATGGAGTGATCAATCCAACATGAGTGCCGAACAGAACTATCCGACCAAGCCGCGGCTGCTCGTGTTGATCGGACCGACTGCGGTCGGCAAAACAAGAATGAGTCTTGATCTTGCAAGGGCGCTGAATGCAGAGATCATCTCAGGTGATTCTATGCAGGTCTATCGGGGTATGGATATTGGTACTGCCAAGATTAAGCCCGAGGAACGGGAGGGCATTCCGCATCATTTGATCGATATTTGCGGTCCTGAGCATCCGTTCTCAGTTGCAGAGTTTCAGGAACGCTGCACAGGTCTGATCACGGATATTTCCAGCCGCGGGAAGCTTCCCTTTATTGTGGGAGGGACCGGACTGTATGTGGAATCCGTCGCTTACGGGTATGAATTTGCAGAGAGCGGATCGGATGAAGCATTTCGCGAGGAACAGCTGCACTACGCCGTGAAGCATGGTGCGGAAGCGCTGCTGGACAAGCTGCGGGCTATCGATCCCGCCTCTGCGGAGAGGCTGCATCCCAACGATCAGCGGCGCATCATCCGGGCTTTGGAAATCCATCATTTGACCGGGATGACATTATCCGAGCAGCTTGCCGGCCAGAAAAAGATTTCGCCATACGAATTATGTATCATCGGGCTGACTATGGATCGGGCAGTGCTGTATGAACGCATCAATCAACGTGTGGATGATATGCTGGCGGCGGGGCTGGTGGGAGAGGTGAAGCAGCTGCTCTCACAAGGTGTCAAGCCTGGTGACATCTCCATGCAAGGTCTTGGCTACAAGGAGATTGCGCTCTTTCTACAACAGCAGCTATCGCTTGAGGAAGCGGTGACCTTAATCAAACGTGATACGCGTAGGTTCGCGAAACGGCAGCTTTCATGGTTCCGGCATATGTCTGACATCACGTGGATTGACGCTTCTGAAAATTTTCAGAACAATTTGCAAGCGATTTATGCTATAATAGCAGGAAAGTTCAGGATGGATCTTGAATATACTTCTAACCAATCTTTTTAACGATGGGGGTAACGGCTAATGAACAAATCAATCAATATTCAGGATACGTTTCTGAACCAACTTCGCAAAGACAGCGTCCCGGTTACGGTATATTTGACCAATGGCTTCCAAATTCGCGGAGTTATTAAAGCTTTTGACAATTTTACGATTGTCATCGACAGCGAAGGCCGTCAGCAAATGGTGTACAAGCATGCAATCTCCACGTTCACTCCGCAACGTAATGTATCGCTAATGCAGCAAGATCAATCAAAAGAAGCGTAGTATCGGCTGAAACATATTGAAACTTTTTCAAACCGATTTGCGTTTAATTGGATAGCGGCACGACAGAGCAACCCGCCCACGTGCAGGGTTGCTCTTCTCGTTCCTGGCCATGAAACAAGTTTCATCTGTGCCGTTGCCGTTTAGACATATAGGGTATAAATAGAGACGAGAGATACTCGTCAGGAGTTCAGGAGGGGAATCGGCTATGGTCGATGGACCAGTCAACAAATCAGATTCGCCGCGCAAAAGCGCACAGGGCAAACGGAATAAGAAGGGGAAGAAGAAGTTCTCCGGTCGAAAGATGCTTGTCTGGCTGTTCTTCGCCACAGCGGTCGCAGTTATTTGCGGCATCATCGGTTATTTGCTCGTCGTATTGAACGGGGAGCGGATATTGAATGAGAACAAGGATAAGATCGATCTGCCAGAGAGCTCCATCATTTATGATGTGGATGGCAATGAGGTAACCAAGCTTTACCGGCAAAACCGTGAAGTTATCAAATATGAAGAAATCCCTGATTTATTGCGCAAGGCGGTAATCGCCACCGAGGACAGAAGGTTTGAGGAGCATTCCGGCATAGATCTTTGGTCAATCGGCCGCGCACTCGTCAAGGACGTTATTGCACGAAGCGCTGTTGAGGGCGGCAGTACGATCACCCAGCAGCTGGCGAAGAACCTGTTTCTGTCAGGGGACAAGACGTTCTTCCGCAAAGCGACTGAAGCTTCCATTGCAGTTGCTTTGGAGAATCAGATGACGAAGGATGAAATTCTGACGCTCTACTTGAATCGGATTTTCTTCGGCAAGAATGCGTATGGGATCAAGTCTGCGGCGAAGGTGTATTTCAACAAATCGCTGGATCAACTAGATCTTTGGGAGATCGCAACGCTTGCGGGTATTCCTAAAGCTCCGAGCACGTACAATCCGGTCTCGAACCCTGAGAAATCCAAGGAACGCCGTGGAGTCGTGCTGCAGCTGATGTATGATCAGCAGCTCATTACGAAGGAACAGATGGATGAAGCGAAGGCTGCAGAGTATGATCCGGGGGTTCGTGCTGCAGACAGTCAGCAGTTCCCTGCCTTTATCGACTATGTAGTTGAAGAGGCGGAGCGGGTAACAGGCATTACGGAGGAAGAGCTCCGCAGCGGCGGGTACAAGCTGTATACCACGCTGAATGTGGAAGCGCAGTCTGCCATGGAAAAGGAATTCAAGGACGATTCCAATTTCGAGGAAAGCGTGGATGAAAAGCAGGTAGAGGGCGCGATGGTTATTATTGACCATCGCAACGGCAATATTCAAGGTCTTGTTGGCGGTCGCGACTATGAGCGCAAAGGCTGGAATCGCGCCGTGAAGGAGCGCCAGCCGGGATCAGGCTTCAAGCCCATTACCGTGTATGGGCCGGCTCTGGAGACTGGCGACTGGTATCCTTGGTCGAACGTGCTGGATGAGAAGCGCTGCTACGGCAACTATTGTCCAACCGACTCCAACAGCAAGAAATACATTGGCGAGATCAGTATGCGCCAATCGATCAAGGAGTCAAGGAACGCATCGGCAGTGTGGCTTCTCAATGAGATTGGCGTGAAGACGGGGCTTAACTTCGCAGAGAAGCTGGGCTTCAATCTGGATGCGAAGGACGATCGCAACCTCGCTATCGCGCTTGGCGGTCTTACCAAAGGCGTAACGCCAATGCAGATGGCGACAGCCTACAGTGTGTTTGCCAATGGAGGCAAGGCGGTTGATGCTCACTCCTTGCTTAAAGTGGTGAACAGCGATGGCGGCATCGAATATGAATATAGCGCTCCCAAAGCCAAGCAGCTCATTAAAGCTGAAACTGCTTGGTATTTGACAGAAATTATGCAGAGCGTGCTAGAGAAGGGCGGTACGGGGACTAGGGCAAGAATCGATCGTCCTGTAGCGGGCAAAACGGGTACAACACAGCACGGCATACCGAACTTCAAGTCCAGCGGCAACCGCGATGCGTGGTTCTCTGGTTATACGCCTGAATGGACAGCCGTTGTTTGGATGGGTTATGACAAGACCGATAAGAAGCATTTGCTCAAGAAGAGCAGTGCGCAGTCAGCAACGATGTTCGCGAAGGTTATGAATGCTGCGATGAAGAATGTGAAGAAGGGCAGCTTCACGAAGCCGAAAAACGTCGAGGAGAAGAAACCGCTGACGACCGTATCCAATTTCAACGCGGTTTATGATCCGGAGACGATTACGTTGAAGCTTACCTGGACGCCGGTAGATGAGAAAGATGCGACATACCGCATCTATAGGAAAGAGACCAGTGAGGCAGATTTTACACGTCTGTTTGACTCGGTGAATGTTTCTGAGATGAATGATCTTGCCATTTCTCCTGGCTTGACTTATCAGTACTACATCACTGCCTACAATGCCGAAGACAACCTGGAGAGCCAGCCGTCCGAGGTCATTACGGTCGAGATTCCAGCGCTGGAGCTGGAACCCGATGGACCGATAGAGCCGGGTCCGGACGAGGGAGAGACGCCTCCGCCAGACGGGGGCATTGATCCGAATCCAGACAATGGCGGCTCGAACAATGGCGGCGAGCTGCCGCCAGATGGTGGAACTACGGATCCGGGCAATTCGGGTACAGATCCCGGCGGTAATGGCGCCAATAACGGCAACGGAGCAGGCAATGGCAGCTCTGGAGACAATGGAACAGGTAATGGAGCAGGTAATGGTACAGGAACAGGCGATGGTTCTAATGGCACAAATGGTGCTGGCGGTACGATTGAAGATCCGAACGGGATAATTGCGCCGCCTGAAGGTGAAACCGCGCCGGTAATTAATAACGAGTTGGAAACTGGAGGATAATATTCATGTCACTGCAACGACGATTGACAATTGCATTATTGGCAGCCAGCTTGGCGATTACGCTGGCGGGCTGTGGAGACAAGAAAGCGGAAGACAATGCCAATACTCAAGGCAGCGCTACTGCGGATGTCGCTCCGGAGAATGAGGAGACCAAGACTCCTAAGCAATGGAAGCAAATGCCGGAGATGAGCATTGATACGAACAAATCGTATGAAGCGCATTTCGTCACCTCGAAGGGAGAATTTACGATTGAGCTGTTCGCGAAGGACGCGCCGCAAACGGTAAACAGCTTTGTTTTTCTGGCGAAAGAGAAGTACTTCGAGGGGATTAAATTTCATCGCGTATTGAGCGATTTCATGATTCAGACCGGCGACCCGCTCGGCACTGGTTCAGGCGGTCCTGGCTACAACATCCCTGATGAGCTGGATAACGGACATGTTTATGAGGAAGGCACAGTAGCGATGGCGAATACAATGCAGCCGGATTCCGGCGGGAGCCAGTTCTTTATCGGTACAGGCGAAGATGTCAAAGGTCTGGATATGCAGCCAATCTATACGATATTTGGGAAAATAAGCTCGGGCATGGATACGATCAAAGCGATTGACACAACCCCTGTTGGACCAGGCAATCCAGATCGGCAGGACAGCAAGCCGCTGGAGGATATTACGATCACCTCCGTCACAATTAATGAGAAGTAGAAGAAAGGAGAGCGATATGCTCTCCTTTTTCATCTTCTGCATATACTATACCTACATGCTCTGGCGTTAATTTGATGGCTCGCTGGTGAAGAGACGGTAAGATGTGGTAAGCTTTTGCTAGCTGTAAGCTTACGATCCTAACGGAAAGGTCGTTCCGTATGAAACGTAAATTTTCTGATCGAGCCAATTGGCGGCGTATATTGCGGAAGAGCTATACCTGCTTGTCGATGGATGGCGATGAATTCAAAGGACTCGTAACGATGTATCGTATCCACGAATTGCGGGAACCGCTTTGGAAAGAATATAATGGCCGCAAGATGTGTCTGGCTGACCGTGGATATCTATGGATGCAGCACTTTCCACGGGGTGAGCACTTTGTTGTGACTACTATGTTTGATGATAAGAATCGTGTCGTTCAATGGTACATTGATATTTGCAAAACACAAGGGTTGACGGATCAACAGGTCCCCTGGTTCGATGATCTCTACCTGGATGTCGTCGTACTCCCCAGCGGAGAAGTATTTCTGATGGACGAGGATGAGCTGGAGGATGCGGTTAGACAGGGCATTGTTACCGGCAAGGATGCGGCGCTTGCCCGCAAGACAGCGGGGCGTTTGCTGTCGGCTATACGCAATGGACGCTTCCGCTACTTTACTTTAAGTCTGAAGCACAGAAAAGCGCTTGTCGCGCAGAATGGTGAAGTGAGTGAGACATGATGGGAGCGATTCATGCATCGAAGAAAAAACGAGCGCGCCGCCGCTTTTTCTCTATCCGGCTGCTGCTTCGTTTGAGTGCCTGGGTTGTGGCGTTCGCAGCGTTCTGGGTCGCTTATCTGTTATGGGTCATCAATAGCTATGAGCTGCCCAAGCCGCTTCCCAAGGCGGATGCGGTGATCGTGCTTGGTGCTGCGCTTTGGGATAATGAACCAAGCCCCGGCTTGCGCGAGCGGCTGGATCATGCCCTTGAGCTGTACAAGCAGGGTAATGCAAATTACCTGATCTTAACTGGTGGACTTGATCACAACGGCTCCACGCTTACAGAGGCTGAAGGCATGCGGGATTATTTGCTGAAGCATGGTGTTCCCGGTGATCGTCTGCTGCTGGAGAATGATGCGCGCAGCACGTATGAGAATTTGTTGTTCAGCAAAGCGGTTGCCAAGAAGAATGGACTGAACAGCTTTCTGATCGTGACCCATGACTATCATGCGCCGCGATCAGCCGAAATTGCTCGGTATCTCGACTATGAGCAAACCGAGGTCATCGGCTTCAAATCCAAGGTGCTCAAGACAAGCTATAATCAGAGCCGGGAAGTGCTGGCCTTCACCAAGTGGAAGCTGGATGCCATCCTGCTGAAATTCGGTTTGCAGGCGCCTGAGACCTCCTTTTAATAAACCCCTTCGAAAACTGTTAATATGGCCCGTTTCACTAGAATACAATGGAACATGCGGCGTTCGGGCCGCAGCCATACAGTTGCGAAGGAGCGGTGATCCAAGGGTATGAGTGAACGGCTAATTTCGATGGGACAGAATGGCAATGGAGCAAGGCCTTCAAGGCAAATCAATGTCATCCTGCGCAGTCAAGAGCCCTATGCATCGACAAGCTCGGCCCAAGCGCTGGACAATGAACCGGCTGTTGCCGCCAAATCGATATCGGCGAGTGATCCTTACATGGATATCCAACGCGAGCTGGAGCCCATGGTTGGCCTCGATAATGTGAAGCTGCTCATATATGAAGTGTTTGCTCAGCTGCAAGTTAGCCGCATGCGCACCGATGCAGGGCTGTCCAACGGCTCGCATGTGTACCATATGATTTTCAAAGGAAATCCGGGGACAGGCAAGACGACAATTGCCCGTATTGTAGCAAAGCTGTTCAATCAAATGGGTGTGTTGTCCAAAGGACATCTGATCGAAGTCGAACGTGCGGACCTTGTTGGCGAATATATCGGGCATACGGCGCAAAAGACGCGTGATCTTGTTCGGAAGGCGCTTGGCGGCGTCCTGTTCGTGGATGAAGCCTATAGCCTCGCGCGCGGCGGGGAGAAGGATTTCGGCAAGGAAGCGATTGATACGTTGGTTAAAGCGATGGAGGACAATCGCAATGAGTTTGTGCTCATCCTGGCGGGCTATCCGCTGGAGATTGAACAATTTCTTATGACGAACCCGGGTCTGCCGTCCAGATTTCCGATTCAAATTGAATTCCAGGATTATTCGATTGATCAACTGATTCAAATTGCTGAGCTTATGGCTAAGGATAGAGATTACACGTTAGTGCCTCAGACCTTATTCAAGCTGCGGCAGCATTTAATGCAGGAGAAGGCGGCCTCGCTCTATTCCTTCAGCAATGCCCGTTATGTGCGCAATATGATTGAGAAGGCTTTCCGGCATCAGGCTGTTCGTCTGCTCGGTCAATATCCAAGCGGCTCGCCGGGCAAGCAGGAGCTGATGGCTATTAGGCCTGAGGATATGAAGCAAGCGTAGCAATGATTGATGTCCACTCCTGAAAGGAGCGTAATTGATCCGAATGAGACAATCGACATATGAAACCAATAATGATTTGCAGGATCGTGCCATTCTTGTCAGCTTGATCACACCGGATATTAAGAGATCGACTATTGACCCTGAGCATTCCCTGCTGGAGCTGGAGAATCTGGCGGAGACAGCGGGCGTAGAAGTTCTCTCCACCATGACACAGCAGAAGGAAGCCCGCGATTCAAAATGGTTTATCGGCAAGGGAAAGGTTGAGGAGCTTCGTGCAATTGCGGAAGAGCTTGGAGCGACAACCGCGATATTCGATCAGGAGCTGTCAGGCGCGCAGGTGCGGAATCTTGAAGCCGCTTTGGATTTGAAAATCATTGATCGCACACAGCTTATTCTGGATATATTCGCTCAGCGCGCCAAAACGCGCGAAGGCATTATACAGGTCGAGCTGGCTCAGCTCAGCTACCTGCTGCCCCGACTTTCTGGGCACGGCAAGAATCTGTCACGGCTTGGCGGCGGGATCGGAACACGCGGTCCCGGTGAATCCAAGCTGGAGACGGATCGCCGGCATATTCGGAATCGAATTCATGATTTGAAGACACAGCTGGATGAGGTTGTGCGCCATCGTACTCTTCATAGAGAGCGCCGCCGCAAATCGGGCGTGCAGCAGGTTGCCCTTGTCGGCTATACGAATGCGGGGAAATCAACGCTGCTTCGCGAGCTGACGAATGCGGATGTCTATGTGGAGAATCAGCTGTTTGCTACGCTTGATCCTACTTCCCGCAATTTGGAGCTGCCAAGCGGCAAAGAGATCGTTCTAACAGATACAGTCGGCTTCATTCAGAACCTGCCGCATGATCTGATCGCGGCATTCCGCGCAACGCTGGAAGAGGTGTGCGAAGCCGACCTGGTGCTGCATGTGGTGGACAGCTCTTCGCCGATGAGAGAAGAGCAGCGGGCAGTCGTAGAGCGGATTCTAGGTGAACTTGGCGCTGCCGGCAAGCCGCAAATTCTGCTGTACAACAAAATCGATCTCTGTTCCAACGATGGTACAGAGCTTGCGCCTGCCAGCAACGAGAACACCCTCGTTATTAGCGCATTTTCAGCCGATGATCTGACCAAGCTGCGTCAAATGATTCAGGACAAGATGACGGGCGATACGCGAACATTTATTTTTCCAGCAGAACGCGGGGACCTTATCGCCCTTGCTTACCGAACCGGTGAAGTGACGGAGCAAGAGGTTGACGGTGATTCACTGCGTGTAACGGTTGAATTAAACAAGCAGGATTATGAGGTGCATGGCTACAAGCTTGAAGCTTTTGTGGAAAGTCGATAGTCGTTGGAGTCGTTATGTAAGATGTAAGAATTGAAAAGTAAGAAGCAGCAGGAAGAAGCAAGTACATGACAGGATGCAAGATGAAGTGCGCCAATAGGGGAGAGACTTGGAATTGATTCATCAGGGGAATGGAATTTGGGATACACTATTGCAATGGGCGACGGCAGCCGAGAAGCAGGTACAGAGCGTGTTCCGCCAATTGGATACAATTGCGGAGCGCAATCAATGGAAAGTAATCGCTGCTTTTCAGAAATATCGGGTCAGCGATTTTCATTTTAATGGATCAACTGGTTATGGCTACAATGACAGCGGGCGCGAGGTGTTAGACGAGGTGTATGCCGATGTGTTCGGCGCCGAAGCAGCGCTCGTTCGTCCTCATTTTGTATCTGGCACACATACGATCAGCTGCGCGCTGTTCGGCTTGCTGCGTCCAGGGGACGAGCTGTTCTATATTTCTGGCAAGCCTTACGATACGCTGCACAAAGTAATCGGCAAGCCTGGCGACGGGAAAGGCTCGCTGCAGGATTTCGGCATCCGCTACAAGGAAGCTGCGTTGACAACAGAAGGCGCGGTGGATTGGGAAGCGGTAGCAGCAGGAATTACAGAGCGGACCAAGGTTATCGGTATTCAACGCTCGCGAGGCTATGATTGGCGGACTTCGTTCACTGTGGCAGAGATTCGCGAGATGGTGAAGCGGGTTAAATCTATTAAGCCGGATGTACTCGTGTTCGTCGATAATTGCTATGGCGAGTTCACGGAAGAGCTGGAGCCGACTGAGGTGGGTGTAGATCTGATGGCGGGCTCGCTCATTAAAAATCCGGGCGGCGGCCTCGCACCGACAGGCGGTTATATAGCAGGAACCAAGGAGGCCGTCGAGCTAGCTGCTTACCGACTTACTGCACCCGGAATCGGCGGAGAGGTTGGAGCTACTCTTGGGACACTCAGAGCGATGTTCCAAGGCCTCTACCTGGCGCCTCACATCGTTGGACAAGCTCTGAAGGGAAGTGTATTTGCTGCTGCGATGTTCGAGCGGCTAGGCTTCGAGAGCAATCCACGCTGGGATGCGCCGCGCACTGACTTGATCCAAGCGGTGCGATTCACAGGCAGCGAACAATTGATTGCATTCGTGCAGGGAATTCAGAAGGCTGCAGCCGTAGACTCGCATGTTGTGCCTGAGCCATGGGCCATGCCGGGGTACGAGCATCCCGTAATTATGGCAGCGGGAACGTTCATGCAGGGGGGCAGTCTGGAGCTGTCAGCAGACGCTCCGATACGGGAACCATACATTGCTTATATGCAGGGCGGATTGACTTATGCGCATGTCAAACTAGGGGTTCTGAACGCATTAATGCTGCTCGCAGATCGAGAGTTAATTGTAATTAAACCTTACATACCTTGACACGTTTTAGGGTGAGCGGTACAATTGATGCATATATTTCAGAGACTGGAAGGTTGATACGACATGGCTGACGATTTACGCAGAAATATGGCGCTTTTTCCGATCGGCATCGTCATGAAGCTGACTGATTTGACAGCTCGACAAATCCGATATTATGAACAGCATGAACTTATTGTTCCAGCTCGTACTTCCGGCAACCAGCGTCTGTTCTCCTTTAACGATGTGGAGCGGCTGCTTGAGATTAAGTCCCTGATTGAGAAGGGTGTTAATATCGCAGGCATCAAACAAGTAATGAATCCGGTTTCGAAGGAGTCGGAGGAAGCTACTGTCGTCAGCGAGCAATCCGAAGTAAAACGCAAGGAGCTGTCAGACACACAGCTGCATCGTTTGTTGAAGCAGCAACTAATCGAGAAGAGACCGGGCAACAAGGCCTCCATGATTCAAGGCCAGTTGTCCCGTTTCTATAACAAGAATTAGATCGACCATAACCACAACTATAAGGGAGATGATTCCGTGAGTTTCACCAAAGAGGACATCAAACGTATCGCCAAGGAAGAGAACGTTCGTTTCATTCGACTGCAATTCACTGATCTGCTCGGTACAATTAAGAATGTGGAGATTCCAGTTAGTCAATTGGAGAAAGCGCTGGATAATAAAATGATGTTCGATGGTTCCTCCATCGAAGGTTACGTTCGTATAGAAGAATCAGATATGTATCTGTATCCTGATCTTAGCACATGGGTAGTATTCCCATGGGTGACACAGGATCGTGTTGCGCGTCTGATCTGCGATATCTATATGCCGGATGGCACGCCCTTTGCCGGAGATCCACGCGGTATCTTGAAGCGAGTGCTGAAGGAAGCTGAGGACCTTGGCTACACTTCTATGAATGTTGGTCCTGAGCCGGAGTTCTTCTTATTCAAGACGGATGAGAAGGGTGAGCCGACGACAGAGCTGAATGACCAAGGCGGATACTTTGACCTTGCGCCGACTGACCTCGGTGAGAACTGCCGTCGTGAAATCGTGCTGACACTTGAAGAGATGGGCTTCGAAATTGAAGCGTCTCATCACGAGGTTGCACCAGGACAGCATGAGATCGACTTCAAATATGCCGATGCAATCAAAGCAGCTGACCAGATTCAAACGTTCAAGCTCGTAGTAAAAACAGTTGCGCGTCAGCACGGACTGCATGCATCATTCATGCCTAAGCCGCTGTTCGGCGTTAACGGCTCAGGAATGCACTGCCATCAATCGTTGTTCAAGGGCAATGTCAACACGTTCTACGATGAGAGCGACAAGCTCGGTCTGAGCCAAACGGCTCGTTACTATATGGCTGGCATCCTGCGCCATGCTCGTGCTTTTGCCGCAATCACGAACCCGACTGTCAACTCCTACAAGAGATTGGTACCGGGCTATGAAGCGCCTTGTTATGTCGCGTGGTCGGCAAGCAATCGGAGTCCAATGATTCGTATCCCTGCATCACGCGGTCTTAGCACACGCGTTGAGGTGCGTAATCCTGACCCTGCTGCGAACCCGTATCTGGCACTGGCTGTTATGCTCGCTGCTGGACTTGACGGCATTAATAACAAGCTGCCGCTGCCGGCTCCAACAGATCGCAACATATATGTGATGACAGACGAAGAGCGTATCGAAGAAGGCATCCCAAGCTTGCCGCTTGATCTGAAGGAATCACTCGACGAAATGCTTCGCAATCAAGTTGTCTGTGATGCGCTGGGCGATCATGCACTTGCTCATTTCTACGAGCTCAAAGAAATCGAGTGGGACATGTATAGAACACAAGTTCACCAATGGGAACGCGATCAGTATTTGACGCTGTACTAAGAGGGAAAACATAGGTTTATTCAAGGGTTTAGTGGGGGTATTTCGAGTTTTCTTTGACAAGTTACTCGGTTGCCCCTAATTGCCCTCGACTTTGGATTTATATATCCCCTAAATCAGAGCGTAATAAGAGCATGAATGATCCTTGAAATTATTAATCAACGCAGTGTGTTAAATGTGATTGTCCTCATAGACCGAAAAATGTTTTCGGTTCCCCAATATCTCATCCTCTTATTCAGGCTGAAAATCCAGCGTCTTGCTTGTTCAAACCCCTGCTTTCGTTTTCTCAAAAAAAATTAGAGCCCGTCCAGCAGCAATAAGCTTGTATGGCAGCATCGAGTTATTGGCTGCGCGATTGAGTTTGCTGATCTCTGAATATCGTCATTGCGGAAAAGGGATTAAATGGAAAAGACCCGCTGGTCTATCGGGTCTTTTCCGTAAGGGAGGAATCGCATAGTCCAAGTATAGAACAGAGGGATACGTCTTGATGGTAATTAGTTCCCTCTAGTAGCCAAAGCGCATACAACTACAAGCGACAATAACCAACAAGATAAAAAGTACCAGGATGGTTCCCGCGTTTGTGAAAGCTCCACCAACAACTCCAGACATTTTTAGTACACCTCCTAACTAACAGAGTACCCTTTAAACTATGCACGTCGATTATTGTGTGATTGGGTATTTGTTACCGAGACGTATATCAGATGGCATTAGTCTCATCCTATCCCTCCATGTTTAAGATAGTGTACATGCCATATAGGAAAATGAACATGTACCGATTGAATCATGTAATACATAACTTTTCTCCGGTGCTCCATGTAATTTACCAAGATAGTCAATTCCTGTTCCGATACATTCCACTCCGCCGGAATATTGAAGACGACATTAAACAATTCACCTTTTGTCAAGGACTGAAACTTGGATACTGAGTTGCGGAAGGGGTTAGGACCGTCAATGAAAGGGACGAAACGCTGATAGAGAGTTCCCCAATAAGCATTGAAAATATTCATTTTTTTTATTAACGATTCAATGCTCCAAGCGGGTCCGTTAAACACATTAGCTTGATCGATCATCCAAATTTTCGGCTCAGAACCTCCTGTAACAATCAAATTTTGTTCTGCGGGCCTCCAAACATGCCGGTCGTTATTGTCCAGCCAGTAATCGAATACGATCATGTCAGCGGCCTGCTCGATGTTCGTGCATCTTGCTAAATCCAGACAGGTTGGCTGATGAATGCCAGAAGGAATGAAACGACTTCCAAAATGCGGACCTTCCTGAAGGACAGACTTCAAAGTGGGATGACTGTTAATGACTCGTTTAGATATGAAAAGGATCTTGCCTTCGGGTATTGGAAGATTTAACTGCTTTGCCAATTGACTGCAAATGAACTCATTAACGAGAACCTTTACACCCTGCGGGTTGGACAATAGTTTGATTACATAAAAGTTGCCATCATCACAAAGCATTAAATGGGGTCTACTCCAGCCGTCCAAGGGCTTAACATACTGGGTAACTTGTATCAAACAGATCATCCTCCCAAACTAGTGCTCTCTCAATTAATTTATGCCTTTATTACGAGAATGGAGTGGTCTAGTGAAGTAGAGAAATTCGTTTTTTTTATGCTCAAATACGAGGATGTAAATTGATGTTGATGTTAATACGGCGAGGCGGATTGCTCGTGTGGAGACTATAAGCGGACAAAACCTGCTTACAACTACCGAAAAATGCGTGATCTGTCGTGGAAGCAGGAAAAATCGTCTTACAGCCTGAACGAACGCGTGAAAAGGGCATCGGTGGAGACTATAAGCGGACAAAACCTGCTTACAACTACCGGAAAATGCGCGATCTGTCGTGGAAGCAGGAAAAATCGTCTTACAGCCTGAACGAACGCGTGAAAAGGGCATCGGTGGAGACTATAAGCGGACAAAACCTGCTTACAACTACCGAAAAATGCGCGATCAGTCGTGAAAGGTGCCTTCCAAGGAAATAACTTCACTTGAATAAGAACAAATGTTCGTGTATATAAT
>NZ_CAKMMF010000003.1:0-36511 GCF_927798095.1 Paenibacillus plantiphilus | reverse complement strand
GTGGAGACTATAAGCGGACAAAACCTGCTTACAACTACCGAAAAATGCGCGATCAGTCGTGAAAGGTGCCTTCCAAGGAAATAACTTCACTTGAATAAGAACAAATGTTCGTGTATATAATTAAGAATACATTTCCAAGATCAAGGGAGTTGAACTTCTTGCTTATTGAAAAGTATGTCGGGCGGATTGTCGAGGTCATTTATGAAGATCGGCACGGAAAATTGAGCAAAAGGCGACTAAGGGTCCGTGAGGTTACTGCGCATCATGTGAAAGCGTTCTGTCTGGATACTCAATGCTCGCGCTTGTTCATACGCAAGAATATCCTTGCATTACAGCCAACTGGGTGAAGGAGACCGCGGTTAGGGTCCTTCATAATGCAGTAATCTAAATAGGTAGACCGAAATTGAAAAAGTCTCCAATACGGTTTAATGGCCGATTGGAGACTTTTGTTTGATAATTACTTGCTTAGTCGCGAAGCAGCTAGTTTCCTGTGACTTCCAGATTCAGCGTGAACGATGTCTAGTGAATGTCGCGGAATAGTCCGATTACTTTACCGAGAATCGTGACATTGCGAAGTCTAATCGGCTCCATAGACTGATTCTGAGGCTGCAACCGAATATGATCCTTCTCACGATAAAAGGTCTTGACTGTCGCTTCATCATCCTCAGTCATAGCGACGACGATCTCACCATTGGAAGCGGATTGCTGCTGCCTGACAATAACATAATCCCCGTTATGTATGCCGGCTTCTATCATACTATCGCCGCTAACACTTAATATGAAGACGTTATGATCGCCAACCTTGTTGGCTGGGAGTGGGAAGTAATCATCAATGTTCTCCGTAGCTGTAATCGGTACGCCTGCAGTTACTTTACCAACGACAGGTACTTTGGTGACTGCGAGAGGGAAGGGGAGATCCATATCCTCTCCGCCAAGTATCTCAATTGCACGGGGCTTCGTAGGGTCGCGGCGAATAAGGCCTTTCTTCTCCAGACGGTCCAAATGGCCGTGTACCGTTGAGCTGGATGCGAGCCCTACTGCTTCGCCGATCTCCCTTACAGAAGGTGGATAGCCTTTCTCGCGTACTTCATTCTTTATAAATTCGAGAATCGCCTGTTGGCGGTTGGATAATTTAGACATGAATTTCACTCCATAGGATTCATTTGTGTCAAATTATAACACAGAACCGGAGTTCGTACAAACATAAGTTCGAGAAACAGAGGTTCGCATTTTATTACGAACAAACGTTCCATTTATATGTTGACACCAAACGGGCGTTCGTGTTATTCTCATTTCAAGATAAACAGAACAAACGTTTGGGGTGCTGATTATGATAACGATGATTTCTTCTTATACTGATCATACTAACTATAGAGCTGCAGGCACGGGTGGGACGAAGCAGAAGAAGCAGAAGAAGAAGAAGGAACGCAATGTTGAGCTGCTGATGCTGCGCTTAGCGACAGCTTCTCTGCTGTTTATGTTATTATTTGTTGGATTCGCATGGATGAAGAGCAGCGCAAGTGGAGATGCAGTAGCCTTGCCGACTGCGGAAGAGCGTGTAATTGTAGTTTCTTCCGGCGATACGCTCTGGTCCATTGCCAGCAGCTTGAATATTGAGAACGATGATGTACGCAGAATCGTATATGATTTGAAGGAACGGAATGATCTTCGGTCGAGTATGCTCCAATCAGGTCAGACATTAATCATACCTAATAAGTAGATGACAATATTCCGGTTATAGAACCGTCATAAAGCAAAGAGACAGGGAACGAATGTTCCCTGTCTCTTTTTTCGTTATTCGTCATTTTCCCTGCTGAAAACTCTCCGATGGAGGTACTTCTGTTCCGATATATGCTGCAATTTGAAAATCAAACCCATCGCCTTGACAATGCGGGTTTATTAATGTCAAAGTAAGGAGTGAATGTTTACCGCAACAAGAGAGGAGCATAGGCTATTGGAGAACTTAATTGCTCGTATTAATGAGCTGTCTCGCAAGCACAAGACGATCGGTTTAACACCGGAGGAAGTTGTTGAACGAGGCGAGCTGCGCCAACAATATTTGAACAATTTCAAACGTAATTTTCGCGATCAGCTTGATAATATCAAGTGGGTCGAGGATGAAGAAGAAGAGAGCAAGAAGGAATAGCATTTGAGCTGCAAGTATTTGTAATTGATAACCGCTATAATTATGAAGGAGGGTATCGAATAGGATGCAGATTCGATTACTTGGCCGAAGCGGTCTGGCTGTTTCGGAGCTTTGTCTTGGAACGATGACCTTTGGCAATACGACAAGCGATACGGATTCTATAGCTATGATTCACAGCTTCCTGGATCGTGGAGGCAATTTTCTGGATACTGCGGATGTTTATGTTTCCGGCCGTTCTGAAGAGATCGTCGGGCAAGCGATTAAAGAGCGTCGCTCAGAGGTCGTTCTTGCTACCAAGGTCCGCTTTCCAACTGCAGATCATCCTAACGGCGCAGGCATTTCGCGAAAGCATATTATGGATGGTGTTGAGGCCAGCTTGAAGAGGCTGCAAACCGACTATATTGATTTGTATCAGATGCATGTCTGGGATCATGCAACGCCGATCGAGGAAACGCTGCGCACACTGGACGATCTGGTTACTTCCGGCAAAGTGCGTTATATCGGCTGCTCCAACTTTCTGGCCTGGCAGCTAATGAAATCATTGGGGACGAGCGAGCTGAACCGCTATGTTCGTTTTATCTCCATTCAGCCGCAGTACAGTCTTGTCAGCCGTGAAATGGATCGTGAGATGATCTCGTTGTGCCTGGAAGAGAATGTAGGCATCATTCCATGGGCGCCGCTCGGTGGCGGCTTCCTGACAGGCCGTTATAACCGTGAAGAGCCAACCAGCGGCCGTCTGACGGCGAAGACAGGAGAGAGCTCCTGGCAGGTTCGCTCCACGGAGAAGAATTTTGCCATTCTGGATATCGTTGAGCGTGCTGCTGCAGAATTGGACAAGACGCCGGCGCAAGTCGCGCTTCGATGGCTTTTGCAGCAAAGAGGCATTACTTCTCCGATCTTCGGAGCAAGAACGCTGGAGCAGTTCCAGGATAATATGGGAGCTGTCGGCTGGGAGCTGCCGCAGGAGATATGGGATCGACTGGATGCGGTGAGCGCACTGCCCTCCGAGTATCCGAACCGATTCATCGCAAAATTCGCAAGACCGTTATAAAAGAGGATTAATGATGCAGGGAAATATATTTTTCGTAATTGAAATAAGGAGGAACATCGGTGTCGCGATCCTGGGAACGCAAGGTTCAGAAGAATCAGCTTGAGCTTAATAAACAAAGAAAGAAGGAAGGGAAGAAGCCGATAAGCCTCACTCAATCGACTGCTGCTGATTCCACAGCGGAGACGTTCAAGGGTAGAAGCTTCATATTCCCGATCTTCCTAATCCTGTTTATCGGATTTTATGTCATGGTTACGCTCAGATCACCCGTGTATGAACAGACTGGCGCGATGTTCTGGGTCACGATTGCCTGTTATATCCTGCTTGCCGTGTTGTTTTTCTTCCGCAAGCCGTATTTGACCATCAGCAAGGAGTACATTCGTTCCCGTCGGTTTATGGGTGATAAATCATTGTTCAAGGATGCGATCAAAGCGATCGTGGTGAAGAAGGGCTATGTTATCATCGAGCAGAAGAAGGGCGGCAACTGGATGTTTTCCCAAGCTACGAACCGTTTCCCAACGGACGATATGCGTGAGCCGCTGAGAGTCTTTGCTGCCAACAACAGCATTCCATTCATGGAGAAATAAAAGAGATAGGGGTCGAATAATCGTTATGGCTAAGAAAGCGGTACTATTTGATTTGGATGATACTTTGCTGTGGGATGACCGCAGTATTAAGGAGGCGTTCGAGGCTACCTGTCAGAGGGGTGCTGAAGTCGCCGGTATCGATTCGGATGCGCTGGAGGAGTCGGTGCGCCGCGAAGCGCGAGCGCTGTATGAATCGTTTGAAACGTTTTCGTTCACTAAAATGATCGGCATCAATCCGTTTGAAGGGCTGTGGGCGGATTTTCGCGAAGGCGAGCAGGAGGAGTTCCGCAAGCTGGAGCAGCTTGCTCCTGGTTATCGTCGTGAAGCATGGACTCGCGGATTAAGCGCGCTGGGCGTTAATAATGAAGAGCTTGGAGCAGCGCTCGCTGAGCAGTTTCCAGCCGAACGGCGCAGCCGTCCGCTCGTATATGAGGAAACCTTTCGCCTGCTTGAAGCATTAAAAGGCAAGTATCAGCTGCTGCTGCTGACGAACGGCTCTCCTGATCTTCAGCGTGAGAAGCTCAGCGGCGTTCCCGAGCTTGCACCATACTTCGATCATATTATTATTTCCGGCGAGTTTGGCGAAGGCAAGCCTGCCGCTTCGATCTTCAAGCATGCGCTGGAGCGATTGGGGATTGAGCCAGAGGATGGCGTCATGGTCGGTGACAAGCTGACAACCGATATTCTCGGCGCCAACACGATCGGCATGACTTCGGTATGGATCAATCGTCATGGCATGGAACGTACCGATGAGATTATTCCGACGCATGAGATCAAGCATTTGGAGGAGCTATTGCCGCTTCTCGCCTAACACATTACATGCTTAAACTGGCTTGCATACATCGCATTTATTAATAAAGACCCGCTTATCTGCACGCAATTGATGCGTTCGGCAAGCGGGTCTTTGTTGATTGTTAATGGTGAAGTCAGGATGGGGTCTATGCTTTCTGGAATGCAGGATCGTCATAGCCATGCGCAATCCAGCCTTCGGTTTCGATAAAAAGACGGACAGCAACGATTTGGCGGTTCTCCATCAGGGTGAAAAAGTGGGGCTTGTGCTCAGGAACCGAGATCACATCGCCAGCTTCCAATTCAACATCGAAGTAACCAACGTCATCGCTGCCTTTTATGATAAAAATACCTTTGCCAGCAGTAATTGCACGGACCTCATCTTCGGTGTGGGTGTGCACCTGCTCGAATTTCTTCAGCAGCTCGTCAAGGTTAGGCGTTGCGTCAGATAACGCGACAATATCCCAGGTCTGGTAGCCGCGGCGGGAAGCGAGATCGCGAATTTCTTTATCGAATGTCGCCAGAATTTGACCCTTCTCCTCATCGCTCAATATAAATTTGTTGCGGAGCTCAGCCGGGAGCTGTTCAGGGTTCCAATGCTCATACAGCACTTCTTGACTATCCAGAAAAGCTCGGACGTTCTCTTCTCCTTGAATTCGTTCCTCCGTATTGCGGATTCGAATTTCAGCCATGATGCTATCCCTCATTTCCCAATGTATTATATTCCGATAAGAATGATTATATAGGAAATGTGCGGTACTGTCGACAGAAGAACCTTTTCACATTCGAACGATTCTGGTAGACTAAGTGGTAATGATTTTTCACTGACAGTTGTGCCAGCTGTTTACTGTTGCAGCGGCGGATTTTGCAGTGTGGGGAAGGAAGTTCATCGATGTCTAATCCGACAATTCAAGAAATGATAAAGAAACGAATTCTCATTCTCGATGGAGCAATGGGGACGATGATTCAGCAGGTTGATCTTGGACCTGAAGACTTCGGAGGCGAAGAATTGGACGGCTGCAACGAGATGCTGGTGCTCACCAGGCCGGATGTTATTCGCGATATTCACGAGGCATATTTAGCAGCGGGAACCGACATTTTGGAGACGAACACGTTTGGTGCGACCAGTGTCGTTCTGGCTGAATACGATATTCAGGACAAGGCGCGTGAAATTAACCTCGCTGCAGCAGCGATTGCTGTTGAAGCGGCGCGCAAGTTTTCGACCCCTGAACGTCCGCGATTTGTTGCTGGCGCTATGGGACCTACAACGAAGACGCTTTCTGTCACAGGCGGCGTAACATTCGATGAGCTGGTGGACAGCTATTGCGAGCAGGCGGTCGCGTTAATCGAAGGCGGCGTAGACACGCTTATGCTCGAAACGTCACAGGATACGCTGAACGTTAAAGCAGGCAGTATCGGTATTCATAAGGCGTTCGAGATAACGGGCCAAACATTGCCAGTCATGATTTCGGGTACGATCGAACCGATGGGCACTACTCTTGCCGGGCAAAATATTGAGTCCTTCTACATCTCGCTTGAGCATTTGAAGCCAATCTCGATCGGACTGAACTGTGCGACTGGTCCGGAGTTCATGCGTGATCATATCCGCACGCTCTCTGATATTGCCCGCACTGCGATTAGCTGCTATCCGAATGCTGGCTTGCCGGATGAGAACGGCAATTATCATGAATCGCCAGCTTCGCTTGCGACGAAGATCGGAGCTTTTGCCGAGCAGGGATGGCTCAACATCGCTGGCGGCTGCTGCGGAACGACGCCTGATCATATTCGTGCGATGGATGAAGTATTAAGCAAGTACCCGCCTCGTGAGATTAAGGGTGATCATCCGCCGGCAGTTTCAGGTATTGAGACGGTTTATATTGAAGAAGACAACCGCCCTATAATGATTGGTGAACGGACTAATATCTCCGGCTCGCGCAAGTTCAAGCGTCTGATCAAGGAAGGGAAATTCGAGGAAGCATCCGAGATCGCCAGAGCGCAAGTGAAGGGCGGGGCTCATATCATCGATATCAACCTTCAAGATACGGATATTGATGAGACTTATGCGGTGAATGAATTCATACCGCAGGTAGTGAAGAAGGTTAAAGCTCCGCTCATGCTCGACTCCACCTATGATCATATTATCGAGCTGGGACTCAAATATTCGCAGGGCAAAGCGATCATTAACTCCATTAACCTTGAGGACGGAGAATCTAAGTTCGAGCAGATTCTGCCCCTTATTCATCGTTATGGCGCAGCAGTTGTTTGTATTCTTATTGATGAGCGCGGCCAGGCAGTTTCGCGGGAAGCGAAGATGGAAGTTGCCTCCAGATCGTATGAGCTGCTGGTGAACAAATACGGGATGGAGCCTGATGATATTATTTTCGATCCCAACATGTTCCCGGTCGGCTCAGGTGATCCGCAGTACATTGGCTCTGCTGTAGAGACGCTCGAAGGCATACGCATGATTAAGGAGAAGTATCCAAGAGCGAAAACCATCCTTGGCCTAAGCAACATCTCGTTCGGCTTGCCGGATGCTGGACGTGAAGTATTGAACTCTGTTTATCTCTATCATTGTACGAAAGCCGGGCTTGATTATGCGATTGTCAACACGGAGAAGCTGGAGCGATATGCATCCATCTCCGAGGAGGACCGCCGTCTTGCTGAGGAGCTTATCTATAACACAAATGACGACACATTAGCTGCATTTGTTGCTGCTTTCCGCAATAAGAAGGTGGAGAAGAAGGAGAAGGTATCCAATCTTACACTGGAGGAGCGCCTTGGCTCCTATGTTGTCGAAGGAACGAAGGAAGGTTTGGTTCCCGATCTCGATGAGGCGATGAAGAAATATTCACCGCTTGAGATTATTAATGGACCGCTTATGAAAGGGATGGAAGAGGTTGGCCGTCTATTCAACAACAATGAGCTGATTGTGGCCGAGGTGCTGCAGAGCGCTGAAGTTATGAAGGCGTCTGTTGCTTATTTGGAGCCATTTATGGAGAAGAACGAATCCGCTGTAAAGGGGAAAATCATTCTTGCCACCGTGAAAGGCGATGTGCATGATATCGGCAAAAACCTTGTCGAGATCATACTGTCCAACAATGGCTTTAAAATCATTAACCTTGGCATCAAGGTGCCGCCGGAACAAATTATTGAAGCTTATCGCAAGGAGAAGGTAGATGCCATCGGTTTGTCGGGGCTGCTTGTTAAATCAGCTCAGCAGATGGTGACCACTGCTCAGGATATGCGCGTTGCGGGCATTGATGCGCCGATTCTTGTTGGCGGTGCGGCATTGACGAGGAAATTCACGAAGAACCGTATCAGTCCTGAGTATGATGGGCTCGTCCTCTATGCGAAGGATGCAATGGACGGACTGGATATTGCGAATAAGCTGATGAATCCTGAGTTTCGACATCAGTATGAGGAAGAATTGGCGGCTTTCAAGGCGGCGGGAAGTGTCGAGGTTGAAGAGAAGAAGGCGCTGCCGGAGCTGACTCGGGTAGCGAGATCCAAAATTTCTGTCGATGATCCTGTGTACATCCCGCCGGATCTCGATCGCCATGTAATAAGAGACATTCCGATTCCTCATATTGTGCCGTATGTGAATATGCAGATGCTGCTGGGCCATCACCTGGGGCTGCGCGGCAATGTGGAACAGCTGCTTGCAGAGGGCAATGAAAAAGCCGTTCAGCTGAAGGAAACAGTAGATACAATTTTGCACGAGGCGGCCACTAAGGGGACGATTCACGCTCATGCCATGTATCGGTTCTTCCCAGCTCAATCAACAGGCAATGATATCATTATCTATGATCCGCAGGAGCCTGGACGCGAGATCAAACGATTCACATTCCCGCGTCAGAATGTGGAGCCGTTTCTCTGTCTGGCGGATTTCTTGAAGCCTGTTGAGAGCGGGATAATGGATTATGTCGGGTTCCTGGTCGTAACTGCAGGCGAAGGTGTGCGCGATATGGCGAACGAATGGAAGGACAAGGGCGATTACCTGCGTTCACATGCGCTCAACGCCGTAGCGCTGGAGGTTGCGGAAGGACTTGCAGAACGTGTGCATCATGTCATGCGTGACAACTGGGGATTCCCGGACCCGGTCGAAATGACTATGAAACAGCGTCATGGCGCACGTTATCAAGGCATTCGTGTATCGTTCGGCTATCCTGCTTGTCCGAATCTGGAGGATCAGGAGCCATTGTTCGACCTGATGAAGCCGGAGGACATCGGAGTTGAGCTTACAGAAGGCTTCATGATGGAGCCGGAAGCATCGGTATCCGCAATGGTATTCTCTCATCGGGAAGCGCAGTATTTTAACGTTGAGAAAGTATAATAATAATAATTAACGATAGAGAATGATGCTTCGCGACATACCCTTCGCTATTACGGAGTTTCTCCGTCTCCAGCGAAGGGTATTGCTGTAGTAATCAATCGTGGAGGTGGGTATGGATGCAGCTTACATTTCTAGGAACAAGCGCCGGACGGCCTACCAAGGATCGCAACGTAACCTCCATCGCGCTGTCATTGCCGGAGCCAATGAACAGCTTCTGGCTGTTTGATGCGGGTGAGGGGACACAGCATCGGCTTATGGGGAGCAAGCTGAAGCTGAATAAGCTGGATAATATTTTTGTCACACATCTGCATGGCGATCATGTATACGGTCTGCCAGGGCTGCTCAGCAGCAGGTCTTACTTCGATGGAGCGGGCCCGCTGAAGCTGTTCGGACCTTCAGGTATACGCGCATTCATTGAAGGTGTGTTTCGATTAAGTGGAACACATCTGGCATATGATCTGGAAATTATTGAGATCACTTCCGGCCAGATTCTAGATGATGGAAAATTCAAGGTTGAAGCCGCAGAGCTGGACCATCGCATGCCCTGCTTTGGGTTTAGAATTATAGAGTATCCTCAGCCTGGACAACTGAACATGGAACGGTTAGCTGAGCTTGGCTTAGCACCGGGACCACTCTATGGCAAGCTGAAGCAGGGGGAGGATGTGACACTCGCATCAGGAGAGATTATCCGTGCGGCCGATGTGGTTAGCCCGCCTACTGCCGGTCGAGTCATAACCGTCCTTGGCGATACTTACCCTTGCGGCAATTCTATTGCTCTTGCTAAGGATGCCAATCTGCTCGTTCATGAGGGGACATTCGGGCCGGGGATGGAAGCGAAGGCCGCGGCTTATGGCCATTCCACCGTCTTACAGGCCGCGGAGACCGCAGCAAGCGCAGGCGTCAAGCAGCTCGTTCTCACACATTTCAGCTCACGCTTCGATAAGGAAACGATCGGCTCGTTGCTGGACGCGGCGCGCGAGGTATTCCCCCATACAATCGCTGCCGACGATTATATGGAAGTTGATATTCCTAAGTCGGTTTGATGCCGGAGTAAAGCGGGAACAGCCGCACGCGTTCGTATGCTGCTTAGGCAGCGGCAATAAGCCGTCCTCAATTCCTCTCTACTGGAGGAAGAAGAGTTCGGCTTTTTGTAATTCGAGTAGTGAGGGGGGGGGCTTTTAGGCCAGCCAATACTCCTATGACGTTGATGAAGTCACCCTCCAGAATGAAATGGGAGTTGAGAATTAGTCACGGGGACATGGGGACATTTTCAGAAGGGGCTGCATCAGCCGTTGCTCGCATCTCGAATATCCATCGCGCCTCGCGTTCCTATATCGTGCTGCAACACGGTATTTCCAGATATCACTCATTACGGCGATAGTAGAAGAGGATTCTACGATGCTTACCATCTGTAAGAATGTTTTACATGCTTACAGCGCGCCTCGGTTCACTTTTCCTCGCTGTAACGCTGTTTTTCCACCTTACGGCGATAGTAAAAGTGGATTCTACGATGCTTTTCCATCTGTAAGAATGTTTTACATGCTTACAGCGCGCCTCGGTTCACTTTTTCTTGCTGTAACGCTGTTTTTCCACCTTACGGCGATAGTAGAAGAGGATTCTACGATGCTTTACCATCTGTAAGAAGGCTGTTTCATGCATACCTTGATTGTACGGTGTGAATTTTTCAAGAGTCTGAAAATCAGCAGTACAATTGCAGCAGATTCCAATTGCAGTGCGAACATGCATTCTGTACAATAAGAAGTTAAAGGATCAAGAAAAGTTTGGACGCTTAGCATGTTCATATTAACGCTACAATTGCAAATTTGTCTCGACGAGATTGCTCGAAAAGCGATCACGCAAAGCTATTACGCATAGCACTTACCAAACACCGAACACCGAACACCGAACACCGAACACCGAACATTGAAGGTTGGGTCACTTGCAAATAGGTGAAAGATTTTGGGAGAGAGTATGACTCTCATTTAGATAGAGTTGATTCCATATCATTGAAGGAGA
The DNA here is from genome assembly GCF_927798095.1 of Paenibacillus plantiphilus. Lineage (GTDB taxonomy): Bacteria > Bacillota > Bacilli > Paenibacillales > Paenibacillaceae > Paenibacillus_Z > Paenibacillus_Z plantiphilus. The sequence continues at coordinate 25,592 of NZ_CAKMMF010000003.1, read as the reverse complement.
GAGCGACATGAACCGATGGACGGGGAAGACATCCGGCTTGGAGGAGTGGCTTCAGCTGCTCAAAGGGCAGCCTGAGATCATGAACAATGTCACGCATTGGCATACGATACCACCGCGCGAGGCGCGTTCGGCAGCTATGCCAGCCGACATCCATCCCAGCCTTGTTGAAGCGTTGGCCGGTCGTGGAGTTGAGAAGCTGTTCGTTCATCAGGCGGAGGCTTACCGTGCTGTTCGTGAAGGAAGGAACGTCGTTACAGTTACACCGACGGCATCGGGGAAGACCTTATGCTACAACCTGCCGGTTGTGCAGTCCTTGCTGGAGAATGCGAGTGGACGAGCGTTGTATTTGTTCCCGACCAAAGCGCTTGCCCAGGATCAGGTGGCAGAGCTGCAGGAGCTGGCTGCCGCAATGGATGTCGATCTCAAAACAAATACATACGATGGTGATACACCGCCTACAGTAAGACAGGTGATACGAAATGCGGGGCATATTGTCGTGACGAATCCCGATATGCTGCATTCCGCTATTCTTCCCCATCATACGAAATGGGTCAAGCTGTTCGAGAATATTAAATATATTGTCATTGACGAGCTTCATTCCTATCGGGGCGTCTTCGGCAGCCATGTCGCTAATGTGATCAGGCGACTCAAGCGTATTTGCCGGTTCTACGGCTCCAACCCGCAGTTTATTTGCGCATCGGCCACAATAGACAACCCGCGTGAGCATGCGGAGCGGCTTATAGGTGAAGAGGTTGCGTTGATTGATAATAATGGCGCTCCAATGGGTGAGAAGCATTTTATCTGCTACAATCCGCCAGTCGTCAACAAGCAGCTGGGCATTCGACGCAGCAGTGTGCTGGAGACGCGGAGATTAGCGGCTTCGCTGCTTCGTCAGGGCGTGCAGACGATTGTATTTGCCCGCAGCAGAGTCCGAGTTGAGCTGCTGCTCACCTATTTGCAGGAGCTGGTGAAGGATGAGCTGGGCACGAAGACGATTCGCGGCTATCGCGGCGGTTATCTGCCCAAGCTGCGCAGGGAGATTGAGCGCGGCTTGAGAAGCGGAGAGATTCGTGGCGTTGTCAGCACGAATGCACTAGAGCTTGGAATCGATATCGGTCAGTTGCAGGCCTGTGTTATGAATGGATATCCGGGGACAATTGCTAGCACATGGCAGCAATCCGGAAGAGCGGGCAGAAGACAGGGAACCTCAGTAACCTTTCTTGTGGCCAGCAGCAATCCGCTGGATCAGTATATGATTCAGAATCCGGACTTCTTCTTCAATCGTCCGCCAGAGCGGGCGTTGATTCATCCTGACAATTTATTAATTCTTATCGATCATGTGAAATGCGCTGCTTATGAGCTTCCGTTCGAGAGAGGCGAGAAATTCGGAGATGAGCCGCTGGAGGACATGCTGGAATTTCTTGCGGAGGAAAAGGTGCTTCATCATGCAGGGGACCGCTGGTTCTGGATGGAGCAATCATTCCCGGCTCATGGCATATCGCTGCGCAGCGCGGCGCAGGAAAATTTCATCATTATCGACCGGACGGAAGGCAGCCGTGTGCTTGGCGAGGTGGATCGGTTCAGCGCACCTACGCTCATTCACGAGGAGGCCATCTATATTCATGAAGGTGTCCAGTATCAGGTGGAGAAACTGGATTTTCCAGAGAAAAAAGCGTATGTGCGCGAAGTAGATGTCGACTATTTCACGGATGCGAATTTGGCAGTCGAGCTGAAGGTGCTTCATGTTGACAAGGAGCTGGAGAGCGGCGAACTGCTTCGTCAATATGGCGAGCTTACCGTCAATGCCAAAGCGACTATTTTCAAGAAAATCAGGCTGGGCTCGCATGAGAACATCGGTTCTGGTCCGATTCATCTGCCAGAGGAGGAGCTGCATACGAGCGGCTATTGGTTCTCCTTCAGTGAAGAAGCGGCCTCGCGCAAAAGCACGAACGATATGCAGCAGGCGCTGCTTGGGCTGGCGAATGTGCTCGTTCACATCGCGCCGCTGTACCTCATGTGCGATCCGCAGGATATTCGCGTCGTCCCGCAGGTGAAGGCTGTTCATACGAAGCTCCCGACGATTTACTTCTACGACCGTTACCCTGGAGGAATTGGCCTTAGCCAACGTCTGTTCGATGTTCATGACAAGCTGCTTCTTCAGGCCAAATCACTCATAAGAGGCTGTTCTTGCCTGAGCGGCTGTCCGGCCTGTGTTGGACCAATTGAAGAGGTAGGGCTTCTGGGCAAATCACTGGCGCTGGATTTGATTGAGCAAGTGGAGATCGTCTCATGAGCCGGATGCGGGAAAGGCTGCTGCGTCATCGCGCTTCCAGGGAAGAGGCACTGGAGAGGGAGTCAGCTGAATGCGATAAGGCAGAAGCATCTGCGCGGCTTGATGAGACCGAGGAGACTGAGGAGACCGTTTGTACCGTGCACAACGTCCAGCATGCAGACGCGGAAGCTTCTGAGACTGAACCGCTCCCCCTGCTATGGGAAGGTCTTGATGTTCGTTTAATCCACACGTCGAATGGGCCATTCTTGAGAAGAGAGGCTCGCTATCCGATGTCGTATCGTCATGGCCTTCACAGCCTCTCAGAGCTTGGCGCTGCTGTGAAGGGACTGGCTGCTTTCCGGGCGATTGGACAGTTTGAACGGAGTCGTGATATTCGGCAGGAGCAATTCAATGCCGCTGTTCGTGTTCCGCTGGATGCTGGCAAGGTGCTGTTTCTAGATCTGGAGACGACTGGACTAGGTGTGGGGACAGGCAATGTTCCCTTTATGGTCGGGATCGCCTATGCGGAGGGAGAGGCGTTCGTTGTTGAGCAGATGCTCATCCGCCATCCCGCCGAGGAACGGGCAATGCTTACTTATCTATGCGACAAGCTGCCCTCCTTTACACATTTGGTCACTTATAACGGACGGACCTTTGATTGGCCTGTCCTGTTGAATCGTCTTATACTGAATGGCTTTCGCAAATTTCAATGGGAGCCTGTTCATATTGATTTGCTTCATCCCTCACGGAGCATATGGCGCAACACGCTTGTTTCCTGCCGATTAAGTCATGTGGAGGAGGAGCGGCTCGGCATCACCAGAAACGACGATGTTCCAGGAGCTCTTGCACCTGCCATTTACTTTCAATTTCTGGCGGATCAGCAGCCGGGTCCGCTGCTGGGCGTCTTTCGCCATAATGAGACGGATATGCTGTCGCTCGCTTGTCTGGCTATCCGTTTCGGTCATTTGCTCAGCGGACAATTGGAGGCTTACGTCCCTCAGCAGCCCCAATCGGAAGAGCTGCTGCGTACAGGACTATGGCTGGAGAAGATGGGCGCAGTAGAGCTTGCCGAGCCGCTTCTTGCCCAGTTAGCTGAAGATGAGCAAGCTGAGCCCGGATGTCTGTTCCTGCTGGCGGACAGAGACAAGAAATGTGGAAATTGGCCCCGTGCTGTGTTATTGTGGCAGAAGGTTGTACAAGCTGCGGAGCGTTCCCATTGGCCGGATTGGCGAGCTCATATCGAGCTGTCCATGTACTATGAACATCGAACAAAGCAGCTGCAGTCCGCACTGCTGCTGGCAGAGTCTGCGCTTTCGTTTGCTCAGAAACGTATGGCCGGGCTTCGGCTGGACGCCAAGCGGCGCCAGGAGCTGGAGGGCATACGCAAACGGGTCGACAGGCTGAGACACAAGATTGGGAGGCTATCAGGTTGAAGGAACTAAGATTTGCGATACTCGGATTCGGCAATATTGCCAAAACACATATGACGGCGCTTAAGGCGCTGCCTATAATAAAGAAGCTGCCAGTAATTCCTGTGCTGGATACACTGGTTACGAGACAGCCTGAGCTGCATCGGGCGCAAGCGGAGCTGATCGGCTTCCGTCGCGTGACATCCTCGATTGAAGAAGCGGCAGCGGATGAGAATGTTCATGCTTTCGATGTGTGTACACCCAATGCGAATCACTACGGCGATGTTGCTGCAGGTCTGAAGGGGGGCAAAGCGATCTATCTGGAGAAGCCTGTCACGGATAATTATGAGCGATCCAGCGAGCTGCTCGGTCTCGTAGAGCGCGAGCCAGCATTGCTTGAGCAGCTTGCCTTCACATTCCGCTACCATCCTGCTGTTATGCGTATCCATCGCTGGCTTCGGGAAGGCATTATAGGCGATGTGCTGCAATGTAAAATATCGTATCGCCGTTCCGGCTACTTGAGCGCCGAGCGGCCAGTCAGCTGGCGGCTGCAGAGCGGCATGTCCGGCGGCGGCGCGATCAGCGATCTCGGCGTGCATGCGCTGGATTTGCTTCGCCATTGGTTCGGTGAGCTGCTGGATGTCAGCGGACGGACGAATACGTATGTGAAGCAGCGTCCGGATGCTGCAACTGGGTCCATTGTGGACATCGATGTAGACGATTGGGCGATGATGCATTACATAACAGGCTCGGGAGTGAGCGGAACGGTAGAGGTTTCACGAATTGCGCTCGGTTCAGATGCCTTTGATATTCAGATCGTCGGCAAGCAGGGCTCCATTACTTGCGATTTGGAGCGTCAGGCCATCCCGACGGTAACTTGGCTGAAGGGTGGAACCTCAGCGCTTCCGGCTGTGGATTCACTGTCGCTGCTGCCGGATGAGAAAACTACAATGGGCTTCGGAGTCGATACGCATCTCGGCTCGCTGTACCATTATTTATGGCGGTTTGCTGGCGAGGACCGCTATCCTGGACTTGCCCCTTCGATTCGCGATGGACTGCAAGCAGAGTACTGGATCGATCGTGTTCTTGCAGAGAACAAGGGGTGGACATAAATGGAATCACCAGCAGTTCGCGGTCTCTTAATTGATCTTGACGGGACCCTGTATAAGGGGCATACGATGATTGAGGGCGCCAACACGCTGATCGCGGCATTGAGAGAGATGAGCATCCGCTTTCTGTTCGTTACGAATAACTCCTCCTCCACGCCGGAGGAGGTGGCTGAACGATTAAGGGGCATGGGAATTGCGGCAGCAGCTGATGAAGTGTGCACCTCTGCGCAGGGAGCGGCATTTTATATTGCTAAGAGGCTGGAAGCGAAGAAGAGGGTATTCGTAGTCGGTGAGGAAGGGCTTCGTTCCGCCATCATGGATGCAGGACTTCAGCTTGTGGAGGACAATCCGGACATCGTGCTGCAGGGTATTGATCGGCAGCTGACGTATTCCCGCTTATCTTCTGCGGTTGAGCATATCCGAAGAGGTGCAGACTATATTCTGACGAATCCCGACGTTCTGCTTCCCTCTGACGGAGGTTTTATTCCTGGCGCTGGTTCCATATCTGCTCTGCTGGAAAGGGCAAGCGGCGTTACACCTACGGTGATCGGCAAGCCATCAGCCATATTGATGGACTTTGCTCTGGAAAGACTGGGACTGCCGGCAGCCGAAACCTGGGTAGTTGGCGACAACCCCGCTACAGATATAGCTGCCGGCAACGCAGCAGGCTGTCAATCAATTCTGGTTTTGACCGGTCTTGCAAACAGTGAAAATTATAATGAGCTGCTTCAGGCGGCGGCATGCAAGGCTGATGTTGTGTGCGACAACTTACATAAATTGCTGGAGCATATTCAAGGCTCTGCCCATCAACAATGATATCTTATACAACAGGAAGGAAGAGAACTGATGCCGGAATGGCCGGAAATGGAAACATATCGCAGAATGCTTGCGGCGCGAATCGTCGGACAGCCGATTACTCGCGTGGAGGTGACAAGGCCAAAGTCTATTAATGTTGCACCCGAGCTATTCGTACAGGAGCTGATCGGCCGCAGCGTTTGGTTCGTTGAGAGACGCGGCAAAATGCTGCTGTTTCACCTCGATAACGGCAAGCGTTTGCTGCTGCATCTGATGTTAGGCGGAATGCTTCATTTCGGTGAAGCGGAGGACAAACCTGAACGAACCGTTCAAGTGTCCATCGGATTTCCAACTGGCGATATCAGTTTCATCGGCCTTCGATTAGGCTATATTCATCTACTGACTGCCAAGGAGGTCGAGAATCAGCTCGGCAAGCTGGGTCCTGACCCTTTTGATAAACGTTTGACTCTGGAGCGTTTCAAGGAACGTTTTGCGCGGAAGCGCGGTGCGCTCAAAACTTCGCTGGTCAATCAGAATGTTATATCCGGCATCGGCAACTGTTATTCAGACGAGATTGCTTTTGCAGCAGGCGTCCTGCCTGGCGCCCAGATTTCTGAGCTGGAAGAGGGAACGTGGGAGCGGCTGTATGCTGCAATGCACGAGGTGCTGAGCGAGGCATTGAACTATGGCGGATATATGGAAATGCCGCTTATGCAAGACGACACGCTGACCGGAGGCTTCAATGAACGCTGCCGCGTCTATGATCGCGCAGGCGAGCCTTGTGTTCGCTGCTCAGGAGTGATTGAACAGAGCGAGCTGAGCTCGCGCAAAACATTCTATTGTCCTTCCTGCCAGCGGGACCGTTAATTACGCGATGATAATCGGCTGCCATGTGTCCACTCGCGGAGGTTATCTGGAAGCAGCGAAGAGAGCCCATGCTGTTAGGGCGAATGGGTTTCAATATTTTCCGAAAAATCCCCGCAGTCTTGCGCCCAAAATGTTCGACAGAGCGGATGCGGGACGCTGTGCGCAGTATTGCTCCGGGAATGGAATGGTCTCGATCGCACATTCTCCTTATCCGACGAATGTCGCTGCCGAAGACCCGGTGCATCTGGAGCGTACGGTCATCTCGCTATTAAACGATCTGGATATCGCAGAGGCATGCGGCTCTCTAGGCGTTGTTGTTCATTTCGGGGTATATAAGGGTAAGGATATTCTTCAAGGCTACCGCAATTCCGTTCTGACGCTGAGCCTTGTTGCGGCGCAATGGCATGGGAAGGCCAAGCTGTTGATCGAGAATCAAGCAGGCGACCATACGATGATGGGTACGACAATCGAAGAGCTGGCACAGGTACGAAGCTTATGCACCGACTCCCATAAGATCGGATTCTGCCTGGACACCTGTCATTTGTTTGCTAGCGGCGTGTGGGATGGCAGCCCTGAGGCGGATTGGCTGGCGACAGCGCAGAGGCTTGATGTGCTGCCGCATATTGCGGCAATCCATTTGAACGATTCTGTCTATGCATCCGGCGAAAAGCGGGACAGACATGCCATCCTTGGAGAAGGGCATATCGGAACAGACGGGCTTCATTGGCTGCTGCAGCAGCCTGCGTTTGCAGACACGCCTTTTATATTGGAAACACCAGCTGGAGCTGACGGTTCGCATGGGGGGCAGATCACGCTCGCCAAGCAATGGGGAGGAGGCCGCTGACCGATGATAAATGTATACCTGGATGATTATCGGCCATGTCCGCAAGGATTCGTGGCTGCGAAGACATCGGAGGAATGCATCCTCCTGCTGGAGGCAGAGAAGGTTGACGTCATATCGCTTGATTTCGATCTGGGCTGGGGCCAGCCGACAGGCTTGAAGGTTGTCGAGCATATCGTTGCCAGCGGACGTTATCCGCGAACGATCTATATTCATACATCAAGTCCATCCGGCCGCCTGCAGATGCATCATCTCTTGATCCAGCACGCGCCGCCGGAGGTCGTCATCCATAATCGAGCGATGGGGGACGGATGAAACATTTTCAAGTGCAGGGGGACAACGGAATGATTCATCTTAGACGACTGTTTCTTCGACGGGATGAGCGCGATATTCTTAAAGGCGTAGATCTAACCATTCATAAGGGCGAGCATTGGGTCATTCTTGGACGCAACGGCTCTGGCAAGACGACGCTGCTGGAAATGATGACCGGATACCTTTTTCCTTCATCAGGAACAGTTGATGTGCTCGGCAATCGGTATGGCGAGGTTGATATACGAGAGGTTCGTAAGGACATCGGCTATATTAGCCAGTCGGTCATCGAGAAGTTGACCTTGCGTGATCCCGTGTGGGAGGTTGTCGCGACCGGCCAATATGCGTTTCTGCGATTCTATCAGGAAGTAGACAATGCAGTACGGCTTAAAGCGCTTAGGCTGTTGGATGAGGCGGGTCTTGGCCATATGGCGGAGCATCCCTTCGGCACATTGTCGCAAGGTGAACGAAAGAAAGCGATTCTGGCAAGGGCGCTGATGGCTGATCCGAAGCTGCTTATTATGGACGAGCCCTGCGCAGGCTTGGATCTGCATGAGCGGGAGAAGCTGCTTGCCGATCTGGGCAGGCTGAAGGATCATGATATTACCGTTGTGTATGTCACCCATCATCTTGAGGAAATTATTCCATTATTTACGCATGTCGCATTAGTGCAGGATGGCCTGATAGCCGCTGCCGGCCCTAAGGAAGAGGTGCTGAGCAGCGATTTGTTAAGCAGAGCCTATGAATGGCCGGTAGAAGTGGAATGGGCTTACGGCAGACCATGGATCAAGGCTTCATCAGGAGGAGAACAATTGTGACGCTATGGATTGGTACGGCAAATCACGGGTTTGCCACATATGCAATGGAAGAGCTGCGCCGTTTATTTAATGAGATTAAGCTTAACCAGCTTGCGCCGAATGAGATATTCCGCATGGAGGTTCCACAGGATCGCGAAGAGACTTTGGCGCTGCTCCGTCAGAAGGAGCCGATATTTCTGCGTCATATTCAGCCGGTTGACCGCAGTCTGCCGATAATGGGCAATGCGGACGATCTGGAGGCTTTATCCGAGCTCGTAAGAAATTCCCGCTTGCGCTGCGAGCACAAACGGACGGCTGTACATCTGCGGCGAGCGGACAATAGTCCGTTCCAGTACACAGCGGCAGATACGAAATTAGTTCTGGATGCCGTATTAAGCGAAGCGGGCGGCGAGCCGTCGCTGCAGTCGCCTGAGCTTATTCTGTCCATCTATGCGGGGGCCGAAGAGCTGCATGTGGGATGGGGAACACCCGAGGAGCAGCTGTCGGATTGGCCCGGCGGGGCGGTGAGATTTCAGCGTGAGGATGGGCAAATCTCGCGGGCGAAATTCAAGCTGCTGGAGGCGGAAAGAGCGTTCAAGCTGGATTTTGCAACCTTCAAAGAAGCATTGGACATCGGTGCTGCGCCTGGCGGATGGACACAGCTGCTTCTGGAGCGCGGCCTTTATGTGACATCGGTCGACCCGGCTGACCTGCATCCATCACTGCGTCAATATCCAAGGCTCACCTATTGGAAGAAAAACGCATCCGAGGTCAAGTTTCAGCCAGAAGCCTTTGACTTGCTCGTCTGCGACATGAGCTGGAGCCCGATGCAGATGTCCAAGCTTGTGCTGGAGCAGATTGGAGCTTTAGCTGATGGTGCAGCTGCTATCATAACGGTAAAGCTGATGCACAAAAAACCGCTGCAAACTATACGGGATGTTATCGCTAAGCTGCAGACATCATTCGAGCTCAAGAGAGCCAAACAATTGTTTCACAATCGCGACGAAATTACGCTATACTTGGTTAAGAAGTAATCGCTGTTGAATAGTAGCATGGAATGGGAAAGCATCCCGTTTGAGCAGACAAAGGTCTGTTCATTCGGGATGCTTTTTCATATGGCCATCTATAAATTGAAAGATTGAAGGGAACAAAGGGGCCGCTGTGCTGGGGAATGTTCTTACGATCGCTGTTGTTCCCGGGATTCTTGAATAGTAGTTGATAAATGTGGAATTCCGGGAACAAAGGCGAGCGCTGACGCTTCTTCAGAATCATTCCCCCTGCTCCGCTCTGTTGTTCCATCTCTCGTTCAAATATATAGATTCCCATTCGGTTTATTGGTTTATCTGTTGTAGTTTGTGATGAAAAGGAGGAGAACAGGATGGATTATCCATCGTCAGATGGTTGTCAAATCAATGATTGGATTGGAGAGAGGTATCGGGTTGTCGGACTGATTGGACGCGGCGGGATGGGCGAGGTGTACGCAGTGGAGGATATGCGGCTGCAGGGCAAGCTTCGCGCCCTCAAAGTAAACAAGCCGCATTTGCAGGACGCCCACTACAGTGTGGAGGAAGCATCGCTCCTTATGCGGCTGAATCATCCCCAATTGCCTGTAATCGTGGACTATTATCCGCCGAACGATGCGGGTATCGAGATGATGGTGATGGACTATATTGATGGTGAAACTATTCATTCCTATACTACGTCTCAAGGCGGGGAAATAACGATTGAAATGGTGCTTCACATCGGTATGCAGCTTTGCGAGGCGCTTCATTATTTGCACCAGCAGCAGCCGGCAATCATTCATCGGGATTTGAAGCCGACGAATGTGATGATTACGCGCAGCGGGCATATCCGGCTTATCGACTTCGGTATTGCCAGGCGATATAAGGTGAATCAACAGCAGGACACCGTACAGCTCGGAACGCCCGGCTTTGCTGCACCAGAGCAGGAGGGTGAGCAGCAGAGCGATGCGCGCACCGACATATACGGCTTGGGGGCGCTGCTGTTCTATATGCTGAATCGTGGACGGACGCCGTCAGCTAGCGACAAGCAGCAGCGCAGTCTGCTTCATAAGGCCAATGTGCCGCAATCGGTGATTGCTGTCATTGAGCGGATGATGGACGAGCGTCCCAATTGCCGTCTCTCCTCCATGGCAGAGGTTCGCGCAGCACTTCTTGCATGTCTGCAGGTCCAGGAGCAAAACATGGGCAGTCCGCACTATTTTGGCCCAATCGCGCAAACAGAACAGACTCGTCACGCCCGAGTGCCCGGCATGGGCGATTCCTCGTTTGCAGACAGGGCAAGAAACAAGCCGGTACAGGTCGCAGTCGCCTCTCTATCCTCAGGGTCAGGTGCGACTTTCACTGCTTTAACGCTTGTCAATTTGTTAGGACTGCGGGGGATAAGCTGCGGTGCTGTCGAGCATCCCGCGCTAGAGCCGGAATGGCATGCTCTGCTTGATCTGGGCGGCAAGAGAGGGGCGGTATCGGCGGTCATGCCTCAAGATCCCCGATATATTCGGGTATTGTCTGAAAATTTGATGTGGCATGCGCTTGAACCAACCTATCGCAATGACGAAGCGGATTTAGCCATCAAAAATCGGCTCATGCTGGAATCGTTGACGCAAACAATCGTCGTCACTGACATCTCCAGCCGCTGGGTTGGAAAGGAAGGCGAGGAGCTGCTGCTGCGAGCTGATATTCTTTTGCTTGTAGCCGACCCCTGTCCTGCCAAATGGACACCTCAGCGCTTGCAATCATCCACGGCGGTCTGCTTCGAGAGGGAGAGGCTCAATCGGACGACGATGTGGATCGCCAATAAAGACGTTCCATTCTCCCATCGAGGGGAATGGCTTAGGCTGATTCCCTCAAAGCCGGTTACCTCCATACCGCAGCTCCCATCGGCTGAATGGACGCAATTCATGTGGCAAGGTGCATGGGCAACGAAGCATAAATCATGGCTTCCGATGCTGGAACGGGCTTTCGAACCGATATTCAACAAGCTTTTTGCATGAAGTTGACACAAGAGCCAATCTCCTGTGATACAATGGTACGCGAGCGATGTATGAAGCACGCTATATAGACATGACCATAAGGAAACGGAGCCTCGAACAATGAGTTTATTGACAGTTGAAGAATTATCCCATAATTTTGGCGATCGCACGTTATTCAAGAACGTTTCGTTTCGTCTGCTTGCAGGCGAGCACGTCGGCCTGGTAGGCGCTAACGGTACAGGCAAGTCTACTATGATGAACATTTTGACAGGCAAGCTGTTGAAGGACAGCGGCAAGGTGGAATGGACCCCTAAGGTTCGTTATGGTTATCTCGATCAGCACACGAAGCTGACACCGGGACTGACCATTCGCGATGTCCTGAAGGATGCCTTCCTTCCTTTGCTGGAGCTGGAGAAGGAATTGAATGAGATTGCAGCGCAAATGGCTGATGCCGATCCGGATACATTGGAGGAGCTTCTTGTACGAATGGGCGAGATTCAGGAGGAGCTTGAGATTGGCGATTTCTATCTGCTGGATGTGAAGGTGGAGGAGATGGGCAACGGGCTGGGGCTGAATGTGATCGGCCTTGACCGTGACGTATCTGCCCTAAGCGGCGGACAGCGGACAAAAGTTTTGCTGGCTAAGCTGCTCTTGGAGAAGCCTACTGTTCTTCTTCTGGATGAGCCGACCAACTATTTGGACGATGAGCATATTGCCTGGCTCACCAATTACCTGAAATCCTATCCCCATGCTTTTATGCTGATTTCACATGATACGACCTTTATGAACGAAGTTGTGGATGTGATCTATCATCTGGAATTCGCCAAGCTGACACGCTATACCGCCAACTATGAGAAGTTTCTGCTGATGGCGGATATTAATAAGAATCAGCATATTGACGCTTATGAGAAGCAGCAAGAATTTATTAAGAAGCAGGAAGATTTCATCCAGCGGAACAAGGCTCGCTATTCTACCAGCGGCCGTGCCAAGAGCCGTGAGAAGCAGCTGGATCGAATCGAGCGAATCGATCGTCCTGAGGAATCGATGAAGCCGACATTCGTCTTCAAGGAAGCACGTACGAGCGGCAAGACGGTGTTCGAGGCGGAAGGCCTGTCCATCGGCTATACGCACCCGCTGCTACCGAAGATGAATATGCTTGTGGAACGCGGCGACAAGATCGCAATCGTCGGCTGCAACGGCGTAGGTAAATCCACGCTGCTGAAGACGATTCTCGGCGTAATTCCAGCGCTGGACGGCAAAGTCTATCATGGCGACTATTTGCACCCGGCCTACTTCCAGCAGGAGATGAAGGCGCCGACGGCTACGCCGCTTGATGATGTCTGGAATGAATTTTCCAGCATGAACCAGCATGAGGTTCGCGCGGCGCTTGCTCGCTGCGGTCTGAAGAACGAGCATATTACACGCGCGCTTAATCAGTTGAGCGGGGGCGAGCAGGCTAAGGTTCGCTTATGCAAGCTGCTGATGCGCGAAAGCAATTTCATCGCATTCGACGAACCGACGAACCATCTGGATGTCGTAGCCAAAGCAGAATTGAAGCGCGCGCTTCAAGCCTTTAAAGGAACGATTGTGCTTGTCTCCCATGAACCGGATTTCTATGAGGATTGGGTGACGAAGATTTGGGACGTTGAGGCGTGGTCGATGCAGAGCACGCAATAACGTTATAACAGCATATCATCAATCACTCCGGAAGAGACGGGGAACGCGCTATGAACACGAAACATTCAGAAGGCACATTCGGCGAAGTGTTCCGAGCTGCCTTGAAGCTTGGTCTGACCTCCTTCGGCGGTCCGACAGCACATATCGGCTATTTTCGTGAAGAATACGTTATTCGGCGACGCTGGTTGAATGATCAATCCTTTGCCGACCTCACCGCCCTGTGTCAATTTCTTCCGGGTCCTGCAAGCAGCCAATTAGGCATGGCAATCGGCATTGGCCGCGCAGGGTTATGGGGAGCGCTTGCAGCTTGGCTCGGATTCTCCCTGCCATCTGCGCTTATCATGCTGTTATTCGCACTCACCGCGACCAGTATGGACCTGTCTCATGCAGGCTGGCTGCAAGGACTTAAGCTGGCTGCTGTAGCTGTAGTCGCACTGGCGGTATGGAGCATGTGCAGGACGCTAGCTCCAGACCGTCCCCGAGCGACGATGGCAGTTGGCTCGGCAGCAGCTGCATTGCTTATCCCGGGCGCGATAGGGCAGCTGCTGCCCCTTGTCGGATGCGGACTGATAGGATATCTAATATTCGGATCTTCAAAGTCAGCAGAGGCAGGTTCCACTACTGCCGCCGCTCAAGGGTCGGGAGCCGGATTCAACAGGCTGATCTCCAAAAAGGCGTCATGGCTGTCGCTAATTGTATTTGCTCTATTGCTCGTCTGCCTTCCTATTGCCGCACAGCTGTCAGCTTCAACGGCAATCTCGCTGGCGGACAGCTCCTATCGAGCGGGCTCGCTCGTCTTCGGCGGCGGGCATGTTATATTGCCCATGCTGGAGAACGAGCTGGTGGGAAGCGGTCCGGGCAAGCTGTCTGCAGAGACCTTCACGGCCGGCTATGGAGCGGCCCAGGCCGTGCCAGGTCCGTTGTTTACATTCGCTGCTTATCTCGGAGGCGCAATGTCTGGGGGATGGCAGGGTGCAATGTATGGCTTGATAGCATTGGCGGCGATCTTTCTGCCATCTCTGCTGCTGCTTATCGGAGCGCTCCCTTACTGGCAATCGATTCGCGGCAATCGTAGCGCACAGGCTGCTCTTATGGGCGTCAATGCAGCAGTCGTTGGGATTTTGCTGGCGGCGCTGTACGATCCTATTTGGCAGGATGCGGTGCAGTCAGCCCATCATTTTGTTATCGTAATCCTTGTTTTTCTGATTCTTCATGTCTGGAAGCGGCAGCCCTGGGAAGCGGTATTGTTCTCTGCAATTGCAGGCTGGCTAGTTCTATAGAGAAGCGATTCCGCTTGCAAATGCGGGAACGCTTCTTTATGATAGGGAAAACAATATCCCCAAATGAAAGAAGAAGTCATATCAAAGTGGGTGGATAAACGATGAATGAACGTGTGCTAGTTATCGAGGACGAGGATGGAATTGCTCGTGTGCTCCAATTGGAGCTTGAGCATGAAGGATATACAGTTGGACGGGCTGCTGACGGTCGAACAGGACTGGAGCTGGCCAGCTCAGGCGAGTGGGACTTGGTGCTCCTTGACGTGATGCTGCCGGCATTGAACGGCATTGAGGTGTTAAGACGAATCAGGCAGGCGGGGAATCCCATTCCAATCATTCTGCTGACAGCACGAGATACGATACCTGATAAGGTAAGCGGCTTCGAGCATGGAGCGAATGACTATTTGACGAAACCCTTTGCAATGGAAGAGCTGCTCGCAAGAGTCCGCAATCTTCTTCGCATCTTCCAGCAGAAGCCGCGAGAGATAGAAAACTCCGATGTGCTGAAAGCAGCTGATTTAATGATTGAATTGCGGACGCGCAAGGTGACACGCAAGGATCTGCCGATTGAGCTAACGCCAAGGGAGTTCGAGCTGCTCGTTTATTTGGCCGAGAACAAGAATGCAGAGAAATCGCGGGAGGACATTTTGTCGGAGGTATGGGGCTACGACTTTATTGGCGAGACTAATCTTGTAGATGTCTACATTCGATATCTCCGTCAGAAGATCGATAAAGGCTATCGACACAAGCTTATTCATACCGTTCGTGGAGTCGGATATATGCTTAAGGAGCCTGACGCATGACGTTACGCAGAAGATTCACATTTTTTACTATCTTTTGGTTAATTTTCATACTCATTTTATTCAACATTTTCGTGTACTTGTTCGTTATAAAGATAACGATGCGCAGCGAGGAGCAGCTGCTGACGAATAAAGCGAATATTCTGCTTGAGGATTCCAAGATCAGCAATTCTAAAATGCTGGACAGCATTGAGCTGCTTCAAGACTATTATAATGTCAACGAGCTGATGCGAATTGTCATACCGAACGGTACGGTTGTGAATACGCAGGGCTCTGACCCGGAGCTGCTAGCGCTGAAACCGCTCTTCACAAAGCAGCATGAGACGGGAATGACCTATCTGGAAGGCCGGAGAGTACTCTTCATGAAGGTTCCGTTATATGAGCATGGCGCCGTCATTGGGACGCTGGAAATGTATCGGAAGCTGACGCTGCTCGACAGCTACCTGCAGGTGCTGGTCATTGCGCTGACAATTACGAGTATCGGGGCGATTCTATTCGCTATCATCGGGACATATTGGTTTACCTCGCGTCTCACCTCTCCCATTCAATACATGGTGCAGACGATGCGGGAGATTGACCGAAGCGGCAAGCTTCGACAAATTGAGCTGGGCAGCAAGGAGCAGTCTGCTGAGCTTGAGCAGCTGGCACGCGCTTTCAATCAAATGATCAACCGTCTGGAGCGGACATTCGACCGTCAGAAGCAGTTTGTTGCAGATGCCTCTCATGAGCTTAAGACGCCGCTTACGGTTATAAGCAGCTATGCGGGAATGCTTAAACGCTGGGGTAGGGACGATGAGAACGTTCGTGACGAGGCGATTGAAGCGATCAGCACGGAAGCCCAGCGTTTGCAGAACCTCACCAAGTCGATGCTGGTGCTGGCGGAGGCGGAGCAGGAGGATTGGCTTAAGCTGGAGAGATTCGATCTCGTTCAGCTGGCAGATGAGACCGCAGATATGCTGCATGCAACCTTTGGCCGAATGATACGCGTGCATGCGCCAAAGACGGATATGAAATTAATAGCGGACAAGGATAAAATCCGGCAGTTGCTCGTCATTCTGCTTGATAATGCGATTAAATACAGCAAGGAAGCGATCGAAATTTCCCTGCAGGCGACCAAAGGAACGGTGCGGTTGTCTGTCTCTGACAAAGGGATCGGAATCCCTGATGACGATATGCCGCTGCTGTTTGAACGATTCTTCCGAGTGGATGGGGCGAGAAGCCGGACGACTGGGGGAGTAGGCCTGGGACTTTCGATAGCGAAGAGAATTACGGACTTGCATGAGGGGAAAATTGATGTGTTCAGCAAGCCTGATCATGGAACGACGATAACGGTTGTGCTGCCGCAAAGAAAATAACGGACCTCAGCAGTGGAAACGGCCGTACATCCCTGTCGGAGAAATGTACAGCCAATCCACGCTGCGGTCCGCATGCCGAATTGGAATGAAGGAATTGCGTTGCATTACAATTTTGGCTACATCACACGGCGAGCGGTAATGTAGTGGGAGCTCCAATGCGAGGAATTGATGCTGGAGAACTTGACGCCTCCACTGCCATAAGTGTGCAGAATACGGTTGTTGCCGGCATAGATTGCGACATGTCCGATGCTTTTGCCTGTACGTGCAGTCGAGAAGAAGACAAGATCGCCTTTTTTCAGATTAGCCCGGGAGACATAGCTTCCTCTGCTTGCTTGCGACTTGGATGAGCGAGGCAAGGATACGCCCATTTTTTTGAATACATGCTGGGTAAATGAAGAGCAATCGAATACATATGTAACTCCGCTCGGCGCACCGAATCGATACGGCACTCCTAGATAATTGTCTCCTATGCTAATGATCTTGTTGGCGACAGATGCCGTTGCAGCTTCCGCTTTGGGAGCCTGTCCGATTGCTAAGCTGGATAATCCAATGATAGCGCTTAACCCGATCGTTGCTATTCTGCGGACGATTCTTTTCTTAGTTGTCATGTTCATGGTGTCCCTCCACATTCGTTTGGTTGTTGCGTACAGGAACACTATAGCAGAATAAGTTGCACCTAAACATTACCACGAAGGAAAGATTGTCAGTGCTTTCAAGCATTGAAGTCGCTTTATTAGAATACGATGAGAAATTTCTAATAGTAGGTGAGAGGAATTTGAAAATACGTGTTTGCGCGGTACAATACAGGCTGGAAGACATCGAGAGCTTCGAACAATTCGCAGACCAATGTGCTCATTATGTTAGGAATGCATCGGAATATGGCGTACAGTTTGTGCTGTTTCCAGAGTTCTTCACGACACAGCTGCTGTCCATTCCAGATTCGGAGGGCCATGCACGGACCATTGATGATTTGCCCCGATTCACAGAGCCGTATGTGAAGCTGTTCACAGCGCTATCCGCTCAGTATGACATGCATATCATAGGCGGAACACATGTTATAGATATCGGCAATGGCAAGAAGCACAATGCAGCGCATTTGTTCTATCCTGACGGACGGGTAGCGGTGCAGGCGAAGCTGCATATGACGCCTACTGAGCGTGAGGAATGGGATATGGCTGCCGGCGATTCTCTGTCTGTATTCGAGACTGAATACGGTACGATTGGCATGCTGACCTGCTATGATATAGAATTTCCTGAGATTGTTAGAATGGCGCGCGCCAAGGGAGCGGATATTATCTTCTGTCCGTCATGTACAGACGATCGTCACGGCTTTCATCGGGTACGTTATTGCTGCCATGCCAGAGCTGTTGAGAATCAAATTTATATTGTGACAACCGGAACAGTAGGCTCACTTCGCAAGGTTGATTTCATGCGGGCTAACTACGGTCAAGCTGCTGTCATATCGCCTAATGATATTCCGTTTCCGCCAGCTGGAATTATGAGCGAGGGCGTTATTAATGATGATATGCTGGTTGTAGCAGACTTGGATTTGCAGCTGCTGTCCGATGTTCGTGACGCAGGCTCGGTTACTACATGGCGCGATCGGAGAACAGACCTATATACCGATTGGTAAGCAGTTCACGCACCGCCGGAGCGGACTGGTCCTGCTAATGAGAGGGGGAGGGTTATGGACAAAGAGCTGATTGTCTATCATTCAGGCAAGCCGGAACGAATCCTAATACGCAATTATACAGGGGATGACCTGCAGGGCATGATTGCCATTCAGCAGCAAAGCTTTCCACCTCCATTTCCTTCCGAGCTTTGGTGGAATGAGGATCAGCTTAAGGAGCATGTTTCCCGTTTCCCAGACGGCGCGCTGTGCGCTGAAGCCGGTGGACAGCTTATCGGGTCGATGACCAGTCTTCTTGTTGATGGGTCCACGATAGGCGGGGATCACTCTTGGGAGGAAGTAACAGACGGGGGATACATACGCAATCACAACCCGAAAGGCGACACGCTCTATGTCGTCGATTTGTGCGTTATTCCATCCTATCGCAAAGCGGGAATTGGCAAATGGCTCATGCAGTCGATGTACGAAGTCGTCGTTCATCTCGGCTTGGCAAGACTTGTAGGCGGGGGTCGCATGCCAGGCTATCATCGCCATGAGCATGAGGCTACTGCTGCGCAATATTTGGAACGGGTTGTTGCGGGAGATTGGCAGGACCCTGTTATTACTTTTTTGCTGCGCTGCGGCAGAATGCCCGTTGGCGTTGCGAAACAATATTTGGCGGATGAAGAATCACGGCATTATGCTGCCATCATGGAGTGGAGAAATCCTTTTACAACGACGAGGAGGCAATAAAGTGGAATATATCCGCATTCGATCCATTGAAGATCCTTTGTTTGAGAGCATGCACCGTTTGATGGGGACTGTGTTTCCCCCTGAGGAAGTACTGGCAGCAGGCAAATGGAAGGAGCCGCTTGAGGATGAGGGAATTCATGTCTATGCGGCTGTTTTGGAGGGGGAGGTTGTTGGAGCTACGGAATACCGCTATTATGCTGACATGAGAGTGGCTATGACTGATTTCACTATAATCGGCCTCCCCAATCTGGGAATTGGCCGCTTCCTGATGCGCAATCGCGAGAAGGATATTGCAAGGCTGGCAGCCGCAAGTGGAACGGAGCCAATCGGCATGTTCGCAGAAATATACAACCCGCTTCTCGTCGATTATGAGTTTGGCGGCGTTGCAGCGATGAATCCCTATGTGCGCCGCGAGGTATTATCGCATATTGGCTATCAACGGCTAGATTTCCCCTATGTGCATCCTTCCTGGGAAGAGAACGGCGATGCGGTCGAAGGACTTGATCTATGCTTCCTGCCGCAGGATGAGGCGATGACGGCTGTACCGGCTTCGCTGGTGACGGCATTTCTGGAACGCTATTATACGGCTCTTCCGAATAAACCGGCAGCCTGGCATGAGATGATTGCGCTTCTAAAGAAAGAAGAGGCTGTCAAGCTAAAGGCAATCTAAAGTCATATATCGGGCAGTAGGAGGAGTTGCAATGCCGACTTCCATCACTTTCTGGGGAACAAGCGATTCCTCAGGCGTCCCTCGTGTTTATTGCGAGTGCGGCGTTTGCAATGAAGCTAGACGTACGGAGGTTAATCGAAGATACCGCTCGCTCATTCATGTTGCTGACCCGGAGTACGGGGAGCTGCTCATTGATTGCGGACCTGACTGGCGGATGCAGATGGAGAGGGCGGGCTTGAAGCGGATTGACCGTATTCTGATCACGCATGCGCATTTCGATCACATCGGAGGGCTCCCGGAATGGGCGGATATGTGCCGCCATCTGAATTGCAAGGGGCAAGCCTATGCGATGCCGGATGTCATTCACGACATACAGGTGCGTTTCCCTTGGATACATAGCCAGATCGCATTCATACCAATCGAAGGTCCGCTGCAACTAGGCAGTTGGATCGTTGACTGCTGGAAGGTCAATCACGGGCGGAACGGTCACGCATACGCATTTCGCTTCTCGCATATGGAAACGGATGTATCATGGGCCTATTGCTCGGATGCCATTGCTCTGACAGATGAGCAGCAGCTGCCATTATTCGGTCTTCATACGCTCATTCTGGGTACGAATTTCTATGAGGAGCCGTTTGCCTATGATACGCGCTCTGTTTATGATGTGACAGAAGCGCTCGCAATGCTGGAGGTGTGGAGGCCAGTCCGCACCATCTTTACACATTTATCCCATGACATTGATCTGCAGCGGAATTATGGCCTTCCTGATCATGTGGAATTTGCCAGGACGGGGCTTGTCATTACGGTCTGAAGAAGGAGCTCGGAATAATTAAGGACGTAACAGGTGTGGAACTAGGCAATAGTGATGAATTGGGCTTGACGCTGCTGCTAATAATCGATATGATAGCCATATCTTAATGTGCAAGGGGAAATTTTAATGTTTGCCGGTGTTCTTAACTCGTAATTGGATATGTGAGACTGTGAATGATCGTGTACGGTGATTTGCCCGATTTCTATAAAGAGGTCAGGTTTATTTCATGTACGCTGTCATGCAGACTCGCCCTGAGTTAAGAACATGACGATTTCCGCCTGCAATACGGCAGATAGGCGTGCTCTTGGAGCACGCCTATTTCTATGCACGCCGCTGTTAGCAATCGCCTGTCGGATAAGTTCCGAACGGTGACGGCTTCAGCGGCAATGCTTGTCGTATTTATTGAACAGGAGTGGAACGCGCTTATGCGTTCTGCTCCTGTTTTTTTTGTACCCAAAATTGAAGATACGAGGAGGCTTTCACAAGATGAACGAACAAAGCTTGATGAGACTGGAGTATGACAAAATAAAGGAAAAGCTGCTGGGCTATACGCTTTCGGGATCAGGCAGGGCATTGGCTGCTGCGCACAAGCCGAGCAGGAATAAGAGTCAGGTAAGCGCGTGGTTGAATGAAACTGAGGAAGCGGCCAGACTGCTGGCGACTGGAGCGAGCGTGCCTTTATCGTCGATGGAGGGGATGGAGCCTATTATTGCTCTGCTTGGCAAAGGCAGGATTTACAACGAGCAGGAGCTGCAGTCACTGTCGAAATGGTTGAGCTCAGTCGCACAAATGAAGCGGTATATGGAATCGAAAAGGTTGATTGCGCCTACGATTAGCGGCTATGGAGATTCAATGGCGGATTGCCCTGAGCTGCGCAATGAAATCGATCGCTCCATACGGCATGGCGTATTAACGGATCAGGCCAGTACGAATCTTGCTCACATTCGCAGGCAAATTGCTGTAGCTGAGGACCGCATCGAGCGTAAGCTAAATGGCGTGCTGGGCAAATATAAATCTGCGCTTCAGGAGGCCATCGTCAGCAAGCGGAATGGTCATTATGTCATTCCAGTTAAGCGGGAATGCCGCAAGCAGGTTCCTGGTACGGTGTGGGATGAATCCGCGAGCGGCCAGACATTGTTTGTCGAGCCCGTTGATGTTGGCGAGCTCCAAGGAGAATGGCAGCTGTGGAAATCGGAGGAGGAGCGTGAACGTACAATCATTCTTGCTTCGCTGTCCCAGCTGGCAGAGCAGCATGAAGGGCAGCTCAAGTGGAATGTGGATGCAATGGCTTCATTTGATTTCATATTTGCAAGAGCCAAGCTTGCGCTAAGTTATGACGGGATTGCAGTGCGGCTTGTCGACCGCCCCTACATTAAGCTTGTAGGAGCCAGACATCCGCTGCTCGGTGAGAGCAGTGTTCCGCTTCATGCAGAGCTGGGCGGGGATTGGAGCCAGCTGATCATAACCGGTCCTAATACCGGGGGCAAGACGGTGACGTTGAAAACGATTGGGCTGCTAGCGTTGATGGTTCAGTCAGGCCTTCTTATTCCTGCTGAGGAAGGTACGAGGTTTGGCGTGTTCCAGCACATTATGGCAGATGTGGGAGACGGACAGAGCATTGAGCAATCGTTAAGCACCTTCTCTGCCCATATGGCGAGCTTGAAGGATATTCTTCAAGCAGCGAATGAACGTTCTCTCGTTCTGCTGGATGAATTGGCTGCGGGCACTGATCCCAGCGAGGGCATTGCTTTGTCTATTGCGGTGCTGGAGGAATTGCTGGACAGGAGAACTTTGACGGCGGCCACGACACATTTTAACGAGATTAAACGATTCGCTTCACGCACTGCAGGCTGTATGAATGCGCGGATGACATTCGATGCGGAGACGCTGGGGCCATTGTATCAATTGGAGATCGGTGAAGCGGGTGACAGCTACGCCTTCGCGATTGCAAGAAGGTTCGGCCTGCCGGAACGGATTGTGCTTCGGGCGGAACAGAATGTGGCGTCCTATCGGCACAGCGCTCTTTCCGATGCTGAGGTAAAGAGTGAGAAGGATTCGGAGTGTGGGGAGAAAGCTGAGGCAGTTAATGAGAGCCGTTCTGCGAAACCAACCAGCAAACAACAGCAGCGGACATTAAAAAGAGCGGACATAAACGAAGAAGGCGATGAGACAAAAAAGAAGCCTCACCGACCGCTTCAAATCGGGGATTGCGTATGGATTTATCCGCTGCGGAGAACAGGCATTGTATATCAGCCCGCTAATGAGCGCGGAGAAGTTGTCGTACAGGTTGAGAAAAAGAAGCTGAGCTTCAATCGAAAAAGACTGTCCCTCTACATTGCAAATGAAAAGTTATACCCCGGCGCTGATTATGATATGGATATCGTGTTCGACTCCAAGGAAAACCGCAAGAAGAGAAAGCTGATGGGGAGGAAGTATGTCCCCGGTCTTGCCATAATAACACCTTCGGAGGAGCAGGATTGAATGCGCCATGAAGCCCCAATCCGCAGATGTCAATCGACACTTTCAATGACTAGAAGCATCCCTTCGGTAATGGTGATCGTGCCACGGTCGCTGGACAGTATATTGCTAATGCCCAGTGACTGGCCGATCTCAAGCGTGGCATTTGATAACGGATATTGGAATCCGGTCAGCGTTATGCCCGCTACCTTTTCTGTTAACGGCAGAAGGGAGACGTAGCTATAACGAGCCTTTCGTTCAAGCACCAGCGCATCGGTTACTAACCGGATCGAATTATGCTCGTCAACAATGGCGGCAGCGACACCCGACTCAGCAGCAGATCGCAGCAAATGCACATTTGCCAATGAATGGTCGAATCTTGTACCGAGCGCACCGAATAGGATGATTTGGTCGGGCTTCTGCCGGAGGGCTTGCCTGAAAGCAAGCTCGGTGTCGGTAAAGTCTTTATCCACTGGGTCACAATCGAAGGTTTCTGCGCTTGCAGCCTTTATTTGTTGAAGCTGCTCCACCGTTACAGAGTCGAAATCACCCAGTGAAACAGTTGGTCTAAGACCATGCGAAACGAGGAATAAAGCACCGCCGTCTGCACCGTATAAAATATCATTTTCTTCAATATGCTCAAGCGCCCATTCGCCAAGCCGACCGCCAGTAAAGATGAGTATGCGCTTTTTGACCATTGGTGGATTGTTCCTTTCGAATGTACATGCTTTGCAAAATGCAAACCTTTCGTCAGTATACCCGCGTGCAAGCCCGTTGACCAGTGTGAAAATGAAAAGCAATACCTCAATTGCGCTTTTAATACGGGGATGACTGTTTTGGAAAAACAGGCGGCGCTGGTTAAATCTTACATGCGAAATAAATTTCGCTTGCTGATTCCGAGTCACACAGCTAAAATGAGATAGGATTTGATTCGGACATGATTTGAACATTTGTATGGGGATGCCATGTCATTCTCGCGAATTGTCAAATATGTAGGCGGAGGCAGCATGAAGTGAACTGGCAGTTGGACATGGATATCTTTACGATATTCAGTATTATTGGAACCATTGCTTTTGCGGTCAGCGGCGCTATCGTGGCAATGGAAGAGGAATATGATATTCTTGGCGTTTATGTACTTGGCCTCGTCACTGCATTTGGCGGGGGGGTAGTGCGCAACCTGCTTATCGATGTTCCGGTTACAACGCTATGGACGCAAGGGCCGCTGCTTAAAACGGCGATTATCGCAATGACGATAGCTTTTATTCTGCCGGTGAATTGGATTCAGCGGTGGCAGCGAAGCGAAGCGTTTTTTGATGCGATCGGGCTCTCGGCCTTTGCTATACAAGGCGCGTTGTATGCTACAGGCAAGCATCCGCTTAGTGCTGTGATCGTTGCAGCGATGCTGACCGGTATCGGCGGCGGAATGATTCGCGATGTGCTGGCAGGACGCAAGCCGCTGGTCCTTCGGGATGAAATCTATGCGGTATGGGCTATGGGAGCAGGTGCGGTTATTGGGCTGGGCTGGTTCAAATCGCCATTCGAGCTGCTCGTATTGTTCGTCATCGTAATAGTATTTCGGATGCTTTCGGTTAAATATAAGTGGAGGCTTCCAAGGCGTTCTCTCAAGTTTGCATTATCACAGTCTGTGCATTCAGAGGAGAAACGAGCAGCAGCGGCAGCAGTGCTAGATGAACAGAAGAAGGGGAACTCAAAATGATTTCGGTATTGTTTGTTTGTCTCGGCAATATTTGCCGTTCGCCAATGGCGGAAGCCGTCTTTCGGCATCAATTGAAGGAGCAAGGTATGGAAAGCATCATTACAGTCGATTCCGCTGGCACGGGAGATTGGCATATCGGCAAGCAGCCGCATGAAGGCACTCGCGGCCTGTTAGAGCAATATGGCGTGTCATACCAGGGCATGAGGGCAAGACAAGTGCGATTGACGGATTATAGCGACTTTGACTATATCGTTTGTATGGACAGCAACAATGAGCGCGATGTTCGCCAGCTGTTCGGAAGCAAGTCGGATGGCAACACGAAAGTATTCAAGTTCATGAATCTATTGCCTGAAATCAAATCGGATGATGTGCCAGACCCCTATTATACAGGTAATTTTGAAGAGGTTTATCAGCTCGTGAACCAAGGCTGCCAAATGCTGCTAGCTCGCATTCAAGAGGAACAATTGATCCGCGAAGGAGTTTAATGAAGCGCAGCCCTAATTAACGACTCACTAAATGCAACACTAGAAAACCGCTTTCCGTGCCGTGGCGCAATTCTTGCCTTGGTAGGTAGCGGTTTTTTCTATTAGCGTACAAGCATGTGTGTTATGAACGTGTGTGGGTGACTCTGCGAGCTGTAAGCAGGGAAAAACAGTCTTACGGCTCGGGTGATGGGGTAGCGGAAGTGAGATTCGATTGTGAAAGACGGAAAAACATGCTTACAGCGCAGAAAGTGTGGAGTTTGTGAGCTGTAAGCAGGAAAAACAGTCTTACGGCTCGGCTAATGGCGGCGTGGAAGTGGGATACAATTGTGGAAGACGGAAAAACATGCTTACAGCGCAGAAAGTGTGGAGTTTGTGAGCTGTAAGCAGGAAAAACAGTCTTACGGCTCGGCAAATGGCGGCGTGGAAGTGGGATTCGATTGTGAAAGACGGAAAAACATGCTTACAGCTCAGAAAGTGTGGAATTTGTGAGCTGTAAGCAGGAAAAACAGTCTTACGGCTCGGCAAATGGCGGCGTGGGAGTGGGATTCAATTGTGAAAGACGGAAAAACATGCTTACAGCGCAGAAAGTG
>NZ_CAKMMF010000002.1:294375-312120 GCF_927798095.1 Paenibacillus plantiphilus | reverse complement strand
CTTGAAGAGTTTAACGGACAGATACAAATCATTGCGGAATATGACATGAACCGCCGTATACCGAACGGTACGTACGGTGGTGTGAGAGGTCGGGGGCTAGCCGCCCCCTCCTACTCGATTTCCTAAATGAATGAGCACTGGACACCTTACAGTCCAGAACTCAACCCTGTTGAAGGGCTCTGGAAATGGTTAAAGGCAGATGTCATTAGGGGTCGGTGTTGTCGATCCGTTGCCAATTATCAAATCTAAAATCCTTCACGCTCAAAAATTGAATCAAACCTCGCAGGCATATGACCGGGCGAGTTTATTTTTTTATGCTTATAAGAACATTCTGAAGAGCCGTTTTCTAAGGTCGATTCCTGGACTGTAGAAAATGGCTCTTTTCTTGCCCATAGGTCAATCAAATGTAGAATCTCAACCAGTGTCAATAGGTGTAATTGATTGAATACATATATTCACCAGCATTATTAATCATTATTAAATAAAAATAATCTCCAATTAATTTTTGTGACTGGAACAATCACAATAAATTGATGTTCTCGTCTCTTGTCTATGATAAAATGTGGATAAATATGTTAGAAGGGGGCAGGGAAACATGTGGATTTTACTGGCTATAGTAGTTGTTGTAATCGTTTGGTTGATAGTTGCCTTTATGAGGTTAAGAAAAAGCTCCAGACAAAGGATCGCGGATCTGGGAGCGCTACATACTGTATTCACTGTTCATGCATCAGGATTGCCTATTCCAGCGAAAATAATGACGCGTATTTATGCATGTGAAGACAAGCTGATTTTCGAGTCGAATAAAGGTAATCATGAGATTCCTAACGAACGAATAATCAAATATAGCGCATCATACAGAAGACATGGAGCACTTACTGGCGGTAGTACGAGCAAGAAGGAGTATCTGATTGTTCACTACATGAATAGGGATGGTCGTTTGTCCGCTATTTCATTTGATTGCAAAGGGTTTCGGGCGGAATTATACGTGTCCCAACTGACTGAGGTTTTGAGTGACTTCAGACGACAAAGGGGCTTGCCAGATCCAAATGAGGATTCGCATATACTGTAAGGATAATTTGGAGGTCAGGGCAGCTCCGAGCCGCCCCATTCCACTACTGCAAAACCATGTCGATTAAATGTCTCCAGCTTCTGCTGCGGGAGCTCGACGAATTGGTCGGACGGCTGGAATACCATGAATATGCGCAGGATTGAATCCGGCTCTGGCGTAATGGTCAGCTTGGCGCTCTCGACGTACTCTTGTCCGGCGAAATGGATGATATTGTAGTTGTTGTTCTTCATCTTAGGCAGCCAGTAGACGATGAATTCGTTGTATTCCCTGGGCATCAAGCCCATCCCGGCAAGTGTCCGCTGCAGGAAAGCTTCCGTCTCCGCTCCTGATACTACAAAGCCTTCCTTAATTGAATCTAAGTCATGCTCTGGACGCCCCTCCCAGAACAAATAAGAATATTCCCTTCCATCTCTTCGGTTAATAATCGTTCCGTCCGGTCTGGCAGTCACATTCCAGCCATCGGCGTATTCGGGATAGGTAACAGTAAGTGTCCCCTTGTAATCAAGCCTGACGGATACCTCCTGTTCTTGCTCAGGATAGAGGTAGATGACGGGCTTATCATAGGTTATGTTCTGATTGTTAACAGAATTTCTTTGCAAAATCAGCGTTGTGATAGCAACAATCACCATCAATGCGAGAATAGTAATTAGAACGGGCCATTTTCTTTTCATAAGTATACCTCTCCAGAAAACTACATAATTGAATGATAAAGCATCTCGTATTTGTCCGACATTTCTTCAGAAGTAAATCGTTTTGTCCGCTGATAGAGCTTAATTACTTGTTCTTGGATCACTTCTTTATCATCGGTTTGGAACTGGTGAATTGTTACGGCCAAAGAGTCGCTGTCATAAGGGTCAAAGCAATATTTATAATCACCTACGATTTCAGGGATGCCCCCTCTATTGCTGCAAATTAACGGCAACTGCTGACTCATCGCTTCAAGTACGACGTAGCCGAATGGCTCATACAGAGAAGGGACGATAAGAGCGTCCAAAGAACGGAGGAAGCTGAGCTTCCGTTCTCCCTGACACCATCCTAAAAATTCGATTTTCGACTGTAAATCCGCTGCTTCAATATATCCCAATATGCTGCTCAGATACTCAGGATCTTCGAATCCGCAAGCAATTTTCAAACAGGCATCCGTAGTTTTGAATGCTCTGAGGCATTCATACAAGCCTTTGCGATAATCCAGTCTACCAAGAAAGCCAAAGGTTTTTCTATGCTCTCGAATAGATTGGATAGCAGGTTCCGTCTCAGTATAAGTCATTCCATTATGAATTACTCGGACTTTGGATTCGAATTCGGGATAGAGAGCTATTAGTTTATGAGCTTCAGCGTGTGAAACCGTGACAATGATGTTAGCCCGTTCACACATCGATTCAAACTGTTCCTTAACAACATGCTGCTCTCCGAATGGCTGTTCAGGAAAATACGGCTCTGTAGTAGGGACGGAGTGCACAACATAGATAAGAGGACGTCCTTTAAGAACATTTTCATCGATCATAAAATGAAGCGCATAAAAGTGAACTACCGCGATATCAAAGGAAAGTTCTCTTAGTCTGTCCAACTCGTGAGCCGCAACAGCCAGTATGTTATCAGGTCCAGGATAAGAATCCATTACTATGTCTTGAACTGAACTATTGTAGAAATGTACGAATCCCACATCCTGACCATGGTGTCGATACATTTCATTCATATAGGATGCCATACCGCCTATGATGTATTTACCGATCTCATTCGTGAAGTGAAGCACACGGTAATGCGGCTTAAACTGAATATTGATCATAGTCCCTAAGATCCCCCAACACCACATTATATTTAAAGAGCATATATTTCTTTTGCATGGTATCTACTAATACAACTTTGGCCGGGATTTTGTTCAAATCGGGATCTTCGAATTTGCGTTCAAGATCTAGTATTATGTAGGCTTCTGCATCAGAAGCCGATTCAATATATTGAGTATCAAGAACAAGAATTTTGCTGTTAAACGGCAGTTCCTCTGGTAAATGATAAATTCCCATATACACCATCCCTTTATGTAAAAGAAGCTGATTCACACATGAATCATACCTATACGCACTACTAAATGCAATAAAATGTGAAAAAAAGTTAATAAATAATTGATTTCGACAAATTCCTACATTTTATGCTATTTACATTAATTGTTTATTGATATAAATATAGTTTGTTAGCATTATATAGAGAAGAAGGGATCCATCGTTATGGCCGTATTATCATTCTCATCTTCAACCAAGAACAGCAGCAGCTATTCCAGTTACAACTTGCCATGGCATCAAACGACGGCCAGCACACAGAAGTCAAGCAGTAGCAGCGCCTCTAAACAGACAGTAGCTGCACCAAAGAAAGATACTGTAACAGTTTCCACAACCGCGTCCAATATGTACGCTTCCATTGGACAGGCATCAAAATCCTCATCGACTTCGACTAAAACAACGAAAACATCAACAGCATCGTCCTCATCCTCATCCAGCGCAAAATCGACCTCAAGCAATGCAAACACATCCTCGGTTCAATCCTCAACAGCCAGTAAGACGACAAATTCTTCATCTACGCTAACAACATCAGTAGCTGTAAAAGCAACAGCTGCCACGAGCGTATCCTCATCCAGCACAGCGAAAGCAGTGTATAGCAGCTACAGCAGCTCATCGAGCGGAGCAAGTACAACAACAAGACCGACGCCGACCGTTACGAGTGGAACATCGTCAAGCGCGGCGAAGGCCGTATACAGCAGCTACAGTACGTCAACGAGCGGAGCAAGTACAACAACAAGACCGACACCGACCGTTGCGAGTGGCACGTCGTCAAGCGCAGCGAAGGCCGTATACAGCACCTACAGCACCACGTCAAGCGGAGCAAGCACAACAACAAGACCGACGCCCACCGTTGCGAGTGGCACATCGTCAAGCGCGGCGAAGGCCGTATACAGCACCTACAGTATGTCAACGAGCGGAGCAAGCACAACAGCAAGACCGACACCGACCGTTGCGAGTGGCACATCGTCAAGCGCGGCGAAGGCTGTATACAGCAGCTACAGCACCACATCAAGCGGAGTAAGCACAACAGTAAGACCGACACCGACCATTACGAGTGGCACATCGTCAAGCGCGGCGAAGGCCGTATACAGCAGCTACAGCGCCACATCAAGCGGAGCAAGTACAACAACAAGACCGACACCGACTGTTACGAGTGGCACATCGTCAAGCGCGGCGAAGGCCGTATACAGCAGCTATAGCACCACATCAAGCGGAGCAAGCACAACAGTAAGACCGACGCCGACCGTTACGAGTGGATCATCATCAAGTGCGGCGAAGGCTGTATACAGCAGCTACAGCACCACATCAAGCGGGGCAAGTACAACAGTAAGACCGACACCGACCGTTACGAGTGGAACATCGTCCAGCGCGGCGAAGGCCGTGTACAGCAGCTACAGCACCACATCAAGCGGGGCAAGTACAACAACAAGACCGACACCGATTGTTACGAGTGGAACATCGTCAAGCGCAGCTAAGGCCGTATACAGCAGCTACAGTACGTCTATGAGCGGACCAACGCATTCTACCACAAACAAGAGTAATGAACAGGTAGGAGCGAATGGGGTACCACTCAAGTACAATGCAACTAGCAGCGGACCAACGCATTCTACCACAAACAAGAGTAATGAACAGGTAGGAGCGAATGGGGTACCACTCAAGTACAATGCAACTAGCAGCGGACCAACGCATTCTGCCGCAAGCAAGAGTAATGAAAAGGTAGGGGCGAATGGAGTACCACTCAAGTATAATTCAACTAGCAATTACGAAAGTAATAAACAACTAGGCCCAAACGGGGTGCCACTCAAGTACAATTCAACGCCTTCTCTCTCTCCGATTAAAAACACAAATAGAATCGAAGTGGATTCTAAGGTAGAAGAGAAAACTGCATTTGAAAAAGCTGTATCATATAGTATATCCTTTACATTAGGTGCAGGCGAAGCGGTAGTTGCGGATAATACATTTAATCTAATAACTTCACCACCTGACACTGAAAATCCCTTAACGTATCAGGCGGGGCAATTAGCAGGACATGCAGTAACATTGGTTCAAGGTTCTCTTGAAATACTGGGTGGTGTAGTAGGAGGAACTGGGGGAGTTCTTCTAGATACGACAGGTATAGGAGCGATAGTAGGTGTACCTCTGACAGTAGGATCGGTAGCTACTGTTGCTCATGGGGGATCGGTTTTTTACAATTCCATCAATAATATTGGAAGCAACATTAACCAAATCAATTCCGGATCGGCAGGGTCTCGCGGTGGGGATGTTAAGGACGTAGGTAAATCTATCGAGTCACCTGCATTAAAGGGGAGTCCTTATCACCCTGATTCAGTTACTGGACGAATAAAACCTGAGTATAAAGCTAACCCTGCTCATGACAAGGGGAGTTCATCCTATAACCCTCGAAAGACACCAGAACCTTCAGATGCTCAATCGGTTTATGCAAATTCAGTGCGTGGTGATATGAAAACATGGTACGGTGTAGGTAAGGACGGTCAAATTTACAGATATTTTGATGATAACGCAGGAGGAGTTCATTTTAGTGGTACTGTTTCAAAAGAGTCAGTGTCGAAGGATGTGCTTAATCAACTGGGG
The DNA here is from genome assembly GCF_927798095.1 of Paenibacillus plantiphilus. GTDB lineage: Bacteria > Bacillota > Bacilli > Paenibacillales > Paenibacillaceae > Paenibacillus_Z > Paenibacillus_Z plantiphilus. The sequence goes on along the minus strand of NZ_CAKMMF010000002.1, from coordinate 306,405 downwards.
GTTAAGAAGTAGTAGTGGGGGAATAACATATGATTGTTGGGAATCGTTCACTTTTTGCTGTGGAGTTTGAGCTGGACCAAGAGTACGGAGGTGTTTGGTTATTTGGTAAATTCTGTTACTGGATAAGAGATAGGCGTTTAGGCGACTATGAATTGGGAACCTCACTTCGTGACGTATTATTCTCGTTGGATAATTTAGTTCGAGAGAATGGTAATAGAACACATGTAGAACTATTTGGACTACCTAGAAGTGATTTGTTTACAAGATTAGATGGGGCATTATTTGGATATGAACCATCACAGTATGATGATGTAGCTATACAAGAAACGTGGGCACGATTTAATGTTGGTTTACCTGTGGATGTGTTTGATGGGTGGAAATTATATCTAGTTGAAAATTTAAAAGCAGCTAGAATATTATTCAAAAGCCTCGGTGAGACAGAAATACAAGAAGAAGAGTTTGGAATAGGGCTGTTTGATGAAGTGATATTCAGAACCCATCAGGAGCTAACCATACTCTACAACAATGCAATAAAATCTCATAGTTAATCATCTTCATAATCCTTGGTTGGCCTCGGGCCTTTCTTTCTTGTTATCTTCGTGTTAAGAGAGTTGACTAGACCACAAATTCCTTATTTTCTTCAAGATATTGAAGTAACAGGCGTTGAGAGTGAGGGTCATAGTTTACTAAATTGCAAAATTTTAACGCCTCCTCTTAACGCAAAGATACTTTGTAATTCAATTTCAATCGAGAAGATAGAGACGTATTTAACCTTGATAGGCTTCGTGCCTTTCAAGGTTTCTTTCTTGGTGGGGCTGCCCAGTGCCGAATGAACTCAGCCCAAAATATGACCCTCAAAGCGGATGGGGAAGTGCTAATCCAATACCGGGTGCGAAAACTGGACAAGAGTTACTAGACAGCGCTTATTCATGTATTAAGGCAAATGGTTAACGATGGGAAAATAACTAAATCAGACTATACAATATGATAAGAAATAATAAGTGAGGTGATTTGACTTGAGGATGTTTGGTGACAGTCATGTTTTCTCAGTTAAATATGAATTTACAAAGAATCCTTTTGACGAAAGGGGATTGCTTGCTGAGTCTTGGCAACCCGTCACATAAGGAAACGAAATCCCTTCTGAATATAAATCTTCGTTATTCCACGATATCTCTATTTGATTACCAATCCTTCTAAAATATATCTCAGGTAGGTATGAACCTCCTCTGCTAGAAAACCAAGAATGTAGTTAAGAAGTAATAGTGGGGGAATAACAAATGATTGTTGGGGATCGTTCATTTTTTGCTGTGGAGTTTGAACTGGATCAAGAGTACGGAAGTGACTGGTTATTTGGTAAGTTCTGTTACTGGATAAGAGATAGGCGTTTAGGCGACTATGAATTGGGCGCCTCACTTCGTGACGTATTATTCTCGCTTGATACTTTAGTTCAAGATAATGGTAACAGAACCCATTTAGATCTATTTGGTCTAACTAGAAGTGATTTGTTTACAAGATTAGATGGGGCATTATTTGGATATGAACCATCACAGTATGATGATGTAGCTGTAAAAGAATCGTGGGCACGATTTAATGTTGGTTACCTGTGGATGTGTTTGATGGGTGGAAATTATATTTAGTTGAAAATTTAAAAGTATCTAGAATATTATTCAAGATCCTCGATGAGACTGAAATACAAGAAGACGAGTTTGGAATAGAGCGCTGTTTGATGAAGTGATATTCAGAACCCATCAGGAGCTAACCATACTCTACAACAATGCAATAAAATCTCATAGTTAATCATCTGCATTATCTTCGTCGTACGATTACAACATCAGTTCCAAATCCTAAAAATGGGAGACCAAATTCATCGGTAGATATCATCGACAAGCAAACTGGTGAGATACTAACGAGAAGATGGTATGGGACTGATGGAAAGGCTGTAAGAGACGTAGATTATACTCATCATAATAATCCTAAAACTCATCCGGAAGCTCCACACGAACATACATGGACTTATGATGTTGTAGTAATAGTGAAGATGCGTCTGGGTTCAGCGACCCTATCGCCTTTATAAGGTCGAAGTTCGGTATAGCTCCACTGTGTCTGCACCATAAGAAATTCCTTCCAATTCTCTTGTTATCAGTTATAATAAGAATGTATGTTCGGGAGGCGATAATTTTGAAATTAGAAAGTGAGCAAGACATAATCAAACTTGTAAAAGATGATGAATGGATGATGAAAATCTTACAAAACGCCAAATCTCTGAATTTGCCTGACTGGTGGATATGTGCGGGTTTTGTTCGTTCAAAAATCTGGGATACACTTCATGATTATACTGAACGGACACCAGTGCCCGATGTTGATGTCATCTATTTCGATAATAGCAATCTCGATGAAAAAGTAGAAAAGCAATTGGAACAAAAACTTAAAAGTATAAACCCTCAAATCCCTTGGTCTGTCAAGAATGAAGCGAGAATGCACGTTGTAAATAACATACCGCCATATTCTTCATCAACCGACGCTATCTCAAAATTTCCTGAAACAGCAACAGCATTAGGACTTACATTAGATGAGCAAAACAACGTTGTCTTAACAGCCCCCTGTGGAGTTGAAGATGTATTAAATTTATTGTTAAAGCCAACACCTTATTTTGAAGAAACAAAAGAAAGAGCAAAAATCTATGAAGAACGTATTGTTAAGAAGAATTGGAAGCGCATTTGGGGCAAGGTAAAGGTTCATCATATTCAATAAACCTACTAAACGTAGCAATTTGTCAAAAAGCCAGCGTATATACGCTGGCTTTTTGACGGTCAGATATGACCATAATTGACCAGGTTCCACTTCAGACTTGGGAGAGAGGCGGGTGCCCCATCACTTCTTCACAATAAAAGTAACCCTGGTCCCAATGCCGGGAGAGCTATGTATCTGCAGGCCTTGGCCGTACAGCTGTTTCAAGCGCCGATCCGTATTGCGCAGACCGATTCCTGACCCTATATCCGCACGGCTGTCCAGCAGCTGCTTCAGTCTAGGCTCATCTATACCCACGCCATCATCCTCGATCGATACTTCCGCATAGTCCTCATATTCACTAATTCGTATACGAACTGTACCGCCTTGAATGCGTTTCAAGACTCCATGCCGGACGGCATTCTCTACCAGCGGCTGAATGGTTAGGGGCGGTATCTCCAACTGAATGCTTTCATCGATCTCCCAAGAAACTTGCAGCTTCTCCTCGAATCGCTCCTTCTCGATATACAGATACGAGCGGACGAGATTCAGCTCATGCTTCAGAGGGACAGACCGCTCCAGATTTCGGGGATCGAAGCTTGCCCGCAAATAATTGCCGAATACTCCGAGTAGTTCATGCATTCTGGCTGTATCCAATTCACTTAGAGCAGCTACCGAATTAAGTGTATTGAATAAGAAATGCGGCTGAATCTGCGCCTGGAGCAGTGCTCCTTCCATACGCAGCCGTTCACGAAACGACTTCTTGCTGAACGTTAATGCCCGTACGCGCGACTTCAACTCCATCGCATCGACTGGCTTCGTCGCATAATCGTTGGCGCCCGCCAGAAATCCTGCTTCTATATCCTCTGATCGGCTGCGTGCTGTAAGAAGCAGGATCGGGAGCTCCGAGATGGAGAAATGCTCGCGAATGGCGCGTGACAATTGGTAGCCGGACATTTGCGGCATCATGACATCGGAGATAACCAAGTCCCACTCTCTGGTCGCCAGCAGGGATAACGCCGCTTGCCCGCTCGTAGCCGTAACGATGTCATAGCTGTCCAACGAAAGCACGCTCTCCAATATGCTCAAGTTAATAGGATCATCGTCAATAGCCAGTATTCGCGGCCGATCCGGCGTAACCATCGTTTCAGATTCAGAGCCGGCCTCATACGATGCAGCAGCAGTTTCCTCAAGCACGACAGGTACGAAAGCCGGTTTCCCCGCTTTATGGTGTTCGGTCGTTGAATGGGATAAAGGCAAGGTGATGGTTAAAATGGAGCCGTTGCCCAGAGCCGAGCTAACCGTCAGCGTTCCCTTGTGCAGGTCCACCAGCTGCTTGCATATGCTGAGCCCGAGCCCGAGTCCGCCGGCACTGCCTGCATCGTTCATGTCGCCCTGCTCATAGGGCTCGAATATGCGTCTTTGCGTCTCTACGTCCATTCCGATTCCGGTATCCGCTATATGAATGACGGCTTGGTCCTCCTTGATGTGAGCGTCCACCGTGATGGAGCCTTCGTTCGTAAATTTCACCGCGTTATGCAGGAGATTAAATAAAATCTGGATAAGCCGGTTTTCATCGGCCCTCACTTGCGGGAACCCAGCCGGGATGTTATTGATCAACCGTATTGGTTTGCCTGCTGTCATGAATTGCACCATATCGAGTACACCTGAGGCAAGGGCTTGAACCTGAACATCGGCCACCTGCAGACGAATGCGGTCCTCCTTCAGCCGTGTAATATCAAGCAAGTCGTTCAGCAGAAATGACATTCGTTTCCCTACTGCAATAAGCAGCTTCATATTCTCCTTGTTTGTGTCCTCGTCATACTTGCCTTCGCTGCCAAGTACAGTTTGGGCAATATTGAGAATGCCGTGCAGTGGATTTCTCAGTTCATGCGAAGTATGGACCAGGAATTGGTCCTTCAGCTTGTCTTCCTTCAGCAGCTGCTCGGCAAGCTTGGCTGTCTGGTTAGCGTTTCGAAGATAGTGCATGAACCAGTACGATGCGAATGCGATAAAAGTCGCCAGTACGTCAACAGGGTAATAACCCATTCCCTGCCAGCCTGTATTTTTGATGATGCCCCAGATGATGTTTGTTGTTATGGCGGTTAATCCGAGCAATATAAAGATAACGTCTTTATGCCCCTTGGAGACGGCTCGATAAGCAATCATAGGAACGATCAAGAATGGAACGACCACAATAAGAGTGTGAAGAAGATCGGCGTACGACAGCCATCTGATCGGCAAGAACAGGGATGCTATCGCGTAGATGACGCACACGGCTGTATACGCTTTGATCCCCCTGATGGCAGAATACTGCGGTATGAGATGCTTGACGTACTGCAGCAGAAATACAGCATTTCCGAGATAGGCCAAATAATAGATGCGAAGGGTTATGTCATAGTTGATCGGCAGCCAGATCAGCAGCAGAGCATCGTCATCAATTAGAACAGCCACAATAGCAGTCACAATCAATAGGGAGAAATAGAGCAGCCCCTTCTGACGCAAGCCCATAATAAACAGAAGGCCGGCATATACAGCGTGCATGAACAGAATAAGGCATATGGATAATTGCAATCCGATGGAGAATGCTGCTGATTTCGTAACGACATAGTCATTTCCGAATTTGATGGGCCAATTTATACCACCCATAAGGCTGTCATCAAAGTTTGCAATTTGAATGATGATCTCGATCTCGCTAAGATCTGTCGTAAAGGATGCGGAATACGGCACTCTTCTGGCCGTATAGCTCTCCGCGCTTGACCCAGGGTCACCCGCATGCGCCAACAGCCGCCCATTTACGTACAGCTCCGAGGAGGTTGGAATAGTGGGAATGCGGATGCCGTAGATCCGCTCCTTATTCGGTTCGACCAGAATACGCAAACGGTAAGAGCCGTAGCCGAATGGGGAATCCCCCTTGCTCGACATTGCGCTATTCCAGCTACCGGGAACCTGAAGAAGCTCTCTTCCAATGTTGGATGAGAGGTCGATGTCCATATTCTCCTGAAGCAGCGTGCTAGGATAGAATTCCCACTGGCCATTCAACAATATGGTGCGGTCCTGATCGAAATCCCAATTTCGCAAGTCCAATTCCCCTTGGACGGCTTGGGGGGAGTCAGTTGAAGGAGCAGATAGGAGAACCCAGGCCAGGCGGATTCCTGTAAGCGCAAGAAAGAACAAAGCGGTGATCAGAAATACTTTCCTTTTCGTCATCATAGGTATGCTTTTCGACAAAACTCCCGTAATTCCTTCGAGATGCATCATTTGTAAAATGAACATTTCAAGAAGAAGTGCACATGCGTCAATTTTGCCGGAAGAATCGGCAGCGACGACCTGCTGTGAAGGTGGCTACAACTTCTCATATGCGGTAAACTTAGTGCAGGAGGTGTATCCGAATGGCTGCAACACATACATATACGAGACGCGAGGAAATTGCCAATGCTGCTACACACGGTATCGGAGCCGCGCTAAGCGTCGTCGCTCTAGTGCTGCTCATCATATCTGCAAGCTTAACAGGCAGTGCGATGTACGTAGTCAGCTTTGTCGTCTATGGGGCTACAATGCTGCTCCTTTATCTATGCTCCACGCTTGTGCACAGCTTTCCTGAGGGAAAGGTTAAGGATATCTTTGAGATTCTGGATCATTCAGCAATTTATTTGTTTATTGCGGGGAGCTATACTCCGATCCTGTTCCATGTCGTGGAAGGGACGCTCGGATGGGTGCTGTTTGGCATCGTCTGGGGAATAGCGGTCATCGGCGTAGTGTTCAAGGCATTTTATACGAAAAAGTTTCTGTTCACCTCGACAATCCTTTATATTCTGATGGGCTGGATCATTGTGTTCGCATGGAAGCCGCTTCTGTTGAATATGGAAGGGCTGGGGCTCACGCTGCTAATCGTTGGCGGGGGCTGCTACACGGTCGGAACGGTATTCTACATGTGGCGCGGATTCCCTTATCATCATGCGGTATGGCATCTGTTCGTGCTGGCGGGAACTATATTCCAGTTCTTTTCCATTCTGTTGTATGTCTAGCTGTAGCCTGCAACTTCGCGGCTTCATGGATACTGGTCCGCTATATCCCCTTTATAGGAGCAGTCATACGGCGCGCGGTGGGAGCGTTGCTGCAAAAATACAGGTAGGTAATTAGGGCTGTCCAATAAGTCCCTAAAACAAAAAGTGGGGCGTCCAGAAGTCAGTTTCACTGACTTATTGGACAGCCCCTAATCTTCAATTAGCAACGCTTTTTAGCTTCATCATAGACTGATTTAGCCGCTACCCTGGCGGCTATTTGAGCGATTGGGTTTGGTATCGCATTAGCCGCAAGGGTAGCGGCATTATATATAGCCTCCGCTGCAGTTTTGCAAAGGGGTTTAATAAAACTATTCTCATAAGATATCCCCCCGCTAAAGCTACCTCCAGCAAGGCCTGGTATTCCAAAGCTGCCACCTCCTCCAATACTACCTTTCCATCCTTCGTGTTCTATTGGTAGCACAGGTGTACCTGCCCATGAATTGGGTGAATGGGTTGGGACGTAGGAAAATCGTTCTTGGCTGACACTAGACGTGGTATTGTTGGCCGCATTAGCGACAATCGTTTGACCTTCCATAATACTTGCTTCTAATTGTTGATCAGATGCCTGAGGAAATTTAAGGTAAAGTACTTCTTTTAGTAAGTCTCTTTCCAATGCAGTAAACATGAATTTTTTATCCTCCAATTTTTAATCATAATTGTACTACGCGATTTATTATGGCAGGTGGATAGTCATCGTATCCCGCATAAATATTACCATTTATTTTGAATGATTATTGGTTACTATACTGAACATAACAATCAAGTTTAATTGAGAAAGGAAAGGTCAATAATGCTTCTGAGCGCAAACAGAAAGTTTTCTTACGAAAGTTTGGTAAATGAAAGTAATCTTCGTCCAATATCTTCACTTGAAAAAGGAACGCAAATAGCAAGATCAGTAGCAAGAATAGTTCTTGCCAATTTACCTAACGGGGAGACTTCTGTCGGTACAGGCTTTTTGATTGACGCTGATACAATAATGACCAATAACCATGTGATTCCTTCAAAAGAGATTGCAAAAGGCGCTAAAATTCAGTTTAATTATCAAACCGATTTAAAGGGAACGTTATTGCCTGTTGAAGAATACGAATGTGATTGCGATTCATTTTTTCAAACGGATTCTGAACTCGATTTCACAATTGTAAAAGTAAAAGGTAGTCCTGGACTTAGATGGGGTTTTATACCTTATCCTGGCGAGAGGGATGTTAAGGTTGGTAATGATGTATTCATCATTCAACATCCTAAAGGAATGCCAAAAATGGTGAGCTTATCTGAGAATGTAATTACGTACTGTGATAATAAGTTGATACAATACGTAACAGACACACTAGGTGGATCATCTGGTTCTCCTGTGTTTAATGATAACTGGGAACTAATAGCTTTGCATCATGGGAGTATCCCTAGCGAACAAGGGATAGAAGTTAGAAATGAAGGAATTTCTGTTACTGCAATAAAAAAACGAATTAGATTATGAAAAATAGAGCATCTGTAAAAATAGTCATTAGTCATTAGGAAACATTTTATAGCGCATCAAATAAAGCGACTCATTCGTATTGAATGGGTCTTTTTTACTTTCGCTTTTACAGGTATGAAAAGGATTGATACTGGGTGTATTTGGGATTTGCACGCATTGTTCATCGGACTTTCGGACCTTCGGAGTTTCTTGCTAGTCTGGTTTCGTACGACAATAGAAAGTGACTGCCAGCTCCTAATATCACGTTATGGACAGCACGCGTCGACATCCGAACACAGGCGGAGCAGAATGGCTTACTCCTGCCAAAGAATAAGCCATTCTATTCTGCTGTTCATATAGCAGCGCAGCTACAGTACCTTCTCCAAAAAACGTACAGCGCGCTCGCTCTGGGGCTTGGTGAAGAACCGTCCGGGTTCTGCTTTCTCGATGAGCTGGCCGCTGTCGAGGAAATAGATAGTGTCGGCCGCTTCGCGGGCGAACTTCATCTCATGCGTGACGATGAGCATCGTCATCCCTGTGGAAGCCAGATCGTGGATGACAGCCAGCACTTCCTTGACCATCTCGGGATCAAGGGCAGAGGTCGGCTCATCGAACAGCATAATATCCGGGTCCATGGCGAGACTGCGGGCGATGGCTACACGTTGTTTCTGTCCGCCGGACAGCTTGGAGGGATAGGCATCGGCCTTTGCTCTAAGCCCGACCCTTTCCAGAAGAATTTCACTCTTGGAGCGGGCCTCCTCTAGCGACATCCCCTTTACTTTGACCGGGGCAAAGGTCAGATTGTCCATCACAGTCATATGCGGAAACAGATGAAAATGCTGAAAAACCATCCCGATTCCCTGCCTTACTTTCGTAATATCGGTTTTCTTATCCGTAATGTCGGCCCCGTCAATTGTAATGCGGCCGCTTGTCGGCACTTCGAGCAGATTCAGGCATCGCAGGAAGGTCGACTTGCCTGAGCCTGAGGGGCCGATGATGGCGACGACCTCCCCTGGTTCTACAGTTGTTGTGATGTTTTGCAGTACTTCATGCTTGCCGAAGGTTTTGGATAGATGCTCGACATTAATCACTGCGGCGCAGCCTCCTTTCCAGCACACGGGCTAATGAGGTTAGAATGAGCACGAGCACGTAATAGATCGCTCCTACAACGAGCAGCGCTTCGAACGCTCTGTACGTGTTCGCCTGAACGACGGTCGCTCTGCGCATCAGGTCCTGAACGCCAATGACGGATACGAGCGAGGATTCCTTGAGCAGGGCGACACATTCGTTGACGAGCGCGGGCAAAATATTTTTGACCGCCTGCGGGAAAATGATGCTGATCATCATCGTCCGATACGGGATTCCCAGAGCCATAGCAGCCTCGCGCTGCCCCCGATCGACGGCCATAATGCCGGCGCGTATCGTCTCTGAGAGGTAGGCGGCGGAGTTGAGCCCGAACGCCAGTCCTGCTGCCAGCAGCGGAGAGATCGTGTAGTCCAGCAACTGGGGTGTGGCGAAGTAGATCAGGAACAGCTGAAGCAGCAGCGGGGTTCCCCGGAACACGGACGTGTATGCTGTTGCGAACCATTGGAGCGGCCGCACATGCGAGATTTTGAACAGGGAGAGAATAGCCCCCCATACAAAGCCGAACAAGGCGGATACGAGAGTGAACAGCAGCGTAACATAGATTCCCTGCAGTATATAGCCCATGTAGCCCTGAAGGATGCCGAAATCCAAATTGATTCCGCTTGTCGGCCCCGTAGTCGCGAGCATGCTGTCAAACCATTTGCTGACAATGGCGTCCTTCTCGCCGCTGGCCTCGATCTCCTTCAGCGCTTCATTGAACGGGACAACCAGCGGAGAGCCCTTGGGAAAAGCAATCGCATACCCCTGATCCTCGTCCTCCGATGGAAGCAACGTGAACTTGAGATCGGGATTCGCCGTCGTATTGCCAAGGGCAACGGCGTCTTCGACGATGGCGGCGTCGATTCGGCCGGATTTAATCTCCTGGATGAGATCGGGAATTTTATTCAGTGTCTTGACCTCGACGTTCTTCATGCCTGATACAGCCATCTCTTGCGTGGAGCCGAGCTGTACGCCGATGCGTTTGCCTTCCAGCTCCTCCAGTGTTTGATAGTTGTTTGCCGCCTTCGAGACAATCGTATTGCGCGCGGCGTAATACACGTTCGAGAAGTCGACGCTCTGTTGCCGTTCTTCTGTAACGGACATCGCCGACATGACAAAATCAACCCGCCCCGTCTGCAGAGCAGCGATCAAGCCGTTGAAATCCATGCCTGAGATTTCAAGCTCATAGCCCAGCTTGCTGGCTACTGCTTTGGCGATATCGATATCGAGCCCGACGATTTCCCCGCTCCCTTTGGCATCCACGCTTTCATAAGGCGCATAGTCCGGGGAGGTCCCCATAACAATCTTCCCTTTGCTGCTGCCTTCCGCGAGAACACTGGAGCCGGAGAGTATTAGAAGTGCAATGGCGACAACAATGAATGTGCTCTTGATAAGTTTTGTCATACAGATAATATACCCACATTATGAAATAACCCCACATGCAGCCAAAGAGACGAGTGAACAGAATCCAGTGGCTTCAAATACAGCTTCAAATACAGTGTGATTGACAAATTAATCCTGACGGACTATCATCTAATTAGTTAACTATCTAATTAGATGATAGTCAAATTTAAGGCTCGATAATGAGGTGATCTGAATATGCAGTTGGATAAGGTGGTTCAATATCATAAGGCGCTTGCGGATGCAACGAGAATGAGAATGCTGATCCTGCTTGCAGCTGGGGAGTTAAGCGGCGGGGTACTGGCAGAGAAGCTTTGCGTATCGCCTGCTACGATTACACATCATGCGGCCAAGCTGCGAGAGGCTAGCCTGATTTATGAACGGAGAGAAAAGAATACGATTTATTTTTCGTTGAATGATTATTTCATCAAGAATAATGCGGCAGCAGCGGTGGACCTCATCTATCGCAATGCTGGTTCACAGAAGGGAGATTCGGATGATATGAATGACCTGAATAGCAGGGATGAAGGCGAGAATGATGATAAGAATAGGCGAATAAAGGAGGCTGTCGTGAAGAACTTCTTCACTTTGGAAGGGAAGCTGAAGCATGTACCCGCGCAGTTGAAGAAAAAGCTGATGGTACTGGAGACGCTTGTGCTTCGATTGGAGAAGGGGCGGAAATATACGGAGAAGGAGCTTAATCTGTTCATTCAACAATACCACGATGATTTTGCAACGATACGCAGAGAGTTTATTATGCACCAGTACATGTTTAGAGAGAATGAGATATATGAATTGAATCCTGTGGAGCTATGGGCGAAGTGGGAGACTATGGCTTAGTTGGCGTAATCAGCGGTCGAGATGAGCGGTTGTTTCAATTTTCAGAGTTATAGGAAAGGGCAGTTCTTTAGGTAGAATGGAGACCTAATGGACTGCCCTGTGTGTATTCCAAGATCAGGCGTCCCCCAAGCTTACGGCTGTAAAGCGGAAAAACCGCCTTACGGCACGGAAAAATGGTGCGCGGTGCGCTGTAAGCTTGAAAAACGAGCTTACAGCAGCTCAAAAGCAATAGAATCCGCGTAGGCTGTAGCTGTAAAGCGGAAAAACCGCCTTACGGCACGGAAAAATGGCGTGCGGTACGCTGTAAGCTTGAAAAACGAGCTTACAGCAGCTCAAAAGCAATAGAATCCGCGTAGGCTGTAGCTGTAAAGCGGAAAAACCGCCTTACGTCACGGAAAAATGGCGTGCGGTGTGCTGTAA
>NZ_CAKMMF010000002.1:282166-294275 GCF_927798095.1 Paenibacillus plantiphilus | reverse complement strand
GAATCCGCGTAGGCTGTAGCTGTAAAGCGGAAAAACCGCCTTACGGCACGGAAAAATGGCGTGCGGTGCGCTGTAAGCTTGAAAAACGAGCTTACAGCAGCTCAAAAGCAATGGAATCCGCGTAGGCGGTAGCTGTAAGGGCTGGCTGAAGCTGCAAAGCGGAATCAACAACAGGGTTGCTTATCGTTTAGCCTCGCAATGAAACGGAAGGAAGTACTGTGAGCAGCAATAGGCTGGCTTGAGCTCTGCAGCAGCAGCAGCAGAGTTCAAGCGTCCCATTCCTATCAGTCATAATTCGGTCTATTCAGTTCGAATAGACCTGGTTCCGTCCCATTGATTTGGCCTTGTACAGATTCTGATCGGCCAGATCAATGATGACATGATGATTCGTATTCGGCTCGGGGTTGATAGTAGCTGCCCCAATGCTAACTGTGACATCGCCGGATGCCAGAGATTGGGTGTGGGGTATGCCCAGCTCCCGAACCGCTGTGCAGAGAATCTGCGCCATGGCCAGCGCATTCTCTTTGTTGCAGCCTGGCATTACGACAGCGAATTCCTCTCCGCCATAGCGGGCTGTCAATCCCTGATGAGGCGAGAGGCTGGCTTTGATCGCCCGTGCAACTTCCTTCAGGCAGTGGTCGCCTTGGATGTGGCCATTCGCATCGTTGTACAGCTTGAAGTAATCGATATCGATTAGTAGAAGCGTGAGCGGGGCCTTCTTCTTGGCGCACTGGATAAGCTGGCTGTTCAAAAAGTCATCGAAATGTCTGCGATTTGACACGTTCGTAAGACCGTCCACGAGAGACCATTCCTGCAGCTGGCGGTTCAATTCCTCCAGCTTCTTGTTGGATTCTTCGATGACGAGTGTGCGCTCATGCACTTTCTTATCGAGACTTTCATTCCATTCGGTGAGCTGCTGTGCAAGCTGTTCCGCCATATTGAAGGATGTAGACAATTTCTTCGACAGTACGAGCGAGAAGCAGACGATGAAGGTCGCGACACCAAGAGAGTGGAAGCTCTGCCACGAATAGCGCTGCAGAATAAACCCTGACAGGTCGAATAGTGACGTCAGTACAAAGGCAGAGAATCCGACAAGAGCGAAGACAGCTCCATCCCGTTTCCGATAGGTAGCCCGCAGCAGCAGTAAAACCGCATATGCAAGTGAGATGACAATAAAAATCTGATAATAAAGCAAGAACAGGTAGTAGATATCCGCACTGACAATGATCGTCAGGATCGTATAGGAACCAGCTAGAATGAAAGAGATCTTGGTGAACAATGCAGAGGATTCCTCTGGAAACAGTCGTTGAAGAAACAATGCGAATAAAGGCACCATTAAATAGAGGCAGCTGTATTCGATCTTCATGGCGACCTCCCAAGGGAAGTCCGGGAACAGCTTCGTAAAGAACACTTCGCCTACGAGTGTATTCCGCAAGGAAACGACAGAGCAGAACAGTCCGAAACAGAGCATCGATGTATTCTTGTTGCGGAAGAAGCTTAGTCCGATATGATAGATGCCTGCTAATAACAAGATACCGAACAGGATGAACTGGACTGCGATGTTGCGGTCATGGTTCTTCTGTACTGCGGAAGAGGAGCCGTAGAGCAATGGTTCGAGCATTCCGCCCGCATAATTATGGTAGTTTGATATTTGGAGCACAAGCTGTACATGCTGGGTTGGGGCGCTGAAATAAATGACCTCTGTGCTCTTGTACGGGACACTTTGCTTAGAATCTGTTCCGACTTCGCCGCTAACCGCCAGAAGCTGATTATTCACCCATAGCTTGTAATTGGAATACATCACGGGTACAAGAATGCCCTTGGTTTGCTCCGGTTCAGCAACTTGCATATCCAGCACGAAGGTCGCGTACCCAGTGCGAGGGAGGTTATTGCCATTCAGCTTGTATTTGTACCAATTGCTTGGCATTTCAAGGTAATCTGTCTGCTCTCCGATGCCTGATTCAATATCGGAAGGCTCAAGCAGCTGGTTCCAATAGAACGACCATTCGCCATTGAGTAGAATCAACTGATCCTTCTCCAGCGTGAGCTGCCTGGCATCGAGAAGTCCTGAGGCTGCCCTTGGTTCTATGTCCAGCTCATCGGATGTAGTGGAACAACCGGTGAGCATGACGATAACAAGTACAATTGGAAGTGACAGGTATGCACGGAATGTCATATGTATAGCCCCCCTTTGGTTTCTTTGTTTGGAGGTCCTGCAATTTGTTATCTTTACAAAATTCGACAAAGCTCGTCGTTTCCCTCTAAGCACATAGGCGCTTCTACACAATAATATAGGAAAATATATTCATCCCCCGGTATAAACCTGTTCCTTATCAGTTCTGGGAATTATTGTGGGAGCTATTCATGGGAACATATGTGTGGTATTTTATAGGGGAACGTATTTCTATCTCAATTGATATGGGGCATAAAGATGTCGGAATGTATTGCAATCTCCGTAAGGTCTCTGGTGGAGTATGTCTATCGAAGCGGGGATATCGAGTCCGGATTTCGAACGTCTGCTGCGCTGACAGAGGGTACGAAAATCCATCAGAACATACAGAAGCAATATAGCGAGCACGATGAGAAGGAAGTGTATCTGTCTGCTGAAATTATGTACAATGAGCTGAGGTTTGTCATTGACGGCCGCTGCGACGGCATTCTCGCGACAGAGGATGGCTGGACCATTGACGAGATCAAATCGACTTCGATCAGCCTGGACGTTATGACGAGGCAGCGGCATCCGGTTCATTGGGCGCAGGCCAAATGCTATGCGTACATGGTTGCCATAGCGCGCGAGGCTAGCCGAATGCGTGTTCAGCTTACCTATGTGCATACCGCAACGGAGGAACAGAAGCGGTTCGTTGAAGAGTGGACAATTGAAGAACTGGAGCTCTTCATGCGGGAGATGGTGGGAGGCTATTATCCGTATGCCAAGCTGAGGACAGAGCATGAGCGGGAGCGGGACAGGAGCATGAAGGAGCTTCCGTTTCCTTTTGACAATTATCGTGAAGGTCAGCGGAAGCTGGCTGGGGCAGTATATCAATCGATTGCGGATGGGCATAAGCTGTTCGCCAGAGCGCCGACGGGCATTGGGAAGACGATATCCACGCTGTTTCCCTCCATGAAGGCGATAGGTGAAGGGTTGCTGAAGCGGGTTTTCTACCTGACGGCAAGGACAATTACGAGAACCGCCGCAGAAGAAGCGCTTGCGCTTATGCGCTTTAAGGGGCTGCATATGCATGCGGTTACGATTACTGCGAAGGAGAAGGCTTGTCTGCAGGATGAGATGATCTGCTCGAAGGAGCATTGTCCGTATGCGGATGGTTATTATGATCGGGTGAACGGCGCAATGCTCGATATGCTCTCGAACGAAGGGCTCATGAATCGAAAGGTAATCGAGCGGTATGCGATCAAGCATAGCGTTTGTCCGTTCGAGTTCTCGCTTGATGCTGCTTATGCTTCGGATGTGATAATTGGCGATTATAATTATATTTTTGACCCGCGGGTAAGCTTGAAGCGTCTCTTCGAGGAAGGGAAGCGGCAATCCGCTCTCTTGATCGACGAAGCGCATAACCTCGTAGATCGGGCGAGAGAGATGTATTCCAGTATGCTGAGGAAATCAGATTTTCTACTGCTGCAGCGAGCGTATAAAGGCGTTCATCCCGCTCTTCATGCCTCTGCCAAGGCTGTGAACGACTATTTCATAGCGCTGAGGAAACGGCAGGGCCAGAGCAGGGAGAATGTAGTGAAGGAATTGCCGCAGCCGCTGGTGGAACTGCTCGACGTATTCCTTGCAGGAGCGGAGCAGGAGCTTATCGCCTCCAGAGGAGGGCAAAGCGGCAATTCGCAGCTGTTGGATACTTATTATGCGGCAACAAGCTTCGTGAGAATAGCAAAGCTGTATGACGAGCGATATGTCACATACACAGAGGTCGCGCAGAACGAGGTTGAGATGAAGCTGTATTGTCTTGATCCATCGCACCAGCTTCAGCAGATGGGCAAGGGATATCGTTCGCATATCTTTTTCTCCGCGACGCTGTCACCCATTTCTTATTATATGGATGTATTGGGCGGTGATGGGGAGGGTGATTACTCGGTATCGGTACCATCCCCCTTCTCCCAGGAGCAGCTTCAGGTGTTCGTCAAGCCGCAATCTACCCGGTATCAGGATCGTGATCGTTCGATAGAGCCGATTGCTGCTCTTATACATGAGTTTGCCAGCAAGCGCCCCGGCAATTACCTGGTTTTCTTCCCATCCTATGAATATATGAATCGCGTGTATGAGATGTTCTTGCAGCAGGACCAGCAGTTGAGCACGATCGTTCAGCATGCGCATATGAGCGAGGAGGAACGGGAGAGCTTTCTTGCTGCCTTCCAAGCGGACCGGAATGGGACGTTCGTTGGATTCGCTGTTATGGGCGGTATATTCTCAGAGGGTATAGATTTGGTCGGTGACCGGCTGAACGGGGTTGTTATTGTTGGGGTTGGACTGCCGCAGCTCGGCCTGGAGCGCAATATTATGAAGGATTATTACAACGGGCAAGGCAAGAATGGGTATGATTACGCCTATGTGCTGCCGGGAATGAATAAGGTGCTGCAGGCAGGCGGCAGATTGATTCGATCCGAGCATGATCAGGGAAGGCTGCTGCTTATTGATGATCGCTATTTGCAGCCGCAGTACAATCGGCTGCTGCCGCAGGAATGGAAGGATTATACGATTCTCTAGCCTCACAACAATGAAGAAGCCTCTAAGACCAGCCTGCGAGCAGGCGCAGAATCGGTCAAAGAGGCTTGTTATGGATTAGGCGAGGCTTTTCTCAAACAGGTTGACGTTAAAGCCGTCGATGATGGAAGAGCCCGTAGGCTGATAGCCGTTATTTTGGAAGAGCTTCTGGGCGCCAACCTGATTCGTTAACGTGTCCAGATAGACGCTGCGGAATCCCAGTTCAATCGCGCGCTGCTCCAGCTGAGTCAATAATTGCTGGCCGTAGCCGCGTTTCTGGTAGCTGGGGTGGACACGGAGCCGTTTAATCTCCGCTCTCTCCCCGTCCAGCTTCTTCAGGCCGCCCATAGCGAGCACGATGCCATTGTCTCCTGTGCCGACAAGGAACTCCCCGCCGCTGTTCAAGTATTGTTCATTAATATGAAAAATATCGTGATAATGCTGATGGGTCGGCTCAACGCCCGCCTCGGAAATGACGAGTAAATGAACTCTCCATACATCATCATGGTCTACAGTAGAATATTGTCGAATGTTAAACATGGGACACTCTCCTTCGCTCTCTTCAAGAGGCTGGTAAATGAACGTTCTATTTCATATGCGTTTTATGTAATATTAACTGACATTAAATTTGTGTGCAAATAAAGAAAATTGATAAATTTGATCGATTTTTTATATATTTCATATTCAATTAGATTTCCATGTCATGTTTTGTGAACTGGAGTGTCCTTCAATGAACCGTTATGGTAGAATTTATAACATAGTCAAGGTCCCGGATTCGCATTGCCCTACAGGGCCGACAGGGACAGAACAGTTGTTTAAGCAGCGGCATGCGCTGGGGCTTTTGCAAAACCTCCTATGAGGCCATGCTTTTCTTAAACTTTTGTAAAACAGTGCTAAATCATGATGATTATTTGTTGTGTTGGGAGTACGATGAAATTGCGAATGAGCGCTTGCAGCAAAGGAGGTGAATTAGTAGAGGCTTCTTCTGGATCGGCAGCTTTGGCAGATTGCGAGTTTGACAGATTGGCAGCTTTACAGATCGGTAGATTGGCAGTTTGACAGATTGGTAGATTGACAGATTGACAGATTGACAGATTGACAGATTGACAGATTGGTAGATGGATAGAGTACTAGAATCGGAGGGAGAGAGATGAGAATGAGTTCTAAGGCATTAAGGTATACGACGAGTTTGGCAGTGATGCTGCTGGCCATGCTTGCACTGGCAGCGGTGGCTATGGCTATGCCGGCAAGACAAGAGGTGCAGAGCTTCGAGCAGCCTACCGGCGAGACCTTCACCGGCGTTCTGAAGGGCGACGAGCATTTGAACTGGGTAGAGACCGTTAGCGGAGAAGTGTTGGTGAGGGACGCCGCTAATTATTGGAACTACGCAGAGCCGGCGGCACAAGGGGTGCAGCCTGGCGGGGAGAAATACTTGATTGACGCGAAGCCGAAGCAGGCAGTCACTCAAGAAGAGATAGCGGGAATAGCAGAGGAGCACGCGGATGAGCTGAAGAAATCAGGGGACCCTGACGCCAGCGAGCCGAATGCGCTGCTGTCAATGCCGCATACGCAGCCTGTTCTGGTTCTGTTGATCGGATTTACAGATGCCAGTATCCAGTATTCCGATCAGTCATGGAGCGACACCTTCTTCAGCACGACGGCCAAGAGCGTCAAGGATTACTACGATGAGGTGTCTGAAGGCCAGTTCTCGCTCGTGCCGGTTAATGAAACTGCAGGTACGGCGAATGACGGCATTGTGAAGGTGAATCTGAGTTATGCGCATAGCGGCGATGATGAGAAATCGGTTCGGGATGCACTGCTTGCTGCTGACGCGAACATTAATTTCGCAGCTTACGATACGGATAACGATAATGTCATTTCGAATAAGGAGCTGCTTGTCGTTACGATTCTGGCGGGCTATGAAGCCAGCTATGATCAGCAATTGCCCAGTGTATGGGGGCATGTTATTGGCTTCTTCGATTTCTTCGTCCCACTGGATGGCAAATATTTCGAAGACTATTCTATGCAAGGCGAACGGCAAGGCGATCATAAAGCGACTATCGGCATATTGGCGCATGAAATCGGACATCTGCTTGGCCTGGTCGACTTATACGATACAGATGGCAGCTCTGCTGGAATCGGCCCTTACAGTATAATGGCCGGCGGTTCCTGGAATTCGCTCCCTGGTGAGTATTTAGGCGCTACGCCAGCGCATTTCGATGCATACAGCAAGCTGCTGCTTGGATTTGAGGAGGCGCATGTCATAGAGTCCCAAACAAGTGTCTCTTATACGCTGAACTCCATAGGAAGCGGGAATTATAATATCGCGAAGATTCCTACCTTGAATTCGGATCAATATTTTCTAGTGGAGAACCGGCAGAAGCAAGGGTATGATGGATCGCTTCCTTACACTGGCGGTATCGCGATATGGCATATAGATGAAACCAGAGGATCAAATTGGAATGATAATCGCAGACTGGTCGATATGGAGGAGGCCACCACAGGCAATCCGTTCTTCTATACCGGCAATGCGACGACATTCAACGCGACTACAACGCCGAACAGCGATCGGTATGTAGGCTACGGTACGGATCTTACCTATACGGGAATATCAATATCTACATTTTCCGGCAACGGCAATGCGATGAATATCAGTGCCTTCGGCGATTACCTGCTAGGACCTGATGCTCCGCCTAATTTCAATCTGGTTCATAAGACCAAGAGTACGGTGTATCTGTCATGGTACCGCTCTCCCGAGACCGTTAATTATGTTGTCTACCGGAATGGTGTTCCCTTCCATACAACAGCGGGTACGAGCGTGATCGATGTTGGCCGTGATGGCAATACAACCTATACGTATACAGTTAGAGCAAGGGATCAATATGAGAACTTGTCCCCTGCCAGCAGTGCCATTCAAGTAACGACGGAAAGCTCCGACAGCTCGACAGTGTATTATAATGGCGGCTTCACGAACCCCTATGTTCACTATCGATTGAATGATAGTGCGCCGTGGGTGGAAGTGCAAATGACGCCATCGGAAATTCCAGGCTATTGGAAGGCTGTTGTTCCTGTTATACAGTACAGCAGCATGGTTTATTTCCAGGAGGGCCAAGGAGGTCCGATTCAAGACAACAACGGTTACTATTATTATGCTTCATCGGGCATCGTAACATTCGAGACTTATATGTACTACGGCTTACCGCTGGGAGACAGACTGGCGCCGCTCGCTCCTGCGGGATTGACCAGTACAGGCGCTACCGCGACGAGCATCAACCTGTCGTGGTCGCCGTCATCGGACAACTATAGTGTGACGGGATATAAAGTGTATCAGGACGGGGTGGAGGCTGCCACGGTGACGAATACGACCTACGCTGTGAACGGGCTCACTGCATCGACCTCTTATAACTTTACGGTAAAAGCCTATGACGGCGCAGGCAATCTTTCGCCAGTGAGCAATACGCTAACGGCTTCTACAACTGCAGCAGGCAATTCGGTTACGATCTATTATAAGAAAGGCTTCACGACACCGTATATCCATTATCGTCCTGTGGGCGGTACTTGGACGACCTCTCCTGGCGTGTCGATGCCAGCCTCGGAAATTACAGGCTACAATAAGATTACAGTGAATGTAGGAACAGCGACAGGTCTGGAGGCCGTGTTCAACAATGGCTCCGGTACATGGGATAACAACGGCGGTCAGAACTATGTATTCCCGATTGGCACTTCCACATTCAATGCGGGTGTTATTACTTCGGGAGAGCCGCAGCCGAGCGGTATTGCGCTAGAGGTTACTGTGCCATTGAATACACCAGCTCATGCAACGCTCTATCTGACAGGTTCATTCAACAATTGGAACCCTGCCGACCCGGCGTACCAGTTGGTGAAGCAGAGCAATGGCA
The DNA here is from genome assembly GCF_927798095.1 of Paenibacillus plantiphilus. GTDB lineage: Bacteria > Bacillota > Bacilli > Paenibacillales > Paenibacillaceae > Paenibacillus_Z > Paenibacillus_Z plantiphilus. Next base: position 285,653 of record NZ_CAKMMF010000002.1, on the reverse strand, counting down.
AATATACGCTGGCCTTCTCATTGCCCTCCGGAACGAATATGCAGTATAAAATAACTAGAGGCGCATGGAGCAATGTCGAGGTCAACAGCAACGGAAGCGATATTAACAACCGGACCTTCACGACTACAGGAGGAGCCGATGCGATTAATATTACCGTTCAGCGGTGGAAGGATCTATAGAAATTGAGTGAGAGAAGAGAGGGAGCCGTCAGAAGTCTGAGGGCTCCCTCTCTTCTCTCTATTAAAGGTTGTTGGGAAAGTCCACGAGGGCATTTACAGCGGGACGTGGTTCGCATCTGCCGGAGCGTGTTTCCCTCGCTTCTATTCTATCCATTCCACCAGTCGCGGATTCTCATCGAGTATAGATTGCACCTGCTCCCGCCAGCCGTAGATGCCATCAGGGTCGAGCCGCATGTTGCGGTTGAATTTGTCTAGTCTGTGGGCGGGCTGGGTCCAGCCAAGGTGCTTGAGCCTGAGCTCGGAGAGATGATGCGGGAATTTGAAAATATTATCTGGAAATCGGCCGCAATGCTGCGGCGTTTCCTTCCAGCTGTATGGGAAGCCGTAGCGGTATCGGAATAAGAAGGGACGGTATGTCAGGTGGGCTCGCCAATAGAGGTCGTCCCGATAATGGGTTTCGTTCCAGAAGTCGAACAGACGGAAGCAATAGAGGTCGATAGCAGTTTGGTTCAGCATGTCTGGGAGAGCGTCTGCGAACTTGGCTTCGAATATTTCATCGGCGTCCAGATTTAAGATCCACTCCGGGTTGGTCTTCAATGTTTCCGACCATTGCTGCTTGCGCAGCTCCACCTCATTGACGAACTTCGAGTCTGTGTTGCGAACTAGCCTAAGAGGGATGTCCTTGAGCAGCTCCTGACAAATCTCGGCGGTATCGTCCGAGCTTCCGTCGTCAATGATAACGGCTGCATGAATATAAGGAAGATGTGAGGTCAGGGCCCGTCTGAGATAGCGGGAGCCCTCATCCTTGACGACCATCGTGAGGGTTAGCGCGGCTTCTGAATTCGTTTGCGGACGGGGGGCGATGAGCGTTCTGGATTGCGAGTGGAAGACGGCTGCATTGGCGCTATCAATGGAGCGGCCATGAGAGGCTTCAAGCTGGTGTTCTGCAACGCCTGCAAGGTCGGAATCTCTGTAAATATGGTAGGCGGGGCAATGGGTGTCGACGAATAGCTTAAAGCCCAGCGCTGCAGCGCGAATGCAGAAGTGGCGGTCCTCTCCCCAGAAGGACAGATTGGATATGGGGCCGAAGTGAACGCCGCCCAGCAAGGCATGACGGCTGATTAGAGTACAAGCTCCGAGCCCGCCTACCTCATAGAGGCCGGGCGTTCTGAGCTGGGCAATGAACTGATTGTAGCGGCTGGCGGATTCGGTGTCGCTTAACTTCTCCCCGCGCTGGCGTTCGAATTGCTCATATTCGTCACGGAGCCATACTTGGGGCTGGGGGGCGGCGTTGGGCTGCCAGCGCGTCCAGAAGATTTCGGACACAATATCCCTGTCAGCGCGGACAAGGCAGTGAAGTGTATCAGGATGCAGGACCAAATCGGAATCGAGCAGAAACAAATAGTCGAATTGCTCCTGCAGGGCATGCTGGATCATATCATTTTTGAAGCCGGCAACCTTCCAGATAAGCCCTTCGTTCCAGTAATGGGCTTCCTCTGTTCGGACATACTCGTCCCTGCTGCGGTTGGCGGACGGGATGAGAGACACACGGCTTGCGGTATGGGCGAACAATCGAAGCAGCCCGCTGCTTCGTTCGTCCCGGTTATCGTCGATGAATATGAAGCTGACCTCAAACGAGCCTGTATCCAGACGGAGGAGAGAGCTCAGAGTTTCCCGCAGGATAGCGGGCTTCTGATAGACGGGGCAGCCGATTAGAACGGTGGTTTTGTCCTCAGGCATAGCTGTCGCTCTTGGTATCCGTTTTGTTAATGAGGGGGTGCAGATAGGAGCGGTTGTAGAGGATTCTACGGTCAGTTGGCCTGTATTCTCCGGCCTGCTCATTGTGCTGATAAGCCAGCTCGTAGTTGCCAAGCCGGTCATAGCAGACGCATAGCTGAAGATGTGGCAGCCAGGTGGAGCAGGAGCGGTTGGTGGGCCCCCATGATTGATCAGTCTGCGGGAGGGCGGCTGCTGTTTCGTACCAGTGGATGGCTGCGGTGAGATCATTCTTTTGCAGAAAATAATACCCTAGACGGCAGCAGGTATCCGCGCGCGGTGCGGCGTATTGGAGCGCTCTTAGCGTCGATTCCAGCTCATGCTGGTCATCCTTCAGCTCGTGGTAGCAGTCCGCCATTCGGCTGCAGCTGGCAAGCAGGTCCTCAATCCAGCAATCGCCGGTAGCAATGAATTTGTTGTAAAAGTTAATGGCTTCATCGTAGCGAGCGTGATCTTTGAGTTCATTGGCGTAGTAGAAGAGATCGCGAGGGGACAGCGCTTCGCCTGCGGTGATTCTTTTCTCATAAATCGTTATGTTCCTGTCGCTGTCATGGCGAAGGCTGCAGTGGGCTACGGCGATGTCGCTGTTTATCGTGCGGCCGTGAACTTGAAGGTATTCATGGACGGGGCCAACCCACTGGAATTGCTTTGATCTTTTGACCAGGCGGTTGCGTCTGATGGTGGATAGGGAGTTGCCGAATTCATCCGTGCTCAGAATATAGGGCATTGAGACGGAGTCGATGGAGGGGTCCAGTGTTAGAAGCAGGTCTGCGAATCTTTTCTGATCCCTCTGGCGAAGGACATCATCGGCATCCAGCCACAGGATATAATCCGAGGTTGCGAGGCTGAAAGCGAAGTTGCGGGCAGCGGCAAAATCATCGATCCATGTAAAATGGTGAATGCAATCGGTATATTGCTGGGCTACGGCAATGGTTTGGTCAGTAGAACCGGTGTCTACGATGATGATTTCATTGATATATGGCGCAATGGAGGACAAGCAGCGTCCAAGGGTGTCCTCCTCATTCTTAACAATCATGCATAAGCTTACAGATACCAAGTGGATCACTCCCGAGTGAGTGTTATAGATGATGGCTGCCTATTTGGCATGATTAGGAGAGACGAATAATCGTGACTGCAGCGCCTGCGCCGTTTCCTAATAATGTGACAAGCGCGGCGAGACCGAATAGCTGAAGCGAAACGGTAGAATTTGCAGCCAAGGTAAGAATAACGTCATTGTTAAAGGTTGAAAGACTGAGAATTGGGGTGACGGTTGAAGCGAGATTGGCGGCTCCGTTAACGATGAGGCGGGATCTAACGAGTAATGCGGTAGTTATGTTGATCTGATACGTAATATAGTATCTGCCAGCCGTGGTTATGGTGAAAACTTCGTTGGCTGCATTAATCGTAATGCCTGCTCCGATGTTCTGTGCGTTGGGCAGCGGGACATTGGTCCCCCCAAGCAATACCGTGATAATGCTCCCAGAGGTATTCGCCGCGAAAGCAGATGTACTGGTGGTGCTGTCGCCCGTGGC
>NZ_CAKMMF010000002.1:125114-282066 GCF_927798095.1 Paenibacillus plantiphilus | reverse complement strand
TCCGGTGTCGCCCGTGGCTCCGGTGTCGCCCGTGGCTCCGGTGTCGCCCGTGGCTCCGGTGTCGCCCGTGGCTCCGGTGTCGCCCGTGGCTCCGGTGTCGCCCGTGGCTCCGGTGTCGCCCGTGGCTCCGGTGTCGCCCATGGCTCCAGTCGCTTCGGCGGTGCCAGAGGGTCCGGTTGAGCCGACAGGGCCGGTCTCCCCCTTGGGACCGGTACTACCCGTGGTGCCGGTTGTCCCAACCGCGCCTGTAGCCCCAATTTTCCCAAGCGTTCCTGCTACTCCCGATTCCCCAGTGGTTCCCGCCGTTCCTGTAGCACCAGTTGCTCCGACTCCGCCCGTAGCCCCCGTCTCACCAGTAACTCCTGCAACTCCTGTAACTCCTGTAACTCCGATAGCCCGAGACGAGCTTCGTTGTTTTCGTGTTTTGCACGAGTATTTGGAAGCGCAAATGCAGCCGACTGCTTGATAGAGGTATTGAACAGTGAGCCGGACCGACTTTTGCTTGCACGAAAAGCCTTTTCTTGGGTTCCTTTTCGCTGCGCGCAGCTCCCTGATGGCCATGTTTATCTTTCTGAGACATCTCCAGTGGCGGTAACGGCGTCTCCGAATGTCCAAACAGGCTCACCTCCTGGTGCAACCGCAATTCGTTTTTTTGCGCCTGCTGCGCGCTGACCCACATCTGCTGCGAAGCAATGCAAGTGTGTTCATCACAGTCTTCTCAGCTTGATTCAACTCACCTGTCTGCAAACACCTTTTTGCCCGACGCAGCTGTCTTATCGCTTTATTCAACATGCGGGTGCGTGAAGGTGTACTAGTCATTGGAGATCCCCTCCGCGAACATCCGTCTGGTCTTCAATCTAATCTAAGCTCTTCGTTACAATAGTCTATGGTTGAAAAGTTGAAGGAACACGGTGTATGCCCAGCTGCTTTACTGAAAGTCTGTCAAGCAAGCTTCATTCTGCGAATAGTATCTGATCACTTGTTGATATTCAGCCGAAAAAGGGATCTACCCCAGGTCTCTCCAGTGCCCTGTCGGGTTATTGCGAATCTCGATATATATCCGATAAACGGTAGATGGGGTATTATGGAAGAAATAAACAGGATAACGAATGAAGAATTGGTGTTTTTAAGCTAAAGAGGTGTTATTCTAATCCTTTCGAATTCGCATAGCTGAGCAAATATCGGTACATGCTGAAAGACAGATTGTGGTACGATAGGATATGCCGGATGTTAGATACGGGAAGGCTTTTAATATAATGAGGTGGATATAATGGCGGGATTTACAGAACTGGGCATATCGTCGGAGCGGGTTGCCGCGCTTCGCAGCGGTGGAATTGACGTTGCGACGCCGATTCAGGAGAGCTCGATACCAGTTATTTTGCAAGGTCATGATGTAATCTGTCAGGCGCAGACGGGAACAGGGAAAACACTCGCTTTTCTGCTGCCGATGCTGGAGAAGATAGATGGAAACAAGGATGCGCTGCAAGGGCTGATCCTGACGCCAACACGGGAGCTGGCGCTGCAGATTACTGCAGAGCTTAAGCGATGGGTGGCATCCCGTGCCGAGTGCAACATGCTCGCGGTGTATGGCGGTCAAGACGTGGAAGCGCAGATGCATAAGCTGAAGCGCAGTGTTCATATGGTAGTTGCAACACCTGGCCGACTGCTCGATCATATGCGCAGAGGGACGATATCGCTTGGCGCAGTGAAGATGCTTGTACTGGATGAAGCGGATCAAATGCTGCACATGGGCTTCCTTAATGAAGTGGAGGAGATCATCAGCCAACTGCCCTATAAGCGTCAGACGATGCTGTTCTCGGCTACGATGCCGACGCTTGTGAGATCGCTTGCGGCGCGGTTTATGCGTGATCCAAGGGATATTACTGTCAAGGCGCCGCAAGTGACTGTTAAAGCGATTCGCCAGCTCATCGTGGAAACGACTGATCGCGGCAAGCAATCGACGCTTTGTCGCTTAATTGACGAGCAGCAGCCGTATTTGGGGTTGATTTTCTGCCGGACGAAAAAGCGGGCGAAGTCGCTCAATGAGGATCTGCAGGCGCTTGGCTACAATAGCGATGAGCTGCACGGTGATTTGTCGCAGTCCAAGCGGGAGCAGGTTATGAAGCGGTTTCGCGATGCGAAGCTGCACCTGCTTATTGCGACGGATGTAGCAGCGCGCGGACTAGATGTCGAGGGCGTTACACATGTGTTCAATTACGATATTCCGCATGATGCCGAGAGCTATATTCACCGGATTGGCCGGACGGGCCGTGCGGGTGAGAAAGGCTTGGCTATTACGATTTTCGTTCCTAAGGACAAGCCCGAGCTGGCGGCGATTGAGAAGGGGATCAATCAATCCATTCCTCGCGAAGGCGGCGGGACACAGCCGAAGAGCGAGCGCAGCAGCGCGGGCGGTGAGCGCAGCAGCGCGGGCGGTGGGCGCAGCTCGCGGCGCGGTGACCGCAGTAGCGCGAGCGGTGGGCGCGGCGCGCGTGGCAGTAACCGCGACGCAGGCGGCGAACGCAGCGCGCGTGGCAGTGACCGCCGCGCAGGCGGTGAACGCAGTGGCGTGAAACGCGGCGAGCGCAGCGGAGCTAGTGAGCGCCCGCAGCGGGGTGAGCGCGGTGGTTTCGCTGGCGAGCGAGCGTCAAGCAGCGAGCAGAGCTGGGGTAAGGGCCTGCAGCGCGGCGGACGCGGCCGGACGGCAAGCGTGCGCGGCGGCGCAGAGCAGGAGCGTCCGCAGCGCGGTGAGCGCAGCGGAGCTAGTGAGCGCCCGCAGCGGAGCGAACGCGGTAGTTTCGCTGGCGAGCGAGCGTCAGGCAGCGAGCAGAGCTGGGGCGCGCAGCGCGGTGGGCGTGGCCGGGCGGCAAGCGTGCGGGGCGGCGGCACAGAGCAGGAGCGCCCGCAACGCGGTGAGCGCAGCGGGGCTGGTGAGCGCACGCAACGCGGCGAGCGCGGCAGTTTCGCGGGCGAGCGAGCGCCAAGCGGACCGCGAAGCTGGGGCACAAGCCCGAAAGCTGGTGCGGGTGCATCCAAAGGCAACCGTGGTGGCGGAGCTGGCTCCAAGGGCCGTTCGCAGTCCCGCAGCAAGCCTCGTTCTCGCTAAACATCATACGGCGGCAACTGATCGCCCCTCCCTTTGTCTGAGATGACGAGGGCAGGGGCGATCTTCCTTTATACAGCCGTGGCAGCTTGTGCAACCCGCACAGATTGTGCAACCCGCACATAACTTTTCCTTTGTTGTGAAATAGTACTTACATGAAGTGAAAAGGAAGTGGATGAAACTGACTAGGAAGCATAGCAACTACCTGTTAGCTGTTGCATGTGCAATAGCTGTTTTCTGCACGGCTGTCATTGCAGCTGAACCAACAACCGCAGTGGCAGCGGAAATACGGGCCGCCGGGTCTGCTCCGGGCGGTGCGTTTCATTTCGGCTTCAAGAGGAGCGTGAACGGAGCTCTGCCTTCTATCGCCGAAGAGGGGTTCCAGGGCGTGCTCCGGAAGAATGGCGCAATCTTTCTTGGCGACAGCACCAAGAAGGAGCTGTATCTTACGTTCGACAACGGGTACGAGAACGGTTATACAAGCCGCGTGCTGGATGTATTGAAGGAGAAGAAGGTCCCCTCCATATTTTTCATAACAGGCCACTACATCAAGGATCAGCCAGAGCTGGTCAAGCGAATGGTGAGCGAAGGGCATCTGATCGGAAACCATTCATGGAGCCACCCGGATATGAGCGGACTTACGCGGGAGCAAATCAGCAACGAGCTGGGAAAAGTAAAGCAGGCAGTTGTTCAATTGACTGGCCAGCAGGAGATGCACTATCTGCGTCCGCCGAGAGGGATATTTAATGACCGGGTGCTGGCGGTGAGCAAGGAATCCGGGTATACAAGCGTCTTTTGGTCTGTCGCCTACAAGGACTGGGATACGAAAGTCCAGCGAGGGTCGAACTATGCCTACACGAAGGTGATGGAGCAGCTTCATCCTGGGGCGGTCATTCTGCTGCACGCTGTCTCCAAGGATAATGCAGATGCACTTGGCAGTATTATTGATGCTGCACGGCAGAAGGGCTATGAATTCAAGAGCCTGCACCAGCTCACCAGCAAAAATTATTAAAGCCCGAAAACAACAGGGCGGCTTCAGCCAAACATGCTGAGGCCGCTCTTTTTGCCGTGAATCATTAGTCAGGGGCCCCTCATGCTGACAAATATATGAAGATGTCAACAAATAGTAACAAAGCCGATCCAATTCACATTGATAACGAAAAAGGCGAACGGTATCATATGGCTATGCAACAACAAATTACTGGCGTGAATAGGATCGTTGAACTGCGCGAGAGGAGATGACAAGTGGCAGACAACGTAACACTCTGGTTGGCTTTTAGCGGTGGATTACTGGCCTTTATCTCTCCTTGCACATTGCCGCTCTACCCGTCATTTCTATCCTATATAACAGGAATGTCGGTCAAAGAGCTGCAAGAGGCCAGCTCCAAGGGCTTCTCGCGGATCATTCTGATGAATGCCTCGTTGTTTCTGGTTGGATTCTCGCTTATTTATTACGTGCTGGGCTACTCAGCCAGTTTAATCGGTGATGTATTCTTTGCATATAGCGACGTTATACGTATGCTGGGCGCTATATTCATAGGGCTGATGGGTCTATTCATGCTCGGTATTTTCCAGCCCAAATTATTAATGAAAGAGTTCCGGCTGCCGTTCAAGCGTAAGAAGAACGGTGCGATGAGCTCGCTGCTTGTCGGGATTATTTTTGCTGCGGGATGGACACCTTGCATAGGTCCGATTTTCGGTGCGATTATTTATGCCAACATCGTCTACCCTGGTCAAATGTTCATTAATATCACAGCGTACTCGCTCGGCTTTGGCATCCCGTTTCTGCTCATGGCCTTCTTCGTGGGCCGGTTGAAATGGATTCTGAAATATAGCGCCATGTTCATGAAGCTTGGCGGGCTGTGTATGCTTATACTCGCTGTATTGCTGTATCTGGATAAAATGGTGGCAATCAATATATGGTTCCAAAAGGTTATGAATGTGACCGGATAATACGGAGGTGAGATTGTGGCAGCTGGTCAAGCGAGAAAAGCGCTTCAGTCCGTCATACTGCTCATAGCGGTGATAGCGGCTGCTTATGCGATTATGAAGCCGCTTCTGGAGAAGGAAGGGGATCTGATCAAGGTCGGTGAAGCCGTGCCGGATTTCACGCTTGTGAATATGGAGGGCGAAGCTGTAGAGCTGAAGGATTATCGGGGCAAGGGTGTCATTATTAACTTCTGGGGTACGTGGTGCGGACCATGCGAGAAGGAGATGCCGCGCATGAATGAGGCTTACCGCAGCAAGCCGGATGATGTGGAAATATTAGCGGTCAACCTCCCGGAATCGCCGGTTTCTGTCAGCGCCTTTGTTGAGAAATATGGGATCGATTTTCCCGTGTTGATGGATGCTGACGGCGATGTTGTCGCGGCTTATAAAGTCGGGCCCATACCCGTTACTTTCCTTGTGGACGAGAACGGAATCCTGCAGGAGCGAATTCTCGGCGAATTGTCCACTGTGGAATATATTCAAGAATTAATGAGCTCAATCAATCCCGTGAAGGATGGGCTGCGGAACAGCGCTGCTGAGACTGCCGAGAACATATCTTTTCGGTAAAAGCTTGTCGCGTCCGCTCATAGCGGCAGAGGAAATCGGCAGCTTGCCGCGCGCTATTGAACAACCAAACGGCCGCTGCGCAGGGGAAGGCTCTTGTGATCGCTGGCGCTTCTCCAAAACGATTCCCCCTGCTCCGCTCTGTCGTCCAGCGTATAACGCCGCACACGTTGCGGCGCCTGCCGCCTGGGCGGTGGAAGCAAGCCTGAACTCCCCGCAGTGTGTATGTGATTCACAGAGAGCCAGAGCTTCTTCTAGGGTGTGGATTGATAGTAGCGCAGCAAATTTGAGACGTGGCTAGCCAGCGTTTCCCGCAGCGATTGGGGCTCTACTACCCAAATGAGTTCGCCGTACTGAGTGAGGATATTCGGCAAGTACTTATGCATCAGTGCATTGTCCAGTTGAAAAGTTACCATATCATCTGTCCGCTTGGTTACATAGAAGCGCAAGTATCTGCTGCTGTATAATTGTCTGATCGCATCAGGCTTGCCCTCGATGATAACAGTAGTGAGTGTGCCTTCTAGAGGCAGGGTCGGCTTGAACTGGGCGGTGAAGTAGTCGCCGGCAGAGAAGCCTTCCGGCCGCTCGAACACCTCGTCGGTCTGATTCAAGGCGATGACGCGATCGACTCGAAAGCTTCGAACAGCGCAGCGAAGCTGGCAGTAGGCGATGACATACCATTTGTTCGTCCAGTGAACAAAACCATAGGGATTGATGGAGCGGGACTCTGTCGATGTCTGGTTCTCCTTGCGGTAAGTAATCGCAACTGTGCGATTATTCGCAATGGCCTCATCCAATTGACGGAAAATGGGCTCGTCATGAATAGGAGCAGCATCCAAAGGGGGCAGAACGTCGAACCCGCGTGTATATCGCTCCAGCGCATCAAGCTGTTCTTCATTGGTGTACCGTTTAATTTTGCTCAAGGATCGCTCCAGCGCATCTCCATAAGGATAGCCGGCTTGCTGGGCAAACATGGCGGCATGCACGATCGCCTTGCGCTCATCTTCATCGAAGAACAGCGGAGATTCTACAAACTGGCTGAGCAGGCTGTATCCGCCTTCGCGTCCGAATTCGGCGACAATGGGGACCCCGCTGGCGCATAGTGCATCGATATAGCGATAAACGGTGCGAACGCTCATTTCCAGCTCCTCTGCGAGCTGGGGGGCTGTCATTCGTTTGCGCGAGGTGAGCAGCCAGAGAATGGCGAGCAGATTATCTGTTTTAGACATGTGCGTGCTCCTTTTATGATTGTTTTGAAACCTCAAGGGACCGTCTCCAAAGGGAATTAGCGATGATACCGGCCCGAATATGAAACCATGAAGCCTCCAAATCCACGAATATGTGGAGCCGGAGGCTTCTTTCTAAGTTGAACGCTCGAAGTGGGACTGCATCTAGAATCTCACACATTATATCGCATATCGAGGCGATGAGTCGATTGTCATAAGGGTGGAACATTCAGCCCGATACCGCATATGAAGGCGATGAGTCGATTGTCATAAGCATGAAACTTGCAGTCCGATACCACTCATCAAGCTTCATGCTTGATCAGCACAAGTCCGTGCAGTGTCGATGGCCCCTTGTCCGCTATTAGGCGGCTTCCAGCCTTACAGCGCACCGCGCGCAATGAATCTGTGCGCTGACACTGAAGAGAACCGCAAGGAACGAGCTGTTTTTGGCTGCGAACAGAAGGGTAAGAGAGAGCAATACACTTTGCTCATTGTAGGAGGCTGTTCAAAAATGGCACATTCTCAATCGAACTCGCAATCACACTCGCAACTGCGATCTCAATCTAGCTCACAATCGAGCCCGCAACCGCGATCTCTATCTAACCCGGTTGGCAGAGTACAGCATAAAGTCGCACTGGTTACTGGAGCTGGCGCGGGGATCGGGCGTGCTTCAGCATTTCGATTGGCGGAGGAGGGTGCTAAAGTTGCGCTTTTAGATCGGGAGATGGAGCGGCTTGTCGAGGTGCGCAGGCGAATCGAGAGCGCAGGTGGAGAGGCGATAGCGATCAGCGCCGATATATCGAAGCCGGAAGATATGGAGCAGGCAGTGGCACAGATTCTGGAGAAGTGGGGGAGGATGGATATTCTTTTCGCCAATGCAGGCGTCAATGGCACACTCTCTCCGATTGAGACGATGACGCCGGAGGAATGGAGCCGTACGCTGGATATCAATTTGAAGGGTACTTTCCTGACGGTTAAATATGCAGTGCCACCGCTCAAGGCTAATGGAGGAAGCATTATTATTACAAGCTCAATTAACGGCAATCGCGTATTCTCGAACTTCGGGATGAGCGCTTACAGCACCTCCAAGGCGGGGCAAGTGGCTTTCATGAAGATGGCGGCGCTGGAGCTGGCGCAATATGATATCCGGGTCAATGCCATTTGTCCGGGAGCGATCAGCACGCTCATTGACGAGAGCACCGAGCGTAAGCCGGAGCTTGATGAGATCATTATTCCCGTCGAATTCCCTGAGGGGGATCAGCCGCTGCAGGATGGACCGGGCAAGCCATCACAGGTTGCCAGTCTGGTCCTGTTCCTCGGCTCGGATGAATCGAGCCATATTACTGGAACCGACATATACATCGACGGCGCAGAGTCTCTGCTGCGCGGATAGCCGTCCGTCACCGTTAGCAGAGCCGCAGCTGCGCGGATGCCGCATCCGTCCCTTGGAGTGGCTCTCTGCAACGCGGATAGCCGCATCCGTCCCTTGGAGTGGCTCTCTGCAACGCGGATAGCCAAATCCGCCCTCCCGGAGTGGTTTCTCTGCAACGCGGATAGCTGCCTCTGCCGACCAGCAAAAGCAACAGCGAAGCAGCCGATTTCATGCTAGGATGAAGTCGGCTGCTTATTGGCTGTAGGCGCTAGAATTCCGTGCTGCTTCAGCAGGTTGACGACAGTCTCGAATTGGATTGGTTTCGTCAGAAAGTCCGTCATGCCTGCATCCAGACAGCGTTCGCGGTCAGTTGGCAGCGCATTGGCCGTCATAGCGACAATAATCGGCTGCTTGCCGTGCTTGGATTCCGCCAATACCCGCTTGGTCGCTTCCAAGCCATCCATGACCGGCATGCGCATGTCCATTAGAATCAAATCATAGCTGCTGGCGGCTGATTTCTTAACCGCAACGCTGCCATCGTCAGCGATATCCGCAGCAACCCCAAGCTTGCCCAGCAGACGCTGCGTTAACCGTTGATTCACTTCGTTATCATCCACAATAAGTACGCGGGAGAGCTCGCTTGCTTCCTCGCTGCCGCAGGACGTTTCCTCCAGCGCTTCCTGCAAGGATATGTATGAGGCGTTATTTTTGTTGCCCTCTCTTGAAAGGAGCTGCTGCGGCTGCGCATTGCCAATTTTCGCAGGGGCTCCATGGGAAGCATTTTCTTCCGAAGAGGGGGTATCATCGTGACGGCTGAACATGACTGAAAACCGGAAAGTAGTGCCCTTCTGAAATTCCGACTCCACTTCTATAGTGCCGCTCATAAGCTCAACGAGATTTTTGCAAATGGCAAGGCCTAGTCCTGTTCCGTTATACTGACGCGTTAAGGAAGCATCAACCTGGGTGAACGGCTGGAACAGCAGAGGCAGCTTATCCTCCGGAATGCCGACGCCTGTATCCTTCACTGTAAATTCAAGCACGATTGCCTCTCCATGCTCCGCAAGCAATTTGGCGCTGACTGTGATGCTGCCCTCTGAGGTGAATTTTACGGCATTGCCTACGAGGTTGATGAGAATTTGTCTGAGCTTAAGGCCATCACCGACCAGTGATAGAGGCAGCGACGGGTCCAGATGGCAGGTCAGCTCCAGTCCGCATGGCTTGGAGCTCGGCAGGAACAGCTCGAAAGTTTCCGCGACAATGAGGTCGAGCCTGAAGGGAAGCTCCTCAAGCTCCAGCTTGCCGGCTTCGATCTTGGCATAATCGAGAATGTCGTTAATGACGGACATCAATGCATCGCCGCTTTTGCGGATAATATCTGCATATTCACGCTGCTCTTCATCAAGCGTGGTATCCAGCAGCAGGTTCGTCATGCCCAATACCCCGTTCATAGGTGTGCGGATTTCGTGACTGACCATGGCAAGGAAGTTCGTCTTCGCCCTCGCAGCGATTTCTGCTGTATCCTTGGCGGCCATCAAATCCTGCTCGAACTGCTTGCGCTCTGTCATATCACAGATCGTGCAGGCGTAGATCCGCTCCGCATCAATGATGGCGACCCCCATTTGAACCTCCGCCGGGAAGACGCTGCCGTTCTTGCGCACGGGCTCCAGCTCGAACCGGACACCAATGGCCGGATCGCCTGCTTCACTGCCCATCTGCTCGTCGAAGGCCTCGCAGCAGAAGGAGGGCAGCAGCAGCTTGATCGGCTGCCCCAGCACCTCATCCTCGTCGTAGCCGAACATTGCTGTTACGGCCGGATTAATCGTCAGAATCGTGCCTTCAGCGTCGAAGGTCATCATCGTATCGCCGCTCGTCTCTTGAATGACGCGGGCGAGAGCCTGCGTTTTGGTTAGCTGATAAGCGGTTTGTCTCAGCTCGCGATTGATCTGCTCCAGTTCCTGAGTCTTCTGATGAAGCATCTCTGTCTGAAGCTGCAGCGTCTTGCTGTTGACATACAATCGGACGAAGCCTTCGATCTTGCTCCGCAAAATTTGCGGTACGAATGGCTTCAGCATATAGTCGATCGCCCCGGCCTCGTACCCGGTAAAGAAATGCTCGGTTTCGTTGCTCGTTGCAGAGATGAAGATAATGGGCACTTCCTGCGTTTTCTTCCGCGACTTAATAAGCCGCGCTGTCTCGAAGCCATCCATCTCCGGCATCTGCACATCCAGCAGAATAACGGCGAATTCATCCTTAAGCAGACAACGAAGCGCCTCTTCGCCGGACAGACATTTGACAAGATTGTAGTTCAAATCCCCCAGTACAGCTTCCAAGGCCAGCAGATTATCGCGATGGTCGTCTACTAGCAGCACATTGATAGGTCCGTCGTAAACAATCATATGGCTGTTGCACCTGCCCCTATTTGATTTTGCGATACAGCCGGCTTTGCGGACACAGCTCCTCATAAGCGCCAGCATGGCGGGTGAATGAGATCGATTCCTTCGTACCTAGCGCCAGTACGCCGAAGGTGCTCAGACTTTCGTATAGCAGGCTGTGAACATGATTTTGCAGCTCTTTATTGAAATAGATCATAACGTTGCGGCAGAAGATCACGTTGAACTCATTGAAGGAGCGATCGGTGACCAGATTATGCTGCGCGAATACGATATTCGACTTAAGCTCCGAATGAAAAAGAGCGGAGTCATACTTGGCCGTATAATATTGGCTGAATGCTTCCTTGCCGCCTGCCTCCAGGTAGTTGCGGGTGAAGGTCTGCATCCGCTCGATAGGGAAGACGCCCCCCCGGGCGGAATCCAGCACATGCTCGTTCATATCGGTGGCATAGATGCGCGCCTTGTCGTAGAGCCCTTCCTCCTTGAGCAGAATGGCCATGGAATAGACCTCCTCGCCTGTGGAGCAGCCTGCGTGCCAGATCCGAATGAACGGATAGGTGCGCAGCAGCGGCACGACATGCTGGCGGAAGGAGCGAAACATTGCAGGATCGCGGAACATCTCCGTGACATGGATCGTCAGATCCGAGAGCAGTCTCAGCATCGTGCTGCGGTCATGCAGCACGCGCTCCAGCAGCGCTGTAATCGTGGGCAGCCTTTCTGCGTGGACACGATGCCAGATGCGCCTTCTTACGGAAGAGAATGCATAATTGCGAAAATCATATCCATACAGCTGGAACAGTCCTTCGAGGAGCAGCTCGATCTCGATTCGCTCTCGCTCCCCGGCTGCGCTTTGTATGTCTTGGCTATTTATACAACCACACCCTCATCAATGACAGCAGTTGGTCAATATTAACCGGCTTGGCGATATAATCGGAGGCGCCGGCTTCAATGCATTTGTCGCGGTCTTCCTTCATTGCTTTGGCTGTAATGGCGATGATCGGGAGGCGTTCGAACTCCGGCATCATTCTGATGCGGCTCATCGTCTCATAGCCATCCATCTCCGGCATCATCATATCCATCAGAATGAGCTGTATATCAGGATGCTTCTCCATCATATCCAGCGCTTCAAGTCCGTTCTCGGCAAAATGAATATTCATATTATAGCCTTCCAATGCGCTGGACAACGCGAATACGTTGCGGATATCGTCATCGACGATCAGAATCGCTTTTCCTTCGAAAATCGCTTCCACACTATGCAGCTTGCGCAGCACGTTGCGCTTCTCCTCGGGCAGCTCTGCGACAACCCGATGCAGGAACAGCGTCGTTTCATCAAGCAGCCGTTCCGGCGATTTCACATCTTTAATAATAATCGTCTCCGCATATTTGCGAAGCTGCATTTCTTCCTTCTTGTCCAGCTCGCGTCCTGTGTAGATAATGATCGGCAGGTCGCGCAGCTCCTCGTTCTGTCGGATGTCGTCGAGCAGATCGAAGCCGTTGATATCCGGCAGGCCAAGATCAAGCACCATGCAGTCGAAGTGCTGGGAGGCAAGCAGCGACAGCGCCTCCTGCCCCGTTGAGACAGCCGAGATGGCAACATCGTCGTGTCCGACAAGCTCAACAATGCTTGTACGCAGGACAGCATCATCCTCGACGAGGAGCAGATGCTTGAGATTGCGGTTCAGGAAGGACTCAATCTGCAGGAACAGCTGATCCAGCTTCTCCTTCGTAGCCGGCTTCTTGAGATAAGCGATTGCGCCCATAGCCAGACCCTGTTGGACATCCTCCATAACAGAGATTACATGCACCGGAATATGGCGTGTATCAGGGTCATGCTTCAGATGATGAAGCACCGACCAGCCATCCATAACCGGCAGCATAATATCGAGCAGAATCGCATCGGGTTTATACGTTCTTGCATAGGCCAGCCCATCATCGCCCTGCATCGCGACGATGCCCTTGAAGCCGCGGGAGCGGGTAATATCGAGCAGTACGCGGACAAAATGCAGGTCGTCCTCAATGATAAGCACGACCTGATCGCCAGTCTCAATCCCGTCACGGTCATCCTCGACGAATGATCCTGTCTGGCTCAGCTCCAGCTGCCTTGGAGCCGTGTCCCCCATAAGCAGGGAAGGCGCGGCTTGCATAGCCGCTTCCTCTATCTGATAGCCCAGACTTTGGGGAATGGAGACTGAGCCGCTCAGCGCATTGTTCGCGCCAGCGGTCTCGACGACATGGAATTCCGGCAGGAACAGCGTGAACAGACTGCCGCTTCCCTCGGTGCTCTCGACAGCGAGCGAGCCGCCAAGCAGGACGGACAGATCGCGGCTAATGGCCAGACCAAGTCCGGTGCCGCCATAGATCCGGCTGGTTGAGCCATCCACCTGCTGGAAGGCCTCGAATATCATCTCCTGCTTATCCTGCGGAATGCCGATGCCTGTATCCCGCACCTCAAAGGCAAGGATACGGCCTTTGCCGGCAATTGCGGAGGCCGCATCCGAATCTTCGATACGAACATTGAGGTGAACGGAGCCGGATTCCGTGAATTTAATCGCATTGGACAGCAGGTTCTTCAGCACCTGCTTGACGCGGTGGCTGTCTGTGTACAGCTCTTCCGGCACGTCCTGCTGGATCGTGATTTCGAATTGCAGCCCTTTCTGCTGGCTGATCGGCAGAAAGCCGTTGCGCAGCGCATTTATCAGTTCCGAGAGCGGCACGCGCTCTGTTACGAGATTCATCTTGCCTGCGCCGATCTTCGACAGATCGAGAATCTCATCGATGAGCTTGAGCAGATCACCGCCAGAGGAATGGATCGTCGAAGCGAATTCGACCTGTTTCCCCGTCATATTGCCGTCTTTGTTATCCATCAGCATCTGTGACAGGATCAGCAGGCTGTTGAGCGGCGTCCGCAGCTCATGGGACATATTGGCGAGAAACTCGGATTTATATTTGGAAGAGAGAGCGAGCTGCACCGTCTGCTTCTCCAGTGCGATCTTCGTTCGCTCGATCTGCTCATTCTTCTGCTCGGTCTTGCGCATTTGCTGTTCCAGCATATGCGTCTTCTGAAGCAGCTCCTCATTGCTCTGCTCCAGCTCTTCCTGCTGGCTCTGAAGCAGCTCCTCCGATTTCTTGAGCGTGCTCGTCTGCTCCTCCAGACGTTCATTAGAGCTGCGCAGCTCTTCCTGCTGGGATACAAGCTCCTCCGATTGAACCTGCAGCTCCTCGCCAAGTGCCTGCGACTCGCGCAGCAGCTCTTCTATCCGCATTCTTCCGAACAGATTGTTGAGGATAATGCCGCAGTTCTCGGCAAGCCCGCGCAGCAGCTCGCGATGCGTGGCGCTGAATGGCTCCATGGAAGCAAGCTCGATAACAGCGAGCTGGCGGGACTGATACATAACCGGCAGCAGCAGCAGCGATCCTGGGACGGCTTCGCCTATTCCTGAGCGGAGCTTCACATAGGACGGCGGCAAATCCGTAATCTCGATCATATCGTGGCCGCGTGCGCACTGACCGACCAGACCCTCGCCCAAGGCAAAGGACTGCTCGAACAAATGCTCATCATACGTCGCATATGAGCCGTGGAGCTTGAGGCGATTGTCTTCGCCAAGCCCTTCCCGCACATATAGTCCGGCGTATATTGCACCGACAAGCGGCACGAGCCGATCGATGAAGGTTTGGCTGAGCAGCCTGAGATCCTGCTCGCTTTGCAGCTCAAGAGAGATGGCAGACGTATTGGATTTGACCCAGTTCTCATCCTCTACCTTCTTGTTGTAGGCTTGTTCGATCGCTGTTTTGTGAGACAGATCGTCTGCAAGCAAGTAGAATGCACTGGCAACTGCGCCGAATTCATCAGGAGTCGTGATCTTCTCGCGATTGATTCGGGCCAGTGTCCCCTTCGCAAAGGATTCAATCAGCTCGGACAGTCCGTTCAAGCCGCGTGTAACACCTGTCAAATTCCACAGCATAGTAGCAAGGCCGAGGAGGAGTCCGATAATCGTTGTTCCAATCATTAATATGCGCGTGTTCTGATTCGTATCTGTCGCTTCCGATACAGCAGTGTCCATCGCTTGACGGTGATACGCTGTAAGATCATCGATAAGCGAAATCGTCTCCTCCTGATAACGCAGCCCCTCGCTTTCGCGAAGGTTGACGGCAGCTGCTCCCTTGCCGTCCCGGATCAACTGGACGACTTGATCTGTAAATCCGGTGAATTGATTCATGCTTCGTTCAAGCTCGCGCAGAATCGTCCTCTCCGCATCTGTAGAGACGAGGCTGCTAAGCTGCGTCATATAATCATGAGCGCCTTGAGGGCCTACGACTAGAAGCGTCTCATTCTTCATTAGTACCTCTGTTGTCGGAACTGTGAGCACATTGGCCAGCCCTTTGGCTGTATCGTTCACATTGCCGCGGATATCGTAAGCGATCATCAGCTTCTGATAGCGGTTCTCATATACCTCGTCGAGCTTATCGCCCAGAAGCGAAAAGTTGTTCAAGCCTGCCACTGAAATAGCCAGCAGGAGAAATATCATTACAAAAAAACTGATCATTAGCTTTGTCTTGATCTTCATTTCTCGCTCCTCACTTGATACCAGCATCATGGAATTAGGGGAAACAATGATAACAACATGCGAACAGGCCGTATACCCTGGAGGGTAACGACCTTAACGCATGATGGATAGCTTCGGTTTCGGTTTCCGGTTAATGGTTATGCGTAATGACAAGCACACGGCCTTGATCAAGCTCCTCTTCATAGCGTTCGGCTTCCGTCTCGGTGATACCGATAGACTGGAGCTTCGAACGAATTTCTTCACCCCGCGAGCGGAACACATTGGCAACGGAGTTCAGTACACCTTCCTCGGTCATACTGATCTGATTGGCATCAGTGGCATCCGCCAGCTCCTTGGTCTGCTCACTGTCATGGGCGAGTACGTATATGTCATCCTGCTTGTATCCTCTTCTGTTAAGCTCCCGCACAGCATGCAGCGCATCCATGGCAGTGGTCACAATTTGAACACTCGGTTTCATTTGTTCCATCCTAAATCCCTCCGCATTCCATTTCAATTTGGATTTGCCAAGTGAGGCTAGTCTGTTCTTACCCACCCGTTTCCCTTTTTGAAACAAGCGCAATTAAATATCTCGATTCACTGCGCGTTTGTCCGGTGTATATTCCATATAACCGCATAACGGATGGCGGATAGAGGGATAAAGGAGTTGGAGAGCCATGTTTATAGAATGTTTCCACCACTCGCCAAGAAGCAATTGGGCTTATGCGTATGACAAGGACACCATCCATCTTAGAGTGCAGACCAAACGGGATGATGTCGAGGAAGTTACGGCGATTACAGGGGACAAATACGATTGGGATCAGCATCATGAGGATATCCCGATGGAGAAGGTGGCTGCTGATCGTTATTACGACTATTGGGAGACCGCCGTCCGGCCGCAATACAAACGGTTCTCCTATGGGTTTCGCCTGCGCAGCGGGGATGAGGCTGTATACATGACAGAATCCGGAATTTATGGGGAGCAGCCTCATCCGGCAGGCGGCTATTATGAATTTCCGTACCTGCATGAGATTGATATCTTCACCGCTCCGGAGTGGGCCAAGGAAGCGGTCTTCTATCAAATTATGCCTGACCGCTTCGCAAACGGCAACGATAAACTGAACCCGGAGGAGATTGCGGATTGGGGCTCGCCGCCTACGCATGACAATTATTTTGGCGGCGATTTGCAAGGCGTGATTGACAAGCTGGATCATTTGACGGACCTTGGCATTACCGCGCTGTATTTGACACCGATATTTGAATCGCCCTCCAATCACAAATACGATACGATAGACTACCGCAAGATTGACCCTCATTTCGGTGATGCGGAGCTGCTGCGCAAGCTGGTGCAGGAATGCCACGAACGCGGCATTCGCGTCGTGCTGGACGCTGTGTTCAACCATACAAGCGAGCAGTTCCCGCACTTTCAGGATGTTGTGAGGAACGGAGAGGCATCCCGATATGCCGACTGGTTCCATATCCGCTCCTATCCCGTTGAGGTGAAGGAGGACGGCGGGGCGACCTATGATACATTCGGCTTCTTTGGGCATATGCCCAAGCTGAATACGTCCAACCCCGAGGTGAAGGAATATTTGCTCGATGTAGCCAAGAAGTGGATTGAGGATACGGATATCGACGGCTGGCGGCTGGATGTAGCCAATGAGGTGGATCATCACTTCTGGCGCGATTTCCGCAAAACGGTCAAGGGAGCGAAGCCCGATGCCTACATCATCGGTGAAGTGTGGAGCGATTCGCGGATGTGGCTGCTGGGCGACCAGTTCGACTCAGTCATGAACTATCCATTCGCGAACAAAGTGATGGGCTTCTTCACCTCTGACGATGTGAGCGGGCGTGAATTTGCAGAGCAGATGAATAATTTGCTGATGCGTTACCCGCAGCAGACGAATGAGGTCATCTTCAACGTGCTGTCAAGCCATGACACCGCCCGCGTTCTGACGCGAGTCGGAGAGAATAAGCAGCGGCTGAAGCTGGCTGTCGTATTCCTGCTGACCTATATTGGCACACCCTGTATTTTCTACGGTGATGAGATCGGATTGAAGGGCGGTGACGATCCCGATTGCCGTGTATGCATGGTTTGGGAGGAGGAGGGGCAGGATCGCGAGCTGTACGACTTTTACAAGCTGCTCATTGATCTGCGCAAGGAGCATCCGGTCCTTCGAAGCGGACGGTTCCGTTTCCTCCAAGCGGAGGATGACAATGGGCGGCTGATCTATGAGCGATTGGGCGAGGGCGAGCACTTCACGATCTGGATGAACAATACCGGTGAGCATGCCGTGCTTTCACACGCGATGAATACCGATGACTGGAAGGACGCGCTGACCGGCGACCATGTCCCGGTGACGGACGGAGAGCAGCGTGTGGAGCTGGAGCCATACGGATACCGCATTCTCCATCGTCATTTATAATGCTGCCGAGGATTTGTTCCGGCTGTCTGTTTCCGCACCGCGCGCAGCTCCCGGCGCGCGGTGCTTGGCGTCACATGACGGTGGTCAACCACTGCACCGTCATCGCCATACCCAACCCGCGCATTGTTGACACATGAAATCGGATGCGGACAAGGAAATTTTTAGGTGTCGTTTCATTGCTGAACGGGGAGTGTATTAACCTATTACAATAGACACCGGGAGGTATATGGAATGACAAAGAATCGTACTTGCTTGGCTATGCTGCTTGCCGGCGGAGAAGGCCGCCGCTTATCTCCGTTAACATCCAATATGGCGAAGCCGGCAGTTCCGTTCGGAGGCCGCTGCCGCATCATCGATTATACGCTGAGCAACTGTGTCAACTCCGGCATCGGCACGATTGGCGTGCTTACGCAATATGAAGCATCGTCGCTTCATCGGCATATCGGGGATGGGACAGCGTGGCAGATGAGGGACAGCGAGGCCGCTGCCGATATTACGCTGCTGCCGTCAAGTCGAATCAGCAGCGAGGGCTATGCAGGAACAGCAGATGCCATTTATCAGAACATGGATTATATCGAGTGGCATGGACCGGAGCATGTGCTAATTTTGTCAGGCGACCATATTTACCGGATGGATTATGATGAACTGCTGAGGACTCATATCGCCAGCGGCGCAGCGGCTACGGTTGCGGTCAAGCGCGTGCCATGGAAGGATGCGAGCCGGTTCGGCATTATGAATACAGATGAGAGCAATCGAATTGTTGACTTTGTGGAGAAGCCTGGACGGCCGGAGAGCAATCTTGCATCGATGGGGATCTATATGTTCCGATGGGCGAATCTGCGCGAGGTGCTGCTGGAGGATCGGAATGACGATGCTTCCAGCCGTGACTTCGGCAAAGATATCATTCCTCGCTTGCTGCGCAGTGGAATGACGCTCCAGGCGCATCCATTCGATGGGTATTGGCGCGATGTCGGCACAGTGGAGAGTCTATGGGAAGCTCATATGGATATTATCGACGGCGAAGCTCATGATGAGGAGGTATGGCCGATCCAGACACGTCGATGGACAAGCTCGTTCAAAAGCTATGTCAGTCCTCAAGTGGACGTCCGGAACTCCTATATCCATTCCGGCAGTACGGTAGAAGGAAATGTGAATCGCTCCTTTATTTTCGGCGATGTTGCGATTGGAAGCGGGGCAGATATTCGTGAGAGCATCATTATGCCCAATGCGCGCATCGGACGGAACGCCAGCTTGTCACGGGTCATTCTGGGGGAAGGTGCGTACGTGGAGGATGGTGCGGTTATAGGCAGCCCGAATGGCGATGTCACCGTTATTGGCGCTGGAGAGCGCGTTGCTGCAGTGCAGTCAAATTTCAGGTTTGCGCCATTTCAGCTGCCCGACCATAGCCACCAGCATCCCTACGCCCAACGGGCATCCTCGCTCGCTGGCGAGATCGTCGGAGTGGAGAACTGATTTTATAGGACAGAGCATCCCAGATAGGAAGAATCAACTAGTAGGGAAGAACGCATGTCCTGAAGGTAGTGGTGCTGCGCTTCTGTTCATGCATTTTTATCCATGGAGACGGAATGATACGTATAGGAATACAAATGTCTGTAATCGATGAAGAAATCCATATGGGGAATAAATGCGGTTCCATAAAAGAATTAAAAAATGAAGGAGCGAACTGCTGTCTCGTTCGCCCCTTCTCAGGCCGTCTGCGCTGCATGGTAGACGGCTATTGCAATATTATAGGACTACTGTCTTGCTACGGTGTAGCCCTTCCCCTCAAGCAATGGAACAATGCCCCATTCACCTATTAAATGGGCGGCCCCGACTACGACAAAATAAGTTTTGTTGTCTCCCTTTTTCAAATACGCGTCGATATGCTCGGTCATCGGTATATTGCGGTCAACAAGCAATTTTTGAGTATATTCTTCCTCTTCCTCGTCTAAGGATTGGATGCTTTCAAGCAGCGCCTTTTCATCGCCTGCAGCCCACGCCTCGGACATTTGCTTGATGTCGGAATCTCCGCTTGTGAGGGATTCGAGCGAGCTCAGCAGCTGTTTCTCCTGAAACTCAGGGGAGAAGCCGTCAAACAGTTCGAGTTGAAGCTTGATCGATTCCAGCTCAAGCACAGGCAGCATGCTTTCCTTCGCCTTATTTAGAAAATAGGCATCAATGCCAAGCGAGCTGTCATACCCTAAGTTCATCCATTTGATCTGGTTCAGCGCAAGCGAAATATTCCAGGGCTTGAATGCATCGAATGCATCTGCCTTCTGCCCAATTCCCGTTAAAAACTCGCCCACCTTCTTATAAGACTCCGGCGAGATATGATCCTGCAGCTTCGTTCCGTCCGAATAGGTACTAAGCGAGGCAACCAGGCTTTGCGTCTCTGCATCAATGGGCTTCGAAATATCGACCTCAACCGTCAAATAATCCGCCTCCGAGAAGGCTTGCTCAATAGCTGGACGTAGCGGATACATCTCCTTGCTGGCCACATGGATTGAGCCGAGCAAATACACGGTGCTGCCGTTATTCTCCACCTTCCAGAGAAAACCTTTGCTCGCTTGCTGTGTCTGAAGCACGACTGTGCGCAGTTCGGCGTTCCAAAGGACCTTGTAGCCCGCCGCCTCGGCAATGAACCGGACAGGCGCATATGTAACCTTTCCTATTGTCTTCGGTGCGACTAGAAGCGCGACCTGCTGACCGTTCACGACAGCCGCATGCTTGCCGGCCTGTATAGAAATCGTCAGATTATCTTTGGCGCCGCTGACAGCCTTGCTCTGTTCATCACGGCTCACGGTGAAGCCAAGCTCTTTCAGCAGCGGCTCTACCGGGACTAGCGTCGTGCTCTGCTGGATGAGCGGCACTTGGCTGTCCAGTTGAAGCTGATGCTCGCCAAGCCAGACGGAAATCGGCTTTGCAGGCTCCGCTGCGCCTTGTGCAGCTGTTCCGAATGCCAGCAACAGGACGAGCGACATTAGTAGTGCAGTAACCTTGTTCATGAATCAACTTCCTCTCCTCATTTGGATGCATCCTTTTATAGAGACGTTTCACATCATGATTGGTTTCAATAATTGTCCATTTCTAGCATGTTGGTTACAATCCAGGGCTTCGGGGTATTGAGCAGGGCGATCGGGGAGCCAGCGGGGAGTTATCGTGGAACAGCAGCCCATGGGCGCATAGAAAAGCATGCAGAAAGGGCTGTCTCCCAGTAGTTTGATGAACTACTGGGAGACAGCCCCGTTGATGCTAAACTTATTATACGGCTGGCGGTGTGAAGGTGCGCTGTGCAAACTCATTATCAAGCATGAAGAATGCGTTGCTGTCCTTGTCAATCCGCTTAAGCTTATTGATGATGCTGTCGAACATGGATTCTTCCTCTACCTGCTCATCGATGAACCATTTCAAGAACTGAATGGTGGCATGCTCACGGTCATTCATCGCGATATCCGAAAGGTTGTAGATGCGCTTCGTAACAGCCTGCTCATGCTCATAGGCATGCTCGAAGGCTGCCAGAATGGAGCTGTATTCATTATCAGGCGTATCCATGCCGGCCAGAGTGGCGCGTTTCCCGCGGTCGTTCAGAAATTTGTAAATCTTCATTGCGTGGAATCGTTCTTCCTCAGCCTGTACGATAAAGAAGTTGGCGAATCCATCCAGACTTTCTCCAGAACAGTAGGCTGCAATGGCCAAGTAGACATGAGCAGAGTAGAATTCGAAATTCATCTGTTCATTCAGAGCTTCACTAAGTGTATCGTTCATCATCTGTCGCACACACCTCTCTATTCGTTCCTAACCAATATATACCCCTGCGCTATAAAGTGCGAATCTGCACCTTCAGCGAGGGGTTTAACAATATATGCTATATGTTATCACATTTTACTCGACTAGCCTATCCGCTTCTTGAGCTCTTTATACAAGATTTTGGCGGAGGGAGCGACGAGGATCTCTGATTTCCCGATTCTGACGATACATTGCTTGGAGCAGAGGCGGCAGTTGCCAAGGCAATCCTTCTTCTTCTGCTTGACGTCAGGGAATTTGCTCTTGAGTGACTTGTAGACCGACTTGGAGCCGTTCTTGAAGTTTTTGCAGCAGTAATTGATTTTCTTCATCGTCCGTATCAACCTCTCTGAGGTAACTGTTGATTTTCTTTCTCAATGATATTCATTCTCATTATAAAAGTCAATCTCTTTCTTTGCATGCTTGTTTCGGAGGACGAGCAAAACCCCCAGCTGCGAATGAGTGCGGCTGAGGGTTTCGGGAATGGATCAGGATGTGATTGCGATATTTTTACAAGTGTATGCCAGATAGCCCGATCAGATTCGTTGGAGCTTGATATCGCCGTTCTTATAGAGGCGGTAGGCGATTGTGAAGCTGGTCTCATCGACCTTCAGGGTGAAGGAGGAGTCTGTTGCTTTAACAATCTCAACAGCAGAGTAGGCGTCCTCATCGAATGGGATGCCGACTGCCTTGAACACATCGATGCGCTTCGCGGAATTCCCATCCCCGTCAGGAAGGACTGGAATCAGCTCCGGCTTGCTGCTGTAGAAATCAATTGTGAGCAGATATTGATCCGTAATCCAGCGTGAATCCAGGGATGCAATATGGATTTTGAAGTCAGGCTTGCTGTTGTCCACGGTTCGGATATGAAAATATTGCAGCATGGAATATACCCACTCGTAATACATCGTATAGTTGCCGCTTGGTGAAAGGGTTCCGGCGGAGCGGAACTGTTCATTGCTATAATCAAACACACTATTGTCGCTCGTAAGACGCTCAATCGTCAGGTCCTTGTCGATGTAGGATATCTTGTATGAGCCGCCTGAGGCATTGGCATACAGATTCCCTGTAAAATTATTGTAGATGCCAATATGCTGCTCTTCGCCATCACTCATCTCAATGCCATGCTTGGAGGAGGCATGGTATCCGCCGATTCCGTGCAAATGATAGAGCTGGTCGAAGAACGCATCCAGAGAAGGATCGGCAGTGACCGCCGATAACACATCAGGGACCTTGGGCGAGCCATTCATTGTGACGAGAAGCTTCTTCAATATGTCTTTATCGGTAGCGCCAAGAGCAGGGCTGCGGCCGATAATCGCCTGCTCCAGCCGGTTCTTGCCTTTGAAGCCGATATAGTAGTTGCTTGTCCGGTAGAAAATCATGTCTCCTTCGGAGAAGCCGGGCGTTCCGAGCTTTGTCCGAATGTCCTTGATCGTATCGCCGATGCGGACGGTTCCTACAATAGCAGCCTTGAACCTGTCATTAATAATCATGTTGTTTGAATCGGTCTGGATGAGACCGCTCGACCAATCGCTATCCGTATAAGAGGACGGCTGGCTCAAAAGCGCAGCAATCCGCTTGTCGATGGCATGCTTGAACGTGGCGGCAATCGGTACGGGATGCAGGCCTGCCTTGGCTAGATTTGTCGGAATGGCGGCAGATGCGCTCGTAATATAGGTATATTTCTGGGCATATGAGATGGACGTAACAAGCTTGGATTGCTGAATAGTTCCAACCGTTGCGGCGAATTCGCCTTGGACGATCTTGAACGGCCAGTAGCCGTTCGCTTTGGCGATATCTTTGATGAACTTATTGAACAGATTTTCTGCCTGAAGGCCGGAGGGCTGCGGCAGCTTGATGCTGAATACGGGGTAATTCCCGTTTTTAATGACGACCTTCAAAAGCTCGACGTCATAAGCAGTGAAAATTTCTTTGGTGGGATGCTGCCACTGAGCAATATTCGTAATCGTTCTCGTTGGTGAAGCGGCGACCGCCTCGTGGAATCCAGTTAGCAGCAGAGTCAGTACACTGCAAGCAAGGAGCCATTTGCGCATGAAGAGAACACCGTCTTTCTGATAGAAGTAGAGGATGGTTGCTGTACCACTTGATTGTACAGGAATATAGAAGATTGTACAGGAATATAGAAGAATGAGGAAGATAATGATAGAGGATGTCGGGTAAAGCCAGCATGGAACAAAGAGGACAGGCAGCCGCGCAAGTTGCGGGTGAGCTTGCTGCTGCCGTATGATAAGGGTTGGGCTGTGATGGCCCGGTCTGTTCCCCTCTGAGGTCGAACGGTCGAACAACAAAGGAGCGTGACGGAGATATGAGCAGCAATGGACAGCAGCGGTCGGCTATACATCCCGGTCTGGTCGTTGATATTGTATTGAAACAGGACCAAGCCACGGGGAAGACGACCCGCGGCGTAGTGAAGGATCTTTTGACCAAATCCCCGAACCATCCCCATGGCATTAAAGTTAGACTGCAGAGCGGCGAGGTGGGACGAATAAAAGCTATCGTCAGCGGCGATTCCAAACCATAATAATTCCCTGGGCCAGCACAAGCCAGAAGCCGGAAATTGGCATCATAATAGCGCCGACAGCGGAGATCGTGATAAGATGCCAGCCAAGGCTGGCAGGAAGCGGCTGGCGCTGCTGGACAACCGTCCAGCGCATGAAGCGGGCGAGCAGCCACATCATCGCGCCTGCGAATAGAAACCAGAAGGCGGCTTCCCGATCATGTTGGCCGGCAATGGTATTCACGAACCCCTCGGAGCCGATGGTCCGAATAGTTCCCCACGCAAGAATAAGACCTAGCGCACTGTGAATGTACGCTGTAAGCTCCATCATAAGCGGACTGTACCGCTGAATGCTTTTCATAGTCATGTTCCCCTTTCTCAACTTGGCAGAAGCAGCACGTTGCGGCTTTAATAATTCCATAGCCTGCTGGTACACATAGCCCGCCGATGCCATAGCCCTCAGTACCATAGCCCACCGATTCCATATCCCCCAGTACCATAGCCCGCCGATGCCATATCCCCTCAGTACCATAGCCCCTGGGTGCGCTGCACTAGCCGTTGCTTGCTTCTGAATTACTACGCGTAGATGCAAAAACTCTCATGACGTCGACGACATCACCCAGAATGACAATGGGAGCTGGGAGTTACCTTCTACTTTCTTATAAAGTCAGGCTGTAGAGAAAGTCGGTCCTGATATTTGCTGTATATGACGGAAATGGAAATGCAGTGTTGCAGCACGGAAACTCCATAAGGCGGAAATACCGCGTTACAGCACGAAAAAAGGGAGCGAAGTACGCTGAAAGGCTGAAAAACCCTCTTACAGATGACAAAGCGCAGCAGAAAGCTCCTCGACTATCTCCATAAGGCGGAAATACCGCGTTACAGCACGAAAAAAGGGAGCGAAGTACGCTGAAAGGCTGAAAAACCCTCTTACAGATGACAAAGCGCAGCAGAAAGCTCCTCAACTATCTCCATAAGGCGGAAATACCGCGTTACAGCACGAAAAAAGGGAGTGAGGAGCGCTGAAAGGCTGAAAAACCCTCTTACAGCTGGCAAGGCATAGCAGAAAGCTCCTCGTTTATCTCCATAAGGCGGAAATACCGCATTACAGCACGGAAAAGTAACACGAGCATTTT
Organism: Paenibacillus plantiphilus; assembly: GCF_927798095.1. Taxonomy (GTDB): domain Bacteria; phylum Bacillota; class Bacilli; order Paenibacillales; family Paenibacillaceae; genus Paenibacillus_Z; species Paenibacillus_Z plantiphilus. The sequence continues at coordinate 257,018 of NZ_CAKMMF010000002.1, read as the reverse complement.
CGAAATGCAAGACGACGGCTGGTGTGGATTCCGCCCCGCTGAAAAATGTCCCCATGGATTTTTTCAAACAGAATGCGATGCTCACATAACGTACGTCGACGACATCCCCCACTAGAATCAAAATAGGGGCTGGGAGTAACCTTCTATTTTCGTATATAGTTTTTGCTCGTTGTCCATCGGGATTGCTCAATAGTCTAATGGTTCTCAAGTAGTTTGGGACGATATTTGTAGAAAGAGAGAGTGGCGGATATTTAGTCTTCTATGACGACGGACACAGCAGAACCGGTAGTTCGCTTGGAGCCGGTCTTCTCTTTCATGGAATGACTGGAGTTGTCCAACTGCTCAATCAGACTGTTTAGTATGGCTTTTCCACCGAGCAAGGCTTCACGAGCTGAGGTGCGAAAATGCTCTTTTGCCTCCTCAGGGACCATCTCACGGCCTACAGCCCCGCTTACTTCTGACACCAATCGTGCCAACCTAACCAAGTGAGTGTCCATTTTTTTATTCCTCCCAAAAGTTTTTGCGATACAAACGTAGAGACCTCCAGCGAGCAAAAACTAGCTACGTAAGCATATGCCAAGTTTTTGCGATACAAACGTAGAGGCCTCCAGCGAGCAAAAACTAGCTACGTAAGCATATGCCAAGTTTTTGCGATACAAACGTAGAGGCCTCCAGCGAGCAAAAACTAGCTACATAAGCATATGCCAAGTTTTTGCGATACAAACGTAGAGGCCTCCGGCGAGCAAAAACTAGCTACGTAAGCATGCGCCAAGTTTTTGCGATACAATCGCAAAGCCTCGACTCAATCGTTGATCATGCTAGTGCTGCGGCTCGCGGCCGCCGAAGCGGATATGGAGGGCATCGTCGCGGAAGCGCGCGCCTTCAATCGGTCGGCCCATAAGTGTTCGCGGCAGATGGATTTTCCGCTTGTAGGAGCCGACATGCACAGTCAACTCGTCGCCAAGCTGAGTGAGCTGCACCTCCTCCTTGCTAATAAAGGGCAGCAGGAGTTCAAGCGAATAAGCTTCACCGTCCTTGCGAATGGTCTCAGAGCGGCTGGCGTATAGGATGGACCCGGCATCCGCATCTCTGAATGCTTCCTCGCCAACCTGCTGAAGCGGTTGAAGTCCGAATACTTCGCCCGGCATTAGCGGTACGCGCAGAATCGGCAGCGGGCTGAAGCATTGCTCGATCTCCTCCGCATATCGCTCGTGAAGCTCCTTCCATTGGGACATGAACCCTTCACCCACATCTCCCTGCAGCACGCGATTCACGATTACCGCATCGGTATGAAAGCCGAATAAATTCAAATAGGTGAAGGAACGCCTTGCTTCGGAGATGACCATTTTCTCCGGGTTGAGCACGATTCTCACAGAAGTAACCTCTGGATTGAGCAGCATGGTTTGCAGATCCTCCAGGTCACGAATGAAGCGCTCTACACTTTCCAGCGTCTCATCGCTAGGCAGCTCCAGACCGCCAGTCACCAGCTTGGCGACAGGGCGTACTACTTTAATGAGACGGCGCTCGTAAGGGAAGATTTTCTCCAGCCACCAGTTCAGCACATTGGGATAGCTCAGCAGCCGCAGCGTTTCGCCGGTAGGAGCACAATCGACGATTAATGTGTCGAACAGGCCGCTGTCCGCTTGCCGTTTAATCTGAAGCAGACAGAACAGCTCCTCCATTCCAGGAAAAACAAGCATCTCCTCGGTTGTCACATCATTCAGCTTGGCCCAGTTCATGAACTGCGCCAGCCAGCTCTGCACAGCGCCCCAATTGCGCTCGGTCTCCTGCATGCTGTCAATTTCCTGGGCCCACAGATCAGGCGCAACTTGGACCGGATCTGGACCAAGCGGCAGATCAAGCGCATCTGATAAACTATGCGCCGCATCTGTGCTCATGACGAGCGTCTTCTTGCCTTGTGCTGCAAGACGCACCGCTGTCGCTGCAGCGATGCTTGTCTTGCCGACGCCGCCCTTGCCGGTGTATATAATAATCCTCATCTCAAATCCCTCCAGATTGTTCATGCGAATTACTACGAAATCGTAGTATATGAGCAAAAAAATTTAGTCCTCGATTTGAATGCTGCGCGGCTTCTGTGCCGATCCCGCCGGTTTGCCGGACGGTTGCTGTTGCAGCGCCTTGCCGACTTTAATCATAAGCTGCACGAATTGAGCGATTTCCTCCGGTGTCAGCGCCTCCTGCACGCGTTCGAACATCGTGGTCAGGGTTGCCTTGCCCTTGTCCGCAAGCCGCTTGCCCTCGGCTGTCAACGAGATCAGAATACTACGCTGGTCAATATCTGAGGGGTTGCGCGCAATCCAGTCTTTCTTCTGAAGCCGCTTCGCAATGCTAGTGGCAGTACTAAGCGGTGCGCCAAGCTCGCCAGCGAAATCTGACATCGTCATCTCTCCATGGAATTGCAGCACCATCAATGCGCCCAAATCTGTACTGCTCAATTGCTCCTCCAGCGCAGAAGCATCGGGAAAAACACTAAGAGGCCGCAATCCTTGCTTGAACAATAATTCAATTAATTGGTCCATATTTATCCTCTTTATTACGATATCGTATTATCTAAAACATATGTTACTACGATATCGCAGTAAATGCAAGGATGAATTGTTGGGGCGCCTGTACCGCCCCACCGCGCTCTGCTCGCGGTGCAGAAAGTACGTCGACCTGTCAATAGTCGACCTCTGTCATGCAGCGCGACACCGTGCGCGCTGGGAGCTGCGGTTGATCGACCACCGTCATGCAGCGAAACACCGCGCGCGGTGTGTACTATGGCAAGAGGCTGCTTAATTAGCGGGACAGCTATGTGCAGCGCATGCCGTTATTCGCACACTATGGCTGTTCACCAACGGTAAGCCCATCGACTCCATCGAATCGCGTCTTGTCGGTCTCACTTCCATCGTCTCCCTTATGTTAAGTCGGTTCTCGTCTCGGCGTTGGGTCGAAACAACCCCACTCAATCAGAATGACATCAGCTCACCGCCATGCATTTCCGTCATCATATGTGGCAGAAGGAGGAGCTAGAAGCGCGGATCGGCTTGTAGAGCAGGAAATGTCGGAATAAAGGAGAATCCTTTATATAATGACGACATTTGACAAGTAGGGAGCTGCTCTATGAATGCGCAAATGACTGACCGAGTGAAGCAAACCCAGCGGAAGCTAAGAAAACAAACGTTGACCGCTATTTTTGATGAATTTGACGGCAAGCTGATGGAGCTCGATAGGAAGAAACGGACGGAAAAATATAAGAAAATGTCGAGCGGGCCGTTTTCTTTTTTTCGGGGCAGCGCTTATTTATTTTATTTTGACGTGACGCGGGAATGGTTTCCTTATCATTCGCAGCCGGATCGGCCGACATGGATACAAGGCGATCTGCACTTCGAGAACTTCGGCGCTTTTCGCAGCGAGACAGGGGAGCTTGTCTATGATGTGAATGATTTTGACGAGGGCTACTTGGGCTCGTATCTATATGATCTGCTTCGCATGTCAGTCAGTATTACGCTCGTATGCCGGATCAAGGAGCTGCCAGCAGAGTCTCAATCACATATCATCGTTGCTTATCTGCGTGCATATTCCGCTCAGATGCGCCGATTCGCCAAGGGGAAGGAAGATCCTGCAACGTTCTATATGAACGAGGAACGGGCGGACGGGCCTATCCGCAAGCTGCTCAAGAAGCTGCGCAAGCGCAAGGAGCAGCACTTCCTTGAGAAGGTGACGGCGATGATGCAGCAGGAGGATCGTCAATTTTCGGCCAGTGAGGAAATCGTGCCGGCGACAGTGGAGGAGCGGGCGGCGCTGCTTGCGGCCTGGCCGCAATATTTGCAGGGCATGAGTGAACGCGGCGGGGCGGAGGAACGGCATTTTCGAATTAAGGATATTGCTGTCAAGCACGGCTCTGGCACGGCCTCCATTGGACTTGACCGGTTCTATGTCCTGATTGAAGGCGGCGATGGGGAGCAGGGCTTGGACGATGTAGTTCTGGAAGTGAAGGAGGTTCGCGTACCCGTGCCGGCGTATTTCCTTCCTTACGACGAAATGTTCTGGCGAGCATTCGGGCATCAGGGCAAACGGGTTACGATGACTCAGCAAGCGATGCACCATGAGGCAGACCCTTATCTCGGCTATATGTCGCTTGATGACCGTGATTTCTACGTGAGGGAGCGGTCCCCTTACAAGAAGCGTCTGAAGCTGGAGCAGTTGGAGACGGAGCAGGACCTGCTGAAGGTTGTTCAGGGGATGGGCGGCATCACCGCCAAAATGCACGCACGGGCAGATGCGGATGTGGAGCATGGCGTGCTCGACTATCACAGTGAAACAGAGATTGTGCGCGCGATGGGCAATGACGAGGATACGTTCTGCGCGTCTATCGCACAGTGGGCATTGTCTTATGCCGAACAGGTCGAGCTTGATTATGAGCTGTTCGTGGAATGGTCAAGCAATCGGCGAAAGAGTTGAACCTATGAGCATAGAAGCAAGAAGCAGCTGTACGAGGCGGATGACACCTCGGGCAGCTGCTTGTTTATTTGTCGGGTAGATGTATGGAATGTGAATGACGGGTAAAAGCAACTATCTTCGCGCGCACCTGCAAAAATACACCTCCTGTATCCAAAACTGCTGCTTGCAGCCAGAGTAACTTCAATAATACATCAAATATTTCCGGAATCCCGCATATACGGTGCTTTTCTGATTTTTTGGTGTATTTTTGCAGGTAAGTGACTTGAAATGGTCCTTTCTGGTCCAATTACCTGTATTTTTGCAGCAACGTAAATACAAGCAACGGCTACTGCAGCGTGCGGGCCTATGTTTATGAGCGGGTGCGCGCATGCAGCAGCATGAGATCATAGGTAGCGGGAATGCTGCTGTCTGGCGCGCGGTATCGAGCTTCGTATGAACGATACATTTGCGTGAAAAGCATACGCCGCGATATTCCATGAAGGGGTGCTGCTTCTGAAGTGCTGGCCCCGACTGCTTTAATCGAAAGGAGGAAATCGCGCACCGAGGCATGCCGTTCACAGTGGACGTTGCGCTCAATCACGATGTCTGCGAGCCCGGCTTCCACCAGGAGCTGCTGCCACTGATCAGGAGAGTGAAAGGACAGCCCATGCCTCTGGGGAGGCAGATTGTTTGAGCTGTAAGCATCTGCGAACGATTGGTGCAGCTCATGGAATGTTTTCGGTCCGAAGGTAGTGAAGGCGAGTGACCCGCCCCGCTTCTGAAGCAGTTGGGCAAGTTTCGAGAGCGTCCCTGCAGGATCTGGCAGCCATTGGAAGCAGGCATTAGAGACGATCAGGTCGAAGGAGCAGCTCTCCGCGCTCTGCTTGGCGAGCCAGCTATCAGCATCAGAAAGTATCCAGTTCATTTGCCCGGCGCGGATGCTGGCATGAGTAACAGCGGTCAGGCGTCTGCCTGCGAGACGCTGCTTTGCCGCTTCCAGCATGGCGGGAGACAGATCAAGCGCCGTTATCGATGCCTCTGGAAATAATGACGCGAGCTTCTCCGTCAATGCTCCCGTACCGCAGCCAATCTCCAAAATATTGATTGGGCCTGGATGTAAACCGTGGGTTAGCGGGGAGATAGCGGTGGAAAGTGAGTGCGACATTAACCGCTGTACACTGGCATGTGCATCGTATGAGCTATCCGCGCTTCGATCAAATCGCCGCTGTATCGCTCGCAGCTTGCCATTCATGCCACCATCTCCTTATCTCATCTGATGCTTCCTGATGTCGGGTTATACAGACCGCATGTCCGCTGGCTTCCAATGTGATCAGCCTCGCATGGGGCAGCCTAACTTGTAATTCCAGAGCTGCGCCAATCGGACAAATCGTATCCTCCACACCATGAATGAGCAGTGCCGGGAGGGTAATTGTGGACAGCAGGCCTCTGCAATCCTCATTGCGAAGGACATTAAGGCCGGCTAGCAGCGCTTCGGTGGACCAGCTCTCCGCTGGCGGCAACTCCTGAACGCAGCCGTTCTCAAGCTCTTGCGCTGTCAATAGAGCTTCGCGAAATTTCAGCTCGACGGCTGCGCGGTCATGCTTGATCTCCGTTCCCATCTGCCTGACATAGGCATCCAGCCAGCCGAGCTCCGTCTCTCCTTTGGGTCGGACGAAGCGGGCTGTTCCATTCAGCAGGACAATGCCGTCCGCCAAGCCGTCTGCTGCGATGCGAAGCGCAAGCAGGGAGCCGAGAGACCAGCCGATGATGAGCAGTCGCCCTGCTGCCGAGCGACGGCAAGCCTCCGCCGCTGTGGAGGCCATCGCATAGAACTGCTCAGGCGAGTCCGCATGCTCATAGCGAACCGGCACATGCCGCCATTCTGCCGGCAGATGGCCTCTGAGCGTGGTGAATGCAGCATCGTCGAAGCTCCAGCCGCTGAGCCAAAGTACGGTCACAGCCGGATGCGAGTGCTGTTCTGTCCCCACTGTCATAGCGGCAGCACCCCCAGCTTCAAGCCGATGCTGCGGATGCATGAGGCCGCTTGCTCCAGCTCGCGCTCTGTGTGGACAGCGGACAGCGAGAAGCGGATCCGGGCTGTCCCCTCCGGCACAGTGGGCGGGCGAATCGCAACAGCTGCGATGCCCGCCTCTTGCAGCTCTGCGCTGAACCGCAGAGCTGCCGCATTGTCGCCGACAATGACGGGCACAATGGGCGAGTCGCCGTCGCTGGTCTGGAAGCCGCCGTCCCTCAGCATAGTGCGGAATTTGCGGCTTGCTGCGAGGAGCAGCCGGCGTCTGTCACTCTCACTTCGCACAATCTCAAGCGATTGCGAAATACCGGCTAAGATGGAGGGGGGCAGCGCTGTAGAGTAAATAAATGGCCTTGCTCTGTTGACGAGCCAGCGTACAAGCGTTTCACTGCCGCATACATATGCGCCGTATAAGCCGAAGGCTTTGCTGAACGTTCCCATATGGATGTCGATGTCGCTATGTATGCCGAGTGAATGGCATAGACCTTCGCCGTTCCCGCCGTATATGCCGCCGCTATGCGCCTCGTCTACCATGAGCATCGCGCCGTGCTGTCCTTTGAGCTGCACCAGCTCATGCAGCAGCGCTTGATCGCCATCCATCGAGAAAATCGTGTCTGTCACAATGAGCTTGCGCCTTGCCCCGCGATGCTTGTGCAGCAGATGGCGCAAATGCTCCATATCGTTATGGCGATAACGGGCATGCTCCGCACGGCTAAGCGCCACGCCATCCACAATGCTCGCATGGTTAAGCCGGTCGCTGAACACGACATCGCCACGACCGACGAGGGCGCTTATGACGCCTGTGTTGGCCATATAGCCATTCGCGGCAACAAGCGCCGCGCCGCATTGCTGCCAATCCGCAAGCGCATCCTCCAGCTCGCGATAGGGTGTCCGATTGCCGGTGACGAGGCGCGATGCCCCTGATCCTGCGCCTTCGGTCAAGAGCGCCGTGCGCATAGCTTCAATAATCGCGGGATGCTGTGCAAGACCAAGGTAATCGTTGGACGACAGATTGAGCAGCTCCTGCCCGTCCCGCAATATGTAGCCTGGCCGACCGGAGACAGGGGCGCTGTCGCGGAGCTTCCGTTCGAGCGCTTCGCCAGCCAGTGATTGGAGCTCCTGCTCCATCCATTTCATCGTCATACCATGCACCGCCTAGAGCGCACACATTTCGATCTCGAAGCCCATATCTTCAATGATGTGATGGTCGGACGTTACTTCCTGGCCCGCTGTGGTCAAATAATCACCGACGAACAGCGAGTTGGCTGCATAGAGCGACAGGGGCTGCAGGGTGCGCAGATTAACTTCACGTCCGCCAGCTACACGGATTTCTTTGGATGGACAGATGAAACGGAATAAGGCCAGCACCTTCAATGCTGTCATAGCTGGCGTGCGCCCTGCATTTTCCAAGGGAGTTCCCGGGATTGCATTGAGGAAGTTAATCGGTATGGAGTCCGCATCCAGGTCGCGAAGCGAATAAGCCATCTCGACGATTTCCTGCATCGATTCGCCCATGCCGATAATAACGCCGGAGCAAGGGGACATGCCATAGGATTTGACCTCCTCGACCGTTTCGATCCGCTGATCATAGGTGTGGGTTGTTGTGATGGAGGGATAGTTCGCTCGGCTCGTATTCAGATTGTGATTGTAGCGGTGAACACCGGCTTCAGCCAGCTTCTTCGCTTGTCCGTCCTTGAGGATGCCAAGGCATGCGCAGATTTTGAGCGGCATCGTGTCGCGGATTTCCTTAACTGCTTCTACGACCTGCTCCAGCTCCTTGTCTGTCGGACCTTTGCCTGCTGCTACGATGCAGTATGTGCCTGCTTTTCGCGACATCGCTTCACGAGCGCCTGCCAGCAGCGTATCCTTGTCAAGCAAGGTGTACTTCTTCACGGGCGCAGTCGAAACAATGGATTGCGAGCAGTAGCCGCAGTCTTCCGGGCACAGGCCGCTTTTGGCATTAATGATCATATTGAGCTTTACCTTCTTGCCGTAGTAATGCTTCCGCACCGTGAAGGCGGCCTGCAGAATCGGCAGCACCTCATCATTATCCGCCTCCAGAACAGCCAACGCTTCTTCCATCGTCAATCTTGCTCCACTCAGTGCTTTTTGTGCTAAAAGCTGCCAATCTGTTGTGGCTGATAAAGTTGTCATCTAATCATCCTCCCAAGGTAACTGTCTATTCCAAAGCCTGTCTCACAGGCGACAAATCTATCGTTCGACCGATGAGGTCCGCCAGCTTCGCAGGGCTCGGCCTTTCCTCCACAATTCGGGGGAATCGGCCAAGCACTCGCAGGCCGTCGCCAAACTGCTCAATTAGAGCTGCATTCGTAGAAGTGCTGGGGTCTTCTGCGTCATGGATGGCCTCCTCAAAACCATCATTCAATACGACACCAACGACGGGAATGCCGCGCTGCTTGAGCATAGCTGCTGTCAGCAGCGTATGGTTGATGGTGCCAAGAGAGGAACGGGCAACGATCAACACGGGCGTACCGAGCTCAGCGATCCAATCAATGACGAGCGCCTCATTCGTCAGCGGAACGGCAATGCCGCCCGCGCCCTCAATGAGCAGTGAATCGTAACGCGCCATGAGCGGGAGTCCGCTTGCGCTCAGAGCCTCCAGCGTGAGCTCCACATGGGCGGCCCGAGCCGCGAGCAACGGTGTCAAGGGAGCTTCGAAGGTATAGGGAGCTACCGATTCGGGAAGCTCATTGATGCCTGAGCCTTGCAGCAGCCGCTCGGCATCGGTAATGCCGCTCCCCAGCAGCGCCCCGGATTGAACAGGCTTCCATACGCCGATGTTTCGGCCTTCAGCCCGCAAGGCGGCGGCAAGCGCTGCGGTAATGACCGTTTTGCCGACACCTGTGTCAGTGCCTGTCACGAAAAGTCCACGCGCTTGACTCAGAGTCATGGCCGCCAATCCTTCTGAGTCACATCTTGGATGGCGGCAGCGAGAATGTCTGTCATGGCTGCAAGCTCTGCCTCCGTACTGGACAGCGGTGGAATAAAGACGACGATATTGCCGAGTGGACGCGTCAGCATTCCGAGCTCTCTTGCCCGCAGCGAGGTGCGAACGCCGATGCGATCTTCCCAAGCGTAGGGCTCTTTGGTTGCCTTATCGCGCACCAGCTCAATGCCGATCATAAGTCCCTGCTGCCGAATATCACCGACATGAGGCCATTGGGCGAGAGGGGCAAGTCTTCGAGCCACACTGGCGGCTTTGGCCACAGTACCCTCTACAATGCGGCGTTCCTCGAACAGCTTGATGCTGGCAAGCGCCACAGCGCAGCCAAGCGGATTGCCGGTAAATGAATGGCCATGGAAAAAAGTTTTCTGTTCCTCATAATCAGCATAAAAAGAGCTGTAAACCTCATCCGTAGCCAGCGTCGCGGCAACAGGCAGGTAGCCGCCTGTCAACCCTTTGCCGACAACCATCAGATCGGGAGACACTTGCTCCAGATCACAAGCGAACATGGCTCCTGTCCGTCCAAAGCCGGTCGCCACCTCATCGGCAATGAGCAGCACATCGTGCTGGCGGCATAACGCCGCGATTTCAGTGAGGCAGCCGGAAGGCATAATCATCATGCCGCTGGCTCCCTGTACAATGGGCTCGACGATGAGCGCCGCAATTTCATGGCCATGTTTCTGCAGGGTGTCGCGCAAGGAGGCGAGAGTATCCTCCATTGCGCCAGCAGCACCGCCGGAGTGGCGATAGGCTTGCGGATATGGAATGACATAGGGTTGAAAAAGCAGCGGGCGGAACCGTTCATGATAGAGCGGAATCGCGCCCACGCTTACCGCGCCGATGGTATCTCCATGATAGGCTTCTCTCATCGTTATGAAATTTTGTTTCCCCGTTATGCCTCGATTGTGCCAATATTGAAAAGCCATCTTCAATGCGATCTCCACGCCTGTCGCGCCAGAGTCTGAGAAGAACACCTTCGTCAAACCTTCGGGAGCGATAGCTGACAGCTTTCCTGCGAGTTCGATGGCAGGCACGTTCGCCATGCCGAGCAGGGTGGAGTGAGCAACCTTCTGTAGTTGATCGATGATAGCCTGATTCAGCTCGGGCACATTATGACCGTGCACATTGAGCCAAACCGACGAGAATCCATCATAATAGGCGCGTCCCTGCACATCGTACAGCTTAACGCCCTCACCCCGTTCAATAATGAGCGGGTCCGTGCTGTTGTAGTCTTTCATTTGCGTAAAAGGATGCCATAAGTGCGCCTTGTTCATAGCCGCCAAATATTCATATTCCAATGCCATGAGGGATCACGCTCCGATTCTTTTAATTGTTAACCATGTATAAATAATGTTGGTTAACAATTAGCGTAGCCAGTTTATCAAACAATAGGCTCACTGTAAAGAGGGGGTTCTGCTGGAGGGGGAGCGCCTTATGGCCACTATCCCCTTGGCTCAGGGCGAGAATCGTCCCGATTCTGAGGAGGACAGGGGGTGACCGCGCGTTGCAGCTATCACTCGCAGGATTTTACATTTTTTCGTAGAAGTATAAATAGCTGATTAGGATTGGAAGGAAGGGAAGAGTGGCATGAGGTTCGCAAGCAAGCTATACATTGGAATCGTGGCAGGCATTCTGATCGTGGCTGTTTCCGTTTATATGGTTGCGTCAGATCGTAATACCCTTTTAGATAAAGCAGCATTGGGGAATTCAGACAACAAGATCAAAGACATCGCTGCTGGGAGTCTGTTCTCCTTGGCGCTTATGGAAGGAGGCAGCGTGTATCATTGGGGCATGAAACTGCATGATGCAGTCTATTTCACTCCAGATGTAGCTAACGATGCGCCACAGCTTGTTGAAGAGATAGAGGATATCAAATTCATAGACGCCAAATGGGGCGTTGCTGCTGCGCATGACGGGGCTTTATGGGTTTGGGGGAGCAATGGTTCGATATTCGATACGGAGGAAAGAGAAATCTCTCCCCGGCGGGTGGAAGGATTAGCCCATGTAAGTAAAGTGGCGATCGGCAACTCCTTTCTCGTTGTTTTGCAGGAGGATGGTACGGTGTGGTCGTTGGGGACGAACTATACAGGCCAACTGGGCAATGGCGATGAGATTGATTTGGGTTCTGATCCGGACACGTTTGATTACAAGGAAGTTTTTGTACCTGCACAAATTACGGGAATACCTAAGATGATGGATATTGCCGCAGGTGATAAGCATGCTTTGGCATTGGCTGAGAACGGAACGGTATGGGCATGGGGGGCCAACGAATCCGGGCAGCTCGGAGACGGGACTGACGTTCCTAAGTCTTCTCCGAAACAAATTGAATCATTGAGCAATATAACGGCTATTGATGCTGGCTACGACTTTTCCATGGCATTAACCAAGGAAGGAGAGGTATGGGCCTGGGGAAGCAATTCTTCAGGAGAGATTGGCGATGGCACTCCTATCGATCGGAACGGACTGGATAACAACATCAAGCTGCCCTCCCAAACCAAAGATCTAAGCAATATTGTAGAGATCTCTGCCGGATTGAGTTACGCTCTGGCTCTTGATGGCAGCGGAAATGTGTGGGAGTGGGGCGATCAGGAGAAAAGTTACTTGGGTGAAGGGCATCTGAAGGAGCACGGCAGCCGTTCTATTCCGAAGCAAGTTGCAGGACTTGACCATGTGGCCTCCATTGCTGCAGGCATGAACCATTCGTTAGCGATGAAACGAGATGGAACGATGTGGGGTTGGGGAGACAATGGTTTTCATAAAATATCACCTGCAGAAGCGGAGGAGCATACCCAGCCGGTACACATTCAGGTTGAATAGACAGGACGCTTGACTCGTGCAGCGGTACTTGATATTATATGTATATTGATTGTATACAATTTAATTTTATTAAATACTAATGATATCGACAGTCGACAAAACAGGGGGTGAGGCGGAAGGTATGAGTCGTAATGACAGGCTTCGATTGGATAATCAGCTTTGTTTTGCCCTGTATGCTTGTGCCAGAGAGGTGACGAAGCTGTATCGGCCTTTTCTTGATGAGCTCGGGCTGACCTATACCCAGTATGTGACGATGCTCGTCCTGTGGGAGACAGATGAAATACCAGTGAAAACACTGGGGCAGCGATTGCATCTCGATTCTGGAACGCTCACACCCTTGCTGAAGAAGCTTCAGGCAGCGGGGTTGATTATTCGAGAACGGAATGCCGCTGACGAACGAAGTGTTATTGTCCGATTAACGGAGCAAGGCCGGGCGCTGGAGTCTCTTGTTCTTGAAATTCCAGACAAGGTGCTATGTCAGACTAGCTTGCCGCTGGAAGAATTATCGCTGCTAAGAGAGCAGCTTCACAAGCTGACCGAGACGATTCATCAAAGCGAGTACAGCAATTTGGACTAAGCGGAGGCGACTGTGTGCGCTGCCAGAACGAGCTTCGGCAGTTTGGATGGAGACTGCTATCGCTTGGCTTAACGCCCGGACGTGCTTCGGACTGCTAGAACGCACTGCCTTCGCAAGAAATTAAATTATAGGAGGATACCAACGATGACTACACTATATGATTTTCAAGCAGAGACGATTAATGGAGGGGCTAAGGCATTGTCCGATTATAAGGGCAAGGTGCTGCTCGTAGTCAATACCGCCAGCAAATGCGGATTTACGCCGCAATATACAGACCTTCAGAAGCTGTATGAGCAGTATCAAAGCGAAGGACTTGAAATCATTGGGTTTCCTTCTAATCAGTTTGGAGAGCAGGAGCCGGGCAGCAACTCGGATGTGCAAAGCTTTTGCCAGATTAATTACGGTGTTACGTTCCCGTTATTCGCGAAAACGGATGTCCGGGATGAGAATGCGCATCCGGTGTTTCAATATTTGACGGAAGCTGCTCCGTTCCAGGGCTTCGACACTACGCAGCCTAGCGGTAAAATGCTGCATTCATTTTTGAATGAAAAGCTTCCGCACTGGATGATCGATAATTCGATCAAATGGAACTTCACGAAGTTCCTCGTCGACCGTGAGGGGCGGGTTGTCAAGCGCTTTGAATCGACGGTGGAGCCGCTCGATATGAAGGCGGATATTGAAGCGCTGCTGTAACCTTCGCTTTATTAGCAGGTTCCCCTGCCACTCGCTCGCTATACCTATACAAGCAGAACTTTTCAAGGGCTGTACAAAGGAACCTTTGAGGTTGTAAAAGAAGAATCTTCAAGACTATACCAAAGAACCTTCGAGGCTATGCATGATGCAGCAGCCTGAAGGTTCTTCTTTGTTCGTCGTGGCCTCATGTATTCAATTTTATGCCTGCTGAAGCCTATTCAGCGGTTGGTTTCAACAGGTTCGTATGAAAGTACTTATAGGGTAATGAGCGCTGGATTGACATTGCTGCCGAAGGCCATACTACTGTAAATATCCAAACGAGGCGAGCTAAGGCATATGGGCACTGCAAAGAGCCGCCCTGCAATCAAAAGCGATCAGCGGAAGCAACTCCTTCGCGAGAGGATGGCTCCATGTCTTAGGGTGTGGCCCGCCGATGCCGTGATGCAGCGAAACAACGTGCGCTGGGAGCAGCGCTCGGTGAGGCGCTCGGTGCGGACCCCGACAGCCTGCTTATTTTCTTGTATCATTCATCGGTTCTGAGGCTCCAAGGATTGCGTTCTCTCTTATAATCAACCGGGAAATTGTGTATTATAGTAGAATAGAAATTTACGTTGGGAAAGGTTGGTCGCTGTGGACAACAAGACATCATCCTCGAATTTTATTAAAAATATTGCTGCAGAAGATTTGAAAACCGGTAAAGTAAGCGAGATTGTGACGCGGTTCCCGCCGGAGCCTAACGGTTATCTGCATATCGGCCATGCCAAGTCGATCTGTCTGAATTTCGAGCTTGCGGATGAGCTGAAAGGGATTACGAATCTGCGCTTTGACGATACGAATCCGCTCAAGGAAGATACGGAATATGTGGACGCGATCCAGGAGGATGTTCGCTGGCTTGGCTTTGAATGGGATAATCTCCGTTTTGCTTCGGATTACTTCGAGGAAATGTACGACCGTGCTGTGCGGCTGATCAAGAAAGGCAAGGCGTATGTGTGCGACCTGTCTGCAGAGGAGACTCGCGAGGCTCGCGGGACGCTGACTCAGCCGGGCAAGAACAGCCCATACCGCGACCGCGGCGTGGAAGAGAACCTCGATCTGTTCGCTCGGATGCGCGCAGGCGAATTCAAGGATGGGGAGCGGGTGCTCCGCGCCAAGATTGATATGGCGTCTCCGAATATCAATCTGCGCGACCCTGTACTATATCGTATTGCGCATGCGCATCATCATCGGACTGGCGATGCATGGTGCATCTATCCGATGTACGACTATGCCCACCCGCTCGGCGATGCGATTGAAGGCGTAACGCATTCCATTTGCACGCTGGAATTCGAGGACCATCGTCCGTTGTACGACTGGACCATTGCAGAATGCGAGATGGAATCCGAGCCGCATCAATATGAATTCGCTCGCTTGAATGTGACGAATACGATCATGAGCAAGCGTTATCTCAAGATGCTCGTAGACGAAGGAGTCGTTGAGAGCTGGGATGATCCCCGCATGCCGACGATCAGCGGCTTGCGCAGACGGGGCTACACAGCGGAGGCGCTGCGCGCCTTCTGCCGCGAGATCGGTGTGGCGAGAGCTTACAGCGTCGTGGACGAGCGGATGCTGGAGCATTTTATCCGCGAGGATCTGAAGTTGAAGGCGCTGCGTACGATGGCTGTGCTGCAGCCGCTCAAGGTGGTCATTACGAACTATCCAGAGGGGCAAGTTGAGCTGCTGCCAGCTGAGAATAATGCGGAGAACGAAGAGATGGGCAGCCGTGAAATTCCATTCTCGCGCGAGATTTATATTGAACGAGACGATTTCATGGAGAATCCGCCGAGCAAATATTTCCGTTTGTTCCCAGGCAACGAGGTGCGGCTCAAGCATGCGTATTTCATTACATGCCAAGAGGTCATCAAGGACGAGGCGGGCAATGTTGTCGAGCTGCGCTGCACCTACGATCCGGAGACGAAGAGCGGAAGCGGATTTACTGGACGCAAGGTGAAGGGAACGATCCATTGGGTGGAGGCATCCCAAGCGGTGCCGGCGGAATTCCGTCTGTATGAGCCGCTGATCCTTGATGATGCGGAGGATGCGGGCAAGCCGTTTCTGGAGCGTATCAATCCTAATTCATTGGAAGTGCTGCAAGGCTTTGTCGAGCCGAACATGAAGGATGCAGTCGGACAAGACAAGTTCCAGTTCTTCCGCCACGGCTACTTCAACGTCGATCCCAAGCATACCGGCGCGGAGCGACTGGTGTTTAATCGGATTGTTTCACTCAAAAGCTCATTTGATATCAAATCATAATCAGTTCAATATGCTGCTGTTCCTTAAGTCAAGGGGCATGAACGCTTCCTGAACCTTGGAAGCTGCGTAGTCCAGCTCCGCTTCCGTAATGATTAGCGGCGGCGCGAAACGAATGGTGTGCTTGTGCGTTTCTTTGCACAGCAAACCAAGCGCCATGAGCCGCTCGCAATAGGGGCGAGCCGGCTCATGCAGCTCCATGCCTATGAACAAGCCGCGACCCCGCACATCTTTGATTGCGGGGTTTCTTATATTTCGCAGCCGTATGAGCAGCTGCTCGCCCAATCGCAGCGAGCGCTCGGCGAGCCGCTCCTCCTCGGTAACATCGAGCGCTGCGAGGGCTACAGCGCAGGCGAGCGGATTGCCGCCGAATGTCGAGCCATGCGAGCCGGGCTCGAACAGCCCGAGGATGTCTGTGCCGCCAGCGACGGCGGATATCGGGAGCACGCCGCCGCCGAGCGCTTTGCCCAGAACGTACAGATCGGGAACGACCTCTTCGTGGTCGCAGGCGAATCGGGCGCCAGTTCGGCCGAAGCCCGTCTGCACCTCATCAGCAATGAGCAGGACGTTGTGTTTGCTGCACAGCTCGCGAACCTCTTTCAAGTAGTTGTCCGGCGGGATGCGAATGCCGGCCTCGCCCTGGATTGGTTCGACGAGGAATGCGGCTGTCCGAGGGGAGATCGCTTGCTCCAGCGCTGCTGCATCCCCGTAAGCAACCGTAAGGAAGCCGGGCGTGAATGGACCGAAGTCGGCTCGGTAGTCTGCTGTTGACGAGCAGGACGTCGCTGTTAGTGTACGCCCGTGGAAGTTTCCTTCGCAGACGATGATCTCCGCCTGCCCCGAAGGCACGCCCTTGCTGCGGTAAGCCCATCGGCGGGCTGCTTTTACAGCCGTCTCCACAGCCTCTGCTCCTGTATTCATCAGCAGTGAGAGCGGTTTGCCGGTATAGGCGGAGAGCCGCTCGCAGAGCGCTGCGAAGGGCTCGTTGTGAAAGGCGCGCGAGGTAAGCGTAACTTTGTCGACCTGCGACTTCAAGGCAGCAATGATGCGAGGATGGCGATGTCCCGCGTTCAGGGCGGAGTACGCGCTCAGCATATCCATGTAGCGATTGCCCTCAGCGTCTCTCACCCATACTCCACCGGCTTCTTCTACAACTATGGGCAATGGCAGGTAGTTGCTCGCGCTGAATTGCTTTGCTCGCAATATCGTCTCGGCAGATGGTCGGGTGCTGCTGTTGCCGTTGCCGTCAGGAAATTGAGCAGTCATGGCATCTCCTCCCTTCCAGAGCATATGCCGCAGGCGGCTCGGCCCATGATTAATAGCCCGGTACGGCAAACGAACGCAGAACTGCAATAAAATGAGCTTGGACAAGGAGTTGAATGGCGATGGACGGAGTATCGATAAGCGGTATTTTATTAGCGGGAGGCCGGAGCTCGCGAATGGGAGAGGACAAGGCGCTGCTCGATAGGAATGGCAAGCCATTGCTGTGGCATATCGCTCAGGAGATGGCACAGTTGTGCGGACCATTGGTTATCGCTGTGGGGGATGAGGCTCGCAAGGCTCGCTATCGCGATGCGGTGGGAGAGTTGGCGGATCATATGTTATTTGTCAGCGATGTCTACCCGGGCAGCGGGCCGCTGGCCGGACTCCACGCATCATTGTCTGTGCTGCCGGAGGGGTACGCATTTGTCCTTGCATGTGATATGCCCATCCTGTCGGAAACGCTGCTGAGACGAATGATTGCGCAAACGAAACTGAGACCGATAGCC
The DNA here is from genome assembly GCF_927798095.1 of Paenibacillus plantiphilus. Lineage (GTDB taxonomy): Bacteria > Bacillota > Bacilli > Paenibacillales > Paenibacillaceae > Paenibacillus_Z > Paenibacillus_Z plantiphilus. The sequence continues at coordinate 239,436 of NZ_CAKMMF010000002.1, read as the reverse complement.
AAACCGAAAACCGTCTGCAGCAAGTCGGAGATCGTGGCAGCGTGTGATCAGCCAGATGTTATTACAGCGCCCAATCAACCGTTCCATGCTCTCTATCATACACGAATAGCGGACAGGCTTGAGCAGCTGCTTCAGAATGGGGAGTATCGTGTTATGAACATGCTGGCACATATGAGGGTGGAAGCTGTTCCAGTTGAAGCTGACGAAGAGCGAGCGTTCCAGAATCTCAATACGCCGGAGGCGTATGCTCGATTTCTGGGCGGGGGATAGGCTGACGTATGCTGACAGGTGACAGACCGCAAACCCATCAAACATCAAACTATAACTGCTATATGGGAGGGGCCTCCTCCCCCGGCCGACAACAGCATCCATCTCCGATGGAAACATCCTATTCACTAGCGCAAACCTTCTTGACCTTAACGCTGCCTGCTATCAATCAGCAGACCTGCGAAAGTACATCTCTTGCATCAAAAATAACTGCACGCAGCCGGAACAACTGCGAAAATACATCAAAATATCGTGAAAACCAGCGAATACCGTACTTTTCTGCTGTATTGATGTACTTTTGCAGGTAAGTGGCTGGAAATGGTCCCTTTTGGTTCTATCACCTGTATTTTTGCATTTAGGGGGCTGTCATCTATCGACGTCATGGGGGTTTTTGCATCAACGTAGCAACGCGGATGCAGGCGAGGGCCGATGCAATCTCATCAAGAAATCTACCGCCGACTTTTTCAACAGTCTGATTCGTCCCACAAAGGGATTGTCCGAAAAGTCTAATATCCAATGAGCCATTCCCAAATGATGTGAAAAGATGCTTCCAAAACCACTATAAATGTGGGCTTGGAAGCATCTTCTTTATCCTATCGGGTGTACATTTGTGTGGCTGGCAGTTCCATAATGTTTCTCGCATGCGGGCCGATTAAGGAGGTGATTCCTTCGTCATCACCCCTTAATGGCGGGCAAGCTCCTCGCGGTCCTCTCGCTCGATTCTCGTGGCGCATACTTTGAACTCGGGCATCCGGCTAATGGGATGCAGCGCATCATTGGTCAGCACGTTGATGGAATGCTCGCCGCCCCAGTGGAACGGCACGAAGACCGTCGTAGGGTGGATTTCCTGCGAGATTTTGACATCGAATACGAGCGAGCCGCGCCGTGTCGTGAGCCGTATTCGGTCACCGAAGCGGAGTTTAATTCGCTCGGCCACGGAAGGATGGATTTCCGCCACTGGAACCATCGCTTTCTTCATCAACGCCGGTGTTCGGCGTGTCTGGGCTCCGCTCAAGTAATGGTTGCCAAGGCGTCCAGTGGTCAAAATATACGGGTAGTCGCGATCAGTCGTTTCCGCTGGCTTCTTGGGCGTTATCCCGTGCAGCTTCGCGCGTCCGTCCGGCAGGTAGTAGCTATTATTCTCGAACATCCGAGGCGTGCCAGGGTGCTGCTCGGACGGACATGGCCAGAATACGCCCTTGCTGGCTTTGATGCGATCGTAGGACATCCCGCTATAATCTGCCTTGCCGCCCTTCGATGCGCGACACAGCTCATCGAAAACCTCCTCTGGCGAATCGTACTGAAAATACGCTCCCCGTCCAAGCTTCTCCGCCAGCTTGCGAATCAGCTTGTAATCCTCCATCGCCTCGCCGGGTGTATGGAATGCGCGGGGACGGTGAAAGACCCGTCCTTCCAGATTGGTAAGTGTGCCCTCGGCCTCCAGAAAGGAAGACCCGGGCAGCAGCCAGTGGGCATATCCAGCTGTTTCGGTCTCGAACATATCGACGACGACGAGCAGCTCCAGCTTCTTGAGCGCTTCGGCCACGTTGGCGCTGTTGGGGCTTGATACAAGCGGATTGGAGCCAAGGACAATCATCGCTTTAATCTCGCCGTCATGAATTTTGCCGAACAGCTCGTAGGCGGACACGCCCTTGCCGGGCAGCTCATCTGGATGGATGCCCCACACCTCGGCGACATGCTGGCGCGCCGCCGGATCATCGATCATCCGATAGCCTGGGAGCTGGTCGGCCTTCTGTCCATGCTCCCGGCCGCCTTGACCGTTCGCCTGGCCAGTAACAGCGCCAAAGCCGCTGCCGGGCTTCCCCATTTTGCCAGTCAAGAGACAGAGATTAATATAATTGAGGGTATGCTCAACGCCGTTAACCTGTTGTTCGAGCCCGCGCGCGGTAAGCACGATGCCAGTCTCCGCATTGGCAAAGCCCCGGGCGATTGTGCGAATAACCTCCTTCGGAATACCGGTATAGACGGACACGGTATCGGGGGAGAAATGCTGCACCGCTTCGGCAATTTCTTCGAAGCCCGTTGTGTAGGATTCTACGAATGCTTTGTCATACAAGCCTTCATTCACAATGACATGCAGCAGGCTGTTCACGAATACGGAATCGAAGCCGGGCTGCAGATTGACATGAATATCAGCGAGCTTGGAGGTCATCGTCTGGCGTGGATCAATGGTGACGATGATCGCCTTCTGCTTCTTCGCGGCCATCAGGTACGGGACCATTGTCGGCTGGCATTCCGCGATGTTCGTTCCGGCCAAAATAATATATTTTGCCATCGGTATGTCGTCCAGAGGCACGTTCATCCCGCGGTCAATGCCGAAGGCGCGGATTTGAGCGGCTGCTGCGGAAGACATGCAGTATCTGCCGTTATAATCGATATATTTCGAACGCAGCGCGACTCTTGTGAATTTGCCGAGCAGATAGCTCATTTCATTCGTTAATGAACCGCCTCCGAACACCGATACCGCATCATTCCCATAGCGCTGTTGTATGGATGTGATGCGGGAAGAGATTTCGTCAAGCGCATCCTCCCAGCCGGACTGCTGCCAAGCCTCCCCTGGCCGAGCGGCAGCGATCCGGCGCTGAGGCAGCTGAAGACGTTCGGGATGTAGAACATGACCGAGTGAATTCAGCCCCTTCTGGCAAAGCCGTCCAGTCGCCACGGGGAAATTCTGGCTTGGCTTGACCTCCCAGCCGAGTTCTGTCTCGGTGCGAATGAGGTCTATCCCGCATTGCATGCTGCAATAGCAGCAATGCGAGTGCAGTCGGTCCTGGTTCGAATCAGCGGCGATGGGCGCTGCAGCCATAGAAATCCCTCCGTTTGGTGTTCTTTCGATTCACTTGATTAAAATCCTTCAATTCACTTGGTGTGATATCTTTGGATTCATTTAGATGTCACTTTGGTGTTCACTTTGATTTCACTGCGGTATTCCTTCAATCCCCATAGAATGGCATTCATTTCACTTTATAGGGTCTGACGACATGATTTTCTGCGTATTGCTTATCCATCATTTCACCAGGAAGCTTCGTGCGCATTCGTGCGCATTATGCTGCTCGTGGGCTTCCGAAGGGCTTGCATATTCGTTAGAGGAACGGTTCGGGCCTGTTCCCCACCAGTCCATGACATCCAGCAGCTCAAACATGTCGAACGGATCAAGGGCATCCATGAGAGCCCCCGCTAAGATACAGCCGAGTTCTGAATGGCTGGATCAAGCGCTTTGCCGCCGCTGCCAATCCAGGTCCGCTTCCATGAGTTCTGGACGACGAAGATCAGTGCGATGCAGGCAAGGGCAATACCGCTAAGAATGAGAAAGCCCGGCGTGTATGAGCCTGTCGATTGCTTGAGATTGCCGAGAATCTTCGGCAGGAAGTAGCCGCCGAGGCCGCCTGCTGCGCCAACGATTCCGGTAATGATGCCAATCTCCTTCTGAAACCGCTGCGGCACGAGCTGGAACACGGAGCCGTTGCCCATCCCCAGCGCCATCATGCCGACGAATAACAGAACGGTGATGACCGACAGTGATGGCAGCGCAGATACGCAAGCGAGCATAATGCCGACTACCGCGTAGAGCACCATCAGCATTCGGATGCCGCCGATCTTATCGGCCAGCCATCCGCCCACAGGCCGGAAGAAGCTTCCCGCAATAACACAGATGGTTGTAAAGTCGGCAGCACGGACCGGACTGAGACCGTATTGCGTATTGAAAAAAATCGTTAAGTAGTTGGACATGCCGACGAATCCGCCGAATGTGACGCTGTACAGGATACAGAACAACCATGTATCACGCTGCTTTAATACAGCTCCATAATCCGAAAGCTTACGCGGTGAAGGCTGTGTCGGGCTGTCTTTGGCGAATATCGAGAAGAATATAAAGACGACAACGATTGGAATGAGCGCAAGACCGAACACGACCTCCCACGAGCCGTAATGCTGGGCGATCCGATTCGCGAACAGGGTAGTAAACACAGTACCGCTGTTGCCGGCCCCGGCGATGCCCATAGCCAATCCTTGATATTGCGGTGGATACCAGCGGCTGGCAAGCGGAAGCGCAGCTGCGAACGAAGCACCGGCTACACCGAGCAGCAAGGCGACGATGTAGAGCTCGCCAAGGGAGTCAACGAATTTCCAGCCCCAAATCAACGGGACCATTGTGAGTATCATCCCCAGCTGCCCAGTCCGTTTAGGTCCGATCACATCGGTCAAATAACCAAGCACCAAGCGGAGTATGGAGCCGCCAAGAATCGGGAGCGCCACCAGATTCGCCTTTTGCGCGGCATCCATCGGGTAATCGCTCATGACGACTACCGCCAACGGGCCAAGCAGCACCCATACCATAAAGCTGACATCAAAATATAGAAATGCACTTAATAACGAAGGACTATGACCACTTTTTAAAAAGCTTTTCCGATCCATCATTCTCAAAAACTCCTCTCCGAATTAAGCTCTCTTTTCTCTCTCTTTAGTCTCTCTGGTTTCTCTTCTGTAATAAGAAAAGGCCGCACTGCAGACGTCTTTCCTGCAATCCGGCCTCTTTGCCATCAGCTGCACTTCGGTGTGCAGACTGAGTATCTTCTTAGACGATTCACATCTTTGTGAACATAGTTGCATTATATGCGACTCCGAAACGTCATGTCAATATATCTAACATGAACTTTTTTCGCATGCTGATCGATATGCAATATGAACAGGCTAGCCGTGAATGAGTTGGTATACTTTGACGATAGATGCAGCGATATCGCCGATGCGCTTGCGTTCATTCATGGCCTGCTTGCGCAAGAAATCATAGGCCTCGGCCTCCGAAATGCCTTTGATTTCACAGAGAACAGTCTTCGCCTGGTCGATCCACTTGCGTTCCTCCAGCCGCTGCAGCAGCTGATCCCGTTCGTCCGCCCATCTTTTGCGCTGCTGAAAGACGCGGAGACTCCAATTGAGCGCATATTGCATCTCAATGGAATTCATCGAGCTGTACAGGATGCCGTCGAGCGCGAAGCCCCAGTCCATCTCTTTGGGCGCTGCGTTCTCAGAGCATAGCCAGATGATAGGAAGCTTACGCATACCTGACAGGTTGGATTGCCATGCATTCATTTTGGACAGGGGAACATGGAGGACCGCAGCATCAACGACACTAATGAATTCTTTGGACTCGGAAAGGGTGTTGGCCCGGTGCAGCGTGCGGCAATTTTGCTGTAGACTGTGCATGGATATCGTGCGGTTGTTTTCTTCGACAAGCAGTACGGATTTCAACATGTTAATCGATCACCTCTTATAAGGGGGAACTTCTCATTATGCGGTCTTATTCCTGCTAAATGTGTAATAAAATATAACATAAAATTCAAGGGGATGTCGATGTAAAATTGATCTAAACGAGCAAACATGACATCGTATGCGGAAACCGCTCTTTTTTATGTCAACTATATTGACATCAATACTTAACTTCATATATACTTGATTCTATGAAGGTCAACTTAACGACACAAAGGCGTGTCGATTACCCGGCAATGGAGCCTATCTCACTCGTTCTAACAACAGTGGGATGGGCTTTTATGTTTTTATAAAGGAGAGATATTCGAATGAAGAGAAAATTAGTCATGATCGGCAACGGCATGGCCGGTGTTTCGTTCGTGGAACAGCTGTTGAAACTTAACCCCCATCGGTATGAAGTGACGATTATTGGCGCGGAGCCGCACCCCAACTATAACCGTATCATGCTGTCCTCTGTGCTTGCTGGCGATGCCAGTATGCAGGATATTATTCTGAATGACTGGGATTGGTACCGGGATAACGATATTACACTCCATTATGGGCAAGCGGCTGAGCGTATTGACGCCGTGAATCAGCTTGTGACCACTGATAAAGGGATTGAAGTGAAGTACGATGAGCTTGTGCTCGCAACCGGCTCGCTTCCGTTCATGCTGCCGCTCCCGGGAGCGGATAAGGAAGGCGTTATTGCGTTCCGTGATATTAAAGATTGTGAAACGATGATTGATGCGTCCAAAAATTACCGCAAAGCAGTCGTTATCGGCGGCGGTCTGCTCGGTCTTGAGGCAGCGCGAGGACTGGTCAATTTGAAGATGGATGTCAGCGTCGTGCATATTTTTGACTGCTTGATGGAGCGTCAGCTCGATCCGACGGCCTCCAAGCTGCTGCAGGGGGAGCTGGAGTCGCAAGGCATGAACTTCCTGCTTGAGAAGCAATCTGATTCCATTATCGGCAAGAAGCGCGTGGCAGGATTGAAATTCAAGGACGGCACGCATGTCGATGCGGATCTGATTGTTATGGCGGTCGGCATTAAGCCGAATGTTCAGCTTGCCAAGGACTGCGGCATTGAAGTGAACCGGGGCATCGTCGTCAATGATTACTTGCAGACGAACATTCCTAATATTTATGCCGTTGGCGAATGCGCGGAGCACCGTGGCATTGCTTACGGGCTAGTGGCTCCATTGTATGAGCAGGGCGCGATTCTGGCGAAGAAGCTTGCTGGCGTTGAGAGCGAGGGGTATCAAGGCTCGGTCGTCTCTACGAAGCTTAAAGTATCAGGCGTTAATGTATTCTCGGCTGGACGATTCACAGATGAGCCGGGAACCCAGGCGCTGCGCATTCAAGACGGTCTGGATGGCGTTTATAAGAAGGTTGTTTTCGAGAAGGGCAAAGTGGTAGGCGCTGTACTATTCGGCGATACAAGCGACAGCTCGCGATTGTTCTCGCTCATTCGAAGCGGTGAGGATTTCTCGGGAAGAGAGAAGGAAGTGCTGTTCGGCCCATCTGGCGGAGGCGGCAAGCCTGCCAGCACAACCGATCTCGTCATGGCCATGAGCGGCGACGAAATCGTGTGCGGCTGCAATGGGGTTACGAAGGACACGATTACGGAAGCGATCATGGAGAAGGGCTGTGTCAGCATTGCGGAGATTAAAGCCTGCACGAAGGCATCCGGCGGCTGCGGCGGCTGCAAGCCATTAGTGGAAGCGATTCTAACCACGACGCTTGGCGCAGATAATGTGGCAGCGGTCAAGGAAGGCATCTGCGGCTGTACGGCGATGTCGCGCGACGAGGTGGTTGACGCTATCACGCGGATGCGGCTTACGACAACCAAGGAAGTGATGCATGTCCTGGAATGGAACAATCCAGAGGGCTGCTCGAAATGCCGTCCAGCGCTGAATTACTATTTGGGGATGGCGTTTCCTGAGGAGCACGAGGATGAATTGGAATCGCGCTTCGTCAATGAACGCAACCATGCAAATATTCAAAAGGACGGCACCTTCTCGGTCGTCCCTCGCATATACGGCGGTGTCACTACGCCGGAGGATCTCAAGAAAATAGCGGTTGTCGCGGAGAAATATCATGTGCCGCTCGTGAAGATTACGGGAGGGCAGCGCATCGACTTGCTGGGCGTGAAGAAAGAGGATTTGCCCGGCATGTGGAAGGATCTCGATATGCCCTCCGGCTATGCATACGGCAAGGCGCTGCGTACGGTCAAGACCTGCGTAGGCTCCACTTTCTGTCGCTTCGGAACACAGGACTCCATTAAGATGGGTATCGATTTGGAGAAGAAATTCGAGCGTTTGAACACCCCTCACAAGGTGAAGCTTGCCGTATCGGGCTGCCCGCGCAACTGTGCAGAGGCGACGATCAAGGATCTTGGCGTCGTCGCGATTGACGGCGGATGGGAGCTCTATATCGCTGGCAATGGCGGTACGAGAGTGCGCGCGGCCGATCTTCTTGTGAAGGTGAAGACGGAAGAGGAAGTGCTCGATTGGACGGGAGCCTATTTGCAGTACTACCGGGAGACGGCTAACTTCGGCGAGCGGACGAGCGAGTGGGCGCAGCGCATCGGCCTGGATACAATCAAGCAAGCGCTGGAAAGCAAAGAAGACCGTGACGGCTATAACAGCCGAATTGATAAAACACTTGATCTGATGAAGGACCCTTGGCAGCAAATTATTGAGAACGACGAGCTGAGCAGAGCCTTTGATGCTCTAATTGCGCCGGCAGACCCGCAAGCCGCAAGCAGCGGAAGAGAGTAGTAGAGAAAGAACGAGAGGGGCATAAGAGCATGAATGAAGTGATCGTTGGACATATTTCAGAGTTTCCTGAACGGCGCGGACGTGTTTTCCGTTACGGCGAGCTGGAGCTTGCGCTGTTCAAGCTGTCGGACGGGGAGGTCAAAGCGGTTGAGAACAGCTGTCCGCATAAGCAGGGCAAGCTGTCGGAGGGCATTGTATGTGATCATCATGTGTATTGCCCGCTGCATGATTGGAAGATCGACCTGCAGGATGGAATTGTACAGGCGCCCGATGACGGCTGTGTCGCCACTTATCCGGTTCATGTTGATGCGGGCGGCAATGTGGTGCTGCAGATCAATACTGCGCATTCCAAGGTATCCTAGTTTAACAGAGCTTGTATCGGGTGCGGATATAAAGGTGTATGGAACGGGAATAGGTAGATAGAAGATTGGACTTCAAGGGGGGATCCGGGCATGGGTCGATTGGAAGGCAAGGTTATTGCCGTGACCGGACCGCGCAAAGCGGATGATTTGAGCCGCATGCTTCAAAAGTTCGGGGGAGAGGCCGTATTAAGGCCGGCACAAGGGACTGTCTTTCTCGATGACAGTTTAATAGAAGGCCAATTGAGGGCGTTAATAGACAATCCGGCGGAGTGGCTTATTCTTACGACGGGTGTAGGAACCGAGGCGCTCCTGCAAACCGCTGAGAAGCTGGATCTGGCAGAGAGCTTCCATGGCGCGCTTCAATCGATGAAGCTTGGAGCCAGAGGCTACAAGACCGTCAATGTGCTGCGCAAGCTGGGTCTGACGCCGGAGGTTCGTGATGACGATGGTACGACAAGGGGGCTTCTTCGTGCATTGGAGAGCTATGATTTGCAGGGAAGCCGTATTGCGCTGCAGCTATATGGCGATCCCGCTCCAAGGCTGACCGGTGCGCTTGCCGAGAGGGGCGCATTGTGCGAGGAATTGCTGCCCTATCGTCATATTCCGCCTGAGGGCGATGTTGTAGAGCGGCTTATCGATGAGATCATAACGGGCAAGGTAGATGCGGTAACGCTGACGAGTACGGTTCAGGTGAGATACGTAATGGGCTGCGCGGCGCAGCTGGGCAAGCTGGACAGCGTTCGCGAGGCATTCGCAAGCCGCGTGCTGGCTGTTGCTGTTGGCAAGGTGACGGCAGAAGCAGTTTATGAGGAAGGTGTCGAAAGGGTGCTGTTCCCGGAGGAAGAGCGGATGGGCAGCATGGTCGTTGCGATGAGCAAGTTTTTCGGGGGCGGCTCTGATGAGAGCGAGCCCGACGGGATCTAACATTCTGTACCTGTAATCCGATTGGAGAAGTGCTCTCGCAATCGGGAACTGCGGAGCTGCAGAGCTGCATGGCGGCAGTCAAACTACACTAGCGATCAAGGAGCGTGGGTATATATGTACGGTAAAGTGTATTTGACCGGCGCTGGACCGGGGGACCCGAAGCTGATAACGCTGCGCGGATTGGAAACGATCCGGCTTGCGGACGTCATCATTTATGATCGGCTCGTATCCAAGGAGCTTGTGAAGGAAGCGCAATCCCATGCAGAGCTATTGTATGCAGGCAAAGCATCAGGCCATCATACGATGAAGCAGGAGGATATTAACGCCTTGATCGCAGATCGCGCGATGCGCGGCCTTACGGTGACGAGGCTCAAGGGCGGAGATCCGTTCGTATTCGGACGGGGCGGCGAAGAGGCTGCTTATTTGGCGGACCGGGGAATCGAATTTGAGCTTGTGCCAGGCATTTCGTCTTGTATCGCCGCGCCTGCTTATGCAGGCATTCCTGTTACACATCGTACTTTGGCGGCATCCTTCACGGTCATTACCGGGCATGAATGTGTAGGCAAGGATACTGCTTGTGTCGATTGGGCATGGGCCGCCGGCGCTGAGACGCTGGTCGTGCTGATGGGCTTGCAGCAGCTGCCAGTCATTGTTGATCAACTGCTAATGAATGGCAAAGCGGCAGATACGCCGATTGCGCTTGTTCAAAGCGGGACACGCGAGGAGCAGCAGACGGTGGTCGGCACGCTCGGCAATATTGTGGCTAATCCGCAGGTATCGGAGCTGTCTAGTCCTGTTGCTATTGTAATTGGCCCTGTGGTCGCTATGCGGGAGCGGCTGCAATGGCGCAAGATCGAAGCTGTTATCGCATAGTGAGATAGAGATGGTTTGAAGTCGGATTGCACGTAATATGGAGTTGCGAAGGAACCTTCATCTCCACTTTGACAGTGATGCTGAAGGTTCTTCGTATGATCAGGTTAGCCAGTGATTGCTGGTTGGCCTTTTTTTATGGTCTGTATCGTTTTTGCGCATGTGCTGGAATTGATTGATCCACTCGGTCGCTTGGGCTTCCCTATTGGGGCATCCTCTTGATTTCATCTTTTCGTTTTTTTCTTAAACTGGTATATAGTGGTTGATAAGGATGGTGTGTGGATAAACGATATGCGTTGTGCATGTGGACAATGGACTGTTATGCTGAGAAGAGCTGAACTGAGCTGACAGAAGGGGAGGAATATGGAATGGGACAAGCGCCGTATGAACTGGAGCTGGAGCTGTGGCTGCGCAGTCATTCGAATAAAGAGAAAGCAGCTGCGATGGCTGCTTATATGCGGGATCAGTTCCCTTTTCTAGGTATCAAATCACCGGAGCGGGTCGCGCTGACAAGGCAGTTTCTGAAGGAGAAGGGAACGCCGGCGTTAGAAGAGCTGGAAGCTGTTATCCGAGCACTGTGGAAGCTCCCGGAGCGGGAATACCAGTACACGGCTATAATGCTGCTGGATAAGCGCTTGAAAGGGCTGGATGCAGCATGGATCGGGCTGCTGGAGATGATGATTATTACCTCGTCATGGTGGGATACGGTTGATATTATTGCCGGCAGGCTTGTGGGCTCCTTGTTCGCGCGTTATCCCGAGCTTATTCCGGCGTATGCGGGCAAATGGATAGAATCCGACAATCTTTGGCTGCGCCGCAGCGCGATTCTATTCCAATTGGGCTACAAGGAAAAGACGGATAAAGAGCTGCTGTTTGCGTTCATCCGTCAATGCGCAGACGAGGAGGATTTCTTCATCCGCAAGGCAATCGGCTGGGCGCTGCGGGAGTATGCGAAGACAGATGAACAGTCGGTGCGTGCGTTCGTTAAGGAAACTCCGTTATCCACGCTTAGTGTCCGTGAAGCATTAAAGCGGATCGGCGCATAAGCTTCTCGGCATGCTTTCGGATGGAAAGAATTTAAAAAATGAGTTTCATGGGGGAATAACAATGGAGAGGTTCATCGAACGAGTAACATTGAAGAAGGCTGTGGCTTGGATAGTAATGAAGCGGTTCATTGGAGCGATAGCGTTGCTCGGATTGCTGCTGCTGTCAGCCTGCTCGGATGGGGCTCCGCCGCAATCCATTGCAGAGGCTTTGAAGCATGAAGGGGTTGCATTTGTGGAATTGGGAACGGCCGCGGATAGAGAATTGGAAGGCGTTCAGCCGCAAAAATACAAGCTTGATGATACGAATCAACTGTATATCTATGATTTCGGTACGATAGAGAAGCGGGAGTTGGGGCATGATAAGTTTCAGCAGAGGCAGTTATTTCTCAGTTCTTATCCACCTACTGTGCTTCAAGAGGGCAGTTATTTAGTTCTATACTACAATGACGCGATTTCTACAGGCCCGCCAATACCTGCGGAGATAGAACAAACTAAGTATGGAGTTAAGATAGCGGCGGCGATTGCGGCACTGAATTAAAATGTGTGAAATTACGGTTGACGAGGGGAATTGTTCATGGTATTCTTAATTCCAAGCAAATAGGTAGGATTAATAGGAATAAGGCGGTGCCGTGACGATGAATCATCCCATTACTATAAAAAGCGGGCAATTGGAATTGTCCGGTGTATTGCAATACCCCCCACTTAATAGCGATGAACAGAGAGCGGACAAATACCCGCTTATTATTATATGCCACGGTTTTATCGGCAATCGAATGGGCACTGACAGGCTGTTTGTCGAGGCTGCCGACCGATTGACGAAGAGAGGTTATTTGGTGCTCCGTTTCGATTACGGCGGCTGCGGTGAGAGTACGGGTGATTATGGCAGCGGCGGCTTGGATGCTCTCATTGAGCAGACAAGAACGGTGCTTGATTATGCGGCTGGTCTTGATCTGGTTGATCTCGAACGAATTATTCTGGTGGGGCACAGTCTTGGCGGGGCAGTAGCCGTGCTGACGGCATCGCGGGACAGTCGTGTGAAGTCGCTGGTGCTGTGGTCGCCTGTGGCCCATCCTTTCATGGATATTCGCAATATTATTGGCGTCAAAGCAATAGAGGAGATCGAGCGGACCGGCAAAAGCGATTATATGCACTATGAGCTGACGAAGCAGTTCACGGATTCGCTGGCGCAGTTTCAGCCGCTGACAGAGCTACGGGGTTACAATGGCGATGTGCTGATTGTGCATGGTACGGCGGATACGGTCATCCCTGTGGACTATTGCTTTTTATATCAGAAAATGTTCTGGCTGCGGAAGGAAGGCAACTGCGATAAAGAAGTTATTATGCAAGCGGATCATACTTTCTCCTCCAAGGCCGAGCGGGACCATCTGTTCGACATCACATTCCGCTGGATTGATGCCATTGGCAAACGCCGCAATGATTGGAGCCTATGGACGATATAGCTTATAAAAGCACCAACAACCCTTCTTTATGAGAGGCCGCCCTTCGGTCTCTATAGAGGAGGGTTTTCTCCGTGCAGCCGCCGCCGCAGGGATAACTGCCCCTTTATTGATCGAGCGCTTGACAAATTTTCACTTTAGCATAAAATAAACATATGAACAATTACTCATATGTTGTTGGGTATCGATTGAAGCCCCACGAGAAATGCTGATTTGTCTATTGCCAGAGGAACAGATTTAACTTAAAGGGAGAGGGTATATATGCACCACCATCACGGTCATAACCATGATCACCACGGCCACAGTCATAGTCACGGCCATAATGATCACGATCATCATCATGGTCATACAAGAGAGGGGAATAAGAAAGGGCTTTTGATCGCTTTAATTATTACTGCGGGCATCATGCTGCTTGAGTTTTTTGGAGGTTTGATAACGAACAGCCTTGCGCTGCTGTCTGATTCGGGTCATATGCTAAGTGATGCCAGCGCCCTTCTCCTAAGCCTAATTGCGATAGCATTCGCTGCAAAAGCAGCCTCTCCCCGCAAAACATACGGCTACTACAGGTTTGAGATTTTGGCTGCGCTGTTCAACGGGGCAACATTGTTCGTTATTGCTGGCTTTATTATATGGGAAGCCTATGGGCGGTTGTTCGCTCCGCCGACCGTAGCGAGCGGTTCGATGATGCTCATCGCGTCGATCGGACTTGCTGCAAATGTAGTGAGCGCCTGGTCGTTAATGAGAAAAGGGGATGTTAAAAACAACATTAATCTGCGCAGTGCATACTTGCACATTATCGGGGATGCGCTTGGCTCGCTCGGAGCGATCCTGGCTGGATTGGTCATGCTCATATTTGGCTGGTATATTGCCGATCCTATTATTAGTGTGATCGTGGCGCTGTTAATTCTGAGGGGCGCATGGGGGGTCATTAAGCACACCTTCCACATTCTGATGGAAGGCGCTCCGCCCGCCGTTAACCCTGAGGAAGTAAAGCGTGTGCTGGAGAATATCGCAGGTGTCAAAAATGTGCATGACCTGCACATATGGACAATTACATCCGGTTTGGATTCCTTGACCTGCCATTTGCTCGTTGAGGATGAGAGCGATCAGGGCGTGATTTTACAGGAAGCGATACACCAGCTTAAGAAGCTGTTCCATATGGATCATGTCACCATTCAGATCGAGACGTCGAGGATTCAACATTCGGAGCTGCGCGTGTAAGAGCATGATGGATACTATGCCGGTGCGATTATAATTGCTACAACGTGTGAGAGGATAATGCAGCATGCAATTGCGATGGTCGAGTATTATGCTAGTGGCGCTGTTCATCGTCTGCTTTGCGGCGGGGTGCTCGAAGGAGTCCCCTGCTGCTCCGCCTGTGAAGGCTCCTGAAGAAACCGCCCAGCCAGAAGAGACATCGGCCCATTCTCCGCCAGCAACAGGCAGCGACCCGGAAGAGGAAGCGCCGAGCCAGCTGGATGGTATGACGCTGGAGGAGAAGCTGGGCCAGCTCATTATCGCGGGGGTGAAGGGGGATGCGCCTACAGTAGAGATGAAGGAAATGCTTCTTAGTCAGTATGTGGGCGGAATTATTTTTTTCAAAAACAATTTATCTGCCAAGCCTAAGGATGTCGCAGACCTGGTCAACCAGCTCAAAGCATGGAATAGAACGAGTGGACAAGCGCCGCCGCTGTTCTTCTCTGTTGATCAGGAAGGAGGGCGAGTAAGCCGTCTGCCGGGAGTTCATGCGCTGCCTACAGCTCGCGCAATTGGCAAAACCAATGATGCTGAATTCGCGGCGTGGGTCGGGAGCAGCTTGGGAGAGATGTGCAGACTTATGGGTATGAATATGGACTTTGCCCCTGTACTCGACATTCATAGCAATCCCGATAATCCTGTCATCGGAAGTCGATCCTTCGGAACGACTGCAGAGCTTGTGACGCGGATGGGGATGAGCGCTTTGAAGGGGATTCGAGAGGAAGGGGTTATCCCGGTCGTGAAGCATTTTCCAGGCCATGGAGATACAGCGGTAGATTCCCATCTGGACCTTCCCGTCATTGGGAAGGACTTGAAGGCGCTGCAGGCGATGGAATGGCTCCCATTCGTAGAGGCGATTCGTCAAGACGTCGATGTTGTGATGGTCGGGCATTTGCTGCTGCCTGAGCTTGACCCTGAGCTGCCAGCTTCACTTTCGAAAGTGCTGATTACAGAGCAGTTAAGAGGAGCATTAGGCTTCAAGGGTGTAGTTGTGAGCGATGATATGACGATGGGCGCTATCTCCAAGCAGTACGGAATGGGAGAAGCAGCTGTTCTGACGATCAAGGCTGGCGGTGATCTTGTGATGGTCGCGCATGAGTATGAGAATGTGACCAAGGTATTGGATGCGCTGAAACAAAGTATTCAGAGTGGAGAACTAACAGAGCAACGCATTGATGAGAGCGTCAGCAGAATTCTGGAGCTGAAGAACAAATATAAGCTGAGTGACGAGACGCCTATTGAGTACCCCGACCAGAAGCTTGCTGCGCTGAATGAAGAGATTGGCAAGAGGCTTGCTGCTATGGGGCTTGCGCCAGCTGCTGCGGCGGGCCAATAGTTAGGTTAGCAGGCTCAAGCACGCTTCATTCAAATCCGCTCGAAAAACCAACCAACCAACCAACCAACCTAGCTTGCAATTCAACCGGTTGCCGATTATAAAGTTGTTTTACTATTATCAACCATTGCTGATTATCTATTGTAAAAATATATCAATCCCATCACTTCCCTCGAAAGCTTTTTCTTCGCTCAATCTCAAGAAATAAAGGCATGGTTGCAGCTTAGGTCTCCTGACACGGGTAATTCGGCAATGCAATATAGAGAAAACCCGATGGATAAGATATTAAGCTGCAAATCTCCCCGTATCTGATTAATTCGCGCACATGCAAACTCCACCTATATCTGCTATCAATCGTACATATCTGCGCTGTAACGCTGAGAAACCCTCTTACAGATGGCAAGGCATCGCAGAATCCGCTTTGGCTATCTCCATAAGGCGGAAAAACCGCGTTACAGCACGGAAAAGTGGAATGAGGCGGCGCACTGGATATTCGAGATGCAAGCGACTGCTAGCCTTTGTTTGAGCAGTACGGCTGCCCAAGCGCGGAGAGCAGCTCTGTAATACCCGGATAAGCAATAGGACGAGTCTGGTTCACTACTCCGATGAAATTTGATTGATCGATGATTTGCGCACGATGAGACGGTGCGGAATAATAATCTGATCCTCTGGCAATGGCTTGCCTTGCGCGGAACGGAGCAGAAACTGGCTAGCTGTATAGCCAAGATGGTAGATTCCGATATCCACGGAACTGATTGGCGTCGATGCCACCCCAGACAGAGGAATGTTGTTGAAGCTGACCAAGCTGATGTCTTCAGGGACGCTGTAGCCCAGCTCTGTTAATCCGCGAAGCACACCGAAAGCAATCGCATCGTCAAATACGACCAGCGCGCTCGGACGATCCGGCATGCTCATATAGCCGGAAATGGCGCGAAATCCGCTTTGCTGCATCATATCAACGGCTATCGCCCACTCAGGCCTTGCAACGATATTAGCTTCACAAAGCGCTTTGTGATAGCCGGCGAGCCGATCCTGGGACACGACCAGATTCGTAGGTCCGTTAATAAATCCGATTCGTGTATGACCCTGTGAGATAAGATGATTGGTAGCATCTTGCGCGGCTTGAACATTGTTGTTGTCTATTGAGAGTACATCCTGATAATCATCGCTTCTTCCAATAAGCACGAACGGGAATTCGTTCTCCTGCAGGAATCCGATAACGGGATCGCTCGTCCTTGAGGACAGCAGCAGGATGCCGTCAACCCTCTGGCCCCGAACTAAACGCGAAATCGCCATGAGCTCGTCCGTATCCTTCGTGACAGTCGTAATTAGCGTATCATAGCCGGCGCTTGTTGCTTGCGTTACAATTCCGCGAAGCAGCTCGCCAAAAAAGTCATTCTGAAACAACTCTTCAGCCGGACGAGGCAATAATATACCGAGTGTTTGCGTCGTCTTGGAAACCAAGCTCTTCGCCATAATGTTGGGGTGATAGCCTTCCTGCTCCATAATCGCCTTTACTTTGCGCGACGTTTCGTGGCTAATTCTTGGATGATTAGAGACAACTCGGGAAACGGTTGATGGGGAGACACCGGCGATCTTCGCGATGTCCTTTATTGTAACCATAGCTATACCCTCCGTGTACACAGTCAGGTGCAAACGTATGCACGCTGTTCCTTCATTATTGTGCGCCATGCGATGCTTGTGCAATAAAGTATACACTGATTATGCACGTAAGGAAACGAAAATGAAAGCGATGTCATAATCATCCGAATCCGTAAAAAAAGGGGAAAGGCTGTCTGCAATCATCAGCGGGATGATTGCAGACAGCCTTAGTTGTGGTAGATTGCGTTATGCATTGCCACGCGCGTGCCAGAAGCTGCGTGTGGTTCACGGGTGTATTATTGCTTGATCCGTGGTTTATTCACCGCTTGTTCCAGCATAATAAAGCTGTAGGGCGGCAGATTGAGCGTTATTGTCTTGTCCTTGACCTTCACCGCTTCATTGGTGAAGACATTGCTCCAGCTGCCATTGACTACGGGAACAACGAGCTTCCGGGAGCGTTCTCCTGCATTGATGGCAATAATAAAGCGGTTGCTGTCGGCGCTTCTGCGCTCATAGACGATAGCAGCATCCTTGGCAGCTGCGTGTAAGAAGCGAATGTCGATAGACCTCAGCGCAGGATTCTCCTTACGAAGCGCGATCAGCGTGCTGTAAAAGTGGAACAGCTCGCTGTTCTGGGCGCTCTCGTCCCATACCATGCATTGACGGCATTCAGGATCGCCGCCGCCGGACATGCCAACCTCATCGCCATAATAAATACATGGCGTGCCCGGGAAGGTGAGCTGGAACAGCGAAGCCAGCTTCATCCGGCGCTCATCTCCGCCGCAAAGGGTCAAGAGTCTTGCGGTATCATGGCTGTCGAGCAGGTTGAACGCAGTCTCGGTAACCTGCTGGGAATAAGCGGCGAGCTGTGCCCCGATTGCTTGGGTGAACTGCAAGCCGTCGAGCGTACCGTTTGCTGTATAATCCAGCACCGCATTCGTGAACGGGTAGTTCATGACGGCGTCGAACTGGTCGCCGTCCAGCCACATCAACGAATCATGCCAGATTTCGCCAAGGATATATGCCTCTGGATTAACACCCTTCACTGTTTGCCTGAACAAGCGCCAAAAGTGATGATCTACCTCATTGGCTACATCCAGCCGCCAGCCGTCGATTCCGATTTCTTCGATCCAATATTTGGCTACCTTAAGCAGGTATTCCTTTACATCGGCGTTCTCGGTATTCAGCTTGGGCATCGTTGGCTCGAATGAGAAGGCATCGTAGGTTGGGAAGCCATTCTCTACTCGGAGCGGCCACTCCCGCACATGGAACCAGTCGGCATACTTGGAGGCAGAGCCCTTCTCCAGCGCGTCGATGAAAGGCGGGAAGGTCTTGCCAGCGTGATTGAATACAGCATCCAGCAGAACGCGGATACCGCGCTTGTGGCATTCGTCTACAAGCTCCTTGAGCTTCTCGTTAGTTCCGAAATGCGGGTCTACCTTCAAGTAATCCTGCGTGTCATATTTGTGATTGGTCACGGCCTCGAATAATGGTGTGAAGTAGATTGCATTGACGCCGAGATCGGTCAAATGGTCGAGATGATCTATCACGCCCTGAAGATCGCCGCCGAAGAAATTATCGGGCGTAGGCGTAGCTCCCCATGGCTCAATGTTTGCCGGGCTGATGGATGGATCGCCGTTGGCGAATCGCTCAGGGAAGATCTGATAGAAGACAGCTTCCTTCACCCATGCAGGCGGTTCGAACACATCGATTGGATTAATGAAGGGGAAGTCGAAGAAGGTGTCGGCATTCCCTGGCAGCTTGGGAACGAAGCCTTTCTCCGTCATCCACAGCTTCTTGCGGCCTTTCTCCAGCTGGAAGGAATAGCGAAGTCTCCGGTAAGGGGGCTTCACAGCTACTTCCCAATAGTCGAATAGCGTATCTGAGATAAAGAGGCGCATCGGCAGCTTATTCACCGTGCCCTCCCAAGCGTATTTGTCACCGACAACAGCCTTAACCGCGTCGATATCACCTTTTTTTGTGCGTATCCGTAAATGCAGCGTCTCTCGGTCATAGGCGTAAGCCCAATTGTGCTTCGGACGATGATAGATAGCTTCGAGCAGCATTTTCTGGTCACTCCCGTTTAGTAAAATAGGTCCATACAAAAAAAAGTACAACCTCGTTATCAAGCTGACGAGGTTGTACCTTGTAGGTAGCAGGGCCTTTAAATTGTGTACGCCAATTATAGCATGGAAGGCTCTGTTTAGGTAGTGAAAGGTTAGAGAAACCAAGGGAAATACTGTATGTAATAGACTGTAAATTAACAATTTCATAATAATTAATTATGATTCAAAAGACCTATAAAATTAAACAAATAAACGTGACAAATGTAGGATGTGGTAATTATACATGACAGCCCTGATTTCTCCTAATAGAATCCTTGACATGGATGGTCGAAAGGGATAGTCTCATAGGAAACTAACGTTCGTTAGGTGATGGGAACATGATAAAGGTGGAGGGAACAGCAATGACTGCGAATCGTTTGAAGCAGGCCGCAATGGCATTATTTTCTGCCTCTGGTTATGATGGTGTCTCTTTATCAGAGATTGCCAGAGAGGTCGGTATTAAGACACCGTCCATCTATGCGCATTTTGAGTCGAAGGAGCAGCTGTTTCTGTCTATTATGGCAGACGAGATGGAAGCAGAGCATGATCGATTCACTGCGCTAATGAAGGAAGCTGCGGCCTTGGAGCCGTTGGAGCAATTATATGCGGCATTTAAATTTTTCACGGACCTGGATCATTTGACCAACGGTCAGGCATTTATGAAGCGGACGCTGATTGTACCGCCCAAGCATCTGCAGGAGCAGCTTCGTGCGCGATTTATGGATTATGAGGGGGCTTACAGCCCGTATTTTCTAAAGCTGTTTCAGCAATGTCTGGCGGAAGGCAACTACAGCGAGTCGGTCGGCAATCGGTTCCTTGCTTTATTCTATGCCTTGATTGATGGCTTGCTGGTGGAGCATAAGTTCTATGAACCGGATATTTATCGGGAGCGCCAGTCGATCATATGGGATTGGATTCGGGAAGCTGTGCAATCTGGGAAAACGAGGGGATGACACATCATGGCGTGGCTGTACTTAATTATAGGCGGATTATTGGAGATTGGATGGGCATTCGGGTTAAAGGAATCGCAAGGCTTTACATTGCTGCTGCCAAGTGTGCTTACCGTGCTGGCAATGATCGCCAGCTTCATATGCTTCGCCAAATCGATGAAGAGCATTGAGATCGGCACCGCTTATGCCGTATTTACTGGAATCGGCACCGCAGGAACGGTCATCGTGGGCATGCTGGTGCTTGACGAGCCGGCTGAACTGCTTAAGCTGCTGTTCGTCGCTCTGCTGATCGGCGGTATTGTCGGTCTTAAGATGATCTCTGCGGACCCGAATAAAGAGGAGGAAGCAACAGCGGAATAGTGAAAGGATCGAGAAAGGATCATAGAGAAAGAATCATAGAGAAAGAATCAGCGGAACAGACAACGAGAAAGACAACGAGAAAGACAACGTGAGCTTACAAGGGGGAGAGAATGATGGCATGGGTGTTCCTGCTGTTGTCGGGGCTGGGTGAGATTGGCTTCGTAACGTTTATGAAATTGTCGGACGGGTTCAAGAAATGGAAGGCGACGGTTGGTACGGTGCTGCTCGGCGGATTCAGCTTCTATTTCTTATCCAAAGCGCTGCAATCTATTCCGATCAGTACGGCGTATGGAGTTTGGACAGGGATCGGAGCGGCCGGCAGCGTGCTGCTGGGGATGATTGCTTTCGGGGAATCGCGTGATCGCAGGAAGCTGCTGTTTATAGCGATGATCATAACGGGTGTGGCGGGGCTGAAGATCGTCGGATAAGGGCATGAGAGCCTGGACCTTTGACGGTCTTTCTTTTTATGGAGGATCGCATTAAAATGTAAATTATAGACGACATCTCCATGGAAGAGGGAACGAATAATCGTGACAACGGAACGCAATATAGAATCTTTGGCAGTATGGATGGAGGAGACGCTTCTCCCTGCGCTTGTGATCGAAAGCGTGCATGATGGCGAGCCAATTGTCGTGCGGAATCAGCCTCAGGGCTGGGAGAAGCTAGGGGCTGGCAATTATGCCGCTGTCTTCGCTCATCCAGATGCAGAGGGGGTTGTTATTAAGGTCTATGCTCCGGGCCGCGAAGGCTGGGAGGAGGAGGTAGAGGTATACCGCCGCCTTGGCGAGCATCCTGCTTACTCGAAGTGCTATCATGCAGGCGAATGGGAAGGCCGCAAATATTTGATTATGAAACGGCTGCAAGGAACTACATTATATGAATGTATAAAGAAGGGCATCCGAATTCCCCAAGAAGTCATTGATGATATTGATGCAGCGCTCGATTACGCAAGAGAGAGAGGGCTGCATCCGCATGATGTTCACGGCAAAAATGTAATGATGGCGGATGGCAAAGGCATCGTCGTTGACATATCGGACTTTCTGAAGAAGGAGCCCTGCCACATGTGGGATGATCTGAAGAAGGCATACAACCGCTTCTATGTGCCGTTCTTGTCCAAAGCTCCTGTGCCTATGCCGGACTGGGTGATGAATAGCGTGCGCAAGGGCTATCGCTTCTTCCGATCCGCCCATTCATAATGCTGCTCCGCCCGACAAAGGCGGACAGGCTGTCCCTGCTCCATCGTGGATAGCGTCGTATGCAGAGACAGTTTGTCCGCGCGGGAAGCCGTGCGTGCGGTACGCGCAGGACGATCCGTCGAGCATGGCGAGTCTGGTGCAGGTGCAGTATGTGTAGTGCGTGCAGGGCGAACCGCCGAGTGCAGCAGTTTGCGTGCAGGACGAGCCGCGCGCAGGGCTAGGGCTGCTCGTCCTTGGCTACACGTTCCAGCAGCTCTACCAGCTTCTCCGCAGGGTAAGCGCCGGATAGTGCATAACGATCATTAAAGACGAAGAAGGGCACGCCTGTGATGCCGATCCCGGCAGCCGCTTCCAAATCTGCATCGACGGGTTCATTGCCTTCGCCCGCTTGAAGCTGTGCGGACAAGGAGCTGGCGTCTTCGCCGAGCTCGGATGCAATAACACTTAGCTCGTTCCACTTCGCAATATCGCGGCCCTCTTCGAAATAGGCGCGGAATAAAGCGTCAATGGCAGCTCCCTGCTTCTCTTGGGGCAGCAGCGCAACCATGCGATGGGCCAGACGAGTATGGGGCATTCGCGTCACCAGCTCGAAGCGGAAGTTGACGCCTGCCGCGGCTCCTGCCTTTGTTACCTGCTCCAGCATGCCTTGCAGTTGGGCAGGGTCCCCCACTTTACGCCGCATCGCCTCCGCGAACGGCTTGCCTTCCTCTGGCAAGCTTGGGTCCAACTGATAAGCGTGATAGCGCACGGTTACCGGCTCACCGCCCGCCTCCTCCCATAATTCCAGAGCACGACGCAGATTTTGTTTGCCGATTCTGCACCAAGGGCAAACCATATCGGAATAGAGATCAATATGCATAAGTAAACGCCTCGCTTCATTCATCATTTGTTTGCAAAGTTTTGCTTGTTTGTTTCAATATGTCCACAACAGGTTACAAATAATAGGACTCTATTACAGAACGAAGCTTGCGGAGAAGCACTTGACTCCGAGGGGCTTCGCTACTTCTGTATGCAGGCATGTGGTCGTGAGAGCACTGCCTGAGCGCAATGCGATCATTATACCGTATTTGTCCTGAGGACCGAAAGCTCGCAGACTATCGCTGTTCGAATGTATACGCATCCAAGGTCCACTATTAAGCGTGTCAATTGTGAGCGGCAAGGAGGGATGATGTGGATTACCCTGTCAATATTCTGCTCGTGGACGACCATCCGGAGAATCTGGTTGCCGTTGAGGCAGTGCTTGTTGGCGAGCCTTACCGGATATTCCGGGCCTATTCTGGATTGGAGGCGCTTCGCTTCCTGCTGGAGGACGAGTTTGCCGTTATTGTTATGGACGTGCAAATGCCGGATATGGACGGGTTTGAGACAGCGCGAATTATTAAAACAAGAGATAAATTGAAGCATGTGCCCATTATTTTCTTATCGGCGACCAATCATGCTGAGCAAGACTTCAGAGGCTATTCGATTGGCGCAGTTGATTATATAAAGAAACCGTTCATTCCACAAATTTTAAAATCCAAGATTGAGGGCTATGTCAGCATCTATGAAACCAATAAGGCGCTCCAGCGGCAGAGCGAGCTGCTCCAGAAGCAGACTAAGGAGCTGGAGAAGACGAACCATGAGCTGATTCAGGCCAAGGAAGCGGCAGAGGTAGCCTCTCGGGTGAAATCGGAGTTTCTGGCGATGATGAGCCATGAGATCCGCACGCCTTTGAACGGGATTATTGGAATGTCGGACCTGTTGATGACGTTGAAGCTGGCCGATGAGCACGCCGAGATGGTGGAAATCATTCATAAGAGCAGCAATGCGCTGCTGTCGGTCATTAATCATATATTGGACTTCTCCAAGATGGAGTCAGGCAAGATGGAGCTGGAGGAGCAGCCATTTGTTCTTAAGCATTGCGTGGAGGAAACCGTTGATCTGTTCACGGCGGAATCCCGGGAGCGCAAGCTTGAGATGGTCGTAGCGATGGACCCGTCTCTCCCTGTCATTATCTATGGGGACATGACCCGCCTTCGTCAGGTGCTCGTCAATCTGGTCGGCAATGCAGTGAAGTTTACGCATGAAGGCGGTGTGTACATCATTGTCAATAAGCTGGAGGAGTCCGAGGATTTGCTTGAGATTGAATTTATTATCAAGGATACGGGCATTGGCATACCTGAGGATAAGGTGAATCAGCTATTCCAGCCATTCTCCCAATTGGATGCCTCGACGGGACGCAAATTCGGCGGAACGGGACTGGGGCTCTCCATATGCAAAACATTAGTGGAGCTAATGGGTGGTGCGATCCGGGTAAATGCGCCTGAGAAGGAAGCCGGCGCGACGATTGTGTTCACAATTAAGACGAAGCGGAACCCGGATGCTGATCAGGCGGCGGCACATTATCTCTGAGGAGCCCGCCCGACGCGGCATTATACGTTCATCGAAATATGAGAATATACTAAACCGGTATATGGAGTGGATAAAATGGCGGATCAGCACCTGAAATCAGAATCAAGCAATGGACAATTAGATACCGGATTGTTATTGAATGCGTTGATGGCGTTCAAGAAGGGTGATTTCACCCATCGCATGCCCTATGATCATACAGGAATCGCTGGCAAGGTGGCGGACACCTTCAATGAAATTATGGAGATGCAGGAAAGCATGGTGTCTGAGGTGCAGACGGTCGCCAGAGTTGTGGGCAAGGAGGGCAAGCTCACACGCAGGTTCGTACATAAGAATACGGGAGGCTCGTGGGAAACGGCGGTTGGATCGCTCAATGGCCTCGTAATCGATCTGATCCAGCCGACCAGCGAGATGGTTCGTGTTATTAATGCGGTAGCTCAAGGGGATCTATCGCAGAAGGTGGAGCTGGAGTTCGAAGGCCGGGCGCTGACAGGGGAGTTTCTGCGGACCGCTAACAATATCAACAGGATGGTGAACCAGCTCAGCACCTTTGCCTCCGAGGTGACGCGCGTTGCGCGAGAGGTCGGAACCGATGGCAAGCTGGGCGGACAAGCGGACGTCAAGGGCGTCTCCGGCACTTGGAAGGATCTGACGGATAGTGTGAATAATATGGCGAGCAATCTGACGGATCAGGTTCGCAATATCGCGGCGGTAACGACTGCGGTAGCTAACGGCGACCTTTCGAAGCAGATTACGGTTAATGCCAAGGGTGAGATTATGGAGCTGAAGAATACGATCAATACGATGGTGGATCAGCTCTCGATGTTCTCCTCTGAGGTAACCCGGGTGGCGCGCGAGGTCGGCACGGAGGGCAAGCTGGGCGGACAGGCGGATGTTAAGGGCGTCTCGGGAACATGGCGGGATTTGACCGAGAGCGTTAACTATATGGCGAGCAACCTGACGAATCAGGTTCGCAATATCGCGGTCGTTACAACGGCGGTCGCCAATGGGGATTTGAGCAAAAAAATTACGGCTGATGTTCAAGGTGAAATTCTGGAGCTGAAAAATACGATCAATACGATGGTAGACCAGCTCTCGACCTTCGCTTCTGAGGTCACCCGTATGGCGCGCGAGGTCGGCACGGAGGGCAGGCTCGGCGGACAAGCCGAGGTTAGCGGCGTTGCGGGGACATGGCGGGATTTGACGGAGAGCGTTAACTATATGGCGAGCAATCTGACGAATCAAGTGCGCAATATTGCCGAGGTAACGACAGCGGTCGCCAAGGGAGATCTGTCGAAGACGATAACCGTCGATGCCAAGGGTGAGATTCTGGAGCTGAAGAGCACGATCAATACGATGGTGGACCAGCTTAGCAATTTCGCCTCCGAGGTTACCCGCGTGGCGCGGGAAGTGTCCAATGAGGGGATATTGGGCGGACAGGCGGATGTTAAGGATGTATCGGGAACGTGGAAGGATTTGACCGACAGCGTTAACTTCATGGCAAGCACGCTGACCGATCAGGTGCGGAACATCGCAGAGGTGACGACAGCGGTCGCCAAGGGCGATCTGTCCAAGCAGATTACGGTCAATGCCAAGGGCGAGATTATGGAGCTGAAGAACACGATCAATACGATGGTGGACCAGCTCTCGACCTTCTCCTCCGAGGTTACGCGCGTGGCGCGGGAGGTAGGTACGCTCGGTATTCTCGGCGGACAGGCACAGGTGCGAGGCGTGGCGGGAACCTGGTACGATTTGACCGAAAGCGTGAATTATATGGCCTCCAATCTGACGAATCAGGTGCGCAATATCGCGGTCGTCACAACAGCGGTCGCCAACGGGGATCTGAGCAAAAAAATTACTGCGGACGTTCAGGGAGAAATTCTGGAGCTGAAAAACACGATCAATACGATGGTGGATCAGCTGTCAACCTTCGCCTCCGAGGTTACGCGTGTGGCGCGAGAGGTAGGAACCGACGGCAAGCTGGGCGGACAAGCGCAGGTTAAGGGTGTCGGCGGCACATGGAAGGACTTGACCGAGGGCGTTAATAATATGGCGCGCAATCTGACGGACCAGGTACGCAATATCGCCGAGGTGACGACGGCTGTCGCTAAGGGCGATCTGTCCAAGAAGATTACGGTTGATGTGAAGGGCGAAATTCTGGAGCTCAAGAATACGATGAACACGATGGTGGACCAGCTCAGCAACTTCGCTGCAGAGGTTACGCGCGTGGCCCGTGAAGTAGGAACAGAGGGCAAGCTGGGCGCGCAAGCCGAGGTGAAGGACGTATCCGGCACATGGAAGGACTTGACGGATACGGTCAACTACATGGCGAGCAATCTGACGATCCAGATGCGCAATATTGCAGGCGTAACGACCGCTGTTGCCAATGGCGACCTGTCCAAGAAAATTACGGTCGATGTGAAGGGCGAGCTGTTCGAGCTGAAGAATACGATCAATACGATGGTGGATCAGCTCAATTCCTTCGCCTCTGAGGTTACGCGTGTGGCGCGTGAGGTAGGAACGGACGGCAAGCTGGGCGGTCAGGCTCAGGTTCGCGGTGTCGGGGGTATCTGGAAGGATCTGACCGACAACGTTAATATTATGGCGACCAACCTGACCGATCAGGTGCGAGGCATCGCCAAGGTCGTTACTGCTGTTGCGAACGGGAATATGAAGCAGAAGCTGACGGTCGATGCGAAGGGCGAGATCGCGGAGCTGACGGATACGATCAATAATATGATCGACACGCTGGCAACCTTCGCGGATCAGGTTACAACGGTAGCCCGTGAGGTAGGCGCCGAAGGAAAGCTGGGCGGGCAGGCGAATGTTCCGGGAGCAGCGGGCACATGGCGTGATCTGACCGATAATGTTAACTATATGGCGAGCACGCTGACGACTCAGGTGCGCGCAATTACGAATGTGGCGACTGCAGTGACGAAGGGAGACCTGTCGCGCACGATTGACGTTGCGACAGCAGGCGAAGTCGCTACGCTCAAGGACAATATTAATGAGATGATCCGGAATCTGAAGGAAACGACGCGGATTAATATGGAGCAGGATTGGCTTAAGACGAATCTGGCGAAGTTCTCCAGGCTGCTCCAGGGACAACGGGATCTCAATGCGGTATGCCGCATGATTTTGTCGGAGCTGGCTCCGCTTGTGTCGATGCAGCATGGCGTATTCTATATCAACGAGCCAATGAAAGGCGAGCAATCGCTCGCATTGTTCGCGAGCTATGCCTATCAGCAGCGCAAGCATCTCTCCAGCCAGTTCCGGGCCGGAGAAGGCTTGGTGGGGCAATGCCTGATTGAGAAGCAGCGTATTCTACTGACGAACGTGCCAAGCGATTATGTCGTTATTTCGTCGGGTCTTGGTGAATCGCCGCCGCTTAATATTGTGCTGCTCCCGATTATTTTCGAAGATCAGGTGCTGGCTGTGCTGGAGCTTGCCTCTTTCCGTCCCTTCAGCGCGATCGATATCGCATTCCTGGATCAGCTGACAGAGTCGATCGGTATTGTGATCAATACGATGCAGGCGAACCAGCGGACGGAGGAACTGCTCATGCAGTCCCAATCGCTTACGGAGGAGCTGCAGAAGCAGCAGATGGAGCTGCAGAACACGAATGAGGAGCTGGAAGACAAGGCGAAGCTGCTGGTCATCCAGAAGGCAGAGGTCGAGAGCAAGAATAACGAGGTAGAGCTTGCCAAGCGTTTCTTGGAAGAAAAAGCCGAGCAGTTGGCGCTGACCTCCAGATATAAATCCGAGTTTTTGGCGAACATGTCGCATGAGCTTCGGACACCGCTTAATTCCTTGCTGCTGTTGGCCGAGCAACTGGCTGAGAATCCGGATGCCAACCTGTCCGACTATCAGGTGAAATTCGCCAAGACGATCCAGGACTCCGGGCTTGACCTGCTCAATCTCATCAATGATATCCTTGATCTGTCCAAGATTGAGTCGGGTACTGTATCACCGGATTACAATGAATTGTCGATAGCCGTTCTGACAGACGGTCTGGACCGGACGTTCCGCCATCTTGTCGAGCATAAGGAGCTGGATTACCGGATCAAGATAGACACTGATGTTCCTGGCGTTATCGTAACGGATACGAAGCGGCTTCAGCAGATTCTGAAGAACCTGCTGTCCAACGCGTTCAAATTCACGCAGAAAGGGCAGATCATGCTCTATATTCGCAGAGCTATGAATGGGTGGAGTCCCGATAATGAGCTATTGAACCGGGCGAAAATGGTTCTATGCTTCTCCGTAAGCGATACCGGCATCGGCATTCCGGAAGAGAAGCAGGGAATTATTTTCGAAGCTTTCCAGCAGGCGGACGGAAGCACCAATCGCGAGTATGGAGGCACAGGACTGGGGCTTGCAATCTCGCGTGAGATTGCCGCCATGCTGGGGGGAGAGCTTACGCTGCACAGCGCGGAGAATGTGGGAAGCACGTTCAACCTGTATTTGCCGCTGGACACAGAAATTATCGAAGCAGATCCCAAGCCCAGATATGTGCCCGAAGTGATTGATGTGACGCCGCCTAAGCAGGGACGGAGCTTCAGCTTGCTGCCGGATGTGGAGATTGAGGATGACAGGGAGCATATCCGGGAGGGGGATCGGGTCTTCCTGGTCATTGAAGACGATCTGAAATTCAATGAGATTTTATTGGACATGCTGCGCAAGAAGGGAATCAAGGTTGTGATCACGAACAAGGGCTCCAATGCGCTGGAGCTGGCGCACAAATATATGCCTGTTGCGATTACGTTGGATTTGCGATTAAAGGATACCGACGGCTGGCTGGTGATCGAGCATTTGAAGAATGATTTGAAGGTTCGGCATATTCCGGTTCTTGTCATATCGGTTGAAGAGGATGAAATCGACCTGATGTGCAAGGGGGTCAAAGATTATATTTGCAAGCCGGTCAATAATGAGGAGCTGGATAATGCGCTGGACAAGCTGAACAGCTTCGCGGACAAGCGGGTGCATCAGTTGCTTGTCGTTGCCAATGATGCGCAGCGCCGCAAGCATTATGTGGAGCTGATCAATAATTCGGATCTGAAAATTGTCGCTGTTGATACGGCCAGAAAAGCGTTGAATCAATTGAAGTCCAAGGAGTTCGAATGCGTGCTGGCCGATAATGATCTGCCGGATATGAACTTTCCGAAGTTCGTGCGAGAGATGGGGCTCAATGGGAAGAATAAGCATATCCCTGTTGTGTTCTATCCAAGCAGGAAGCTCACCGGTGAAGAAGAGCGCGAATTGGAGGAGCTGTTGAAGTCGGCTGTGGTGAAGGAAGTGCGATCACAGGTGCAAATGATGGATGAGACGACATTGTTCCTGCATCGACTGGCGGAGAATCTGCCGGAAGGGGCGCGGGAGAAGCTGCTGAAGCATCAATCGGATGAGATGATCGAATATAAGAAGGTGCTTGTCGTTGATGATGATATTCGGAATATTTTTGCGTTGACGACAATATTGGAACGGCATAATATGAAAGTAATTCCAGCAGAGAATGGGCATGATGCTATCTCCATACTGGAGAATACGTCTGATATCGATATTGTGCTGATGGATATTATGATGCCTGTAATGGACGGCTACGAGACGACTCGCGCAATTCGCGAGAAGGAAAGATTCAAGGATTTGCCCATCATTGCGCTAACGGCAAAGGCAATGAAGGGGGACCGCGAGCTGTGCCTGGAAGCAGGAGCTTCCGATTACATCACGAAGCCGGTCAACAGCGCGCAGCTGCTGTCGATGATCCGCCAGTGGCTGGACCGCCATGAGGAGTAAGAGCGAGGAAGCCTGAATGATCGACGGGCTAGTGATGAGGGTTAGTGATGAGGGCTCGTGGATTGACGGCGAGTGACCAAGCCTGGGTGTATGGATGATCCAGTGAGGAAGCCTGGTGGATTAAGGGGCTGGTGACCAAGTCAGGCTGGATTGATAGGATAATGATGAGAACCCGATGAAAGGGGCTGCTGAGTAGATGATCCGTATCGGATTGTGCGGATGGGGAGACCATGACCGCTTGTACAAGGATGTTCGAGCGGCGGCCCGCAATAAACTGCCAGCCTATGCCCAGTGGCTGTCGACCGTGGAGGTCGACAGCTCTTTCTATGCGGTACAAGCTCCTGCGCTTATGCAAAGATGGGGCGAGGCGACGCCTGCGGACTTCCGTTTTGTCGTTAAGGCGTACCAAGGGATGACTGGACATTCCCGTGGCAGCCCGTACGGATCTTTTGATAATGAGGAAGTCATGTATAACGCGTTCCTGACTTCCATCGCGCCGCTTAGGGAGACGGGCAAGCTGCTGGCCGTTCTGTTCCAGTACCCGCCTTGGTTCGATTGTACCCGGCCCAATGTTGAAACACTGCGGGTGGCGAAGGCGCGAATGGGCGATGTGCCCTGCGCATTGGAGTTTCGACATCAGAGCTGGTATAGGGATGATATGCGGGATAAGACGCTTGATTTTGCAAGACGAGAGGGCTGGCTGCATGTGGTCTGCGATGAGCCGCAGGCAGGAGAAGGGTCGGTTCCGATCGTTGAAGCCGCATCCGATGAAGCACTTACAATCGTCCGGCTGCATGGGCGGAACAAGGAAGGCTGGGTATCCGCCGCCGGTCAGCCCAATTGGCGGGATGTCCGCTATTTATACCGTTATAGCCAGCAGGAGCTGGAGGAGTGGGCCGAACGTCTGAAGCGGCTGGAATCTCTCTCTGCAACGGTATGTGTGCTGTTCAACAACAATTCCGGAGGCGATGCGGCAGATAATGCGCTGCAGCTGATGGAGATGCTGGGCCAACTGCCTCCGCGCGGCTCATTTGTGTCAAAAGCCGAGGGCGAGCAGGTGGAACAATTGGATTTGTTCAGTTGAAGTTGTTATGCCTGACATTACAGGAGCGGGTGGAGACAGCACGAGGCCAAGGTTCAAATAATGGTGAAGTGGTAATGTATAGATGTCCCCGTTAGTCGGCGGAGGCATCGTGTTTCTTCATCATTGATCGATACAGATATCAATACAGATACGATACAGATATCAATACAGATACGATACAGATATCAATACAGAGACTCCGGCTCCGACTTTGTAATCGTATAGAACTGACGTGTCAATCACATAATAGCAGGACTGCCTCCCGTCCGTTGACAATACCAACTGTAACTGATATGATTACAGTACAAAGCGGGGTGCCGTAAAGCATGAACAGCGAATTTACGATTGCCGTACACAGTCTGGTCTTCCTGGCTCACAAGAGTGATCGGATGGCTTCGAGCGAATCGATTGCGGACAATGTGTCCACGAATCCGGCTAGAATACGCAAGGTGATGAGCTGTCTGCGGCGTGGAGGATATGTTGACACGCGGGAAGGTGCCGGTGGCGGGTATCGGCTGACACTGGACCCAGCGGTGGTTACTTTGGCCGATGTTTACCGCTTGATGGCGCAGGGCTCAGTCATTCCAAGCTGGTGCTCCGGCGATCCCGATATGGATTGCGTCGTAGGCTCCAACATGCACGAAGTGATGGACAGCATATTCTGCAAGGCCGAGAAGCAGATGGAAATCTATTTTGACGGAATAACCATCTCAGATGTGCTGGTTCAGATTCATGAATGCAAAGATTGCTGATGCCGTGCAAGCAGAAACAAGTACAGCAGAAGCTAAGTACAGCAAGCAGAAAGCAGTACGTAATCATTACGTGAAACAACTGCGTGAACCAATTACGTAATGCAGCACGTGAATCGGCATAGAAATGCGTTTCGATTAGCAAGGTGTGACGGGAACTCCCTTATCATACAAGGAGTCAGTAATAATATTGAGAGGATGATTTCATATGGCAGTAGCATTGACGAAAGACAATTTCAACAAAAGCATCGAGAGCGGCGTTTCATTGGTAGACTTCTGGGCGCCATGGTGCGGACCTTGCAAAATGCAGCTTCCAATCGTAGAGGAGCTTTCAACAGAACTTCAAGGCCAAGCGGTAATTGGAAAAATCAACGTTGACGAGGAGCCTGAGCTGGCATCCCAATTCGGCGTTATGAGCATTCCAACACTGATTCTGTTCAAAGATGGTCAGCCTGTCGATAAAATGGTGGGTCTGCAATCCAAGGACGCTCTCAAAACGAAAATCTCCGGTCAACTGTAAGATCGAGCTATCGGGGCTTATTAAGAAAGAAGATGAAGGCAGCGGATCTCGCTGTCTTTTTTCTATATATAAGAAAGTGGGACCCGCTGCACTACATGGGCGTGATCATGGATCGGTGGCTGTAAGCGGAAAAGCGGTTCTTGAGCAGGTTCAACTACTATTCTATTTTTTCAGGGGAAGGTGCAACTTTTACATACATGTAAGCGTTTTATTAATTGGTATGGCATAGATAGGAAATTGAATGTTAGAGAGCACCTTGGGAGGGTAATAATAATGATGAGCAAACGGAACAAAAGAAAGAAGCATTGGCTGCTGGCATTGTCAGCCGCTGTAGCTTTGACAGCTGCGGTGCCGAGCGTTGTTCAAGCAGATAAGGCCAATTCCGGCCGTGCAGTGATAGATAGCGGTTCGAATGTCGGCAAGACGGAGGGAGCGGCGGTGAAAACGACGATAACGAAGGAGAAGGCGGAGGCGCTCGTTCGCGGCTATGTGAAGATACCCGATGAATATAAGCTGCAAAGTGTGAATTTGTATACACGTTCGGACTGGAATCAGCAGCGCAATATGTGGAATTTATCGTTCATATACAAGCTCAACGGAAAGCAAAGGGGGAGTATTGAGGCATCGATTGACGCGGACAGCGGGGTATTGCTAGGATACAAATCCTATATAGACAATCCTAACGCGAAGCCTGCTTATCCATTGAAGGTGAATCGTGACAAGGCGCGCGAAATCGCGCTCACCTTTGTCTCCTCTATGGCGTCTGCCTATAAGGATCAGCTTCAGTTCAACGCCGATTACGGCGCAGAATTGAAGCCGCCGCTGAACGGTCAGGTCCGGCATACGCTGCGATTCAATCGGCTCGTTGGCGATATTCCGTTCATGGACAACTATATCGACGTAGAGGTGGATAGCGAAGGGATCATTCTCTTTTATGATGTGAGCTGGGCGGAGGGTGTTAACTTTAAAGGGTTGAAGCCGGCGTTAAGCACAGAGGGAGCCGAGGCGAAGCTGCTTGAGGCATCCAATCCTGAGCTGGTTTATTACACCCCCTATGGGGCGAGGAATGCTAAGGACCCCCTCCTTGTCTATATGATGAGTCCGATCGCGATTGATGCGATAACAGGCGAGGTTGTGAGGGATTCTTATAGAGATTCACGTATGCCGTCAGCGACACCGTTAACGGAGAAGCCGCTCGGAAGCAGGTCGAAGGGCGGCAAAAGCTTAAGTCGTGAACAAGCGGTGCAGGTTGTGAAGGATGCCTTCACCATTCCAGCGGATGCGATTCAGGAAGAAGCGAATTATCAGGAGTATGTGGATGAATTTACAGGTGAGACCAGGGCAGCATGGATGCTGAACTGGCGGTCCACGAAGAATGGAAGAGAGGAAGGCGCAATCAGCGCTTATGTGGACAGCAGCACAGGCGAGATTCGCAGCTATTATTCGTATACGGATATGCAAAATAGAGATGCTGCGACAGCGAAGCAGCTGCCCTATGAGGAGATCAAGAGCAAAGCGGTCAAGTTCGTGGAGCAGCAGCTGCCTTGGCTGACCCATCAGCTTTATATTGTTCAGCCTGGTGCCACGGAAATCGAACAAATCAGCAAGGAAGCGGAACGCGGGCAGTATAATTTCTCGTTCCAGCGCAAAGTGGACGGGGCCCGTGTGGAGAATACACAGGTGCATATAGCCATTGATGCGGTTACGGGTGAAATACGTAATTACAACAGCGAGTTGTCATCCTTTGAATACCCGGAGAAAACACCTCCGATTATCTCGCGTGATGAAGCGGCGGCTGCGTGGATGAAGGTCTACAAAATGGAGCTTACTTATATTGTGGAGGCCTCCTACATCTATAATGGGGCACCAATTCCTGTTGAGAAATATAATGTTATGATGGCAGCCGGGGAGATCCAACCCGGCGAGAGCAAGCAAGAGATGACGACCAAGCTGGTCTATCGCCTTGTGCCGCGATTGTTGGATGAATCGGTGTATCTGGACGCCGGGACAGGAGAATGGCGGAACAGTGAAACCGGAGACAAGACCCAACTGGAGAAACCGAAGGCGGCAGACATAGAGGGGCACTGGGCGCAGCGGGAGCTGGAGCTGATGGCAGCGTACAAGGCGCTCGATATTGTGGATGGCAAGGTGCGGCCGAATCAGGTTGTTACGCGGGGCGAGCTGATCAAGATGCTGGTGCTTGCCATGAACAGCGGCCGACAGCCGATTATGTATAGCGCTCAGACGAAAGAGAGTGCAGCCTTTGATGATGTGGGGACGGGCTCCAATTACTATCCATACATTCAAAATGCGCTGGACCAGAATTTGATTGACCGCGGCGACGGAACGTTCAATCCGGAGGGCAAGGTGAATCGCGAGGAAATGGCGGAGCTGATTGTTCGGGCACTTGGCTACAATACGCTTGCCGAGCATGACTCGCTGTTCGCGATCACGTTCAAGGATGCAGGGAATATGGAGCAGAAGGGCCAGGCTGCGATTGCTGTAGGACTGGGCATTATGAGCCTGACGAACGGCAGCTTCGTGCCGGATCGTGAGGTAACGCGAGCTGAAGCGGCCACGGCATTCTTCCGTTTTCTGAGTGTTCGTGCGGAGCTGCAGGGAGAATCGCTTAGAAACTGATTTTAAAAAAGATCAGCCGAATTCCTTATCGGGAATTGGCTGATCTTTTTTCTGCTTATTTAGTGAAATATGACTTGGGAAAAATAATATTGATTGGTATCCTCATTGATACTATAGAGAAAATCAACGCCTATTGTAACAGGGCTTACATATTTATCTGAAACTTCTACATAATATTCAAACCATTTGGTGCGTTCTTCATCCATATTTACTTTGGATTTTGAAGAGAGATTATTGGCTGCGAGAGCTGCAAGAGCATTGTCGGCAAAGGAGATATATTCGTCCTCATAGTACTTTCTATAATCATCAATAGAATCTTTAAAACTGGAAGAGCTATGATCATAGGCATCGTTATCGTATCTATCCTTTTGGATATTGGCTTTAAGCCAAGCATTAACTTCAGTTAAATCCTTGCTCTTCAATGCTTTGGCGTATAGGCCGATAAGTGCCTTTGCAGCAGCTTTATTATCATTGAACATGGTCTGGGCTGTTGTATTCTTAGGATAAAAGCTCTTCGCATTCACACTTGCAGATGTTGAAGTTGATGGTTTTGAGGTAGTAGTTGAGCTTGAACTAGCGTTTTTATTTGAGTTCGAACTCGGTTGATTTGAACCTGTTGTGCTGCTATTCCCATCTTTAAGAGGAAGCGCCGCACTGTTGTCGCCTGTACCGCTAGCAATTGTTATGACTTGTCTTTTGTTATCCCAGTCTACACGGGCGCCTAACGATTCTGCTACATACTTTGCAGGTACATAACTGCGACCCTGATAGACGATTGGGTACAGCATGCCATCCTCGCTAGAGAGATTAATCTTCTGACCATCTACTTCGATTGCGATGTTGCCGTTTTGGAATGCACTGATTTTCTTGATCGCGGAGTCAGCATAAACAACGCTTCCGATTGCTGTTAATAATGATGCGACTGTAATAACTGTTAAAACTTTTTTGTTGAATAAATTTTTCATTGTCATCGCCTTGCGCCCCTTAGAATGATATATATGGAAAAAATATTTAACAATTATAAATACTATACTATCAAAAATAGTATATCAATATCATTTTTGATTAATTATGAGAAAGTTACTTGTTTCAAAATAAGAGGTTGAATAAGTGTGAACACAGCGGAGGGTCGGAAGAATCCTCCGAACCCGCGCAGCGGCGGCATATTCATCGATGCACGTCAACCGCTTGATTTGGTTTTGAGCGATAAAGAAATACAAAGTAGCTGTCTCTCCGCAATTTAGCTACTTCGAGACAGCCTAATGGACTATAGCGTCAATATGCTCTTTATTTATCTGTCCGCTTCTTCTTCTCGGAGTAGTTGCTGACGGACTTTGCGTCTTCGATCGTATCGTTCACGAACGCCATATCCTGATTCTCCGCCTTCATCGTCGTGCTCCCTTTGTAATTGCCCCTATGCGTATTGTTCTCCAAATGATTCACCTCCACTGACAGTTAGTTAGACCAGCAAATAGTGTGCGCGTATCAGGGTATTTCCATGCGCGCTCAAGGTTTGAATATAAAGGATAATAAAGGCGTGGAATGTTATTTTCCTTTCTAAAATTTCCTTAAAAAATAGTAGTATTCACCCTTTTTATTTATTATCATGACAAATTTCGACTTACTTCGACATGACAATTTGGTATGATAGCAATTGTGCCCACGGTTTATAACTACCATCACGTATCAGTGTCTTGGATGGGTGAAGATGTCGAAACGGCACTTGAATACAGATTAACAACATCGAGGAGGAATAAAAATGTCTTTTTGCACAAAATGCGGCCAACGCATGACGGAAGGCGAAGTACATCATTGCCCTGCGGTCCCGGCGGGAGCAGGAAGCCCTGCAGGATCGGCTGGAAATGATTTTGCATCTACACTTAAGCAGGTGGACGGCAATACCATTCTGGCATTGCTCAAAAATCCGCAGAATGCGCTTAATCTTAATACGGGCAAGGATTTGATCTACGGTATTCTTGGTATTGTTGCATCTCTTATCGGATTTATGATCGGTGCCTGGCTTATGGCTAAGAAGCTGGAGGATACCATTCTGGGACTGTTTGGATTCGGCGGGATGAGTGATTTCACCGACTTTGACGGAGGCTCTTCGACGTCTTCCATGTTCGGGCAAATGTTCCTTCTGGGACTTATCTCGCTGGCAGCGCTATTCGGCACGATCTGGCTGATCGGCAATTGGCGGGGAGCCCGTACGCTGTCGTTCAAGGATGTTGTTACTTACTTGGGCGGTTTGCAATACACGTTCGGTGCGGGCTTTATTCTGGCAGGCCTGTGTACGTTAGTCAGTCTTCGCTTTGGATTTCTGCTGCTGTTTATCAACCTGCTGACAGCTCTTGTTATTGCGCTGATGACTTCGTCTGATTTGTTCGAAGTGTCAAAGGAACGCCGATTGTCATTCGTAGGTCTGAGCATAGCGCTGTATCTGGTTGTTGTTATGCTGTTATCTTCTCTTATTATGTAGCTTGTCAATGAAAGACTAGGAGGATGACAGCGTGTATTGTGGAACATGTGGAACACAAGTCGCCGCAGGAACTCGTTTCTGCGGCGGCTGCGGCAATCCCGTGGGCGGAGAAGAGCTTCAAGAGCCCTCCTCGCCAAAGATAACCGTACCGAAGATTGCGATGAGCAAGAGGGCGAAGGTGCTTGCGAGCGTCATAATCGGTGTTGTTGGCTTGGCAGCTATCGCATATGGAATTGCCCATTATACATATGGGCCGGCTACGCCGGAGAAATTGAATGAATTGGTGCAGCAGGCAATTACGGAACGCAATGTGGATGAACTGGCAAGCTATCTGGATCCTTCACAAGACAGCTTGAAGGAAGCGGCCTCCATGGAGGCGTTCAAGCAGGCCTTCACCGAGGAAACTGCTGCGGAGTATGCACGTTATTTCAAACAAGCGGCCAATTTAACTATTCTATCAGGGCATGCTGGCAGTGATAATGACCATGCAGCAGAGCCGAATAGCTTCTACGGACCGTTCATTCTGGTGAAAGAAAGCAGCTGGCGGGGCACGAAGTGGAGCTTCAAGGTCAACGTATCCTCGCTTAAGGTTGAGAAGCCGGAGAATTGGAAAATTGAGAGCGCCCTGGGCACGTTGAAGAATGATACAGGAAGCTATTCAGAGCTATGGCCTGCCATTTATAAGTACAGCATTGGGGTATCCAACGCCTATGGCGGCACAGAGCAGCTGGAAGGCACAGTGAGCCTGATCAATAACAGTGCCGAAACACTAAATCTGGAGTATTTGGTGCAAAGCAATGTTTCAGTGCCTGTTCCTACGTTCAAAGACATTACATTCAAGCTGAATGGGGTTGAGCTTGGACAGGATCAGGATTCATCGATGCAGTGGATCGATATCTCGCCTGCGCCTAAAGAGATGAAGCTGGAGGTTAGCGGATCTTATCTAGGCAAGACAATCGAGACGACGGAAAGTCTTGATCCTGCATCCATTGATACGGATACGATCAAGCTTGTGGTTAATAAAGAAGTGGCTCAAATTGTTGCAGATATAGTGCTAAAGGCGAATGTGTCGTGGACGAAAGCGACTAATACGGGGGATGCTTCCTTGATTACAGGATTCGATCCTGACGAGTGGACCTATAAGCAGCTTGTTGCCAATATAACAGGGCCATCGGAAGAAAAGCTGTATCTGGCAAGAGTGGCAGTTAATCCTGAGAATATAGTTCTATCAGGCGATGAAATTCGGTTTGATGGATCTGAGGAATACACGTATGCCGGGGGCAAAGCGAGTGCAGTCAGCAACAATGGCTACTCCATTCAGAAGCAGCCCAATAGCGATGAGTGGTGGATCGTATCTCTGCATGAATCATGGTTTGCCAGCAATCAGTTTGAGAATGAGGCGAGCATTATCGTGGAGAATGCCGAGAAGCCGCCGGCTGAAGCTGTAGTTGCTCCGGAAGCGCCGGCTGGAGAAGAAGCGGCAGCTACAGAAGAAGCTCCGGCCACAGAAGAAGCAGCAACCACAGAAGAAGCACAAACATAAGTGAACAACGAATCAAACTTCGACATAAAGCGCAACATTATAATCGCGGAGGCATATCATCATGTATTGTACAGCATGCGGAACGAAGAATGAGGAAACGTCCAAATTTTGCAGCAGCTGCGGTCATTCTCTGCAAGGCTCTGCTCCAGAGAAGCAGGCTCCGGCCCGGGCAACTGACGGGATCCAAGGGACACCGCCTGCAATGTCACCACCAGCACCAACGTCAGCGCCAACTCTAGAAGCAGCACCGGCGCCTATCCCTGTTCCAGGGCCTGCCCCCATTAGTGGAGGAGGCAAGAACAAGACTATCGTTGCTGTAGTAGCGGTGATCATTATTGCAGCCATCGTTTATTATTTTGTCCAAAATAATTCCGGTACAAGCTTTGCCTATCAAGGGGTTAAGATTGGGGATAGCTTCGATAAAGCGAAGGAGAAGCTTGGTGCTTCAGAAATGGAAGATTCCGATGGACCCTTCGGTGTGAAAACGTATACGTTTGAAGATGGCGAAGTGGAAGTTCTCGTGCAGAATGACGAGGTTCAAGGGCTTATGCTGGAGGGAGAAGGACAACGACTGGATAATGGGATTGTTGTCGGCCGCTCCACGATCAAGGATATCATTAAGAAATATGGGGAAGGCAACCTGAGACATATCCCTGATGAGGATGCAATGATCTTCTATCTAGGAAAGGATCTCATAATTGGCTTCGAGATCGATTCCTATGGGGAAGGGTTTTTCGAGGAAGACGTTATTGCCGAGATACAGGGAGTAGCAAAAGATACTCTTGAGCGTCTGTCGGGAGAGGACTTCGAAAAAACGTTAAAGGACATGCCGCTTAAGTATAAGAAAGGCTCCTCAGAATCGGCAACTGAATAGGCAGGATGGGGAGTTGAACGGCTGAGATTGCTTTCTGTATGGAAAGCGGTCTTGGTCGTTTTTTTTTCGTGGAATAATATACCATAGGGCGAGTAACTTTTCCTGTATTTTCCCGTCTAATCTAATGTTGAAGTATGGTTTGAAGAGGGATGGGAAAATGAAGAGAGTCGTATATGTCATCATCGGGATTATGATCGGCGTTCTGATCAGCTTCGGGATCGGAGCAAGCGGGGGCAGGCTGGACAGCCTGATCGGCAAAGGGATACAGGGCGAACGGGAGATGTATTTGAACGGGGAAAAGATTGGAACAGCGGTGATCATTGACGGACAGACCTTTATGCCCGTGCGGGCAATGGATGGCTATTTTGGTGTGAACTTCACATTGGACAGCCGGAAAATAGTGTTCTCCCAGAACAACACTTTCCATGGCGAGCGTCCGAAAAAATTTTCTTTATATCAAATCCAGTACATGCTAAACGATGCGAAGGAACAGCTTAGCGGCATGCTCATGGAGCAGAATAAGCAGCCTTTGTTTTATTCGTTGGCGCAGAAGAAAAGAATCGCTGTGTCCAAATTATTAATAGCCCAGTACGAGCTGTGGGAGACGGATTATATGCTGGATAATCCCTGATGCGGTTATTCTGACAACAATTGGATGATTGGATGATTGGAGGAGGCTTCAATGCCCAGAGAAACGATACTGCTTGTCGATGATGAGCCGGAAATTATTAAGCTGATTGAAATTTATTTGAATAACGAGGGGTATCAGCTTCTTACGGCCTCCAATGGTCTTGAAGCGTTAAGCCAACTGAATGCCAACCAGGTGGACCTGATTATACTCGATGGCATGATGCCATTCATGGATGGGTTTGAGACTTGCATGAAAATACGCGAGGAAAACGATACTCCCATTATTATGTTGTCCGCCAAAAGCCAGGATATCGATAAAATTACCGGCCTCAGCATCGGTGCGGACGATTATGTCACCAAGCCCTTCAATCCGTTGGAGCTGATGGCGCGAATCAAATCCCAGCTTCGCCGGCATAAGCGGCTTGGCAGCGCCCGAACCGACAATGAGATCGAAATTGATGATCTTGTCATTAACTTCGCCACCCACCGGGTTACAGTAGACCGTCAGGAAGTCAAGCTGACTCCGAGAGAATTCGGAATTCTGAAGCTGCTTGCCGTGAACCGCGGCATCGTTCTCAGTATGGATAAGATCTATCAGGAGGTATGGAATGAGCCATTCATGGTGTCCAAGAACACGGTGATGGTTCATATTCGCAAGCTCCGCGAGAAAATCGAGAAGGATTCACAGAATCCCCGCTATATCAAGACGGTTTGGGGCATCGGGTACAGGATGGAAAATGAGTAACGGACGGGAGACGGCATGTTGAATCAGAAATGGCTGCATACAATCCGGTGGAAATTTATTTTCTTCGGCATGACGAGCGCGGCCGCCACCGCTCTGGCGCTCTATCTAGGCGATACACTTGCACGCTACCTGATCGCTTACCCACCGTTTATCCGGCCGCTGAGCTGGATCGTCAACACGATCGGGTCAACTCCCGTAATGGTCGTGGGCGGTATTGCAGGCTTCATCACAATGTTCTTCATGATGAGCGGAAGCACAATCCGGTATATGGAGGAGATTCATGAAACGTTGCACGAGATGGGCGAAGGAAAGCTGGACAATAAGCTATCTGTCCGTTCGGGCGACGAGCTGGGGCGGATCGCGGGCAGCATTAACCGCGTTTCCAGTGAGCTTCAGCAATCTCTTGAAGAGATTACCTCCGGCCTGGAAGCGCTCGCTGGCGGCCAGTTTGATTACCAGATTCCGGTGAGGACGGGTGAGCTGGCCAGGGTGGCGAAGAGCATTAATCTGATGTCCGCACAGCTGAGCCGTTCCATCGAGGATGAACGCAATGCGGAGAAAACTAAAAATGATCTGATTACAGGTGTATCGCATGATCTGCGAACGCCTCTTACTTCGGTATTGGGTTTCCTCGAAGTTATTGATCAGGATCGTTATAAGGATGAAGTAGAGCTAAGGCATTATGTGAATATTGCGTATGAGAAATCGAAAAGCTTACTGAAGCTTGTCGAGGATTTGTTCGAATACACACGGATTGCCGGCGGTCTTCCGCTCAACAAAGTGGAGCTCGATATCTCCGATTTCGTCAGTCAGCTGGCGGAGGAATACTCGCTGACCTTCGAGAAGGCCTCTATGACCTGCCGGATCAAGGAAGCGCCGGAATCTCTTATTATATTGGCGGATGGCGATATGCTGGTCCGCAGCTTCGAGAACCTGCTGACCAATGCAATACGTTACGGGCACGAGGGACGTTATGTCGATATTGTTATTGCCCGCATGGCGAATAAGGCGGTGATTCGCTTCATCAACTACGGCGAGCCGATCCCGCAGCATGATCTGCCATACTTGTTCGACCGCTTCTACCGGGTCGAGCAGTCCAGGTCCAAGGAAACCGGCGGCACAGGTCTTGGACTTGCCATCACCAAGAGTATTATTGAGGCGCATGGCGGCGTCATCAGAGCGGAGAGCGGCCGGGAGCAGACGGTGTTCGAGGCCGCCTTGCCCCTCTATACGGCTTAATGATTAATAAGACAAACTTAAGCGTTTGTTAAGAACTCACGAACAGGGCTGTTAAGATTTCTCTACTATACTTCTATCAGGTGATGGGAGATGGGGAGAGACTTGGACAGCCCTGTTTCGCGTTTCCTGATATTGATATGCTTAACAGCCGCCTGTGCCAGGTGGTGGAGAGGAGACCGCTGATATATGCGCAATTGGAAGATCCGACCTTGGCCCGCAGTGGCGCTGCTGTTTGTCGTTGTGGTTTTAGCCGCATGGTTAAGAGTCGATTTCGTGGCTTCAGTGGACCACCGTGTTTCGCACGATACAGTTCATTACGATATTATGGTTCGGCAGTTGCTGGAGGAAGGAATTTACGCCTATAAGGATACAAAGCCGAATGCGCAGGTGACACCGGGGTATCCGCTCTTTATGGCGGCTGTCTATAAGCTGGTTGATTACAGAGAGCATGATCCATTTCCTTATATCCGTTATGCCCAGGTATTGATGGGAACTGCCATGGTCGTGATTGTCTATCTGATCGCCCGGCGCTTGGGCGGCCTGTGGACAGGGTTGATCGCGGCAATGGCTGCCGCTGTATATCCATCGTTTATATGGACGACAGGCGCGATTCTAACGGAAACGCAAGCCGCATTATTGTTCACACTTTACCTTTACTTACAATTGATCGCATTTGATGGGAAGAAAGCAGTGCATGCCATGCTTGCCGGAGCAGCAATGGGGCTGACGGTTCTGACGAGGCCTGAATTTCTTCTCCTGATCGGAGTGAGCTATCTGTTCTACTGGCTGTGGAGCAGAGAAGCGGCGCGTGCCGCCGCCAAGCTGCTGCTGTTCGCGTTATTAGGGACAGCGCTCGTCCTGTCACCATGGGTGATCCGAAATATAGTGACCCTGCATGAGGTAGTGGTCGCGTCAACGCAGGTGAATCCTTTTGCAGCGGGCACGTATCCCGACAAAAATTACGAAGACGGGCTGGTGGATCGGCACGGCAAAACCCAAATGGAGGTGGCGATGGAGCGCCTGAAGGTCGGATTCTCCACTAAGCCTTGGGAATTTGCCAAATGGTACACCGTCGGCAAGCTGAACTATATTTATTCGAAAATGTTTTATGGCAGCGGACACCAGCCCTATTATCCCGTTATCCCTTACGGCAGATGGTTCCATATGGCTCTTCTCGGAATGGGGATCGTCTCTTGCCTCGTGCTGCTTCGCAAATGGAGACAGCCCGCTGCGCTGATTGTTGTGCTGCTGGGGGTTTTGACGGTTACGCGACTCGCCTTTGTGCCGGAATATCGTTATAACTTCACGGCGATGCCGCTGCTTATCATTATCGGCAGCCTGGGCGGCATGATGTTTCTGCGCTGGATTGCAGACACGTACCGAATGAAATGGCGGAACTACTTACCGGGAGGAAGAAGAAATGAACAAAGAGATTTTGATCATCATACCGGCATATAACGAAGCGGTGGGTATTCGCCGGGTCATTGCAGACATTCAAGAGGCTATACCATATGCGGATATCCTCGTCGTAAATGATGGTTCGAGCGACAACACCGGTGCATTGGCCAAGCTCGAAGGCGCGCTGGTTGCTAACCTGAGCTGCAACCTTGGTATCGGGGGAGCGGTTCAGACAGGCTACCGTTACGCGGCGGCACGAGGGTATAATTTTGCCGCGCAGATGG
Source organism: Paenibacillus plantiphilus (assembly GCF_927798095.1). Taxonomy (GTDB): domain Bacteria; phylum Bacillota; class Bacilli; order Paenibacillales; family Paenibacillaceae; genus Paenibacillus_Z; species Paenibacillus_Z plantiphilus. Next base: position 195,302 of record NZ_CAKMMF010000002.1, on the reverse strand, counting down.
ACGGGGATGGGCAGCATAATCCGGCGGATTTCGCCCGCATGCTGGAGGCCGCACGGATGAAGAATGCGGATATGGTGGTGGGCTCCCGTTTCGTAGAAAAGCAGGGCTTCCAGTCCACGGCGATACGGAAGGTCGGGATCAGACTGTTATCGGGACTGCTGACCGGGCTGCTGGGCCGGAAGGTGACGGACCCGACCTCGGGTTACCGCATCTGCAACAGGAGGGCCATCACCTTGTTCGCATGTGAATATCCGACAGACTATCCGGAGGTGGAGGCGCTTGTGCTGCTCGATAATTTCCGGTACTCCTTTCTTGAGGTTCCGGTGGTTATGAACGAGCGTTCCTCTGGAACGTCGAGCATTACGTCCCTTAAATCGGTTTATTACATGGTTAAAGTGATTCTGGCGGTGCTCATTACTAGAACGAAAAAAAGAAAGTGGCGGATGGGCTATGAAAATTGACGTATTCTTCATTAATTTTCTCATTAGCATCAGTTTTATGGGCACGATTCTCTACTTCATTAGAGGCCGCAAGCTCAGGGAGCAGTACTCGCTGCTGTGGCTGCTGCTCAGCTTTATCATGATGATTCTATCGTTATTCCCCGGCATGATTGACTGGCTCGCGCTGCAATTCCATGTTGCCTATGCGCCTTCGCTGCTGTATCTGTTGGGACTTGCGGGTATTCTGTTTATTCTCCTTCATTTGACGATGGCTGTTTCGTCATTGACGAATAAGGCGATTGTGCTCACGCAGACAGTTGCCCTGCAAGAGCAAATGCTGCTGGAACGCGATGTCCAGCTGCAAGCCCGAGTGGAAGCTCAAGTACAGGCCCAGGTGCAGGCGCAAGTGGAAGCGCTGGTGGAGGCTCAAGTGCGGGCTCAAGTGCAGGCGCAAGTGGAAGCGCTGGTGGAGGCTCAAATGCGGGCTCAAGTGCAGGCGCAAGTGCAGGCGCAGGTGGAAGCGCTGGTGGAGGCTCAAATGCGGGCTCAAGTGCAGGCGCAAGTGGAAGCGCTGGTGGAAGCCCAAGTACAGGCGCAGGTGGAGACTCAAATGCAGGCTCAAGTACAAGCGCTGATGGAGGCTACGATGCAAGCTCAAGTGCAGGCTCAGGTGGAAGAACGGACACAAGAAAGTGGACGTAGCTTGGTGGAAAAGGGAGGGGCTGTCCCCTCTGACAAAACATTCATTCAGGAGGAACTATGAACGTTATTCGGCAAGTTATCTTGATCACAGTCTTGGCATTGGCAATTGCTATATCGCCGTCGCCTCTCTTGGCTCAGTCGATGCAGGGGCAGGATCTGGCTGGTGCTGTGCATGCAGGAGAATTGATCTTATACATAAACAGTACTGTAATAGAACTGGATGGGCGCAAATATAATGCGGCCCGGCCCCTGACAGTTAAGAAGGGCGTTGCGTATGTTAGCTTGCGCGCGTTCGCGGAACGTTTGCAGGGAAGCAGCATCTCCGCCAATGCCAAAACGAAGGAGACGGTTGTGCGGATTGGCGGCACTGAGCTGGTTGTGAAAGTCGGGAGCAGCGTAATGCATGTGAATGGCAAAGCGAGGAAGCTGCGGGGAGCTCTGTATGCCGACCGAAACGTGCTGATGATACCGGTCACCGATATAGCGAAGGCATTGAACATTCCTTATGCGATGTCCGGAACTGGTAAAGCGATAGTGCTCAAGCTAGCAGCAATCAAGCCTGTCGTTTCATTCACTGTTCAGTCGGATGAAATTATCGCCGGAGAGACCATAGTAAGCTATACGACCAACAATTACTCCCCGAGAGGCCTTCCCATAATCTCCGAGCGATGGGAAGGACGGGAGGAGATCTTCGTGGAGCCTGGCGACTATACCGTGCGATATTACGCAGCGGATGCCGGCGGACAATGGAGCGAGCCGTATGAGCTGACGATCCATGTCGTGTCACCGAATACGCCTCCTGTCGCTTCATTTTCGACGGATAAAGAGGTATACAGGATGGGCGAGCCTGTTATCGTGAAGGATGAAAGCACGGATGCGGACGACAATATAGTGGATCGGAAGTGGAGTAATCAGTTGCCGGCATATTTTGAACCGGGCGAGGTGACGATTGGTCTTACCATTACAGACGGTCGGGGGGCCTCGTCGGAATCCAGTCGGACAATCCGCATTACGGAAGAGAAGCTGTACGCGGAGGACGACTTTTACAAGCTGTTCGCGGATATTGGCAAAAACTTCAGCATTAACAGCGCGTCCGTTAAAAATATGGAGGCGATACCCTTTACATACACAACGGAGCCTGTCACCCTGTTCCGCAGCAGCGGTCCCGAATCTGTCTACTCCGAAGGGGTATTGTATCGTGACGATATAGTCGGCGATGTCCGTTTCATGCTGCATCATAAGAACAAGCTGGGGGCCAAGGCCAAGCTATACCTCATCGCGCAAAATTTAGACGATGCTCCGGCCAGTCTATGGGTAGGAGCCAGCGGTTCAGCCGGGCCAACGCCGATGCCGGAATTCGCGGGACGTATGTCTCTTGCGCGGTATTATGAAGCGACAGCATCGGGCGACAATTCCAGAGAGCTTGTATTGGCGCCGGGGGAGAGCAAGGTGCTGTTCGAGGAAATAAGCAGTAAGGCTATGCTGCAGGATGATATTATAACTTTTCACGGGGATGTCTACAGCAGCTCGCGCATTCGTTATACGGCCTTTCTCATAGGCGCTGAGCGTGAGCCGCTCGCCGCTGCGCCGCTGCTGCCGGCACTTGACCCCCGCCAATCGATTGTGAGAGGAACCTTTGCGGATGCGACGCGCGTATTCGATTACACCGGCATCATTGGTGATCGGACGACGAAGCTCTCGTTGACCGACAATTCGGCGGATCCGTTCATGTCAGGGACGGACGGTTTGAATGGCACGCCAGCTACTAATTCGGGCAATTACGGGATGCTGTACAAGGTTGTGCTGCGCAATGTCGCTCCGAGAACATTGATTGCTTTCAACCCGCGTGGAGGTTCCTATACGGGAGCTGCGCTCGTTAATGGGAATATGGTCAGCTTTGCTCATCTCGGTACGGAGATTTCGACCAATCAGGCGAGCGTGCTGTACCGAACGAGGGATAATGTGGAGACGGTCGAAATCTGGATCACTCCTTCGGCAGGAAGCAATATGCCGTTCTGTCTGCTGTTCATGCCGCTGCCGGAAGAGAAGATGTGAGGCGGACGGTAAACGCGAAGAAGGAATGTTCCAGATGCAGCTGTAAGTAAGAAGTGCCGACCGCCAAAGAATCCGTGAGTCTGACTCGCGGATTCTTTGGTATGAAGGACGGCGATGCATGTGCGAACCACACGTGCAGATTAGCTTAGAAGGTCGTGGATGATTTGTGCAATGACGTTAGCAGGCAACAGTCCTTTTCGTGCTGGTGCTGCCTTTTCGGACGGATGCTTGAATGGTTGGCGGTGACACTGGGTCTTTCAATGTTTGTTGTCTTCGTCTATAATGGCGGGAGACTATTTAATTAGAGGAGTTGTATAGCTATGCCACTCTCCTGTGGTATCGTCGGATTGCCGAACGTAGGCAAATCGACTTTGTTTAATGCAATTACGCAAGCGGGTGCGGAATCCGCAAACTATCCGTTCTGTACAATTGACCCGAATGTCGGTGTAGTAGAGGTTCCCGATGAACGGCTTGATAAATTGACCGAGCTTGTAACGCCGAACAAAACGGTGCCGACAGCGTTTGAATTTATCGACATTGCCGGTATTGTGAAGGGCGCCAGCAAAGGCGAAGGTTTGGGCAACAAGTTTCTGGCCCATATCCGCGAGGTGGATGCGATCGTGCATGTTGTGCGCTGCTTCCAGGATGAGAATATTACACATGTCTCCGGTAAAGTTGACCCTATCGGAGATATCCAGACGATCAATCTGGAGCTTGTTCTGGCCGATCTTGACTCTGTCGAGAAGCGTATCGACCGCTCGCGGAAGAACTTAAAGGGCGGCGACAAGAAGTATGTGCAGGAGATTGAAGTGCTGGAGCGGATCAAGGAAGCGCTCTACGCGGATAAGCCGGCTCGCAGTTTAGAGCTTAGCGAGGATGAGCGGGTGCTCGTCCGTGACTTACATTTGCTGACGATGAAGCCTGTGCTGTATGCCGCCAACGTGAGCGAGGCGGAAGCGGCTAATTCAGACGGAAATCCTTTCGTTCAGTTGGTTCGTGAGTTCGCTGCGGAGGAAGGCGCGGAAGTGGTGCCCATCAGCGCGAAAGTGGAAGCAGAAATTTCCGAGCTGGAGGGCGAAGACAAGGATATGTTCCTTGAAGAGCTCGGGCTTGCGGAATCTGGTCTTAACCGATTGATCCGCGCTGCATACAAGCTGCTCGGTCTGTACACATATTTTACGGCGGGTGTGCAGGAGGTGCGGGCGTGGACCATTCGCAAAGGAATGAAAGCGCCGCAAGCGGCTGGAGTTATTCATACAGACTTCGAACGGGGCTTCATACGCGCCGAGGTTGTTTCCTACGATGATCTGGTCGCAGCGGGCTCGATGAATGCTGCCAAGGAGAAGGGACAACTGCGTCTTGAGGGCAAGGAATATGTCGTGAAAGACGGCGATGTTATGCATTTCCGCTTCAACGTATAGAAGCAGTTGTTGCAAGAGGACCCGGGAGACCGGGTTCTTTTGCGCGTAAAGGCGAGGCTTGGGAAGCCGAGCAGGGCAAGGACAGGGCAAGGACAGGATAAGGCAAGGCAAGACAAGACAGGGCAAGACAGGGCAAGACAGGGCAAGACAGGGCAAGACAGGGCAAGACAGGGACAGGGGGCTGTTCTTTCTTTTGCCCACTATCCCCACCGCTCAGATTGAATTGATTCGACTGCTCGACTGCTCGACTGCTCGATTGATCCGGTGCATTCTCCTGGCTGACGCATGGGTTAAGGGTGTGCCTTCTGCGACTAACTAGTTGTCGATCGCTAACTGAGCGATGGGGATAATGGGGATAAGAACGATGTAGCTGAGTGTCTCATAAGCTATTTTTCTATGGTGGGTGCATCTCGCCGGTGCTGAGCGAAGGGGATAATGGCCTTAAGAGGGCTGGGTGGTGCTTCGCTTTATTTTTCCGAAAGTCCCGTTTATGGAATGTGCTGCGTTATGTTATAATAATAGGAATGATATGATAACAAAATTAATGACTATAGAGGTGAATGACAGTGTTGGACCGTTTGCAAGCGCTCGCTGATCGGTATGATAAGTTGAGTGAGCTGTTGTGCGATCCGGATGTGGCAAGTGATCCTAAGCGGCTGCGCGATTTGTCCAAGGAACAATCGGATTTGCAGCCTGTTTATGAGGCATATACGGAATATAAGCAGGTCATTGATCAGCTTGAGGACGCCAAGGCGATGCAGGGCGAGAAGCTCGATGATGAAATGCGCGAGATGGTTAAGATGGAGATGGATGAGTTGACGAGCCGCAGGGACGAATTGGAGCAGGAGATTCACCTGCTGCTGCTTCCTAAGGACCCCAATGACGACAAGAATGTTATTGTGGAGATTCGCGGCGCGGCAGGCGGAGACGAGGCTGCATTATTCGCATCGGATCTGTATCGGATGTACATGAAGTTTGCGGATTCCCAAGGGTGGCGCATAGAGCTGATGGAAGCCAATGAAAGTGATCTGGGCGGCTTCAAAGAGGTCATCTTCATGATTACTGGCAAAGGCGCATATAGCAAAATGAAATTCGAAAGCGGTGCGCACCGTGTTCAACGTATACCGGTAACGGAGTCGGGCGGAAGGATTCATACGTCTACATCGACGGTTGCTGTTATGCCGGAGGTTGAAGAGGTTGAGATCGAAATTCTCGATAAAGATATTCGGGTAGATACTTTCTGTTCCAGCGGCGCTGGCGGACAATCGGTCAACACGACGAAATCGGCAGTACGTGTACTCCATGTACCTACGGGTATTATGGCACAATGTCAGGACGGGAAGTCGCAGAATGAGAACAAGGCGAAGGCGCTGCAGGTGCTTCGTGCGCGTATATCGGATATTCGCCGTCAAGAGGAAGAGGCGAAATATGCCGGTGAGCGCAAAAGCAAGGTCGGCACAGGCGACCGCAGTGAGCGGATTCGCACGTACAACTATCCACAAAGCCGGGTAACGGACCACCGTATCGGTTTGACGCTGCACAAGCTGGATTCTGTTATGAACGGCGATATGGAAGAGATCATCAACGCGCTGACGCTTACCGCTCAAGCGGAGCTGATGGAGCAGGAGAATTTGGCGTAAGGAGCCAGCTGCCAAGTTGAGATGAGAAGCCGTGATATAGAGAGGGGCGCTGATCATGGAGCGCATGTTGAATGGCGACGGTATTGGTGGCGACGGAAGTCCAGACCGGCAGCCGTTGACGATTGGGGAAGCCTGCGTGCAGGCTTCTTTGTTTTTGGAGGGGAGCGGGGTCGGCGAGCCGCGTGCAAATGCTGAGCGTCTGCTCATGCATTTGCTTCGGTTGGAGCGGGCGGAGCTGCTGAGGGATTGGCGGGATGAGTTTCCCGCTGATCTGGAAGCTGAGTGGGAGCGCCTGCTAGAGCGAAAGGCTGACGGGGAACCCGTGCAGTACATTACTGGCGAGCAATGGTTCTATGGCTTGCCATTTGCAGTGACGCCAGCCGTGCTTATTCCACGGCCGGAGACCGAGCTGCTCGTCGAGGCCGTAATTGCGGCCGCAGACTTGCTGTGGCCGGAAGCGGCCACAAGTGAAGGCGAGAGCCGCTGCGGACGTGTTGATGAGAGCGGCAATGATATGCGCGGTGGCGATAGCAGCGAGAGTGTCGGTGATATCGCCGAGAGTGATGGTGAGAGCGGCAATGGTATGCGCGGTGGCGATGGCGTCGAGAGAGATGGCGATGTCTTCGATGGCGGGGCGGGAGCTCGCCGCGCCCCGCTTGGCGTTTGCGTGCCGACAGTCGTTGACGTCGGCACTGGCAGTGGCGCCATTGGCGTGACGCTTGCTGTGCAGCGTCCGCTATGGCGTGTGTGCGCGTCCGATCTGTCGCCGGACGCGCTGGCAGTCGCCCGCACGAACGCCGCCAGCCATGAGGCGGCGGCTCGCATGGCGTTCGTGCAGGGCGACCTGCTCGCGCCATTCGCGGAGCGGCGCGAGTGTGGCGCAGCCGCAGCGGGTGCCGAAGGCCCCGCTGGGCTGCGCATCGATGTGCTCGTCTCCAATCCGCCGTATATTCCGGCTGGAGACATCGCTGGCTTACAGCGCGAGGTGCGCGAGCATGAGCCGCGGCTCGCGCTGGATGGTGGCGCGGATGGCCTCGCGCCATACCGAAGCATGATCGCGCAGCTGTCACAGCTTGCCGTGATGCCGCGCATTGTAGCGTTCGAGCTTGGCCTCGGGCAAGCTGAGGCCGTCGCAGAGATGCTTCGCGCCTGCGGTGTTTGGCGCGATATTCGAATCATTCGCGACTATGCAGGGATCGAACGCCATGTGCTGGCTGTAGATCTGTAGAGGCGATGATTTCCGTAGGATAATAAGGATTGACTACAGTATTTTTGCGATGCATCGTGTGTGGTTGCTGCAATAATACATTTGAATATCCATATAAAGGTAGTTATGATCGACTTTGCTGCAAAAATACAGTCGTTATTACCTGATTCGGAGAAATTGAGGCCAACTCTTGAATGTTGCTGCATTTTTGCATCAACATCATCTTAAAGGGCCTCTTTTTGTTGATTTAACTGTATTTTTGCAGCCATTCACAGGTACTGACATGCTGAATTTCGGATAAAAAAGGTGCAGGTGCTGACATGCTGAACTGCGGATAAAAAAAGTGCAGGTGCTGACGTGCTGTATAGCGGAAACAAAAGGGTGCTGCTGGCTTGCTGTGTTGCGGATACATGGACTGGTGCGGCTCTTATCAAGTGTGGAATTTAGTAGTAACGACATTTTAGTAGTAACACATTTTAGTAGTAATGACATTCTAGTAGTAGTGATATTTTAGTAGAGTCGATAGGTTTAGAGAGATGTCATGTCGGACATACTGGAAATATAGTCGTTCCGGGACGCAAGCTGGTGCACCGACGGGTGCCGCAAAGGAGCTTGTTGATATGATCCGCACTTATTCCCGTTTTCCTTATCGCTCTTCTTATGGCTACTTGTTTCTTGCACTTATTCTGCTCGTTCTGAGCTGGGAGAGTCAAAAGGCTGATGCAGCCATCGCCGGTGGCGATATTCCCCAGGAATCCATCCGCCTTCGTATTCTTGCAAACTCCGACTCTGCTTCGGATCAGGCAGTCAAGCGCCATGTTCGTGAGGCTGTAGTTGCTGAAATTAATAGCTGGATTCAATCCTCAAGTACGCAAACTATCGAGGAAGCGCGCCAGTCCATCCGTGGACATATGAAGGATATTGAAGCGGTAGTGGCCGCTCAATTGCGTGAACGCGGTTTTACATACAGCTTTAAAGCAGAGCTGGATGTCGTTGCTTTTCCGACAAAAATTTATGGGAGCAAGGTGTATCCAGCAGGCAATTATGAAGCGCTCAGAATTACACTGGGCAGTGGCGCAGGACAGAATTGGTGGTGTGTCCTGTTCCCGCCGCTATGCTTCGTTGATGCGGTTAGCGGTGAAGCATCCGCTGCTGCAAGCTCGGAAACGGACGACAACGGGGAAACACCTGCAGAGACCGCATTTGCTGATCAGGCTGCGTCTAATCCGGAAACAGCAGTGACAGAAGGGACCGCAGAAGTAGAAGAAACGCCGGAAGTTAAGTTTTTTCTCGTGGAAATCTTTGAATCGATTGGAGATTTCTTCGGCAGTTTGTTCGGATAGGCACAGGCCGCGATAAGCGGCCTTTTCTCATTTTCTCATTCTGATGCTAGGATCAGAAGCCGCTTCTCAGGCAGAATGATCTTCCGATCGTTTATGAACGGTTTATAACCGATTTTAGCGGAGCTGCCGTCATCTTTTTGTGTGAAGCTGTGGGGGCTGCGGGTATGGTATAATAAGTGGTAATTGACGTAATTCTATGATATGAAGGATTGAATGACAGATGAGCGTTACACAACTATGGAAAGTAGATGCGAATAAGCTGGATGAGGAGCATTATGATGAAGCTGCTCGTTTGCTGCGAGAGGGCGGTATTGTCGCTTTTCCGACGGAGACTGTGTATGGTCTTGGTGCAGATGCTCGCAATACGAATGCGGTAGGACGGATTTTTGCCGCCAAAGGTAGACCGTCAGACAATCCGCTAATTGTTCACATAGCTGATATTAATCAACTGGATGCGCTCATCATGCCCTATGGACCATTGGCCCATAAGCTGATGGAGCGTTTCTGGCCGGGACCGCTCACGATTGTGCTGCCGGTGAAGCCCGGAGCTGTGTCGCCGCGCGTTACCGCTGGGCTGGACACTGTAGCGGTACGCATGCCGGCACATCCAGTAGCAAGACAGCTTATCGCCGCATCGCGCTGTCCGATAGCTGCGCCTAGCGCCAATCGCTCTGGTCGGCCAAGTCCCACTACCGCAAGGCATGTGATGGATGATCTCAACGGACGAATAGATGCGGTCCTCGATGGCGGCGCAGCCGGAGTAGGTCTTGAATCGACTGTCATACAGCTTGAAGGCGATGATACGGTGAGGATTTTGCGCCCTGGAGGGGTGACCGCCGAAGAGCTGCGGCAGGTAGCCGCGAAGGTAGAGTATGACTCCACTGCTATACCTAGCGGGGGGGCGATAGGCGCTACCGACGGGGATACGATCACTGTTCCTGACGGCGATCCGATCATTGCTCCCGGCGGGAGTCAGATTGCTGCTCATAGCGAGGCCGCAAACGCTGCGGTTCTCTCATCGGCCTTGCAAAGTGGGGCGCCCGTCCAATCGGACGCAGGGCAGGCTCCGCGTTCGCCAGGGATGAAATACGCGCACTACGCCCCTCGTGGGACAATGGAGCTGGTTCAAGGACCCAATGCCGTGGACGTAGCCGGCTATATCCAAAGGGCTGTTCGTCAAGCGCACTCTCGCGGCGAACGTACTGGCGTGCTCGTATTTGCAGAGCATGCCGCCCTGTACGAGGGCGAGGAGCATATCGTTGTTCTCGGCAGCTTATTGAGGCTTGAGGAGGCCGCGCAAGGGCTTTATGCCGCGCTCCGCGACTTCGACGACCGCGATGTGCAGTCCATCTGGGCGGAGACATGCCCGGAAACGGGAATCGGCCATGCGCTCATGAATAGGCTCTCCAAAGCTGCAGGGCACCGTGTCGTCAACGTTTAAGTTACTGTGTGCGCCATGACTTTCCAGGCTCTTCAAGCCGTCATCTTTCAACCCTTGTCCGCATATGATTGTTGAGAAGTATACGTACAGGGGGAGTAAGGATGATTGAGGCGGGCATAGAGTCTGGGCAGATGCTGACGCTTTTCATCATTGCATTGGCTCTCGGGATGGATGCTTTTTCACTCGGCATCGGCATTGGACTTAGAGGGATTCTGTTCCGTGATCGCATCAAATTAAGTGCCATTATCGCGTTGTTTCATATTCTGATGCCGTTGATGGGAATGTTCACAGGCAAGTATGTAAGCTCACTGCTGGGCAATGTGACGACCGCAGCCGCTGGAGGGCTGCTGCTGCTGCTCGGCGGGCATATGATTTATAGCTCCCTTCGCGGTGGGAATGAGCTTGCTATTGACCCCCGCTCGGGTTTCGGTGTTATGCTTTTTGCGCTGAGTGTTAGTATTGATTCGTTCTCAACGGGCATCTCGCTTGGCATGTTTGCCACTGATGTGATACTGACTGTGCTGCTGATTGGATTTGTCGGCGGCCTTATGTCTATTATAGGTTTAACGATTGGAACGAGAATTAGCGCCAGTCTTGGCGAATATGGCGAGGCTTGCGGCGGTGTTATTCTGTTTACTTTTGGTCTGCTGTTTATTCTCTAACCAGAAGCCAGGTGCTTCAAGGATTTCGTATCTATGACATGATCAAAGGAGTGCGAGTGCTTTGAAACGGATCTTATTCGTATGCACAGGCAATACATGCCGTTCACCTATGGCCGAAGCGATGCTGAGAGAGATGGCAAATAAGCGGGGACTGCAGCTGGAGGTTCGTTCAGCGGGCGTTTCTACTATGGACGGCCTGCCCGTATCGACCCATGCACAGACGGTATTGCGCAATCGCAATTATCCTTGTTCAGGAAGCTCGATGGCGCTTGATGGCGGTGCAATTGGCTGGGCAGATCTCATTCTGACCATGACAACGGGACATAAGCGCAATTTGCTGCAGCGGTTCCCGCAAGCGGTGGACAAGGTGTATACGCTCGTGGAGTACGTTGCAAACGATGAATCTGCGCTTACTGATATTGCTGAGCTGGAGACGCTGTACTCGGAGTGGCAGATGAAGCAGGCTTTAGGCCAACAGCTGGATGGCAAGGAAAGAGGCCGGCTGCTGGAGCTGGAGAGGCGAATTCCGAGCTTTGATATCGCAGATCCTTTCGGAGGATCGATTCAAGTGTATGAGCGGAGCGCCAACGAAATCGAGCAGATGCTGCTGAGACTGCTGGATAAGCTGGCTGAAACATGACATCGGCGCAGCATGAGCAAACGCCTGGCTAGATCGTGATTTTGGCGCAGCATGAGCAGACGCCTGGTGGTATCCTGATCTGATTTATGCACAGCATGAATAATCGCCTGGCTGAAGCATCGCATATGCGAAGAATGAATCCGCGCGTGGTGCATTGATTTTTGATGTGGAATCCGTTATGATAGAAGCACAAATAAGGTTTCCGATGTAACTGGCGACGAAAGTGGATGAAACCACGGTGGAGCATCGGATCATACGGCCGGTCGCCTGGGCAAAGAGCAGCGTGTAGCTTACACGCGTTGCTCTTTTTTCGTCTTTTCACATGGAATCAGGTATACTAAGAGCGTTGTGATTCGACAAGTTTCTTCTTTTTACTGCGATCCTGCTATCAGGGGGGACGGAGGCGAAAGCCGCACACAAACTTTTGGGAGGGTGCACGTTATGAAAATCGCCATTGGCGCTGATCACGGGGGATACCGTCTGAAGGAAGAGCTGGTTCCGCTCATTCAGTCGCTAGGACATGAGGTTGAAGATGTAGGCTGCAGCTGCGAGCAATCGGTGGACTATCCCGATTATGCGCTTCCGGTTTGCGAGCTGGTTTCACAGGGCAAGGCTGATCGCGGGATTCTCATCTGCGGTACGGGAATTGGAATGTCGATAGCTGCCAACAAATTCACGGGCATCCGCTGTGCGCTGGTGCATGATATGTTCTCGGCTAAGGCAACGCGCGAGCATAACGATACCAATGTGCTGGCAATGGGCGAACGTGTTATTGGTCCCGGTCTAGCTCAGGAGATCGTCCGAATCTGGCTGGAGACGCCATTCTCTCAGGCCGAGCGTCATGTCGGCCGTCTGAATAAAGTGATGCAGATTGAATCGAAATACGCCTCTCACCCGTAAAGGAGCGAGATTGCGATGAATGAACACCAAATACTTAAGCTTTCAACACTTGCTATCGACGTGGAAACTATTTTGCGTGAGCTGGCGAGCGCTGCCCGTCTGCGCGAGGGGCAGCTGCTTGTTCTCGGAGTGAGCACGAGTGAAGTGCAAGGTCAGTATATCGGCACATCAGGTACTTTGGAGACCGCTGAAGCGATCTACGAAGGCATTGAGGCTGTGCGGCGCGACATCGGCTTTCATCCTGTCTTCCAATGCTGCGAGCATTTGAATCGTTCGCTGGTGATGGAGCGAGAGGTTGCGGAGCGTTATGGACTTGAGCAGGTGTCGGCTATTCCGATGCCCAGAGCCGGAGGATCAATGGCCGCTTTCGCTTACCGCCAGCTGACTGATGCTTGCTTGACGGAAACGGTGCAGGCTCATGCCGGTATCGACATTGGCGATACCTTCATCGGCATGCATCTCCGTCGCGTGGCAGTGCCGGTACGGCCGTCCATTCGAACCATTGGCTTCGCCCATGCAACGATGGCTTATGCGCGTCCCAAGCTTATCGGCGGGAGCCGTGCTGTCTATACGGATGAGGACAATGCCAGAAGCAGCAATACGTGTGATTAGCCGTGTTTTGTTATTTATATAAAGGGAGGATATTGAACAATGGAAAATTTACGTAAGCAAGACCCTGAATTGGTGAAAGCGCTCGGCCTTGAGCTGCAGCGCCAACGCGACAATATCGAGCTTATCGCATCGGAGAATATTGTTTCGGAAGCAGTGCTTGAAGCAATGGGCACTGTACTGACGAACAAATATGCGGAAGGCTATCCGGGCAAACGCTACTATGGCGGTTGTGAGCATGTAGACATTGCTGAGGATATCGCTCGCAATCGTGCGAAGGAGCTGTTCGGTGCCGAGCACGTTAACGTTCAGCCGCATTCCGGCGCACAAGCGAACATGGCTGTCTATCTGGCGGCGCTTCAGCCTGGCGATACGGTTCTTGGTATGAACCTTGCACATGGCGGACACTTGACGCACGGCAGCCCGGTCAATGCTTCCGGCTTGCTCTATAATTTTGTTGCTTATGGCGTAAACGAAGAGACGTTCACGATTGATTATGAGGAAGTTCGCAAGCTGGCTTTCAAGCATCGCCCGCGCATGATCGTTGCTGGCGCATCCGCTTACCCGCGCATCATTGATTTCGAGAAGATGGGTCAAATCGCAAATGACGTAGGCGCATTGTTCTTCGTCGATATGGCGCATATTGCTGGATTGGTCGCCGCTGGTCTTCACCCAAGCCCAGTGCCGCATGCACACTTCGTAACGACTACGACGCACAAAACGCTTCGCGGACCTCGCGGCGGTATGATTATGTGCCGCAAGCCGTGGGCAGCAGCTATCGATAAAGCTGTATTCCCAGGCTCCCAGGGCGGACCGCTTATGCATATTATTGCAGCGAAAGCTGTAGCATTCGGCGAAGCGCTTGATCCTTCTTTCAAAGAATATGGCAAAAGCGTTGTCAACAATGCAAAAGCATTGTCAGAAGCACTTATTGGACATGGTCTGAACCTTGTATCCGGAGGTACGGACAACCACTTGATGCTGATCGACCTTCGCAACCTGAACATTACAGGTAAAGAAGCGGAGCATGTGCTTGATTCCGTGCAAATTACGGTCAATAAAAACGCGATTCCATTCGATCCGACAAGTCCGTTCGTAACTAGCGGTATCCGTATCGGTACGCCTGCGGCATCTGCGCGCGGCATGAATGAAGCGGCGATGAAGGTAATCGCAGAGGTGATCGCTATCACGCTCAAGAACCCGAAGGATGAGGCAGTGCTTGAAAAAGCGCGCGGCATGGTTCGTGATCTGACCGCTCAATTCCCGCTCTACCCTGGCCTGGCTTACTAAGCTTTGCGATTAAAAGCTGCTCCTGCCGTCTTTCATCAGACGATGCGGGAGCAGCTTTTTTTGCATGTCTTGGACGCTCTCCACTGCAAGTGGGCATATCGTTCAGAGGAGGGCGCATAGTCCTCCTAAACGCGAGTGCACGAACAGTCCGGGGATCGAGGTGTTGCGGAAGCGGATGGTTCTCGCGCAGAAATGGATGGCACAATGGAAGTGCAGCATGTATTTACGTAGGAGGTTATGTGAAGATGGCTAGCACGCTTGACCTTCCCCTTGGGGAAACGCTGTATGATTAGTTCAACCCAACAGAAAGGCTGTGAATGTGATGGTAAGTTATATTGGGAACGGAGCTTATTGTTATGCGAACTCTACTGCTATGCTGCTTGAAAGTATCGGTGAAAGGATCTCCCCATCAGTCATTGAAGTGCTGACAGGTGTCGGATTTGGCGCAGTTTGGGAGGAATCGCAGCAAGCTGCCTGGTTCAACGGTGATCACACACCGGATGCAGGAATCGATAACGCGTTGAAGCTGCTAGGTTTTACAGCAGTTGGAAGTCCGCCGCTATCAGAAGAGGATGGTGCTCCGTTGGCGGCTCTGCGAGAGGCGCTCTCGCAAGGGCCTGTCGTTATTGGGCCACTAGATATGGGGATGCTGACCTACAATCCCAATCATTCTTACCTGGGCGGTTGCGATCATTATGTTCTGGCACACCGGATGGACGATCAATTCATCTATATCCATGATCCGGGTGGCTATCCGCATGTGAAGCTGTCTCATGCCTCTTTAATTGAAGCCTGGAAGGCGGAGAACATTCAGTGGAAGCGCAGACCCTATCGGATGTGGGCGCAGCCAACGCGCATAAATCATCCGTCCTTGCAGGAAATCCGCGAGCAAGCAATGAAATATTATAGAAACTTGTACAGTAGAACGATAGAGTGGGCTGCTCGGAATGGAAGGATTGTGAATGCTGCTGCTATTCGAGTATTCGCGGATGCAGTAAGCAAAGGAGACATGACACCCGATAGTATTGGGAACATGAAGCACTTTCTGTTCCAGCTTGGGGCGCGCAGAGCAATGGACACCGCTGACTTCCTGAAGGATTTCGCACCTGCGCTGTCAGAGCTGAAAGCCCGGCAAGCGGTGGTTTTTGGCGAATGCCATACGCATGCTGCTCATGAGGACTGGTCCATGCTGTCTCAGGCGTTGAATCGTCTTGCAGCTATTGAAGAGGAGATTGTTGAAGAACTGCTGCGATGATAGAGCAGATGCGGGGTGACGAATGCTTACGGTTGGCCAACTAGCCCGGATTTTCCGGGTCTCCACGAAAACGCTGCGCCATTACGACGCGATTGGATTGTTTGCACCCGCAAAAGTTGGGGGCGACAATTTGTATCGCTATTATGCGCCCCAGCAGCTGAACGAATTAAAGCGCATTCTCTTTCTGCGATCAATGAAAGTGGGAATTGGAATTATTCGCGAGCTTAAGTGCTGCGGCGCTTTGTATGATGACGAGCGAATCAAGCGAATTCTGGAGGAGCAGGCAGAACTCATTCGCGATGAAATTGCCAGGCAGCATGCTCTGCTTCATAATGTCGAACAGATTCTAAGTGACATGGGGAGCGCGGGCAAGCTGGATAGAGAGGTGCGAATCGTCAGGCGAACGGCTTTTACAGTGGTGGGGATGGAGTGGCATAGCTCGGACAGCGGTGGCAGTATAAGCGATTTGTGGGAGCGGTTTGAATTGCGCGAGCATGAGGTCAGTCATATCGTCAATCCGGATATATCCTATGGGCTGGGCATTCCGGGGAAGGATGGATTGTTTACTTATGTCGCAGGATTTGAGGTGGGGGAAGTGGAAGTGCAAGTGCCGCATGGAATGGTTAAGGTTGAGGTGCCTGAGCAATCTTATGCGGTGTTCTCCCATCAAGGCAATGTCGAGGGGATCGTACACACTATGAGCGGGATCTACGAATGCTTGCTCCCTCAAAACGGCCTTGTACCGGTAGAGGCGATCGATTACGAACTGTATGATGCGCGTTTCCTTGGCGCAGATCATGCGGATACGGAAATTGACTTGTATATCCCCATTCACATGGAATAGTGAATATTTTACATAAAAAGGGTGTGACCCTTGCTTTTCTCATGCTATGATGGAGCTATACCAATAACAAGCAGGTGATTCGTATGGGTGTAGGCGGTGTGGCTGTACTTTTCGTATTCGTTCTTATTGTTATGATTTCGGTTGTTGTCGTTCGGTCAAGCAGCAAGAATCGCGGGTCAAGAGTCGGCGGCGGGTCATCGCCAAGGATATCGAGAATTTCGCCGTCTGTTTTTGCAAGCAAGCCTCCCGTAGCGCTAGGAGTGCCGGAGGGCCATCCCGCGCATTCGGCTGCGAAGCGGCTGGAAGCTGCGCTGTCCTCTGACTTTGAGGCGAGAGTGAAGGATCGCGTACTCAAAGCGCAGCCCCGGCTTCGTGACGATGAGTGGAACTGGTTATGGTTTGAGCTGAAACGATATTTTCTTATGTGCGCTTTGCTGCGCAATGTTCCGATGTACAGTGCGAAAGTGGATGATGTATGGCATGAGATACTCATGTTTACTTGGGAGTACGAGCAATTCGGCAAGCAATTATGCGGAAGCATGATCCATCATGCACCGCATGCGGCAGGAAGTAAGCCGAATTCCGGCGAAAGAGCATGGTTCGATTGGGTTTATGGTGAACTGTTCGAGGCTGCTGCGCCAAGCTCGCGTCTGTGGGGAGCGTTCTATCGGACGCCTCTGTCCAAGGAACGCATCGCAGAGCTGCAAGAACACAGCCGGGAAGAGCTGCTGGAGCGGCACTTCAATACTGCTGCAGCCGAGAAGTTCGAGGATCTCCGCAGCGCGATGCATTATTTGATCGAGCGGGGCTCGTCGCTGGCGAGAGCAGCGCTGGACCGTAGACCCGCCGATAGGAATTCTGCGAATGATACCGCCAATTGGGGCGACCCTGTTTATATGACAGGCATATTATCGGGTGCGTTGTTTTTTGCTTCGATGGATTCCGAGGATAAATTCATCCAGCAGATGGATGGCGCGCAAACGAAGGAGCAGCGGGATGTGACCAACAACAGCAGCTGTGGGAGCTCCCCAGCTGTATACGGCAGCGATGACAAGGGCAGCGGCAATGACGGCTCGAATAGCGGCTGCGGGGGCTCCTCTGGCGGCGACTCTTCAGGCGGAGGCTCCTCATGCGGCAGCAGCTGTGGTGGGGGCGGGTGCAGCAGCTAGGCAATGGGCAGACTGCAGACAGACATACGGGCATGCAGAAAGGCAGACATGCATTCGGATATGCAGACCATACATTTAGACATGTATTCAGACATGTATTCAGACATGTATTGAGACATGCATGAGAGCAGCGGAAAGTGCCTGCTGAGAAATATGCTCGCACATACATGTGAATCGGCGTCTCCAGTAATAGGGGGGGCGCTATTTTGCGTATGAACGAGTTGTATGCTTCTTTCATGCTGTTGAGAAAGTCTACAGGGATAATCGCAACGGACGTTCTGCATGAGTGGATGAGCCGTTTGCTACCATCTTCGTTACCTGCCAAAGACAGCTAACACGCCCATAGCGGACATAGCGGACATAGCGGACATTTCAAGTTATTTACCTGTAAAAACTCTTATGATGTTGTTGGTGCGGCCTCCCAGAATGAAAATGGGAGTTGGGAGTTACTTTCTGTTTTCGTATAAAGTCAGACTATAGAGAAAGTCAGTACAGATATTTGCTCCATAAGGCGGAAATACCGCGTTACAGCACGGAAAAGAGGAGTGAGGCGCGCTGTAACGCTGAAAAACCTTCTTACAGATGCCAAAGCATAGCAGAATGCCCTTCGGTTATCTCCATAAGGCGGAAATACCGCGTTACAGCACGGAAAAGAGGAGTGAGGCGCGCTGTAACGCTGAAAAACCACCTTACAGATGCCAAAGCATAGCAAAATGCTCTTCAGCTATCTCCATAAGGCGGAAATACCAGCCTGTTCTTTGCTTGTATTCATAATTCAAGCCCCCTGGAAGTGTGCAGAATGAAGCATCCGATGCTATAATAAACAAGGTTGTGATTGAATTGTAAAACAGGTTGCGAATCCGCAGGCGAAGCAGTCTTCACAGGAGGGTGATACATATGGGCAAACTTACAGTTTGTGACCATCCGCTCATTCAGCACAAGCTGACACACATACGTGATAAAAGTACAAATACGAAGGATTTTCGGGAGCTTGTTGATGAAGTGGCGACCTTGATGGCTTATGAGCTGACAAGAGATGTCCCTCTCCAGGCTGTTCCGGTATCAACTCCGGTTACGGAAGCAGTTGGCAATGTCGTCTCCGGTCGTATGCTGGGTCTGATCCCCATACTGCGCGCAGGACTAGGCATGGTCGATGGCATTCTGAAGCTGATTCCTTCAGCCAAGGTAGGCCACATTGGATTATTCCGTCACCCTGACACGCTGGAGCCGGTTGAATATTATGTGAACTTGCCGTCTGATGCGACAGAACGGATGCTTATTGTCATTGATCCTATGCTGGCGACAGGAGGCTCCGCTTGCGCGGCCATTGATACGTTGAAGCAGCGCGGCTGCGTCCAGATCAAGCTGATGTGCCTGATTGCAGCGCCGGAAGGTGTCGCTGTTGTTCAGAAGGCGCATCCTGACGTGGATATCTATATTGCGGCACTGGACGAGCGGCTTGATGAACACGGTTACATCGTGCCCGGACTTGGTGACGCCGGTGACCGGATGTTCGGAACCAAGTAGATGTTTCGCGATCCTGCATGAACCAGAGATATGGTTGAAAAATGAATCAGTTTTAATAGGAGTGACTTTCATTGGCTAAACTTAAAGTAATGACTATTTTTGGAACGCGTCCAGAGGCAGTAAAGATGGCTCCGCTTGTACTGGAGCTGGAGAAGCATGGGGATGAGATCGAGTCAATCGTATGCGTGACCGCACAGCATCGGGCAATTCTTGACCAGGTGCTTGAGTTCTTCAAGATAGAGCCGGATTATGATCTGAATGTGATGAAGGATCGGCAGACGCTGACAGAGACGACGGTGCGCGTGCTGGAAGGGCTTGAACCGATTCTTCGCGAGGCCAAGCCGGATATCGTGCTGGTGCATGGCGATACCCAGACGACCTTCCTCGCCAGCTATGCGTCATTCCTTCAGCAAATACAGGTTGGCCATGTAGAGGCAGGTCTTCGTACCTGGAATAAGCTGTCTCCGTACCCTGAGGAAATGAACCGTCAGCTTGCTGGCGTGCTGTCTGATGTCCATTTTGCGCCGACAGATTGGTCGGCTGGCAATCTGCGCAAGGAGAATAAGTCGGAGGCTGCCATCTATGTGACAGGCAATACGGCGACGGATGTATTCCAATATACGGTAGACCAGTCGTTCTCCCACCCCGTTATTGACTGGGCGCAGGGCAAGCGGATGATTCTGATGACAGCTCACAGGCGTGAATCGCTGGGCGAGCCGCATCGCAATATTTTCCGTGCGGTCAAACGAATTGCGGATGCGTTCGAGGATGTAGCGATCGTCTACGCGGTTCACCCGAACCCGGCTGTTCGCGAGCCCGCCAATGAAATTCTCGGCAGCCATCCGCGAATCAAGCTGATTGAGCCGCTGGACGTATTCGAGTTCCATAATATTTATCCGCATGCCTACATGATTATGACGGACTCGGGCGGCATGCAGGAGGAGGCGCCTTCGTTCGGCGTGCCAACACTGGTGCTGCGTGATACAACAGAACGTCCCGAAGGAATCGAAGCCGGCACGCTTGAGCTGGTTGGTACGGATGAGGCGCTCGTATTCGACAGAGCCTATGCGCTTTTGACAGATTCTGCACTGTACGACCGAATGAGCAAGGCCGCTAATCCATATGGCGACGGACAAGCGTCTGTAAGGATTGTTGAAGCGATTCTGCATCATTTTGGACGGACAAGCGAGCGCCCTCAGCCGTTCACACAACGTTCATAGTTTGGACGGTATGGCAGGGCTGATGGAGAAGGTTACAGCATACAGTGCTACTGTACGGTTTGGTGGGCGGTAAAACCTTGATACATCAAGGCTTTGCGGCATACCGTTCACTAAATGTTTGAATTTATATCAATTGACAAAAGTCATGCCGCTTCGATAAAATGTATGAGGGTTGACAGGGGTAAATGTCATGAAAAAAAAGGGTAGCGGAGACAATCCGTGGCGAGCTGCAGGGCTCGTCGGCGTAATGGGGTTAGACTTCGCAATTTGCATCTTCTTGGGCTATTATGTCGGCACGTTGTTTGGAGACTCGCCAGGCTGGATGATAGGCGGTGTGCTTGTTGGCGTAGCGGCAGGCATTTTATCCTGTGTCTTACTGGTCAGGCTCATAATGGAGGACACCGATGGATGAAATCTTGAAGAAAGCAATGCGATCGGCTCTTTACATGATGTCGCTATTCACGGTAGTCTGGGCTTTCGTTCCGGATGGCAGAGCGGTTGCAGCAGGTATTGTGCTGGGCTGCGGAGCCAGTCTGTTCAACGGGCTGCTATTGCGCCGGCGTATTGATTACATTGGCCGCATAACAGTCGAACAGGGTCCGAGGAAGATGAGCCTTGGTTTGGCAGGAAGGCTTGCCACCGTACTGTTAGTCGTCATGATTGCCAACAAGTTTCCGCAACATCTGAATGTCGCAGCGACCTTGTCCGCAGCCTTTTATGTACAGATAATGGTTTTTCTGATTGGTATCGTTACTTATTCCAAGCGCAGCAGCGGAAAGGGGTGAAAACACAATATGCATATATTTCCGGTAATTGAGGTTGCAGGTTTTCACATTGATCTCTCCACATGGATCGCGGTCATCGTATCCTGCTTAATCGTATTCATTATCGCGCGGGTAGCCGTGAGCAATCTGTCTGTTCACAATCCCTCGAAGATGCAGAACTTTATGGAGTGGGTTATCGAGTTCGTACACGACACCGTAGCTAGCACGATGCCGCTCAGCAAGGCGAAGCACTTCATCAATCTTGGGATTACGTTGATTATGTTCATCTTTATATCGAACCTTCTCGGTCTTCCGTTCGGTATCGTGACAGAGCATCATGAACCGTTGGAAATCGCAGGCTCGGTAGTCGTAACCGAAGCTGATATTACCAAATACGATGGACATGCCCATATCGCATGGTGGAAGTCTCCGACAGCGGACTTGTCCGTAACGGCAGGACTGGCGATTATCGTTATCTTCCTGGTTCACTTTCTCGGTGTGACGAAGAATACGAAGCATTATCTGAAGCACTACTTTGAACCGTTCCCGATCTTTTTCCCGCTGAACATTATGAAAGAGCTTTCCAAGCCGCTTACGCTTTCGCTGCGTTTGTACGCGAATATTTTTGCCGGCGAGGTACTTATTTCGACAATTCTCATGCTGGGATGGATAGGTATCCCGTTAATGGCCGTATGGCAGGGATTCAGTATTTTTGTCGGTGGGATTCAAGCGTTCCTTTTCACAATTCTAACGATGGTGTATATCTCGCAAGCAACCGTGCATGACGAGGATCACTAAGGCAAGGTGCTTAATTTCCCGGCTGTACCGAGCGCCTCGCGCAAGGCGGGAATCACTATATACAAGCAAAACAAAAAATAACCTTTTTTAGGAGGATTTCAAAATGGAATTTTTGGCAGCAGCTTTGGCAATTGGTTTGGGCGCATTGGGCGCAGGTATCGGTAACGGTATGATCGTAAGTAAAACAATCGAAGGTATCTCCCGTCAGCCTGAGCTTCGCGGTACGCTTTCGACAACGATGTTTATCGGTGTAGGTATCGTTGAGGTAGTTCCTATCATCGGCGTAGTTATCGGCTTCCTTCTTTACTTCGGAGCTGCTTAGGTTTCCATATAACGGTTGGCGCGGTTGGCCTATGCCATCCACGCCTTCGTTTTGATTGGCACATCAATTAAGCAATGAACGAAGAAAGGAGTGTCATACATGGATAAATTTGTATGGGAATCGACCGTATTTACAATGATCGCGTTCCTCGCGCTGTTATGGCTCCTTAGCAAATATGCATTCGGACCATTGATGGGTATTATGGAACAACGCAAGAAGCTCGTTCAAGAGCAATTGAGTACTGCTGAAGAGAGCCGCAAGCAAGCTGGCGAGCATCTTGAAGAGCAGAAAAAAGCGCTTGAGCAAGCACGCAAGGAAGCTTACGAGATTATTGAGTCCGCTAAAGTTACAAGCTCGAAGCAAGCAGACGACATCATGAATGCTGCGAAAGCTGAAGCTGGTCGTCTGAAGGACGAGGCAGTTAAGGATATCGATAGCGAGAAAAATAAAGCGATTGCAGCATTGCGCAGCCAAGTGGGCGGCATGTCTGTTATGATCGCTTCGAAAATTATCGAGAAACAAATCGACGAGAAATCGCAGGAGCAGCTTGTTGACCAATACTTGAAAGAGGTTGGAAGCAAATGAGCCGCGAGAGTGTTGTAGCCAAGCGCTACGCTAAAGCGTTGTTCGAGCTTGCGCAGCAGCAGAATGCGATCGCAGATATCGAGCAACAGCTGAAACTCGTCGTTCAAGCACTTGAAGGAGATGCGTCAATCAGCAGCTTCCTTGGGTTCCCGAATATCGACACTACGAAGAAAACCGCCCTTATTAAAGGCGCGTTATCCGGAAAAATATCCGATGCTGTTCTGAATACATTGGAGCTTCTTATTGCTCGCGGACGCCATGAGGCGATTGGCGCAGTATATGAAGCCTATACGAAGATTGCAGGTGAAGCGCTTGGACAAGCGCAAGCAACTGTATATACAGCGAAGCTGCTGAGCGCAGACGAGCTGGCAAAAGTCGTAGAGAAGTTCAGTGCGGTTGCAGGCAAGAAAATTGTAGCGGAGCAAGTCGTGGATCCGGCATTGCTCGGCGGTGTGCAGGTGCGCATCGGCGACCGTCTGTTCGATGGAAGTCTGTCCGGCAAGCTGGCACGTCTGGAAAAGTCTTTGAAAACTCAAGCATTGTAGATAGGGGTGAACGGAATTGAGTATCAGACCTGATGAAATCAGTACGCTGATTAAACAACAGATCGAACAATATAAATCCGAGATTCAAGTTGTAGATGTCGGGACGGTCATCCAAGTCGGTGACGGTATCGCTCGTGTGCACGGACTGGAGAACGCAATGTCCGGCGAGCTTCTCGAATTCTCGAATGGCGTTATCGGTATGGCTCTCAACTTGGAGGAGAGCAATGTCGGTGTCGTTATTCTCGGACCATACAAGGATATCCGTGAAGGCGACCAAGTGAAACGCTCTGGCCGCATCATGGAGGTTCCTGTAGGTGAAGCGCTGCTTGGCCGCGTTGTTAACGCGCTTGGACAGCCTGTTGATGGCAAGGGCCCAATCAACACGACAACTTTCCGTCCTGTTGAATCCGCTGCTCCAGGCGTAATTGACCGTAAATCGGTTCATGAGCCTATGCAGACCGGTATTAAAGCAATTGATGCAATGGTTCCGATTGGCCGCGGACAACGTGAGCTTATTATCGGTGACCGCCAAACAGGTAAAACGGCTATCGCAATCGATGCCATCATCAACCAAAAGGGCAAAGGCGTGAAGTGTATCTATGTTGCAATCGGTCAGAAGCAATCGACGGTTGCCAACGTTGTAGAAACACTTCGCCGCAATGGTGCTCTTGACTACACAATCGTTGTAACGGCTGCTGCTTCCGAGCCGGCTCCATTGCTCTTCCTGGCTCCATACGCAGGCTGCGCGATGGGTGAATACTTCATGTATAAAGGCGAGCATGTTCTCGTTATCTATGATGACTTGTCCAAACAAGCGGCAGCATACCGTGAGCTTTCCTTGCTGCTCCGCCGTCCTCCGGGTCGGGAAGCTTATCCGGGCGACGTCTTCTATCTTCACTCCCGTTTGCTGGAGCGTGCAGCGAAGCTGAACGAAGAGAACGGCGGCGGTTCATTGACCGCATTGCCATTCATCGAGACGCAAGCGTCTGACGTATCCGCATACATTCCGACGAACGTTATCTCCATTACCGACGGACAGATCTTCCTTGAGGCTGACCTGTTCTATTCCGGACAACGTCCGGCAATCAACGTTGGTATCTCCGTTTCCCGTGTAGGCGGAGCGGCGCAAATTAAAGCGATGAAAAAGGTTGCTGGTACGCTCCGTCTTGATCTGGCAGCATACCGTGAGCTGGCTGCGTTCTCGCAGTTCGGTTCCGATCTTGATAAATCGACGCAATCGCGCCTCAACCGTGGTGCTCGTACAATGGAAATTCTGAAGCAAGGCGTTAACCAGCCAATGCCGGTTGAGAAGCAAGTTATCTCCATCTTCACAGCGGTTAAAGGCCATCTTGATGAAATTCCAGTAGTGGATATTCTGCGCTTCGAGAAAGAATTCCTGTCGTTCCTCGACTCGAATCATCCGGAAATTCCGGCATCGATCCGCGATACCAAGGATCTTGTTGCTGACAACGAGAAAGCTCTCGTAGATGCAATCAACAAGTTCAAGAAGGGCTTTACTGTATCAGCATAACGATATGACGGCTGCGCTGCGTGCGCAGCTCCTATAATAGGCAACAACACCAGGCTTTGGCGATGTCATTCATGGCCAAGCAACAAAGGCGGGTGAACCAAATGGCTACTAACATGCGCGACATTAAGCGGGAAATTAAGAGCAAGCAGAATACGAAGCAGATTACGAAAGCGATGGAGCTGGTTGCCGCTTCGCGTCTGAGACGCGCACAGGAAGCTGCACTAGCTGCTCGTCCGTATGCGGAGAAGATGAAGGAAGTCGTTGCGAGTATTGCGGCAGGCACGAAGGGCGTTAAGCACCCTATGCTGGAATCACGCCCAATCAAGAAAACGGGCTATCTGATCATTACTTCTGATCGCGGACTTGCAGGCGGTTATAACGCTAACATCATTCGTAAGCTGACCCTTATGATTCAAGAAAAGCATAAGTCAACTGACGAATATGTTCTATTCGTTATTGGACGCAAAGGGCGCGATCATTTCCGCCGCCGTAATATGCCGATCGTGGAGGAAGTAACCGGGCTGCCGGATTCCCCATCATTTGCGGATATCAAATCGATTGCTTCCGCTGCAGTGGGCAACTTTGAGCAGGGTGCATACGATGAGCTTTACTTGTTCTACAATGAATTCGTCAACGCGCTGACGCAAATTCCGACGGCTAAACGTTTGCTGCCGCTTGAAGAAGTAGGCGGTTCAACAGCAGCGGCGAATTATGAGTATGAGCCATCTCCTGAGGGAGTGCTGGAAGTGTTGCTGCCGAAATATGCAGAGACACTGATCTACTCTGCGCTGCTGGACGGTAAAGCAAGTGAATTTGGTGCACGGATGACAGCAATGGGCAATGCAACGAAGAATGCGACGAAGATGATTAATAACCTGACGCTGACGTACAACCGTGCGAGACAAGCAGCAATTACTCAGGAAATTTCCGAGATCGTCGCTGGAGCGAATGCACAGTCATAATTGACCGGACTTACACCGGTTTTCGATAAGAAACCATGAAGGAAGCAGGAGGGAAAACCATGAAAAAAGGACGCGTTGTATCCGTCATGGGTCCGGTTGTCGACGTTGAGTTCGAACGCGGTCACTTGCCGGAAATTTTGAACGCGATCAAAGTTGAGCATAAGGCTCAAGCTGAAGGCGGCAAAGATATCAACCTGACGCTTGAAGTTGCTGTTCATCTTGGCGACAATATCGTTCGTGCTGTTGCCATGAGTACGACAGATGGCCTCGTTCGAGGAACTGAAGTTGTGGACACTGGCGCACCGATTACCATTCCGGTAGGTGCAGCAACACTTGGCCGCGTGTTCAACGTTCTGGGCGAACCGATCGACAATGCAGGCGAAGCTAAATCTCCTAAGAACTTGCCGATTCACCGTGAGGCGCCGACTTTCGATGAGTTGTCCACGCAATCGGAAATTCTGGAAACAGGAATTAAAGTTATCGACTTGCTGGCACCTTATGCAAAAGGCGGTAAAATCGGTCTTTTCGGAGGCGCGGGTGTAGGTAAAACCGTTACGATTCAAGAGCTGATCAACAATATCGCACAAGAGCACGGCGGTATCTCCGTATTCGCAGGTGTTGGCGAGCGTACGCGTGAAGGTAATGACTTGTACCACGAGATGAAGGAATCCGGCGTATTGCCTAAGACGGCAATGGTATTCGGTCAGATGAACGAGCCGCCAGGCGCACGTCAGCGTGTTGCTTTGACAGGTTTGACAATGGCTGAGTATTTCCGTGATGAAGAGGGTAAAGACGTTCTTCTGTTCGTCGATAACATCTTCCGTTTCACCCAAGCAGGTTCCGAGGTTTCCGCGCTTCTTGGCCGTATGCCATCCGCGGTAGGTTACCAGCCAACACTCGCAACTGAGATGGGTCAACTGCAAGAGCGTATCACGTCCACGAAAAAAGGCTCAGTTACGTCGATTCAAGCAATCTACGTTCCTGCCGATGACTATACCGATCCGGCTCCAGCAACAACATTTGCCCACTTGGATGCTACAACTAACTTGGAGCGTAAAATCTCCGAGAAAGGTATCTTCCCGGCTGTTGATCCGCTGGCATCGTCCTCGCGTATTCTGACACCGGAAGTACTTGGCGAAGAGCATTACAATGTCGCTCAAGGCGTTAAGAAAATTCTTCAGCGCTACAAAGAGCTTCAAGATATTATCGCGATCCTTGGTATGGATGAGCTGTCTGAGGAAGATAAAGTGACCGTTGCCCGCGCACGGAAAATCGAACGCTTCCTGTCCCAGCCTTTCCACGTTGCAGAGCCATTCACAGGTACGCCTGGTAAATATGTACCGGTTAAAGAAACGGTTCGCAGCTTCAAAGAGATCCTGGACGGCAAGCATGACAATCTGCCGGAAGCGGCATTCATGTACGTTGGTACGATTGAAGAAGCCGTGGAGAAAGCCAAAACGCTGTAATAGCGAAAGGCAGGAGGGTTCCACATGAGCACCTTTTTATTAGAAATCGTTACACCTGAGCGTAAAGTATACGCTGAGCAGGTTAGCATGGTGATCGTTAAGGGCGTTGAAGGCGAGCTGGGGATTCTACCGAATCATATCCCGCTCGTAACACCGCTTAAGATCGCGCCTGTTACAATCAAGAAGGATCGTAAAGAACAAGTGATTGCTGTTAACGGTGGTTTCATCGAAGTCCGTAAGGACAAGGTGGTTATCCTGGCCGAGAGCGCTGAGCTGCCGGCGGATATTGACATTGAGCGTGCACAAGCTGCCAAGCAGCGTGCTGAGCAGCGTCTAAGCGGCAAGCGTGACGAGTTTGATTTCCGCCGTGCGGAGATGTCACTGCAGCGTGCGATCAACCGTCTGGATGCCAAGCATCGCGTGTAACAGCTAGTACCAATGAAGCACCGTCAATCTCATGTATGATGTGAGAGAGGCGGTGCTTTTTGTTATGGATGGATTGGAATATAGGGTAGGCCGATGTTTCTGAGTCGTAGATACTGTATCACGAAGTAATCTGTCGCAAACCGTTGAAATACGAGGACGATTCCTTGTGGGTATTTCCATGCATTGCCGGATCGCACCGCACCGCACATTCGATGAAGATCGCTTTTGGCGCAGCTGCAAGCCAGTACCCGCAAGGAAGCTTCCGAACCGCAGCAATGGATCGTGACAAGGAGTTTTCTCGGTACACGGAGTCCTGAGAATGTCCATAGTATCAAGGAATATTTGCAGACCCAAACAACGCAGCATAGACTCCAAGCATCAGGAAATCCATGAACAACAGTGATCAAAAAGTTTATTCGGTCCCTGTAGCGAACCTCACCAACGTAGTCAGAGGTTACTTCAACTTTAGGCCAAGTTTTTACTTAAACGATCTATAATTAGGGTCACTGTTTGAATGCGATCAACTGATGATATATGCAGGCCAAAAAGAAAGAGCCCCCATAAGGGAGCTCTTTCTTTTTGGCTAAGAAGGATTAGTTGTTGATGAACCCAACGTTACCAAGGAAACGGATAACCATTGTAGCTGCTTCAGCACGGTTTGCGTTAGCGTTACCTGCTACTTTCGTAGCGGATTGGCCAAGAACAACACCGGATTTAACAGCAGCAGCGACTTCCGCTTTTGCCCAGCCCAAGTTGCTAGCATCCGTAAAGTTAGCCAGTGCTGCAGATACTTCCGCATCTGTCAGTTTAACTTCTTTACCTGCAAATGCAGCTGCACGAACTACCATTGCAGATAGCTCTTTGCGAGTGATGTTCGCATTCGGATTGAATTTACCTTTATCGTCACCTTTGATGATACCAGCTTCAGCAGCAGCAGCTACAACGCCAGCATACCATTTGGAGGACGAAACATCAGAGAACTTCGATGTTGTACCAGTAGCATCAAGTCCGAGTGAACGGACGATCAGTGCCGCGAACTCAGCGCGAGTGATGTTGCGTCTAGGTTCGAACTTGTTAGCGCCCGTACCTTCAACAACCAACTTCGCTGCCAGAGTTTCGATATCTTTCTGTGCCCAGTGGTTCGCCAGATCCTTGAAGGATACAGAGTCCAGTTGGATGACAGAGTAGATACTCGTGCTGTTGCGGAGAAGGGTAGCGATCGTATTGCCATTCTCAGCTGCGAACGTAGCTGGGACGAAGCTCAGCTCTTTCGTTGCTGGGTTGTACAATACGCCGGTTACCGTTTTGGAATCAACAGTACCAGCAACTGGAAGAGTACGTTTGAAGTACGTTCCAAGGTTGTTGATTTGTTGCTCCTTACCGTTACCAACAGCTACGATTTTGAAATCAACTGGCGTAGCCAGTGGTTTCGCATCGATTCCGTAGATAGCATCAGTTACCGCTTTAGCAGCGTCACCAGCAAGTTTCTTCAGTTCTACACGGATCACCAGATCTTTAAGCTCCACCCCAAGGGATTTAGCTTGCTCTTCCAGTTTCAGTGCAGCGATAGGCAGAGTGATGGAAGTACCATCCTCCAGCTTAAGCGTCAGAGACTCACCTTTGATCAAAGCGTCTGCAGGAATTGTTACTACATCGGATTTGGATGTGATCGTTTGGTTCTTATCTTGTGCAAAGAGATTGCCCAGTCCGTTACCGTCTACTTTACCATTGTTGTCGATTACAGCGCCGTTATTACCGATACCAGGGAAATAACCACCGTTGTTACCACTACTGCAAGTATTCGTGTTCCGAATTTCGCCGTAAGTGAGACCGGCAACAGATGATGTGAGAGTCACGTATGTAGCACATGAGACTGATGTACTGAATGTGTAATATCCGTTTGCATTGTAAGTAGCAGTAATTGTACTACTAGCTGTAGTAGCATTCTCGCCATATACATAAACAATAACGTTATTACCACCAAGATCACTGTACACAGTATCTGTTACATATACAGAACCTGTCACATTACCGGTTTGCGAATCGATCTTAACTTTGATCTCATTCGCGTTAGCAGCGAATGCAAGAACCGGTACGAGTGCTGAAACAATCATCAATGTTGCGATAAGTGCTGAAATTTTGCTTTTAAAAACTTTTTTCATTTTCATTTTCACCTCCTTTCATGAAA
This sequence comes from Paenibacillus plantiphilus, assembly GCF_927798095.1. Classification (GTDB taxonomy): domain Bacteria; phylum Bacillota; class Bacilli; order Paenibacillales; family Paenibacillaceae; genus Paenibacillus_Z; species Paenibacillus_Z plantiphilus. The sequence continues at coordinate 165,350 of NZ_CAKMMF010000002.1, read as the reverse complement.
GGATAGAGAATGCTATCGATTAGTTATTATATATCAGGTTAGTGAGGAATGAAAGAGTTAAATTATACAATGAACGAATAGCGCTAGAAATAATTAGAAATTTCCGTTAGTTAGTCTTGTATAAGTCTTCAACTGCTATTCTCTCATTTTCATCGGCTTCAATCAACTTTGTGAACAAATTGTCATCTTTTTGTCCGACTGCTTCAAGGGCAGCTAAATAGTATCTGACTGTTATTCTCACATTAGGATCATTCAGATCCCCAGCAATGTCCTGATTAAGCAGGTTAATCGCCTCGGGGTAATCTCTATGATAATAATGAATAAGTCCAATAGCTTGTCTTATTAGAAGAGTTACATTGAAATTCCGACCTTGAAGTTGTTCTTCTGGCAAAGCCTTGAGCTGTTCTGTACGATCCAAGACGTTCTGATACAATTCGAGAGAATGCTTCCATTTTGAGTCCGTGAGTTCTGGATTTGTTTCTTTATCCGCTTCGCCGGCCAAGTAGTATTCCATAATCGCTGCTTCATAGAAGTTTATATCCCATTGAAATTTCTTGATTCCTTCATCTAAAATTTGTAATACCTTGCCGGAATCATTTTCAGATTTGTAGTAGTAATACTCCTCTAATAATAGAAAACGATTGTAGGGCTCAAAATGTTTCAGTTGATCAATTAATTTTTTTGTTTCTTGACGGTATTTGGGATCACCGGTCTGTTCATAAGCTTGCTTCATCCAGTTTATTTTCTTGAGCGTGAAATCTGGTTGAGTCGGTGAATTAATTATGGCTTGATCAATAAAAGGTATGATTTGATCAAGCGGTTTCTGCTCCTTCACAGCCATATGAATGGCTTGGCGGAAAGAGAGATTAGCATTATATTCACGGTATACCCAGGGTAACAAGATTATAGCGAGAACTGAAAGTATAATTGGATAGACAAGATGCCATTTACGCTCTTTGAACGCTTCCAACGAAGGTATAATTAATTTCTTGTGATATGGAGCTAGCATTGTGCCAAGGGATAGAAACACTATTATCGCCAGGTAGCTGTAGCTCATGTCGAAGTCGATAATACTGTGAGCAAGGATCGAAATTGATAGAATAAAGAAAAATAAATGTCCGCCACGCAGCTCAGGATTTTTGAAATACGATCTAATAAACAATGAATAGACCGTAATCAGAAATGCAATCATTAGGATGAGGCCGATCCAGCCAATTTCTATTAATAGCTGAAAGAAGTAGCTGTGTGCCTGTCTGCTGTTATAAGGATTGTTCTGATACTCTTCATATAACAGAGTCCAAGCTCCGCCGCCTGCTCCAATTAGCGGATAATCAGCGGACATTTTGAGAGCATCCTTGTAGAAGGTTGTACGTTCCAATACACTGTGCTGCTGAAAGTTAATATTGGTAATTCGGTCTGCAATGCTTGCAGGCAACAGAGATCTGATCCCACTGCTCGATAGAATAAGTGTGGCTGCCAAGACTCCCACAATAATGAAGATGGCAGGAACTATGATGAAAGAGAGCTTATTTGAATTAAATCTAGTTGTTTTCGTGTTAAGCCATTGCAGCAGTCTTGGATGAATGAATGTTATGGCCGCTGCGACTATGATTGATGTTCCAAGCAATATCCCCCAGCCGAGCATCGGTTGTTCATTCCAAATGGAGAATGTATTTCCTAATTCAGAAGCAAAATCAAGCGCGATGGCTATTTTATCCGCAACTACAGTTATATTACTCAAAATAGCCAAAGATGAAACAATTGCGAGAAACATGTATATTAAATAAGTGAATTGCTTGCTAATACGCAGGAAAGGGAGAATAACAAGGACAAGAACCGGTACCACTAATAGAGCAGCCCGAGAATAAGTAAGCATGAAAGAAACCCAGATTGGTACAAGCATAAAGGCATGGAGGAAGCGCCATTGCCACTGTTTCGTGTGAATAATCAGGAATAAACCAGCCAAGAACAATGCAGTGAGAAAACCAGCATAAGTGTTGGAATATTGGAATATCGATGTCATCCTGAAAGATTCATCGGCTTTCCACATCGCATTAGGGAAATATGCCTGGCCGAAGAGATTCATTAATCCATAGATGACGACCGCGTAGCCGGATAGTTGAATGGTCAAAGCTATTATGTTGCGGTGAAGCTTGTTCTCAGCTATATACAAACCTATTATGAAGAAGGTGGCGATCATAAATTGAGTGAGCACCATCATCTTGGCGTTGTGTACAGTTACTGCGCTGGAATAGGATGTTAGATACATGATAGGAAGAAACAATACAGCCATTGAGAGAATTGCTCTATAGTCATTTAACTTCCAAATGCTAATGAACCGTATGCCGGCAATAAGCAAAAGTGCGAATGTGTAGATCATGGCTTCAAGTAAAGGAGCTTCAAAGCCAAAGGCAAAGCCATTGCCGATAGTGAATCCGTTGAATAGCGCTACTCGAAACTGGAAGATAAGGATAAAGAGGATGACTGCGGCTAGTATGGCCCATTGTAGTAGGGATGTGTTACTGTCGTCGCGATTTAGTTGTGAAGGCGACGGGAGTTTCTTTTTCATAGTAAAAGCTCCTTTGAATTGGTAATAGCGTTTGTAGGATCTCACAAGTTATAATTTTAACAAAGTGGGGAGTTTAAAGCTAGATAGTGTCTGCTCTAATAATTACCTCATATAAGAAAGACAAGCTAATATATCAGCGATTCACAATAAATGGCGGACTAATAAAATAGCATTAAAATTTGAGTTTTGGTAAAATGGCGTTAATAAATATCAATTAATAGCATTAAATCCGATAATAGCATCTCTAGTTTACAATTAGGCTTTGTTCGAAAATCCATCGATAAACTCATTTACTGGAGGTATTAATTTATATGAAAATAAAAAAAGCGATAATACCAGCAGCAGGTCTCGGCACTAGGTTTCTTCCAGCGACTAAAGCGATGCCCAAAGAAATGTTGCCAATTGTTAACAAGCCCACGATTCAATACATTATAGAAGAAGCTGTAGAGTCGGGAATTGAAGATATTATTATAGTAACAGGGAAAGGGAAGCGCGCTATAGAGGATCATTTCGATAGCAGTTTTGAATTGGAACATAATTTGCGAGAGAAGGGGAAATTCGAACTTTTAAGTGAAGTGCAAAAATCATCAGCCATGGCTGATATACATTACATACGGCAGAAAGAACCTAAGGGGCTTGGCCATGCTATATGGTGTGCAAGGAAATTTATAGGGAATGAACCTTTCGCTGTTTTATTGGGTGATGACATTGTAAAAGCGGAAGTCCCCTGTCTGAAACAAATGATGCAACTTTTTGAAATCCATCAGTCGTCTATAGTAGGAGTTAAGCCTGTTCCTAATGAAGAAGTGTCAAGATATGGAATTGTCGATGTGGTTGATTATAACAATCAAATATACAATATTATGAACTTAATCGAGAAACCTTCAAGAGAAAGTGCGCCGTCAAACTTAGCAATTATGGGCAGGTACATTCTTACCCCTAAAATTATGGATATACTTGCTTATCAAGAAGAGGGTACTGGCGGTGAAATTCAATTAACGGATGCTTTAAGTAAATTAATTGAATATGAACGAATTTTAGCCTATCACTTTAATGGGACTCGTTACGATGTAGGCGAAAAATTGGGTTTTATTAAAACGACACTAAATTTTGCTTTGGATCATGAAGAGTTGAAAGAAGAACTGCTTCAATATATGAGGCTTTGCCTAAAAGCCGAGGAGAAAATAACTGTGAAGGGAAGAACCTGATTACTTATGAGAATATTAATCACCGGCGGGGCCGGGTTTATTGGTTCAAATATTGCTGATGCCTGCAAGAAAGATGGACATGAAATTTTAATCGTTGATAATTTTTCTACAGGACTCGAAAAGAATCTAGAGTATGGTCATCAATGTGTCAGGATCGATATTAATGCTGATGAAATGCAACAAGTATTTCGTGACTTCAAACCAGAGGTGGTCATCCACAATGCAGCACAAGTAAGTGTTGGAAGATCGTTAAAGGAACCTCTCTTGGATCAGGAGATAAATATTAGGGGAACTTTGAATATACTTCAAGGATGTGTAGATAATGGGGTTAGAAAAATTATCTATCCTTCATCTGCAGCTGTGTATGGGTTGCCTTCATATTTGCCTATTAAAGAGAGTCATACAATAAATCCAGAGTCATTCTACGGAATTACAAAGTATACGCCTGAATTGTATATTAAATCATTTAATAAATTGTATGGATTGGATTATACAATACTGCGTTATTCAAATGTTTATGGGCCTAGACAAGACCCTCGTGGGGAAGGAGGAGTGATTGCAATTTTTCTTGATAAAATTTCTAGGGGAGAAAGACCTGTTGTTTTAGGAGATGGCTATCAAACTCGCGATTTTATTTTTATAGATGATGTAGTCAATGCCAACTTAGCATCGCTTTGTTTAGGAAGTCAGGGTACGGTTAATGTGAGCTCTAATACGAGTGTTTCACTAAATGAACTGTTGAATATTCTAGGGGAGATTGTCGGAAATTCATTATCTCCTATTTATGAAGAAGAGAGGCCTGGAGATATCCGAGATAGCCAGTTGGATAATTCATGCGCGATACAAATGCTAAGTTGGACACCGCAAATTGACCTGAAAACCGGACTTTCAAATACTTTAATATATTACAACAAGTCTCGGAAAGTGCTTCTTTGAGTATTGTCTTCCAAAAACATTTCATTTCGTAATTTTAAGGGGATTTTATGAGACACGCAAAGCTCTTCGTAAGAAAATTGTTAACACTTTCTCATTCTCGAAATTTATTGTTAGAATTTACAAAGCGTGATTTCTTGCAGCGATATAAAGGTTCCTCTCTAGGGATTGTATGGGCGATTATTTCACCACTGCTAATGCTGGCGGTATATTCTTTCATATTTGTTGCTGTATTTAAGTTGAAGTGGGGCAATGATGTGGAAAGCGGTGATATGCTATATACGCTTATGATCTTTTCTGCATTGATTCCTTTTAATATATTTGCTGAGTCTATTAATCGTGCTGTTGCGGTACTGCCACAAAGCGCCAATTATATAAAAAAAGTTGTCATGCCAATAGAAATACTGCCTATAAGTATTGTCTTATCAACTGCAATGAACAATATGTTTTCTGTAGGGCTTTTAGCTATTGGGAAAGTATTGTTACTTGATACTCCGAACTGGACATTAATATTTGCCCCAATCGTTTTCATTCCAGTTATATTATTCTCTGCGGGGATTGCATTGGTAGTTTCAGCGTTAGGTGTATATTTAAGAGACTTGACATATATAACCGGAATTGCGGTAAATGTATTATTTTATTTATCTCCCGTGTTTTATTCAATAGAGATAATACCGAAACAGTTTCAGTTTTTGTTGTCTATTAATCCTATTGCACCTATTATTGATTTCTCAAGAGATATATTTATTAGAGGACAAATGTTTGATCTTTCTGAGTTTGGACTGGCTCTATTAGGAGCATCATTCGTTTTTGTTCTGGGACTTGGCTTATTCTATTTTCTGAAGAAGGGATTTGCAGATGTTATCTAATGAGGTAGCGATTAAAGTTGATGGAATTAGTAAGGCATACCAGATGTACCATTCACCTAGTGCGAGATTTTTTCAATTCTTTACGAAAAAAATACGGCATGAGGAATTTAAAGCACTTGATGATGTCTCTTTTGAAGTGAAAAAAGGTGATACTGTAGGAATAGTGGGGAAGAATGGGTCTGGAAAATCCACATTGCTGCAAATAATAGCAGGGACGGTTGCGCCTTCAACCGGAGATGTACAGGTAAACGGGAAGGTAGTTGCTCTTTTAGAATTGGGTTCGGGATTTAATCCTGAATTTACAGGCAAAGAAAATATATATTTGAACGCTGCTATGTTTGGAATTAATAGAGATGCGCTTCAGGAGAAAATAAAAGAAATTGAAGATTTCGCTGATATTGGAGATCACTTAGAACAACCTGTTAAAACTTACTCCAGCGGTATGTTTGCACGTTTAGCTTTTGCAGTAGCAATAAATATGGATCCGGATATATTGATTATCGATGAAATTTTGGCGGTAGGAGACATGGCATTTCAAGCTAAATGTGTCTCTAAGATGAGACAATTGAAGGACCAAGGGGTCACATTATTATTTGTTAGTCATTCTGTGGATTCGATAAAATCGATGTGTAATTCCGCAATATTAATGCAAAAGGGAAAATTGATTAATGTTGGCACTTCAGAACGAATAACTAACCAATATTTGGCGATGATTCGTGAAGAACTAAATAATGTTGCTGGAACAGACAGTGATGATGATAGCAACGACAACTATGCTGCAACCAGTAAAAGTGATTTTAAATATGGAAAAGGAGAAGTTTCTTTTGAGGCGGTAGAAACTCTAGACTATGTTGGTAATCCAATAAAAGCAGTTGAGTTTGGGCAAAATATTATTCTGGATTGTAAAATAAAATCTAAAATTAAGACAGACAATGTCAATATATCTTTCTTAGTGCGAGATATTACAGGTATTGATTTATTCGGAACAACAATGTTTGATGAGAAAATTGATTTATTTGATATGGAGAAGGAAGAAGTGAAAAGGGTAAGCTTTAATTTCCCAGTTTTGCTGCGGCAGGGGAGTTATTCCATATCTGTTGCTTTGAATCGAGTAACAGATAAAAATTACTCGGATGTTTACTTGTACGAACAAATTGATGGGGTTGTTGCTTTTGAAGTTGTACGGAAACTAGACAGGCCTGTTCATTATAAAATACATGTACCAGTTGAAATCAAGGTAAGAGGAGACTCAAATGGAAAATAAAATTTTTGAGAACGAGATGTGGTGGCAAGAAAATGGCTTGGGGTGGATGGATGAAGTCGAAAAAAGACGCTCCATGCAGCCCTTATATGGTATTCAAGAAGTAGTTCTATCTAGTATATTTTCCAAGCTTCCAAACCAATCGAAAGTATTAGAATTTGGCGTTGGATTTGGAAGGCATGTCGAGTACTTGGATGAACTTAGTAACATTGAAGTATATGGCGTGGATCAAAGCCCTACTATGTTAGATAGTTTGAAAAATAGATTAGCTGATAAGCAAGAATTGATAAACCGAATGATTTTAATTGAACCGCGAACAAAACTTCCTTTTCCAGATAAGTTCTTCGATATTGTATACACGGTTTCTGTCTTGATTCATATCCGTCCGGAGCATCTTCAAGGAATACTGGCAGAGCTCATAAGGGTATCTAAACATGGCATTCTACATTTTGAGAATACACATGTAGAATCTTCTCAATTGGTTTTTGAAGATCATAGTGGTTGCTGGGGGCATGCTATTGTAGAAGACTATGCTGCTCTACAAAAAAAATGCATCATATTAAGTAAAGTGGCATCCAATCAAGATATATACTTTATTCCGCTTTCTGATGATATTCGTTATCAGCAAGTGGAAATTAAAACGATGTATAGAAGGCTTTATTTAATTGATCAACGAATACTGCCGCGTATGCAGGAATTTGAAGGTGAAGTTGGCTGGAGAACTATTGAACTCCAAAATCGTCAAGAGAGAGAGGGAACTTTAGATCAACAAATAAAAGCATTAGAGTCAGAATGCGAAAAGGCAAAACAGATACTAACTGAATTGGAAAGCAAGAAAAATAAATTAACGGAAATGAACAACGAGTTTCGTCTCTCAAACAATGAGTTGAATTCAAGAGTGAGTCAACTCCAATCAATTAATAGTGATTTAAGTAGAAAAACAAATGAACTGGAAACGAACAATATTTATCTGAGTTCAGTGTTGGAAGATATTCAAGGTTCATTGGCATGGAAATTGGTCGCACGTTTTAGAAGCATGGATCGTTTTTATGCTATGACTAGACCTCTACGCGCTTTTGTGAAGCGGAATAGAAACAGTCGCTTAGATGCAGTCGAAATAAATAATACCACCCTAGAAGCAAATGAGCAGTTTGACAGTATTACTTCTGCAATAAAGAATAAGGTGGAATTAATTTCGGAAGGGGCCGATGTTGCCATATATCAACCGGAATGGTTGGGGGTCTCGAATTCCACCAATGAATTATTTAATACGACAATAGAAGTAAAAGAAATTCATAATAAAGAACAGATGAATAATATTGCTATTATTCTTGGCGCGAAAAAGTTTAGAACTATTACTTTCAGCGGTTTTGCGATCGGATATCACGATTTGGCTGTGAAAATTAAAAGTATCTCACCTGAGACATCTATAAAGGTTTTTTGGCATGGGAACACAACCCATATGTCTGAGGACTACTCTTGGATACGATTCCAGGAAATACTCCACCTGTATTACTTGAATATTATTGACTCACTTGGATTTGCCAAGGCAAGTATGGCAGAACTATATCGGTTAAAAGGTTTCCGTACTTTTTTTGTTAAGAATGCAATCACATTTGAAACTGAATTAGAGAAAAGAAAAGTTAATACTGCTGAGGGACAGGTTATTATCGGATTGTATGCATCAGGAAATACATGGAATAAAAATGCATACACGCAAATTGCGGCGGCGAGCTTAATCAAGGGAGCTCAAATTAATGCGACTCCATATAATGAGCGAATGAAACAATTTGCTCATCAATTAGATATAAGAATTGATGGGAATCAAACTACAGTACCACGCAGTGAAATGCTAAGCAAAATGAGCGAAAATGATATTAACTTCTATATCACGTTCTCAGAATGCGCGCCTTTATTGCCTTTAGAAAGTTTAGAGATGGGGATTCCATGCATTACCGGACCTAATCATCATTATTTCGAAGATAGTTCTAAATTAAAGGATTATCTTGTGGTCAATAAACCTGATGATCCTGTTGAAATTGCCAAAAAAGCTGAAATGGCATTGCGTTACAAAGAAGAAATTATTCATTTATATAAAGAATGGCGAGAAGCAAATCGAAGCTCGTCTATACAAAGTGTAAATGAATTTCTGGGAAGAGAGTCGTAGAGAGATGACGAGAACGTATGTATTTGTTTCTTATGAACTGGCACCAATTAACCCAGGCGGGTGTGGTGTATTTATTTGGAGTGCAATTCACGAATTATTGCAAGATCCGAAGAATCAGATAATATTGCTCTTGGATATGCCACTACATGAATGTCAGCTGTTCTCAGAACAGTATCAGTCTACTCTTCCTAATCCAGATCATATTAAAGTAGAGTGTCTTCAAACATTGCTTCAAGATTTGGATTTACCGGCAATTGATCATTTCCGGAATTTGTTTTTATGGAAAAGTTTCCAGTTTTATTGCGGATTAAAAAAAATTTCCTTTAGGGAAAAAGTTGATTTTATAGAGTTTTTTGATTACGTTGGGATAGGATACTTTTCCATCCAAGCAAAGAAGTATGAGGGGCAATTTAGAAATTGTATACTAGCCGTCCGTGCACACTGTACAATTGACTTAATGGATTTAGAACAGAATCAGCTGGATTTCAAGCATGAAAAACTAGAGATGTATCAGATGGAGAAAGATGCTATAAGAAATGCGGATATTCTTCTTGCTCCCTCAAAAGGATGGGGGCAAATTTATGCCCAGAGATATAAAGTAACAGAAAATAAAATAAAAATTTCGACTCCTCCGGTGAAAGCATGGGAAGGCATTGAGTATAAACAAAGCAATGAAAAACAAGATGTCCTATTTTATGGTAGGATATTCCAACTAAAAGGTGTGGATCTGTATATTGATGCAGCACTTTCTTATATATCCTTGAATCCAACGAATCGAACCCGATTTTTTTTAGTTGGTTATGATGGTTTAGATGCGAATGGAGTGCCTTATAAGGAACAGCTTCTTAAGAGAATCCCTAATGAGCTACAAAAAAGGTTTGTGTTCACTGGTCAGCTTAATAGAAAAGAACTAGAGAAGATACTTCAAACAATAAGATTTTCTATTTTCCCCAACTTTGTTGAATCATTTTGTTACAGTATTCACGAACTGTATAATTTAGGAGTCCCTGTAATCTGCAATTCTATACCAGCTTTCCAGGATTTCTTTACTCATGAGAGAAATGCTCTTTTTTTTGACGGGTCAAGTGCAGATTTGATGAGGAATATATCTCGATTATTTGAAGATGATGAGCTTTTGCGGAATTTATCCAGACCGTATACAGTAGTTAAACCATCAGAATTTATAGAAGTTTATAATTCAAATGAAATCTTTATAGACAATCATCAGAATAGGGTGGAAATTCCATTCGATCTTTCTCTTATTATCATCAATGAAAGCCCGATACCGGTGAGTTTTGATCAAATTAATAAATTTCATCAATTGCCTGGGGTTAATCCAGAGAGAAGCTATGTTTTAAATAGTGCTGAAGGACAGGGAATGCCAGTTGCTTTTTTAGGTAAGATGAGATACGCAAGAAAGCTTGATCTTACCGAAGTTGAGAATTTAAAGATAGGCGAACACTATCTGGTATGCTATTTAGATGATAATATTAGTCCTGTCTATTTAACAAAATCAAAGCAAGTATTTTTGAATAATTCTGATGTGCAGTACGTTGGATGCTATAATTCAGGTAAGCAGACCCATCCTCTGCAATACGAACTTCATCGGAATAATCCTTATATGCCATATGAAGCATTAACGAGAATGATTTGTCGTGGGAAAAACAATTCAACGCTAAGAGATATTTACGATATCAGGTATGGAGCTTATGCTGAGCGTTTAAATGTGAATAAGGAAGGCTACGTGATTCCGGAAGTACTCATTCATACATCCGATTACAGTTTGGATATTAGCAGCAGTCAAAATGTATTGTTCTCACATAGTCTTTCCAAGGAGAGGGAGTGGATGCCTTTTGAATTATGGCCTTATCTCTCAATGGAGAGCAACTCTGAATCAAGGTCTAATCAGGAGATCGTTCTGAAGAGGAAAATCTATCACAGGTTAAAAGCTAGAGTAGATGGCATGAGTGGTGTTAAAGGGAAATTGGCGGGAAAAATTCTTCAACTGGCATACAGGGTAGCGAAACGAAGTTGAAAGTGTGGTGGTGCTAAGATGAAAGTATGGTTTGCTCCAGGTAAGGGGGAGGTCGAACTTCCAAGTAGTGTTGAGAAGTGGCTTAACAAAATGGATGTCTTAATATTTAGTAATTACGATAAATATGATTGTGATCCCAGTAAAATCAAAAAAATTCGAACAACCTCTCATCTTCCTGGAATTCATCTTGGCGAGCCGTTGGCGTCATCATTAAATTTAACAGAAGAAATGATAGATGAATGTATAGTGTCTTCTAAGCCCGACCTAATTGTAGTGAATGCAGCAGCCAGTTATGCTTACTTTTTATTGCAGCACAAATGGACACGCCATCCGCAGTTAAAAGATATTCCTATAATTTTATTGTTTTCTAAATCTAACATCAGTCATTTTTCTGATCACGGCAGTTACCGCTTCCCATTATATTGGGTACGTCAAACGGAAAAATTTTGTCTTGCCGCATCAGATTGTGTTGTTGTATGGGATGAAGATGCAGCAAAAATTGCAAGATGTTATGTGAAAGAAGATGCATTGTGTGATTTGAGCAGCGGAAATTTGTTTGATCATTGTGTTGAAAAATTAGGCGTGAATTCCACTTATTCAAAGATTTTTCCTTCACCCAATCATAACTTACCCTATAGTAAGCCTGCTATACAAGTAGGAGGAACCAAAGGGATGCTATCGATTATCATTCCTTTCTACAATTTAGGACAGTACTTAGTTGAAACCTTGCAAAGCATTTTTGATAGTCAGTATGAGCACTATGAAATCCTTATCATTAATGATGGTAGCGATGAAGAAATGAGTATTGAGTTAATGTCCCAACTTAAAGAAAAATATAGTAGCATCCGAATTATTGATATTGAGAATCAAGGCTTGGCAAATGCCAGAAATGTTGGCGCTCATGCTGCACAAGGTGAATATATTACATTTTTAGATGCAGATGATCTGGTATCGCCTGAATACTATGCGAGATCGATTGACTTATTGGAATGTTACAGTAATGTATCTTTCATATATTCTTGGGTACAGTATTTCGGTAAGCGGGATGACATTTGGGTAACATACAATGCTGAATTCCCGTACTTGCTGCTGACGAATATGTTGGCTGCATTTCCTGTTATTAGGAAAAGTGATTTTATTAGTTTTGGATTGAATAAACTGCAAATGGATAAGGGGATGGAAGATTATGAGGCATGGATAAGTATGTGTGAGGCAGGGTGCATCGGCATTTCTATACCGAGTCCTTTAGTTAGCTATAGGATTCGAACCGATTCTATGTCAAGAAAATTTGATAGAGAAATAGTTGTAGAGTTATATAAAAAAATTACAATTGAACACCCGGAACTATTTAACAAATACGGTGCAGAGTTGTATAATCTTGTTTATGCAAATGGACCAGGATATTTATGGAATAACCCTACTTTAGAATATCCCGATTTGGTTTTTTCTACTCATTCCGAGATTATTGATACGCAAGACAGAAACCAAATGAAATATGAATTGATGCGTATTGTGAACTCAAACACCGGGAAAAAGCTTTTATCTCTGTTTTTTAAACTTAAGTTGCATAAACTGTTCAGATGAATCTAAATACTGTCAGGAGTTGCCTGAGTTGCTGAATAGAACTGTATGGATTTATTTTTTTATTTCACTAATTCTAACTGTATTTATGAATAATACAATTTTAGTGAATATTCCATTGTCACGAATCGGGGCTTATTTAACTGCTTTATTCATTCTATTTGTATTTATTGGTGTAGTATCAAAAGTTGGACCGAAATTTATTTGCAAAATGAAGACCAATTCCAGGAAATCTCTGTGGCTTTCATTAGTTTTCAGTTGTATTCTTGCTCTAGCTTTAATTGCGGCGATTCCTTTAAGCGGGCCTAATTCGGGGTATTTTCAATCATCTCGTGATTCTCAACTAACCATTACAGTTAAAGGAGAAGCGAATGCGAGTGCACAAGGTTCAGAAGTATGGATAAATGAACTTAGTGTTGATGGTAAGCGAGTTGGTTTTGAGAACCTTGCTATTAATTATGACAGCAACAGTTGGAAAGTTATTGAGGGTTCTTTGGAGTCTGCTGTAAAAGGAGCTGTTTTCAGTTGGCAAGGAGAAGTGGACGAGAGTGTTAATCTAAAACTCGGAAGCCACCCGTGGAGTGGGAAAGCAATAGTATCTTTTAATGGTGATACAATCGAAAAAGATCTCTACAGTGAGTCAGGTACTATACAAGAGGTATCCTTTTCATTGTCTGAACTGTCTGCTATAGAACAAGGTGTTAATTTTATTGTAAATGTAATTTCTTTGAGCATATTATTATTTGTCTCAATTACATACTTGTTATCATACAAGCCTGTCAGAAGTGAGGGTCATACAAGAAGATTCTCGCGGTTTTTTATTTATAGTGGAACAATACTTATAATTTATATAGTTTACTTGATCATTTATTACCCTGCTAATATGAGTGCAGATTCTATTAACCAGTACATGCAGATACAAACCGGACAATTTACTGATTGGCACCCTATTTTGCACACCTTGCTTTTATGGGGCATTTATAAAATAAACTCTTCACCTGCATTGGTATCAATATGTCAGATATTGTTGATGTCATCCATATTAGGAGGGGCTATTTATCAACTCAGAAAGCTAGGGGTTCATAAATCCATTACATACATTCTGCTGCTTTTCTATGCTCTCAATCCAGTAAATGGTGTTATGTCAGTAACGTTATGGAAAGATATCCCTTTCGCTGTGCTTAGTCTGTTGTTGGTTATTTTCACGGTATATATTTATAAATCTGATTATGAGTGGCTGAAGTCAAAAGTAAATATTTCATTATTTATAGTTGTTTTGATTGGCGTAGGACTCTTCAGACATAATGGAATAGTAACTGTAATTGGAGTTATTGTACTCATGTTTTTGTTCTATAAGCAATACTGGAAAAAGAGCCTGTTAATAACGCTCTCAGTACTTTTAGGTATTGGTTTTATAAGTGGGCCATTATCTCGATTATTAAATGTTGAACCTGCGCCTCCACATTTTAAATTCGGTATTCAATTACATCAAGTGGGAACAATGATACATCATAATGTCGGTTTAAGATCTGAAGAACAGAGCTTATTCACTTCAATATTGCCTATATCTAGTTGGAAAGGAGAGGATACGATATACTCCCCCTATTCTGCAAACTATCTTTTATTTCACCCTAAACTTAATGCGGAAATTTTGGCAGAGAATAAATGGGATTTTATTAGATATTGGCTTCAACTAGCAGGAAGAAATCCAACGATTTTCATTCAAGATTGGAAGAACATGACATCCTTGGTTTGGAAAATTCAACAGCCAACAGATGGTTATACATACACAACTAATATCGGAATCATTGATAATCCCTACAATTTAGTTCAATTTAATGCTCTTCCAGTGTTAAAAGAAGCAATAAATAAAATCATTAGGTTTACTGAGAAACCTTCAAATAACTGGTTGTTTTGGAGACCAGCCATGTTTTTATTTGCGGTTCTACTTTTTGGATTTATTTTCATTCGTCGTAATGATAGAAGAGCACTGCTTATAGTGGCGCCGGTTTTGTTTGAAGCAGCGGGATTAATGATTTCGACTCCTGCACAAGATGCGAGATACTTTTATTCTGTTACATTAATTGCACCTTTTATCATTGCCATCTCTTTCTATTCAATTAAAAAGGAATAGAAGAAGTGATTCTTTGTTATAATATCGTTAGTTCGATACAATAGAAAGGAGCTCATATGATTTTAATTTTGCTGTTGGCTGCGTTGGTGTTTAATTTATTAGCACAAGGTCTTTTAAAGCATGCAGTTAATGGACTGGGTGATAATGGATTTTCTATCGGTTATATTACGAAATTAGTTGTTAATCCTTATATAATTTCAGGAGCAGTTGTTTATGGTTTGAGTTTCTTTTTTTATGTTTTAGCTTTGTCTAAAGGGGATTTGAGTAAAGTGTCTCCTGTGTCACAGGCATTAACTACTATTGGTGTTGTTCTTATATCTGTTATTGCCTTTAATGAACCGCTTACTATATCCAAAATTTTGGGGATAGCATTGCTGATGATCGGGACCTATATTATTTTTAATTACTAAGGACATAAGGTGTGTACTCATGATGAGAAGATATGACGCAGTTATTATCGGTGCGGGGATTTTTGGAATGTATGCGGCAAAGTTACTTGGTGATCAAGGGAAGAGAGTCATAATATTAGAAGCTGATGATAAGCCAATACAACGTGCAAGTTTTATCAATCAAGCTCGTGTTCACAATGGATATCATTATCCGCGAAGCGTTTCCACTGCTGCCAAATCTGCATTGTATTATGAGCGTTTCAGTAGGGATTTTGATTTTGCTATTCATAGTAAATTCAAGAAAATTTATGCAATTGCCCAGTATGACTCCCTTACAAATGCTGAGCAGTTTCAGCGATTCTGTGAGCATGTAAAGATACCATCTGAAGAAGTCAATCCTAATGCTTACTTCAATAAAGGTATGGTAGAGGCTGCTTTTGAAACATTAGAATACACGTATGATGCTAGTTTAATGAGAGAATGGTTTCTAGAGAAATTCAGGGATATGAATAACATCGATATTAAATATCATTCAAGAATTAAGAAAGTAGTAGAAGATTGTGATGCTTACGAAGTGGAGCTCATAAGTGGTGAGAGAATTACATCATCGACTGTATTAAATGCAACATACGCTAGTATTAATCAAATACTAAATACTTTTGGGTATGAAGCATTTAAAACAAAATTTGAATTATGTGAAGTTATTTTAACCTCAGCTGGGGATAATCTTCGCAATGTTGGAATTACTTTAATGGATGGTCCATTCTTCTCAATAATGCCATTTGGAAAAACAGGATATCATTCGTTAACGTCAGTTAGTTATACACCGCATGAATCCGTATCTCAAGATACACCTGTATTCTCTTGTCAATCCAGCAGAATAGATTGTACATCCGATCATCTCCAAAATTGTAATCATTGTTCAGAAAAGCCGCAGTCGAATTGGTATCGTATGAATCAGTTGGCCAATAAGTTTTTGAATCCTGATATAGAGTTTCGTTACGAATCCTCATTATATGCTGTCAAAACTGTTCTACATGCTGCGGAGATTGATGATTCCCGTCCTACGGTATTTCGCAAATCTTCTCAGAAGCCGCTTTTTCTTTCTGTTTTATCAGGCAAGTTTAATACAATCTATGATTTGGAGGAAATGCTGCTGTGAAGGAGAAAGTGTTCGTGTCTGCTGTTGTGTATACGCATAATGCAGCAGACATTATTAAATCATCGTTATCCCAAATAGATAAAGCCTTGGCTGATATCTTTGAATATTATGAAATCATTGTTGTAAATGACGCAAGTACAGACGCCACTGTTACAGAAGCCAAGAAAGCATCTGAATGCATGCAAGGGGATTTATGCATCATCAATCTTTCACATAAGCATGGAATTGAAAAAGCAATGATGGCCGGATTAATCAAGTCGATGGGAGACTTTGTATTTGAGTTTGAAGACATTAACATGAGCATTGATGAAGCGATATTAAGAAGCATGTTTAGCATTTCTATGCAGGGAAATGATATCGTTGCCGCATCTCCCTTCCAGTCGGCGTCTTGGAAAACACGATTATTCTATAAAGTAATAAATAAAATTTCGTACTTAGACCTTGATTTGAGAACCGAGGTTATTCGTCTAGTTTCACGTCGTGCTTTAAACGCAATGTTAAACCTTAAAGAAAAAGTGAGATATCGTAAAGCTTTGTACGCGTATTCCGGGTACAAAAAAATGATATTAACAATTGATTCTACTGCGTCACGATCAAAGAAAATGAATCGAGAGAACATGGGAACTGCATTTGATATTATTGTTTCCTTCTCCAACCTTGGATTGAAAATTTCACATTACTTGTCAGTAGCCTTTTTTGTATTTAGTTTATTCATGGCTGGATATGCACTATTCAATTATTCGTTTAATAGAAGCGTAGTTGAGGGATGGACAACCCTTATGATCTTAATTAGCTTTGGCTTTGCCGGTCTCTTCTTTATTGTCGGTATGCTGGGGGAATATATTTCAAGAATATTAATTGAACTGCAGGACCGCCCGTTCTATTCTACTCAATCGGTTCAATTGATCCAAAAATCGAAAAATACGGAAAAGCAAACTGCCATGCAAGAAGTTGCTGTATCAACCGAATCAAACAACGAGGTGAAAATATGACAACAGCTTTGATTGGATTTACGGGGTTTGTGGGATCGATTCTTTTGCAACAAACATCTTTTGATGCCCTTTATAACTCTAAGAATATTGAGGAGATTCAGGGAAAACACTATTCACAGGTCGTATGCGCTGGCGCGCCGGCAGTAAAGTGGAAAGCTAATCAGGACCCAGAAGCTGATTGGGATAACTTGTCTAGGTTAATGAGTTACTTATCTCAAGTTCAGGCGGATGAATTTATTTTAATATCAACTGTAGATGTTTACCAGAAGCCTATTGGGGTCGATGAGGATAGTGCTATTGCGGTAGAGAATGCACAGGCATATGGAAAACACCGGTATTTTTTAGAAGAGTTCGTGCGTAAGCAGTTCAGTCGTCATTTTATAGTTCGTCTCCCTGGATTATTTGGAAAGGGATTAAAGAAAAATTTTATTTTTGATCTCATGAATGAAAATTGTCTTCATTTAACGGACTATCGAAGTGTATTCCAGTTTTACGACATGTCTCGTTTGTGGAATGATCTTTCAATTGTCAGAGAAGCCGGAGTTGGTACGATTAATTTTGCAACAGAGCCCGTTTCGGCGGAAGAAGTCGCAACGGTTTGTTTTGATAGGGTGTTTCGGAATGAAACTGATAATCCTTCGATTAAGTATGACATGCACAGTAAGCATGCCTCTTTATTTGAAGGGTATTCTGTTTATATGACTAGTAAGCAAGAAGTTCTTACTCAGATTAAGACCTTTCAGTCTGAAGAATTGAGGAAGTCATGAAATTAGCCGTCTCTAATATTGCGTGGGAGGCTGGCGAGAATGCAGAGATAACGCCCCTCTTGCATAATCATGATGTGTCTGGTATTGAGATTGCACCTACTAAAAGGTGGCAAGAACCCATTGAGGCAACGGAAGCGGAGATTAAAGAATACCGTGATGAATGGCTGGGGCGTGGCCTAACTCCAGTAGCCATGCAGGCGCTGCTTTTCGGCAAGCCGCATCTATCCATGTTCGGCGAAGGATCAGTCGAGACCAAAAAATATTTGAATAAAATTATTCGATTAGCAGGACTTCTTTCTATAAAGACTCTGGTGTTTGGTTCACCAAAAAACAGACTAATTGAAAATTGTGACCGGGATGCGGCCTATGAAGAAGCTGTCAGTTTCTTTAGGGATATAGGACAGACTGCTGTAGATAATGGTGTGATATTTTGTATTGAGCCTAATCCAAAGGAATACGGCTGTGACTTTATAACAACTTCTTTAGAGGGGCTTCAGTTGGTTAAAAATGTAGATCACCCAGGATTTGGTTTGCATCTGGATACAGGCACGATGTTAATCAATGGAGAACAGCCGGATGAGATTCTGCCTGAGTGCTTGCCACATGCCACTCATTTTCATATTAGTGATCCAAATCTGCTCATTCCTGGTACTTGCAAAAGTGGTCACAGTGCAATAGCTTCATTTTTACAAGCAACCCAATATGATAAGTGGGTATCAATTGAAATGAAAAATGGTCAACTAACTAGTAATTATGAGGCATTGTATCAGGCGTTGCGCTATGTGAACAATGTCTACTTCGGGAAAAATGGAGGAGTTTCGGGTTGAATACTGCTGAGTGGGAAGTACCTTCATTTGAAAGTGTTGAATTTCTGCCAAAGCGTCATAAGTATTGTGTTTGTATTCCTGTTATTAATGAAGGTGAAAAAATACGCAAACAGCTAAATCGGATGAAGGGTCTATCGGAGCTAATTGATATTATCATTCTGGATGGTGGAAGTACTGACGATTCCTTGTCACATGATTTTCTTAGGGGAAATGGGATTAGCGTCTTGCTTACAAAGCGTGACACAGGTAAACTAAGTGCTCAGCTTCGCATGGGATTTGCTTATGCAATGAAACGTGGCTATGAAGGTGTTGTTACCATTGATGGGAATAACAAGGACAGTGTAGAATCTATACCGAATTTTATAACGGAATTGGATAATGGCATGGATTTTGTCCAAGGCTCTAGATATGTACCCGGAGGTCAAGAAGTAAACACTCCTTTTAGCCGTAAGTTAGCTATCAAATTAATTCATGCTCCTTATATGTCGATTTTATCCGGTTTTCGGTATACCGATACTACTAACGGATTCAGGGCTCATTCACGCAAACTTCTTTTAGATCCCAAAATCAAACCATTTCGACGGATTTTTGATACCTATGAGCTGTTAGCTTATCTATCACATAAAGCTCCTAAATTAGGGTTTTCAGTCAAAGAAATACCAGTGAGCAGAGTATATCCTAAAGGCAAGATACCAACGAAGATTAGCCCGCTCCGCGGCAACTTATTACTTTTGAAAATTTTGTTGGGATTACTTACTGGTAAATATAATGTCCGATAAGGAGCTATAATTTATGAAGGGTATTATTTTGGCTGGTGGTACAGGATCTAGACTATTCCCACTTACTAAAGTAACTAATAAGCATCTGCTTCCAGTAGGGAAATATCCAATGATTTATCATGCGATTGATAAGCTTAAAGAAGCAGGGCTTACTGATATATTGATTGTTACGGGTAAGGATCACATGGGGGCCGTTGTAAATTTGCTTGGCAGTGGGGCAGAATTCGGAGTTACATTTACGTATAAAGTTCAGGATAGCGCGGGAGGAATTGCAGAAGCTCTTGGACTTGCGGAAAATTTCGTGAATGGTGAAAGAATGGTGGTCATTCTAGGGGATAATGTTTTCGAAGATCAAATTTCACTTTATGTAAATAATTTCAATAAACAATTAGCAGGTGCAAAAATATTAATAAAAGAAGTGCCAGATCCACAGAGATATGGGGTTACCGATTTAGTGAATGGTAAGGTTGTCTCTATTGAAGAGAAACCAAAAATCCCTAAGAGCAATTTTGCGGTAACTGGAATTTATATGTATGACAATCGTGTTTTTGATATTATTCGAACATTGACTCCCTCCGGGCGTGGGGAGCTCGAAATAACTGATGTGAACAATGTCTACATTAGAGCAAACGAATTGACCTATGATATTCTTCAAGGGTGGTGGACCGATGCAGGCACCCATGTATCTCTGGCTCATGCAAATGAGCTAACAAGGGATTCTCTACTAGATAAGAGTTTCGACTAACAAGGATATCAACATATGTGCTCTAAATGCGATGAATATTTGAATGATCCAGTACTGTGATTTAATTGAAAGGATGTTGGCATCTTGCGCAGTCGCTTGAAACTTTTTTATTCACAAGGTGTTCGATTTATTGGACGATATGAAAGAGTTTTGTCAGTAGGTTTATTCCTCCTGATTATTGCAGTAGCATTATATTATGCGCTTAATCGAATCATTTATTCCGACTTCTATCCCATTAACGGTGATTTTCAAAATTACAATGGGATACGAAGATTATTAAGTGGTCAAATTCCATTTTCTGATTTCTATTTTTATTTAGGGCTTGGCCCTCTATATTTGAACTCCATTCCTTTACTGTTATTTGACAATAATTTCACTAACAGCTTGTTTTTCACCTATTTTATTACTCCATTATTATTTGCTATTACAATATATTTGGTGATTATTCTCAATGGCATAAAGAGATTAAGTGCATTGGCGCTTACTTTTCTTATAATGATGGCGGCGGCAGGGTTTTCTGACTTCATGCATCTTATTGATTACTTTCAGAGGTATGATTTTATTGAGAATTTGCACCCCGGAAATTCAATTCGTCCCCAGCGGATATTCATTATTTTTTTCATATCCATAATATATTTACTGAGTAGCGGATGGATCGCGGTACGCGTGAAGTCAGTCTATGTTAGAAGCTTGTTAACTGGAGCATTAATTGGAGCTGGCGTTGCATGGTCAAATGATTTTGGGATTTCTGCGTTCCTTGCCGGCAGTTTTATTTTTATTTTATCTCAATTCCGATACATATGGTTAGAGTTTGCTAAAAGGACAATATTATTTCTATTGGGTGCTATAGTTTCATGTTTCACGTTTGTAAGCATACTGACCGTAGGTAATTTTTGGAGCTGGTTTCACTACAATTTCTTGGGTGTAGCAGCTTATCAATCATGGTATTACGAAAGAACTCCATTAAATAAACTTCTAGTATTGAACGATTTACCGATAAATTTCGAGATAGTTTGTAGTGTTGTTCTTATTATATACATGTCTATGAAATTGGCGAAAAATACACTTGGAAAATACGAAACGGTACTATTGTTCTTATTTCTTTCATCTTTAATAGGTGGTTATGCTTATGCATACACAAGTCACAAGAGCGGCTTGTTTACATCACTACAACTTGTGTTTTATATCTCCGTTTTTTGTTTTGTGATTAAAAAGATCTATGAGTATCGAACATTTAACATCATTTCTCAATGGTTTATCTTTATCCTTTGTGTCAGCAGTATGTTTATAATTTGCTTTCAGCTCCCTAAGACGATAGATTCTATTAACCCAGAACGTCAAGTATATGTCCCTGAATTAAATGGATATTTGACTAATTATGGGGACGATTTGAATATAATAAACCAAAAAATAAACCCTAATGAGACTGTTTTTTCTACGTACGCATCTGCCTTAGAAACGGTGCAAGGGAAATTCCAACCGACCGGAATCGACTACATCATTCATGTTCTGGGCGATGATTACAGAAAAAAATATATTGACTACCTTGTAGAACATAAACCCAGATATGTAACTACTATAAGGGAAGATTTTACGTATTGGGAAGTGTGGGCAAAGCGAGCAAATTGGTTTTTCTACAGGGAAATATTAATGCGATACCGTCCTATATTTATGAACACCTATAATGTGATTTGGGAGATAAATGATTTAGAAAGGAATGTCAATAACGAGGGAGTAGTCAACATAACTAGATTGTCAGACAATCAATTTGAAATCGAGGTAAGTGGTATCGAGAGTGGGAAAGGCAGTATTGCCGAGATTTCAATTACTTATAAATCGGTATGGAACAATAAACGCATTCTTGGGTGGGGTATAAATAAGATCGTAAATATAAGTGATGGCTGGTCGTCTGAACAGAAGGCAAATGATAGAGCAGGAAATTATAATTTGCCTGAAGAACTGTCAGAAGCGCGGTTACCAGTTAAGTTGGTTGGGGGAGCAGGGAAGTTGAATATTACTTCTTATCCTCAGGATCTGACGGAGTTGCTTGTAGAAAATGTCCAATTAATCAATGTATTGCCTGATGTTGAAGATTTGTTGGATGAGTTGGAAAAGGATTCTTTACATGCTGCTAACCTTACCGATTCCAACTGGACGAAAGGAATAAGTAATTCTAAAACAATTATTCTTATGAAAAATAATGTTGAAAATCTTGAGAAAATAAAAGATGCTAAAATACTGGAAGCGGAAAATGGGGGAATAGCAAATGTGATTCGAGTTGACGTTATTTCTGATGATTGGATTCATATCTCTGTTGCGAATCCTGTAGATAATGGCTTTGAATATCCTTTTCAACTAAAAGTGATCCAAAATTAAACGCTAACTTATTAATTGAGCGAAAAGTTCGCAGAAGGAACACCATACTGAATATTGTTCAATATAATAAGTCTAAGTGTAAATATAAAGTTAACAAGAGCGGGTGATTTCATGGAAGTTTTACAGACAAACCTTCATGGTGTTAAACTAATTAAACCTACTGTGTATGGTGATTGTAGAGGTTTTTTCTTTGAAAGTTATAACGAAGCGGCCTTTTTAGATAACAGTATTAATCATACTTTCATTCAAGATAATCATTCCTTTTCTCAAGAAGCTGGTGTTTTACGAGGGCTTCATTATCAGTCTAGTCCCCATGCACAGACCAAGCTTGTCAGAGTGACAAGCGGGGCCATTTTCGACGTAGTGGTTGATATTCGCAAAGGCTCGCCTACATTCAGTCAATGGCAAGGTTTTATTCTAAGTGCAGCCAATAAACATCAGCTTCTCGTGCCGCAAGGATTTGCTCATGGGTTTTGTACGCTTGTACCCAACTGTGAGGTGCAATACAAAGTGGACAATTTATATTCACCGGAACATGATCGGGGCATTGCTTGGAATGATCCGGAATTAAATATTGATTGGCCGACAAGTCAACCTATTCTTTCCGAGAAAGACACAAAACATCCCTTGCTTGCTGACGCGGAGATGAACTTTCTCTATGAAAGGTGAGATTAAGCCAATGAAATTATTAATTACCGGCGGCGCCGGATTTATAGGAAGCAACTTTGTACTTTATATGGCGAAGAAGTACCCGGAGTATCAGCTCGTCAATGTTGACGCGCTTACTTATGCGGGCAATCTGGAGAACCTGCGCTCTGTAGAGGGAAATCCGAATTACCGCTTTGCAAAGGCTGACATTGCGGACCGAGCGGAAATGGAGCCATTGTTCGATGATGGAGTCGACGCCGTTATCAACTTTGCGGCAGAGTCTCATGTCGACCGCAGCATTCTGCATCCCGATATCTTCGTTCGTACGAATATTATGGGCACTCAAACGCTGCTGGATCTGGCCAAGCAGTATAAGGTTTCCAAGTTCGTTCAAGTGTCCACGGATGAAGTATACGGCACTCTTGGCGAAACAGGCCTTTTCACAGAAGAAACGCCGCTGGCCGCCAACAGTCCATATTCGGCTAGCAAAGCTGGCGCGGATCTGCTTGTACGGGCCTATCATGAGACATTCGGCATGAACGTCAATATAACGCGCTGCTCCAATAACTATGGACCGTACCAATTCCCGGAGAAGCTTATTCCGCTTATGATCCAGAACGCGCTGAATGATAAGCCGCTTCCTGTCTATGGGGATGGACTGAATGTCCGCGATTGGTTGTATGTCGAAGACCATTGCAGCGCCATCGATCTTGTATTGCATAAGGGTGTTTCAGGAGAAGTCTATAATGTGGGCGGCAACAACGAACGCAACAATCTTCAAGTTGTCCGTACTATTCTGGCTGAGCTGAATAAGCCGGAATCGCTTATCTCCTACGTGACAGACCGTCTAGGACATGACCGCCGTTACGCGATTGATGCGGACAAAATCCGCAATGAGCTGGGCTGGTCGCCCAAATATGATTATGAGAATGGCATAAAAGAGACAATCCGCTGGTACCTTAGCAATAAGGAGTGGATGGAGCAGGTTCTCTCCGGAAGCTATCAGCAATACTATGCAACACAGTACGGTGAACGCTTGGGTACGAATTCATGATGAATACCACGCGAGTTCTTGTTACTGGCGGCAACGGGCAATTGGGACGGGAACTTGCAAGCCTGTCCTTGCTTGGCTTTGATATTCGCGGCTGCGGCCGCAATACTCTGGATATTACGAATCTGGAACAATGCCGCGCCGTCTTTACCAGTCACAATCCACATATTGTCATTCATTGCGCTGCCTATACTGCTGTCGATAAGGCCGAGTCCGAACCGGATGAGGCTTTTCGCGTTAATGCCGTAGGAACGCGCAATGTGGCGGTTGCTGCGAGAGAGGTCGGGGCGAAGCTGTGTTATATAAGCACCGATTACGTGTTTGACGGAACAGGGGACACACCTTTTAACGAAATAGACCATACGAATCCGAGAACAGTTTATGGCAAGTCCAAGCTGGCGGGGGAACAGGCGGTAGCCAGTCTGCACGATCGTTACTTTATCGTCAGAACCTCTTGGGTATACGGCAAGTACGGCAATAATTTTGTGCAAACGATGCTCAAGCTTGCCAGCGAACGCGATTCCCTGAAAATCGTTCACGATCAGATCGGCTCGCCAACCTATACGCTTGATCTCGCTCTCTTTTTATTGGAGCTTACTCAAACGGACTATTACGGCATTTATCATGCCTCCAATACAGGGACATGCTCATGGTTTGAATTCGCACAGGCGATTTTCGAGGAAAGCGGTTTGACGAAGATACAGCTGGAGCCATGTACAACAGAAGAATTTCCGCGTCCTGCGCCAAGACCGGCCTATTCGGTTATGGATCATTCAGCGATCCGGACCAACGGTCTCCAAGAGCTAAGACACTGGCGGGACGCACTTATTCATTATTTAAAAGGATGATAACCCATGAATCGAACAGCGACTGCGAGCGTATGCATCGTAACCTATAACAGTGAGTCAGATATAGAGCGGTGCTTGCAGGCTGTTCTTCGGCAGTTGTATCCGATTGAGCGGATAATTGTAGTCGATAACGCTTCTTCAGATGGCACGTGCGACGTTGTACGGCGCTTTGACAGCCCTGTTCAACTGGTCGCCAATGAAGTCAATAATGGGTTCGCAGGCGGTCAGAATCAAGCGATAGGCCATACGGAATCGGACTACGTTCTTGTCTTGAACCCCGATGTTGAGCTTCACCCCGACTACCTGACACGCATCATCAATCATATGGAGCTTCATCCCCGTACAGGAAGCGCAACAGGGCAGCTCATACTCGCCTCTGATCGAAACGTCATCGACAGTACCGGTATCGAGATGGGGAGCTCTCGCAAGGCATGGGATCGCGGAGCTGGCGAGCAGGTTTCCGAGTGGCAGCTGTCTGGGGATGTGTTCGGCGTATCCGGCGCTGCCTCTGTATATGCGCGCAGGATGATTGCCGACATCAGTATGGATGGACAGTTCTATGATGAGGCCTTCTTTGCATACAAAGAAGATGTCGATGTCGCCTGGCGGGCTCGGCAGTTGGGCTGGCAATCCTATTATGTCGCAGAAGCAACAGCTGTTCATGAGCGCGGCTGGAAATATACGGGACGCAGGGGCCGGAAGCAAGTTCCGCTGTTTCTGCGGCGGATATCCTACCGCAACCGCTTGTTCATGATCGTGAAGAATGAGCCGGGCGGTGGGAAGCTTCTGCTTGCATTGCCTCGCTTGCTGGGGCTGGAGTTACTGCAAATCGGCTATCTGATCATTTTTGAACCGGGATTATTGAAGTGCTGGGTGGAACTTATTCGGGCGTTCCCTCGTCTATTAAGACAGAGACGGACGCTGAAGAATCAAATTTCGAGCAAAAAAGCAAGAAGTTAACAGTGCTGAGGGTTGGTTCCCTCTTCTTTTTTTGATACAATATTGATAGATTCGACTTCGAAAATAAGGTATAGCAAGGAGTGAAATAACTGTGATCCGACAAAATCAACGATTTCTGACCCAAATATATGTGTTATCGGATCTGCTGTGCACTCTTTTGATGTTCTTATTTTCGTACTGGTTGAAGTTTGGCAGCGGACTGATGTCGCACTATAACACACTTCCTCTCAAAAACTATCTTCTCTGGGGGACGATCTACTCCTTTGCCGCGATATTAATCGGTTTCTATGTGAGGTTCTACGCTCCAAGACGGCGGAAAAGTCCTTCCTACGACATTCTGAAAATATTGCAAGTGCACGGTCTGAGCTTTCTGGGCTTGCTCAGCATTCTATTCATTTCGAAGGAAGTTCATATTTCGCGTGAGTTTTTGGCGATTTTCCTGATTGCGAACGTAGTGGGTATGATCGCTTATCGATATATTGTGAAGCGGGTGCTCTCCCGTCTTCGCCGCAAGGGCTTCAACAAACGTTATGTATTGATTCTTGGCGCGGGCTCAGTTGGCCGGAGCTTCTATAATAATTTGATGCAGCACCCTGAGCTGGGTTACGAGGTTATTGGTTTTCTGGATGATTTCCAGTCGACCCATGAGCAGGAGAACAGCCATATGAAGCCAATCATCGGCACGATCGACGATCTGGACGATACGCTTGAGAAATTTATGATCGACGAAGTGATCATCGCGCTGCCGCTGAAGGCGCATAAGAAGTATGCCCGAATTATTGATAAATGCGAGCGGACTGGCGTCAAAACGTTAATTATTCCTGATTTCTTCGATCTTCTGCCAGCCCGGCCGTTCTTCGACAATTTCGCTGGTCTTCCGATGATTAATGTAAGGGATATTCCGCTCGATGAGCTGAGCAACAGGCTTCTCAAACGGGCATTCGATATTGGCTTCTCGCTCGTAGCAATTATTCTGACTTCACCGGTCATGCTTGCTGTCTGGATTGGAATCAAGCTCACCTCTCCAGGACCGGTCCTCTTCAAGCAAGAGCGTATGGGGCTTGACCGTCGCAACTTCCATATGTACAAATTCAGGTCAATGCATGTTTCTGATCCGAGTACAGCGGATACGCAGTGGACGGTCGAGAATGATCCGCGCCGAACATGGTTTGGCTCATTGCTGCGCAAGACGAGCATCGACGAGCTGCCACAGTTCTTCAATGTGCTGGCAGGTCATATGAGCGTTGTAGGTCCGCGGCCCGAGCGCCCGTATTTCGTGGAACAGTTCAAAGAAGAGATTCCCAAGTATATGATCAAGCATCATATTCGACCCGGCATCACGGGATGGGCGCAAACGAACGGTCTTCGCGGTGATACCTCGATTGAGGATCGGATCAATCATGATATTTTCTATATTGAAAACTGGACCTTCCTGTTCGACTTGCGAATTATTGTGAAGACAATAGCGAAAGGTTTAATGAATAAAAATGCCTACTAATGATACAGTATCGCCTCGTATTTCGGTTATTATTCCAACTTACAATGCAGGATCGGGCTTGAGGGGGCTGCTGGCTCGCTTGCAGGGACAAACCCTTCAGCCTTATGAAATCATTGTCGTTGACTCATCCTCGTCTGATGGCACGGCGGAGACTGCAAGACAATGCGGAGCGCGTGTGTTCACGGTGCTGCAAAGTGAATTCGATCATGGCGGCACTCGCAATTATGCTGCCGGATTGGCAGGGGGAGACATCCTCGTCTTTATGACGCAGGACGCCATGCCAGCGGATTCGAGCATGCTTTTCGAATTGACTCGCCCACTGCAGGATGAGAAGGTTGCCTGCTCGTATGGCAGGCAGCTGGCAAGAGCGGATGCAACGATTCTAGAGCGGATGATGCGGGAATACAACTATCCGGATATAGCAGCCAGCAAGGACAAGTCGGATCTGCCCAAGCTTGGCATTAAAACGTTCTTCTGCTCCAATGTTTGTGCGGCCATTCGCAAGGAGGCATTTGTTGAAGCAGGACGGTTTCCAGAGCCGGTTATCTTCAATGAAGACCTGTTCCTGGCAGCCAAATGCATCCTTCAAGGCTATACGGTCATCTATGCGGCACAGGCGCAGGTCATTCATTCTCACAACTATTCGCTGATGCAGCAGTTCCGGCGATTTTTCGATAACGGGGTGTCCATGCGCAACAATGACTGGGTATTCCAATACTCGGCTGTAGGCAAGGAAGGGATGAAGCTGATTCGCAATCAGCTGAAATCATTGCATCAGCAGCGTCTATGGCTATGGATGCCAAGGCTTATTGCCGAGTCTGGGATGAAATTCATCGGATATCAATTGGGCAAGCGTCATCGCAAGCTCCCGAACGCGCTTTGTGTGAAGTTCAGCATGCACCCTCGCATATGGAGCAAGATCACGGCGATGACAGGCGGAGCAGCCAGAGAGCAATAACAAGTATCGCACCGCGCGCGGCTACCAGCGTGCGGTGCGGCGTTGCATGTAGGGGTAGTAGGAATGCTGCGGGATGCAGCATTGCCGATAGTTGTTGACCATAAGCATACACCGGTGCATCGCTCGCTGGGAACTGCGCCAGTCTGAATGAGAAGATGAGCAGGAGGACGGCTTTATGAAGAAATGGATTATTGCCCTTTCAATTCTAGTCGTTGCCGGCTATTTCGGTTACCAGTACGCTTATCAATATGTCACGGATAGAGTGATGGATGAAGTCGTTGAGCAAATGATAGATTCCGATGAAGTGGACAAGCTGCTTGCTGATCCCGAGGTTCAGCAATTGATGGCGGATAGCTTGAGCGCAGAGGATGTTCAGGATGCGGTTGAGAAATCAGGGATTGGAGGGGATACCCAGGCCCCAGATACTCCGAATACACCATCAGGCAAAAAACTGGTCGTGAAGAACAAGGATGAAGCCATCAAGCTTATTCTGGATAAGTTCTCGATCGGCGAGCTTAAGGATCTGGCCACTAATGCCAAAGGGATGTCCAAAGAGGAGCAGGAGGAGCTTCTGTCCAGATTCACGGATGAAGAGCTGGAATCGCTCAAAATCATCGGACTAATGGAAGTGGAGAAAAGAAAGAATTAAGCTGCGGGATGCCAGGCAACGGAATGAGAGGAGGGGCAAGTCCACTTAGGGATTTGTCCTTCTTCTATGCAGGAGGATACATGCCGGCTGATTTCTTTGTTTTTACAAGGAAGCGCATACAATTACATCATAGACGCAAGTGACAGCTTTTGTTATAATTGTGAGGGAAATTTCACCAAGGCGCGAAGGCTCCTATTCCCGCCCCTATTACGACTCAAGGAGGCGATTGTGTGGAGAAGTACATTAATAATTATGTCATTGTTGCGATCTTCATTGTACTGGGTATTCTGCTCCCGGTGGTAGCTCTGACATTCGGACGGATGCTTCGGCCTCATAAGCCGAATGAAGAGAAGAAGACCACCTATGAAAGCGGGAACGAGCCAGTAGGAGAAGGTCAAGTGCGTTTTAACGTACGCTACTATTTATTTGCGCTGATGTTCGTCATATTTGATATCGAAACTGTTTTCCTATACCCTTGGGCCGTGGCGTATAATCAGCTCGGTCTTTTTGTGCTTGTAGAGATGGCGATCTTCGTCAGTCTGCTGCTGATCGGTCTTATCTATGCCTGGAAGAAGAAGGTGCTTACATGGAATTCAATCTAGAGAAGATTACTCCTGAAGAGCGACGCGAGTTGGAGCGCAATGTTTTTATGGGCACACTGGATGAGCTCAAAGCATGGGCGCGCAGCAACTCCTTATGGCCGTTAACGTTCGGGCTTGCCTGCTGCGCAATTGAAATGATGGGCACAGGCGCGTCTCATTACGATCTTGACCGATTTGGCGTCATATTCCGTACCTCCCCGCGTCAATCTGATGTTATGATTGTCGCCGGAACTGTAACGAAGAAGATGGGGCCGTTGCTGAGAAGGCTGTACGATCAAATGCCAGAACCCAAATGGGTCATTGCGATGGGATCCTGCGCCACTGCTGGCGGCCCGTATGTGAAATCTTACGCCGTCATGAAGGGCGTCGATCAGATTGTTCCGGTTGATGTCTATATACCAGGCTGCCCGCCCAATCCGGCTGCTCTTATCTACGGCATTAACAAGCTCCAGGAGAAAATTCGCTATGAAGCGAAGACCGGGAAGCGGGTGACAGGCCGATGAGCGAGAACGAGGAACAGAACAAAGAACAGAACACAGAACAGAACACAGAACAGAACACAGAACAGAACACAGAACAGAACACAGAACAGAACACAGAACAGAACAAACCAGCTTCTTCAGCAGAACAAGCTGAGGTGAGCATTTCGGCCGAGCCGTCAATCGTTGCCGAGACCACCGCTGCTCCAGCGGTTGACCCCGAGCGCGAAGCGAAGCTGAAGGCAGCTGCTGAAGCGCGTGAGGCGCGAGCTGCAGCCAAGGCGAAAGCCGAGAGCGAGGCGGCTCCTGAGGAACCGAAGACGCCGTCTCCGAAGCAGCCGCTGCTGGATGAAACTGTTGCGCTTATTCGGTCGCTAGTCTCAGAGGATGCTGTTGAAGAAGCTTACATAAATGAAATGAACGCTCATATGCCTGTCATTGTAGTTAAAGGCGACTGTTGGAGCGAGGTAGCTCAATTGATGAAGACGCATCCCACGCTGGATTGCGATTATTTGCGCAACGTTACAGGCGTTGATTACGAAACGCATATGGAGGCCGTCTATCATCTCGTATCACTTCAGAGCAAGCAGGATTATGCAATGAAGGTGAAGACAGATCGGGAGACGCCGTCAATTGCTTCCGCAACGCCGATATGGGCAACCGCCAACTGGAATGAGCGGGAGATCTTCGATCTGCTGGGCATTGATTTTCCCGGCCATCCCGATATGCGGCGTATTATGATGCCTGACGATTGGGTCGGACATCCGCTGCGCAAAGATTATGAACCGCTTGACCCGGAGGTGTAAATAGCCGTGATTCGTACAGAAGAACTGCTGCTCAACGTTGGACCACAGCATCCCAGCACCCACGGCGTGTTCCGTATTATCGTCAAGCTTGATGGAGAAGTGATAACGGAAGCGATACCGGTTATGGGCTACCTGCATCGTGGCACCGAGAAGCTCGCCGAGGATTTGAACTTTACACAAATCATTCCTTATACCGACCGGATGGATTACGTATCGGCAATGACGAATAATTATGTGCTTTGCCATGCGGTAGAGACGATGATGGGACTTGAAATTCCCGAGCGCGCCGAATTCATGCGCCTAATCGTGATGGAACTGCAGCGGGTTGCGAGCCATCTTGTATGGTGGGGAACCTATCTGCTCGATATAGGTGCTATGAGCCCATTTCTGTATGCTTTCCGAGATCGGGAAATCATTATTGATCTGTTCAACGAGCTGTGCGGCGCGCGTCTAACCTACAACTATATGCGTGTCGGCGGCGTGAAGTGGGATGCTCCGGAAGGCTGGCTTGACAAGGTAAGGGATTTCATCCCTTACATGGAGAAGAAATTAGACGAATACAACAACCTTGTCGGGGGTAATGAAATCTTCCTTGCCCGAATCAAGGGAATCGGCAAATATGATGCACAGACGGCAATAGATTATGGCCTGTCCGGGGCGAATCTTCGCTGCACCGGCGTGGATTGGGATTTGCGGAAGGCTGAGCCTTATAGCTTGTACAATCGGTTTGAGTTCGACGTTCCGCTCGGCAAGACCGGCGACTGCTATGATCGTTATCTAATCCGGCTCGAAGAGCTGCGCCAGTCGCTGCGCATCCTGAAGCAGGCGCTGGAGCAGATGCCATCCTCCGGCGAGGTCATGGGCAAGGTGCCTCGTGTGATCCGGCCGCCGGCTGGGGAAGTATATGTACGCATCGAGTCTCCGCGGGGCGAGATTGGCTGCCATATCGTTTCCAAGGGCAAGGCAGAGCCGTACCGGCTGAAGTTCCGCAGGCCGTCCTTCGTGAATCTGCAAATACTGCCCAAGCTGCTCGTTGGCGAAACGATGACGAACCTCATTACAATTCTGGGCGGCATTGATATTGTTGTCGGGGAGGTAGACGCCTGATGGGTGCTTGGCTGGACGAATCGCTGACTTGGGGCAATGCGCTCATCTTTTTTCTATGGGGCGTTATTCTTCTGACCATCGTACTTGGCTTCGTTACATATGCGATCTATTTCGAGCGGAAGGTTATCGGATGGATGCAGCTTAGAATCGGCCCCAATCGGGTAGGTCCGCTGGGACTGCTGCAGACCGTTGCTGATATCTTCAAGCTGCTGATCAAGGAAGACACCATTCCGCGCAAGGCGGATCGCGTGTTGTTCATCCTTGCGCCAGCGCTTGCTTATGTGCCGGCCTTTGCCGTATTGGCGGTCATCCC
Source organism: Paenibacillus plantiphilus (assembly GCF_927798095.1). GTDB lineage: Bacteria > Bacillota > Bacilli > Paenibacillales > Paenibacillaceae > Paenibacillus_Z > Paenibacillus_Z plantiphilus. Next base: position 132,637 of record NZ_CAKMMF010000002.1, on the reverse strand, counting down.
TTATACACAGGATTTATATTTTGCAGATATTAATGTCGGACTGCTCTACTATGTTGCGCTGTCAGGCATTTCTACCATAGCGATCGTAATCGGCGGCTGGGCCTCGAACAATAAATATGCGCTGCTTGGCGGCATGCGCTCCGCTGCGCAAATGATCAGCTACGAGGTTCCGCTTGTCATCTCTGTTGTTGGCGTCGTAATGATGACGGGAAGCTTGAACCTTCGCCTCATCGGCGAGCACCAGGGCAACTGGTTCTGGGAGTGGAATTTCCTGCCGCAGATTATCGGCTTTGTCGTATTCATTATAGCGGCGGTGTCGGAGCTGAACCGGACGCCGTTCGATCTGCCGGAAGCGGAATCAGAGCTTGTGGCCGGTTATCATGTTGAGTACAGCGGCTTTCGCTTCGCCTTCTTCATGCTGACGGAATATGTTTATGTCTATGCTATCGCGGCGCTGACAACGGTATTGTTCCTGGGCGGCTGGCATCCACCGGCGCCTTTCCTTGATTTTGTGCCGGGAATAGTATGGTTTCTGCTCAAGTTCTCATGCATCGTATTTTTCCTGTTCTGGCTGAGGGCGACGATGCCGCGTATTCGCGTGGATCAGCTCATGGGCTTCGGTTGGAAGGTGCTCCTGCCGCTGGCGATCTTGAATGTGTTCATTACAGCTCTGTATCTTGAGCTGTTCATCAAAGGATAACGGGGGGAGCAGGAATGAAAGGACTGTTGAAAGGACTTGGCGTCACGTTCAAAGCGATGACCGCGAAGAAGATCACCACTTCCTATCCCGATGTGCCGTTCGTCATGCCGGATCGATTCCGCGGTATTCAGCATTTCGAGCCTGACAAGTGCATCGTCTGCAATCAATGCGCGCGCATATGCCCGACAGAATGCATCACATTGACAGGGAAGGCAAATCCCGACCCTGAGAAGAAGGGCAAAGTTATCGATACGTACGATATTAATTTCGAGATATGCATTCTATGCGATCTATGCACAGAGGTATGTCCGACAGAAGCGATCGTGATGACGAATAACTTTGAGCTTGCTTCGTACAGCCGTGATGATCTGTTCAAGGATCGCGAATGGCTGGACAGCAACAATCATAATGTGCGTAAGGACAATAACAATATCGGAGCTCCTGCCGCTGCCAAAGGGGGAGCCAAATAAAGATGTTTAACATTGAATGGACCGGTGAGTATATAGCCTTCATCGTGTTCTCCGCAGTTATTATTAGTGGCGCTGTGTTCATGATCAACTTCACAAAGGTTGTTCATATGGTGGTTTCCCTAGCCGCTGTATTTATTGGCATAGCGGGAATGTTCGTGTTGCTGAATGCAGAGTTTCTGGCTTTCGTCCAAGTGCTTGTCTATGCGGGCGCGGTTTCCATCCTGATGATCTTCGGAATAATGATGACGAAGCATAAAGAGAGCGAGACGGAATCCAAGCGAGGACTTCACAGCCTCTTGGTGGGAATAGGCGCTGTGGCATTGTTCGGTATTCTGTTCTATGCGATTCGGCAAACAGAATTTCCTCAGGAGCAGCCTCTGCAAGCAGTTGAAGATAATACATTGGAGATCGGCAAGCTGCTGTTTACCGGCTATGTCGTGCCTTTCGAGATTATATCGGTGCTGCTGACCGTCGCATTTATCGGGTCTATTGTGCTGGCGAAGAAGGAGGCAAACGAATAATGTTGTCTTCCTATCTCATGGTGGCGGCGATTCTGTTCTGTATTGGCTTATACGGTGCGCTTGTGAAGAAAAATGCCGTTATCGTTCTGCTCTCCATTGAACTGATGCTGAACGCGGTCAATTTGAATCTCGTCGCGTTCTCCAAGTACGGTGTCGTCCCGTCGCTCACGGGACAGATCTTTACATTGTTTACGATTGCCGTCGCAGCGGCGGAGGTTGCTGTAGGCATTGCGATACTCATTGCGTTGTTCCGTGCTCGCGGTACAGTGAATGTCGACGAATACGACGAGATGAGGAGGTAAACCGAAGTGGATACAATGTTCTCTGAGATGGCATGGCTTATCCCATTATTTCCGCTGGCAGCTTTTCTGCTGCTGCTTGCGTCAGGTCGAAGCGGACGGAGGGTGGGCGTTGCCATCGGCTCGGTTGGCTCGCTCGCATCGCTCGTACTCTCGATACTCGTATTAATCGAGCATATGGGAGACGGGGCCACCTATTATCAGGACGGCTTCAAATGGATTGATCTGGGCAGCTTTCAATTGAATTTCGGTTATGAAGTAACGAATTTATCGGCACTGATGCTCGTAGTCGTGACCGCTGTCAGCTTTCTTGTCAATGTGTATTCGGCTGGCTACATGCGGGATGATGAGCGAATAAGCGTCTTCTACAGCTATATTGCGCTTTTTACGTTCTCTATGCTCGGACTAGTGCTTGCCGACAATATGCTGTCGCTTTATTTTTTCTGGGAGCTTGTTGGTGTCTGCTCCTTCCTGCTGGTCGGCTTCTGGTATACGAAGCCTGCGGCAAGAGCGGCGGCGAAAAAAGCGTTTATCGTTACACGGATCGGCGATGCTGGACTTCTAATCGCTATTCTGCTCTTGTTCTGGTACATGCCGGACCATGCGCTTGATTTCGTCCGAATCGAAAATGTGTTTGAGGGACAGACCGGCGCGGTTGCTGCTGGGGTAACGACGTTGATCGCGATTCTGATTTTTGTGGGAGCGATAGGCAAATCCGGGCAATTCCCGCTGCATGTATGGCTGCCGGATGCGATGGAAGGGCCGACTCCGATCAGCGCGCTCATTCATGCCGCAACAATGGTAGCAGCTGGCGTTTACCTGGTGGCGCGGACCTTTGATATTTTTCAGGCGTCGCCTGTCGCGATGGAGACGGTTGCCTATATCGGGGCGTTTACCGCAATATTTGCGGCAACAATCGGAATTGCTCAGAACGATATTAAACGAATTCTGGCTTATTCAACAGTGAGCCAGTTAGGTTATATGATGATGGCCCTTGGGCTGGGATCATTGACGGGCGGCGTCTTTCACCTGTTCACGCACGCATTCTTCAAGGCGCTGCTGTTCCTGGGCGCAGGTAGCATTATCCATGCCGTGCACACGCAGAATATTAACGAGATGGGCGGATTAGGGTCCAAAATGCGCATTACAGCGTGGACCTTCGGCATTGGCGCATTGGCGCTGTCGGGCATACCGCCATTCGCAGGCTTTTGGTCCAAGGATGCGATTCTGGCTACAGCGCTGCATGAGAATCCGACATTGTTTGTGGTCGGTGTAGTCGCAGCATTCTTCACCGCCTTCTATATGTCACGATTGTTCTTCCTCGTATTTACTGGCAAGCCAAAGGGAGACGGGAAAGCGCATGAATCGCCATTGTCTATGACAATACCGCTTATTATATTGGCAGTTTTTGCAATCGGGGCAGGCTTCATTGAGACGCCGTGGAACGGCACGCTGAGCGAATGGCTTACCGGTACAGCAGCAGCCGCACATTCAGGCGGCGGGCTTGTAATGGTTATATCGACAGCGGTTGGAGCTCTCGGCATCTACCTGGGCTGGCTTGTTTTTGTCAAAGGGACTATAGCACGGGATGCAATATCCTCCCGTGCGCCATGGCTTGCACGCTTGTTGGAGCGCAAATATTATATCGATGAAATCTACGAGGCCATTCTTGTCAAACCGCTGCGCGGTCTTGGCCAGCTGCTGAACGCGATTGATCAATACTTAATTGACGGAATCGTATCCTTTATTGGCGGAACAGCCGTATTTCTGGGACGCGGCGGCACCCGCCTGCAGAATGGACAAGTGCAAACCTATGGACTTATTACGATACTCGGTCTCGTTATTCTCATCATCGCCGTTGTCGGAAGGAGGTTTTGGTCATGATGTCCGACCTGCCGATATTGTCGCTAATTACCTTCTCCCCTCTGCTGGGCATTATTGTTCTTGCCTTACTGCCAAAAGGCAGCAGCCGCGCTCTGCGGGCAACCGCGATCGTGGCAACGATCATTCCTCTTCTTCTCTCGTTCTGGCTGTATGCCGATTATGACGGAGCAGTCGATGGAAAGCCGTATGAAGAGCAGTTTACATGGGTCGATACGCAATTTGACCGATTGACGGGCACCTCTGAAGGCACTTTGTCGTTCAAGCTTCAGTATGAGATGGGAGTGGATGGCTTATCGCTTCCGCTGCTACTGTTAACGACGATCGTAGCTCTGATGGCCGCGCTCGCCTCGATTCACATCAAAAAAAGGTGGAAGTCATTCTATATTTGGTTTCTTCTGCTCGAAATCGGCATGTTGGGCGTATTTCTTGCCCGTGACATCATTCTGTTCTTCGTATTTTTCGAAATGACGCTTATACCGATGTTCTTCCTTATTGGCATATGGGGGTACATGGGACGAGAGAAAGCGGCGAACAAGTTTCTCATTTACAATGGCATCGGGTCGGCCATAATGCTGATTGCATTCGTTCTGCTCATATCGACTGCCGGATTCAACATAGATACCCAGACCTTCAGCGGCAGCTATGAGACCATTAAAGCGAATTTACTGGATATGCAGGCAGCAGTGAATGTTGCCGAGGCATGGACTGGGAATTACAGCAATCTGTTCATGTCGGAGACGATGCACTGGACTATTTTTATACTGCTGCTGGTCGCTTTCGGCATTAAGCTGCCGCTGTTTCCGTTCCATACCTGGATGCTGCGGGTGCATACAGAAGCGCCGCCAGCTATCGTAATGATTCACTCCGGTATCCTGCTTAAAATGGGAGCTTACGGCCTGCTGCGTTTTGGCGTCTTTCTCTTCCCGGAGCAGGCGCATGAGTGGGCAGTCGTGCTGGCTGTGCTGGGCGTCATTAATATTCTATACGGCGCGGTGCTTGCACTCGTGCAGAAGGAATTCAAGCTGGTGCTGGCCTATTCGTCCATTAGCCATATGGGAATCGTCCTGCTCGGAATTGCCTCCTTTAATGAAATTGGCCTGCAGGGGGCGATGATCCAACTGGTGTCGCATGGACTGATCTCCGCGCTGCTGTTCCTGATCGTCGGCAGCTTGTACGAGCGTACAGGAACGACAGAGCTAGGCGAGCTTGGGGGTCTTGCGAAGAGCTTGCCGTTCATGAGCGGTGTTCTTCTGACAGCAGGCATGGCTTCGCTTGGATTGCCGGGATTGTCCGGATTTATCGGCGAATTCCTATCCTTGCTGGGATTGTTCGAATCGATGCGCATCCTGACCGCAATTGCCGTGCTTGGCGTTATACTAACTGCGGTGTATGTACTGCGAAGCGTGCTTGGCATTACGTTTGGTCCTATGCAGGAGAAGTACGGAACGCTGCGGGATGCCAGACTGATCGAAGCGGTGCCCATGATAACGCTTGTGGCGTTTATCGTGCTCATTGGCATATATCCGGCCGTGCTGACCGAGCCGATGAAGCATGGCTTCGATACGCTGCTGCAGCAGCTCAGCGGGAAAGTGGGGGGATAGAATGGAGGTAGTACATAAGGAGCTTCAGCCTTTCACATGGAGCGATGCTGCCTATCTGGCCCCGGAATGGATCTTGATTGCCGTTGCGATAGCGCTTGTCATTCTTGATCTGGCGATGCCGAGCCGCATAAGCAGAACGGTCATCGGGTGGTTGACGCTAAGCGGATTGCTGACCTCGCTAGCATTCGTCATCTGGCGTCTGATCGATCTGAAAGCAGAAGCGCCGACCGAAGATCCCCTGTCACAGATTGGCACTGTTATTCGCATATTTGGAGACAGCTACAGGATCGATGGCTATTCCAGCATGATGAAAATCATTTTCCTGGTAGCGGCAGCACTTATTGTACTGATCAGTATCGGTACAGTGAAGGAGAAAGAAATACCGAATAAAGGCGAGTACTATTACTTGCTTCTTCCCGCCGTCGTAGGCGCAATGGTAATGGTGTCCTCATCCGACCTGATCACATTATATGTCGGTCTGGAGCTGCTGAGCATTACGACATATATCTTGGTCGGTATGCGCAAGTATATCGTTCAGTCGGCTGAGGCGGCATTCAAATATGTAGTGACTGGCGGAATCTCATCAGCGCTGCTATTGTTTGGAATTTCTTATCTCTACGGTGTTAGCGGAACGACTAACCTTGGTTTAATCGGAGAAGGCGCGGTTAAAGCAGGAGATATGTCGGCATTGATGTATGTGGGCCTCTTCTTCGTACTGGCAGGCTTCGGGATTAAAATCGCCGCCGCCCCGTTTCACTTATGGGCGCCGGACGTCTATCAAGGCGCTCCGACTCCGATTAGCGCATTTCTGGGCGTTATATCGAAGGCTGCGGCATTAGCGGTTTTATTCCGAATTGTAGCCAATGTCGGGCTATTGGGGAGCTACACGCAACCGATTATGGGGGATGTAACCTTCGCCGTGCTGATTATGGCGGCCGCTGCGATGATCGCGGGTACGACTGCAGCGCTGAGACAGCATAACATGAAGCGCCTTCTTGCGCTGTCTGGCGTGGCGAACGCGGGCTACTTGCTAGTGCCAGTCGGTTTGGGTGTAAGCGGCATGCATACGTATGTGGGCGAGTTCATTTTTTACTTGGTCATCTACCTGTTTATGAACATCGGCGCCTTTGCGGTATTGTCTGTAATAAGCAAGGCTGCAGGTCATGAAGAAATGAGAGGCTTCGGAGGATTGTATTACCGTGCGCCTTGGACTGCTGTTGCGACCATCGTGTTCGTTCTGTCCTTGGCAGGGCTGCCGATAACGGGCGGATTTTTCGGCAAGCTGTTCATCCTGCTTGGAGCGGCGCAAGCTCAGAATTACTGGATCATAGCGATAATGATTGTGACCAGCGTTATATCTTATTACTTTTATTTCGGGATTATTCGTCAAATGTTCATGCGTTCGACAGGCGAAGCTCACGAAATAACGGTTCCGGCAACAACGGGAATCGTCATTTGGTTAAGTGCAGCGGTAATCGTATTGCTGGGCTTTATCCCAGGTGCGGGTATGGATATTATTCACCAATTCTTCTCCTTCGCTGCGGATATGTTAATTTTATATTTGTGATTTATTTGAGCACTCCCCGGAATAGATTATCGGTGAAACCTATTTGAGGTTCTGACCGTTCTATTTGAAGGGAGTGTTTTTTTATTGCAGTGCGGAATCTGCTGTTTATTGAGAGATTTGGCAAGCTCAACTAGGTCCATTGACATAGGCTAAAGTGGACATTGCTGTAGGGTGGAATGAGAGGTATACTAGGCTCTATGTGCATAAACGGATGAATGTGCGGAAGCGCACAAATATCGGTATGTATCCCCAATGAGTTTCATAATACTAATTTGCAGGTTAAAGGCAGAATATGATGGATCATTTGAAATGGAACGACATTTTCAACAGCATACAGAACAATCATGGAAGCACCCAGCGGCGCCCCGGTTCAACACGGGGGCGCGCTTCGCGTCTGGCGCGCTTGGCGCTGCGGGGCGCGCTCGCAGCGCTGCTGCTGTGGAGCGTCCCTGCGGCGGCAATAGCCTCCGCCGCAGGGACC
>NZ_CAKMMF010000002.1:0-125104 GCF_927798095.1 Paenibacillus plantiphilus | reverse complement strand
ACCGCTCCTGCGCCTTCGGCGGCGGAGAGCGCGATCGGCCTGGCGGAGCCAGCCGACCCCGCCGCCGCCGAAGGCGCAGGCGAGGAGCCGCGAAGCTGGCTCCTCAAATGGCGCGACCCCGCGCAGGCGAAGCCTCTGCACGGGACAAAGCTGCTCCACCGCCTGGATACCCCGGCGGCGGTAGACATTGTCCGCCCCCAGGACCCTGGGGCGGACGTCGAAGAATGGCTCCGGCGGCTCAGCGAAACGCCGGGCGTCGAATACGTGCATCCCAACAGCAGAGTCGAGCTGTTGTCGGCGACAGCAACCAACGACCCTGAGCTATCCAAGCAAAAGCATTTGGATCAGATTGGGGCCAAGGAAGCATGGGCTATCGCTCATGACCAGCGGGATATCACGATTGCGCTTGTCGATACAGGAGTGGATATCGATCATCCAGATTTGAAGGATAATTTGGTTGAGGGCAGGAACCTCGTGTCGCCGGGCAAGCCGCCAGAGGATGACAACGGACATGGAACGAGTGTGGCGGGAGTGCTGGCAGCTGAAGGCAATAATGAGAAGGGCATTGCCGGTATACTGTGGCGTGCCAAAATCATGCCCATCAAAGCACTTGATAGCGAAGGCTATGGAGACGAGGAGCGACTGGGCGAAGCGATTCTGTATGCGGTCAAAAACGGTGCGCGCATCGTCGTGCTTTCCGTAGGCCTATACCGTTATTCACCTTTCTTAAAGGACATTGCGCTGTATGCCGAGAGCAAGGGTGTGCTGCTTGTAGCGGCCAGCGGTAATGACGGATTGGCGCTCGGATCTAAGGCGGAGGTGAAGTACCCGGCTGCATACCCAACAGTTCTTGCCGTATCGGGAGCGACATCTGACGGTAAGCCGGAGCCCAGATCCAATCCGGGTTCAGAAATCGATATTGCGGCACCTTGGAATGTGTACACAACTGCGCTTGGCGGTGGTTACAAGCATGAAGAAGGCACATCAATGGCAGCACCTCAAGCTGCAGCCGCAGCGGCGCTTGTCTGGTCGGTGCATCCGGAATATAAACCCTACCAAGTCCGTGCGGCATTGAGGCAAAGCGCCAAGGATATAGGAGCTGCTGGATTCGATAATAAGACCGGTTACGGTCTGCTTCAACTTAAACATGCGCTTACCCTTGAGCTTAAGACAGATGCATATGAACCGAATGACAGTCGGGATAATGCGAGACGATTTCCGTTAGGCTCCAAAATATCGGCAGAGCTCAGCGGCGGCAAGGATAGAGATTGGTACATCATTGAGGCGCCATTCGATGGCGTTATATCGATACAATTTCAAGGGATCATTAATGCTGGAGCTACGCTTCCCACGGTCCAGATGACGCATTATGCCGGGAACAAAGCGCAGAGCTCCAAAGAAACGAAGCTGGGCAATCAGACTATAGAATGGAAGGTTAAAAAAGGGCGCAACTACTTTGAACTGAAGTTTTTCAAGCAGGTTACCCAAATGCAGCTGCCGTATTTATTGACATCGACATTCAATGTAAGTCCTGATGAGTATGAAAGCAATGATAAACAATATGAAGCGTCGACGCTTGCTCCAAAAAGCCAGACGATAACAGGCAACTTTCATCAAACAGGGGATCGTGACTGGTATGTTATTAATTTCACAACGGGGGGAACATTGAAGCTCTCAGCATCAACCGATTCAGCACGAGTGGATCTTGCTCTGGCTATTCAACCCAGAGATGATGCTATGCAAGAGCTTGATGAGAACTCAGAAGGCGAAGGAGAAGCGTCGGGGGCAATATCGGTCTCGCCAGGTGCCTATTATATTCGCGTTCATAATGCCATGTCGGCACAAGCGAGCCCAACTGCATCACAATATCAGCTTCAAATCGAATTCCAGACCCGGTATACCGATCCAAATGAACCGAACGACAAATCATATGAAGCGACTGGAATTAAGCCGGGCTCCGAATACGTAGGCGTATTTAGTTCCAAGAACGATGTGGATTGGTATCAGCTTCGATTGACCAAACGGAGCATAGTCCGTTTAACAGTGAGCGGAATTCCAACCGACACTCGTATGAAGGCAGAATGGTTTGACAAGCGTCAGAAATCGATATACTCGCTTCAATCTGATAAAAACCGCACAGTAATGGTTAAGGAAGAGATACTGGAGCCAGGCGTATATTATTTCAAAATGACCGCAGCTGCCCCTTTTGACAAGCAATATTACACAGTACGTATTAATGCGGATGAGATGGTGGCGGATTTTCGAGATATCGCCGGACATTGGGCTGAATCAGTTATCGTCCAGCTTAAGAGTAAAGGAATTATAGGCGGCAATGGCGGCTACCGTTTTGAACCTAATCGTCGAATAACGAGAGCAGAAGCCGTATCGATGCTTGTTCGGGCTTTTAATCCCAGTGGCGGCGGCTCCGCAGTATTCAATGATGTATCGACCAAGCATTGGGCTCATGGAGCGATAACAAGAGCAGTTGGAGCAGAATGGGCGGCAGGATATCCAGATGGGAAATTTGGACCCGACAAATCCATTACCCGTGAAGAAATGTCTGTAATGCTTGCCAGAGCGCTAAAGCTGCGAACAGTGAAACCGGTTCAAGATCCATTCACTGATGTGGAGCAAACACGATGGTCGGCAGGTGCGCTTCTTGCCATGAAACAGGAGCAGTTGATTGGCGGGTATCCCAATGCCTTGTTCAAGCCGGAGCAGCATGCAAGCAGGGCTGAGTTTGCATCAACACTCATACGGGCATTAAAGTAACTTATAAATTTCGCTTATCATTTGGAGGATTGAAATGGATTTGAATCAGATTGCCCAAACAGCTGGTCAGCAAGCATTATTGTCCATCATAGTTGAGCTTTTCGCCATCGTTGCGGCATGGATGGTGCTGCAGGAAGTGAAGCTGGAACAATTGCTGCGAAGACCGCGAAGCATTCAAGCTCGTATATTGCAAATCATGCTGGCAGTCATTATGGGGCACTTATTGGCCGGGTTTTTGCTTGACTATTGGAAGTGGTCAGGCCTGCTTCGAGGGCTAGTCGAATAACAATGCTGAAACATGTCAACAATGGGTAATACATGACGGTAGCAAAAATGAATCCGATTCCGAATGATATAGAATGTCCAAATTCGACAGGAAGAAAATAACGCTTGTCGATTTGTGTAAATGGATGTTAAGATGAGGGTTGGGTATTGTACCCTAGTACCATAATTTTCAGAATTAGGTATAACAATCTACTGCGCGCGGAGGGAAACCTTAAGATGAGCAAAATAATCGTCCGCGGTGGTCAGCGACTTTCCGGGAATGTTAAAGTAAGCGGCGCTAAGAACGCTGTACTGCCAATTCTCGCGGCCACATTACTAGCAAAAGAAGGAGAGAGCGTCATATCTGACGTCCCCTTTCTTGACGACGTTATTACGATACAACAAGTACTTTCTGCCTTAGGCGGAAAGTTAACATACGAGAACGAGACGATGCGCATCTCCGCGCAGCAGCTTACATCATTTGAAGCTCCTTATGAACTAGTTCGTAAGATGCGGGCCTCGTTTCTCGTTATGGGACCGCTGCTTGCTCGGCTTGGATGTGCCAGAATTTCACTTCCGGGCGGATGCGCCATCGGGACTCGTCCGATCGATCAGCATTTGAAGGGCTTTGAAGCGATGGGAGCCGAGATTGTTCTAGGTCAAGGCTACATTGAAGCTCGTACAGAGAATCGCCTGAAGGGTGCCAAGATATACCTCGATGTTGCCAGCGTTGGCGCAACTGAGAATATTATGATGGCAGCCTCGCTTGCTCAGGGCACAACGATAATTGAGAATGCGGCTAAGGAACCAGAAATCGTAGATCTCGCTAACTATCTGAATGCAATGGGCGCTGTAGTTCGCGGGGCGGGTACAGGGCTGATACGGATTGAGGGCGTAGAGCAATTAAATGGTGTTGCACATACAGTAATTCCTGACCGCGTTGAAGCGGGTACTTATATGATAGCAGCTGCGATCACAGGCGGCGACGTTCATATTGAAGGTGCTATTGCGGATCACTTGGCACCTGTTATATCCAAAATGCAAGAAATGGGTGTAGAGATTACAGAGTCCGATAATGGCATTCGGGTGAATGCGTCTCGCAGTCTTAAGGCAGTCGATGTGAAAACATTGCCTTACCCGGGATTTCCGACAGATATGCAGTCTCAGATGATGGCCTTGCTGATGGTTTCTGAGGGAACAAGCATTGTAACGGAAACCGTGTTTGAGAATCGTTACATGCATGTCGAAGAATTCCAGCGCATGAGCGGTCAGATTAAGGTAGAAGGCCGTACGGCTATCATTAGCGGCGGATTTCCGCTTTCCGGTGCCAAGGTGCGGGCGACTGATTTGCGTGCAGGCGCAGCGCTGGTCTGTGCAGCCTTGTTCGCCGATGGTGAAACAGAAATTTCCGGCATCCACCATGTTGACCGCGGTTATGTCGATATAACGGGCAAGCTTGCAGCATTAGGTGCTCAAATTGCACGAGTAGAGAGTACGGAAATGACCGTTCTCCCAGTGGCGGAGACTGCAGCGGTTGAGAAGCTTAAAGAACCGGCTGATTATGATTTCAAGAGGGACAAAGAAATCCCGCGAATCAAAGCTCAACCAACCTGGGCATAAAATAACAAGTGCATACAGCACCCTTCTTCAGTTTCTTTTATGAAGAAGGGTGCTTTCTTTAATCCAACAGTTCCTTGCATAGTAGCCCCCCTGACCATCACAGTACCTTTTTATACCTTATGGCCACTATCCCCATGGCTCAGATTTCATTGAAACAAATTTGGCGCTAGTAATGCCGTGTGCTCATGCTTGAGCTTCAACTTCAAATTTATGTCTTTGACTGCGAATATGTGTCGCCCCATCGAGCGCTAACTGCTGTGCATGATGCAGAAACTGCTTAAGATATCGCTGAAGGCTCAAAACCAAAATCCATGATTGACGAACTGATAGAACAAGCATCTTTCTGAAGGCCTATAAAAAGCATCCATGATTGACGGACTCATTGAACAAGCATCTTTCTGAAGGCTCATAAGAAGCATCCATGGTTGATGTCTCATCGAACACGCCTCTACGGGATCGGAGGGTTATTCTGATCAGTATTAGAGCCTCAATCGACGGAGCCGTCATTACTTTCTTACCTTCTTTACCTTGTTTTTCATCGAAGCTGTTTACTTCCGTCCCGGCTAGTTTCTTCTTATCAATAGCGTGATTTACTAAAATAGCAACAAAAGCCGCTACGGGGGGCAGAATGAACTTCCGAGCGAGCGCTGTTATTCCCCGTTTTTCTGATGAGAGGAGTCAGGGTTGGATTCTGGAAAGAAAGGTGAACCTAATACTTCTACAGTATCCTAATTTCCTGCTCCGCTTCTTGCCGTTTAGGCAGCTGACGAGTTTAAGACTTGTTTTAAAGAGGCTCTGTCGTTGCGTGTTAATGTGGCATATGTGATAGTCTTTGTTGAGGCTGCTAACTGGAATAGCCGATTAATAGCTGATACGTTCTGCATGGGATGATTCCAATGGAAACAGAATTCGTCCAAATAAGCTTGTAGATGTTTGGGGCCGATGCCATGATACACCTCATTCATCCAGTTGCTAGCCCTTTTGCAGCAAAGAAGCAGCGGCTGATATCCACGAAGATAATATCGTCTGGTTTCAATGGCAATGTCAGACACCTTGGAGGAGGATACATTATGCTTCACAAAATGGTCAGTACCGTAACGCAACACGCCATTAGGGGAGAGGTGCTCAGGGAGCAGTTGTTTGATTTTGATATGAGTCAACTCCCCTTGCGGATCGAGGGAAGCGCCGACCAATAGCGGATGTTCTTGTTTATGCCGATGAACGGTCGGATTATAAGGTCTGCCATAGACGGCTGCATTCACGCGCACTGTGCCCTCAAGAAGCATGCTTGCATTTGCTTGAATAATGATGAAGCGAAGCTTGTGCAGGATTAGCCATGCTGTTTTATAAGTGACACTGATGGCAGCGGCAAGCTTGACAGCATTCATAACCATATGAGGGCAGGCCAATAGAAAAATGGCTTGGAACCACTTGGTTAAAGAAGTGCGGCTGCCTTCCATAACGGTATCTTTAATAAGAGAAACCTGATAGTGGCAAACAAGACATTCGTATAAAGGGAGTCGGCGAGTACGAATTTCGCAAGCGCGTGTATAGCCGCAGCGAGGGCAACAGTAGCCTTTAGGCCATTTGGATTTAAACAAAGCTTCGATACAGACCTCCTCGGAGTGGAAGCGGCTGCAAAATTCTTCGAAGCTCAATTTCTCCGAACCGAACATCCCGAAACCGAGATTCTCTAATGGAACAGATCCATGCTGTTTCGAACTTAATTTCTCAAAATTTGTCTTGTCGAATAAAACCTCTCTACGTGTTGTCTTATCGAGTAAAACCTCTCTATCTGTTTTCTGACCGAGATGTGAGTTCTCGATCGAACCCGCCCCGCGTGTTCTCTTCCCATACTGGACCTTTTCTAACATCGCTTTCATGAGCTTTGCCTTTTCGAGCTGTATCTTCTCAATCATTGTTGTAACGTTCGTCGTCTTACCGAAAGTCGGTTGCTCAAGCTTCGCCTTATCGAAATTTTTCTTCACGCGGCCCGTGTGCTTGTACATTCCTCAGTCCTCCAGTTTCCTCTATCCGATTTGCCCTAATCCGTTCATGCAAATTCAAATTAGTTGAAAGCCCGGAAGTTGAAGCATCCCCGAGGAACACACAATAAATAAGAACGTTTGTTCCTATTCGAATAATAACAAACAAACGTTCTTATTTCAACAAAAATTTTCCATAATCCTAAAATTATTATTGGCGGTTTATTCAAGGTACGCTTTTGAACATGGAGATGGAAGTATGGAATATAATCGGATACGCATGCTGGCATCTTAACTGAGTCTTGGGGATAGTGGCCAAAAGGCGCGAAATAGGTCATAGCCCTGCCCCCTAACCGCCCATAAGGTCTGTCAAACGAGCCCCGGATGCACTCGCAGCCGCTTTGTCAATCCAATGTACTATCCTATCAATTGCATTCATAGACTTTAGAGCATGAAAGTTGAAAGAGGAAGGAGATTGCGATGGGACGGTTGCGCTGGAATGCTGATAAGCAATACCGATGGAGATTTGGCACGGGGCGTTGGTGGATTTTTTTTGCTGGTGGAGTGGCTGTTGTTGCTCTTGTAAAAGGATTTGCTCTGACTCATATATTTCCGCACCAGGAGGAGCGGAGTTTGCCGGTTCATGTCGTTGTCGAGGAAGAGCAGCAGTTGCCGGTTGCTGCATCAAAGGCAGAATCCCCCGCACAGATTCGTAAGGGTCAATCGGACAAGAATGTTTCGACAGGGGACAAGCTCAGCAGTTATGATCGGCTTCGCGTGCAAGTCTATTTGGCAACGGACAAGCGAATGGAGAAGCTGCCGATCGAGCTTTATGTAAGAGGTGTCCTTGCTGCTGAGATGCCCATAGAATTCGAGCTGGAAGCGCTCAAGGCGCAAGCGATTGCCGCAAGGACCTATATATACCGCAGATTGTATGCGGGAGAGAATGACGGCCTGCCGCCGAATGCAGCGAACGCTGATGTAACTGATTCGGTAAAGCACCAAGTGTATCTTTCGTTAAACGAGCTGTTTTCCCGCTGGAAAGGAGAGCAGAAGAAGGTTAATCTGAACAAACTCAATCAGGCGGTCGAAGAGACGAAGGGTCAAATTATTACTTATGGGAATGAGCCGATACAAGCGGCGTTCTTCTCTACGAGTAATGGATTTACGGAGAATGCAGCGGATTACTGGTCGATGGACCTGCCCTATTTGCGGAGTGTGGCAAGTCCTTGGGATAAGGATTTATCGCCCCGCTACAAGGAAATAACAACGTTCAAGCTGTCTGATGCAGCCGAAAGGCTGGGTGTGAAGGCCAATGAAATTCGAAGCATGCGGGTTATTGAGACTACGGAAGGCAAGCGGGTGAAGGAGGTCGCGATAGGCAAGAAAAGATTTAGCGGGCGCGAGGTGAGGGAGAAGCTGGGGCTTGCGTCTTCCCAATTCAATTGGACGATAGAGCAGGAGTTTATCTCTATTACTACGTATGGCTTCGGTCATGGCGTTGGCATGAGTCAGTGGGGAGCAAACGGAATGGCCAAGGAGGGAAGCACAGCGGAGCAAATCATTTCTCATTACTACACGGGCACGCAGGTTGAACAAGCTTCTAAACTACCAATACCGGGTTCATCTTGAAATCTTAAAAAATGTTATCCCTCACGTATAATCTGCTAGGTTGTGGCAACAATGGCTAGTGAGGTGATGGATAATGAATGATCAAAACAAATCCAAGCTTAAAGAAGATGCTCCCAAATCGCTCGGAATGGGAGAAACTGCTGTAAGGCCATCAGCATGGAGAAAGCTGTTGTCGAAGAAATGGACAGCACCATCAGCATTTATGGCCGCGGCAGCAATCATCGTAACCTTAATGTGGATCTACGGAGGAGCGGACAAAGCATCTACGACTACTGGCAACAAGAGCCTCGAGGTCAGTCAAGGTACAGATGAAGGGACGGACGCAGCAATCGACAGCGACACGCTGGAAGTGGCATCGTCCAATGAGACGCTGCAATGGCCAGTGCTCAATCATGCCGAACTGACTGTAACTGCCCCATTCTATGATTCCGAAGCTCCAAGTGAGGAGCGTCAGGCGGCAATGGTTCAGACTGGAAATACGTTTACACCGCATATGGGCATTGACTTGACAAGCAAGAATGATAAGCCCTTCGATGTCATGGCAGCTCTCAGCGGCAAGGTGACGGTTGTGGAGCAGCATCCTCTCATTGGCCACATTATTGAGATTAAGCATGCGGATGGAATTGTAACGGTGTATCAAAGTCTCTCGGACGTGCAGGTGAAGGTTGGCGATGAAGTAAGACAGGGCACGCTGATTGCGAAAGCTGGACGCAGCGAGCTTGAGAAGGATCTTGGCAGCCATCTGCACTTTGAGGTGCGGGAGAATGGCAAGGCAATGAACCCGAATATTCTGCTGGAGCAGTAGAGCTTGTTCGCTCTTTGCGGCAGGGCATGGCAAAGGCAGGGACTTCCCTGTCTTTTTGCTCGTTTCCAGAGTGTTTGCCGCTTTTGCTCAAGATCGCTTTTTTGAAAATATTTGCATGATCTGAGCTTGTCACGCTTGGACATAAAGAATATATACCCGTACCCCTCATATACTGTACCAAACTATCTCGAGTAGGGAGGCGGGAACGTGCACGATTACATCAAGGAACGGACCATAAAGATCGGCCGTTGTATCGTCGAGACGAAGCATACGGTACGAACGATAGCCAAAGAGTTTGGCGTCTCCAAAAGCACGGTTCATAAGGATTTGACCGAGCGTCTACCGGAAATAAATCCTGATTTGGCGGACCAGGTGAAGCACATTCTGGAGTACCACAAATCGATCCGGCACCTGAGGGGAGGGGAAGCGACAAAAATCAAATATAAGAAATCCAGCGGCCGTAAACGCGAGGTTCTGGCTGCAGCAAAATCGTAAGCGATTTTTTCTACAAAAATAGAGGAATTTCGTTCAATTTAGCGAATACTGTACGAGATGAACATTGAATCGACTACTATTCGCGTTGGAGGACCTACGACTTATGTTTAGCAAGGATATAGGAATTGATCTTGGTACAGCGAATGTCTCTATTCATGTGAAGGGAAGGGGCGTCGTTCTCGATGAGCCTTCGGTTGTCGCGATCGAAAGCGAGACGAAGCGTGTGCTGGCTGTTGGAGAAGAAGCACACCGTATGGTGGGACGGACACCAGGCAATATAATCGCCATACGCCCGCTCCGGGACGGCGTTATCGCCGATTTTGAAATTACAGAATTAATGCTTAAAGCTTTTATTAGCCGTGTCGGCGGCCGCTCCTGGTACAGCCGTCCGCGAATTCTTATTTGCGCGCCCACGAATATTACTTCCGTGGAGCAGAAGGCGATTCGGGAAGCGGCTGAACGAAGCGGAGCTAAAGACGTGTTTTTGGAAGAGGAACCGAAAGCGGCAGCAATCGGCGCAGGGATGGATATATACCAGCCTAGCGGGAATATGGTTGTTGATATCGGTGGTGGTACGACAGATGTTGCCGTCCTTTCTATGGGCGATGTCGTTACCGCCTCTTCTATTAAAGTCGCAGGGGACAAGTTCGATGCTGCGATTATGAAATATATTAAGAGCAAATACAAGCTCTTAATCGGGGAACGGACAAGCGAAGACATCAAGATCAAGATCGGCAAGGTATATGATGATGGTCGCAATGAAGAGATGGATATCCGCGGTCGTGACATGGTAACCGGTCTTCCGCTGACGCTAACGATTCGTTCAAGTGAAGTGCGTGAAGCGTTATGGGAACCGGTATCGTCCATCGTCTCGGCGGCAAAATCCGTTCTGGAGCGCACTCCGCCGGAATTGTCGGCCGATATTATCGATCGCGGCGTTATTCTGACCGGTGGCGGCGCGATGCTGTCAGGTCTTGATGCGCTGCTGGCGGAAGAGCTCAAGGTGCCGGTATTAATCGCGGAAGATCCCATGCATTGCGTAGTTAAGGGAACGGGATTGCTATTGGAGTACTTGGACCGTGTTCCAAGAAAGCAATAGCAGCGCTGAGCATTTGTTCACAGGTAGGACGCTTTAGGGGAGCGTGCCGAATGAATAAATGAGTCTTAAGCCGCATGGACGTCTATTCATCATGCGGCTTCATTATCCGATATAACTTATAGAAACGGAAATGATTGCAGCGTACGCTTTTGATGCCAGGAGGTTTGCTCCATGTTAAGAGGTCTCTATACAGCTGCCGCAGGTATGGTCGCGCAGCAGAACCGTCATGATACGGTTACTAATAATATTTCAAATATTAACACGCCGGGTTATAAGCAAAATAACGCGGTTACTCGTTCGTTCCCGGAGATGCTGCTGCAGCTCACTGGAGCCGATCAAGGACAGACTGCGATCGGACGGGTCAATACCGGTGTTTTCGCAGAGGAAAGTCTGCAGATCCAGCTGCAGGGCGATCTGATGCAGACGAATCGATCCAGCGATTTCGCCATCATGTCCGATATCGCAGTGCCGGGAATCACATTCGATGCTTCGGGCAAATATGTTTCGGAAGAAGGCGAGCTGACATTCCAGCCACAGGCATTCTTCACGATTGAGGATGCGGCCGGTGAGACCCGCTATACGCGAGCTGGCAACTTCACAGTGGACGAGCAGGGTTATCTCACGATGGCAGATGGCTCCCGTGTGGTTGGAGCGGCCGGCACGCCCATTCAATTGCCTGCGGGCATCTCAATGGATCAGCTGACCATGTCGCCGGATTTTCAATTAATCAATAACGTGACAGGCGCTTCTGTCGGCGGGCTGCTCCTTACGCGAGTGGATAACCCGAATGAGCTTGTTCGTGAAGGGGACGGCAAGTTCCGTCTACTGGGCGATCCAGGCAGCGCTCGTCCGCTTGAAGCGGGAGATCGCGTTGAAGTGCGTCAAGGCTACATAGAACGTTCTAATGTCGACCCTGCGCAATCGATGGTTGACCTGATGTCCGCCATGCGTGCTTATGAAGCGAATCAGAAGGTCGTTCAGTTCTATGACCGAAGCCTGGAGAAGGCTGTCAATGAAGTAGGACGAATCTAATTTACCGAGTCAGTTATTGATGTGATATTGAAGGAGGCCGCCACATGAACGGCTCTATGATTAACGCGATGGTATCGATGAACGGATTGCAGCAGAAGCTGGATATGCTCGCAGACAACATCGCAAATTCAAATACGGCAGGCTACAAACGAAAGCAGGGGACCTTCGAGGATCTGCTTACTACGATCAAGCAGCAGCCGGAGGTATTCACACAACCCGGCAGGCTTACACCGCTTGGCTTCAACCAGGGCTGGGGCTCGCGGTTGACAATGATTCAGCCTGATTTGTCGCAGGGACCGCTGCAGCAGACGAATGAGCAGTATGATGTCGCCATTGAAGGCGATGCTTTATTCGAGGTTATGACCGATACAGCAGGCAATCGCGCCTATACGAGAGGTGGTGCGCTTCAAGCCTCCTTCGACGCTGCTGGAACGAATATTTTGACGACTAAGGATGGCTATCCGCTTACTGGTGTTAACGGGCAGCGAATTGTCATTCCGGCAGAAGCAAAGTCGATCCGGATCGGAGCAGACGGAACAGTTCAGGGTATTCTGGTGTCAGGAGCAGCGATTGGGCTGGGGCAGCTGAGAGTTGTACAAGCGGTTAAGCCTGCTCTGCTTACTCAAGTTGCGGACAACCTGTTCACTGTTGCGGACGGCCTGAATGCCGATGATATTGTACGTACGATAACAGCCGGTGGAGATAATGGCGTAGCGATTCATCAGGGCTACCTGGAGCAATCCAATGTGAATCTTACTGAAGAAATGACAGAGCTGATTAATGTGCAGCGCGCTTATCAGTTAAGTGCAAGAGCGTTGTCCTCAAGCGAAACGATGATGGGGCTCGCCAACAATCTGCGCGGGTAGGAAATGAGTTGAACAAGTATGGAAACGAATAAAGAGACTGTTGCCGGATATAAAGGTGTTACTCATGCGGAGCGATCCGGTTTATTAGGTGAATCTGCAAGACATAATCCGGAATCAGGAGCATCACAATTAAGCGGGCGTGTAAGTCGAAGTAAAGCTCGTGAAGAGCAGGATCAACCAAGCGGCCGTTCGAAAAAGCCCTTGGCTCTTCGAGTTTTTCTCTGGTTGCTGATCAAAAGCATCGTTCCGATCCTTTTTGTCATCATATTGATCGTCGGTTTATATGTCGGGTTCGTCGTTATAGGCAACAAGCCGTCTTCTGATGTTTTTCAATGGGCGACTTGGAAGCACATGTACGATCTCGTAT
This sequence comes from Paenibacillus plantiphilus, assembly GCF_927798095.1. Lineage (GTDB taxonomy): Bacteria > Bacillota > Bacilli > Paenibacillales > Paenibacillaceae > Paenibacillus_Z > Paenibacillus_Z plantiphilus. The sequence continues at coordinate 112,167 of NZ_CAKMMF010000002.1, read as the reverse complement.
TCGCTGAATAATTATTGATAAGCATGATGCATAGAAGATGCCTCCAAAACCACTATAGAAGTGGGGCTGGAAGCATCTTTTTTTATTCTATGTGGGGGCTGGGAGGGGGGTTATTTCCCTAACCAGCCCTTCTTAGCTTGAAGGTTGCTGTGCCTACTGCTTTGCTGTTACTCTTACTGTGACATTTTTGCCTTCATAGACGGCTTTAATGGTAGCTGAGCCTTTGCCGATAACAGTAATTACGCCTCCAGATACGGTGGCCACTTTGGTATTGGAGCTTGTCCATACGGCGGTTTTTGTTGCGTCTTCAATTCTGCCGCCCTCGTAAAGAGCACTGACTTTGATTGTTTTGATATCGCCTGGTTTAAGGGCTAGTGTCTTCTCGGATGCTTCCAGCTTCTTGACCTTATGTTTGACTATGATAATAATTTCTACAGTCTTCTTCTGATACGTTCCGGTTAGCTTGCCTGTTCCTTCTGTCAGTGCTTTGATCGTGCTGCCATTGATTGTAGCAAGCGTATCGGGATTAATCGTCCAATTCATCTTGGAGCCGATGGATACGGATTTGCCGCTCTTATAGATGCCGGTCACTTTAATCGATTTGGTGCGACCGGGATTGAGCGATATTGCTGCTGCTTCTACGAATACTTTCGTAATTTCCTCTTCAATCGTCACTTTGACCGTTGTCGACTTGCCGAGATAAGTAGCGGTCAATGTGGCATTGGCAGCGCGCAAGCCCTTCACGTTAGGCGCTTTGATGAGAAGGTATGGGGAAGAGCTCTTCCACGTAACCTTGTCTGTTACATCGGTTTCTACTCCGCTCTCGCTAGTCATTGTTATTGTCGGAAGCTTGGTGTCTGTGCCGATAACAACAGATAGATTTTCTTGACTCGGCGTTAGAAGAACCGGCTTCTCATGCACGTTGATCGTTACTTTCACTTCATGATTCTGAATAACGGCTTTTAATTCCGCGGTTCCCACTGCTTTGGCTGTCCATTTGCCGTCAACTAAAGCGACGATGGATTCATTGCTGCTCGTCCAGCGCACAAGGCTAGACACGTCTACGGTCTCTTCTGCAAGAGATTTGGCGGTTACTTTGGGGAGCGCGATCGTCTCATCAATGAAGGCATCTACTTTGTCCTTGGCAACTGTAAGGGCGCTCACTGTAGGATATACCGTGATCGATATTTCCTTGGTCAATCCCTTGTAAGCTGCCTTGATCATTGTTGTGCCGATTCCTTTAGGTGTTACAAGACCGTTACTGCTAACGGTTGCTGTATAGACGTTGCTGGAGGTCCAGGTTGCCAGCGCTGTTACATCCTCTACGATGGAAGGGCTATCAAGCACCTCTACCTTGAACTGCACGGCAGCGTCCCTGAGCGTCAGATGCTGTTCATCCTTAGGCGTGATCCGCATAGCCTCATAGGCAGGGCGCACAACTACGGTAATGGTATCGCTTGCTCCGAGATGAAATGCTGTGATCGTTGCAGTTCCTGTGCCGACTGGAGTAATCGTTCCTTTGTCAACTGTTACGATGCCGGCGTTGGAGGTCGTCCAGGTATAAGCGTCATTGCCAATATTCGCAACGCTGCCGTCCTTCGACAATGCGGTTACGGACAAGAGCACGTCGGCTGCGCCCATTTTGAATTCTACCAGCTTGCCTGGCGTATTAATGGTTACAGACTTGTAAGGGGAGGTTACTTTAAGCTTAATGGTGTCAGAACGTCCCTTGTATTTACTCGTTATTGTTGCTTCCCCTGCTGAGATAAGCTTTACTTTACCGGCGCTGACTGTAGCGACTTCGCTATTGGAGCTCGTCCATTCTACACCGGTTGTCACAACCGTATCGACTCCGTCCTTCGTTGCTGTCAGCCCGTATACAGGCGCTTGACCGAGCTCGAAGTCGGCTGTTTCAGGGGCGCTTGCGCCACCAGAAGTAATCTTCACGCTATCATATTTATATTCCGAGGCAACATTCAGCGTTACCTTGAAGCCCTTGTATTGCGCGCTTATTTGCGCACTGCCGTTGCTTATGGCGGTCAGGGTTCCTTTATCTACTTTAACTACGGAAGAATTGGTGGTTGCCCATACTGCATCCTGCGTGACATCCTTGCGAGAGGTCGTGCCTTGGATCGTTGCATTTAACTTGAGGATTAAGGCTTCGTCATCAACAAACAGCTTTGCCGGCGATGGTATAGTTTCGAATTCAATACCGGTTACGGTATCCTCGGCAAATGCGATTCCAGAGAAAGCGGACAGTGTCAAAGCGATCGCCAGCATACTGGCCAGCCAAGAGCGCGCAAGCCGATTCTTAACGGCCAATTGTAATTTGTTCATGATGAATAGTTTTCCCTCCAGCTTCAAAAATTTCTACTACTATATATAGTTAACGGCTAGAAGGACGCGAAATTGAAGACTTTCGCCATCAATTTCCATATAAATTGTGCATTTAGGATATAGGAATTAGGACAAAAGGCGTGGAAGCCGTCTGTTCAAACAGTTTTATTTTTCCTAGTGTAGAGGTATAATGGTTGGGGAACTTTGAAGCGTCATCCCAAAAGGTAAGGAGGCGTGAGCGTATGAATCTACCTAATATGTTAACAATGCTGCGGTTTGCACTGATTCCCGTTTACGTCGCCATCTTTGTACCTGGATATATGAAATGGGCGTTTGCAGTTATTGTCGTTGCTGGCTTGACCGATGTGCTGGACGGTTATCTTGCCCGCAAGAACGGCCAAGTGACTACGATTGGCGCCATGCTTGATCCGCTTGCAGACAAAACGATGATGATTACGGTCATTCTATCACTGCTCATTACCGGACATATTCCGTGGAGCGCTGGAGCTGCTATTTTCATAAGAGATTTGGGCATGATTGCGGGATCGGCATTTTTTCATTTTCGGGGGATGAAGACAGTGCCGGCAAATTGGATGGGGAAATTAACGACGGTGCTTTATTATTTGGCTATCCTCTTTATTTTCTTCGAAATGCCGTTTGCCAAAACTTATTTGTGGGGAGTCATCGTCTTTTCTTTTGTAACATCCTTCATTTATATCCTTCTGTTTGTTGGGTTGAACAAGGGGAAGGCTGCTGCGGAGGAACAGACGCTTATGACGGATGAGGGTGACAGAGTCAAGGAACGCCGTCAAGCCTGACGTTACACAAAAGAAGCTTGGCCGCAAGACACTTCGGGTCATCCGGCCAAGCCCCCTTATCTCAACCTCCATGTCTGCAGTTCACGAAGGATGGACTTATTGTGGCTAATATACAATGTTTTTATAACTCGAAATGATGAAAGGGGTAAAATTAATGCTAGATATTCGACAAATCCAGGAAATTATACCGCATCGACCGCCTTTTCTGCTCATTGACCGTATTTTGGAGGTTGAAGTCGGGAAGCGTGCTGTCGGCATTAAGAATGTGACGATGAACGAGCCGTTCTTCACCGGCCACTTTCCGCAATATCCGGTTATGCCGGGTGTTCTTATTGTGGAGGCGCTCGCACAGGTAGGGACGGTTGCGATTCTGATGGTTGAAGGAAACCGCGGTAAAATCGGCTTCTTCGCAGGCATCGATAATTTCCGCTTCCGTGGCCAGGTTACGCCAGGAGACACGCTGACGCTGGAGGTCGAGATTATCCGTCTGAAAGGAATTATTGGCAAGGGTAAAGCTGTGGCGAAGGTTGGAGACAACGTCGTAGCGGAAGGTGAAATTATGTTCGCGTTGAAAGATCCCGAGTAGTAGGGCTGCTCACGCAAAGACAGGCTTCTCATTAAAGATAGGCTACATAAATATAATATGGACTCACTGGAGAGGATGGATCGATGAAGATGACACCAATGAATCGTTATGAAGCATGGCTCAATGACGCGCTTATTGATGAGGCAACGAAAGAGGAGCTGGCGGCTCTTGCCGGCGATGCCAAGGAAATTGAAGATCGATTCTACCGTGATCTGGAGTTCGGAACGGGCGGTTTGCGTGGTGTTATGGGCGCGGGGACGAATCGCTTGAATAGGTACACAGTCGGCAAAGCAGCGCAAGGGCTTGCCCAGTGGGCGCTCGGCAAGAGCGACAAGCCTTCTGTCGTGATCGCGTATGATTCGCGCAACAACTCCCCTCAGTTTGCACTGGACGCCGCTCTTGTGCTTGCCGGCAACGGAGTGACGGCTTATGTATTCCCTTCGCTGCGTCCAACGCCGCAATTGTCGTTTGCTGTACGCAGTCTGGGCGCTACGAGCGGAATTGTTATTACAGCGAGTCATAATCCGCCAGAGTACAACGGCTTCAAGGCTTATGGCTCGGATGGCTGCCAGCTTGTGCCGGAGGATGCGGAGCAGGTGATTGGCGCGATTCAGAAGGTGACGAGCTTTGACTTGGTGCGTCGCTTGAGCCGTGATGAAGCGGAGGCCAAGGGGCTGCTTCGCTGGCTCGATGAAGAGGAAGACCGCAAGTATGTGGACACGGTAGTATCCAACAGTCTCAATAGCGAGCTGCTGAAGAATGGCGGACTTGGAGACTCGTTCAAGGTGGTGTTCACTCCGCTGCATGGCGCAGGCAATCAGCCTGTTCGCCAGGTGCTGGAGCAGGCTGGCTTCAGCCATGTCTATGTTGTTCCCGAGCAGGAGCAGCCGGATGGCTACTTCAGCACGGTGAAATCGCCGAACCCGGAGGAGCGCGAAGCGTTCACGCTGGCCATTGGACTGGCGCAAAAGGTTGGCGCAGACATCATTATCGGCACGGACCCGGACTGTGATCGCATGGGGGCGGTCGTCCGCAATAATGAAGGCGAGTATGTCGTGCTGACTGGCAACCAATCGGGTGCGATAATGGTCAATTATTTGTTGGGTACACTGAAGGAACGGGGCAAGCTTCCGGATAATGGCGTAGTTGTCAAAACGATTGTTACTAGCGAGATGGGCGCGGATATTGCCCGTCATTATGGCGCTGAGGTCGTCAATACGCTGACTGGGTTCAAATATATCGGTGAGAAAATGACGCAATATGAACAGTCCGGCGAGCGGACATTTTTGTTTGGCTATGAGGAAAGCTACGGTTATTTGGCAGGCACGTATGCGCGTGATAAGGATGCGGTTATCGCTTCCCTGTTGATCTGTGAAGCGGCCGCTTATTATAAGAGCCAGGGAAAAACGCTGTATGATGTGCTGCAGGAGCTGTACGCACAGTTCGGGACTTATCTGGAGGCGCTGGAATCGCGGACGCTTAAAGGCTTGGACGGCGTGCAGAAAATTGCGTCGATCATGGATGACTGGCGCAGCAATCCGCCATCTGAGGTGGCGGGTGTCAAAGTGGATGCGATGCTGGATTATTTGAGGGGTCTGGACGGACTGCCAGCCGAGAATGTGCTTAAATTCATGTTAAGCGACGGCTCGTGGTTCTGTCTTCGCCCATCGGGCACGGAGCCCAAAATAAAAGTATATTTTGCTGTTCGCGGAACGACGCAGGATGAGGCGGTTGCAGCTGTGAAGCACCTGACGCAGGCGGTTATGGAACGAGTAGACAACAAGGCTTAAGGAGTGGAAAGTGTGCAGCTAAACTGGCAGCAATGGAATCGGAAAGCGCAAACGTTCATGTTGATTTTGACCCTGATTGGCATTATTGCCGCAATTCCGCTCGGGATTTCCCGTTGGGGAATGGAGCAGTCGGCCAATAAGGTGGAATTTGTGTATGATTATCGGGATCTCGTTCAAATTGCTTCTTATCAGGCGCGCCCGCAGGAATTTATTCAGGAGCAATTAGGCAAAATGAAGGAAGCGGGCATTCAATCGATGGCCGTATTCGAAAGCTCGCTTGACGAGCTTAGCTGGGCTGGCCGATTGTCAGTATACAATTCAGCTGCTTTGAACGGGATTAATGGCAAGCTGGCGCCGGTTAACGAGAATTTTACTTACGTTATTTTTGCCGGCAGCCGTGAAGAATCCGAGCTGCGTCCGCTTATTGAATCGACTTATGAGAAGTGGGGAATTGCAGTTCGTCCATTTACGGCCGATAATGGATCCGGACTTGTGCTGGAAACACCGTACGAGGATGCTAAATTAAAGCTTATGAGTCCTGATCCGATTGCGCTGCAGATGATTCGTGACGCAGATCTTGGCATTCTGCCGCGTCTGTCGGACCGTGTTCCTTATGATGTGGAGTCTGTTGATCGGCTAATAGCCGACTACAAGGAGCTAGGCGTGAAGCGGATTCTGTTCGACGGGAATGCGGTGAAGGGCTTTGCTGACAATGAAGAGAAGAAGAGCTTATACACCTTTGCCGATATACTTAATAAGCATGGCATCGGCGTAGCTGCAATTGAAAACTCGAAGCCGCAAAAGGGTATGGGTACACTTGGCTATCTGCTCGATTACAATGTGGCCAGAATTTATTCGCTTTCGGACATTGATGCTGCAGGCATGAAGGCGAATGAGATTGCCGATCGATTCCAGCTTGCGGTCAAGGACCGCAATATCCGGATGTTCTATCTGAACGGAGCGCCGATGAGCGATTCCGCGAAATCGTCCATTACGTACTCGCTGGACAATATTTATGAGGCGCTGAACGGCAAGGATGGCGCTATTGCAAAAATTGAGAAATGGGGCTTTTCTGCGGGAACGGCGGAAGCGTTCGATTCCAGTACGGAGCTGACGGCTTGGCAGAAGGCGCTGAAAGGGCTTGTCGCGCTTGGCGCTATTGCTCTTATCGTATTGCTTGTCGCTGCTTTTGTATCTGGCGTGAACATTCCAGTCTTTGTGATTGGTCTTATCGGCAGTGCAGGACTCAATGTGTTGTCGCCGTCGATTCTGGAGCAGGGTCTGGCGCTTGGAGCGGCTATCAGCGCGCCGACGCTCGCCTTAATCTGGGCGATTAATCGGGTGAGAGCCCATACGGTGGGCAACCGCAGAGCAGTTGGCGCAAATGTCGAGACAGCGGCAAATGTGGGAGGACGCTGGATATTCCCAGGCCTCTCCGCCGGACGACGCTTCAAGATGGCGATCGCCTTGTTCGCGGCTACGTCCATTATTTCTCTGGCAGGCGTGCCGTTTGTATTCGGTTTATTGAACAGCATCAAATATTCGCTTGTGCTTGATCAATTTAGGGGTGTAGGCTTGCTGCATATGGCGCCGATTGGTCTGACCGCGCTCTATGTATTCCTGTACACGGGCGATTCGGTGCTGGGCAATTTGCGCAAGCTGCTCATGATGCCGATTACGGTGCTGTGGGTTGTTGGCGGGCTGATACTTGGCGCAGCAGGCATGTATTATTTGTCCCGCACGGGCAACGAGGGTCAGGTTACAGGCGTAGAGATGATTATCCGAAATCTGCTGGAGACGACCATCGGGGTGCGTCCTCGGTTCAAGGAATTTATGCTCTCGCATCCGCTCTTCTTGTTCGGACTTTTCCTTGCGCTTCGCTATCGCGCAGCGTGGGTATTGTTTATTGTAGCTGCTATCGGCCAGCTCTCAATCGTTGATACATTCGCGCATATTCATACACCGCTTGCGATCTCGCTTATTCGTGTCTCGCTCGGTCTTGCCATCGGCGCGCTGTTCGGACTTGTATTGATTGCGGTTTGGCAGGTTGGGGAAGGAGTTTGGCGGCGATGGGGAGCACCACGGCTGGAAGGGATCAAACAGCAATTCAAAGCCGGCGCGTAGTTATTTCCGGCTATTACGGGTATCGCAATAGCGGCGATGAAGCCGTATTGAAATCGATTTTATTCGCTCTTCAGGAGGAAGGCGCGCGGCAGGGGATTGCCATTGTGCCCGTCGTCCTGTCGATTGATCCGGCATGGACGAGCCAGATGTATGGCGTGGAGTCCGTGCATCGGATGCGCCTTGGCGAGGTTATTCGGGCGATTCGCGGGAGCGACGGTTTGATCAGCGGCGGCGGCAGCCTGCTGCAGGATGCGACAGGCGTCAAGACGATCCCGTATTATACGGGCGTTATGCGGCGCGCGCGGCCGCTGCGCTGGGCGCGCTGGCCCGCAGCCGGGCGGTGCGGCTGCGGTTCCTCCCGTTCCACACCCCATCAGACGCAGAGGCGTCTCGATGGGTGATGGAACGGCTCGGCGATCTCGGCGCGAGTAAAGCCGAGATCGCCGAGCCCGGCGACGACCCCCAGCAAATGCTGCTGGAGGTCAGCCGCTGCGACGCGCTATTCGGCATGCGGCTGCATGCGCTCATATACGCGGCCAACCAATCGGTGCCGATGCTGGGGCTCTCGTATGATCCCAAAATCGATCAGTTCCTGAATCGATTGGGTCTCACGCCTGTCGGCACCACCGAATCGCTTGATCCGGCCGTATTCGCGGCGGAAGCGCTCAAGCTTCTAGACGATGGAGAAGCGTGGCGGCAAGCTCACCACGCTGCGATCGACAAATTAAAGCAAGAAGCTCGCAGGCCTGCGCAACAAATCGCAGCGCTTCTGCGTCAATCATAATAGAGGTGACAACGAGCAATGAGTCAGTCTGCAATTGCAAGCGTGCCGACGGTTTCTATATATGGTATTCAGTTTTCCAAATTAAATATGCAGGACACCGTTCAATATTTGACACAGCGGGTTGAACAAGGCATCACTACGCAGGTCATTACCGGCAATCCGATCATGGTGATGACGGGGCTGGAGAATCCGGATTTTCACCGCGTCATGTGCGGAGCCGATCTTGTTGTGCCGGATGGGACAGGCGTTGTGTGGGCGGCATCCCATATTGGCGAACCCGTTACGGAGCGTGTGGCCGGCTTTGACATGATGCACAAGCTGCTGGAGGTCGGCCAATCGCGGAGATGGCGTGTTTTTCTGCTCGGCAGCTCTCAGGAAGTGATTGAACGAACGGCGAATAAGCTGCAAGAGCAGTTTCCGGGCATAATAATTGCTGGTTACCGCAACGGCTTTTTCGGCCCGGACGATGATGCATCAATCATTCAGCAAATTCGCGAAAGCTCTCCGGACCTGTTGTTTGTTGCTCGCGGGGTTGATACGCAGGAGCCTTGGATCGCACAGCACAAGGAGCAGCTAAGTGTTCCTGTCATGATGGGTGTAGGCGGCAGCTTTGATATCATTGCCGGAGTTCTGAAGCGAGCTCCGAGAATATTCCAGAAGCTGCGTTTGGAATGGCTGTACCGTCTATTGCAGCAGCCCTCCAGATTCAGAAGAATGTTTATTTTGCCGAAATTCGTAGTGAAAGTGATGCGAGATAAAGAAAACGTCCGAAAACATCGTCCAACCACCTGAAAACTTCGAGTATTTCGTGAAAATTGCTTGAAAATAAGAGTGGAGTTTCTTTTTCAAACGGGGTATAATTCATTCCGGCACTAGCAATTGAGAGGGAGATGAAGATGGCTGAAGGCTTTCTTTATGTAATCGGATTTATCATATCACTAACACTGGCACTTGTACTTACTCCGTTTGTCATTAAATTGGCATTCAAGATTGGTGCTATAGACAAGCCTAACCATAGGAAAGTTCACACGAGAATTATGCCGCGTTTGGGCGGATTAGGTATATATGCTGCTTTTGTCGGCGCATATTTCGCCATTAAACCCTTTATTCCAGATGGACTGCTCCGCAATTACGATACCAATCTGATCAATGCGCTGCTTACGGGCGGCAGCATTATTATTCTGATTGGCGTGTTGGACGACCGTTTCGAGCTGTCCGCAAAGGTTAAGCTCGTCGGTCAAATAATTGCGGCAAGCGTTGTAGTTCTTGGTTTCGACGTCAAGATCGACTTGCTCAACATTCCTTTCGGAGAGACGATGCAGCCAGTGGCGGCATGGCTAAGTATTCCTTTGACGATTCTGTGGATCGTCGGCGTTACCAATGCGATCAACCTGATCGATGGGTTGGATGGACTTGCAGCAGGCGTCTCCGCAATTGCCATCGGCACCATTCTGGTCATGGCAACTATAATGGGCTTTGTGCCTGTAATATTGCTGAGCGCATTGTTATTGGGAGGCGTAATCGGCTTCCTATGCTATAACTTTCATCCGGCAAAAATTTTCATGGGTGATACGGGGTCACTGTTCCTTGGATTCAGTCTGGCGACCCTGTCGATGATCGGCTTCAAGCAGGTGACGGTTGTTTCGTTCCTCGTTCCATTGCTCATAATCGGTGTTCCGCTGTCGGATACCTTCTTCGCGATTGTACGCCGCTGGGTGAACAAGAAGCCGATATTCGCGCCGGACAAGGGACATCTTCATCACTGCTTGCGGGAGCTTGGCTTCAGCCATCGCCGTACGGTGCTGATCATTTATGCGATCGCTGCATTCTTCGGTGTATGTGCGATCCTGCAGTCAACGATCGTACAATCCAGTGCGGCCAATTGGATCACCTTCGTTATTATTCTCGTTCTCATATTCGTCCTGCAGATCGGCGCAGAGCTTATTGGCATCGTCGATAAATCCCGCCGTCCGCTGCTGAATTTTATTCAGCGGGTACTTGTTCGGACGGAGCAATCGCGCTCTAAATAGACAATAAATCGAACGCCCTGTATTCCGAATGGAATCAGGGTGTTTTTTTGCTTTTTGCTATAAGAAAAATAAGAAACAGAAACTTATCGAACTAAACTAATGAGCCTACTGGGAACTCAAATCTGGAAAAAGCCTAAACTTTTGCCCATTCCGGGCCGATAATATCAGTACGAAAACAAACGAATGGATTAGAATTTGGAGGAGGCTTACCGTGAGAAAGAAAATTGCTTTTGTCGTACTGATGCTCTCGCTCGTCCTCCAGCTGTTGCCGCCAATTGGCGCAACGACAGCAGTTGCTGCAGCTGGAAACTTTATTTTCCCTGAAGAAAGCTATGACATTGCCGCTCCGCGTACAACATCCGATGAGCGTGTAACTTTGAAAGGAACAATTAACGGAGTTAATCCGCAATCGATTTCGTACAGCATTTACCAAATGGTAAATAATGAGGTTGGTGAAAAAAGAGAAAATTTAACGAATAACATAACGGCCAGTGGCTTTAATATCGAAGTGTTCAACCTTCAATTGTTCCCTGGACTTAATAAAATCACATTCACAGGCACGCAAGGTGGCAGTCAGGTCACCTCATCGATCTATATCAATTATCATAATGGACCGTTGTTTTACAATCTTGAGGCGCATCTTGACGGTGAACGGTTCCCGATGAAAGAAACAGGCGTTACGGTAGTTAATTCCGCGCCATCTCGTGGACGTAGTGCCGCTGACATCAGTATTCTGGGGAATGCCCCTAACGCAACACAGGTTACAATTGTAGTCAACGGAAATAGTCGTACCTTCCCGGTAAACAAGACATCGAATTATTCATTCGTTGCATCTCCTATCAATCTAAAAAAAGGGAAAAACTTGGTTACTTTAAAAGTATCCAACAATAATCAGGTCATCGAGACGACCAGAGAGATCGCTTTTTATAACGGAGAGGTTATCTTCTACGATGTGAATATAGTCGATAATTCAGTTTCTACAAATCAAGGTGCATTGGACTACAGCTCCGACTTTATGTCCACTTCAGAGACAGTTAAATTCACGGGTAAAGTAATCGTCCCTAACAAAAGATATAACGATGATGCCGATCCCGAGCTTGAGCCGCATCCTAATCCGGCGACAGATAAGCTGCCAATTGACTTCATTATAAAACAAGGGGCAACAACTCTTAGTACTGGAATGGAAGAAAGCTTGTTGCCTAGCCCAACGCCGCCAATAACGAATGACTTTTTTGAATATGAATTCGTAATTCCGGCTCAAGCCTTAACATTTAACAACAATTATACAATTGAGCTTAAGACAATAAACGAAGAGAAGAGCAATAGGACGCCGCCGGCGCCGGTTGATATAATAAAGGAAGGCGCTACTTACAATTTTAAAATTATGGATAAAGACGCACCGTATATCCATGAAATCAACTATTTGCCAGGTTACAAAACTGGTGATGCCCCCGCTGATTACGATGGCGTGGAAGGTATTCCGGTAGATGGCAAGAATCTGTACAGCCAACCTTTTGCTCTAGAAGTTCTAATTGGAAATCCTGGGACGAATACAACTATTGATATACCGAGTCTGGTAATCAAGGATGCTGCAGGCAGTTTGGCAGCTGCTGGGTCGTATAGCAAGGTGGAATTGCTGGGTGGCCTTGGAACTGCATCACGTGACATCAACGGTGAATCGATAGAATTCAAACGGGTTTTGATTGAATTAACCGCGCCGTTTGAAGGAACGCAGTCAATTGATTTTAAACTATTTCCATCTTCCTTGGGAGTCGTTGATAAAAGTGTGAAAATAACGATGCTCGTTGGAATATACGCTAATTATGATGCCGTTTACGACAATATGAAAATCGATATTGATACGACAGTCGGATCTCATATGGAGGATTTAATTGGTAATGGAACAAGTACTGGTACTTTGAAAAAATTCAAAGGAAGAATAGAGAATGTGAAAATTATAGATGATATCCGCTACGCACCTACTGGTACTGCGGGAGGAGCACAGACGATATTCTTCTATATTAATAATACGCCTATAAAATTAAAGGAAACATCCACAACAAAGAAAAACGAGTTCCAAATTGATGAAGATTCGACCAATCTTGAAAATGCTGCCAAGGCTTTAATGCCCGGAGAGAATATCATCAAATTGATGTATCAAGGTAGCAAAGCTTCTTATGTAAAAACAGTCAAACTATATCTTGTTCCAACAAACCTGCCGGTTATCCCAGTAGAAGGATCAGCAGGAGTGTTCCCGTATAATGCTGACAATGTAAACCCTTTACCGAATGATCCGGATTTTCCGCTTGTCGGAAGCATATACACGACCAAGAAATCTGAGATGAAGGTTTTTGGTACATTCGATTTCATCGATTTAGGCGATTCTGAACCGGCGGATACCCCAACAACGATCACGCAAAGTGCAGCGGTAGTTCAGGCAAAACTAACTAGTTTAGCTGGTAATCGGGAGAAGTACATCCTGAGGATTGAAGGCACAAACCTGACAACCCCAATAGAATGGGATTTGAAACATGAGCTGCAAGTGTATGACAGCAGCAAGCCTACAGTAGCTGCAATTGCTGTAAATAGATTAGTTGACATTGGTGCTGACGGTCCTGTTCCGGGCATTACCGTGAGCTATGATCTAGCTACACAATCCTTCTCATTCACGTTGAACAAACAGACTTTGAATGATAACGGAAGCCCTAGCGTGTACAACTTCTATGTATACAATAGCGGTTTAGTAGGACCTCGGGCCAGCTACCGTTTGGAAGTAGATCCAATTGCTTTGCCGTATGATTTGGTGAGACCGCTGCTTCCTAAGAAAGCTATCGTTAATAAAAACTTCGTCGAAGTTATTATTAACGCACCAAGTGCAGATACTGTTGTCGTCAATAAAGTTAATGCAGAAAAGATTAAATTCGATGCTGACAATGACAATGTTATCGATTACCAGCATGCTTTCCGTGCCGTTGTAGAAGGATTGAAGGCTGGAGACAACAAAATTACGTTCACAATTAAGAACAAAAATGAAACGACCAGTGATTCGTTTGTTATTAAATATTCCCCGACCAATATTCCAGGGGCACAATTCTTGCAGGAGATGAAGAATTCGAGTAAAGTGTTCGACGGTGCGCTTAGCTTAACGTTCCCGAAAGGAACGACGCTCATTCGCAGAGACTTTAACCTGCCTGAGGAATACAAGAACCAGGTCTTTACAGGTCACAAGCTGCTCTTCGCGATAGCGAACCCGGAGGATGGAGTTGTGGATCGGCATGAATTCGAGACGCTGCCAATTAACTTTGACCGCATTCTTCAGAATTTTGGATATCGTTTCAAAAACTCATATCCGACTCGCTTTACCAAAGCAAGCCCTGTATATTGGGTTGATGCAGGTATGGCGGACGATCTGCAAACCAGCGGCGTGTACGATCCGCAAACATCAGGTGTAGATCCATATCAATTCCCTAACGCTACCGGTACTTTTGGAACTAAATTGCCGACCTATGATGAGCGTCCGGATAGCAGAGAACTGATCTTATCCAAAGAAGGAAAAATGACACTGACCTTCGATCCGAGCATGCGTGAAGGAATCGGCACAATTATCACAACGTATCGTTATGATGTAAAGAACAAGTATTGGGAGAATGTCGGCGGTGTCGTCGATGCCAAGAAAAATACGATTACTGTTCCATTTAATCAATTCGGTTATTATGTTGTAGGCAAGATGGTCAATTCCTTCTCCGACGTTACCAGCCATCCATATGCACGTAATTACATGGAGGCTATATATGCGAAAGGCATTATGAATTCGGCAGGCACAGATGAGTTTGGAGCTAATATATTCATCTCTCGCGGTGAATTTGCCCGTATGCTGGTTAAAGCGCTTGAGCTTCCGCTTAACTACGAGCTGAGCAAGCCGCACTTTGATGATGTTTCTCCAACCATTAACCCGGATGCGCTATGGGATTATCGCTATGTTGAGACTGCTGCGCGTCAAGGTATCATCAGAGGCACGCAGCCGCGTACATTTGAACCAACGAATAACCTGACAAGAGCAGAAGCTGCAGTCATATTATCCAGAGGCTTGGAACTAAAGCTTGATACAGATGCTACGAAAATTGATAAAGCACTGCAAAAACAGTTTAAAGACTATGGTGATATTAATTTCTATGCAAGAGCTGCAGTGTCCGCTATAGCCAAGAAAGGCTATATTCAGGGAGCCCCAGTAGATGTAAGTGATCCGAAGAAAGGTTATGTGTTTGAGGCGCAAGCTAATCTGCTTCGTTCAGATGCAGCAATCATTATCGGAAAAATGCTGGCTGACTTGAAGAAGCTGCCTAAATTGAACTAGTATTTCTGCAGATTGGACTGTCTGAGATTACTCGGGCAGTCTTTATCTTTATTTCCCCCACTTGGAAGATGTTTTACAATGACGTTTAGCGGGTATTGAAGCTATACTAACAAAGTAGTAGACAAGCCGGAGCCAATTACAGCTTCAAAGCTAGCGGTTGGCATGTGTGAAAGTGACTTGAAAAAGTTTTTCGAAGTTTTTTCATTCCCAACGCAACTTTTTAAATCCTGCTGCGTTTAATTACATGAGCGTCGCGCAGACAAGAAAATATCTTAATTCGGCCGCTGATTGGAACTTATTCTCAAAATACTCTTTACGGTAGATTTAGCCCATTGTATAATGTTATAGTGGCTTAGCGACTCTACCAAAATCTTCATCCATTCATCAGGTTACAAGTTTCTGCGACATGTTCCTACAAGGGACGTCAAAATGACCGCAGACATCATTTATAAGAAATGTGCTCAACTCTGGAAAGGGGGTGAATCGGCCAATGAGAAATACGAGCGATCCATATTTTAAACAAAACTCTCAAGAACCGAAGCATTTTAGAGGAGGAGAAAAAAAGGTTATGAAAAAAAGTTTATCCCTACTTGTAGCTATCGCTATGGTATTCAGCATGTTTGCTTCCGTAGCAGCTGCAGCAACACCGGAATTGACAACACAACAAAAGTTTGACGCATTGAAAGAAGCAGGTGTCTTCTCTGGCTATCCGCCAAATGGTGACGCTGGTCTGAACAAAGAAATGACTCGTGCAGAGTTCGCTAAAATTGTTGCTATTATTGCTGGTTATGAAGATAATGCAGCAGGTGCAGCACAATACACCGACATTCCTAAAAACTACTGGGCATCACCATTTATTGGTGCTGTAACAGCTGAAGGAATCATGAACGGTCTTGGCGCTGGCAAATTTGGCCCAACTGGTAAAGTAACAGTTGAGCAAGTTGCTAAAGTTGTAGTTGAGCTTGCTGGTCTTGAGCCAGAAGAAGGCGCAACTGTAGGTGGAACTTCCGCTTGGGCAACTGGTTATGTTGCTGCAGCAATCAAAGCTGGATTTATTCCAGAGCAAGCTAGCTACAAAGGTAACGCACTTCGTTCGTTGCTCGTAAATGTTGCTTACGATTTTAGTGGCGATGCAGCAGGCGTTACTGTTAAATCCGCTACTGTAATCGACGACAAAAACATCGAAGTTACTTTCTCCGACAACGAAGTTGTTAAGAAAGCTCTTGACACTGCTCTCGTAGCTGGTCAAGCAACGAAAGTATCCGTTGAATACAAAGGCAAAACTTACGAAGTAGAAGTAACGCTTGGAGCAGTTGCAATTTCCAAAGCGGTACAAACTAATGCTCGTGAGATCACTGTATCTTTCAACCGTGCTCTGACTGCAACTGAAATTGCTGCTCTGACGTACGAAGTTAAATTCGATCTTATTACTTACGATGTTACTGCTAAGTGGTCTGAAGATAAGAAAGCAGTTGTATTGTCTTCTAACTTCCTGCCTGCTAACGAGTACACTGTAACTGTTAAAGGTTTCGATGCTGTTAAAGTCAAAGTTGAAGACGGAAAAGCAACGAAGCTTGAAATTACAGCTAACTCCCTGCAAAAAGCAGACAATCAAGACCTGGGTGTTAAACTGTTCAACCAGTTTGATAAAGAAATTGAAAACCCTACGCTCACAGTAACGGTATTCAACGCTACCCAAGGTAAATCAATTCCTAAAGACGAAAAAGGTAAGTATGACCTGAAAGAGGACGCAAATGCGAAGATTGACGACAACTTTGTTGTTACTGCTTCGTATGCTGCAACATTGAATGTTTCCAAAACTTTCAAAATCGTTGCAGGCAGTACTGCTACTTCCATCAAGCTTGGAACTGTAGCTCCATTGAAAGACAAAAAACACATTTCGATTAACGAAAGCGGCCTGATCCTTCCTTACGAAATGGCTGATCAATACGGTCAAAAAGTTCTTTTGACTGAAACTGACGGCACAGTAACAGTTGCTGGTAATGCTAACAATGTAAATGTAGGCGGAATTACATTCATGATGAGCGAAGCTGGCGTTATCGCTTCCTTCAAAGTAGATAGCAAAGGTGTTCTGACTTTCGCAACTACTGGTAAATCTCATGGCAATCTCTTTATCACTGCTATGAACACAACTACAGGTGCAAGTGGCAACACAACTATTACTGTTCAAGGCGATGCAGTTGTAAAAACATTGCAACTTTCCAGCCCTGGATTTATTATTGCAGCTCAAGAAGAGGTCAAAGTTCCTTTCACAGCTGTTGATTCCTTCGGAGCTCAAATCGCTGGTAAAGATGTTAAAGTCGGCAATGCAAAGAATAACATAACTTTCAATTCCAATGTTCCATTTGCAGCTGGATATCCGAAAATCAACGGTAAAGGCGAGCTTCTGTTCAAGTTCAATGGACACGGTAAAGCTCATATCTATGCATACCTCGTTGGTGACGGTGGAGCTTCAGGCGCTCAATTGGGAAGTCTGGAACTGGATGTTAGAGAAGCATCCAAAGCAGATAAAATCAATGGCGTTAAAGATGTTGGCAAATACTTCGCAGTAGGCGCTGACACTGATTTCGATCAAGACAACATCACTTACCTCGACAACTATGGTCGTACGAAAAATGTTGCAGCTGCTACTTATGGCGTTACTGTTGAAGGTAATGCAGTAACTGTTGCAAACGGAAAATTGACTGCAGTAGCTGTTGGTACTGCTAAAATCAAAATTTCTTTGAATGCAGTTGATAATGATCCAGAATTCGTTTACGACGTTGAAGTTGTTAAAGCTGATGACATCAAAACTTATGCAATCAAAACAATCGATACCATCTACGCTAACAAAGATCTGACAGCTAGCAGCTCTCACGCTAAAACTGTTGAGTTGGTTGGTAAACTGTCCAGTGGCGACGAAGTTAAAATCGTTCAAGCAAATGCGTTTGCTCGCGTAACAACTTCTGACAGCACTAAGATCGATGTATCCGGCAATAAAATCTTTGGTCTTGATGAAGGCGAAGCTACAATCTCTGCTATTAAAGCAGACGGTTCGAAACTTGCTGATCAAGTAGTGAAAACGTCTAAAGCAGCTCCAGTTGCTAAAACTGTAGAATTCAAAAAAGGTGAATATGAAGTGACTAGACCAGCTGGTCTGACATTCACTGTTAACAGCGGCGATGACTACAAAGTAACTGTTAAAGACCAATACGGTGTTGAAATCAATGTTGATGGATTCTTGTACTCCAGCGATGTTAAAGTTGCTGCTGTGAATAACAAATCCATTACCACTGGCGGTGCTGATCAAGTATCAGGTCAAGCTACATTGACTTACATGACAAGCAATAGTGTTACGGCTACTACAATCGTTGTAGTTAACTAATCCATTATTGGAAAACAGACAGGAGATATCTCCTGTCTGTTTTTTTTGTTTTTTTTAATTGTTGTATAGACACTAAAGTTTAAAAGCTTCTATATGGAAATTATATAAAAATTCAATTAAGACGAAACAAACTTGACCAAACAAGCGTCTAATAGTGTATAAAGAAAGAACCAGGAGGAATGAATGTGAAACAAAAATGGATCAAATATGGGGTCATAACATTAACAGCATCATCCTTGTTATTGCAGGGAGGAATTCTTTCTTCATTGCCGATCTCTGCAGCAGCCAGTAAAACTACAAAAGCAACATTATCAAGTTCAATTGTCAAACTAAATGGTTCAAGCTATCTAAATATCCGTGATGCTCACTTTCTAATGCAGGAGAAAGGAAAGGTGCTCGCGTTTTCGGTGGCAATCACCAATAATGGTTCCAATCAATTAGATTTATTGGACTATTGGCTACGTGTTAAGACAAAGTCAGGAAAGTCTTTTAAATCGACAGTCCTTGAAGCCGATAAAGCAAAGACAACTGTAGCTGCGAAGTCGACACAATATATTACATATTACGCAGTCGTAGATAATGCCACTAAAATAAGTGATCTAGCCTTTGAAGTTGTGAAATGGGATTTTTCTGCTGCCAACTATGAGCGTAGATTAGGTCTCATCAAATATCCCGCGAATACCACAGATGTTACTCCTGCATTCAAAGATACTGTCATGCTTATCAACAATGGTAAGCTTAGAGGGGCAATTAAACAGACCTCTATTACAAAGGATGCGAATAGTGCTTATTTGACCATTAACTTTTTGATGGAAAATGTGGGATTACAAACAACAGATTTGACGAAACTGAACTTTTTCTTGCAAACGGAGAGTTTATCAGTTTATAACGCTACTGTATCTGGTTTAGAACAAACTACGATTCAACCCAAAGAGCGTAAAATCGTAACGCTTCATGCGACAATACCTATTTCTGTTGCAGGTAAAACGTTGTCATTTATAACAGCTCAAAATGATGAGACCTCAAAAGTACAATTGCCTTCGGGTGTATTTGCCTTGCCTGCAACGAAGGTATCTACAGCCGTTCCAATTGGACAAACACGAATGGTCTATATGAGTGGTATGCCAATAGATACGAAAACAGGACAAGTGTTTTTAACACAGGGCTCAGACAAAAATCAGATAGCGCTTGACTACAAGATGACCAATATCGGTACTACAGCTATTGTTAATCCGAATCTTGACTATTATATTCTTACCTCAACAGGAACAAGTTATCCTCTTACCTACACTAAAGAAGAAAACGGATCCCTGTTGCCGAATATTGAGAAAACTGTATCATTAACTGGTGAAATTCCTACGTCTATAAAACCCGATACAGCTCAATTGCTAGTAAAAACTACAGCATCAGAAAAAGAAAAATCTTATATTATTGGTACTTATAATATTCAAACTACTTCACAAGAAGGTGGCTTGGGCAGCTCATTTAAACACAATGATTATCGTGTGAAGCTGAATTCTATCGAACGTTCACCTATGGAAGAAAATGATGTGCTTGTTGCCAATATAACGATTACAAATAATAGTGATATATCTAAGAAGGTACCGGCAATGGGTGGTTATTTTATGATTAATGGTGTGAAAGTAGGTACGGAGCAACAAGCGACAGCACTAGATGATTCAATTACAATTGCTCCTGGTGCTTCATATGATATGGTCGTTTATTCTCCAATTCCATATACGACTATTATTGATAAAATAACATTTGTAAGTACAGAACCTGTACAAGATAAACCCGGAAAAATGCTCTATCAATTCTCGGGACAACAGCTCACCACTTTGCCGCTTAAAAGTACAGATGCACCCTATGAAATTACGATAATCGGAAAAAAAGCTTCTATAAAAATATTAAGATCAGCAATATTTGAAGGCAAAGTTAAAAACAATTATTACGTTGAATTTGAAGCTGTCAATAATGAAAATAGATCAGCACTTATTGCAAGCTTAGGTGGTTATATTAAAGATAATATTGGAAATGTTGTTCCTTTGAAGTTTGCCGAGGTGAAAGAAAAAGTTTCACCAAACGGTAAAATACTCATTTCTGCATGGGCCCAAATTGGTAAAAGTTTTGATTCAACTAATTATAGCCTCACATTTGGGCAAACCATTGGCACAACAAAAGCTGATGGAGGAACAGGGAATGGAAGTGATAATGCAAATGCAGGTAATGATAAAACTGCTGTTATAATCAAACCAGTTAGTTATGCCTTGAAAGGTGATGCTAATACCGGAACGAAAACTGATTTCAAAGATATTGAATTTGCTGGATATAAACTCAATTTATCCAAAATTTTCACAACTTTAAATGTTCAAGGTTTATATACTGTAGATGGTATTAAAATGACACTGAATTATAATCTTAATAAAAACGCAGAATATGATTATGTTGCTGGCGAGCACAAGTTACTGTTTGAATTCATTAATAATGATACTGCAAAAACAACGTATTCAAAGCAGTATGGAATAACTGCAGCATCTGAAAATGAAGATACTCTGAAAGAAACCAATGACAGCACATTAACATTTACGATTAGCGATCCTGAGATTCAAAATAAAGTTCAAAAATATGATGATTATACACTTAATGTTTATGATGTTTTTCAGAATACGAAGCTCTTGATAGCAACCAAGACTTTAAAATGGAATACAACATCCGAGTAAGTAATTGAGTCTGTACCCATTCCCTGTCCAACAAGATGCAACCTTGTCGGGCAGGGTTCTTTATTTCCATGGTAGAACAAAACTCATAAATCTAGTATCCTAGAAAGAACGATTGCAATGAGAGGAGAGAATGTATTGAATCGGAAAGTTAAATTATTGGTTACTGCTGTAGTTGTCGGAGCAGGAATTATAGTAGGCACGCAATGGCCAACAAGTGCGGAAGGGGAGTCGACTGCTGTGTCTCCGGGCAGTGTAGATGATCCAGTGGTAACTAAAAGCTATGTAGATAGCAAGATTGCAGCGATAAGTGGCAGTGGAGGAAGTACAGACACTCCGAGCAAAGATACGGATACAGAGTCTGCTGTTGTTAAAATTATTAATATAGCTCCAGGTCAAATGCTGATCACTAAGGATGGAGCAGAAGCTGTTGTTAGAGCTGGCAAGGCTGTCGCCTACAGTCCCGACTCTAACGGAATTGCCGATGTAACGGACGGAACGGATATTAAGAGCGGCAGTCGAGTCGCTAATAATCATCTGATTCTTTTCCCGCGTGGCGGTCGGGGGCTGATGCCGGAGCCTGGACAGAAGAATGGTTTGACGGTTATGGTGACAGGCGGCCATGAAATTAAAGACCAGCCTAAGCAATAGTGTAACTATTTGGCCGAGATAACAATTTATTTAACGCTTCATTATCGTTAAGGGAAGACATAATAAGTCCACATCCTTTCCTAACTTAATGGAGGTGCAGGAGATGGCCAAACGATCATCTAATAAAGTTGTTGTTCCGCAATGCCGTGAGGCGCTTCATCAAATGAAATATGAAATTGCGGCAGAGCTTGGACTAACCGCGGGCGGATTGACACCAGAGCGGCTAGGGCATACCGAATTCGCATCTGAACTGGGCTCTATAGGCAGTACAGCCAGTGATGCAGGAAGTGTTCCCTGGTCCCATCTTGCGACCAGAGACGCCGGTTCTGTTGGCGGGTTAATGACCAGACGCTTGATCCAGCAGGCAGAGCAAGCTTTAAATGGTTTGTAAAGCATTGAGAATCCATTGAGAAATCCATTGACAGGAAGCGACAGTTTCGGTATCATACTGTTTTAGAGAGTTGTCATGAGCCTTTTCCACCTCCGGAAAAGGTTCATTTTTTGAAGTCAGTGTACCGTTCAGGTAAACGACGTTGACTTCTTTATAGTCTCTTTTTCAAAATCCTTTTATTCATCATTATTACAATTCAGGTTGTAGGAGGTTGAGAACAGATGTCACTTAAAGGACGTCATTTGTTTACTTCGGAGTCGGTAACGGAAGGACATCCGGATAAAATTTGCGACCAGATCTCAGATGCGGTCTTGGATGCGTTTCTGGAAGTAGATCCATACGCTCGTGTTGCTTGTGAGGTTTCTGTTGCAACAGGTTTGGTTCTTGTTATAGGGGAGATTAGCAGCCGTGCAGATTATGTAGATATTTCTGCAATTGCTCGTCGTACAATTAAGGAAATTGGCTATACTCGTGCCAAATACGGCTTCGATTCCAGCACATGTGCCGTTCTGACTTCTTTGAACGAACAGTCTGCTGATATTGCCCAAGGTGTTAATGCGGCATTGGAATCACGTGATGGCAAGGATGTTCAACAAGAGAATGAAGATATTGGAGCCGGCGACCAAGGTTTAATGTTCGGCTTTGCAACGAATGAAACACCAGAACTCATGCCTTTGCCAATTGCATTGTCTCATCGTATTGCGCGTCAATTATCTGAAATGCGCAAGAATGGCACGTTGGATTATTTGCGTCCCGACGGAAAAACACAGGTAACGATCGAATATGTTGATGGCAAGCCAACACGTGTAGATACGATTGTTGTTTCGACCCAGCACGCGGAAGAAATATCGCTGGAGCAGATTCAAGCTGATATTCGCGAGCACGTCATTAAGCCGGTTGTCCCTACGCAATGGCTGGATGATGAAACCAAGTACTACATCAATCCTACGGGCCGTTTCGTTATCGGCGGACCGCAAGGGGATGCGGGTCTGACAGGCCGTAAAATTATTGTGGATACGTACGGTGGATATGCACGTCATGGCGGCGGCGCATTCTCAGGCAAAGATCCTACAAAGGTTGACCGCTCGGCAGCCTATGCGGCCCGTTATGTAGCGAAGAATCTCGTAGCGGCTGGCCTTGCTGACAAATGCGAAATCCAATTGGCCTACGCAATTGGTGTTGCAACGCCAGTGTCGATAAATGTCGATACTTATGGAACAGGTAAAGTCGCTGAAGAGAAGCTGGTTGAAGTGATTAAGAAGAACTTCGATCTTCGTCCCGCAGGCATAATCAAAATGTTGGATCTTCGTCGTCCTATCTATGCGAAGACTGCAGCTTATGGCCACTTTGGCCGGACAGACATCGATCTTCCATGGGAACGCGTGGACAAGGCAGAGCAGCTGAAAGCTGACGCTTTGGCATAAGCGAAGCAGCAGAAGATACGGCAACAAGAAACCGCTCCTGATTCGAGGAGCGGTTTCTTTGTGGTGAAGCCTGGCAGGCAATTTGCAACCTCGTTAAAAAATAGCGGGCAAGTCTTCATTTAATGCCGTCTTTGACCGAAAAATATAGTACTAGTGTGTTTATTGGGGAGTGGATATTGTTGATCCGAAATCGTAGTATGTCTTTTTTGTTAGCAGTTCTCTTAATTGTACAAATCGGAATAGGCAGTTTGTTAACTGATCCAGCACAAGTATCGGCTGCCACTAGCGGGCCTGCTATTTTAGCGAAGTCGCCTTCCTCTGGTGCAGGCAATGTGGCGCCTAATTCCCCGTTGATTATTACCTTTGATGAGAATGTGTCGAAAGGAACAGGTTCTGCTGCGATAACGATACGGAGATTCGATAATGAGCTGTTTGAATCTTATGTCGTGGCTTCCGACAGTCGTGTCTCGATCAACGCAACGAGCAGAAACCTCGTTACAATAACACCGAGCAAGCCATTTGCTGTTAATGAAAGATATTATGTCGTTATTGATGCCGGAGCATTCAAGAACGAAAGCAATAATGCGAATTTCAATGGGCTGACTAGCCCGGCAGATTGGAATTTCAGAACTGTAGAAACATTGGATACGACAGCACCTGTCATTACAGGATTGAACCCGGGCAACGGGGGGACTGCTGTTATGGGGGCTCCGCACACCATCCAATTCGATGAGCCTGTATATGCAGCGAGCGGGACCATCACGGTAACCAATATTAATCAACCGAGCGATTCTCAGATAATAAGTACGGTTTCGACAAATGTATCCGGCAATTCAACGTCTACGATATCTTTCACGTTGAACAACGCCTTGAAGCCAAGCAGTACATATGAGGTTCTTATATCGAATGGCGCATTCCAGGATTTGTCCGGCAATAAATTTGCCGGTGTGAGCTCTAGTCAGTGGAGATTCGCTACATCTGCACCGCCGCTTGGCGCAGTATCGCTGCAGCCTGCGGATGATGCGTATAACGTGAGCATTTCCAGCAATTTTGTATTAACGTTTCCAGTCCATGTTGCTGTCCATACAGGCAATATAAGAATCAACAATATTTCTGACAACAGTACGGTTCAGACGATTAACGTCAACTCCTCGTATGTAACGGTGAGTGGCGGTGTTGTTACGATTAATCCGCCTTCAGATTTAGCCGGCAAGAGGGGCTATTATATTCTGATCGATCCGGGCGCTTTCAAGGATGCCAGCAACGGGGCACTTTTGTTTGAAGGGATCAGCGCGGCGAATGTATGGAATTTCGAGACGGATCATGGCGATGACAATACGCCTCCAACCCTTGTTGGGGAACGTAAACCTGGCAATATTCAGACGTCTCCGACACTAGATATGGAGTTGAACTTCAGCGAGCCGGTGTATGTAGGGTCAGGCAATATTGTTATTAAATCAAGCAATGATGCAATTGTTGCAAGCATTCCAGTAACTTCAACCAAGCTTACTGGCGGAGGAACGACCAAAATAGCAGTGAAGGATACGAGTGTTGCTTTTGTAAATAATTCAAAATACTACATTCAAATAGACGGACAAGCTTTTCAAGATGCACGAGGAAATAAGTTTGCAGGGATAACGGGCAAATCGGATTGGGAATTCACGGTTACGCAGGATACGGAGAAGCCTGCGGTCATCTCTTTATCACCATTAAACAATTCGAAGGACGCGGCAACCTCAGGCTTAGTATTGGAAGCATTGTTCAACGAGCAAATTCAATTGGGCACTGCGCCAACTGTGCCTTCGGTTACGATAAAACGTGCTTCAGGCACGGATAACTCTCCGATTACGACGAAGCTGGCGATTGATCCGCAGAATACTCGCAAGCTGGTTATTACACCAGATAGCGCGTTGGCAGCATATACGGATTATTATGTTGAGATAACTGAAGGAACGGTTACAGATATTGCGGGCAATAAATTCGATGGCATTCTCAATCGCGCCCAGTGGACCTTCAAGACTGTAAATTCGACAAGCGGCGCGCCTGTGCTGTCGAAGTCGGAAATACTCGGAAATTCCAAGATTGTGCTGACCTTCAATGAAGGATTGGATGCAAATTCTGTACCTGTGCCTGCCAATTTCTATGTAACCGTTAATGGTGCAGGACGTTCTGTAGCGAGTGTGCAAGTCAGCGGCCAGACTGTTACGCTGACATTGCAGGGAACGGTATCCGCAGGACAAGTCGTCAAGCTCTCTTATTCGCCCGGAGCTAAGCCCATTCAAGATACAACGGGGACAGCAGCAGCAAGCATTCTGAATCGCGATATTACGAATAGTCCTGACAATACGCTGCCAAGGCAGCTAAGCGGAATAGTGAGCGGGAATACGATCATTCTTACGATGAGTGAAGAGATCGAGCAGGTTACTTCCAACGCTAACAGTCAATTCTCGGTCTATCTAGGCGGCTCTTACCGTTCTGTTACGAATCTGTCGAGCAGTTCCAGCACGCTCTTCATCACTTTCAATGGTAATGCTGTCGCAACGAATGAGACGGTATCCTTGTCTTATAGCGCAGGCTCTTATCCTGTGAAGGATCCGGCGGGCAACAAGCTTGCGTCCTTCAGCAGCTTCCAGATTCAGAATGGGCAGGATACGATTGCGCCTGTGCTGCAATCGATGACTGTATTATCGAATCAAATCACGCTCGTATACAATGAATCGATCAATCCGGCTCTGCTTCCTCCAACCAGTGCGTTCTCCGTAACGGTCAATGGCGTTGCGCGCGGCGTGAGCTCGGTCAGCATTTCTGGAACGCATGTCATATTGAACTTAGCATCTGCGGTTAGCAGCAGTGACTATGTTATTGTTTCGTATTCCATAAAGTCGCCTGCGTTTTCTGATTTCGGCGGCAATCCTGCCCCGGCGTTTACGAATATGACAGCCGGTGGAGGCAGTGGTGGTTCTTACATTACGTTCTCCGGCGCAATTGCCAAGGCGGGAACGATTACGATATCGTTCTCAGAAGGGCTGAACAGCTCGTATGTTCCATCTTCGTCGCAATTCTCAGTCAAGGTTAACAATGTGACCAGACCCATATCGTCAATTTCGATTAATGGATCATCGGTCATTCTGAATCTCTATACGCCTGTAGCAATAGGAGATACTGTGAAGATCAGCTATTCTGCTGCAGGTGTGACGCTGAGAGGCACTGGCGGTGTGCAGGTTAACTCCTTCACCGATATTAATGCGGCGAATCAGACATCATGGACAGATAATGCAGGCGGGGATTTCGAAGCGGCGACAGGCGGCGGCTTGTCGATTAAGAAATCGGCGGCAACGACGACTAGCGCTATATCGCCTGCAGGACGCAGCACAACGCAATATGAGCTGTCGGCAGAGAAGATTACATCTGCATATAGCGCAATCCGATCGGCTAGCGGCATGCAGCCTAGAGTGGTCTTTACAGTGCCGGATAGCGAGAATGCAGGAATGGTTGCCCTTCCGCTCAAAGCGCTGGAGGACGCCAAGAATGCGTATCCAACAGCTTCCGTTGCTGTTATTTACAAGGATACGACGTATGAGCTTCCATTGAGTGCGCTGGATTATCGCCAGTTGGGACAAATGATGAATGCTGCGGCTCCGGTAGGCCAATTAATTGTATCGATTGATACGAATGCAATCGGAATGTCATCCCAGCTCACGGCGGAATTGAATGCTTCCAATGCTCAAATGCAGATTAGCCCGGTAAGCTTCGAGCTGTTTGTCAAAAGCAGCGGCGTAACTAAATCGGTAGATAATCTGAACGGTTACGTGACGAGATCAATCATGACAGGGTCAAACCTGGAAGCGCGCCAGATCGCAGTCGTCTGGCTGGATTCGCAGACAGGCAAGCTCTCCTATGTGCCGACCAAAGTAACACAGGAGAGTGGCAAATCGCTCGTTACCTTCAAACGCAAGGGCAATAGTGTATATGCGGTAGTGAAGGGCGGGGTGAAGTATACCGACATTGCCAAGCATTGGGGACGCAACGATATTCTATTAATGGGCAATAAATATGTTGTTGAAGGAAGAACGTTAACGACCTTTGAACCTGATAAGCCGGTTACTCGCGGCGAGTTCGCAATGTTTATTGCCAAGGGATTGGGATTGTCCGGCGATAAGCAGGCAGCTGGCAAGTTCAAGGATGTGAATACTTCTACAGCGATGGCTGCCTATATCGGCGCAGCATCCAATGCGGGTATTGTGCAGGGGATGACGGACGGGACATTCAAGCCTAATAGTCCCGTAACTCGTGAGCAGATGGCCTCGATGATGGTACGTGCAGCTAATGCTGCGGGCAATCAAATGAAGCTGTCCAAGAGCCAGAGTGAAGTGCTGAAGCGCTTCACGGACAACAAAAAAATCGGAACATGGGCGCAAGGAGATGTAGCAAAGGCTGTGGAAGCTGGCATTATTAACGGTATGGCTGCTAATTCGTTCGGCGGCAAATCCAATGCTACGCGTGCCCAGGCTGCAGTAATGACGAAACGCTTGCTCGTATACTTAGGTTTTATGGATGTTTAATACGTGCGTTGCACGATCAGCTCTATTATTCTCGAAAGCTATCCCGGCATTTGCCTGGATAGCTTTTTCTTTTCGCTCTCACTATATTGATAGGAGTCTTCTATCAGCGTAACTTTTAGCAACCTTTTGGAGTCTATAACTAATAGACTTCTAGATAGGAGAGTTGCTGAAATAATGCTTAAAATAGTTGACAACAGGATTGCTAGACACTGTCGTTCCAAACAAACAAAGAAAAAATTTATTGTATTAACACTTGGAGCAGCCTTGCTCATCCAGCAGTTGGCAACGAATGTGCCAGTTATTGCGGCAGCGGGCGGAACTTCAACGACACAGCAAACGGAACAAAAGGCTGTACTGCAGCAAATTGTCAAGCAGCGTGAAGAAATGATAACCTCGGGTGCTAAACTCATCGATTATACGTGGATGTCCAAAGCAGGCAGCAGCACAGAGAAAACTGATATTCATGTGATCGAAATTGATCTGACCAACCCTTATGTCCGTCTCGATGTGATGAATGGCAAGCAGGGGTCGGTTACGGGCAATGGCTCTGTAGCGGGCATGGTCAAGGGGACGGGTGCCGTTGCCGGTATCAATGCTGATTTCTTCAATACCTCCAGCGGCAAAGGCACACCGATAGGTCCGCAGGTGACAAGTGGAGCATTAATGGCAAGTCCCTCCAAGCTGAAGGGCATGTTTGCTTTTGCTGTGACGAAAGACCGCAAGCCGATTATTGATCAGTTTGCATTCGAAGGCAGCATCACTTCCGGAGACGGCTCCAGCTTCGAGCTGGCGGGCATTAACAAGGCCGCTTACCGGACAGATCCGGATGAGGCCTACAGCCACGTCAATGCGATGTATATCTATACGAATGCATGGACGGTAACGCGGCCGGATGTTAAGGACAGTGCTTCGACACCTACGGAGGTGCTTGTGCAGGATGGTGTGGTTGTGCAGGTATCGGAGAATGCACTGCTGCCGATGAACCCGCCTGAGAACGGCTACATCCTTCGCACGCACGGCAAGGCGGCGCAATATGTTCGCGAGCATTTGCAGCCGGGTACGATGGTTGCGGCTTCTTACAATCTTGTCTCGCAATCATCGGGTCAGAAGGTTGATCCGGCATCTCTGCAAATGCTGGTCGGCGGCCACACGATTCTTGTGGATCAAGGCAAGGCGGCAGCCTTCTCACGCAGTGTGAGCAGCATCAGCCCTTCGTCTGACCGTGCAAGAACTGCGGTTGGTTATTCGAAGGATGGCACGAAGGTGATGCTGATTACCATTGAGGATAGCTCAAGCAGCCAAGGAATGACATTGGCTGAGCTGCAGAAGGTTATGGTGCAGCTCGGTGTCTGGAAGGGCACAAATCTGGATGGTGGCGGTTCAACAACGATGATATCGCGCCCGCTCGGAGAATTCGACCCGAAGCTGACTCATGCGACTGAGTATGGAACGACACAGCGCCTCGTTGCCAATGGTATTGGTGTGTATACCTCTGCTCCCCAGGGAGAGGTGAAGGGCATTAAGGCCAGCGGTCCGGACGTGCTCTTCATTGGCCAGCAGGCCACGTACACGACGAAGGCTTATGATGTCCACTATAATCCGGTCGAATCAGGTGCGACGGCATCGGCATCGACATGGAAGTCGACAGAGGGGCTGGGCACGTTCAGCGGAAACACGTTTACGGCTGTCAAGGCAGGCAAAACAACGGTCACTGTCGGGACTGGAGCCGCAAGTGACAAGCTGCCTGTCGAAATTATTAGCGGCAGTCAAATTGCGCAAATGACCGTCGATGCGAGCTCGCTTGTATTGGAGCAGGGCAAGAGCATAACCGTTCCTGTGCGCGTCGTTCTTAATGACGGCCGCAAAATGACAATTCCGGCAGCATCGGTCAAATGGGAGCTGAAAGGGTTCAGCGGCAGCGTTGATGGAGATAAGCTGACTATTGGCGCGATTAAAGAAGGTGCTCAAGCCGGTTATGCGATAGCCAGATATGACGGATTCTCCTCAGCGGCAGTTCTTGGAGGGGGAGCGGATAAGAAGTTTGATGATTTCGAGAAGCCGACCTACCCAATTACGTTCTCCAGCACGAACAATGTAGTGGGCTCTGTTGATATTGCTGCAGGGCTGCCAGGACGCGAGAGCAGCAATGCGCTCAGATTGCGTTATGATTTCACGAATGGATCAGGCACAAAGGCTGCATATGCTGTTATGGGCAGTGCAGGACAGAAGCTGGAAGGCAAGCCGACCGCGATGACGATAGATGCGATGGGCGATGGAAGTCTGAACTGGCTTAGAGCTGAATTTATTGATAACAGCGGCAAGGCGCATTTAGTTACATTAGCCAAGCAAATCGATTGGACTGGCTGGCAGCAGATTAAGGTGAATCTGCCTAGCGACAGTATGGCATATCCGATCACGCTCAAACGATTATATGTCGCATCCCTCGAAGAGGGACAGGATGAGCGGGCGCTCAGCGGTGAGATTGCCTTTGACAATATTAGCTTCCAATACCCGGCTGCAGTACCAGAGCCGAAGAGAACGGCAGTAGCGCTTAAGATTGGCTCCAAATCGGCTAAGCTGGGCGGTCAGCCATTCAAGCTGGATGTTGCGCCGATTCTGCTGGAGGGAACCTCCTATTTGCCGCTGCGTTTCGTTACCGATGCCATGGGAGCCCAGATTAATTGGGAGCCGACATTGAAGCGGGTTACGGTTCTTCGCGGCGACAAGCTGCTGGAGATGTGGATCGGCCGTAAAGAAATTGTTCTGAATGGTGTCCGCATAAGCACTGAGGTTGCTCCAATTGCTCGCGGAGGGCGAACACTGGTCCCGCTGCGTCTCGTATCGGAGCAATTAGGCTTTACTGTTAATTGGGAAGGGAAAACGGGAACGATTACCGTCGAATGATATGAACGCGACGAGGCTGTTTTATGATATGATATTATCTAATAGCTTATAGAAGAAAGTAGGCCGGTCTCAACGTGGACTATCGAATTAACGATATCGATCGCGTAATAACCAATGCTGTGCTTGTGATGGAGGAAAGCAAGTATCAAATATTTGAAATTTGCGAATCTGCTCGCAAGGAGCTGCATACGCTTGGGCAAGAACTCAATCAAGTGATCATGGAAGCGGCAGAGGTGATTGAGAAGGTCGACAAGCTGGAGATGTCGTATCGGCTTGCGCGGATCAGATTAACGGAAGTTAGCCGTGATTTCGTCAAATACAAAGAAGAAGATATTAAGTCCGCCTATGAAAAAGCGACGCATATACAGTTGGACCTCATGGTGTTCCGCGAGAAAGAAGGTTATCTCAAAGCGCGTCGGGATGACCTTCAGAAGCGGGTTCGCAATGTCGAGCAATCGATTGAGCGGGCAGAGACCATTGCATCTCAGATCAATGTTGTTCTGGAATATTTGTCCGGCGACTTGAATCAGGTCACACGCATTCTTGAATCAGCGAAGAACCGGCAGCAAATCGGGTTGAAAATTATTTTGGCCCAGGAAGAAGAGCGCAAGCGAATAGCCCGAGAAATACATGATGGTCCCGCTCAATCGCTCGCAAATATAGTTCTTAGGACGGAAATTGCAGAAAGAATGCTCGTAAAGAAGGAATTTCAATTAGTGCAAGAAGAATTAATAGATTTGAAGAGACAAGTACGCTCCGGTCTCGAAGAGATACGCAAAATCATTTTTAATCTGCGTCCAATGGCATTGGATGATCTGGGACTGATTCCAACTCTTCGCAAGTATATTCAAGATTTCGAGGAGAAAACAAAGATTCGGACGATATTCGACACCGTCGGCAAGGAAATGAGATTGCCTTCCGCAATGGAAGCGGGAATCTACCGAATGGTGCAGGAGGCATTCAGCAATGCTTTCAAGCATGCCAACCCTTCATATGTCGCGTTAGAAATTACGTACCAGGCGCAAATCGTTAAAATCATTGTTAAGGATAACGGCATTGGGTTCCACGTCGATCTCATTGAATCCCGAGCAAAGGACAGCGCGAATTTCGGTTTGATCGGGATGCGCGAGAGAGTCGAGCTATTGGAGGGGAGGATGGAGATCGAATCAGCAATTGATGAAGGGACTAAGGTTATCATCCATATCCCTATCAACGCGGAGGCAAGAGAAAGGAGTAATTGACGATGGACCAAAAAACAACGACCGGCAAGCGTAAGATTCAAGTGCTAATTGCTGACGATCATCAACTTTTCCGCGAGGGGCTTAAACGAATTCTCAACATGGAAGATGACCTGGAAGTAATTGGGGAGTGCAATGACGGCATTCAAGTGTTGGAATTCTGCAATCAGACTAAGCCTGAGGTTGTATTGATGGATATTAATATGCCGATTGAGAATGGTGTAGTTGCAACGGAGCGTTTGCGCGATATTTTTCCAGATGTGAAGGTTATTATATTATCGATTCATGATGATGAAAGCTATGTTTTTGAGACCCTGCGCAAGGGAGCGTCAGGTTATTTGCTCAAGGACATGGAGGCGGAGGCGCTTATTAACGCCATTCGTTCTGTCGTGGGCGGGCATGCTTACATACATCCGAAGGTGACGGGAAAGCTGATCAACCAACTGCGCCGCATGACATATCTGGATGAGATCGGCGCCGTTTCCGGGGCAGCTGCCGGACGTGAGGCGGGCGTGAAGTTTATCGCTGGCGACAACAATCCGTTGACCAGACGGGAAGCGGAAGTGCTTCGCCTAATGGCGGAGGGCAAGAGCAATAAGCTCATTGGCGAATATTTATTTATTAGTGAGAAAACAGTGAAAAATCACGTCAGCAGCATTTTGCAAAAAATGGAAGTTGATGATCGGACACAGGCAGTAATCAATTCAATCAAGTTTGGTTGGGTTACGCTCTAGTGTTTGCAGGTACTACATAACGAAATGAGAGAGCTTCTGCATGTATGCGGAAGCTCTTTTCTATTGTCAATCGTCTATTGTTGGGATGGGGAAATTTGCAAGACAAACAATTGTACAATAAGGGAGATTCGAGTATGGTCAACAATCCGGTTGCAGCTTTATTTCTGGGGTTTATTCCTGGCTTTGGTCATTTGGCGGTGGGGCGAAAGGTATGGGGATTTGTCTATTTTGCGCTTCCTTTGATGGTTGCCGGTCTTGGGTTTATGCTGTCAGTAGCTGAGAATAACGAGTTTCCGTTTCTTGCGGGTGCGTTTATTGCAGGTATCATCTGGGCGATTAGTCTGCTTCATTTGGTGATCTATTTGCTTCTTAGAAGCAGTCGACCGTCTCCGCCATCTGGAGAAAGATTGGGCGAGGGGAGTTACACGGACAGGAATGCCGGGTTTCAAGCTGGCGGCATCACTCCCATTGGCACCGTATTTCCGACGGCGGATTCTATGGCAGCTCTGAGCGGAGGAGGAGGTTACCCGGCATTAGGGCAGGATGGCAATTTCATTCCACCGGCCTTTCAACAGGGTTCAATCGGGCAAAGGCAGTCTCAAAGCAATGGGGCTATGCGAAATGAGGCTGCCTCCAATCGCGGGAGAGATGATGCGGGAGAGCGTTTCTATGCGATCTTGCTATCATTTATACCGGGGCTCGGACATTTGCAGCTTGGACTGATGAAGCGGGGCTCTACGCTAATGATCGGGTTTTTTGGCCTGATTGCGATGATTCTGTTTGTATCGACATTGGCGAATGAGGATAGCTTTCTTGTCATCCTGTTTGTGCTGCCGATTATTTGGCTGTATGGCATGTTTGATGCGATTCGTCACGTGCAGCTAAAAGAGGCAGGTGTGGCGCTTGTGGATCGATCAATAGTTGATGATTGGGACGAGCATCGCCAGGGAGGGAATCGAAGCGAATGGCTTGCTGTGATGCTGTCACTTGTGCCGGGGGCGGGCCATATGTATTTGGGCTTGCAGAAGCGCGGCTTGCAGCTCATGGCAGGGTTTCTGATCGCGCTCTATTTGCTGAATGCGCTGCAGTTGACATTGCTGTTGTTTATTGTGCCGCTTATCTGGTGCTATTCTTTCTTCGATGGGCTGCAGCTTCAGTCGCGTTACAAGGCAGGGGGAGGGATGCTTGAGGATGTGCCGCTTGTCGACTGGGCGATTCCTCAGCAGCGCTGGATTGGCATTGGGCTGCTTATGGCGGGGCTGTATTATATTGCAGACAGAATATTGATTGATTATTTGCAGCGTGTGCTGCAGGAATATGAGCTTTCGTATGAGCTTCGATATTACTTCAAGACGGGTATAACGGCTCTTCTGCTCCTTGGCGCAGGGATGAAGCTGCTGCTGGGCAGCAGATCCAAGGAAGGCAAGGGACAATCATGAGAAGGCAATGGAGAGTTGGTACGTGGTCGATGGGAGCAGCGCTCGCGGGGATGGGCGTGCTGCTCATACTATCCCATTTTAATGGACTGCAAGGGCTTGATCAGGGACTGCTGTGGTGGCCGCTCCTGCTTGTCGTACTGGGGGCCGAGATTATGGTTTATTTGTGGCGCAGTCAGGAGGATCAGCCGGTGCTCCGGTACGATTTGTTCAGCATCGTGTTCATCGCTTTGATCGGTATGTTCAGCATTGTTCTTATGACAGTGAATGCATCAGGGGTTTTTACGGAAATACGAGGCTTAATCAGTGCCAGAGAGGTTCACGTGGATGCGGAGACGCTGAAGGTATCCGTCGCTGGAATTGATCGGATCGTTGTTAAGGGCGACCCGTACTGGAATGGAATGCTGGAGATTGATGCTGGCCGCGCAGGTCTTGATGAAGTGCAGGCTTTCGGCACTTGCCATTATGAGGTAGGCAAGGATGAGAAGGAGCCTGATACTGTCGAGCTGGTGACGTCCAATGTGGTGGGAGATACGCTTTACGTACAGATGAAACGTCCTGAGCGGACGCGCATGCTCATGGAGCAGCATGTTCCTGCTTGCAGCCTTATGCTCGTTATGCCCAGTGATAAAAAGGTGGAGATCACGCAAAATATGAATGTTTCGCTGGCTGCGGGCAGCAAGCTGCCTGACAGCTGGAGGTTTGTGGAGTGAAGTGCTACATAAGTTGAACGATTGAAATGAACTTACAGGCCGCTGCGCTGGGGAATGTTCTTACGATCGCTGACGCTTCTCCAGAAACATTCCCCTGCTCCACTCTGTTGTTCTTTCTTTTGTCCAACTTATTTAGTGGGGAAGGAAGATAAGACGGAGCAAGAGCAAGAGCAAGAGCAAGAGCAAGAGCAAGAGCAAGAGCAAGAGCAGGAGCAAGAGCAAGAGCAGGAGCAAGAGCAAGAGCAAGAGCAGGATCAAGATCAAGATCAAAGCAGAAGGGAGTTAGAAAAAGGGGCGATTAGCCGGGCAGCCGCCTTTTTGCTTGATTGTCCAAAATGTCTGGAACCCCTGGGCGGTCAGTGGCATATCATGTCACAAAAAGGAGGTGGCCGCCATGATTCCGATCCTGTTCTGGATCTTTGGTTGTTACGCCTTGGCTGCTGCAGCCGTTCATGCTTATACTGCGCTTGCGATGAAACGATGCAGTGTTACGAAGCATTACGTGCTTATTGCTGGCAATGAAGGGCTCCATATGGAGATGTATATGCGCTGCTTGCGCCGATTTTCCCAAGTGACCGGGACGTTAGTTAGGGTAACCGTACTAAACCAAGGGTGCGAGGATGAGACGATGGGTATCGTTCGCTGTTTTGCAAGAAGAGGCATGGATGTTCGCGTCCGATCATGTGATGCTTTTTCTTCAAGCAGAAGGCAATTTGATGATTTTGCACGCGAGCTGGGGCATCGTCCCGGACAAGGGTGGAGCGAGGGGGCTTCTCCTCGGGTAATGGCTGGAATGGAAGTTGGGGGCAAGTACGATGACCGGGCAGCTAAAGACAAGGTTGACTGTACGAAGAGGGAAGTCGTAAAGGGAAGCTCGCTCTGGGCAAAATGGCAACGCTTTCGAAATGCGAGGAAGCTACCTCCGCGAAAAGCGAAGAATGATAGCCGGCAGCGTGCCGAGTCGATACACTTGATGTGGATGCTTCAAGAAGAAGGAATTGTTACGGAATATGATCATGCGATTCTGGTGAATTTGCGGAATCCTGCGGATATTTGCAAGCTTCCCCTTTGAGAGTTGTGGATAGCGGCGGTGCATCGCTTTTATATGATTAATTGCTAAGCGCAAGGGGCTGGGTTATAATCTTTATAAATCTATTAATTGACGAGTGAAGCACACCCGTATGGCTGTCTATGACAGCTTGCGGGTGTGTTTTGTTTTATTCGGCTGTTTATTGGAGAGTTGGAAATATGGATTTGGGAATGGGGAGAGGGGAAAGTGCAGGTAACGTTATATGTGTTGTTGTCCGCTAAAGGCTCGCGGGCCATGTGGTCGGTCGCGCCAGAAGTTGACCGTGCCTATTGGCTCGATAGGGGTTATCGCAATGAAGTGGAGCGGACTGCGAAAAGGCTGACTCATTGGGAAAGTCAGAGTATGCTGC
The DNA here is from genome assembly GCF_927798095.1 of Paenibacillus plantiphilus. Taxonomy (GTDB): domain Bacteria; phylum Bacillota; class Bacilli; order Paenibacillales; family Paenibacillaceae; genus Paenibacillus_Z; species Paenibacillus_Z plantiphilus. The sequence continues at coordinate 75,750 of NZ_CAKMMF010000002.1, read as the reverse complement.
TGTGGCCAGAACTGCTCCCGCTAGGAATCGCTGTTGCGATTGCACAGCGATGGCCGGATAGGGAAGGGGGCCCGTCAAGTGAGCGTACGGTCCGTGAGGTTTTGGGGCGGCTCGTGAGCGATGCTTGGGGGGCGGGGGCGGGAGCTCAGTCGGCAGAAGAGCCGCGAGCGAGTACTCAGAGCGAGCGGAATGCTCAGAAAGCGAGGAGAGAGAGTGCTAAGAGCGAGCGGGTTGCTCAGGAAGCGAAGAGAGCGGATGCTCAGAGAGCGAGGAGAGCGGATGCTCAGGAAGCGCCGGTGGCGCGTGCTGAGCTTGTGAGGGGCGCGTCCGAGCGTGGCGCGGACCGCGCGGGTGCGCGTGCGCTGGCGGCGGCAGCTTGCCGCGCCGCTGCGCTGCTGCAGGGACGAGCGCTGCTTCGCAGCGAAGCGCTCGCCCTGCTTGCGGCCGCGGATGCGGCCGGGCCTGCTGGCGAAGCGCAGCAGGCCGCTTGGAGCGCGGCAGCGCCCGCGCTCCAGCTGGCCGCGCTCCTCGGCCAGCTGCGCCTTGGCGGCGCGGTCGCCCCGCAGCCGCAGCCACCGCTGCTGCGGTGGCGGTTGGCGCTGCGCGCGGAACCGCCGCGCCAGCGGCTGCGCTGCCAGCGATGCGGCAGCGGCGAGGCGCGCATGCGCCGCACGCCATGCGCCGTATGCGGGCGCATGTGCGCCTACTGCGAGGCGTGCCTCACCATGGGGCGCAGCCGCGAATGCGGACTGCTCATACTCGGCACGCGGACCCCAGCGTCAAGCGCCCTTGCTTTTGCATCAGCTCGCGCCCTCACCCCAGCAGCGTCGAGCGCCCCAGCTTTTGCAACAGCTCGCGCCCTCGTCTCAGCAGAGGCGGGCGTCTCCGCTTTTGCATTAGCTCCCAGCCCCGCTGCGCCAGCAGCTTACCACCCTGCCCCAACGAAGGGGCCACAAGACCTGGCATCAATTGCTGCTGCCAGCGATGAGCGGTTTGCCCGCTGGCAGCTTAGCCCTGCACAGGCCGCTGCAGCAGCGGCTGCACTTCAATATATAGCGGGGGCGGGCACAACTGCCGGTGGCAGCATTTTTCGCAGGGTCGTTGGTCTTGCCCGAAGGCTGCCTTTCGTTTCAGCATCACGGCAAGCTTCGCAACGCAGGTTCTTGCTATGGGCAGTTACAGGCGCGGGCAAGACGGAAATGATCTTCCCCTTAATAGAGGCCTGCTTGGAGCGGGGAGGACGTGCCCTGATTGCAACACCTCGGCGGGATGTTGTGTTGGAGCTGGATCCCAGAATACGGAGGGCCTTTCCGGAGGCCTCGGTAGTGACATTGTACGGAGGCAGCCCTCAGCGCTGGGAGAGCGGGGAGATTACGCTTGCTACAACGCATCAGTTGTTTCGTTTTCGAAGCGCGTTTGATCTTGTCGTCATTGACGAATTGGATGCTTTTCCATTCCATAACGACGAACTGCTCCATTATGCGGCTGACAACGTCTGCGCAGCTGGCGGATGCACGGTCCTGCTGTCGGCCACTCCTCCTGCTGAGCTGCGACGGGCGGCTAAACGTGGGCATCTTGCCCATGTTCGTGTTCCTGTTCGATTTCACCGCCATCCGCTTCCGGTTCCAGCTCTGATCCGAATTCCTATGGTGCGACAGCTGCTTCACCAGCGCAGGCTGCCAGGAAGATTGTTGGATGCGCTGAAGAAATCGTTGGATCGCGGCGCACAGCTATTTCTGTTCGTGCAGCAGATCCGGCATGTTGAACCGCTTGTACAACGACTGCGCCATGCTTTTCCGAATATCGCAATCGAAGGAACCTCATCGAAGGATGCTGAACGCTCGAATAAAGTTATGGAGTTTCGGGGACGGAGCATCCGATTGCTGGTGACAACAACAATTCTGGAGCGTGGCGTTACCGTTCCGAAAAGCGATGTGTTCATACTTGATGCGGATGGCAAATTATTCGATGAAGCATCGCTGGTGCAAATGGCGGGACGAGCAGGAAGATCCAAGGAGGACCCGGCAGGTCGCGTTTATTTCTGTGCTGCGGTGTATAGCAGGTCTCAGCAAGCGGCCATTCGGCAAATCCGCAGCATGAACAAGCTGGCGAAACGGAGCGGGTATCTTATCAAGAAGTGAAGGGAGATACATATGCGAAAATCATGGAGCCAGCTCTTTTTCAAATCAATGCACAATCTGCTAGCGCTGCTGCGGCCTTCAACCTCCACCTGTCTTATTTGCGGCAGGAATGATCATCGGACGGTCAGTGCGCTGCCCTCACTCTGCAGTGAATGCCGGGAATCCATTCCATGGATTTCTCGTATCCATTGTCCGATTTGCGGTCGACCGGAGCGTTGTGGCGATTGTGGGCGACGGCACGCTGCGGCGTTTATTTGCAACCGCAGTGCTGTGCAGTATAACGACACCATCAGACAATGGCTGGCTCTGTACAAATACCGGGGGCATGAAGGGCTGGAGCCATTGCTTGGAGAGCTTCTTTTGACTGCTTACAGCGGCCTGCTGCAAGAATTCTCACAACGCAGCAAATTATTCCGAATAGATGCTGTCGTACATGTGCCGGTAAGCACGGAGCGACTTCATGAGCGCGGATTTAATCAAGCGGAACGGCTGGCGGCTTATATTGCAAAGCAGAGCGGCCTGCTTCATTTCGACATTTTGCGCCGGGCTCGTCACAGCCAGAAGCAAAGCTTCAAGACGCGAGGAGAGCGTTTGCGTGATTCACGAGAGCTTTTTGTCTCTAATGTTCCCGCCATACTGAAAATGATGGACAGATTATTCGGCGGCGATGTTTCGGCAATGCCAGCACGCCTGAATTCAGGAGAAAGCGTGAGATTTCTTTTAGTAGATGATATATACACAACAGGGAGTACGGTGAATGCATGTGCAAGAGCGGTCAGAGAGGGGGTTAATTGGGCAGGGTTCCAAATGCATATTGAGATATACACGATTACGTTAGCGCGTTCTTAGACCTCATACTTCTACAGTACCATTCTTCTCGCTTCGCTTCCTGGTCCATTTCTTATGTTCGTTTTATATAAAGTAAAAAATAGGATGAAATTTGGCGGTTTATGAGGTAGAATAGGGATAATTATCATTCAAGCTGTTTGGAGGGGGGCATAGGACATGGGTCTCGATAACTGTCCGCGTTGCGGTAAGCTGTACGCTGTAAACTTCCGTGATGTCTGTCCGGCATGCATCAAAGATATTGACGAGGAATACCGGCTTTGTTCCGATTATTTGCGCAAGCAAAAAGGAGCAAGCATTCACGAGGTTTCTGATGAAACATCGGTCTCTATCAAGCAAATAACGAAGTTTATTCGTGAAGGGCGCATATCGCTTGTTGGAGTTCCTAATCTTGCCTATCCTTGTGAAGTTTGCGGAACGTTGATTCGCGAGAACTCGATGTGCATCAATTGCAGATCGCGCCTGGTTCATGATATTAACCATAAACCCGATCAGAGAAAAGCAGGCGATTCGGAGAAACCGCCTTCTTCAGTAGGGGCGGCGTACCGAATTATGGATCGACTTCGCGATCGAAACTAAGTCGTATTTTATTACCTATAAATTTTTATGCAAAAGTGCCGATAATACTCTTATACAGAGTTATCGGCTTTTTTTAATTGGCGTCGGATAGTGGAGGGATAAATATGAAAATTAATGAAACCCAGCGAATTGGCGGAGTGAATCCTTATCAGAAGCAAAACGATCAGCGAGCAGGAGGCTTAGGCCGCAAAAAGCAAACCGACGAAGTGCAGATTTCGGCGGAAGCGCAAGAAATGCTCAGCTATAGCCGCGCCAGTAACGCGGAGCTTAGCAAGCGGATTGAGGATTTGAAGGAATCGGTCAGAACGGGAAGTTATCATGTTGATTCAGGAAAACTTGCAGAGAAGATTTGGCCATTCATTAAATAGATAAAGCAAAGCAGGGTGATCCTTGGTGTCATTTCGTCAATTAATGGAGACGCTCGAACAGTTGCATTCGCTTTATATCGAGCTATACGAGCTTGGTCTGATGAAGAAGGAGCAGGTTGTAAAGAATCAGATCAACGACCTGACGGCGACGATTGCGAAGGAATCGAAGGTATTGAAGCAAATCTCCGAGAATGAGACGGTAAGGCGTCAGACGCTTATTGAGCTTCAGCGGGAGATGGGTGTTCGGCCCAAGTTATACATCACATTAACTGAAATCAGCAAGATGCTGTTCTCGGTTGATGACAAGCAGGAGCTGGGACAGATTCAAAGCAAGCTGTCCGAGACGGTAGCAGCACTTAAACCGCTCAATGAATTGAACCAGCATCTCATACAGCAGTCAGTAGCGCTCTTGGAATTCTCGCTGGATTTACTAGTAGGCTCTCCAACAGAAGAGGTCACCTATCAGAATCCGGCGCTGCATAATGGTAAACAAAACCGTAACGGATTATTCGATACGCGCGCCTAAGCGCAGGAGGTTGAAGAATGAGATCAACATTTCACGGTCTGGAAACAAGCAAGCGCGCTATATTGACGCAGAATGTAGCGATGCAGACTTTAGGACATAACATTGCGAATGCTTCAACAGAGGGCTACACCAGACAACGAGTCAATCTATCGGCTGCGCGTCCGATTGAGGCGCCGGGCTTGATGCGAAGCAATGCGCCGGGTCAATTGGGCACTGGCGTGCAGTATGACAGCATTGAGCGTGTGCGTGACTCCTTCCTGGATTTGCAGTATCGCCGTGAGAATCAAGGGCTTGGCTCTTGGAAGGTTCAAGAGCAGACGCTGCAGTCCATTGAGAAGATCATCAACGAGCCTTCCAACAGCGGTTTGAGAGCCGTTATGGACAAGTTCTGGAATTCGCTTGAAGTATTGAACCGTGATCCAGCCTTGCTTAGCGCGCGGATTGATTTGATCGGCTCGGCAGTGAATCTTGCAGATACAATGAAATATATGGATACATCGCTAAGTACAGTAGCTAGCGATATTACATCAAACATCGATAAGAAGGTTGTTGAGGCGAACGGGTATATTGAGAATATTGCCCAGCTTAACGAGATTATCCGCAAGACGGAGGCGCTTGGCGACAATGCCAATGATTATCGCGACCAGCGCGATGTATATCTCGATAAGCTCTCCCTCATTGCGGATGTCACGTTTGCTGAGACGCCGGATAATATGATTAATGTCATTTCCGCTGGCGTACAGGTCGTTGACGGTACTGCGTTCACCGCACTTACTGCAGGCAATGCTGCAACCGCTACTTCAGGCGAACTGGCAGGCTACGTTGCTTCTCAAGCTGAGGTGACCAAGGTGAGAGATCAACTAAACGCCATGGTCAACACATTGGTCAATGGGCAGGTTACAGTTAAGCTTGAGAACGGCTACATTCCTAGTGGCAATATTACAGCATTGAATGCTGTTACATTGGAGGATGGAACTGTTATACCGGCAGGCGCGACAATCGCGGCTGGGTCAAAGATCAAAAGTGCGGTTGAGCTTCAGGTGAACGGATTTAACGGCTTGCACGAGCTGGGATACAGCTTGTCAGATCCTTCACAGTCAGGTATCTCATTCTTCACTACTTCTGACGGAAGCTCGACTTTTAATATTTCCAACATCCGTGTTAATCCTGATATTGTGCAGGATACGAGCAAGGTAGCTGCTTCCGGCAAATATGAAATTAATGGGTCGGGAGCGAGGATAACGATTAAAGGCAACAGCGATATCGCTCATGCGCTTGCGGGGTTGAGAGACAAGGTGTTCAACTATCCAGCGAATATGACCTCGCTCTCTAGCGGAACGACCGATGACTATTTTCGGGCACTGACTGGGGATTTGGGAATACGGGCATCTAATGCGATCCGCAATTTGCAGAATCAGCAGGATTTGACGGATTCGGTAGCCATGCGGCGCCAGTCGGTAAGCGGCGTGTCGCTTGATGAAGAGATGTCGGACATGATTAAATTCCAGCACGCTTACAATGCGGCTGCTCGCAATATGACAACAGTAGATGAAATGTTGGATCGTATTATCAATCAAATGGGCCTTGTCGGCAGATAGGAGGATAATTCATGCGCGTAACGGGAATGATGCAGAACATTCAGCTGATGAGAAACTTGCGCAATACGAACGAAGGAATTTCGAGTTGGCAGGATAAGCTGGCAACCGGTCAACGGATTCACCGTCCAGGCGATGATCCAGTCGGCATTGGATATTTGATGAGGTACGATAGCGAGTTGAATCGTACAGAGGAATTTTTAGAGAACGCGCGCACGGGCAATGGATGGCTTCGTACGATGGATTCGCTTATGCTGCAGACGTCCGATGTGTTGAAACGGGCTCGTGTGCTGACACAGCAAGCATCGACAGGAACAGTTCCTGCGGATGCAAGGGAACAGATCGCATCTGAGATTAGGCAATTGCGAGAGCAGCTTGTGACAATTGGGAACAGCGACTATAGCGGCAGATATTTGTTCAATGGACAAAAGACAGATACTGCGCCGTATACTGTTGCAGGTGCTGAGACAGAAGAGACAGATGATGGCGTTTATTACCTTAGCGTAAGTGCTTCAGTTACAGTTCCTGTCAGTATTACTGGCGAAAAAATATTCGGTGCTGCGGGCGCTTCAGACAATGTATTCAAGGTTCTTAATGATATTGCCAATCATCTGGATACTAATAATCAGACGGCTTTATTACAGGATTTAAGCTTAATTGATGATTCTTCGGATCGTCTGTCCAAATCATGGGCGGAGATTGGAGCGCGTATGAATCGATTTGATCTTGTAGAGAATCATCTGCTTGATGAGAAAGGCGGATTGAAGCAACTGCGTTCAGAAGTAGGCGATGTGGATATGACTGAAGCAATAACAGAATTGAAATTAAAAGAAAACGTGCTGCAAGCGGCTCTTTCGACGGGTGCACGAATCATGCAGGTTTCGTTAATTGATTTTATCCGATAAAATAATCGGAATGAGGTAATGTCTATGTCTATTCGATCACATGTAGCCGTTTCGTCAGGTAGTGTATACGTTCCCTTGCAGGAGATGGAGATATCACGCAAACTGTCGGATATTGATGTCAAATATCATGCTGCGGAGTTATCTATTTCTACACGGAACCCAGAGATCACTGTTAATTGGCAACCGGTGTGGGATAGTATTGGGCTGGAGAATCCGTTAAGCTCAATGAGGAGTAGGATGGCCAGTGATACAGGGCGATCTTTTGAGACTATTGCTCAGCTCGCAAGGGACGGCGATATGGTAGCGCGAAGTGTTGTAATGCGTGAGAAAAACATATTTGGACGACTTGGTATGGAGAAGTTTCATCGCGAACGTCAGTTGGAAACCAAACTCGTGTTAATGCCAGACACAATGCCTAAATTCTCGGTAACCGTTTATAAACCGGATATTCATATCGAACCGCATAGTCCGGAAGTAAACCCCAATGATATTCGTCCTAGAGTAAGCTTGAAATCGTTACAATCCAATTCAAGCGGATTTATTGACCAACGCATATAATTGCGTGGAAAGGTCGTACAGGAGAATCATGATAACGATAAAAAGTTCAAGGTATGGAGATTTGACAGTTCGACAGGAGCAAGTTTATGAATTTCCACAAGGAATAGTTGGATTCTCGAACGTTACCGAGTATGCTCTTATGCCATTCGAAGATACGGATTTCTTTGTTCTTCACGCTTCAAGGGAAGATGTAAGCTTTATCTTGATCGCAGCGGCAAAGGTGAAAGAAGATTATGCTTTTGAGTTAGATGAAGAAACTGTGAGGATGTTAGAAACAAATGCTGCAGTTGATGTACTGCCATTCCTTATAGTTAATTTTGTAGACGATGTTCCTCACATCAACTTGAGGGCGCCAATTTTGATTGTTCCAGTTTCGCAGAAGGGTTGTCAATATGTAATACACCACCCTTCATATCCAATTAGGGAAGCATTATTGTTTGAGGAGCAAGGATCATGCTAGTGCTGAAGCGAAAAGTTGGAGAAATAATTAGAATTGGAGACCATATCGAGGTCCATGTTCTCGCGGTCGAAGGAGAAGTGCTTAAACTAGGATTTGTCGCTCCAAGGCATGTTTCGATCATGAGATCTGAGATTTATGAGGCGATACGCCAAGAAAATCTACAAGCGGGCAAGCAAGAGAATGATCCTAAGAGGTTACTACATCTATTGGGAAGGAAACCCAATGATGCGTAATACAAAAATATAATAGGGAGGGATAGCTATGCTGGGTGCAATTAATCGAATGGATGCTTCCGCTCGCGATTGGAACCAGGCGAACCAAACAACAATGACTAACACCGAGAAAACGCCAAACGAATCAAGAGATGTAAGTAAAATACAAAGTATGAATCAACAAACAGAAGCAGCTGATGGCAGGGATAAAGATAAGATTCATAAGGAAATTGAGAAGCTGAATGAACAAATGAAGAGCACAAACAAGTTGTTTAGATTCAAGTACAGTGAAGAAGCGGATAAATTTTATGTTCAAATCATTGATGCGAGGTCGCAAGAAGTTATTGATAGCTTACCGCCAGAGTATATGTTAGATCTTTCAGCTAAGCTTAATGAACTGATTGGACTATTTGTTGATAAGAAATTATAAATTAATCGTTGAAAGGGTGAATGAAGATGTCTGTTAGTTTTCCAGGATTGGCTTCAAACCTTGATACAGCCGCTATCATTAATAAATTAATGGAGTTTGATAGGATTCCTTATGACCGTTTGGATAAGAAGAAAGGTGATTTGGGAGCAGAACAAACTATTTTTCAAACAGTGAATACCAAACTAGGTGTTTTACAATCAGCAGTGTCTGACTTGATGTTAAATTCAAATTTCAATCTTGTTTCAGGTGCGAGCTCGAATGAAAAGGTATTGAAAGCTACTGCGAGCGAAGGGGCCTCGACGGGTGATTTCAATATAACTGTTAATACGTTAGCGCAAAGTCACGCCATTAAATCGGGTGCTGTTACAATTGGTGATTCCACTTTGAAAAATAAAACATTTACAATTGATCGTGTAGGGCACACTCAAATAACTATTGATACATCTGTCGCAGCAGCTGGTGCTACGAACGGGGACATTCTAGAGTATATTAAGGGGCAGATTAACTCCCAGGACAGTGGATTAGCAGCCTCGATTGTTTCCATTTCCGCGACGGAGAAGGTATTACTCATTTCCTCGAAAGAGACGGGTACTGCTAACAAAATGAAGCTTTCTGGTGGGACTGGAGGGATAGAGTTAGGTGGTACTTCACTTGCAGATTTAGGGATTACCAATGTTGATACGGCTGTCAATCAGACACAAGCCGCAGATAATGCTACAATTACCGTTAATGGCGTTAGTATTACTCGTAGTAATAATAAGATCAGCGATGTTATAAATGGTGTGACCTTGGACCTGTTGGAGGCGGGAAGCTCTAAAGTAACCGTTTCTCGTGATACGGACAAAGTTGCTGGTAAAATTGAAAAATTCATTAATGCTTATAATGATGCGGTTAGTCTCGTGCGTGGTAATCTTACAAAACCTACGGATAAGACAAAAATGAATCCTTTGCAAGGTGATTCTGTGTTAAAAGAAATAAGCTCTAAAATGTATGATATCTTCACTAAGGTAACGGGTTCGCCACATGGAGCAAACATGATGTCTGCTTATGGTTTTGATATTGATAAAGGAATCAAAGTAGGTAGTCAAATGACGGGGAAGATTACTTTTGATAAAGAAGTCTTCAAAGAAAAATTCAATGCTGATCCAAATGCAGTTATCAATATGTTTAATTTTAAACCTTCTGACGGAGCTGATGCAGTAGAAAAATCCAAAGAGGGTATTATGCGAGTATTAGATGGACAATTGAAAGAGTGGACTAATTCAGTTAATGGTTTGATGACAAGTAAAATAAAGGGTTACAGCTCGGAAATTACTGTTATTGATGAACGTATGGAAGCAATGGATCTCAGATTGCAGATGAAACAGGATCAATTAAAAAAACAATTCGCATCAATGGAAGTTGCTTTATCTAAACTTAAAAGCCAACAGAGCTGGTTAACAAGTCAGCTAGCTGCACTTACGCCGACAAAAACAAGTTAATCCATTTTCATGAGGGGGATGAATAATCGTGCAAATGCCAAATCAAGCGGGATATCAAGCCTATCAAAAGAACAGGTTTGAAACTGCCTCTCCTCATCGCTTAATTTTAATGCTTTATGAAGGCGCGCTTAAGTACGCCTCTCAAGCAGAACGTGCACTTTTAGAACAGGATATAGTTGCATCTAATCGGTTACTTCTGAAGATTCAAGATATTGTGTACGAATTGATAGCTACTTTGGATATGAAGCAAGGCGGTCAAATTGCTACGAATCTACAGTCTTTATATTTCTATGTGATTGATTGTTTGGTTCAAGCCAATCTACAAAAGAATCACGAAAAATTGCAGGAAGTAGTTGAGATTCTTCAAAGTCTCAAATCCGCCTGGGAGCAAATCGGAAAGGAAGTTGCTCTTGGGAAAGGATGACCTAACAAAGTTCCGTGCAGTTGTAGATGAGATGAAATCAATTATGGAACGACAGAATACTTTAATAGCTGATGATATGGACGAAGAAGCGTTGCAGAAGTTTGCAGTGCTATCTGAGGAATGGGATCATCTAGCCAGAGTAATAGATAGAATAAGAGATGCAGCGGAGTTGGATATAGCAACTCTCATGTCTGATTCAGAGATACTCTTATTAATAAAGGATATGAATGATAAAGTGATCATTATGAATGAGAAGCTGCATCGGATATCATTACAAACATCTATAGGTATGGAAAGTGCTAGAAAACAGCAGACAGCAGTACGTTCCTACGGTGGTATGAATTCGATGGACTACGTTTCGTTATATTTTGACAAAAAACAATAAAAAAAGTTTTTATAATCTATTAAATATCACATGAGATTAACCGATATTATATATGTAGCCACAAGGATGTGGCTCTAATAACCTAATCATGGAGGATGAACAATTATGTCAATGTACATTAACACAAACGTAGCAGCAATCAACTCTCACCGTAATTTAGCATCGAATAACACTACTATGGGTAAAACCATGGAAAAACTTTCTTCCGGTTATCGTATCAACCGTGCAGCTGATGATGCTGCTGGTCTTGCAATCTCCGAGAAAATGCGTTTCCAAATTAATGGTTTGAACCAAGCGCAACGTAACGCTCAAGACGGTATTTCCTTACTGCAAACTGCTGAGGGTGCACTGACTGAAGTTCACTCGATGCTGCAACGTATGAATACGTTGGCTAACCAATCCGCGAATGGTACGTACAATACCGCTGAGGATCGTGCAGCTCTTCAAGCTGAAGTGAAGGAACTGATTAAGGAGATCGGGAATATTTCTAGCTCCACTAATTTCAATGGTATCAACCTTTTGAAATCCAATAACTCGATTAAATTCCAAATCGGTGTTGAAGCTTCGAACACCCTGACAGTAGCTATGGCAACGATGAGCGCGACTGGAATTGGTCTGACCGCTGGTGTAACAATTGGTAGCCAAACCGGTGCGCAAAGGGCACTTTCCGTTATTAAGAAGGCTATCATCGAAGTTTCCCAACACCGTGGTAAGCTGGGAGCTGTTCAAAACCGTCTGGAACACACAATTAACAACCTGGGCGTAACTTCCGAGAATCTGGCTGCTTCAGAATCTCGTATTCGTAATGCTGACATGGCTAAAGAAATGACAGAATTCACACGCAATCAAATCCTTGTACAAGCAGGAACTGCAATGCTGGCTCAAGCTAACTCGATGCCACAAGGTGTTCTGAAACTTCTGGGATAATATCCCCTATCAAAAAAAGTCTCATCCTATAAGGGATGGGACTTTTTTTCTATACAGAATAAGATGAGAGTAACCGATAATTAATACATAAACTTTTAAAAGGGTGATAGGTTTGAAACTTTACGTTGATGATCATGAAATAAATCGTGATTTTGATGGCTTGACCGAATTTGATGAATTTTGGAAAGAATTAAATGAAAATTTTAAAAGGGAAAAGAAAGTCATTTCATCTGCAGTTATAGATGGGCTAGAGCAAGATGACTACAATCAATATATTGTTTTGAACTTCTCATCTATTAAAGTAATAACATTAAATATTGTTTCTTATACAGAACTGACTGATGCGTCTTTGAATGAGTTAATTATCTATAACAAAAAAATTATAACAGCATGCGATTCTATTGGTTCATTATTTTACGGTGATTTAACTGAAAGGGAATGGGGACTTATAGAATCCCTTATGCAAGGTTATCAATGGATACATCAATGTATTTCTGGTTTAATTGCAATCTTGATTGAAAATAACTCAAGTGATCAGCGTTTAGTTATACTGGAGCCAGCTTTAAATATTCTTGAGAATCAATTGCAGGAATTGGACGGAGCACTTCAAGGGCAACAGTATGTTATAGCTGGCGATATTATTAAATACGAGCTAATAGATGTCTTTAAGGTCCTTGATGAACAATTTGCAGAACACGGGTGGTAAAATGAAGTCACTAAAGGAAGATAATCTGAATTTAATTCGAGAGTATTACCCTCATATTTATAGTTTTATAAAAAATCAAGAAACAGATCGAGAGCAATATCAACTGTTGCCTACTAAGTCGGATCTTTATAATATAGAAATCAAGCGAAAAGAGAACCCTTCCTTTTTATTGTACAGTAAATATGATCCAAGAAATGAAACGGAAAATTGGATTAACTCGGTTGAAGAAGTTATAGGAGAATCACAAAGTATTTTATTATTCGGTTTTGGTTTGGGATATCACATGGAACGGTTAATTGAACGATACCCAGATCGTACTATTTATGTTATTGAACCAGATCTGGATATATTTCTAACAGCCATGGAAGCAAGAGACCATAGTAAAATATTAAAGCATAAGAAAATAGGTATGTTGGCAATAGGAAAGGGCGAATTAGTTTTTAGGAGATTTATTGCAACACTTACATCACAGCTTTCAAATAGCTTTTGTTTGTTGTATATGCCTAATTATTTAAAGCTATATGAAGAGGAAATAAAGCAGTTTCAGGAATTATTCAGGGCGACAATTCTTACGGATAGGACCAATTATGCGACTCAAATTATTTTTAAACGAGAATGGCCCGAGAATGCAATATTGAATTTGCTAAAGACCTATAAGGGGAGGTCATTAACTGGGGTTAAAAGTTATTTTAAAGACCATACAGCTATTATCGTGGGATCAGGTCCTTCCCTGGATCAAGATATTGATTATTTAAGAGAGTTGCAAAACCATGCCATTATTATCGCGGCAGGTACTAGTACACAAGCATTGCTTTCGCGAGGAATACGTCCACACCTAATTGTATCTGTTGATGGAAGCGTGAAAAACTATGAAGCGTTTAGTGATTTAGATATCGAGGGGATTCCATTTGTATATGCTTCGTATATTAAACATAAAATAATTGAAGAAAAAGTTAATGAACTATATCATGTGTTTATCTCGTCAGAAACAATGACTTCTTATATTATTGGATTAACGGAATCAGATCCATCTTTTTTTACAACAGCCTCTGTTACGGGGACAGTCATTCAGACAGCTGTTTACTTAGGATGCAAAAAATTGATTTTTGTTGGTCAAGATTTATCATACCCAGGAAAAACAATTTATTCATCTGGAATCGATCATTTTAGTGATAAAGAATTAACAAGATTCATCAATAATATTAGCGAAGAAGTGCAAAATGTTCAGGGTGGAACCAATCCCACAACCAAACCAATGAAAAACATGCTAGAGAATATCGAGATGGTTATAGGGTACTATGATGATACAATTGAATTTATTAATACTTCCCAAATGGGAGCGGTTATTAAAGGTGCTAGAAATGTTCCACTCTCTAAAATGCTCGATGAGTTGAAGTGTCAGGAAATGACACCGGAGAAATTCGGGGGAATTTTCAATGATCATGCATTACCATACAGTGACACGAAGACTCGAGAAATTATCGATCGTATGCATGAATGTCTGAATGAATTGAGACGACTTCAAGAAGGCCCAATTACAAAAATATTAGATGAATTCGAAAGTTTGAGTAAAAAGTTAGATAAAAAGAAAGAAAAAACGATCGAAAAATCATTGGTTAGAATTAATTGGTTATGGGAAGAGATAACAAGTAGTGCAATATTTGATCCAGTGTATGGTTTTGTCGTTCAAGTTGATATTTCTATTTACTATCGCTTTTTACCAACAATAATTGATTGCAGCGAAATAACGAAGAAAGCGGAGTTTGTAATTACTCATTTGGGGAGACTAGTCGCTTCTATTTATAGTGAAACCCCAATACTAATAAAATTGTTTGAACAAGTGATTGAAAGTGTAAATCAGTCGAAGAAAAATATTTAATGAGGAGAACATAATGCCTAATAACCGTAAAGTATTAGTGACTGGTGCCGATGGATTTATTGGTTCTCATCTGACAGAAGCGCTGGTGAAAGCCGGATATAATGTGCGGTCATTTGTTATGTACAATTCATTCAACTCATGGGGATGGTTGGATGACTGCGATAAGGAGATCGTTAAGCAAATTGAGATTTTCACAGGTGACATTCGGGATCCATTCGGAGTTAAAAAAGCGATGTCGGGGTGTGATACCGTGCTTCATCTAGCAGCTCTGATTGCAATTCCATATTCGTATCATTCTCCGGACACTTATGTGGATACAAATATAAAAGGAACTTTAAATGTACTTCAAGCGGCAAGAGAGCTTGGTTTAAGCAAAATCATTCACACTTCAACTAGTGAAGTTTATGGTACAGCTCAATTTGTTCCTATAACGGAAGAACATCCACTACAAGGTCAATCGCCTTACTCGGCAACAAAGATAGGGGCCGATCAGATTGCGATGTCTTTCTTTCGATCATTTGAAACGCCAGTAGGAATAATAAGACCATTTAATACTTATGGTCCTCGCCAATCTGCACGCGCTATAATACCTACAGTTATAACTCAATTAGCTGCAGGGAATCAAACCATTAAACTTGGCTCCCTCAGCCCGACACGAGACTTTAATTATGTAGAAGATACAGTAAGAGGTTTTTTGGCCGCGTTGGTATCTGATAAAGTGATTGGTGAAATTATTAATATAGGTAGTAATTACGAAGTATCAATCGGAGAAACAGCGCAACTCATTGCAAAGATAATGGGGAAAGAACTGATAATTGAGACTGAATCTGCTCGTTTGCGGCCTGAAGGCAGTGAAGTTGAACGTTTATGGGCGGATAATCAAAAAGCTAAAAGGTTGTTGAATTGGGAGCCTAAGTATGGGACTTTAGATGGTTTAAATAAAGGAATCGAAAAAACAGTAGAGTGGTTTAGTAATGGCGAGAATTTAGCAAAATACAAGATGGGTATCTATAATATCTAATGGCATTCATGAAAAGAGTGAGAAGAAATGACCATCGGAACTTTTGAGAAGCAAATTATTAGAACGATCCGATCCGTAATTGCTGTGGGGCCAGATGCGACGGTGGCATTACATGAACCTTCATTTAAAGGAAATGAATGGAAGTATATAAAAGACTGCATCGATACGGGATGGGTATCATCCGTTGGCAAATATGTCGATTTGTTTGAACGAAAATTAGAACAATTCACTGGGGCTAAACATGCAGTAGCTGTTGTAAATGGAACAGCAGCCCTTCACATATGCTTGTTACTGGCTGGAGTAAAAGCAGGCGATGAAGTTCTTGTACCTTCACTTTCTTTTGTTGCTACTGCCAATGCAGTAACTTATAGTGGGGCAATACCTCATTTCGCTGATGTAGACCATCACACGCTAGGACTTGATGTACAAAAACTAGATCATTATTTAAAAGACATTGCTATCTTGAAACATGATGGCTGTTATAATCGACGAACAAACAGACGAATAAAAGCTGTTGTTCCTATGCATACCTTTGGACAACCAGTAGATATTGAATCATTAATTGAATTAGTGCACCATTACAAGATTGAATTGATTGAAGATGCTGCTGAATCTCTCGGTTCGTATTACAAAGGGAAACATACTGGTTTGTTTGGTAAAATGGGTGCGATTAGTTTTAATGGGAACAAGATCATTACCACTGGTGGTGGGGGAGCCATTATTACTAACGATTCTGAGATAGCAAAAGCGGCGAAGCATCTTACTACTACGGCTAAAATACCTCATAAATGGGAATATGATCACGATTCCATCGGTTATAATTATAGAATGCCTAACATTAATGCTGCACTAGGTTGTGCACAAATGGAAGAGTTGCCTAACTTCATAAAATCAAAAAGAGAACTGGCTAAGAAATATCGGAGTGCATTTAAAAACGTTTCTGGCGTTCATTTGTATACGGAGCAGGAATGGGCACGCAGTAATTATTGGCTTAATGTTCTTTTTTTGGGCGGTACAGTATCCAGAGATGATCTATTGGAATCGGCTGCAAATGAAGGATTAATGCTTAGACCAATATGGAAACCACTCCATTTATTGTCGATGTACAAGGAGTGCCCAGCAATGGAATTGGAAACAACCTTAATTCTACAGAGGCAAATCATTAATATACCTAGCGGACCTACCCTTGGCTGATGAAATAAATTCGTTTTGAATTGACGAAGGGAAGGGAAGTTTACATGGAAAGGCGTAAAATATGTATTATAACTGGGAGTAGAGCTGAATATGGTCTGTTGTATTGGCTTATGAAAGAAATTAATATGGATGAGGAACTTGAATTAATATTAATAGCGACAGGTTCTCATTTATCACCAGAGTTTGGTCTCACGTATAAAGAAATTGAACGAGATGGTTTTATTATTAACAGTAAGATCGAGATGATTGTATCGAGTGACACACCTATCGGTATAGCTAAATCGATTGGTCTAGGAGTTATCAGTTTTGCTGAGGCATTCGACAGACTCACTCCTGATATCATCGTTTTGCTAGGTGATCGTTATGAAATGCTGGCTGCCGCGCAGGCCGCGCTTGTATTAAAGGTTCCAGTTGCTCATATACATGGGGGCGAAAAAACCGAGGGTGCTATTGATGAATCAATCAGGCATGCTGTTACAAAAATGTCACAGCTTCACTTTGTCGCAGCCGATGATTATCGGAGGAGGGTCATTCAGCTGGGCGAACCTCCGCAACGTGTGTTTCAAGTGGGAGCAATGGGCATAGATCAGCTAATGCAAACGTCTCGTTTATCCAGAGATGAATTTGAGAAATCAGTGGGTTTCCGACTTGGAAAGCTTAACTTTTTAGTCACTTATCATCCTGTTACTTTACATAGAGACGGGAATGAGAAAGTAATGTCAGAGTTGTTGTCGGCTTTAAATGAGTTTCCTGAAGTGAAAATAATATTTACAAAACCGAATGCAGATGCTGAAGGAAGAATACTGTCTCAAATGATTGATCAATACGTAGAAGAGAATACTTTGCGAGCTATATCCGTCACAAATATGGGTCAGTTAAGATATATGAGCGCATTGTCCCACGTCGATGTTGTAATTGGAAATTCTTCGAGTGGGATTTATGAGGCGCCTTTTTTTTATAAACCTACTGTGAATATCGGTGATAGACAGAAAGGTCGGTTAAAGGGGGCTACGATCATCGATTGCTCCGAGACTGCGAATGATATCAGTAAATCCATTCATTTGGCACTTTCAAAATCATTTCAAGATGAAATTGCAAATGCTGTCTATTTATTCGGTGAAGGAAATAGCTCCAAGAAGATCAAGGAAGTGCTGAAGAATACGGATCTAATAGGGATTGTGCAAAAGGATTTTTATGATCTTCAAAAAGAAGAATATGTGTGAGGAGCAGCATGAAAATGGACAGGGAATTGAGCACTTATATTATTGCTGAGGCTGGAGTGAATCACAACGGGTCAGTTGAAATGGCAATCAACCTTATTGATGAAGCTGCGGATGCTGGAGCAGATGCAATTAAGTTCCAAACCTTTAAGGCAGATAAGTTGGTCGTTCCGGAGGCAAGGAAGGCTGACTATCAAGAAGCAGCTGGTGTAAGTGATTCTCAACTCGAGATGTTAAGAAAACTTGAGTTGGATGATAGCGCACATCACCAATTAATTAGACATTGTTCAGAGCGGGGAATAAAGTTTCTTTCTACACCGTTTGATATTGATAGTCTGCACCTTTTAGTTGATGAATTGCATCTAAAAGAAGTGAAAATCTCATCAGGTGAGATAACGAATGGGCCTCTATTGTTAGAAACTGCTCGAAGTCAAGTTCAAATCATACTTTCTACTGGAATGAGTACTTTTGAGGAAATTGAGAGAGCGTTATCGGTAATTGCATTTGGATATATTTATCCAAATGACACACCTACTTCAGCAAATTTAAAAGACGCCTTTCTTTTAGAGGAAGGAAAGCAGTTGCTGAAAGAGAGAGTGATACTCTTGCACTGTACGACTGAGTATCCATGCCCGATAGATGAAGTTAATTTGCTGGTTATGGATACAATGAAAGAGTTTTTCGGTTTGCCTGTTGGGTATTCAGATCATACGGCCGGTATTACTGTGCCAATCGCAGCTGTTGCGCGGGGAGCAAGGGTCATAGAGAAGCATTTCACTTTGGATCGTAATTTACCCGGTCCAGATCACCAATCATCTTTAGAACCTGATGAACTGGCCGAAATGATTAAATCAATAAGGCTAGTTGAAAGAGCTATGGGTAGCTCATTTAAGAAGCCTACTATATCTGAGTTGAAAAACTTAGGTGTTGCGAGAAAAAGCATAATCGCCGCAAGAGATATAAAAATTGGTGAGTGCTTCGATGAAAGTAACATTTGTGTGAAAAGACCTGGTACGGGAATATCGCCTATGAACTATTGGAATGTTCTTGGAAGTAGTTCCACTAGGAGCTATAAGACTAACGATTTAATATGAGAATCGATAGAGAACTGCGGGTGATTGAATGGGTCTTCCACTTGTATTATTAGGTGCTGGAGGTCATGCTAAGGTATTGTTGGACATTATTCGTCAAACAAATAACACAATTTTGGGAGTGGTAGCACCAGAAGCAGTTAACATAGGTGTCCCATATATAGGAAATGACGACCAATTGGTATCACAATTTCCCCCGGATTCTGTATTATTGGTCAACGGAATCGGCTCTGTTGGTAAGATTTCTACAAGAAAAGCAGTGTTCGATTCGTTTAAGCAGCAAGGATATCGATTTGAGACTCTTATTCACTATAGTGCCACTGTTTCAGCAAGTACTAAACTTAGTGAAGGTGTGCAGATTATGGCTGGAGTGATCATTCAACCTGGGGTGACGTTAGGCTCAAACACAATAATTAATACACGTTCTGTAGTAGATCATGATTGCAAATTAGGTGAGCACGTTCATATATCTCCAGGCGCAATACTCTGCGGAAATGTTCTAATAGAACCAGAAGTCCATATAGGAGCTGGCGCAACTATTATTCAAAGCATAAGAATAAGGAGAGGGTCGATTGTAGGAGCAGGTGCCGTTGTAATTTCAGATGTTTCTTCGAGAAGCTTGGTTGTAGGAGTTCCCGCAAAGGAGATAAACCGATGAGTACATTCCATAAAGTATTAATAACACCCAATAAAACAATTATGGACGCATTGCGTATTATCGATACCGGATCAAAACAAATTGCTTTAGTAGTTAGTGAAGATCATGTGCTGCTCGGAACAGTGACAGATGGAGATATCCGTCGTGGACTACTAAGGGGGGAATCGTTGTATTCCCTAGTTACTACAGTTATGAATGGTAATCCTGTTGTTGCTAAATCAATAGATAGCCGACAAACTATTTTCTCTTTAATGCGTTTGCACAACCTTCGTCAAGTTCCTATAATCGATAAAAATGGAAAAGTGGTTCGTATGGAACTGCTAGAAAGTTATATAGAAAAGAGAAGCCACTCTAATCCTGTCGTATTAATGGCTGGTGGATTAGGTACACGGTTACGCCCGTTAACTGACAATTGTCCCAAGCCGCTGCTTAAAGTTGGGAAAAAACCGATTTTAGAAATCATACTTGAAAATTTTATTGAATGTGGGTTCTACCGTTTTTATTTTACTGTTAATTATAAGGCTGAAATGATTAAAGATTATTTTGGTGATGGATCTAGGTGGGGAGTTGATATCAAATATATTGATGAAACAGAGAGAATGGGTACTGCAGGTTCTCTGAGTTTACTGGCAGATTTCGGGCTAAGTGAGCCGCTGTTTGTTATGAATGGAGATTTATTAACTAAAGTGAATTTTCATCAATTACTTGACTATCACAAGGAAACTAAAGCTTTGGCTACGATGTGTGTAAGAGATTTTGACTATCAGGTTCCATACGGTGTTATTCGAACAAATGGTCATACTTTAATTGCGATTGAGGAAAAGCCGATTCAGAGGTTCTATGTTAATGCAGGAATCTACTTGTTAGAACCGAGAACCCTTGAGATGATACCTAAAAAGGCGTTCTACGATATGCCTACCTTATTCGAACAGATTATAGCATCTCATTATGAAGCTAGTGTATTTCCAATACGAGAATATTGGCTGGATATAGGGCGTATGGATGATTTTAATCGAGCAAACGGTGAATATATGGAGAATTTTGAATGAAAGCAATTGTAGTAGGCTTTGGCTCCATAGGTGAGAGACATACACGATTGCTTCAAAGTATGAATATTGAGACAGCCGTCGTTAGTGAAAGAAAGATCAATTTTCCATATAAATTCACAAATATCTCTGAAGCTATTCAGAATTATTGCCCTGATTATATTGTAATAGCAAATAAGACAAACCAGCATCACTCAGCACTATTGCAAGTACTTGCAAGCAACTTTCAGGGAAAGGTTCTTGTTGAGAAACCGTTATATCATAGGTTGTTAGAACTGCCGGAAAATCATCAGATGGATATATTTGTTGCGTACAATCTGAGATTTCATCCTTTGCTTCAGCGTTTGAAGAGTGCTTTAACAAGAGAGCACATAATATCGGCGACTATTTATACAGGGCAATATTTACCTGACTGGCGTCCCAATACAGACTATAGAGCAAGTTATTCAGCTAGAATCAATGATGGCGGTGGTGTCATACGCGATCTTAGTCATGAGCTTGACTATGCGAACTTTTTATTCGGCAAATGGAGAAGACTTTCAGCCATAGGGGGCAAATATAGCTCCCTTGAAATAACAAGCGATGATTCATTTTCATTGCTCGTGGAGATGGAACGATGTCCACAGGTGCAGATTCAGGTGAATTATTTAGATCGTATGGGGCGGAGGGAAATCATCGTCAACACGGATTTGCATACATATAAAATTGACTTCAGCAACAGAACGTTTCAATTAGACAAAGAGATTTTTCATATTGACTGTGACCGTGATGACACTTATGAAATGCAGCATGATGCAATTGTTCAAGGTGTGCATTCCAATTTATGTGAATATGAGGATGGTTTAAATATTGTACGTATGATTGAAGCAATTGAATGCTCTGCAAGTCAAAAGGAGTGGATTATTAATGCCTAGACTCTGCTCGATATGTGCACGTGGCGGCTCCAAAGGCGTAAGGAATAAAAACATAAGAGAGATACTTGGAAAGCCATTAATTGCTTATAGTATTGACCAAGCAAAAAGGTCAGGGTTGTTCGATTATATTGCAGTCAGTAGCGATTCAGAGGAGATTCTTAGCGCTGCGCGCCAGTGGGGGGCAGATATTCTTATTAACCGGCCTGAGATTCTTGCTACAGATAATGCTGCAAAGCTGCCAGTTATCCAGCACTGTCTTATGGAAGCAGAAAGGCTGATGGGTGTAGAGTTTGATGTTGTGGTTGATTTAGATGCTACTGCACCACTTCGAACCGTTAATGATATTATCGCTTCGGTCAAGCTCTTGGAGGAAAGTAATATTTCTAATGTCATAACTGGAATGCCCGCAAGACGATCCCCTTATTTTAATTTAGTAGAACAGGATGAATTAGGGAGGGTACACCTGTCGAAGACTTTAGAAGTACCTGTACTAAGAAGACAAGATGCTCCAAAGTGTTTTGATATGAATGCTTCAATTTATGTATGGAAACGAAATGTATTGCTTGAGAGGACAACATTATTCCTACATGACACAGGTATTTATGTTATGCCAGAGGAGAGGTCTATTGATATTGACAGTGAATTAGATTTTCGTATTGTTGAGTGGATTATAAACGCGCGAGAAGGAGTATCAGATGAATAAATATTCGGAATCTTTTTCCCTGAAAGGTAAATCCGCTATTATTACAGGGGCAGTTGGTATCCTGGGTCAAAGGTTCTGTCATGCATTTGCTGAGTTCGGATCAAACGTGATAGTCGTTGACATTGACGAACAAGCCGCCGTAACATTAGCGACTGAGTTAGAAGACTGCTATGGCGTACAGGCAATAGGTGTAAAATGCAATGTTGCGGACCCAAAAGATGTTGCTGAAATGGTTGAAATATCGGTGAAGGCAATGGGCGACATTAACATATTACATAACAACGCCGCGAGCAAGTCCACTGATCTTGCAGCTTTTCTTGCTCCTTTTGAAGAATATACTCTCAAGCAATGGCAGGAAGTGATGTCTGTTAATTTGGATGGTGTATTTCTTGTTGCACAAGCAGTAGGAAAGCAAATGATCAAACAAGGAATCGGTGGATCAATTATTCAAACGGCTTCTATTTACGGTGTAATGGCACCTGATCATCGCATATATGAAGGTTCCTATTATATGGGTAGACCGATTACGTCTCCTGCTGTCTATTCGGCATCCAAAGCAGGAGTAATTGGGCTGACTAGATATTTATCCACCTACTGGGCGCAATATGGCATTCGCGTCAATTCCATCACACCAGGTGGTGTTGAAAGTGGACAAAATGAAGAATTCCAGCAGAGATATTCTGCCCGGGTTCCTTTAGCAAGAATGGCTAAGCCGGATGAAATGACGGGGGCGGTTCTTTATTTGGCTTCAGATGCCTCCAGTTATGTTACGGGACAGAATATTATTGTGGATGGAGGTTTGAATGCTTGGTAATTATATCGTCAATTCGTGAATCGATTAAATGTGTACTTTGGTAAAATCGTTGAATTCTATTGAATGTAGAATTGTCATTTAATGATGATGTGCACAGATCAAGTATCCGATAAAGTGCCTCAAGATAGTAGGGATAGTGGCGAAAGGCTCTTAAAAAGGCAAGTTTTGCTTCCTCGCCGTGTCCTTGTTGGAGGAGATCAACTCCATGCTCGGTTTCAATAATTGCCTGTATGATTTTCAAGGTTTGTTTATAAATAAGTTTATTACCTGATTTATTAAGATGTTGATCATCTGGAAGTAGGTATTGATTTAAAGGTTCACTTTCTAAATGTTTGTTCATGTCAATAAAGAAAAATTGCTGTTCATCCGCTTGGTTAAGAATTAAGTTGTATTTTTTGATTTCATTGTCTAAACCCGGATATCTATTATACATTTTTTCTGAGGTTGGACATATGCCAATAATAATGCATTTTGTTTTTGGTTTTTTTTGGATATAATGCAGTAGAGAGTGATAATAACTTATAAAACTGTCTATTTGCACATACTGTTTTGTTTCCAGTTCAGGTCGAATCCAACAATCAACAAGTCCCACATGTAGTATAAATACGTCTGGTTGAAAGAAGAATAAATGGTCTTGGAGGTTATTAAAGATATGAACAATAGTTGATGCTCTTTGAGCGCGATTGGTTACTTGAATGGGGGCATTTGGATATAGTTTTTGAAGTCCAAATTGTAGAAGACTTCCATAGGTATCATGAAAATTAACAGCTAACTCGGTTTCTGTACCGTAATCATATGTTTTAGGATTATGAGGACGAGGAAGTGCTAATGAATCGCCTGATATTAAGATATGCATGTGATTCCTCCTTGTTGAATAGTTGAAGTGTAAGGATATTATATCAATTTATCATCATAAAGATAAGCTTGTTCTGGGGGAAAAGTTGATGACCAAAATTTGCGTAATTGGATTAGGGCCTATGGGAAAGCGGCACCTACTTGCACTTAGAAAAATAGAAAATGCGGAAATCTGCTCAGTAGTCGATTTGAGAGAGGATACACTTCGGATGATAGGTGAAGAGTTTTCAATCTCAGAATCCTGTAGATTCCAGTCACATATTGACGCTATTCGAATAAGTAAACCAGACATTGTCGCGATTGCGACAAACGGCCCTAGCCATTATTCTATATTCGAAGATCTAGTAAGATCTGGGGTAAAACAAATACTATGTGAAAAACCACTTGCTACTTCCTTGAGAGATGCGCAGAATATGGCGGATCTTGCAAAGAAACACCGGGTTCGATTGCTTGTTAATCATCCGAGACGATGGTGTAGTGATTATATAGCTTTGAAGGGGAAATTACGAAATGGAATAATTGGAAAGATTGAAAGTTTCAGTTTCACTATGGGTGGAGGACAGATGGGGTGTAACGGTACCCATTTTATTGATCTTTTCATGTTTTTGTCAGGTTATAAAGTAAAGTCAGTTGTTGGTTTTTTGAATGATGAGAATGTTCCCAATCCTCGCGGGGTACAGTTCGCAGATCCTGGAGGATATGCCATTTTTCATTTATTTGATGATACTCGCGTTTTTTTTGAATTAACAGAGGACATAGGTATTCCCCCAATGATCACAATAAATGGAACCTATGGACGAATTCTTATTGAGGAAACTAAAGGTTATTATACGATAGAAAGAAGAGATGAAGAAACTATAAACTTGCCTGTAACAAGATACGGAACACCTTTAACTTTAATTGAGCAAATAAATTTTGAGGAACTTGATATAGTGAACTTAACAGGTTTAGCTTATTCAAAGTTAATGGTGGATGAATTTGAAAATGTTGTAAACCATGCAATCGATGCTCTGGAAGCTATTATTTCAATTCATGATTCGCACGAGCAAGGGAATCGAAAAATTCAGTTGCCTCTTCAGGGGGATGTAATAAGGGATAGAAGGTTTCTATTTACATAATTCGGCGGTGATTAGAATGAAATTGAGGATTCGTTTGGCTGTAGTAGGTACGGGACTAATCTTTCAGCAATATAATCAGGCTATTAACTGGTTAAATAGAAATGGCAGCATGTCTATTGAAATGGTGGCTGCAGTAAATCGAACGGAAGAAAGTAATATAAAAGCAAGAAATCAGTACGGAATATCGCGAACCTATACGTCTGTAGCAGAAATGATGCAACAAGAGACTGTTGATGGCGTGCTTCTACTTGTTCCACCACATCATATTTGCGAATTGTCACTATCGTTGTTACACTATCGAGTTCCATTGTTAATAGAGAAACCGCCAGGAATATGCTCGGATGAAGCAAGATTAATTGCCCGGTACAGCGAGCAATTTAATACTCCAGTTATGGTAGGTTTCAATCGCAGATTCTACAGTATAGTAAAGAAGGCCAAATCTATAATCGATCAAATGGGCGGACTTCTGGGAATGCGTATGGATGCTTTCGAGAGATACAGAATTTACCGTGAAAACAACATGGACGCCAGTAAATTAGAAAGCTTATTCTCAACTAATACAATACACTGTATTGATCTCATCCGATTTTACACTGGAGATATTGCTCATATTAATAGCTTTAATAACAACTTAATGGCAGAGCCCTCAAATCATCGATATGCATCCTTAATTGTATCAAAAAGTAATATCCCAGTCACTTTTCAGGCTTACTGGCATGCAATGGGAAACTGGAATTATGAACTATATATCCCAGATGGCAAGATTCATTTTACAAATCTAGAGCAAGCTTATTTTCATAGTCGGGGTGCTGAACCTGTAGAAATTCTGCCGGATCGCTGTGACCTTGAAGCTAAAGCGGGATTTGCTTCTCAATTGGAATATTTCATTGCGGTGATTAGGCAGGAAAAGTCTGTTGATAAAATGTCAATACACGATGCTATTCATACATTTGAGTTAGTGGAACAGTTGAAAGCTCCTTGATTATAAAACGATAGTTGCTGAAATGTATTCGCTTACAAAATTACATTGACAATTATGTGACGCCGATGTTATATTCGAAATGTGGTTCACTTTATGTGATTTCCAGCAATTTATGAATGAAGGGAATGTTCTGAATGCAAGGTAAAGTTAAATGGTTCAACGCTGAGAAGGGTTATGGATTCATCGAGACTGAGCAAGGCGGCGACGTATTTGTTCATTTCTCCGCAATTCAATCCGAAGGTTTCAAAACACTCGAAGAAGGCCAATCGGTTGAATTCGACATCGTTGAGGGTGCTCGTGGACCACAAGCTGCAAACGTAATCAAATTGTAATCATTCGGCTGTTAAGCGGCCACACCATATATGGTACGCGCTTAACCAAAGTATTATCAGTAGCCTTGGGAAACCCGAGGCTACTTTTTTATTTTAACTAACTATAGATGGAGATCTTCCTTATCGAAGGGGGAGTCATGAAACACCGTCATTTTATTAGAGCAGTGAGTGGCGATATGGTCCCAATAAGATGTGACTAGCAAGCACGAATATACGATTGATTTCGACGAAGGCATTCCACTTTTATCAATCAAATAGCCCCCTCACACATTCGACAATAAATTATCAAAATATTCTAACAAAACAGAAAATAGCTTTGTGTCTCCTCCTGCGCCTATGTTATAATAAGATCACGTAAAGGAGGAATGCCCCATGGAATACATCATTCGAGGTCAAAACATTCAAGTGACAGACGCGATGCGCGATTTTGTCGAAAAGAAGCTTAACCGCCTGGAAAAGTATTTTGAAGAGTCAATAACCTCCGATATTAACGTGACGATGTCCGTCACTAAAGGTAGACATGCAGTAGAAGTAGCGATCCAGCTTCCTAACGTCATGTTAAGAGCGGAAGAGAAAAGCGAGGACATGTACGCCTCCGTCGATCTGGTGGTGGACAAACTTGAACGTCAGATTCGCAAGAACAAGACGAAGCTGAACCGCAAGTTCCGTCAGAACAGCGGTATCCGAACACTTTTCCAGGATGAAGGTGCTCCGGTGAAGGTGTTGGAGGAAGAGGATGAACTGGAGCTCGTCCGCACGAAGCGATTCCAGCTCAAGCCGATGGATGTGGAGGAGGCCATTCTGCAAATGAATATGGTCGGACATTCGTTCTTCATGTTCGCCAATGCAGCGACCAAAGAAGTGAATGTTGTATATAAACGCAGTGATGGCAAATACGGACTTATTGAGCAGGACTAATTCCAATACTTATAATGATACTTAACTGATAAATCACAAGGGCACGCTTCGTCATCGAAGCGACGCCCTTTTTATATCCGCTGTCTCGTCGTGCGTTGCGGGAAATGCCGCAAACTGTTACAATTTATGCAAAGAGGCGTAACAACGAAAGGGGAAGACCATGCTCGGACTTGTAAAGAAAATATTCGGTGACGCCAATGAACGTGAAATTAAACGTTTGATGCGTATCGTTGAGCAGATTAATGGAATGGAATCGAAAATTTCGCAGCTCTCAGATGATGCCCTGCGCGGCAAAACAGAGGAGTTCAAAGCTCGTGCTGCCAAAGGCGAGGAGCTTAGCGACCTGCTTCCGGAAGCTTTCGCCGTTACACGCGAAGCATCCAAGAGGGTTCTTGATAAACGCCACTACGATGTTCAGCTTATCGGTGGTATGGTGCTTCATGACGGCAAGATTTCTGAGATGAAGACAGGGGAAGGTAAGACGCTAGTCGCGACTCTTGCTGTTTATTTGAATGCTCTTCTGGGCAAAGGCGTCCACGTTGTCACGGTCAATGATTATTTGGCCCTGCGGGACAGCCAGCAGATGGGCGTGCTGTATGAATTTTTAGGCCTGACAGTGGGCTGCAATATGCATGGACTTACACATGCGGAGAAGCAAGCGGCCTATGCTTGCGATATTACTTATGGTACGAATAATGAGTTCGGCTTTGACTATTTGCGTGATAACATGGTGCTGTACAAGGAACAGATGGTGCAGCGTCCGCTTTATTTTGCCATTATTGACGAGGTTGACTCCATTCTGATCGATGAAGCGCGTACACCGCTCATTATTTCGGGACAAGCTGCCAAGTCGACGGAGATGTATTTTGCCGCTGACCGGTTCGTTAGTCGATTGCAGCAGGATGTGGACTATACGATCGATGTGAAGCTTCGCTCTGTTACGATTACAGAAGCAGGTGTGGAGAAGGCGGAACGCGCTTTCGCTATTGAGAATCTGTTCGACCATGCCAATGTGCTGATCAATCACCATATTCAACAAGCGCTTAAGGCACGTGCTATCATGAAGCGCGATGTCGATTATGTGGTTCAGGACGATGAAGTTGTCATTGTTGATGAGTTTACAGGCCGTCTGATGGCTGGACGACGTTACAGCGACGGTCTGCATCAAGCGATTGAAGCCAAGGAGCAGATGAAGGTTCAGAACGAGAGCATGACGCTCGCGACGATTACCTTCCAGAACTACTTCCGTATGTACCGTAAGCTTGCCGGAATGACGGGTACGGCTAAGACAGAGGAAGAAGAATTCAAGAAAATTTACGGTCTTGATGTTATTCAAGTGCCGACGAACCGCCAAATGATCCGCAATGACATCGCGGATGTTGTCTACAAAACGGAGAATGGCAAGTTTAAAGCCGTTGTCGAAGAAATTTTGGAGCGTCATAAGAAGAACCAGCCGGTGCTAGTCGGTACGGTGTCGATTGAGAACTCGGAACGTCTGTCGGATATGCTGAAGAAACGCGGTGTCACGCATAAAGTCCTCAATGCGAAGTATCATGCCGAGGAAGCGGAAATTATTTCGCGTGCTGGACAAGAGGGCTCTGTCACAATCGCAACGAACATGGCAGGCCGTGGTACGGATATTCTTTTAGGAGATAACGTCCCGACTTCTGGCGGTCTTCATATTATAGGTACGGAACGTCATGAGAGCCGTCGGATCGACAACCAGCTCCGTGGTCGTGCCGGTCGTCAGGGCGACCCGGGCTCATCGCAGTTTTACTTGTCTCTGGAAGATGAGCTGATGCGCCGCTTTGGTTCAGACAATATTATGGGCATGATGGAACGCCTTGGTTTTGATGAGGATCAGCCTATCGAGAGCCGTCTTATTACGCGCGCAATAGAATCTGCGCAGAAGCGGGTAGAGGGCAACAACTTCGATCAGCGGAAGATCGTCCTTCAATATGATGATGTTATGAATCAGCAGCGGGAAATCATCTACAAGCAGCGTCGTGAAGTGCTGTTCTCAGAGAATATCCGCGACATTGTGCTTGAGATGATTAAGCCGGTTATTGAACGGTCCGTAGCTGCCCACTGTCCGAGTGACGATGTACCGGAGAACTGGGAGCTGCAAGAGATTGTTGATTACGCACAGGGTACATTCCTCTATGAAGGCATGATTACGAAGGATGATCTGTGGGGCAAGGAAACAGAGGAGATTACAGAATTCCTCTACAATCAGGTGCTCAAGCTGTATGACCGCAGAGAAGAAGAGATCGGCATCGAGATGATGCGTGAATTCGAGAAGGTTGTTGTTCTGCGTGCCGTTGACAGCAAGTGGATGGATCATATCGATGCGATGGATCAGCTGCGTCAAGGTATCCACCTGCGTGCATACGGAGGAACCGACCCGCTCCGCGAGTATCAATTCGAAGGCTTCGAGATGTTCAAGGAAATGATCGACAGCATCCAGGAAGAAGTCACTAAATATATTATGAAGGCACATGTAGAGAATAATCTGGAGCGCCAGGAAGTAGCCAAAGGACAGACGGAGTCCGGCGGCGGCGGAAGCAGCGAGCCCCAGGCCAAACGTCCGGTCAAGCGTGAAGAGCGTGTTGGGCGCAACGATCCGTGTCCGTGCGGAAGCGGTAAGAAATACAAGCAATGCCACGGACAATAAAGTCCCTCGCCGCATAGTGTAGGGCAGAACAATATGTTGAGGTGAATCGATCGTCATGATAGATGTATCTATAAAGCAAGACCTGCGTGAGACGGCGAAACGGCTTCAAAACCTAAGGGGGTCTCTTTGACTTAGATCTTAAGGCGGAGCTGATCGCGAATTTCGAGGAAAAGATGACAGCCCCCGACTTCTGGGATGACAACGATCGGGCGCAGAGCACAATAGCTGAGCTGAATGCGATCAAGTCAGTCGTCGAGCAATACGAGCGACTTGCCGAGAGTCAGGACGATCTGCAGACGATGCTGGAGCTCGCAGAGGAAGAGGATGACGAATCGCTGGAGGCGGACATCGCCAGCAGTGTACAGGAGCTCGTAGGCAAGGTCAGCGAATTTGAGCTGCAGCTGCTGCTCAACCAGCCTTACGACAAGCTGAATGCCATTCTGGAGCTTCATCCGGGAGCTGGGGGAACGGAGTCGCAGGATTGGGGACAGATGCTCTACCGAATGTACACGAGGTGGGCGGAGAAGCATGGCTTCAAGGTCGAGGTGCTTGATTATTTGCCTGGTGATGAAGCGGGCATCAAGAGCGTGACCATTCTTGTCAAAGGCTACAATGCCTACGGCTATCTCAAAGCAGAGAAGGGCGTACACAGGCTCGTGCGGATTTCACCATTCGATTCCTCGGGCAGAAGGCATACCTCCTTCGTCTCCTGTGACATTATGCCAGAGATTCAGGATGATATCGAGATTGAGATCCGCTCGGAGGACTTGAAGGTTGACACCTACCGCGCGAGCGGTGCTGGCGGTCAGCATATCAATAAGACGGAATCAGCCATTCGAATCACTCATATTCCGAGCGGTATCGTTGTCGCCTGTCAGACGCAGCGTTCACAAATTCAGAACCGCGAGAGCGCGATGACGATGCTCCGCTCCAAGCTCTATGAGCGCAAGATCGAGGAGCAGCAGAAGCATCTTGCAGAAATTCGCGGCGAGCAGTCCGATATCGCTTGGGGCAGCCAGATTCGTTCCTATGTGTTTCATCCCTACAGTATGGTGAAAGATCACCGTACTTCGGTTGAGACAGGCAATGTCGGCGCCGTGATGGATGGAGATCTGGATGCCTTCATCGATGGTTATTTGCGAAGTCAAATTCGGACCGAGCAAGTATAATAACGGTTCATATGCATAGCGAGGGCGAAGAGTTCCTACACTGATAAAGTGTGGGAACTCTTTTTGTCATTCAGGAAAGGTGATTGGGGCCTATGTCGGATGAATTAGATCAGCAGCCAAGGCAGCAGCATCAAGCCGGGAATAAGCAAGGGCGGAGCGGCGGCGGACACCACCATAGGAGGGAGCTTAACCCCCGCTTGCAAGCCATTGCGGGTACTATTCTGCTGCTCCTGGGCTCATTTCTGATTGCTATCAGCTTCAATGTATTTTTTGTGCCGCTCGGAATCGCCTCTGGCGGAATTTCCGGCGTCTCTATTCTTGTGAACCGGCTGACCGGCATTGCGCCGGCTTTTATCCAATGGGCGTTCAATGTGCCCTTGTTCCTGCTTGGCCTATGGCTGCTTGGCAAGCGATTTGCACTGAAGACGGCGCTCGGTTCCTTCATGCTGCCGCTCTTCGTGCTGCTCACCTCCCATTGGCCGCCATTGACAGAGAATGCGCTGCTTGCCGCTATCTATGGCGGTATCGGCGTTGGTGCCGGCTTAGGCCTTGTTTTTCGCGGGCAGGGCTCGACAGGCGGTCTTGATCTCGCTGCGCAACTGCTGCATCGTTACACCGGCATTCGATTGGGGCTGGCCGTTGCCTGCTTCGATGGATTGGTTATCGCCGCAGCAGGAGTGCTCATTTCTCCGGAGATTTCGCTCTATGCGCTGATAGGCTTGTTCGTGACGAGCAAAACAATTGATTTTATCCAGACAGGGCTTGCGCTCTCCAAAGTCGCGTTCATTATCTCCTGTCGGGCGGAGGAGATCAGGCAAGCGGTGCTGCATGATTTGGATCGCGGTCTGACCAGTTTGGATGGCCATGGCGGATACACGGGAGCGGCGAGGCAGGTGCTGATGGTCGTTGTGGGTCAAGGCGAGGTTTCGAAGCTGAAGCAGTTGGTGCGGTCGGTTGATCCCGCTGCCTTTGTCATCATAAGTGATACAGCGGAGGTGTTGGGTGAAGGGTTCAAGCGGCCGTGAAGCGAGCAAGGACGATTGCACCGTTCGCAGCTGCCAGTACACAGTGCGCGCGCTGCATGGACAGCGGTCATCATTTTATCATTGAATTTATATTAATTGAAATGTATAATAATACATCAGGCAACAAGCTATTTCTTCTATCCCTTCGTTCGTGTAAAATGGATAGTTAGGAAGTTATCGGATGGGAGAGGAACATCAATGAATTCTAAAGTGAATGTTGCGATTATCGGCTCCACCGGTTATGGCGGTGTTGAGCTCATTCGGCTGTTAGCCAGCCACCCTGGGGTTGAAGTGACATCTGTGACTTCGTCATCAGCTGCAGGCTCGCCAATCGCGGAAGGCTACCCGCATTTAACTGAAATACGTACGGATTTGCTGGATGACGTCGATGCGGCGCTCATCAAGAGCAAGGCCGACGTTGTATTTATAGCGACACCTGCAGGCATTGCCTCAAAGCTAGTGCCCTCTCTGCTGGAAGCGGGGCTTAAAGTGATTGATATCTCGGGTGATTTGCGTCTGAAGTCACGTGAGCTGTATCAGACCTGGTACAAGAAGGAGGCTGCGGAGCAGCAGTATCTTGATCAAGCGGTATACGGATTGGCCGAGGTATACGGCGAAGCGGTGCGCGGCGTTGACCTTATCTCCAACCCAGGCTGTTTCCCTACTGCAACCTTGCTGGGTCTTATACCGGCTGTGAAAGCAGGCTATATCGATCCATCCACGATTATTATCGATGCGAAGTCCGGCGTTTCCGGAGCCGGCCGCGGCACAAGTCTGGGCACGCATTATGCGGAAATCAACGAGAACTTCAAGGCCTACAAAATCAACAAGCATCAGCATATTCCAGAGATCGAGCAGGTGCTTGGTGATGTGGCTGGCAAGCCGGTGGTCACGACGTTTACGACGCACCTGGTTCCGATGACACGCGGCATTATGAGCACGATGTATGCATCGGTTCAGGGCGGGTACAGCTCTGAGGATTTCGTTTCGCTATACCGCAATTATTATGAAGGACGCCGCTTCGTTCGTATTCGCAAGGATGGCACATGGCCGGCGACCAAAGAGGTATCGGGCTCCAACTATTGCGACATCGGCTTCTCCGTAGACGAGCGGACTGGTCGCGTTACCATTATTTCAGTTATAGATAATTTGGTTAAGGGAGCGGCTGGTCAGGCGATACAGAACCTGAATCTGATGATGGGCTGGGACGAGACGCTGGGATTGCAATTTGTGCCGATATATCCTTAATCCTTGAAGTGAAGTTAACGCGGAGACTGGCCATTTCATCATACATGTTATTTCTATAAAGAAGGAGACAAGATTGAACGATGGGACAAGGGAACATTGAAGCAGTCTTCTCGGTCGTGCCGGAGGGCTCGGTTACATCGCCCAAAGGCTTCAAGGCCGGAGGCTTGCACTGCGGTCTGAAGAAGACGACGCGCCATGATCTTGGCGCTATTGTTTGTGAGGTGCCTGCGGCGGCGGCTGGCGTCTATACGACGAATGTATTCCAGGCGGCTCCGATTCAGGTGACGCGGGAGAGCATCGGCGCAGGCGGAGTGCTGCGCGCTGTTATCGTGAACAGCGGCAATGCCAATGCTTGCACAGGCAAGCAAGGCGATGCCGATGCATATGAGATGCGGAGCGGCTTCGCTGAAGCGCTGGGCGTAGCGCCGGAGCATGTGGCTGTAGCTTCGACAGGCGTAATAGGCGAGCTGTTGAAGATGGACTGCGTTCGCAGCGGCATCGCAGAGCTGCCTGCGAAGCTGTCGACGAGCTACGGAGCGGCTGATGATTTCTGTCAGGCGATTCTGACCACGGATCTAGTGAAGAAGGAAGTATGCGTGTCGGTCACGATTGATGGGCAGACCGTTCATATAGCTGGCGCGTCGAAGGGGTCTGGCATGATTCACCCCAACATGGCAACGATGCTCGGATTTGTAACGACGGATGCCGCGATTGGCAGCGAGGCGCTGCATAAGCTGCTTCGCCAAGCGACAGACCTCACCTTCAACATGATTACAGTGGACGGCGACACGAGTACGAATGACATGCTTGTTGCGATGGCAAGCGGCCTTGCAGGCAACAGCGAGCTGACCGAGAGCCATCCCGACTGGGCTGCATTCGCGGCAGCGCTTCGCTATGTTTGCGAGGTGCTGGCGAAAGCGATTGCCCGTGATGGAGAAGGCGCAACGAAGCTTGTTGAGGTGCAGGTGCGGGGAGCGGAATCGGATGAAGCGGCTCAGGCCATCGCGAAAACAGTCATCGGCTCGTCGCTGGTGAAGTCCGCTGTGTTCGGCGCCGATGCCAACTGGGGGCGGATCATTGCCGCTGTCGGGCG
The DNA here is from genome assembly GCF_927798095.1 of Paenibacillus plantiphilus. Taxonomy (GTDB): domain Bacteria; phylum Bacillota; class Bacilli; order Paenibacillales; family Paenibacillaceae; genus Paenibacillus_Z; species Paenibacillus_Z plantiphilus. Next base: position 41,253 of record NZ_CAKMMF010000002.1, on the reverse strand, counting down.
GGCAGGCCAGCCTGTTAATCCGGAGACGGTGGATATTCGGTTGGGTGATATTGTGACGTTGGAGCAATCGCGTCCTGTCGTATTCGACGAAGACGCGGCGCTCGAATATTTGAAGGGCGATACAGTCGTTATTGGCGTTGACCTACATATGGGCGCGGGCAAAGCGACTGCTTGGGGCTGCGACTTGACGTATGATTATGTCCGCATTAACGCGGCATATCGGACGTAACGATACAGGATCGGATAAGGGGACGGAATAGATATGGAGCAACGGTTTGTCATGAAATGCGGCGGCAGCACGCTTGCAGCGCTGCCGGACTCTTTTTTTGCCGACCTGCGGGGATTGCAGGAGAGCGGTGTTAAGCCAGTCATCGTACATGGCGGCGGACCAGCAATCTCGGATACGTTGACGAAGCTTGGCATTGAGAGCGGATTCGTGAACGGATTGCGCAGGACGAGCGAGGAAGTGCTGGACGTTGTCGAGATGGTGCTCGCAGGACGGATTAATAAAGAGATTGTCCGCAAAATTCAACAGGGCGGCGCCAAGTCGCTCGGCTTGTCCGGCGTGGACGGACGGCTCATTACGGCGAAGCCGGTTGCCAATACAGCGGAAATCGGCTTTGTCGGCGACGTAACGGATGTCAATGCCGAGATCATCGAGGGTGTTATGGACATGGGGTATATCCCGGTCATCGCCCCAATCGGCATCGATGCGGCTGGGCAGCGTTATAACATCAATGCGGATACGGCGGCCGGCGCGGTCGCTTCTCATCTTGGGGTAGAGCGCATGATCGTTGTAACAGATGTGCCCGGCATTTTGAAAACAGTCGATGGCGAGAAGCGCGTGCTGCCCAGCGTAACAGTCGAGGAGATTGAAGCGATGATTGCAAGCGGCGAAATTTACGGCGGCATGATTCCTAAAGTTCGCGCGGCCATTCAATGCATACAAGGACAGGTTCGCGAGGTCATTATCGTCAATGGCGACGAGCCCAACGTCCTTAGCCGAGCGGTTCTTGAAGGCGGCATTGGCACACGCATTGTCCAAGCATGATTGGAGAGGTGATAGATGATGAGCGACAGTAATAAGGCGGCAAACGGGGCGAGGCAAGCTAGCGGCAGCTCACTGTTTCCGACCTATGCAAGATTCCCGCTAACCCTCGTCAAGGGCAAAGGAAGCTGGCTATGGGATGATCAGGGAAATAAATATTTGGATTTCATGAGCGGGATCGCGGTTACGAATTTGGGCCATGCGCCTGACCGAGTTAAAGAAGCGCTCGTGAAGCAGCTTGATGAGCTGTGGCATGTATCCAACCTGTTTCATATTCCGAATCAAGAAGCAGCAGGTCAACTGCTAACAGACAACAGCCCTGCGGATGCCGTGTTCTTCTGCAATTCTGGCGCAGAGGCGAATGAAGCGGCGATCAAGCTTGCAAGGCGTTATCATCAGAAGGTGATCGACAGCGGACGTTATGAGATCATTACATTCCAGCAGTCCTTCCACGGACGGACCTTGGCGACGCTGACGGCTACGGGACAGGATAAAGTCAAGGAAGGCTTCTCTCCGCTTCCGCAAGGCTTCATCACCGTGCCCTTGCACGATATTCCGGCGCTGGAATCCGCGATTACAGACAAGACAGCGGCGATTATGCTGGAGCTGATACAGGCTGAGGGCGGCATTCATGCTGTTGATCCTGCTTTCCTGCAGCACATATCCAAGCTGTGCCGGGACAATGGCATTCTGCTTATCATTGACGAGATCCAGACGGGGATGGGCCGTACCGGCAAGCTGTTCGCTTTTCAGCACTATGGCATAGAACCGGATATTTTCACCTTGGCAAAAGGACTCGGAAGCGGCTTTCCGGTAGGCGCCATGCTGGCGAAGGGGGCGCTTGTCGAAGCGTTCAGCGCAGGCAGCCATGGCTCGACCTTTGGCGGCACGCCAATCGCTACGGCAGCAGTGAAAGCGACCATCGAGACGATCGTAGACGACAAGCTCGCAGAGCGCGCGGCCGAAATGGGCGACTATCTGATGGAGCAGCTTCGCGAGAAGCTTGGGGGCCATCCGCTTGTGGAGGAAATCCGCGGCAGAGGACTTATCGTCGGCATTGCATGCAAGGAGCCGGTGGGAGATTTCATCAATGAAGGACAAAAGCGAGGATTGCTGGTCATAACAGCAGGACCGAATGTGATCCGTCTGCTTCCGAATCTGCTTGTTGCCCGCGAAGAAATTGATGAGGCTGTCGGCATACTGGCTTCGATGTTTGCGGAAAGAACAGCAGCGGCACAATAACGAGAGAAGGGAGTTTTGAATAGATGCAATCCATAATACATGAAGAGATGGCTCTGAATTTGAAGGGCCGCGATTTTCTCGCGCTGGTAGATTATAAGCCGGAGGAAGTACGCTACCTTATAGAGCTGGCGATCGCATTGAAGCAGAAGCAGAAGGCGGGGGAGGTTTATCACCCGCTGCAAGGAAAGACGCTTGGGATGATTTTCGAGAAATCTTCCACGCGTACCCGTGTTTCCTTCGAGGTTGGGATGTACCAGCTAGGCGGTCATGCGCTGTTTCTGAGCCGCAACGATCTGCAGATCGGACGGGGGGAGACGGTATGGGATACCGCGCAGACGCTGTCCCGTTACCTCGATGGCATCATGATCCGCACCTATGCGCATCGTACCGTCATCGAGCTTGCTCGTGGAGCGACTGTGCCTGTCATCAACGGACTGACGGATCTTTCCCACCCTTGCCAAGCGCTTGCCGACTATCAGACTGTGCTTGAGCATAAAGGCCGCCTTGAAGGGCTGAAGATCGCTTATATCGGCGATGGCAACAATATGGTGCATTCACTGCTTATGGGCGCTGCCAAGCTTGGCATGAACATGTCCGTCGCGACGCCTGAGGGCTATGAGCCGGACGAGGATATTGTTAGGCAGACGCGGGACAATGCCTCAGAGACAGGCTCGCAGATTCATATTTGCCGTGATCCTAAGGAAGCGGTAGCGGATGCGGATATCATTTATACGGACGTATGGGCCAGCATGGGCTTTGAAGCCGAGCAGAAGGATCGTGAAGTTGCGTTCGCGAACTACCAAGTGAACGAGGAGCTTATGAAATACGCGAAGAAGGACTATCTGTTCATGCACTGCCTCCCGGCGCACCGCGGGGAAGAAGTGAGCGAGGGTATCATTGACGGGAAGCAATCGATTATTTTCGACCAGGCTGAGAACCGTCTTCATGCGCAAAAAGCAATTATGGCAGCGATAATGTAATCATCATTCATATAAAGGAGCTTGAACGGAAGATGGCGAAGGAAAAAATCGTACTTGCATACTCGGGCGGTCTGGATACGTCCGTTATTCTCAAATGGCTGAAAGAAACCTATGATGCGGAAATTATTGCATTTACTGCTGATATCGGGCAAAAGGATGAGCTGGACGGCCTGGAGGCCAAAGCGCTCGCGACCGGCGCATCCAAAGTTTACATTGATGATTTGCGCGATGAGTTTGCACAGGATTTTATCTACCCGATGTTCCAGTCGGGCGCTCTGTATGAAGGGCAATACCTGCTGGGGACCTCGATTGCTCGTCCGCTGATCGCTAAGCGTATGGTAGACATAGCGCGCGCTGAAGGCGCGACGGCAATTGCGCATGGAGCAACGGGCAAAGGGAATGACCAAGTGCGCTTCGAGCTGACTGCAGCGGCGCTCGCACCGGACATTCAAGTTATCGCGCCATGGCGCAGCGAGCAATTCCGTGAGGAATTCCCTGGCCGTGCAGAGATGATCGCTTATGCGGAAAAGCATAACATTCCGGTACAAGCATCGGCTGCGAAGCCGTATTCCATGGACCGCAATCTGCTGCATATCAGCTTTGAGAGCGGGGTGCTTGAGGATCCGTGGTTCGATCCTAGCGCGGATTCCAATAAAGAAATGTTCGTTCTGAGCGTAGCTCCTGAGGATGCACCGGATCAGGCGGAATATATCGAGCTGACCTTTGAAGCGGGCAATTGTGTAGCCATCAACGGCGAGCAGCTCAGTCCGCTCGCAGTCATGGAGCAGCTGAATGAGCTTGGCGGCAAGCATGGCATCGGCCGTGTCGATATGGTGGAGAATCGTTTCGTTGGCATGAAGAGCCGCGGCGTATATGAAACTCCGGGCGGTTCCATTCTATTCACCGCACATCGCAAAATGGAATCCCTGACGATGGACCGCGAAGTGATGCATCTGCGTGATTCGCTGATCGCCAAATACGCAACGCTCGTTTACAATGGCTTCTGGTTCGCGCCGGAGCGTCTTGCGCTGCAAGCGCTCGTGACGGAAAGTCAGAAAAATGTCAGCGGTGTTGTCCGCTTGAAGCTGTACAAAGGAAATATTATTGGCGCAGGCGTCAAGAGTCCGGTCAGTCTGTACAATCCGGATATCGCAACAATGGAAGCAGATCCGTCTCAAGCGTACGATCAAGGCGATGCAACCGGCTTTATTCGTCTGAACGCGCTTCGTCTGAAAGTGTCCTCGGGAGTCGAGCAAAGCAAGAAATAATCGAAAGCTAACGCGCTTTCAAGCAGCTTGGTCGGGCTATTTCCCCAGGGAATGAGCCCGACCTGCGTTGTGTGGACATTAATTTGGTCGGAATGGACTCGATTTGCATTTTGTGAATACAGATCTGGATGAAAAGAACGCGACCTGCATGGTGGGAGGTTAGTCTAGAGGAATGAACGCGACCTGCATGGTGGGAGGTTAGTCTAGAGGAATGAACGCGACCTGCATGGCGCGGGGGCTATTCTAGAAGAAACAGACGCAACCTGCGGGGTGCGAGAAATGTCTGGATGGAATGAGCGCAACAGGCATTTATGCGAAGCTTTAGGCTAAATAGAATCCATTCTTTCAGGTGTGAAATGAATAAAGGGGTGTACCATAAGTGAGCAAATTGTGGGGCGGACGGTTTACGAAAAAAACCGACCAACTGGTTGAGGAATATACCGCGTCGATCATGTTTGACAAAGAGCTGGCAGAGGAAGACATTCAGGGCAGCGTGGCGCATGTGACGATGCTCGGCAAGCAGGGGATTCTGCCAGCAAATGATGTGGATACAATTAAGGATGGGCTTCATCGCGTGCTGCAGCGTATTAAGAGGAACGATATTGAATTCTCCATCTCCGATGAAGATATTCATATGAACATTGAGAAGACGCTGATCGATGATATTGGCCCAGTAGGGGGCAAGCTGCATACGGGACGGAGCCGCAATGATCAAGTGGCGACGGATATGCATTTGTATCTTCGTAAACGCGTTGTTGAATTCGTCGACCTGCTGCATAAGCTGCAAACTGCGCTTGTAGAGCAAGCCAAAGCGAATTTGGACACGATTCTGCCGGGCTATACGCATCTTCAACGTGCTCAACCGATTCTGTTCGCTCATCATATGATGGCCTATGTATCGATGTTTGGTCGTGATATTGAACGGCTGCAGGACAGCTACAAGCGAATTAATATGCTGCCGCTCGGAGCTGGCGCGCTAGCGGGAACAACTTTCCCGATTGACCGCCATTATGTAGCAAGCCAGCTGAAATTCGACCGTGTGTACGAGAACAGCCTTGATGCAGTAAGCGACCGCGACTTCATTCTGGAGTTTCTCTCTCATGCTTCGATATTGATGATGCATCTATCGCGTCTTAGTGAGGAGCTCATCATGTGGTCGAGTACAGAGTTTCATTTCGTCGAGTTGGACGATGCATTTTGTACAGGCAGCAGCATTATGCCGCAGAAGAAAAACCCGGACGTGCCGGAGCTTGTTCGCGGCAAGACGGGACGTGTATATGGCAATCTGATCGGATTGCTGACAGTGCTTAAATCGCTGCCGCTTGCGTACAACAAGGATATGCAGGAAGACAAGGAAGGCATGTTCGATACCGTTCGCACGCTGCAAGGAGCACTTCAATTATTCGCGCCGATGATCGCGACGATGAAGGTTGACAGGGATCGGATGCGCCAAGCTGTGAACCAGGATTTTTCCAATGCGACGGATATTGCAGATTTTCTCGTGGGCAAAGGGCTTCCTTTCCGCCAAGCGCATGAGGTCATCGGCAAGACTGTGCTGTATTGCATTCAGCAGGGGAAATATTTGCTGGATCTCACACTTGATGAGTTCAAGCAATTCTCGAAGCTGTTCGATGATAGCATCTTCACAGTGCTGCAGCCTGAGCAAGTTGTCAATGCTCGCAATGTGTACGGCGGAACTGCACGAGTTCAGGTCGAAGCGGCGATTTCTCGCGCTGAAGCGGAGCTTGGGCGGACGGCTGAATGGACAGTTGAATATATCGAGCGCAGCAGATAGGCGCAAACGAATACATGAAACCTCCGAATTCGCTTTTGCGACTTGGAGGTTTTTTTTGCATATTCAGAACTAAAATCGGAGTGTGGAACGAGCGCCGAATGATTCCCAATCACAATGTGGCATTGCGTAAACTATAAGAAGAGCGAAATCCGTCTAACACGCACGCGCTTGAGCAAAATCGAGCTGAAAGAAGGGGAGCCCGCTTAAACAAATCGGTTCCGCATATGAAAGAGGCATCGCATAAAGCTGTAAGAGGGAGAATTCGTCTAACAGCGCACATAAATGAGTGAAATCGAGCTGAGAAACGGAAAAACCTGCTTACAGAACGGTTCCGTACATGAAAGAGGCATCGCATAAAGCTGTAAGAGGGAGAATTCGTCTAACAGCGCACATAAATGAGTAAAATCGAGCTGAGAGACGGAAAAACCCGCTTACAGAACGGTTCCGCGCATGAAAGAGGCATCACATAAAGCTGTAAGAGGGAGAATTCGTCTAACAGCGCACATAAATGAGCGAAATCGAGCTGAGAAACGGAAAAACCTGCTTACAGAACGGTTCCGCACATGAAAGAGGCATCGCATAAAGCTGTAAGAAGGAGAATTCGTCTAACAGCGCACATAAATGAGCGAAAACGAGCTGAGGAACGGAAAAACCGATGGCGTAAAATTGTCTGTGTACCAAGATTTGTAGCCTAGTCGGGCAACAAAAAAGTAGGGTATCCTCAGGGGTGTCGAAGCCACCAGAGAAAGGACCCTACCGATGACTAATATACCCGAAAATGCACTCACTAATCTATTTGAAAATCTTGTTACGCAGTTCGTACAGGACAACCTCGAAAGCATCATGCGTGCGGAGATCGCTGCCTTCATGGAGTCAGACGAGTGCGATCGGCACAACAACCGCAACGGCTACTACAAGCGTACGCTACACACGAAATACGGCAACATGGAGGACCTCTCGGTCCCGCGGGATCGTAACGGTCAGTTTCAGACTCACGTCTTCGAACCGTACCAGCGACGTGACGGCTGGCTGGAGGAGGCCGTCATCCAAATGTACAAAAGCGGTATGGGTACCCGTGATGTGGCGCGCTTCATTGAGAGCATGTTCGGCAGCCACTATTCCCCGACCACGGTCAGCAACATTACCGCTACTGTACTCGAAGACATCAAAGTGTGGCAGGAGCGCCCACTCTCCAAGCGATTTTCCGTGATCTACTTAGACGGATTGTACGTCAAGCTCAAGCGCAGCACGGTAAGCGGCGAGGTCATCTACTTCGCCATGGGTATCGACGAGCACGGACATCGTCAGATCCTCGGTTTCTACGTCGGCGGCCAGGAGAGCTCGAACGGCTGGCGCGAGGTGTTGAAAGACCTCTATAGCCGCGGGGTCCAGGAAGTGCTGCTGGGCGTATTCGACGGCTTGCCGGGCTTGGACGAGGCTTTCCGAGAGACCTACCCAAAGGCAGATGTCCAGCATTGCATCGTGCACAAGGTCCGTGCGACCTTCCCAAAGATTCGGGTCGAGCACAAGACCGACGTCATCAACGATCTGAAGACGATCTACAACGCGGTCGACCACGACATGGCGCTTGCCGCCTTCGACACGGTGAAGTCCAAATGGGGCAAGCTCTACCCCAAGGAGATGAAGTCTTGGGAGAGCCAATTGTCGACTTTGCTGACGTTCTACAAATACCCAGCAGCGATTAAGAAGGCCATCTATACTTCGAATGCCATCGAGCGTATGAACAAGGAGTTTCGTAAGCGGCTCAAGCCTATGAACAGTTTAACGAACATGGATGCGGCCGAGAAAGTCGTCTACTTGCAGTGTATCGAGTATAACGATGTGTATGCAGAACGCGTCACACCAGGTTTCGGAGTAACGGAAGTCAAGAAAAAGCTTGCCGAAATGTTCGACGAACGCTACCCGCAGCCCGTTGAGTAACCAGTAATTACCGGAAATAGTGGGGGCTTTATCCCCCATCGGCAACATCGTCAGAACATTCGAACATCGCTTATTCCATCGTCCCGATGGATATCCCTACCGCCTTACACAAACTTCTTGACGCTACCGAAAAACCTGCTTACAGAACGCTTCCGCACATGAAAGAGGCATCGCATAAAGCTGTAAGAAGGAGAATTCGTCAAACAGCACACATAAATGAGTGAAATCGAGCTGAGAGTCAGAAAAACCAGAAAAACCAGGAAAACCAGGAAAACCTGAAGAAACCCGCTTGCAGAAAGGTTTTGCGATTAATTCTAGGATTCCCTAAAACTCTCCGTGACTCCGATGGCCCCACGACTCCCGTGATTCCTTGGCTCCCACGACTGTTCGTGACTTCCTGTGACTCCGGCCACGACTGTTTGTGACTCTCCGTGACTCCCACGACTGTTCGTGACTCTCCGTGACTCCCGTGGCCCCCACGCCTTCGTGATTCCTTAGGGCGGTTCCATAGTTGGACATCAGTCATTCTCCCCTTACACCGTCCTCCAGCAGCTGCTTTCGATTATTGGAGATGTCTTCTCCCTGTATCGCGCCTGGGCCTGAATGCTCGGGCGAAACACTGTAGAGAGTTGGTTGGGCTTTATACGTGTCGCGTGAAATTTTGGAGCGCGATATTTCCTTGCCATCTTGAAGCTTAATGCGGTACGTTTCGATTACATAGCCGGATTTGCCGGTTTTCATAAGCAGCCGTTGCCCTGCCGGAACCGTGGTGGAGGGGATTTCTTTGATCGGCGGCTCAATCACCTTTAAGGTTGTTGATTGGAGCTTATATTTCACATTTCGGGGCAGCGTCCCGAAAAGCTTCACTGTTAGCTTGCCGCCGCTAGCGGCTGTGCGAATAATGAGATGTTTGCCGGTCGTGTTCTTGAATCTGAAATTAATGGCGCCCTCTGCGAAGGTTGCATCCCGACCTTTGGGCAAATAAGAAACCGGAAGTGAATGATTGCGGCGCTCGACCATCTCAAGTCCGGCCAGCAGTGCCGCATTATAGAGTGTACTCGAAACCTGACAGATCCCGCCGCCAATACCGGGCACCAGCTCGCCGTTGAGGATAACGGGCGCTTCGCGGAAGCCGTATTTATCACGGGTCAGCTCAATCACTTTTCGATAATCAAACACATCATTAGGGGCAAGCTCCCAATCATGCAGCGTTCTCGCTACGATGCTCACATTATGGGCGCGGCCTTTGCCGCTTGAACTGAAATCTGTTGTGAATGAAGCGATCATTCGCTCAATGCCCTCGGATTGCAGCCGGCTTAGTGTGATTTCTGGATGAACGGTACGCAGAGGGAGAGTTGTGATGATATCCTTAGCAGCCGGAGATGCTCCCCATTGCGCGGTTGATGCTGCTTCCAGCGCCGTTTGGGCTTGAGCCAGCAATGAATTCATGTCCAGCCGATAAGCGTCTTGATGAGGCTTATAGACGACTTTATCATCAGAGGTGATGGTACGTGCTGCATTTGCCGGTTCATTCGCATCCAGCATGCCCCAGACGCTTCGCACCTGTTCGGCAAATCTTTTTTTGTCCCAGCGCATTTCTATGTTCAGCTTATTCGGAAAATGCCGCCTGTATTGCACTCTTTCCCACATACTGCCTGAACGGAGCTTGGAAATAAGGGCAGCAGCTTTCCTCGTATCGACACGAACACCCAGCTCAAATAAAGTCCAGGTCGCCGCCTGCTTGCTCCCTTTGGCTTGAACTGTAAACTGGAGGCTGTGCAGCGCATCGGCTCTCTTCTGGAGTTCGTCCAGCACAGCGTCAATTGTTAGGCCGCCTATAGCAAATGCTGCGTCGCTTCCAAGCGAGATCGAGCCTTCGCTGGCATTGCCGCCTTCCTGAAGCAGCAGCACTCCGTCAGGAACCGCATCACTATTCGCATACGCCCATAGCATTCTCCAAGCTATCAGTCCCAATAATAGCAGCAATGCTAATCCAATCCATACATAATGCGACCTTCTCAAGTTCATCATCACCCCTGTGCTGCGATTGTTACATATATATGCAGTCAAGAGTCCCCACCATGTTTTTTCTTATTTGGCGAAATAAATGTCTGTGCACTGATTATTTTTCGTCATTCATAACTCCGAACATTTGTCGAATAATGGCATGCATCTAGTACTAAAGTGACGAACTGTAACAACATGCGAATTATTAAAAATGAAGAAATTGGGGCCAAGGTAGAGGATTTAATGAGTTTCTGTCGAATTAAGAAAGGCTGACTATCTACAGGATGTGATAATGTGATTGAACTGCAAGACATATGGAAAACGTACGCGGATGGAACGCATGCTCTGCGCGGTGTTTCAGTTGTTATTGACCGCAATGAATTCGTGTACCTCGTTGGTCCGTCCGGGGCTGGAAAATCCACATTTATGAAGCTTATTTATCGCGAAGAAGTGCCCACGAAAGGCCAAATATCGGTGAATGGGTTTAATATAGGGAAACTCAAACCACGCAAAATACCTTATGTCAGGCGCAATATCGGCGTTATTTTCCAAGATTATCGGCTGCTTCCGAAGCTGAGCGCTTATGAGAATGTAGCATTCGCGATGGAAGTTATTGAAGCGCCGCGTCGAATCATTAAGAAGCGGACAATGGAAGTGCTGGAGCTTGTAGGCTTGCGGAATAAGCACAGCAGCCTGCCAGCGCAGCTATCAGGCGGCGAGCAGCAGCGTGTGGCCATAGCAAGAGCCATCGTCAACAATCCTGCTGTAATCGTAGCAGATGAGCCGACAGGCAATCTGGACCCAGAGACATCGTGGGGGATTATGAATTTATTGGAAGAAATTAATTTCCGGGGGACGACAATTGTTATGGCTACACATAACCGGGAAATCGTGAATACCCTTCGCAAGCGCGTCATTGCGATCGAGAACGGAATTATCGTTCGTGATGAAGCAAGAGGGGAGTACGGCTATGAAATTTAGCACCATTCTCCGCCATCTAAGGGAAGGCGTCTTGAATATTATTCGCAACGGCTGGATGTCCTTTGCCTCTATCAGCTCAATCGGAATTTCATTGTTTATACTCGGCGTCTTCATGCTGATGGCGCTTAATGTCAACATCATTGCAGATCAAATTGAAAGCCAAGTGGAAATTCGCGTGTACATGAAGCTCGATACGGAGCAGGCGAAGATTGATCAGCTGCAAACCGAGATCGGCAATATTCCAGAAGTGAGCAAGGTCACCTTCGTTCCGAAGGCTGAAGGAATCGAGCTTCTAAGGAAGAGCATTGGCGAAGACGGGGCAGAGCTTCTGGAAGGATTCAATGAGAGCAATAACCCGCTGCCAGATGCTTTCACGGTCGAAGTATATGAGCCGAAGAATATCGGATTCGTCGCCAAGAAGATCGGAGCCTTGAATATTGAGGATCAATCAAAGCCTATTACAGATATCAACTACGGCAAGGGTACGGTTGATTCTATCTTCAAAGTGACGGATGCGGTTCGCATTATCGGATTTGTTATTGTCGCTGGACTCGCGGTGATGGCCATATTCCTGATCTCCACTACGATCAAGATCACGATTTTGGCGCGGCGGCGTGAAATTGGCATTATGAAGCTTGTAGGCGCAACGAACAATTTTATCCGCTGGCCATTCTTCATAGAGGGTGCGCTAATTGGAATTATCGGCTCCGTTGCAACGGTTATTCTTTTATTTGTAGGCTATTCGCAGATTATTGGCGCATCCGAATATCAGCTGGGGCTGATGATGTTCCAACTCGTAACGCTCAAGGAAGTGAGCCTGATCGTATCGGTGCCGCTGCTCGCACTGGGGACGTTGATCGGCATTTGGGGCAGTATTTTATCCGTGCGCAGATATTTGAAAGTGTAGGTGATGGTTAACGTGAGAAAAGCACTCGCCACCCTGACCGTTATTGTATTCGCAGCCTTTATCTTTCAACCATTCGGTGGGGAAGCCGCCTCTCAGGTGGACAAGATCAATAAAGAATTGGCTAAGGTCCGTCAAGATATTGCGGATGCCAAGAATAGCCGTACAGAAGCGGAGAAAGAACGCGATTCGGTACTCGCACAGAAGGAAGAGACTGCCAAAACAATCAATGAGCTGCTGGTGGAGCTTGACAGTGTGGGCACTCAAATGATCGATATGCAGCAGCAGATTGCAGCGCGGGAAGCAAGCCTGCTTCAGGCGGGGGAGGATCTTCAGGCAGCTGAAGAACGGCTGGCCAATCAGGACGTGCTGCTTCAATCCCGTGTCCGTTTGATGTATACGAAGGGTTCTGTTTCCTATTTGGACGTTCTGATGAGCGCTACAAGCTTTTCCGACTTCCTGGATCGGTTCGACGCTCTTAAATCCATACTTGGTCAAGACCGTGAACTGCTTGAGAACTATAACCATGAGAAGGAGCTCATCGCTGCCAAGAAGCAGGAAATCGAGGGGGCGCTCGATGAAGTGCGGGTAATGTATGGCAAGCTTGACAGCTACAAGACACTTTTGGTTAACAAGGAAAGCCAGAAGGAAGTGATGATTCTTCAGTTCAACGAAAAGGTTGAAGAGCTGGAGGAGATCAGCGAGAAGTCGACGGAGCAATTGATGCAGCTGGCCAAGACAGAAGCGGACCTTGAGGAGAAGAAGCGGAAGGTGAAGACCTATTATACCGGTGGGTCGCTGGCCGTTCCACTGAAAGACAGCTATACGCTTACTTCTGGCTTTGGGACCCGTATTCACCCGATTTCCGGCAAGCGGAAGTCGCATAACGGCATTGATATGGCTGCTCCCAAAGGTACGTCGATCTATGCAGCGGAATCTGGTGTCGTCATCGTTGCGCAATGGTGGAGCGGTTATGGATATTGTGTCATCATTAATCATGGCGCGGGATTATGGACGCTCTACGGCCATATTCGCAAGGATGGCATCATGGTAGAGAAGGGGCAAACTGTCAAGCGCGGACAGAAAATTGCCGAAGTAGGCAGCACAGGCATATCATCTGGCAATCATCTTCACTTCGAGGTTCGCAAGGATCAGACTCCGGTTAATCCGAACAGCTATTTGAAATAAAATTTAAATAAGGCTCCATTTTATGATGCCGTACCCACAACGCAAATAAATGGGTGCGGCTTGTCATATACTAGGAGGGTTCGTGTTCGTGAGATTCAATAGATAGATGCAGTGGGATAGTTAAGAGTAATGACTTTTTAAGGTGGTGATAACGTGCAATTCAAAGGACGCACAGTTGCGGCGTTTATTTTACTGGCCATTGCAGCTACAGCGCTGGTGACATTGTCCTTCGCTGACCGTTGGATATTGTTGGAGGGTGGAGGTACGGCAGCAGGCGCAGCCTCTTCTGATTCTAATCGCGGGGTCGCCATCAGCGAGAAGGAGCTTGGCAAGCTTAATGCAGTCGTCGAGCTGATTGAGACTAAATATTTTCGCGATATTGACCGAACGAAGATTCTCGACGGGGCAGTCAAGGGAATGATGGAATCGCTCGGAGATCCTTATTCCGTCTATATGGAGAAGGATATGGCGCAGCATTTTTCCGAGTCGGTGGAAGGTTCGTTTACGGGAATCGGAGCTGAAGTATCCTTGGTGGATAACAAGGTTACGGTTGTATCGCCTATTAAAGGCTCTCCCGCTGAGCGCGCAGGCGTCCAGGCCAAAGATATACTGCTCTCAGTCAATGGCGAGAAGCTCGATGGGCTGACCCTGAATGATGCTGTTGCCAAAATCCGCGGCCCTAAGGGAAGCAAGGTGAAGCTCTCCATTCAGCGCACTGGTGCATCTCAACCCATTCAGCTTGTCATTATTCGTGACGATATTGACTATGAGACGGTATATGCGCATTACCGCAAGGAAGATGGCGTTGGCGTCATCGAAATCAGGCAATTCTCGCTGAATACGGGTGAACGGTTCGAAGAAGAGCTTGCGAAGCTTGAGGAGCAGGGAATGAAAGGGCTCGTCATCGACGTGAGAAGCAATCCTGGCGGAGTGCTGCCTGTCGTTGTTTCAGTCGCGCAGCCTTTCATATCGAAAGGAAAGCCGATCGTACAGGTGGAGGATCGAAAAGGAGAACGCGACAAAACGTTGTCGCAAGGTACAGGCAAGAATTACCCTGTTGCCGTACTTATGAACAAGGGCAGCGCAAGCGCTTCTGAAGTGCTGGCAGGCGCGCTAAAGGAAGGAGCCGGAGCGATACTCGTCGGCGAGACGACCTTTGGCAAAGGAACGGTGCAGGTGAGCTACGATAAGGCGACGGGCGATGGCAGCTTGCTGAAAATGACGATTGCCAAATGGCTGACTCCACTCGGCAATTGGGTTCATGAGAAAGGGCTGAAGCCTGACGTCGAGGTGCTGCCTCCGGATTACTATACCGTGGCTCGCTTGTCCAAGGCCAAGACGCTTGTAGTGGATACGATCGATGAAGATATCCGCAGCATGCAGATCATGCTTGCCGGACTGGATTACGAGAGTGATCGCAAGGATGGCTATTTCAGCCTCGCCACTGAGAAGGCCGTGAAGGCATTCCAGAAGGATGCAGGCCTTCCAGTGACCGGCAAGGTAGATAAGAAGACAGCCGAGCAGCTGGAGATGAAGCTTCTCGACAAAATAACGGATGAGAAGAATGACGTGCAGCTGGCCAAGGCGGTAGACGTCTTGAAGGAGAAACTCGGAAACGGCAAGTAGTCCAGGCAGGATTTTATAAAGCTGGTGTCGAACATGTAGAAGGTTGAAGCTGCGAAGGTATCGCGGCGCAGCCTTCTTTTTTTTGCGAGAGGGAGTGGAGACATTGGATGCTGCACTGGAAGTGCTAAGCCAGGCGGGATCAGCGGCGTTGCAATTGCTGATATCCCCGTTCTATTATGTGGCGGTGCTGCTTATTATGCTTCAATATATGAGACAAACCCGGCTGGAGCGCAAGCTGTTCCATGTCCGGCTTCATGCTTGGCCCAGAACGCTTGCAAAAACGATGCTTGCCGGATTAATCGTAGGCGTGATCGCTTCTTGTGCGGGGCTGTTTCTAGGCGTCTCAGTGACAGGGGAGTCTGTCATTTGGATGTGGGGAACTGCTGCGCTGCTGGCATTGATCCGCGTGAGGTACTTATGCTTCGCATATAGCGTTGGCTTGCTTGGCGTTCTGCAGTGGAGCTTGAGCTGGTTCCCGTCGTTGTCGGAACGGGGAGATTGGCTGGGCGGTGCAGCCGCATCTCTGGGCCGTCTGGACATACCGGGGCTGCTCGTTCTTGTGGCGCTTATGCATGTGGCGGAAGCGCTGCTGGTTCGCTGGCAGGGCGCCCGATTCGCCAGTCCGCTATTTCTGGAGGGCAAACGGGGCAAGCTCGTTGGCGGCTATGCGCTGCAGGGCTATTGGCCCGTGCCTATGCTGATGCTCGTACCGGCTGCGGGTGGAGCAGATGCTGCGCTGCCGTGGGCGACTTTGCTTGGCGATGGGGTTCTCGGAAACGGATGGACGATGGTTGGATTCCCGATGATGATCGGGTTTACGGAATTGACGAGAACGCTGCTGCCTGAAGCCAAGGCGCGCGGCGCTTCGCAAACGCTGCTTCTATACGGGCTTGCCGTGGCCGCGCTGGCGATTGGCGCGGCATTCTGGCCGCCGCTCACAATCGTTGCTGCCTTGGGTGCGCTGCTGCTTCATGAGCTGCTGCTCGTCATCAGCTTTTTGAAGGAAGAGGCCAGAAGCCCTCTCTATGTACACGATGACCGAGGCTTATGCGTATTGGCGGTCATACCAGGCACGCCGGCAGAGGCGATGGGCATTCTCGCAGGCGAGATTCTGCACAAAGTAAACGGCGTAAGAGTGCGCAGAATCGAAGAGCTGTATGCCGCCCTGCACGTAAACTCCGCTTTCTGCAAGCTGGAGGTGCTGAATCATGAAGGGCATATCAAGTTTGTGCAGCGGGCGAGATATGCGGGTGAGCACCATCAGCTTGGCGTCATACTGGCCCCGGACGAGAAGGCCGGCTTTTATGCAGCGGCGCGTCCTGCTTCATTGCTTGATCTGATTAGGCGGGGCCGACTTGCAAGACAGAGGAAAGGGACGTCGGCCTCTTCATAGGCGGCAGCTTGCAATTGAAAGTGCCTTGGCGGTCCAGTAGGTTATCACAGTAACAGTAGTTAGGTATAGTAAAATGGCTGAACAGTCGCGAGCTGTTCAGCCATTTTTGTGAAGAAAACTTATTTCATGTAAAGCGGCGGGTTAGAAGTTATTGTAGCATGGGGTAGATTCAGAAGAAGAAGTAACCGTGAACGTTTCAGAAACAACAGGCATTGAGATGGTAATGGTTGGCGAGTATCTGGTTACAAATGTGCGTAAATACGCCTTGTAAGTTCCCGTAGGAAGGCCGCAGGGGCGGCTGCTGGTGGTGTAAAAAGTTGTGCCTGGATTAATATGGCCGGCATTGATCAATTTATAATGGACCTCAGAGCCGCCCACGATTCGGTAAATATCAATCGTTCCTGATGTATTTGTTGTACTATAGGTTGAGGGCGTGAATATCGGATATACAGTCCATGAAAAAGTATCATAGGAAAAAGTCAGACTTGCGGTCCCGGTAGGGCCGCTTGCCGTCCCCGCCTGAGCGGTTATTGGCGCAAACACCATGCATAGGACCAATAATGCCATCATCCAAAACTTTGGTTTTCCAGCTTTCATTAGATCACCGTTCCTCTCAAATTTGTAGAATCGTTATTGCCGTCCACTGTCCACATCTCGTTGCTGCCTGTGCGCACACTTGAATAGCAATCATCGCTCGTTTTCGATCACCGCCTTATTTCGCAATCATGCAGCTGCAGCCATAATATAGCACATGCCATGAAATCCAGATATGATCGTTAACTACTATTTTAAAGCGCTTACATGTTGTCGAAAATGCGAATGTTATCATTCCTTACGCCTATAACAAAACAAGCCCGGTTAGTACCGGGCTTGCAGAAGGCTAGTGCTATTGGCTGCAGGACAAGCGAAAGTTGATCACGAGTATGAACACATGTGGACCGGAAGATTCGTGGTTATGGGAGCGCGCGATGTGACGTGGCGTGGAATCGCATGACGGCTCGGGTCGACCGACCGCCGTCATGCAGCGAAGCACCGCGCGCTGGGAGCTCCGCGCTCGTCTGCTACCTGCCCCGCAGCACTGTAATTTCAACACGGCGATTCTTCTGGCGGTTCGCTTCGGTCGTGTTCGGAGCCACTGGCCGGGTGTCACTGTAACCGGCAATCTTGAATTTCTTCGGCTCCAGCTTCGTTTGATCGACGAAATATCGGAGAACGGCAAGCGAGCGTCCTGCTGATAATCCCCAGTTGTCCTGAAAGGTTCCGCCTTTTTGAATAGGGAGATTGTCGGTATGTCCTTCAATGCTGATGGTGTTGTCGAGCTGTTTGAACAGGCTGGCTAGCCTGGCAAGGACGGGAGATGCATCCTCCTTCAGATCGGCTTTGCCGAGATCGAACAGAAATTTATCGGATAGCCGGATCGTAATTCCTTCAGACGTATCTGCGACAAAGACAAGCTGCTCCAGATGGTTCGCCTTGACATACGATTGAATGACCTTGTACAGATCTTGAAGGTCCTGCTCCATCTGTTTCTTCTTCTCTTCCAAACGCTCTTTATCCGGATCGTCGACCTTCTCGGAGGTTTCAGCCGGCTTAGGCTGTTTAGCTGGATCAAGCCCCCCTGTTACGCCTGAGCCCATCTCCAATATGGTGTCTGATTTGCGGAACTCGAAATGAAGCGATTGGGCCAGCACGTCATATTTGCGAATGTCAATCTGGCTCATGGCGTAGAGGACGACGAAAAAGATCATTAACAGCGTAATTAGATCCGCATATGTAATGAGCCATCGTTCATGATTTTCTTGTACAGCGCGTTTCCGCCTACTTCTTCGACGCATTGGCTTCCACCTTCTTCGCTCTTGGATTTTCCGGCTCCAGCAGCATAAAGGAAGTCAGTTTTTTGCGAATCAGTTGAGGGTTCTCGCCTGCTTGCAAGCCCAGTATGCCTTCAAGCATCAGCTCAAGCAGCTGAACATGCTCCTGCGTGTTCGTCTTAATCTTCGAAGCGAGCGGCAAGTAGATGACATTGGCGCTGGCAACGCCGTACAGAGTAGCTGTAAAAGCGACGGCAATGGACGGACCGAGCGCGCCGGGATCAGCGAGATTGCCAAGAACGTGGATCAAGCCCATAACGGTACCGATGATTCCCATCGTAGGGGCGTAGCCGCCCGCAGCTTCGAATATTTTGGCCTGTCCTTCGCGCTTGCGTTCCACGGCATCGATTTCAAGCTCCAGTATTTGCCTCGTCAGCTCAGGGTCAGTGCCGTCAACGACCATAAGCAACCCATTGCGGAGGAAGGGGACATCTACCTCGACAGCTTGATTCTCCAGAGCAAGCACGCCTTCACGGCGGGCAATCGTAGCCATATCCACGATTCGGTCAATCATCATGTTTGGATCGATGTCGGATTTGCCGAATGCAAACCGCAGGGAATCGGGAATCAGCTTCAGCTTGCTTAACGGGAAGCTAACGGCGACCGCAGCGAACGTTCCTCCGAAGACGATGAGCAGAGCCGTTTTTTCGAAGAGACTCTCTACATGCCCGCCATCCCATATAAACCCCAGCAATAGCGCAAGCAATCCCGTAATAATGCCAATAACAGTTGTTACATCCATTTGAAACCTTCACACTCCATCTCATAATTGTACCGTTATAATCCCATAAACGCCCGTCTTTGGTATGAATAAGAACGATTGCATCGCAAAGCCAAAATCGGTATAATTGATGGGAACACATATTCTTATGCGAATCGATGAAAGGCATATACAGCCAATGCGTCGAAATCTTAGATGTCGGACGAAGAATGACCCATGCAAATTAGGCGTACTGTCTATTTTATCGGGATAAATGGGTATACAAGTAAATAGGTCTTTATTCATAGATACTATAGGACTGGGGTGTAAGAAGTCATGTCTGATAAAGAAATGAAGCCCGGCACATTTGTGCTGAAATCTGATTACACGCCGCAAGGGGACCAGCCAGAGGCTATTAATCGGCTTACCGCTGGCATTCAAGAGGGGGCGAGGCATCAGACGCTGCTGGGCGCTACGGGAACAGGCAAGACGTATACGGTCGCGAATATCATTGCCAGATTGAATCGGCCTACGCTTGTTATCGCGCATAACAAAACGCTTGCCGCACAGCTTTGCAGCGAATTCAAAGAGTTTTTCCCTGACAATGCTGTTGAATATTTCGTCAGCTACTACGACTACTACCAGCCAGAAGCCTACATTCCATCCTCTGATACCTTTATCGAGAAAGATTCCAGCATCAATGATGAGATTGACAAGCTGCGCCACTCCGCCACCAGCTCCTTGTTCGAACGCCGAGACGTTATTATCGTGGCCAGTGTATCCTGCATATACGGATTGGGATCGCCAAGCGAATACGGAAGCATGGTTCTCAGCCTGCGTACAGGAATGGAGAAGTCGCGCGATGAGATTCTGCACAAGCTTGTAGATATACAGTATTCACGCAATGATATTAACTTCGTGCGGGGAACCTTTCGTGTGCGGGGTGATATTATTGAAATATTCCCGATTGCGAACAACGAGCGGGCTATTCGTGTGGAGCTGTTCGGCGATGAGATCGAGCGGATTACCGAGATCGACGTCCTGACCGGAGAAATTATAGGCGAACGCGAGCATATAGCGATATTTCCGGCCTCTCACTTTGTGACGCATGAGAACACGATGCGAGTTGCGGTTAAGAACATTGAAGCAGAGCTTGAGGAGCGGCTGGCCCAGCTAAGAGATCAGAATAAGCTGCTGGAGGCTCAGCGGCTGGAGCAGCGCACACGCTATGATATCGAGATGATGCAGGAGATGGGCTTCTGCTCTGGCATTGAGAACTATTCGGGTCCGTTGACATTCCGGGAGCGGGGCGCGACACCATACACATTGATGGACTTTTTCCCAGAGGATATGCTTATCGTCGTCGACGAGTCGCATGTCTCGCTGCCTCAGATTCGGGCCATGTACAACGGCGACCGTGCGCGAAAGGAAGTGCTGGTCGATCACGGCTTCCGACTTCCTTCGGCGATGGACAACAGACCGCTCAGATTCGAGGAGTTTGAAGAGAAGATCAAGCAGATCATCTACGTATCAGCGACACCGGGACCTTATGAGCTTGAGCATTGTCCGACGATGGTGGAGCAGATTATCCGTCCAACGGGCCTGCTTGATCCTGTCATCGAAGTGCGCCCGACAAAAGGGCAAATAGATGATTTGCTAGGCGAGATACGCGATCGGATTGCAAAGGATGAGCGTGTGCTTGTAACGACGCTTACGAAGAAGATGGCGGAGGATTTGACCGATTACATGAAGGAAGTCGGCATTAAGGTCCGCTACCTGCATTCTGATATAAAGACATTGGAGCGGCTCTCTATTTTGCGTGATTTGCGTCTGGGCGTGTTCCATGTGCTGGTAGGCATCAACCTGTTAAGAGAAGGTCTTGATTTGCCTGAGGTGACGCTGGTTGCCATACTCGATGCGGACAAGGAAGGATTTCTCCGTTCGGAGCGTTCGCTTATTCAGACGATTGGGCGAGCAGCTCGGAATTCGGAGGGGCGCGTCCTTATGTACGGTGACAAAATGACCGATTCTATGGTGCGTGCCATCTCCGAGACGGACCGCCGCCGAGCCATCCAGATTGCACATAATGAGAAGCATGGCATTACGCCAATGACAATTCGCAAGAAAGTGCATGCGGTTATCGAAGCGACCAAGGTCGCGGAGCAGAAGAGCGATTATTTGACGGGCTCAAGCCTCGACAAGATGTCGAAGAAAGACCGTCAGACGCTTGTCCAGCGTCTCGAAGCGGAGATGAAGGATGCTGCGAAAAACCTGCAGTTCGAACGGGCGGCAGAGCTTCGCGACGCGCTGCTTGAGCTTCGAGCGGAGATGGGATAGGAACAGGATTGGCAAAGTAGATGCTTACGATGCAAGTTTTCCTGCGGAAAACAAAGTAAATGCTTACGATGCAAGTTTTCCTGCGGAAAACAAAGTAAATGCTTACGATGCAAGTTTTCCTGCGGAAAACAAAGTAAATGCTTACGATGCAAGTTTTCCTGCGGAAAACTTTTAGGAGGAAAAATAGTGGCTAGTGATTTCATTGTTATTAAAGGGGCGAGAGCCCACAATTTGAAAAATATCGATGTGACCATTCCGCGTGACAAGTTCGTTGTTTTGACAGGCTTGAGCGGGTCAGGCAAATCATCGCTTGCATTTGATACGATTTATGCTGAGGGTCAACGCCGCTATGTGGAATCGTTGTCGGCGTACGCCCGTCAATTTCTGGGCCAGATGGAGAAGCCGGATGTGGACTCGATCGATGGATTGTCGCCAGCCATCTCTATCGATCAGAAGACGACGAGCCGCAACCCGCGTTCGACGGTCGGTACGGTTACGGAAATTTACGATTACTTGCGGCTGCTGTTTGCCCGTGTCGGCAAACCGCACTGTCCTGAGCACGGTATCGAGATTACATCACAGACCGTAGAGCAGATGGTGGACCGGATTATGGAGTACCCCGAGCGGACGAAGCTGCAAATACTCGCGCCGATCGTTTCGGGCCGCAAGGGCGAGCATACGAAGCTGCTGGCAGATATTCAGAAGCAGGGGTTTGTTCGTGTCCGTGTTAACGGCGAGCTGCGTGAGCTTAGCGAGAAGATCGAGCTGGAGAAGAACAAGAAGCACAGCATTGAGGTCGTTGTTGACCGTATTGTTGTGAAGGAGGATATACACAGCCGTCTGGCAGATTCTATCGAAACTGCGCTCAAGCTGTCGGAGGGTCAGGTGCTTATTGATGTGATGGAGAAGGAGGAGCTGATGTTCAGCTCCAACCTGGCTTGTCCGTCATGCGGATTTAGCATTGATGAATTGGCCCCGCGGATGTTCTCATTCAACAGTCCTTTCGGAGCATGTCCAGAATGTGATGGTCTGGGTGTCAAAATGATCGTTGACCCTGACCTGCTTGTGCCTGATAGAAGCAAGTCGATTGAGGAAGGCGCGTTTGAAGCGTGGGCGGGAAGCACATCCAACTACTACCCGCAGTTCCTTGATTCGGTATGCAAGCACTACGGTATTCCCAAGGATGTTCCGGTCAGCGAGCTATCAGCCGAATATATGAAGAAGTTGTTATATGGCACAGGGGGAGAGCGCGTTCGCTTTCGCTACGAGAACGATTTTGGACATTCCAAGGATGCATACGTGCCCTTCGAAGGTATCGTGAACAATCTGGAGCGCCGTTATCGGGAGACGGGCTCAGATGGCATTCGCGAGCATATTGAGCAGTATATGAGCGCCAAGCCATGCGGAAGCTGCAAGGGCAATAGACTGCGCAAGGAAAGTCTGGCTGTCACCATAGGACAGCAGAACATTGCTTTCGTATCCTCGCTTTCCATAGGTGAAGCCCAGCGTTTCTTCGACTCGCTGGAGCTGAGTGAGAAGGAGCGAACAATTGCTAATCTTATTCTGAAGGAGATCAGCAGTCGTCTCGGTTTTCTTGTGAATGTCGGCTTGCAGTATTTGACGCTCAGCAGGGCGGCAGGCACGTTGTCAGGCGGAGAAGCGCAGCGGATTCGGCTGGCAACACAGATCGGTTCCAGCCTGATGGGTGTGCTGTATATTCTGGATGAGCCTAGTATCGGTCTTCATCAACGGGATAATGACAGGCTAATTCAGGCATTGGAGCATATGCGGGATCTTGGCAACACGCTTATCGTCGTCGAGCATGACGAGGATACGATGCTTGCCGCGGATTATATCATCGATATTGGACCAGGTGCGGGCATCCATGGCGGGCAAGTAATGTCCAAGGGAACACCACAGGAAATTATGGCGGATGAAGGCTCATTGACCGGCGCCTATTTAAGCGGACGCAAATTTATTCCCGTTCCATTGGAGCGTCGCAAAACAGCCGATAAGTGGCTGGAGGTGCGTGGAGCGAAGGAGAATAATCTGCGTGGCATGAATGTGAAGATTCCGCTAGGCGTATTCGCTGCTGTCACAGGCGTATCCGGCTCAGGCAAATCAACGCTGGTGAATGAAATTTTATACAAAACACTTGCGCGAGATCTGAACAAGGCCAAGGTTCGTCCAGGAGAGCATAAGGAAATTCGCGGCTTGGAGCATATTGAGAAAGTCATTGATATCGACCAGTCGCCCATCGGCCGAACACCGCGCTCCAACCCGGCCACGTATACTGGTGTTTTCGATGATATACGCGATTTATTCGCCACCCTTAATGAATCCAAGGTGCGGGGCTACAAGAAAGGCCGCTTCAGCTTCAACGTGAAGGGCGGCCGTTGTGAATCTTGCCGTGGAGACGGCATCATCAAGATTGAGATGCATTTCCTTCCGGATGTTTATGTGCCTTGCGAGATATGCAAGGGCAAACGCTACAATCGCGAGACGCTCGATGTGAAGTATAAAGGGAAGAGCATTGCCGATATTTTGGAGCTGACCATAGAGGATTCCTGCGACTTTTTCAAAAATATTCCGCGTATTCATCGTAAAATGCAAACCCTGCTTGATGTCGGGCTTGGTTATATGAATCTTGGTCAACCGGCAACCACGCTCTCCGGCGGAGAAGCGCAGCGGGTGAAGCTGGCAGCGGAGCTGTATCGCAGAAGTACAGGCAAGACGTTGTATATTCTTGACGAGCCGACTACTGGCTTGCATGTGGATGATATCGACCGACTGCTTATCGTGCTTCATCGCTTGGTAGATTCGGGAGAGTCTGTATTGGTTATCGAACACAATTTGGATGTCATCAAGACAGCAGATTATTTGATCGATTTGGGTCCAGAGGGCGGCAGCGGCGGCGGAGAGATCGTTGCTGTAGGCACGCCTGAGCAAGTGGTCAAGGCAGAGGGCTCCTATACGGGCAGCTATCTGAAGCCGATCCTTTCGCGTGATCGCGAGCGGACGATTGCTGCACAGCAAGCGGCAGAAGGCGTTGCGGCTGGGCGGTCAGAGTAAGGAGCGAACAGCGGCAGGATAATGACGCACGAGGCTTGGCTGCCGACGTGTGATCGAGCACCGCGCGCGGTGCGGGCTGTAGGGTATGATCATATAACGGCGACGAGGGCTGTTTCCAAAGTAGGATACTACTAAGGGACAGCTTCTTTGCTTTAAGCAGAACGAGAGGTCGCTCGTACCTTTCGCAAGGAACAGTGTAATACTTGTTGGCAGCAGATGATCATTTTATAGCAGTGTATGGAGGCATAATTGAAAAAAAATCCTCTGCACGGAGCTCAAGAGCTCACATGCAGAGGATTCATGCTTGAGAAGGAATATTATCCAGCCAGAATTTCAGTTAGTTTCTCTTGGAATGCAGGGACGCCTACACGGTTTACGTAGTTATGGAACGATTCGCCAGCTTCGCGGCCTTCCTTGTAGAACAAGATCAGCTTCGCGAGTACTTCCGCAACATCGTCGCCTTTAACGCGGCCTTTGAGCGCTTGGTTAAACTTAGCTCCCGGTCCAAGAATACCGCCGACTGCGATATCGAATGCATCAACCATGCCTTCAGGAGTTTTGACAAGCGAGCCCTGCAGGCCAATATCGGCAATGTGCTTCTGACCGCAAGCGTTAGGGCAGCCGATGAAGTGGATGCGGATTTTCTCATCCAGCTCGACATTGGCATCCAAATATTCAGCGACGCGGACTGCACGAATCTTCGTCTCGACGACAGCGAGATTACAGAACTCGTTGCCTGTGCAGGATACAGTACGGCTCATAAAGTGCTTTGCATTCGGAGACAAACGTTGAAGAACAGGTGCTTGCAGCGCCTCTTCTACTTTATCTGTCGGAATGCCGCTCAGAATAATGTTCTGGGACATCGTCGTGCGGATTTTTCCATCACCGTATTTATCTGCAACGTCAGCCAACTGCTCGAACTCATCCGAGTTCGTACGGCCTACAGGAACGTTCAAGCCGATGAAGTTCAATCCTTCTTGTACTTGCGGGTAGACGCCATCATAGTATACAGCGTTCCAGCCTGCTACTTTGCTCTCGCCTTTGGAAGGCAATTCGCCGACCAGCTCGATCAGCTTCTCTTTGAATTTCTCAGGACCCCAGTCTGCAACGAGGAACTTGAGACGGGCTTGGTGACGCTTCTCGCGGTAGCCATAGTCGCGGAAGATCGTCGTAACTCCGATCGCTACTTTAAGTGCATCCTCTGGACGAACGAAGATATCGAGCTCCTTCGCTAGATGTGGCTTGGCCGACAGACCACCGCCAACATAAGCGTGGAAACCGATAACCTCTTGACCATCAATGACTTTCGTAGCTGGCACGTAAGCCAGGTCATTAATCTCTGCATGCGCGTTGTTATAAATGTTGGAAGAGATGGACATTTTATATTTGCGGGGCAGGTTTGAGAAATCGCGATTCATCAAGAAATAATCATTAATTTGTTCAACAAGCTCGCGAGTATCGATCAGCTCGTCCTTATCGATACCAGCAAGCGGATTGCCGACGATTGTACGCGGGCAGTCGCCGCAAGCCTCGTAGGAGTACAGACCAACAGCTTCCAGCCGCTTGAAGATGTCAGGCAGATGCTCTACGCGGAGCCAGTGGTACTGGATCGCTTGGCGAGTCGTAACATCAATCAAATCACGGCCATAGTCGCGAGCGATAGAAGCGAGTGCGCGCGCTTGCTCGGATGTGATAATACCGGTGTTAATGCGGACGCGCATCATGAAGTGGCCGTCACGAGGCTTTTGCTCATAAACGCCAGCCCATTTGAAACGGTTCATATCATCTTCAGTGATGGAGTCATATCCTTCATTGGCGTACTGATCGATGATCGTGCGGATAACATCCAGACCATCCTTCTCGATCTTTACGAATTCGAATTTATTCAATTTGGACGGATCGTTCATCCAAACGGCTTCATATGCCATTGTTTGTTCCTCCTTGGAATTGTGCTATGGGCTCATACTTGAAATCCGACGATTCAGGTATGAATATACTACGAGAATGGTAACATATTTTAAGGGTAGCGACAATGGATGGCGGCTGCATAGCTATAAGAGTTTGTTATATGAAGCATTTGCTGCGGTTATAATGAAACAATCATTATTCAATTCGTGACAAACTTGTTACGATTCGCATTTCGCACTTGCATCGAAGGCGGGATACGGCTAACATAAACTAAGATAGGTAACGTGCGAAAAAAGGAGGCACCCCCCCATGTTTCTTGCTGAAGAAGCTGCACAGGCAGCTGATAAGTTCGATCCATTCGATATTATGATGCTGCTGTTTACAGTGGTTATACTGATCGGCTGGATTCGCCTTGCAATGGCTCGCCCGAAGAAGAATATCTTCGCGCTTGGCTTTACGACTGTTGCACTTGGCCTGTTCCTGTTTGCCGACTATATCATGATCTTTAAAGTGTGGTTGGGCGATTAGTTCATCGATATTGATGCGTGAGCAAATAATAAGCCGCCGAAATCTTGTATTGGACAAGACTTCGGCGGCTTTTTCGTTGTGCAGCTTACACCCACCACATTTCGCCAAGCGGCTCGCGGATCAGAATTTGCTGCAGGTTTTGCACTGCTTTGGTGAAGCCCTCGTCAACAGACATCAGACCATCTTCGTGCTCGATGCTGACAACATAATCATAACCGACAAGACGGAGAGCGCTTATAATATCAGCCCAAGTCTTCAGATCATGACCATACCCAACTGTACGGAACTGCCAAGCGCGGTCGAGCATTAAGGAGTAGGATTGCATGTCCGTTACGCCATGATGGTTGACATTGATCGGGTCAATGGAAGTGTCCTTCGCATGGAAGTGATGAATTGCGCCAGCGCGTCCAAGGATATGTATAGCTTGTACCGGATCAATTCCTTGCCACCACATATGGCTTGGATCAAGGTTAGCGCCGATTGCATCGCCGGCAGCTTCACGCAGGCGAAGCAGTGTAGCCGGACTATGAACGGAGAATCCGCCATGCAGCTCCAGGCCGATCTTCACATTGTTCTCTGCAGCCAGCTTGCCGATCTCGGTCCAGTATGGAATGATCTTCTCTTCCCATTGCCACTTCAGAATATCCTGAAAGTCATTCGGCCAAGGTGCGATCGGCCAGTTCGGATATTTGGCGCCTTCATGATCGCCGGGGCAGCCGGAGAAGGTGTTAACGACAGTAACGCCAAGCTTGGATGCCAATTGAATTGTTTTGCGAATGACAGCATCATCTGCGCTCGCGATATCCTTCTGCGGGTGAAGCGGGTTGCCATGACAGCTAAGTGCGCTGATCGTAATGCCGCGCGACTCAACAGCATCCTTGAATGCTTGGAGCTTGCTCTCATCAGCCAGCAGTGCGTCTGGGTCGCAGTGGGCATTGCCTGGATAGCCGCCAGTGCCGATCTCGATTGCGTCAAGTCCTTTGGATTTAATGTAATCGAGAGTTTCCTCTAACGATTTTTGCGCGAACAATACGGAAAATACACCAAGTTTCATAAGTTTTCGTAACCTCCCGGTTCAATTGAGTTGCTTGAGTTGTATATGCTCTCATTATATCACGGGAGATGTCGAAGTATAAGTCGGCCTTGGGGCAAATAACAAAATCACATAGAAAGTGAACAAAAAATGAAGTCGCCGCAGAGCGTGCAAGAGAAGCCACACAGCAGTATTGGATGATTCCAAGGGTTACATTGAATAACAGAAAAGCATCATAAAGAGAATTCGGTTGTATTGGAGCAGGTTTTATTCTATAGTGAAATAAATTTGGATATAAGTGGAATACTGAGCTCTTCGCCCATGTGATGCAATCCGCCGTCTCTTGCCGATGATTTCCGGAAAGAGGCGGCTTTCGCTTAAGCGGCTGCAATGGTACACTTAGAGGAAATAATCGAACGAACAGATAAGGATGGCGGAATAGAAATATGGCAACGTTGAAACGTGGAGATGTCGAGCTGCTGGCTCCGGCTGGTGACTGGGATTGTATGCGCGCTGCAGTGGCTAATGGCGCCGACGCGGTATTTTTTGGAGTGGAGAAATTTAATGCGAGAGCCCGCGCGAATAACTTCGTCATGGACGAGCTGCCGGAGATTATGGCGTTTCTTCATAGCTACGGGGTTAAGGGGTTTCTTACTTTTAACATATTAGTGTTTGAAGATGAGCTGAACGAGGCGAAGCGTCTTGTTGAAGCTTGTATCGATGCGGGTGTGGATGCGGTTATCGTGCAGGATTTGGGACTTGTGAAGCTTATTCGCGAGCTGTCGCCGGATTTCCCGATTCACGGCTCGACGCAGATGACGATTACATCGCCGGAGGCGGTCGAGTTCACGAAGCCTTTCGATATTGAACGGGTTGTACTGGGCAGGGAAAATAATCTGAAGCAAATCAAGACGATTGGCGAGCAAGCGAAGCTGCCGATGGAGGTATTCGTGCACGGAGCATTATGCGTGTCGTATTCGGGACAATGCCTGACCTCGGAAATGTGGGGAGGACGATCCGCCAATCGCGGCGAATGCGCTCAAGCCTGCAGGCTGCCCTATGATCTCATGGTAGACGGGGAGCAGAAGCCGATGGGAGATGTGGCTTATCTGCTGTCGCCCAAGGATCTGGCAGCGGTCGAGCTGGTGCCTGAGCTGATTGAAGCGGGAGTCACCTCATTCAAGATCGAGGGACGCCTCAAAAGTCCGGAATATGTAGCTAATGTAGTGAGCAAATATCGTCTTGCGATTGACAACTATTTTGACGGTGACCGGACTGCTCCCTCGAAGGAGCAAATGCGGGAGCTGCAGCAAAGCTTCTCGCGTGGATTCACACACGGCTTTCTTGACGGCACGAACAATAAGAAGCTAGTGGAAGGGACGTTTCCTAAGAGCCGCGGCGTTTATCTTGGCCGCGTGGAGCGGGTGCTGCGCGATGCGGTCGTCTGCCGAATTGAAGCGCCGCTCAAGCGCGGCGATGGAATCGTCTTCGACGCGGGTGATCCGACGAAGAAGGAAGAGGGCGGTCGTGTCTACGACATCCGCCGCCAGGGCGTTAAGATGGAGGGAGAAGCACAGGAGGATACGGTGCTCGAAATTGTCGCAGGACGCAACGATGTCGATTTGCGGCGCGTTCATGTTGGAGATCGGATATGGAAGACAAGTGATCCTGCCCTGGACAAGCGGCTGCGTGCAACCTTTGAGACAGAGAAGCCTTATCGGGTATTCCCGCTGCATGTGAAGGTTCGCGGAGTGCTTGGACAGCCGCTACGTTCTTGGTGGACGGACGTTCAGAAGGGAACGACGGTGGAGGTCAGCTCAGAGCTTGCGCTGGAGCAGGCGCAGAAGCGCCCAATGGATCATGCGTTTCTGGAGGAGCAGCTTGGACGGCTGGGCGGCACGCTCTACCAGCTGGAGAAGCTGGACGCCGAGATGAACGGCGAGCTGATCGTGCCGGTTCGGGAGCTGAACCGCATGCGCCGCGAGGCAGTGGAGCTGCTTGCTGGCGAACGGCCAAAGCCGCCGCAGTATGTGAAGCGAAGCGTCGATGTTTATGCGGATGCGGCCCATCGAGCTGCTGCTTTGCAGGAGGGCGGTGCGCCTCCTCATGCTTCTTCCGCATCGGTGAGCGGTGCGGCGCTTGCACAGCGTAATGCGGCTTCCCGCAAGGGAGCGGCGCAGTTGACTGTGCTCTGCCGAACACTGCCCCAAGTAGAGGCGGCTGTTGTATCGGATGTTGGAATGATATACGCAGACTTCGAGTTTATTAAGCAATTTCCTGCGGCAGTAGAGCTGGCAAGGCGCGCAGGCAAGCCTATTGCGCTGGCGACACCGCGAATTCATATGCCCGGCGAGAACGGCTATCACGCCAATATATTAAAGCTGCAGCCGGATGCGGTGTTAGTTCGCAACACCGGCGCGCTCTACTATTATTTGCGAGCGCGCGCGGAACGGCCGAACGAGAAGTTCCCGCAATTAATTGGCGATTTCTCGCTTAATGTAGCCAATCATAAAGCAGCGGATTTATTCGCGGAAGCGGGCTGCGACCTCATCACACCGTCGTATGATCTGAACGTCCAGCAGATGTTCGATTTGCTGGAGCGCAGTGATACCTCGAAGATGGAGGTTGTTATTCATCAGCATCTGCCTATGTTCCACACCGAGCATTGTGTATACTGCACGTTCCTGAGCGAGGGCACTGATTATACGAACTGCGGCCGTCCATGCGAGGAGCGCCGCGTTTCCTTGCAGGATCGGATAGGCATGTCGCATCCGGTGCGAGTGGACGAGGGCTGCCGCAATACGGTTTACAATGCAATTGAGCAGTCGGGGGCGGAATATTTGCGTTCCTTCATCGACCTTGGCGTCTCCTCGTTCCGCATCGAGTTTCTGGAAGAAACGGCGGATAAGGTGGAGGAGGTTATCGGTTTATACAGCGCTGCGATTGAAGGGCGCATCAATGGAACCCAGGTTTGGCGCAGCCTGAAGGCGATCAATCAGTTGGGCGTAACAAGAGGGCAATTAGTTAAATAGCAGCAAATTCTAGAGCGGCCTAATAGATATAATAGGCCGCTCTTCTTTACATGATGGAAGAGAGGCTTGGCAACCGTTTCCCCTTATTTTCTGGGATCGTCTTAAATTTGTATGGAGAAATAGGTCTTTAGGAAGGGTTTTGACAAATTAGGGCGAATAGTAGCATTAATTAACTTGAACACTGCAACCAAGTCAGAAAGAGCTGGATAGGCTCGAACTAAGGTTGGCAGTAAAAGGTGAACGTGGTGAACTGACATGATGGAGCAGCGAAATGAGAATAGTCACTGGTTGAATGAAGTGCTTACTATTGAACAAGAAATTCTGGATGGCAGAATGCCTGGGACAATGAAGCTGCAGGCGATACCTGAAGAAATTCGGATGAAATCGCCTCTGCTTCTGCGCGCGGCATGTGAGGATGGACTGCTGAATGGAAGGATTATAGAGACGAAGCAATGGCTTGAGTCCGCTTTGAAAGGATTTGCCGCACAGGCTGACGAGTCCTCGATGCTTTCGATGATGGGGATGCTGGGTCTGTTGTATGAGCAGGTGGGCGACCGACAGGAGGCGCAGCCGATTCTGGCATTTCTTCGGCAGGAGTGGAATCGGACGCCAGAGAACTGCAATGGCTTCGTGCCGTGGGCGCTGGCTCGAAATGCGGCAAGCGAGGGCTTGGAATCGGGGGGCGACCCTAATGCCGCCAATCCGCTATACTTTGCGGCCGCTGAGGCGTTCCGCCGGGAGAGCAGGCCGGTATGGTCCGCATTCGTGCTGCTTGATCGCTTGCTGTTCGATCCGTTGACTGTCGGGGATTCCGACTGGCAGCTATGGCTGCTTTATCTGGAACGGCATTTGACAGAGGAGACCTATAGAGATGCTTTATATGAAGTGCTTGCGCATCGCAGGCCGAGCATAGAGCAATGCGACAGACTGCCGGCACGCTTCGCTTATTTGTGCAAAGCGGTTCTGCTGCAGGCGCCCCATGACAAGCCGGTGCATGAGCTGGCAGGGGATATAGAAATCCAAGTGTATGTTAGCGCGGCAAAAGTGAAGCAGCTGCTGGCAAGCGGCAACCGTGTCCGGGCAGCAATCGAGCTGCAGGCGATGGAACGCCTTCAGCAGATCGTTTCAACGCCAGCAACACGCCGATTGTATCAATCCTTGTCGAGCAGTGTACATCATCAAGGCGATGAAACGGAGCAGCAGTGGCAGGCATCGGAGTCTGCTGCCATTGATGGCTCGGCTGCGGCGGAGGCGGAGGGAGAGCAGCAGTCAACGCCGGTCAGATGGCGGATCAAGCTGATCGACGGCATCCTGTTCAGCACACAGCAGGGCGCAACTGCTGAACCTGTATGGAAGAGGCGCAAAGCAGGGGAGCTATTGGTTTACTTGCTCCTGCAGCCAGGCTATAAGGCGAATAGAGAGCAGGTGATTGAGCGGGTTTTCGGAGAGGGAGAAGCTGCGAAAAGATCCAATCAGCTCTACGTCACCCTGCATGATTTGCGTCAAACGCTCAAAGATATTGGGATGTCCCAGGATCCCGTATACGCCAAACGTGGTGTAATCGGAATTGACGAAGGGATAGTAGATATTGTTGACGCGGAGGTCTACATTACGCTTTCGCGAGTAGGAGACCAGCTTTGGCTGGATGACCGGGAAGCGGCTTGCCGGTTGTATGATGAAGCGCTGCCTCTGTACGGATATCTGGCGACGGAGCTCCCTGGTACAGAATGGCTGGAGCGGATTCGCGAGCAGCTGATCGAGCGGCAGACGGTTATGCTCAAACGATTGGCCGCGTATTATGCCGAGCAGCAGGATGAGGTGCGGGTGGAGCAGCGGCTGGCTGATTGGATTGCCCTGCGTCCTGAGCAAGAGGAAGCGTATGAGGCTATGATTCGTCATTGCTTGTACAGAAGCCGAAGAGCAGAGGCAATCGGTTGGTATCGGCGACTGGAACGAATGTGCAGAGATAATGGCACAGAACCGCTTCAGGAGACGAAACGATTGCTATGGGAGTAACCCGCAGCATAACGCTTGGCGCATTGCTGGGTCAGCTGCTCATCATTTATACGCTATCTCTGCTTGTGGGAATTGCTCTCCTCAACGTCGAAACAGTAGTTGTACTGGGCCTGGAGCTGGGAGCACTGCTTCCTCTGGCCATGCCTGCGACACTTATTGGTTGCGCAGTTATTATCTCATCCCTGCTGGCATTATCGTACT
The DNA here is from genome assembly GCF_927798095.1 of Paenibacillus plantiphilus. GTDB lineage: Bacteria > Bacillota > Bacilli > Paenibacillales > Paenibacillaceae > Paenibacillus_Z > Paenibacillus_Z plantiphilus. The sequence continues at coordinate 8,182 of NZ_CAKMMF010000002.1, read as the reverse complement.
GGCGGCTTAAACCGGTTTTTCACGTATTGTCGGTGAACGCGACGAAGGAGGAAGTTCATCGCGCACTTTATCTGCTGTTTAATTTGCCGTATGTGCTGCTGGTTGGAATGAATGGTGTTGGCGTGCTCTGCCTGATTGCTTTTCATATTGCTGATGAGGCTTACGCAAGAGCAATGGCTGAGATGGAGCACTACACTGTCGATTGGTCGCAGCTCATTGGCATTTTTGCAGGAGAACTGGGTATCATCATTCTTATTTCCTTGCTCTTATTCATAGCTGTCAGAAGGATGCTTCAGCCCGTCATTCTCAGATTTCAACCACCTTCAGAGAGTATAGCCGGACGGGCATCCTTCGCTCAGCCGCTTCTGATCACCTATGCGGGAACCTTCATTGCTACAATATTGAATCTGTTCCAGCTTGTCCTGTTGTCTACGCAAAGGAAAATGTCGATCGATCCCTACGAATTTATTGTGGAGGCATTGTTCTACTTCCTGTTAGGCATGATATTGTTCAGCTATGTGACCATTGAATTCAGACATGAATTGCGCGGATTGATCCGCAATATCAGGGAACTGGTTGGCGGGGGACGAACACAGCTTGGCGGCAAAATGCTCTTCAGCTCGCATGACGAAGCGGTAGAGCTGGCAGTCGCCTTGAATGAGCTGCAATCTCGCATCGACCGGGAATATGAGGCATTGGACCGCGAGCTGAAACTGGCGTACAACGTGCAGCAGAAGCTGCTTCCGCCTGGAGACCTTACGATCGGTTCCTTTCGAATAACAGCAAGATACCGGCCGTATCGAGAGGTCGGAGGCGATTTCTTCGATGTTGTCCCCTTGGGCTCCAATCGATTCGCAGTCATGATCGGCGACGTATCCGGCAAAGGGATGCCTGCCGCACTGCTAATGTCGGCCCTGTTAATCCTGTTCCGTTCGGAAATTAAACGGAACGGAAATCCGGGTGAGGTTCTCGCTCGCATGAACCGCCAGCTATGCGAGGCGATGGGCGAGGAAGGCTCGGTTTCAATCGGGCTCGGCGTTATCGATATGATGTCGAATGGCGTTCAATATGCGAGCGCCGGACATTTATCCCCTTATATCATCAAACCAGACGGAAACATCAACGCGATTAACTGCAGCTCTCTGCCAATTGGATTTGATGCTGAGATTACATACGAAGTAAGGACGCTGCAGCTTGAGCCGGGCGACCGTTTCGTCTTGTATACAGATGGATTGATAGAATTGATGGATGAGACCGGGTCGATGTACAGCTTCGAGGGATTGGAAGCCGAGCTATCGACATGGACAACGTGTAAGGAGCTGCCGCAAATGATCGATGAATGGCTGGATCGTATGGATCAAAGAAGTGGTGTCGGGACGGACGACAGAACGGTTGTCGTACTGGAGCTTGCGCATGATTTCAGCAAGCCGGTAGGTCTGCCCGGCTCGGAAACAGCCGTGGACGGGGATATTTCTCATTTCTCGCCGAATCAATTCATATACAGGGAATGGGTGATTCCGAGCAAGCTTGGGGAAGAGCGCGCAGTTACTGTGCAGCTTGGTACATGGATCGATAAGAGCTGGCCGAATTCGATAGTTCGCGAGGATATTGAAAGCGCGATAGCAGAAGCGCTGCTCAATGCGATGGAGCATGGCAATAAATTGAATCCTCAGGCAAACGTGACGCTTCAGGTGCAGATTGGCAGCCAGCTCGTTGTGTGCAAGGTGTACGATGAGGGAGGCGGATACTTCCCCCGCGTCTCCAGAAGTGAAGAGGAAATGATCAGAACGCACGAATCCGAAGATCCACGAGGGTGGGGGCTAGTGATGATTGACTCGCTCTCCGATTACTGGGCGACGAGCCGCGATGAAAGCGGATTTTATACGGAGCTATACTTCTTGCGGAAGTAAAGCGGACTCAAATCATTGAAACTGATAGGAGATCTGAGAACGATGGAACAGCCTTTTAAATTGGAAGTCCGTCAATTCCCGAATGGCATCGTCTTGAAGCTCGTCGGGGATCTGACCAAAACGGCGGATACAGAGCTATTTTCCAGCATCAATGGGGGGACAGAGGTCGACTCAAATGTCAGGTTTCTGGCGCTTGATTTGTCGCAGGTTACTTATATTAATAGTGGCGGAATGGCGGTTCTGATCCGATTGGCCCGCATGGGACGGAAGATCGGCGTGCATACTTTTGCATGGGGCGTATCGCAGCACTACGAGAAATTGTTCCGAATGGTCGGACTTACCGAGTTTCTGATGCTGTATCCCAATGAATTCGCTGTCATTCAACGAATCGAAGCATTAGAGCTTAATTAACAGTATGCGGAGGTAGTGATGCGGTGCAGGTGGACGCAGCAATTTATAATAGTTGGAGACATGTCTTTAAGCTTGACCCTGATCGGGAATTGGACGACGAAGCGCTGGACCGGATTTGCACATCGGGTACGGATGCTGTTATAGTGGGCGGATCGAGCGGGGTGACATTCGACAATACTGTGGATCTATTATCCCGCATACGGCGTTATGAGGTGCCCTGCGCCCTTGAAGTATCCAGTGAGGATGCAGCTGTGCCGGGCTTTGATTACTATTTTATTCCGCTCGTATTGAATACGCCTCATGGCGAATGGATCGTTGGAAGGCAAATTGAAGCACTGCGCAAATATGGAACCTTTATTCCGTGGAAGGAGACGGCGGCGGAAGGCTACTTGATTCTGAACGCGGAAGCAGAGGCGGCCAGGCTGACTGGCGCTCAGACCGTTCTGGATGCGGAATCGATTACAGCGCATGTGTATATGGCGGACAGGCTGATGAGGCTGCCGATCCTGTATGTGGAGTATAGCGGGATATTCGGAGACATGACGCTGCTCAAAAGAGTTCGAGGTCTGTTGACAGGCTCAAGGCTGTTCTATGGCGGAGGCATTGATAGCGCTGATAAGGCAAGGCAGGCAGCAGAGGCTGCGCATACTGTTATCGTCGGCAATGTGCTGTATGACCGGCTGGATGCAGCGCTTGAGACCGTGCAGGCGGTGCGGGAGGCGTCATCACTGCCGGAGTAAGTCCTATTATGATGGCGAGGATACGAACGGTTTTTCTGAACGGACCCCATGCAGACGGGTTCGCAGGGAGAAACCGTTTCTTTTTTTCGTGGAAAATATAGTGAAACCATTCATTATGAATTGACACAGAACGAGCCGTTGTCTAGACTTGGGAGTAGGCGAACAAATGCGAACAAAAGGGGTATTTGATATATAATGATCAATCATTTTAATATCGATCTGGCGGTGCAGAAGCTCAATCCGCAGCAGCGGGAAGCGGTGCAGGCAACAGAAGGTCCGCTTCTCATTATGGCAGGAGCGGGGAGCGGCAAGACACGCGTGCTTACGCATCGTATCGCATATCTGATTGAGAAGCGCCGAGTTGCTCCCTGGAGCATCCTGGCGATTACTTTTACGAACAAGGCATCCCGTGAAATGCAGGAAAGAGTCGCGTCACTTGTCGGCCCGTCCGGCGGAGATATTTGGGTATCGACCTTTCACTCCATGTGTGTCCGCATCCTGCGCAAGGATATTGGCAGAATCGGATTTACGCAGAGCTTCTCGATATTGGACTCAACCGATCAGCTGTCCGTTATACGGAATTGCATGAAGGATCTGAACATCGATACGAAGAAGTTCGAGCCCAAAGCGGTACAGTCCGCTATCGGCGGAGCGAAGAATGAGCTTATATCGCCAGAGCAGTTTGAACGCAAAATAGGCGATTACTTCGACGGCGTTGTGGCGAAGGTTTATACAGCCTATCAGAAGCGGCTGAAGAGCAACAACTCGCTCGATTTCGACGATCTCATTATGAAGACGATCCAGCTGTTCCAGGATGAGCCGGATGTATTGAATTTCTACCAGAACAAATTCCGCTATATTCATGTGGATGAGTATCAGGATACGAACCGTGCGCAGTACATGCTGTGCAAGATGCTTGCTGACAAGCATCACAACATCTGCGTCGTTGGCGATAGCGATCAGTCCATCTACGGCTGGCGTGGCGCCGATATTACGAATATTCTTAATTTTGAGGAGGATTATCCGGAATCAAGAGCGATTCTGCTGGAGCAGAACTATCGTTCCTCTGCGAATATCCTCAATGCGGCGAATGCAGTTATCGCGCTCAATACCGGCCGCAAGGCGAAGAAGCTGTGGACCGATCGCGGCGAAGGCGAGAGCATTACCGTCTATCAAGCGGAGTCTGAGCACGAGGAAGGCTTCTATGTCACCTCGGAAATACGCAAAAATGCATCCAAAGGGCGCAAATTCGCGCATCATGCGATTTTGTATCGCACAAACGCTCAGTCCCGGGTAATTGAGGAAACATTGATCAAATCGGATATTCCCTATCAGATCGTTGGAGGAATTCGATTCTACGACCGCAAGGAAATCAAGGATATTCTAGCTTATTTGCGGCTAATCTCTAATCCCGATGACGATATTAGCTTCAATCGGATCGTGAATGTGCCTAAGCGGGGCATAGGCGATACGACTGTAGCCAAGCTTCTTGAAGAAGCGGGACAGAAGGGGATTTCTGTCTTTGCCCTGCTGGAACAGCTGGATTGGCTTGATCTTACGGGGAGGGCGCGTACAGCGCTGCGGGAGTTTCGCGATATGATCGATAATTTGACGAGGATGGCTGATTACCTGTCAGTGACGGACCTCGCCGAGAAGGTTATCGAATTGAGCGGCTATCGGGAGGAGCTGGAGCGGGAGAATACGCTGGAATCCAAATCAAGACTGGAGAATATCGAGGAGTTTCTGTCTGTTACACAGGATTTCGAGAAGAGAAATGAAGACAAATCGCTCGTATCCTTTCTTACTGATCTCGCCCTTATCGCCGATATTGACTCTATGGATAAGGATGAGCCGGAAGGCGGCGTGAAAGATGCTGTCGTTCTAATGACGATGCACAGCGCCAAAGGTCTTGAATTCCCGATCGTCTTTATTATCGGGATGGAGGAAGGCGTATTCCCGCACAGCAGAGCTTTTATGGATAATAGTGAGCTGGAAGAGGAACGCCGGCTGGCGTATGTGGGCATTACGCGTGCAGAAGAGCAGCTGTATCTGACATGCGCGCGGATGCGCACCCTGTTCGGCAGGACAAACGCGAACAAGCCGTCGCGTTTTCTGGAGGAAGTGCCGGATGAGCTGAAGGCGGAAGCCTCGCCATTCGGCCGAACGATTGGACGGCAAGCGGGCGGCGGGCCTGGCGCTGGCAATCGCTATAGCGGCGCCGCGGGCAGCGGAGCAGGCGGCGGCTTCGGGCATCGCGGCGGGGCAGGCGTAGGCCGTCCGGGCATTGGCGGCGGGACCGCCGCTGGAGGCGCAGGCGGTGTGCGGGTGAGCACCCCGCTGGATGCTGCGAAGGCAGCGGGCGGCGCCGCTGAAGGCGAAGCGGCGCGCGACTTCAGGGAAGGCGACAAAGTATCGCACAAGGTGTGGGGAATTGGCACGATTGTGTCCGTGCGCGGCAAGGACAATGCCAAGGAGCTGCAGATTGCTTTTCCAGCGCCGATTGGATTGAAGAAGCTGCTGGCGAGCTTTGCGCCTATTACGAAAGTATAGAATAGTGATCCCAGGCTATAAGCTATATATGATGTTCGCTTAAGCAATAAAGCGGTTTCGATGAAGAGATTGAGAAGGGTAGGATCGTCGATGACAACGGCAATGGAACCGGGAAACAACGCAGCGCCCGAGCAGCTTGCGCGCATGCGCGAGCTTATTGAACTTATCGAGGGGCACAACTATAGCTACTACACGCTCGATCAACCGACGATCAGTGATAAAGAATATGATGTGCTATACGATGAACTGGTACAGCTTGAACAGCTGGCGGGTTATGCGCTGCCAGATTCGCCTACAGCGCGTGTCGGCGGGGAGATTATTAAGGGGTTCGATCCCCACCGCCACCGGGCGCCTCTATGGAGTCTGGGCAAAGCGCAAGACAACGAGGATTTGATCGCGTGGAATGCACGCATCAGCAAAGCGATTGCCGATTACAATGCCAAGAAGAACCCGGATGAAGCGCCGCTTCCTGATCCGACCTATGTCATAGAGCTCAAATTTGATGGACTGACGCTGAATCTAACCTACGACTCCGGACGGCTGGTGCAGGCCGCGACTCGCGGCAACGGCACAGTTGGAGAGGGGATACTGGCGCAGGTCAAGACGATTAAGTCCATTCCGCTCACTATTCCTTTCACCGAGGGAACGATAGAAGTTCAAGGCGAAGGGATTATGAACCTGTCCGTGCTGGAAGCTTACAATACGATGGCTGTGGAGCCGCTCAAAAATGCGCGCAATGCCGCAGCAGGAGCTCTGCGCAATCAGAATCCGCGAATTACAGCGGAGCGCAAGCTAAGCGCATTTTTCTATAATGTCGGGTTTGCGGACGGTATATCCTTTGACAGCCATATGGAGATGCAGCAGTTTCTTCGGGACAATCGGTTTAAGGTGAATGATTATGCGACTTACTGGAGCACCATTGAAGAGGTACTGGAGGAGCTGGAGCGGCTCGCGACAATCCGTGGAAGTCTTGATTATTTGATAGACGGGGCAGTCGTCAAGCTTACAGATATGCGGACGCGCGAGACGCTGGGCTATACAGATAAATTTCCCCGCTGGGCAGTGGCCTTCAAGTTTGAGTCTGAAGAAACGACAACCGTGCTGGAGTCTGTATCTTGGGAAGTAGGCCGCACAGGCAAAATAACACCAGTCGCGCGTGTGGAAGCAGTTGATCTCGCGGGAGTAACTGTGCAGAATTGCACGCTTAACAATATCGGCGATATTGAACGGAAGAACCTCAAGCATGCGCTGGGTACGCGAGTGTTTATAAGGCGGTCCAACGATGTTATACCGGAAATTCTCGGCAAAGCAGATGATGAGGAGGGAATCGAAATCGAATTTCCCTCTGCTTGTCCATCATGCGGAACGGCTTTGGAGCTGAAAGGCGCGCATTTGTTCTGCTACAACAAGCTTGGCTGCAGACCGCAGACAATCGGCCGTATTACACATTTCTCTTCCCGCGACGCAATGGATATTGAATCGTTCAGCATTATGACAGCAGAACAGCTGTATGATGAATGCGGCGTGCGCGATCCGGCAGACCTCTATGAGCTTCAGTATGATGACTTAATTGGGCTCGAACGGTTCGGAGATCGCAAAGCCCGCAAGCTCCTTGATGCGCTGGAGAAATCGAAGGAGCGCGATCTGGCCGCATTCCTGTTCGCATTAGGCATTCCTAATACGGGCAAAGCAACGACGAAGATGCTGGCAGATCATTATGGCAGTCTTGCTGCAATCCGCACAGCTGAGGTCGAAGATCTCGTCGTCCTGCCTGATGTGGGCGGAATAGTCGCAGAGAGCATCTACTCCTATTTCCGTGATCCGCTAGCCAGTCAAGCGATTGATCGAATGTTGGGTTTAGGAGTAAAGGCAGAGGCCGAACAAGCGCCGGTCGCCCGAATGGACACGGTATTCAGCGGCAAGACTGTTGTGCTCACCGGAACGCTCCCTACAATGACCAGAGACGAAGCGGCCAGGAAGCTTGAGGCTTGCGGAGCCAAGATTAGTGGAAGTGTCTCCAAGAAAACCGATTTTGTCATCGCAGGAGAGAGCGCTGGCAGCAAGCTTGCGAAAGCGCGCGATCTTGGCGTTACAGTAATTGAGGATGAGAATGAACTCAAGCGGCTGCTTGGAGAGGGATAGAGAAAGTGACGATGAAGAGCAGTGCGCATGGGAGAATTAAGCGCGCTGCTCTCTGTCATTTATTTCTAGTTGTATTTTGTCGATCTATGTGGTAAATTATTTCTTGTCGCTTTTGACGGGTAGTGATAGCACAAACGAATTACTTTGCAAAAAGGTAAAACAAAAGTGTTGACATTATAGGCTGAAGCTGATAACATATAATCTTGTCACGACAAAAGGTGACAGCAAGTTCTTTGAAAACTGAACATATGGATCGAGTTTTAAATTCGACAACGTTTTACAGATATGTAATGAGCTACAGACTTATCTTGAAGCTTTTCTCTCTCGACTAGCGTCGAAAGCGAAAACTTCTTTTATGGAGAGTTTGATCCTGGCTCAGGACGAACGCTGGCGGCGTGCCTAATACATGCAAGTCGAGCGGACTTGAAG
>NZ_CAKMMF010000001.1 GCF_927798095.1 Paenibacillus plantiphilus | reverse complement strand
AAACAAGCCGGATACACATTTTTCTCGGAGCATTACAAGACTGTACAGACGTAAACTTAGGAACCGCCGTGTACCGAACGGTATGCACGGTGGTGTGGAAGGTCGGCTACTCAACTAATGGGTAGCCTCCTATCCGATTTGAGGGGGACAACCGGCAATATCGAAACCCGTGGAGCTGTTTAGCGTCCGCGAAGCCTCGCTCAATGGTTCTCCTGTCGTTTCCGGTAGAACCGATTGAATAAATGACTATAAGCGAAATCAATAACTCCTGGAAATTCCTCAGATTTAGTTATTGATGTTTAGCAGAAAGACCCTGAGGCTTTCCTCAAGGTCTTAATGTCATAAGTGCTTTTAATTAGAGCGAGGTGGAAACAAGAACCGTTATTTTTTGCCTCTCAGGACCTCATAAACTTCACCACAGTAAAGTGGTTGGGATATGACTCCTAATGGTAAACCGAAAATTGAAAAGAACTTCTCTCTTTTGTCACTAAATATTTTCTTACTTCGTTCCATTTGAATATCGTTATTAAAATCTAATACTTCATGCAACTTCATATTCAATACATTCAGGTCCAGCTTCCCGGAAATATTTTCGCATAATTCTAAAGCTTTCTCGAATATTCCTTCTGGATTACATATAGCAAATCTTAAACTTAATTCTTTAACCGTTTCTGTTTTTTCTCCTGAATTAATTTCAATTTCAATAATACTCGATTCGTCTACATAAGAAAAATAACATTCCGGATCGTTAGTAGGCCACTTATTTATAGGAGCATACACGGCGACATTTTCTAATGATAATAGAACATCGGTAACTGTAGAAAAAAGAATCGAATCGTCACCGTATGTTTCCCATCCATCATCAGCAAGTGTAGCTTTGTTCTTTTTGGGATATAGAAGAAAATTATAAGATTCTATCCCCATACTATCTACCTCCTGCTTCATAAGTCTGTATTAGTAACTCATCAGGTGGTAACTTTCCAAGTATTCTTTAATTCGATTTCAGTAATGCTCTCAATTGGAACTTCATTAATCCCTGCATACCTTGCAGCCGCCGCTCTTGCCTCTCAAGATTTCTTTAAAAATCTTTATAATTATCGAACTTGAAACTCATAGCCTAACATCAAAATATTAGTAATTATAAATTAGATAATGAAAAGTTAGGATGAAAACCAATTGAAATCAATTTTTCACCACTCATAATATACAATGTAGAATTTTCATTGTATATTTTATTCACGTCAGTCAGTCTTAAATCAAAAATTGGATTAGGACAGTCTCTTTGGGTTAAAGAGAGGATACATTCTTTTTCATAAATGGATATGGTCAATATCAATTTAAAGCCGTACTTGTCCTCCTTTTTAAAAATATTCATTCCTGCTTCGGGTTCTCCAATCACTATTGGCTCACTTTCAAATAGTTCCAGAAGTTCGTACTGGTCATAGATTGTAAACATAGAGCGTATCTCCTATTTAGGGATAACAGTAATAACATCACCATTGGTGGAAAGCCACGAGAATCTACATATTTCTTTATATAGTCATTATACTCTTTTGTGCCCGGTATAAGCCCTTTACTTTGTGCTGATTGCTTTGCTCTTGTTGTTAACTCTGCCCTCACCTCAATCGTATTAGGGGCCATTCTTTCGAGTGCATGCTCAGAATATTTTCGACCATTGATCGTATCTCCGCCCCGTGCCATACTCCATCCACAATCCGTGTTATGCACCCATATCCCAATATCCGTCACATAATACGTATGGAATTCAGCAACAGTAAAGTTGTAAACCTTGACCTTTTCTTCGTGCTTAACAATTTTGATGTTGTCAATCTTCAAGGTATTCCCGTTACTCTGCTGTAATTTGTCCCCAAACTGCAAGTCAACCGCTAGTATCCAACCTTTATCTTCCACTCAAAACGGATGATGGTCGGTTGTTTCAATGACTTGGTTGCCTACAGTTAGTTCATAGGTGATTTCCTTATCATTTCGATATAGATGGGTGACCTCCTTATAAGCCTGCTCTCCAGTCTCTTCATTCTTCGAGAGAACCTTATCTCCGACCTGAATGTCCTCAATATTCTTTTCCCCTTGGTCTGTCTGAACCTTGGTTCCCGCTGTGAAACAATTACAGTTGAGAGGGGCGTATTACTCCAATAATTCTATAGCTTCTCCAAAGGGAGATTACTGCTTTTTATGTGCGGCTCATCACTAACGGCGACTGCCCAAGCCCGCTTGACCATAACTCGTCAAGAATCAATTCCCAACAGAATGACCATTTCCAAGTGTGGAATGCTAAAAATTTGCTAAATAAAATTCACATCCATTTACAAATAATCATTTTTAGTAGAAGCTAAAAAAGTGGACCGATCATTAAAATATGAATAAAAATGGAGGCTGTTTTGGTGTTACACAATTCATGGTCATCAAGATTGGAAAAAAGTAATAATTATTGAGCTGCTTCAATCATGGGACCCAATTGTATGAGGAGAGATAGTATGGATGTGAAAAAAACGTTTACCTTTTTAAATAAAATTGTGAATCAAACTCCTTTCATTGGATGGATGATCCTTATTATCTTTACGTCTTGTGTTATTGTCACATCATACACTGCCGCGTACCACTTTGGACAATTTTTGGCCTCTCAAACTCATTGAAAATCGACTTCAAGAAGGGGAATCGGTAGTTTTGTTAGCGATTCACTTCGTTACGAATGCGCCTTCTTTTTCCAACGTATCCTGCATAAGCTTGGAAGTGGAAGCTGACCAAGTTATGCGAGGGGGGCAGGCGATGGCGAGATGGGGACGCAGAGGATGGCGCAATCGCGGCCGAAGCAGCGGTCGTCGCCGGAGCAGCACAGGGAAGCTGAGCCGCCGTAAGCTGTGGCTGTTTATTCTGCTTATTGTGTTCCTGTTTATGATGCAGAGCTTTATTTATATTGAGAGAAATCTGCGGGATCCGCTTATGCATGTTGCTGAAATTAGGGTCAAGCAGGTAGCTACGCAAGCGATTAATAAGGCGATATCCGAGCAGGTTGCGCATCAATCAAGCTTTGATAAGCTTGTGGACTGGAAGATGAGCGCGAACGGGAAGGTTTCCGGGTTCATGCTGAATTATGCCGAGCACATGCGCATCACCTCCCAGACCATCGAGACGGTGCAATCGATGCTGAATCAGATTGGCGACATTCCAGAGCATATTCCAATTGGTCAAGCGATGGGCAGCGCATTTATTGCATCCTACGGACCGCGAATTCCTGTAAAGTTTGAGCCGCTTGGAGCAGTGAAGGTTGATTTGAATACAAGGCAAAGCGATGCCGGAATCAATATGATTCTGGTAGAGGTATATATGCGGATTGTGGCGGAGGTCTCGATTATTATTCCTTTCGATACGAAGCCAGAGCTTGTCGATACGGAAATTCCAATCTCTTATCTGCTTGTTGTCGGTGATGTGCCGATGTACTATTACGACAATAATGGCAAGCCGGTCGGCGATTCAGCCGCCTCTGCTCCCAATATCTCGCTTCCAATGAGAACTGGCGCCGAGAATACGGAAGACATGAATAGCTCGGAAGAATCACTTCTGGAGCCAGGTCATTCAACACACCAAGAAGGAGATTTCCAGCAATAGTGTGCATCTATCATGAAAGCAAAAGCGGCAGCAGGTACGCGCATGATGATGCACGGACCCGCTGCCGCTTTTTGCAGCGTGAATCGGGTATTGAAAGTCAAGATTTACTTCGCTTCTGTCTTCGTTCAGCGCCCTCCCACTGCCGCAGCAGCGGGTAAGGATCAAAGGACCATTCCACAAGCCCTCGGTCGCGATAGACGCCATAATGCAGATGGGGCGGGAACTTCCCTTGTGTTCCGGGCTTGCCGTAGCCTGAGCTTCCAACCCAACCGACGACTTGTCCCGGATGCACGATCGACCCCACTTGAAGGGACTTGTCGTAGCCGGACAGATGGGCGTAATAGTGATAGATATTGTTCAGATCACGGATGCCAAGGCGCCAGCCGCCGTATGGATTCCAGCCCTTTATCTCAACGATGCCGTAACAGGTGCTGCGCACGGACACGCCATGATTAGCGAATATGTCTGTTCCTTCATGAATTCGATACCCGCCCCAACTGCGCCGCGTTCCCCATGTGCCTTTATAGGAATAGTTAGTTCCCACTGGGACTGGAAAAGCGTGATCAAACAAATCCAGCTTGCCGAAGGCGGCATAGATGAGCGAGAATTGCCGTATTCGCTGGACAGCCCGCGTATTGTGATAATAGTGCCATAAGCCGATTGCATAATCGTCTTCAGCAGCCCCATATTTCATCAGATGGTCTGCAATAGAGTAGAGCAGATCGATATCGTTGTTGCGGCTGGCGACGCCATCGCCGTTGCCGTCCTTGCCGATCCCGCTGAACCATCTGATGGAAGACGGAATCTGATCGTGAGTATCAGGATTCAGGTCGCCCACCCATTTGGATTCGGAGACGAAAATACTGATCCATTCGCCAAGCTGCTCTCTGGTTTTGGGCCGGGCCTTCGTAATCGTACGCTCGTATTGGTCTATTGCGGCGAGTCGATACCAGGGAATACCAGTAAAGGCGCTCATTTGCTCGTACAGCTCCAGTCGCTTGGCAAGTGGATTGACTGGGGATTTTGCTGCAGCGGCCGGAATGTGTTCAATGTGGCTTTCTCTATCTGTGGCAGCAGCGCAGGAACCGCTTCCGACTACCCCCAATGCGATACTGAGCAAACAACTCATGAATACAGTTCGACGAGAATAAATGCGTTTCAGCTTTTCCACCTCCACGGTTAATCGGGCTCTTGTTATCATTTGCAAATCATTGGTTTTTATCCGAAACATAAAATAATAAAATCAAAAAAAGCCCCTAAATCGTTGAGATTAAGGGCTTTTTTATTCACACAATTTAGATAAGTCACATAAAAAATCACGCTTTCTGCTCATTCTCTGCTGTTTGGTGTATTTGTAGTATGTCCCCAAATGTCATTTTTATTTTATCGACAGCTTTTTTCTTCATTTTTTCGGTCACATGTGAGTAAATTTTAAGTGTTGTCTCCATATGATCGTGCCCAACACGTTTCATGATTGTCTTAATATCGATCTCAGCCTCGGCTAACATCGAGACATGGGTGTGACGGAGAATGTGTGGAGTGGCGTTCTTTTTTATGGATGTCTTCTTGATAATACGTTCCATGCGAACGTACACAAGCCGCTGGGAGAAGGGGTGACCACTAGTTCGAGCAATAACAAAATTCTCGTCAACATATGGAACTCCAAGATTCATAGCTCGTTTCTTCATTTCCGCTTGTGCATTCTTGTGATCTTTAAGCATAGCGATAATACTGTCATCTACTTCAAACATTCTATTTGATCCCTTTGTCTTCGGCGGTGTCAGCTTATAGGCACGCTTATTTCCTCTTGGTGTGTAGTACGTTTTATTTATTCTGATTTCATTGGTTTCGAAATTTATATCGTTCCACTTTAGGGCACACAACTCGCCTGATCGCATGCCTGAGAACAACAAAAGAAAGAAAATCACTAAATCATTGTAGCGGCCGTGATCACGAACAGCACGTAAAAACTCAGCTATTTCCTCTCTCTCTAAATACTTGTTGTCAATTTTGTTGTTCTCCAGATCCTCAATAGTCTCTACTTTTTCAGGTATAACAGCTCCCATTGTTGGGTTGTCTACAAGATACTTATTGATAATGGCAAACTTAAATATCATGCCAGCAACAACATGTACTCCCTTAATCGAGTTTGTCGAGTATTCTTCATCATCGAGACTGTTAAGTGCATTCTGATAATCACGATTCGTTATCTTACCAATTCCAGTCTTAGGTATGTATCGAATTAACAGGCCTATTTGATCTTCCCTAATACGTATAGTGTTTTCCTTGACTTTACGCCGAGAGTATATATTCAACCACTCATTTGCAACCACCTCAAAACTTTTTTTCTTCAATGTTTTCTCGCTAATCCCGGAATTCTTTAAATTTTTAATAGCCTGGTTAACCCTTTCCTCGGCTTCTTTTTTGCTGTCTCCTCTTCGCGATATTTGTTTTCGTTCACCTGTAATCGGATCAGGCGGACCATCCGCCACACAAATATATTTATATCCCTGCTTGTTTTTCGCTTTGATCTTCGTGAAAGAAGCCATTATTATCATCTCCTTAACAAGAATGTATGTTCTATTCTCAGGTAAAATAAAAAGCCTCTAAGGGCCTAGTACAAATTAATTATTGCCTATTAAAAGTCATGCGCTTACAATATGATTACATCCATTTTGGTACTACTATAGTGGTACTCCATCGGTGAGAGTAGTATAGAACTACTCTTGCTGCTCGCCTTCCCATTCATACAAGCTTTCGACAGATACTTTTAGTACATCTGCAATAAGTTTAGCGGTCTGGATTGACATCATTCGACGCATAGTGCAGTAATCACTTAATCGCTGCTTAGGCAGTCCAGTTTCTCCAGCTAACCATATTTGTGTCTGTCCTTTTCTTGCAAGTATCTCAGGAACGCGGCAGCGGATGGGGTTAGCCATACGCGTACCTCACGGAAATATTTAGTTATTTCTCTTGCACGAACAGTTGTTCTCATTTATAGTAAGTAATACAACAATGCGGCTGCCTTTTATCACAATCTTAGAGGGGGAATCAGCTGGTGACGGTGGCAGAGAATGAAAAAAGGTTGATTGAGTATTTAGAAACCAAAAGCGATAATACAAAAAAAGTTATAGCTGATGAAATAAATAAATTAATCAATCAAAAGGGTAGTTGAGACTACTCTTTTTTAGTTGCAATTGTTGGTTCAAGTCTTTCTATTAAATCTAATATATAAAGCTGATCTTTATCACTAAGTTTTTTGAACCCCGCTAGAATTTTAGAATCCACAGTTGAAGCATTTTCTCTCCCGTGCAACCAATCTACTTTTATATTATATAAATCAACTAACTTGTTTAGAGTTTCATTGTCAGGCTCGGATTTATTGTTTTCATACTTTGATATCGTCGTATCATCTATCCCGATTATTCTCGCGACCTCCAGCTGTGTTAGCCGCTTATTCTTCCTAGCCTGCTTTAACCGCTCGCCAAAGTTCATGAAAATCAACCTCCTTTCATTTCTGAGTATATACGATTTGAAGCATCTTCAAAATACACTTGAAGAAAATTCTACTTTAACATTGACAACTTGAAGTTAATTCAAGTATAGTTTATTCATAACTTGAAGAAACGTCGATATGGAGGTGGATCAATGAATCCAAATGTACTTGAGAAATATCGTATAAAAAAAGGGCTCAATTGCAGTCAACTATGCGAATGTATGGGGAAAACAGCTGGATGGTATTCTCGCATTCGTTCTGGCCGTCACCCATTGAGAACAGAGCATATATCCAAGATGGCTCTTATATTTGGCGTAAGACCAGAAAAGCTGGCAAAAGAGTATTTCTCAAAAGAAAAACTCGACGATACTTCAATATAGTAACTCGTGTAGATTGATATGCCACATCAAAAGGAGTTGATTGTAGTTGCTAAAATTCGAATTTGATTATGAGCAATTACAAGGAATTATTAATGCCGCTGTCGATTCTGCAATTAAAAAGCATTCATTTTCCAGCAGCATGCCGCCCTTGCTTACGCGAACGCAGTTGATGGAGCTGTTGGAAATAGGTAGCACTAAAACATCCGAATTGCTCGGACGTAACGACTTCCCCGTTTGTCGCGAATTTGGGAATCCTCGTGTCCCCACTCATTTATTAATGAAGTGGATCGATGAGCACACCGAATGGATCAACAATAATGCAGGCACTAAATGGAAAAAAGGTGGAGCCGCATAAAAATTGCCGCCGTCAAATACGGCGGCACAATAGGGGAACGGTATGACTTAATTTTATAGCATCTGAATCGCCCTGTCGGTTCCAATTTGGAACAAAAAGGAGGATAGGTTGATTTGATGAAATTTGGGGCGATATTACAAGCGTGTCGTGAGAGAGCTGGATTGAGTCAAGAACAGTTAGCCGAGAAGCTGAACCGCTCAAGAAGCTGCATTAGCAAGATTGAGGGCGATAAGAAAACGCTTGATGCTGAAACACTGATTAAGTGGACGGATCTAACCAATGCAAGAGAAGTCGCGGTTTCGTTCTTTTGCGGCATGGATGGATTATCCATCATGCAGCATGTCATGCAATTTACTGTAGGAGGTTGAGATATGTCGAGAGACAAGCTGATTGCGGAGGCTAGGGCAGCTGGACGAGCTGCGCGGCACAATCTGAGATTTATCCAGAGCAATCCGGATAAGGTGGACCAAAGTAAGATGCCCTCAATGGAGGCGTACTTGCAAATGCTGATCAGATTCGAGGCTTATGAAAAGCAAAATGCCCAGCTGGCAGGCTGGACACCGTTACGGACCCGTTTGAAGAATCTCGTTATGTCCATTATAGCACATCCAGATATGAAGGTGCGAATGAAATGATCTTACTGGACGGCCATATATCTTGGATTGATATTGTCATAGTGGTTTTGGGAGTGATAGGGGCGGTCATATCGTTTGCCGCTCATTGCAAGAATCGAGTTAAATAACCTGAAGTCGTATCAAGGCAGAACCCTCCAGGCTAGTTTGATTAGGCTACGCCTATCAGGTAATCGCTGGAAGTCTCCGTCCAGCCAACGTTGCACCGTCGAGGGGGAAACGTTGGCGATCATTGCTAAAGTAATTGAGTCGAAACCACGATCTTCCATAGTGGCTGCTAACCGCTTTGAAAAATCGTCTTCAAAAAAGAAAAACATGAATACGAAAGCGCATCACTCCCTTCTGCCTGGAGGGTTCTGCCTTGATACGACGACGATATACAAATTTTACCGCATTTTAAGGAGGATTTATATGGAAATCGAAATTCCGGCACATTTGCAAAGAGATCGTTATTGGGGAGCGTTGTTGTATCTCTTCATTAATACGCCTAAGCTTCAGCTTTATTTTACTCCTGGATACGTTTGTCTCAAGTCGGAGCGTGTATTTGGCACTAAGCTCAAGAAGGTTTCAGCACCTTGGAGTCAATCGGAAAAATTTATGCTTAAACTGGCCCTCCACTGCTTCAACGAAAGGAACAAGGTGGATCTCAGTGATATGGATTACTTGGACAGCAACCACCGCCAAATCGCTTTCACGGCGTTAAAACTCAGATATGGAAGGTGAACATCTGGAAAAGATACGACATAAGGCATTTGCCTTTGTCGCCAGCGGCTCGAACGGGTCGGGCTGCTGGCGATGCAGGTAAGGGCGCATCAGAGGGAGGGACTGTCGATGATCGTGTTAAAGGGCGATATCGTGCGAACGCATGACGGATTAACGGGCGAAGTTATAGATGTTTGGGGCAAAGCACGTTCATTTATCAAGCTCAAATGCGCTTCATCTGGCATGTCAATCCCGATGTTTGAATCGGAAGTTTCAGAGATTGTTGAAAGGTCGAGCAAGAAGGGAGGGAAGGAGCGTGAAAAGAGGAAAGTGCCCAACTCGCAAACAGAAGCAGGCAATGGCATGCGTCAAGCTGTCGCCTTCTAATTGGCTTGTATTCAAAGCGGCGGGAAATCAATTGCATATTGTACATCGTCAATCCGGCAAGGTCCGCGTTATTCCAGCTTAAAATGCCAGGCGTTTGGGATTTTCGAGAGAGGAGGTGATACATATGGGCATTAGCATTGACCAATTGGCCGGAGGCGGGGCCAGTGAACGAATTCAACGGGAATTAAATAAGATTGCCGAGAACGTACTTGATCCCAACACCAAGCCAGATGCAACCAGGAAGCTTACTATTGAAATCTCAATTAAGCCGAACGAAGCCCGTCAGCTTGGAGATGCGGAGATTACGGTCAAATCATCACTAGCCCCCGCTAAGGGATTACCGTCACACTTTGTCTTTGATTGGGATAAAGACGGCAATGCCGTCATGCAGGAACTGAAAATGGGCCGCGACCTCGATCAAATGGCCATGGCCGATAATGGCGCGGTAGTGGATGGAACCGGAGCGCCAGTAGACAACAAGAAAGTTGTTAATATGTCACCTTATCGGTAAAACACACTTAAATTAAATGAATGGAGGATTTCCTGTGATTAGAGAGGCTATTGATAAAATTTTGAGCCTGGCGAAACATACAGCTCCTATCCAAACGGCTGTAATTAACGGCAGAACATACACAAGCGCTGAACTGGCAAAGATTAGCCAGCCGCTGATAGACAACATTGAGGTCCATAACCTAAGCGGAATTGTGGAGTATTTGCAATCAGACTTTGACAAACGGCTGCCAGTTATCATCCATGTTATCTCGCCTACGGAAGTTCATGTTTTGACTGGTCTAAATGATGACCATAATCGCAGCAGGCTCATTAAAGCGACAGCTCTGCTACCTCGGATTAGTTTTAACGATTACTACGACCTCGAATCGTTTAACATCTTGCTTCAAAGCTGTTTCGTTCCTTCTGGTTTGGATGAAACGTCGACCTTTAATGATCGCGATACTGTCCTTAAGTTGGTTGGTAATGTGAAGGACGAACAAGTAATGACGTTTGGCGACGATGGCGTCAGCCAACAGGTTACGGCCAAGACGGGTGTAGCTCAAGTGGAACCTGTTGTAGTCCCTAATCCAGTACGTCTCAAGCCGTTCCGCACTTTTGTAGAGATTGAACAGCCGCTTTCGTCTTTCGTTCTTCGGATGAAAAAAGGGCCTGCTGCGGCGCTTTTCGAGGCGGATGGGGGAGCGTGGAAGGTTACGGCTATCGCTGAAATCAAATCATATTTCACGGGACTTCTGGCGGCGAGGATCGAAGCTGGGGAAGTAGTCATTGTAGGATAAACCAAACTTAACGAGCTGGCGGGATCATCCTGCCAGCTATCCATAAGGAGGGATAGCGATGCTTCAGCAGGCATTGCAAAAGATTCAACAAGAGGTTGGGGCGAACCCAAAAGAAGAATACATTCGTCTTGTCGGCGCTGAATTGATTAACTATGTTCGTTCCAATCCCGAAAAAGCTCAGTTGTTTTTAGCAGATGGCAAGACCATTGGGGCCAGCAAAAATGCGCTTGAGCAAGAAGCTAAAAAAAAGAATGCAAGAATGCTTCATCCAGACGAAGCTAGGATTATTATTCTCAGCTATTTCGGTATTGAGCCGCCAAAGACAGAGCCGGAACCGGTTGCTGTGGGCTTTGCTATTAATCTGGATGACTTGGGATTGTAGGAGGCAGGCACATGAGCGACTTCAAGGAATTTAAAGCGCACTTTCCTCAGAAGATCAGCAAATCACTTGCGCGGTATGTAACCGATACTGTTTTAAAGGAAAGTAGGTATCTTTTTTTTAAGACGGTAATGGGCATTCAATTTGCTCACTGTACCCATTGCAACAAGCGACATCGATCTGAGGTCAAGCTGAAGCATAAACAAAAGGAAAAGGTGACATGTCCACATTGCAAATCCAGTTGCTATGTGAGAGCTGATGGCGTAAGTCGTAAATACATGACTGACAAATGTGTTCTTGTTTGGTATGAAAAATCAGTTGTCGATCCTAAAGCTATAACTGCCCGTGTTATAGGAGTATATCGTGACTACAGCGGAAGTTATGAAAACATTGAGACCGAATATAATGCTGGTCATATGTATTTGTTTGAGTCTGGGAAATCTCAATATTGGGATTGGAAGGAGCATCGCAAGTCCGTATTTTCGGCTTTTGATAGTCGATTCGGAGGATATAAAAGGTTTGTTTCACACGGCAATATTCGCAGCGCTGTAAAAGGGACGTCGTTTCAATACAGCACATGGGAAGACTTCATCAAATATCAAAACAGTAGTTATGTCTCTGACATGGTTGAATTTTTTGATTTGGCCGCTCGATACCCCTGTGTAGAATATCTATCTAAGCTTGGATTCAAAAAAATTATTTGGACGAAGCTTTATAGAAACTCAACACTCAATGCTGTCAACTGGCGCGGCAAAACCATAGAGAAAGTTTTAAGGCTTGATAAATCATCTATTAATGAGATTCGACAATCTGGCCGCAAATGGGGGCCGCAGGAACTAAAGTTTTTTCAGGACTTGCGCAAGAAAGGGTATCCCTTTACCGCAGTTGACGCATTTGATTTGTCTGATATAGACAGGGGGCAACATTCCCACATTTTTAAAGAAAACAAAGCCTATGCTTCTGAAGAAACTATTATGCGTTATCTGCTTAAGCAATTCCGGCGTGGTAGTAGATCCAGCCTATCAAGTGTTGCATATGACTTTAAGGATTACCTGAAGCAGTGCAAGGAACTAGGTATGAGTTTGAAAGAAGAACGATACCTGTTCCCCAATGATCTTCACGAAGCTCATCAAAAGCTAACGGCAATGATTAAGCATAAGAAAAATGAAAAGTTAGATCAGCTATTGAATAAGCGAATTGCTGAACTAAAAAAAATGTATTTCGAAGCTTCTGGAATTTTTATTCGCGCTGTTGAATCTGTGGATGAACTATTCGACGAAGGAAAGAGGCTGAATCATTGCGTTGGCGGCTACGCCGAATCGTATGTAAATGCAAGAACAGATTTGTTCGTCTTGCGAGAGTTATCCGATCCAGATAAGCCTTACTATACCTTGCAGGTAACAGACAAACGCTTCATTCAATGCAGAGGCTTAAAAAACTGTAACATGACGGATGAAGTTAAGATTGTTGTCGATTCATTTATGGAGCAGTTAAACAAGAAATCGAAAAAATCCGGTAGATTGAATCGTCCGGCAAATAGACAGGAGGCAGTTGTATGACAAGGGCAAAGCAAGCGGCGGCAATAGTGCCAGCATTAGAAACAACGGTAGCAGTTCGAACGCCGGAGGTAATCGCGGCTGAAATCAGGAGCATTGACCAACAGGCACGGCAAATTGTGCTTCAGTCGTCTATTGAGATTGGGCGCAAACTGACGGAGGCAAAGGCTCTTGTTACTCACGGTGAATGGGGAGGCTGGTTGCAAGCAAACGTTAGTTACAGTCAGTCCACAGCGAATAACTTCATGCGAGTTTCGGAAGAGTATGCAAATTCCCCGAATCTCACTAATTTAAATTACAGTCAGGCCGTTGCTCTGCTGTCGGTATCGGCAGAGGATCGGGAGCAATTCGCGGCAGAGAATGACGTTGCCGATATGTCCGTTAGGGAGCTTCAGGCAGCCATCAAAGGCAAAAATGATGCTGAAAAAGCTTTGAAAGAGGAGCAGGAGCGTCAAGAGGAACAGAAAGCGAAGTTTGATGAATGGTCAGCAAAACAAGCCCAAGAGAAGAAGGAATTGAATGAGCGACTTGAACTAAGCAAGCAGCTACAAGAGCAGCAAGGGCAGCAGCTCTCAGCGTTGCAAGCCGAGTTGGAGCAGGCCAAGGCTGGCGGGGATGATAAAGCCGTCGCCAAGGTAAAGACGGACCTTAGGAAAGCTGAGAAGGCCAAACAAGAGCAAGAGAAGAAGGTTGCTGACTTGCAGACTCAATTTGATGCGCTGAAGGCCGAAGCCGAGAAAGCGGCTACCGAGCTTGTTCAGCGGCGCGAACAGGAATTGACGGAGCAAGCCAACAAGGAAAAGCAGGCTATGCAGGAGCAGTTGGACAAGCTTAACCAACAGCTTGCGCGGAGCAATAATGAGAGCTATTTAAAGGCTAAAATCATTATCCAGCAGATGGTCATAGAAGGCGATACTTTGGTCAAGGCCATTGCCGCCGTAACGGAGCCGAAGGAGCAGGCTGCTCTTAAAGCTGCTGCTGCAAATGTAGTGGATAAGCTGCGCGGCTTGCTGTGATATGTCAATATCAAGAAGGGAATGGGGCGTGTGAATGTACGGAACGAACCTAGAACCGTCCCTCGACAGTTTGCTTGATCAGTTTGAAGATATAGGTGGTCCTGAAACATTTGGGCCGAATGGAACAGCTATCATTTTAGCGATATGGAGAAAATCAAGAAAACTCGGTTGGCTAAGATCTTTCCAGATGACCAATACTGAGCTTCATTTTCAGACGGGAATTAAGAGCCGAGAGACTATTAACACGTATCGTGACAGATTAGCTTCAAATGGGATCATGGTATACCAGCCTCCTCCACGAGGCAAGTCAAAGGGGGCTTATATCTTAAACTTTAATTTCATCTCACAAAAACAAGTCCATAATTTGGACAACTTAACGGATTATAAAGGTCAAGTTGTCCAAGAATCGAACAGCTTTGACACCACAAACGGAAATGAAGTCCATAATTTGGACAACTTAACCGACACTGTATTAAGAGATTTTAAAGATACTATTACTACTACGGATAATCCATTCGAATTGCTGCTAGGTGAGTTTTGTTCCCTACATAGCAAACTCGATATTCACGTCAAGCGGAATGACATTGTTTCAATGCAATGGATGCTCGACCAGCATATACCCGTTGCACTCATTATCAGGGTTATGCGGGAGCTACACAGAGAGCGTACAGCAACAGGCAAGGTTATCAGTACCTTTGTTTATTACAAGCAAGCTATCTTGGATGCTTGGGATGCAGCAAAAGCCATAACCGACAGGGCACCAATCCCTGCGGTCGCCCTTGGTGAAGAGTCCATAACCAGCGGAGTGCCAGTCTCCGAGGTCGCTCTTGGATCTTCAAAGCGGACTAAGCAGCAACAGGAAATAGATGCACTAGATAAATTCATCGAAGAGGAGCGCCGCCGCCGTGGAAGTGATTGAAATAGCCGAACTGTATAAGCACATTAAGAAGCACTTTCCTTTTTTTGACGCTTCTCTTGCAAAGGTGAAAGAGGATCATAAGTATCTTAAGCATTTTCCTGCTGACGCAGCTCGCACCAATATAGATCAGCACATATTGACTGAAACCGTAACGCCTGGAATTGCTCATATTCGCGGGAGGCTGGGGGATCAATTGGACAGCCAACGCAGTAAGCGGCAGGCAGAAGAGTATGATGCACAACTCAACGAATGGTCTGAGATCGACAGTCCACCTCCTGAAGGATATTGGGAACGTACTCGCAAGCTGCTGAGAGGTGACATGACATGATTAATTTCAACGAGGTATGCGATAAGTTAGGCCTCGAACTTCCTGCAGATATTCAGGCAGAGCGTTCAATTCTCGGTTCGACCTTACTTAGCAAAGAAGCATATGTTATTGCTAGTGAGCAACTGGTAGGCGGGGAGTTCTATGAGAAGTCTCATGCTCGTATATTCCGAGCTATGCGTAATCTTGAACGCGAAGGCAACCCGATTGATATCGTAGCAGTTACAGGTACATTGCAAGATTCCGAGGAGTTGGATTTAATCGGCGGGGTATCCTATTTGTCCGATCTTGCAAACTCTGTTCCAACATCGGAACACACAGGTTACTACACGGATCGGGTAAAAAATCTATTCTTGCAGCGAGAAGCAATGTATACAGCCTATGACCTTCTCAAAAATGCAGCGGAAGAACGGGATATCAAGGGATTTGTTGCAATGGCGGAAACGGCAGCTTCTAGATTATCTGACCAATCGGCTCCTGCACAGGATTTCGTCTCGTTGCGAGAAGTGTTAATCGAAGTGTGGGAAGAAGAAGAAGAACTATATAATACCAGGCATGTGAACCGAGGGATAACCGGAATACCTTCATGCTATCGTGATCTGGACAGGATGACTGCTGGTTTTCAAAATAGCGACTTGATTATCGTTGCAGCTCGTCCATCTGTAGGAAAGACAGCTCTCGCCCTCAACATTGCGCAAAATGTTGCTATTAAAACAGGGCATACTGTGGCGGTGTTTAGCTTGGAGATGGCCGCTAAGCAGCTTACAAAGAGGATGGTTTGTGCAGAGGGGAATATTGATGCAAGCCGTTTGCGTACAGGATTTTTTGAAGGTGACGATTGGGAGAAGCTGTCCATGGCTATTGGCTCGTTATCTGAGGCGGATATCCATATTGATGACACGCCAGGCATTACGGTTAACGAGATCCGTGCTAAATGCCGGAGATTGAAGAAAGAACGAGGCTTAGGGTTAATCCTCATAGATTATCTGCAACTGATTCCAGGCAGCGGTAAGCGTTCGAACCGTCAAGAAGAAGTATCCGACATTTCCCGTACTTTGAAGCAACTAGCCCGTGAATTGGACGTTCCAATTATCGCGTTATCCCAGCTTAGTCGGGGCGTAGAACAGCGGCAGGACAAACGTCCGATGATGTCTGACCTTAGGGAGTCTGGAGCTATCGAGCAAGATGCAGATATTGTCGCTTTCCTTTATCGGGATGATTACTACGATAAGGAGTCAGAGAAGAAAAATATTATTGAAATTATTATTGCGAAGCAGCGAAATGGCCCGACCGGTACGGTCGAGCTGGCGTTCCTGAAGAACTACAATAAATTTGTAGACCTTGATCGAACCCAGCGGGACGACATACCGCAAGGAGCATGATGTCTATGGATGTAGCTACTCAGATGATAAATGCTGCATTGAGGCCATTACGGATATCGGGCAATCAGATAGACAGGTTCAAGCTATTCGTTTGCGCGGGTTCGCGGATTGCGCAACGAGAGAGCATTTATACAAACTATGGACCGTTGCGGATAGAAGCGAGTTTCCATATACCAAAAGGATTATCCTATGTCATTGAAGATCCTACTGGCAAAAGGGGCAGGCGCTTTGCATGGGTATCCAGAAAGGCCGAAGACAAGTGATGCTAAAGATGGGCTGCGGACATGATGACGAGATCGATGTAAGCTATCTAACGGATGATCAAATTGCATATATTCAAGGGTTAGGCATGTGTTTAACTTGTTCGGAAAATTATTATGAGAGAGGACGGAGGAAAATGGGACCAGGAAGACCAGCATTGGAATGCGACAATGATGAATTAATAAGTGAATTTGAATCAGCCTGTCGCGGTGGAGATTATGAATTTGCCGAGGAATACCGAGAAGAATTGAGGAAACGTCTAAACGAATCTTCTGCCTTGGACAAACCATTTGATTGAGGAGAGGAGCAAGGTAAATGAGTGGTTATCCTGGATACATGAGGGACGGCGTTGATTACACGAAATGTGGCGAATGCCGTAAGGAAACAAGGAGTAATGAAACGCATTGGTTTGAAGATAAATTGCTTTGTTTGCCGTGTCACAAGAGTGTAACAACGCCATTAATTGAATCTTTTACAGAAGACTATGAGAATGGGGCGTGTGATGGCGAGGAAGAAATTAAGTGTCCTTACTGCGGTCACGATAATGAACCAGTTGACCTCTTTGATGGTGGGGAACCTAAAGAATGGACCTGCGGCCGATGCGGATTAGAATTTGATCTTGAAATTGAATACTCTTACACCTTTAGCACTGAAAGAAAGCGAGAGGATGCAGCCCATGAGTAATATTATGTCAGTTGTAAAAGTCGTCTATATTTCCGGCCCGATGACGGGATTCGAGGATTTGAACTTCCCAGCATTTTTCGATGCTGAAGACAATCTGCGAGCGTTGGGGTATGAAATCATCAATCCAGCTCGCATTGATCAGCCGGACAAATCATGGGTGGCTTGCATGAAGCGCGATATCGTGGAGATGATGGCAGCTGATACAGTTGTAACCCTACCAGGCTGGGAAAAATCTAAAGGAGCGCAAATTGAAGTTGAATTGGCGAAGCGTCTTGGAATGCAAGTTTATGAACTGGGGATCATCACACAGACGGCATAAGAAAACCCCCGTCTAGTTGGGGAACTGGGAACGGGGGCATAAATGTAACTCTCCTTATCACTATATCATAAAAATAGAGAGAGGGACGAGGGGAATGGTATGGTATCAAGACGAGCTGTGTCCAGTAGCAACGAAGGAAGAGATTAAGCAAACAAAGTCTCTCCTCAGTCGGTATAGGCGACAGTTAGCAATATTAGCAGAGCTTGATCAAATAGGGGATCTTGCCCCAAAACAGCAAAAGGTGTACAATGCATACCGTATGGCGACAGCTGAGATTGAGCGAGCAGCGAGGTTAATAGTTGACGAGGAGATCCGGCGAGCTATTGAGTATCGGTACATCAAGGGTCATCGTCATAAATTAACGGTACTTCATTTTAGCCACATGGACCCATCAACGGTTGACCGGCGTATTAACAAGGGTATCGAGTCAGTCGCTAACAGTCTGAAGCTACTGGGCCAATAATGCGTGTAAAATGCGTGTATCGTGCGCCTATCCTGCTAGTAAAATGCGTGTTTAATAGAGGTACAGTTAGATCATAAAGAGCTTAATGCTCGGGTGATCCTACTGTACCTTTATCAATTGTAGGACTCGGCTACGCGGTGGGTTTTTCGACCTTAGACGTTAATCGTCAGGCGTGTAGTGATGAGGTGGGGTTAAATGCCCCAATACAAGGGAGATTGTCCCTTGTTCAGTTGACCGGATCCTTCCGGCCAGCTGACGAATGGACAATGAAGGTGTGCGCGGGGCCGTCCAAACAGGACGGTTTTTTGCATGGGTAAATAAACTGAAATAGTGGCAGGGGGGGCGAGGATATGAAGAGAAAAAAAGTACCGCCACCAATATTGCAGCCGTCCAAATGTCGCGGCTGCATATGGGGGCGCTGGGAAGGGTCGAAACAGTATTGTTCAAGGCCAGTTTGTATAAAGGGAAATTCATTTAAATAACAAAATCCCAAACGCTTGGGAATAGAGTCAGTTAGAAAATGTAATTGTCCAGTCCTAATCGTGTTCTATTAATTTGTTATTCTGATTTGCTTTTAGAATTTATCCCGAATAGATATCCTACAATTGTAGTGATAGTAGGGAGTAATAAGGTCCAAAGTTTTTCTGACGTTAGGCTGGCGGACTTGTATTCATCAGGAATGAATGTGTATAACCCTCCAATTGCCAAAAAGATTAATGTTATTGTACCAACTATATAAATGTTTGTATTCTCATTAGACCCAAATACTTTGCCTAATAATCCAGCCTTTAAATTCATTTCCTTCTCTTTCATGCCATTTTCAATAAGGTGTTTGTTCATTCTCGGATTATCATTGCTTAATTGTAGTTTACTCATTTTTTTTTGCCACCGCTCCTAAATACCAAGTATAATAAAATATTTTCATGCTTGACTCAGTGAGTCCATAGATTCTATAAGATAAATAAAGATTACGATCATTAACTATACCAATAAGAAAAGGACGTGAATTTGATACACCTGATAACCCCTTGTCGAAATTACAAAAAGTAATCATTGCAGTATCCTCAGATACCACTTCTATACTAGTGGTCGGGGAATCAATGTTTGAATCAGAAGTGAAAACGCATTTAATATTTAATTCTTCGGAATACCCAGGGAATTTTTTATCAACATCATAGTCATCGGTGAGCTTGAAAATAATTGTTTCATTATTATGTACTAGGACTGATCCTGTCTCCCAAATATCATATTGTTCAGTGCTAATTTTAAGCATATATTCTCCACCCTTTATATTTAAGTAGCTTTCAATAAATTACCATAATTCCTTGCGTTTTTAAAGAGTTGTTATTTAGTGAAGGGGAGAAATCCAATAATTAATTTGCTATGCAATATATAGCAAGATGAATATCATAAAATCCCAAACGCTTGGAAATATTGAATGGTTAG
Source organism: Paenibacillus plantiphilus (assembly GCF_927798095.1). Classification (GTDB taxonomy): domain Bacteria; phylum Bacillota; class Bacilli; order Paenibacillales; family Paenibacillaceae; genus Paenibacillus_Z; species Paenibacillus_Z plantiphilus. Next base: position 303,230 of record NZ_CAKMMF010000001.1, on the reverse strand, counting down.
AAAAGAGGTGACAACCAATGCGATTTGTTCAGCCTATCCGTGATCCTGAAATAGTCGCAGATATTAAAGATCATCTTAGAGATACTAATGCTCGAAATTACATCATGTTACTGATTGGACTTAATACGGGATTACGGATCGCCGACATCCTCAAACTTAGAGTTCGCGACGTTACTGGAACTCATATCGTAACGACGGAAATCAAAACAAAGAAACAAAAACGCGTGCTGATTACCCATGAATTGAAACAGGCGCTTAAAGAGTATATCCAAGAAAAACCATCGAATGAATTCCTTATTAAAAGCCGAGAAGGACAGAACAGGCCGATTACTGGCTCTATGGCCTACAAGGTTATGAGGGGGATAGCAGCTGAGTTCTGTTTACAAGAAATTGGTTGTCACACTCTTAGAAAGACTTTCGGGTACTTCTTTTATAAGCAATACAATGACATAGCATTATTGATGAGGCTGTTTAATCACTCATCTGAGAAGGTGACATTGCGGTATATTGGTATCGAGCAGGACACAATGGACGTTCATTTAAAGCGGTTTAAAATATGATCAGTTACTTATATTGAGCATACCTGTAATTGGTTTGCATAGAGACTGCTAGAAGCCTTAGACAACAAGGGATTCAGGCTCCTGTGCGAGTTACATTCCCTTATACATATAGGGAATTCAGAAGGGCCGTCAGAGGGCTTAAAAGCCAATATCGCATAATGTGATTGTTGATGCTTTTTCGCTGAGGTGAACATAACGAGGATAGGTGTAACTCATATTTGAAAATGCCGATGCGCCTTAGGCATAGCAAGGGAGCCGGGGGGTAATCCAGGTCAACACAATGTCTGTTATGGGTAACTCATTTGTTCACAATTACTGTATTACACTAAAGGATTTAGAGGGTGCTGAGAGTGCCAAAAGCGGCGAATAAACCATGCTCGAAAGTAGGCTGCGGCAACCTGACGAAGGGGAGGTATTGTGAAAAGCATGCCAACTCCAAACGGCAATACGATCGCTATCGAGGATCGTCTGCGAGTCGCGGCTATAACTACGAATGGCAGATGGCACGGAAGGCATTCCTTCGGGAGAATCCACTCTGCAAGCATTGCATTGATGCAGGCAGGGTAGAGGCGTCGACTGTCGTCGACCATATCATTCCACACCGCGGCGATCAGGTAATGTTCTGGTTGCGGTCCAACTGGCAGGCGCTATGTAAGACACACCACGACGCCAAGACGACGCGAGAGGATGGAGGTTTTGGAAATAAAAAAACCACTTGCTAAGTGGTTTTTGTTCCGTCTCTTTGCTCAATTCCTTCTAGTTTTTTAGGGGGCAACTGCGTATAAAGAGCGTTGATTTTCTTTTTTCGAGTTATGCGCTCTTCAACTATGAAGTTGATCAATTCAAATAATTGAATTGCGGTATCTTGATTGTCACGGATATCGAAAGATCCAGGATGAACTGATTCATTTCCAACAACACGAACTATATCAAGTGCTTGTTGTACTTCTTCAGGAAGCCCTTTTTTTACTAATGAGCCAATATCTTTATTGATATCCTTTCCTTCTTCACCGAGCTCAACCATTAATTTTTGCACCGCTAGTCTTAGCAATGCGGCAGCACCACGTGGTGAGTGTTTGAGTATAGCTGAGGCTTCCTGATAATCCTCATGGATAGCTTTAGGCATATCTGCATGTGCCACAGGTGCGCTGGTTTCATTGGGGAAAAGGAGTAATTTATTGACCCAAATAGAATATCTGTTGCAATGCGCACATTCGCTGGCTTTCGTATCAGTAATGGTTTGTCCGTTATTAGTAAGAGCGACAAACCACCTTTGAGATGCGTATACTTTACATCTTGGACAATGAAATTGTTCAGCATTAAACTTTGGGGGATAAAATTTGCTCACATTTCTGCCACCTTTCATTATTATTTTTTCTTTATTCGACAAATATTACTATTTTCCTCCGAATAAAGGCGAGCCCCCCGGATATCAAATTTTTTTTGACTACTTCTAGACCGCGTCGGACTCGATTGCGAAAAAATGTCCCCGTGGAGGAATCGGGAACGAGAGGAGGTATATAAATGGGCAATTCTGTAATTAATTTCAATCACATGCGGGTCGGCAAAAAAGGCGGTGGCAAGAACTGGACCAAGCAAGAAGTTGAATCGAGAGAAGCGGCTGCCAAAAAGTTTGAGCGAAAAAAGCGGATTAAATTAAAAATTCCGGAGTGGTTGGACGATTCTGCTAGAAAAGTATGGCGAAAGACCGTGAAAGATATGGAAGAGTTCGGCGTGCTCGATAAAGTGGATGAAGATGTGCTTGGAATCTACTGTGACGCTGTATCCAAGGTTCAGGAGTCGAACCGACTCATTGATGTACACGGTTATACCGAAACCAACAAGTCGGGTGTACAAGTTCCCAATGCCTATGTACAAATGTCGCAGCGTTATGCCGGAATCGCCTTGCAATATTCGAACAAGCTGGGTCTAAATGCTGAGTCACGCGCTCGTCTCGCCAAAAAGCAGGCTGACGGAGAGGATGATCCTAATGCTGGACTCTTCGATTGATTGGGATGATCTGCACCCGACCAATCGTTACGCCGCCGAAATCGTTTTAGGCATCCGCAAAGCTTGTGAGCTGGAGATCCTTGCCTGCCAGCGCCATCTTGACGACCTACAGCGCCAAGCGACTCTGGATTTCCCGTTCGTTTTTGATGAGAGCCGTGCGGATCGTATCTTCGAATGGTTTGAAAGATGCTGCCGCCATGTCCGGGGGCCGTTCAGTGGGCAATTGATAGAGCTTCTTCCATTCCAGAAGTTCGACCTCGGCTGCTTGTTCGGATGGGTCCACATGGAGAGCGGTAAACGACGCTTTGTTTTATCTTACAACGAGCGTGCTCGCGGAAATGTTAAGTCAACAGAAATGTCAGGTATCGCTTTATACGGGATGTGCGGTGATTGTGTCTATCCGCCGGACGATCCCGATCAAAAGCGCTACGAAGACATGCCCGAAGTCGAATGCGCAGCCGTCGATAAGGGACAAGCGAGGCGTGTGTGGGGCGACGCTCAAAAGATGGGTGAAAAGAGTCCGGACATCTTGAAGCGGCTTCGCATAAAACGGACTTACATTGAGCATTCAACACGCGGGGGATGGCTACGGCCATTATCCAAGGACACGAAGAATAAGGACTCCGGTGCTCCTTGTATTGTCATCATTGACGAATACCATGCGCATCCAACGAGTGAAATCGTTGACGTTCTACGTTCGGGATTTGGCAAAAGGCTTCAGTCGTTGATGTTGATTATTACAACCGCTGGAAAGAACGCAGAGAACAATCCTTGCAAGAAGGAACGGGACTCCCACGAAAAAATACTTCGCGGGGATATACCGATGATTGAGACGACATTCGCCATGATCCGGACATTGGACAAGGGAGACGATCCGCACGATCAAAGCACTTGGCCGAAAGCAAATCCTATACTCCAGGAAGAGAACGAATACTCGCAAGCGTTGCTCAAAGAAATAAAGACGGAGCATGATGAAGCATTCAATTCAGGCGATGCTGCTAAGATCCGAGAATGGCTAACGAAGCGTGTGAACCTTTGGCAGGCTGACAGTGAAGATAAATTTATGTCCGGTATAATGGACAAATGGAAGGCGCTTGCGATATCGCGGGACGCCTTTTTTGATTTGGTGCGAGGTTTTGAAACGTGGAACGGCCTCGACTTATCCAAGACGACGGACCTCACTGCAGCGGGATTCGTGTTCCGCTTGCCGGATGGTCGTTATGCCGTGACCGCCCATGGCTTCATGCCGCAAGAAAGTGCGACGAAGCACGAACATAGCGACAGGGTTCCTTATCGCTATTGGGCGGAGCGAGGATGGTGTACCCTTACGCCGGGATCGGTGGTCGACTACAGCTTCATCAAGTCGCATATCCAACAGCGAGAGCAAGAACAAAGCTGGATAATTAAAGAAGTTTGCTATGACCCATACAACGCTACACACTTCACGAGCGAGCTTGAAGCGGAAGGGTATGAGCGGGTCGAGATCCGGCAGGGTGTACAGACGTTGTCCGAGCCGACGAAGTTCTTCAGAGAACTGGTGCTTCAGGGGCTCATTGTACACGATGGTAGCGAGCTGCTTACCTGGTGCCTATCGAATGCGATCGAAGTTTCGGACAACAACGGAAACATCAAGCTTTCCAAAAAGCACAAGGATGATAGCCAGCGTATAGACCTGATCGCGGCGATCCTCAATGCCATGGTTCGGGCGATGACCCGCGATAACAGCATCGACCTGAATGAACACATCATGAGCGAAGACTTCTCATTCTAAGGGGGTGAAACATGAAACGAAGGAATTTTTTCCAACGATGGCGAGAACGCCGGTCGGCAGAGGAGAGCGGAAGCTTGGCAAATCCTCCGAATTGGCTTCTGAATCTCTTCGGCGGCGGGGCCAATACCTCCAGCGGAGAGAGCGTGACCAATGAAGGTTCATTGCTGAACAGCAACGTGTATACCTGTGCTTCCATCGTAGGAGGAGATATCGGTAAGCTTCCGATACAAGTGTTCAGGCGTCGTAATGGCGGCATAGAACGCGACAGTGGCCATCCGGTGTCAAGACTGCTCGGGACGCGAGCAAATCCATACATGAGCGCCTACACCTTCAAAGAGCTGATGCAAGTCCATACCATGGTATGGGGTAACGGTTACGCTAACATCGAATGGGAAACAAACGGCCCCTTCAACGGCATGCCAAAAGCATTCTGGCCACTTGATCCGGGTAAAACGGATGTGCATACGGACCTTGTAACGGGTGAGGTTTGGTATGTGACGACGCTTCCAAGCGGAGAAATGCGAAAGCTCAGGCATTACGATGTGCTTCATTTTAAGTCCATCAGCAAATCCGGCTTGAAAGGCATTACGCCCATATCGGTCATTCGTGAAGAGCTTGGTGTACAGAAGTCGCAGCGCAAGTTTCTAGGGGGCTTTTACGCTAACGGAACAGCAACGCGCGGCATTCTGAAGATCCCAAATGCCACGCTGGACAAGCCGGCCAAAGACAAGGCACGTGACGAATGGCAGAAAGCCAACTCTGGCATGAACAACGCGCATCGCATAGCTATCTTGGATGCGGGAATGGAATACCAGAACCTCGGCATGCCGCTCAATGACGCGCAATTCATTGAGACAAGCAAATTCGGCATTATGGAAGTCGCTAAGATTTACAAAGTGCCGGGGTACAAGCTGGGCCTGACAGACGTCAAATTTTCCAACATGGAAAATCAATCGCTTGAATACGTCAAAAGCACACTGCAGCCGATCATTACGAATTGGGAGCAGGAGCTTGATTACAAGTGCTTCACGGAGCTTGAGCGAAAGCGGTACTATACAAAGTTCAACGTTGCCGCAGAGTTGCGGGGCGATAGCGCGAGCCGGGGAGCCTTTTACAAGCTGATGATCGAAATTGGTGTGTACACGATTAACGAGGTGCGTGAGCTGGAGGAGGCTGATAACATCGGCGAAAAAGGCGATGTGCATTTCGTCAGCCTGAACTATGTCAACTTAGAGAAGATGGACCAGTATCAAATGCTGAAGGCCGGACTCAGTACCGATGCGAAGGGAGGTGCAAAAGGTGAGTGAAAAAGTCATTCGATATATGCCGGATCAGATCCAAGTCCGCAGTACAGGCAGCGAAGAAGGAAGCAGCAAGCGGACGATCGGCGGGTATGTCGTTCGTTTCAACCAGCGCAGCCATCTCATTTGGGGCGAGTTCTATGAGCGCGTGGCCAAGGGTGCTTTTATCCGGTCGCTGTCCGAGAATACGATTAAGGCGCTTTGGAACCATCGGAGCGACTTTGTCCTTGGGTCAACCAAGAATCAAACGCTCAGGCTTCACGAAGATAACACGGGCCTCGCGTTCGAAATCGATCTACCTAATAATTCATGGGGGAACGATGCCTATGAATCGATCCAACGAGGCGACGTAGACGGTGTGAGCTTCGGCTTCAACGTCCGACAAGATGCATGGGCGTATTTGAAAGATGAGGATGTGTACGAGCGAACGCTGCTCGAAATCAACCTCCATGAAGTATCGCCGACGCCGTTCCCGGCCTATCCGGATAGCGAAGTTAATCAGCGAAGCATTGAGCAGTTCGGAATCACGACGAAGGAGCAGCGAAAACTCGAAAAAGAACAACTCTTGCTGGAAATCGACCTATTGGCCCTGAGCTAATCGGTCTTTTTTATATCAAAAATCAAACATTTGGAGGTCAACCATGGACGAGAAAGAGCGCGAGTTACGTCAGAAACTGGCGAAGAAGTTGGAAGAGGCAAGAAGCTTGGCGGCAGAAGGCAAGATGACGGAGGCGCGTGCAGCGAAGGATGCCGCGCAGGAGCTGCGGAATCAAATTGATTTGCTCGTGGAAATGCGCGGACTGGATAACCCAGGCGATACCGATCCCATTCACGAGCCAGAGAATCGCGGTGACAAACCGGACAAGGTCATGCAATATCGTAGCGCCTTCTTGAAATCACTTCGCAATAAGCCATTGAACAGCGAGGAGCGGGCATTGATCGAGGAAGCCATTGAAGAGGTTCGCGCAGGTATGCAGGGTGGTGTGGGAGAAGATGGCGGCCTTGTCGTTCCTCAAGACATTCAAACTATGATTCTCGAATACAAGCGTCAATTTGTATCGCTGGAATCATACGTCACTGTTGAGCCTGTGTCTACGCGCTCGGGTTCGCGTGTAATTGAGAAAAATTCCGATATTACGGAGTTTACAGAGATTACGGAGCTGACGGATCTGGACGATATGGACAATCCAAAATTCAAGTCGATCTCCTATCTCATTAAGGATCGTGGCGGCATTCTTCCGATTTCTAACACATTATTGCAGGACACAGATCAAAACTTGATGTCCTACATCGCGAAGTGGATCGGCAAAAAATCTGTTGTTACTAGAAACAAGCTAATTCTTGCTTTACTGGCGACGAAAACGAAAGTGGCCGTTGCTGACTTGGATGCTATTAAGAAGGTCGTAAACGTCACGCTTGATCCATCTATTTCGAACAATAGTATCATTCTTACGAATCAGGACGGCTTTAATTTTCTGGATCAATTGAAAGACGCAGACAATCGCGCTATGCTGCAGCCGAATCCAACTCAACCGACGCAGAAACTTCTTTTCGGAAAGCCGGTTGTGGTCATTGCGAATCGTTGGTTACCGACTACCGGCACAACGACGAAAAAAGCACCTCTCATCATTGGCGATCTAAAAGAAACTATCGTATTATTCGACCGCCAGCAGTATTCCATCGCCTCGACGAATGTCGGCGGCAAGTCTTTCGGTCGGAATACAACAGATGTTCGTGCGATCCAGCGCGAAGACGTCAAAATATTTGACGATGAAGCTATCGTGTATGGTGAACTGACGATTACGTAGTAAGTTAGGAGGTGCAAGATGCTCACAACTGTTGAACGTCTGAGAGGCATCATGCCAGAGATGAGCGAGCTTGATGATTTGCTGATGCTGCAGATTGCGGCGGCATCAGCTGCTATTGAAAATTATTGTAAGCGATCCTTTCGCAAACAATCTTATTCTGAACGCATCAGCGGGCATGTAACATCAAAATACATTAATCTACGAAACTATCCCGTGCATACTATCGTGGAAATCCCAAGCGTTTGGGATTATGAGATTTTGGACGAGGGTAGGCTCTACCGTCCCCATGGCTGGCCGACAGGCGATCATAACATATCAATAAGTTATATCGGTGGTTATGTATTGCCAAAGGATGCGACTGAGGAGAATCCAAGGACACTGCCTGAAGCGTTGGAACTAGCATGTCTGCTATATTCACAAGTTTTGTTGCGTAGTCCAGGCGTAAAGTCGGAGCGGGTTGGAGATATATCCGTAGGCTATACCGACGATAGTAGTAGTCTACCGCCTGCAGTCATCTCTTTAATATCGCCATACGTGGGGCGCTGGATATGAGTCGCCGGACGAGTTATAGACGCGCGAATGTAGAGGTAACAGGGGATATGGTCATGGCTGAACTATTAGGTCGATTACGCCCCCTCACGCAGAATGAAGTTCATGTCGGGATGCAGGGGGACGCTGAACTTGCGATGATTGCAGGAGTTCATGAGTATGGATCAGTAAAAATGAAGATTCCGGCGCGATCATTTATCGGCACAGGAAAGAAGAAAGCTCAGGCAGCTATTAGCAAGCTTGTTCGTAAGGGAATAAACGAAATTGCTCGCGGGGAACGCGATATCGAGTCTCTATATGAAGAAATTGGTCAGCTGGCATTGGGAAAAATGGAGAAAAACTTTGACCGCATTAAACAACCGCCTATTTCACCGATATATGCCAAGTACAAGGTTGGTGGAAAGAAACTTTTGCGGGCAGAACAGGATTTGCGGGAGAGTTTGACATTCAAGATTGTTCCGAAGGGGTGATGGTGATGTTTCGCTTCGCGGGCATCATTCGGAAATATGAAGTTATCTATACCCTTTTACGACATGGGAAGGGATCTCGCAATAGTGCAGGCGAGTATGTACGACCAGTTATCGAGTATATTCCGTTGCGCGGTGCTATCCAGCCGTTGGGTGATCGTCTGTTGCAAGCCGATGGCGGTCGATATAACGAGGATGATCGGCGGCTATTTACGGTCTACAAGCATCAAAAAGGGGATGTCATCGAGCATAATGACAAGCAGTATACCATTGATGATGAGGGCGATAGGGCTGATTACAGTGATACTTTTCAATATAAGATGAAGCGGGTGAGCACACATGATCCCGTACGTTGACATCCGTCTGGCGCTTGTCACCGGATTAGCTGAACAGCTCGGCGTCATCATTGTCCCGATGAATGACATCGGCGAAGTGCCTGAATATCCGTTTGTCACCTATGATTTTTTAGAACCTTCAGGCGAACGTATCGGATTTCCAACTGTATTTGTGGAAGGAAATGAGCTGAAGCACGTCGAGACGGTGATATTCTCAGTGTCTTTGCAGACTTATGCTGCTGATCGGGCGGGTAGCGTGGAGCTTGCTCTGCGAATAAGAGATTGGTTGATGACCGAAGGACACTGGCAGCTCAAGGATGCTGTCGGGGTTGTTGTTACCAACATTGGTAGTATAGACAACAGGGACATACAATTGGGCGACGAATGGGAGCGCCGTCATGGGTTTGAAGTTGATTTCAGAACGACGAACATCATCATCAGGCCAATAGAATCGCTAGAAATCGTAAATTTAAAAGGAGTGGAGTCGATTGGCTAAAGACGTAAATGTAATTATCGACATTGAGCGCCCTACGCCCAAGCTGGGGTTTGGCAAACCTCTAGTCTTAGGTGCAAGTGCTACGGGCGCCGCATACAAAACCTATTTAGATATAGAAGGTGTCAAAGCGGATTTTGCTTCGTCAACGGAAGAATATAAGGCGGCCTATGCGTTGCTAAATCAAGGCGACGATTCTCCTGCTGAGATTGCTATCATGTGCCGTCGAACTGGAGGTACAGAGCAGACGATCGCAGAAGTATTGACCGAAGCTTTCACAAAGGACTGGTATTTCCTTGTGAGCACGACAACAGATATTGAAGATATCGGAGATATTGCGGACGTGGTTGAACAGAACGATTCTCGACAATTCTTCACCCGTTCCGATGACTTGGTTGATGTGGGAGTATTACGCGGCGCTGGTTATAGCCGCACAACTGTAATCTACCATACGGACATCACAAAATATCCCGAAGCAGCTTGGATAGGGCGAGCAGGATCGGCTCCAGTAGGTTCAGTGACATGGAAATTCAAGGGTTTGACCGATATTGTCCCACTAGATATATCAGGAACGGAATTGCTGGCAATCCATACAGCAGGTGCAAACACATATGTAGTAAAGGCCGGGAAAAATCAGACTAGCGAAGGCAAGACACTTTCGGGCGAGTATATCGATATCATTCATTCAAAGGATTACGTCAAATTTAATATTGAGCATGGGGTACAAACTCTGCTTAACCACGCTGCTAAGATTAGCTATGACGATACCGGCATTGCGCAAATTGAGAGTGTGGTACGGACAGTGCTGCAGCGCGCATATATTCAAGGGGTTATCGCAGCGGATGCTGATGGTGTGGCCCTGTATGGTACGACCTTCAAGGGGCGCGCAGAAGTAGATCCAGCAGACCGGGCAGCAAGGACCTACAATGACGGTGAATTTTGGTTTGAGCTGGCTGGAGCAATCCATGAAACAACTATTCACGGCCTAATTCGGCTGTAAAGATAAGAAGGGAGAACACCTATGGCACAAGCAACGACATTTGATGCTAAATCCGTAACCGTTACTGTAGGCAATGTATACCTGACTGGCTTCGGAGAGTCTATGGTTGAGGCCGAAAAAGCCGAGAACAATTATGAGGTCAAGGTAGGAGCCCAAGGCGATACGATGCGTACGAAGGTAAATAATCCGACAGGGACAATATCAGTCACTCTGCTGGCAACAAGCCCACAGGTGGCCTACATGGACAAGCTTGCTGTCAGCGGCACATTGGTTCCAGTAACTATCATTAATGCCGGACCGCCGCGTGAGTCCATCACTGTGACCGAGGCTTTTGTCGTTAAACCGGCAGCTCGATCATACGGAAACGAAGCTGATGATCGGGAGTACGAAATTCAATGCATGGATATGACATTTAATTGATAGGGGGAATAGAAGATGAGTAATTTCAAACAGAAGAAAATCACCACTAAGAACGGGAAAGAGTACACGTTGCAGCATCCCGGAGTTCGGACGGTCGCCAAAATTAACGACCGCGTAAAGAATAAGCATGGCATCCCGTCTGAAGAGAAAGTTTGTGACGAGATGTTCGCCCATGTTGTTGTCGAGCCCAAAGTGAAAATTGAAGATTTCGAATCTTATATCGATATGATGGAAGTCGCCAATAAAGCGTATTACTTCATCACTGGCGTTGACGATCCCGACAAGGATAAAACTGATGGGAACGATCAGTAAGCAGGAGGCAGAGCAGAGGGCGCGTCTTAATTGGGCGCAATGGCGGCTTCTGTTATCGGATATGAGCATCACATATAGCGATCTACTGCAGATGGATGATGACGACATCGCAGAGGCTAACGCTGCACTCGATATCCACATGCGAGCAATGGAAAAGAAAACAAGCAAAAAATAGGGGCGCTCTCCGGGGCGTTCCTTTTTTGGTTTAAGCGGGGAGGTGAAGTAATGGCTGGCGGGATCATTAGCAATTTGATGTATGCGATTGGTTTTAAATTCAACGATCGCGGAATTGCGGATGCAGAGTCTGGTGTTAACGATCTCACGAAAAGTGTCGTTGCTTTGGGAGTTGCTGGCGGAGCGGCGATGGTGGGTTTAGGAGCCGCTGCTCTTAGCGCTGCAACAGATTTTGAAGAAGCGATGTCTAACGTTAGATTGACAACAGGTCAAACAGAGGAACAAATGGAGGAAACGCGGGAAATCGCCAAATCCCTCTATAATCAAAACTTTGGAGAGGATTGGGCTGATCTCGGAGCCTCAATTTCTGCTGTAGCAAAGGCAACACAACTCACGGGAGATGCGCTTGAAACCGCATCCAGTGAAGCGATGCGGTATTCCAAACAATTTGATGGAGATGTGGCTGAATCTATTGCAGCTGTTAGCGTGGCAATGGAAAACTTCGGCGTTACCTCGACAGAAGCCTTTAACCTCTTGACACAAGGCCAACATCTTGGAGTAGACGGTCAAGGGGATATGCTGGACAGCATCAATGAATATTCCCAGGCGTTCGCCTCTGTGGGATTTGATATGGAAGATACGTTAGCTTATATGCAAAACGGCATGCGAGCTGGCGCTCGCAGCACTGACTTATTGGGTGATGCGATGAACGAATTCTCCATTCTCTCAATCGAGGTGGGCGGGACTGCGGCGGAATCGTTTAAGATGCTAGGGCTTGATGCAGAAAAGATGACGTCAACATTTGCGGCCGGTGGACCAAATGCCAGGAAAGCTTTCGGTGATATTGTGTCCATGATCTCTGATATCAAGGACCCGGTACAGCAAAACATTATCGGGATCGGGCTTTTCGGGACGATGTTCGAAGAACTGGGTGTAAAGGCGTTTTCGGCGCTGGATGACGTCAATTCAAACTTTGATAAAAGCAAGGGATCGGTAGCGGAGCTCGGCAACAGTTTTAATTCCATCGGAGATTCCTTTCAGTATTTCAAGCGCCATATCGAGACAGGGATTTTGATACCAATAGGACAAAAGTTGTTACCGTATCTTAATAAGTTCGGCGCATGGTTAGCCAGCCACCAACCGCAAATTGAAGCAGTAGGAAATGCAATCGCTGAAAACTTGGGTTTTGCTTTAGATTTAGCAGGTCAAGGCGTTAAATTTTTGTATGACAAAGTCGTCGAAATTGTCCCGAAGATCATTGATTTCAAGGATAGGGCAGTGGGGGCGTTCGAGTCCTTCAAGAGCATCCTTGAGGAAAACAAAACGACCATTTTAAGCGTTGCAGGTGTTATAGCTACTTTATTTCTGCCAGCATTAATCCAAACAGGGGTTCAAGCAACTATAAGTGGATTTAAAATGCTTGGCAGTTTTTTGGCGAGCATAGTTACTTCAGGTGCTGCATCGGCCAGCACAGCGGCGATAATGACAGGGAAGTTAATCATGTCTATCGTGCAATATGCCGCAGCTGGTTGGAAGGCTGTTTATTCCATTACAGCCACCACCGCAGCCTTTCTACTGCAAAAGACGATCATGGGTGTATCCGCTGTCGCGACATGGGCTATGACAGCTGCGCAGTGGGCGCTCAATTCTGCATTTCTTGCCAATCCAATAACATGGATTGTGATAGGTATCATAGCTGTTATTGTTGCTGTCATCCTCGTTTTCAAAAACTGGGGGAAAATAGGTCCGTGGCTGCTCGATATATGGAATAGATTTAAAGCAGGGATGATGAAGGTGTTCAAAACGATTTGGACCGGGATAAAAAATGTCTTCACCGCCATCGTTAACTTTTTCAAGCGTTGGGGCGTGACGATATTGGTCGTTTTGGGAGGCCCAATTGTTTGGGTTGTAGCGCTTGTCATCAAATACTGGGACAAAATTAAATCAGTGACAATGACTGTTTTTACTGCGATATGGAATTGGTTGAAATCTGTGTGGACATCCATATCAACGACTGTCAGCAACGTTGCTAGTCGAATATGGGGCGCTATTACGAAGGCGTGGGATAATATCAAAACCGCGATTCGTAATGCAATGGAGACAGTTAAGGAGACGATGTCAGGAGCATGGGAAAGTGTTGTATCCGCGGTGTCTGGAGTCGGTGAAAGGATCAAAGAAACATTGTCCGGCGCGTGGGGCGCGGTAAAAACGGCATTCGCAGATGCAATCAATTGGATTATTGACAAGTTCAATTCCATGATTGAAAAAATGAATTCTTTGTCTATTACAAATCCGTTTAACGGGGAAACGATCGGCGTGAATATTCCTACGATACCTAGAATAAACGGAAGTCACGAAGATGGTCTTGCAAATGTACCTTTTGACGGTTATATTGCTGAGCTTCACGAGGATGAGCGTGTTCTTACAGCCGCTGAAAACAAAGCATACACACCTGAGTCAGCTCCAGCTCGGACAGTGCGTAATAGTAAGCATGAAATCAGTCTGAAGGTCGGGTTTTCAGGGGCAGCAGCCAATATGAGCGGTGCGGACGAAACAAGAATGCGACAGATGCTCTCAGAGGTGTTTGAAAGTGCCATCCGCCGTATGGGACTGGAGGGAACGACCTAAATGGCGACGATAGACGGGCATTACGTGCTGGTTGAGGGCGAGGAGCAAACCTTTGAAAATGATGTTACTCAGCAGCCGGTCGAGAAAGGTATTGATATAACGGATCATGTCCAGCGTAAAGCTAGGACACTTCCGATCAGTGGCTTCGTTGCTGGTAATAATGCAGCCAAGACACGGGCTTATCTGATCAAGGCAGCTGACCAAGGTAAAGTCGTTAAATATGTCGGTCGCAATGCTTTTTCTGGGGTTATTTCGGGATTAACAACAGGACATGATAGTTCAATCGCAAATGGATTCTCCTTTTCATTGACTTTGATCGAGGTGCGGATTGCCACATCTTCCGCCGTTGGCAAGCTGCCAACCCCAATAAAGTCCCAGGCGGCTCCCGTCATTAGTTCGGGAACGAAGCAAACCAAGGATACCGATAAAGGTGGTAAAGGCGGTAAAGGCGGGAAGAAGACAGGAGGAAAGTCAAAGAAGAAAAAAGAGAAAGTGCAGAAGGTTACGTTTAAAAGCGGGGACAGCAAATGGAAGAATTATAAGGTAGGTGGCTTCTACTAATGGAGTACATCGACATTGAAAAAGAGTTGATCCCCTATCGTTTCGATATTTCCCTCGCCGAGGAAATGTTTACTTTCGAGGTCCACTACAATGCCGACCATGATTTTTTCACCCTCGATCTTGAACGGGACGGCGAGGTTATAGCGGTGGGCGAGAAGCTTGTGTATGGCATGCCGCTGTTTATTGATACTTGGGATCGGCGCTATCCGGGTGTAACCTTAATACCATTGGATGAGTCCGGAATATACTCAGCAGTTACATGGGACACGCTATCTAAGAGCGTGTTTTTGTATATTTGGGAGGAAGATGATGCGGAATAATTTTGGTCGAGTAGTCGAAATTATGGTCTCAGGAATGAAGTTCAATATGGACAACTACAACCTTGAAGGAACCGTTCCTTTTGACAATGACACGCTGCCAAATGAATCTGAAATCAAAATATGGAACTTGTCTTCTCAGACGATCAGTAAGATCAAACGAGGGGGAACTCTCATGGTCAATGCGGGGTACAAGGGAGACGTTGGTCTGGTCCTGCACGGGTTTATTTCTGCTGTCCAGACGCTTCGCGATGGGGTTGATCGAGTAACAACGATCAATGTTTTAGACTCCGAGGATTTATCCAAGCGAGTGCTTAAAGATGTTGCCTATACAAAAGGCACACTGGCCAGTTCAATCATAAAACAGATGGCACAGCAAATCGGGCTTCCAATTGCTCAATTTGACTTATACCAAGATTATCGGTATATGGACGGTTACACTGCTTCCGGAGAGGTCACTGAGATCATCGCTAAAGTCGCCCAGGATTGCCGAACAAGTGTCTACATCAACAAAGGCAAACTGTATGTCCGCAATCTACGCAGCGGGGCAGACGATCTATTTAGGCTATCTGAATCTACTGGATTGATTGGTGTCCCAGAGTGGCAAGAGAGCGATGGCGCACAAGGATACGGATTAACCTCCCAGTTGCAATACCGGATAACAACTGCATCTGTCATCGATCTTAAGAGCCGGTCATTTAGCGGGCGGCTTTACGTGCGCAGTGGATCCCATAAATTCAGCAGGACCGGAGATTTTATCACCGAAATGGAGGCGGTATTGTGAAGAATCCCGATCCTGCAGGCACGCTGGCCCGCCTAATGCTAGCAGGTATGAACAAGAAATATGGAGTTCTTAACGTTGCTCTACCGTGCAGGGTTTTGTCCTACGATGCCTCAAGCTGCTTGGCAACGGTTCAGCCACTTGTACGATCAGGACCGGACAAACCTGCACCGATAGAGTCCGTTCCAGCGCTAGGGCAGCGATATTCGGTAGATGGCGGAGCGGAACAGATATTTAAACCCTCGCTGCATGTAGGTGACGTTGTGCTTGTCGTTTGCGCGGACCGAGAGATTAAAAACACCTTGGCCGGTCAAATTGCAAGCCCGGATACGGCGCGGCAGCACAATCTTAATGATGCGGTAATCGTGGGGGTGTTTGGATGCAATCTTTAAAGTTGATTGACGGTGATCTTGTGTTCGATGGTGGCGAGCTTCAGATGATCGATGGTCCCGAGGAGTTGGCGCAGAGCGTACGGATCGCGCTCGGGACCAATAAAGGCGAGTGGTGGCTTGATCCGGACTTCGGGATTGATTTTTCACTGTTCTTTGGGAAGGATCTCAGTCAAGAAGAGATGCGTGAGGAAATCCGACAAGCTCTGCACCAGAACGATTGGATATCTACCGTTGAAGACATAACTATTGTGGCAGATCGGATAGCACGCAAGCAGTCCATTTCCTTTATTGCGACAGCGCTTAGCGGCGACACGATAACGGGGGAGGTGATGATCGATGCTTGATCGTACTGGATTCAAGCGCCAGAGATTCGAAGATATTTTCGGAAGCATGGAAGCCAAGACCAAAGAAGTATTCGGGGAGACGACCAACACCTCAGAGCGTTCGCCGCTTGGTCTTCTGCTGCGGGTTGTAGCTTGGGCGCTTGCACGGCTCTGGCAGGACACGGAGGCGGTCTATAACAACGGGTATATCAATACAGCTGAAGGTAACAACTTAGACCGTCTGGGTCCGTATGTGGGCGTTACACGTATCATGGCGCAATACGCCACAGGCTCGGTTGTGCTGACGGGATCGCCGGGCTACATCGTGCAGGCGGGATTTGTCGTCGCAGCGGGTGACTTTTATTTCGAGACGGATACTGATGCTGTTATTGCGCCCGAAGGTACAGCGACAGCAACTATTACAGCAATGGAACCCGGTCAGCGGGGGAATTTCGCAGCTAACATGATAACGGATATTGTAAACCCTAATGCAGATGTGACAGACGTTACAAATCCCATCTCGACGGGTGGCGGGAGGGAGAAGGAGACAGATCAAGAGTTCCGCGATCGCTTCGAGCTTTCGGTTTCTGCTGGCGGTGCGGGAACGGTGGACAGTATCCGAGGGGCGCTGTTGTCCGTTCCAAGTGTCCGGGCGGCTGCCGTCATCGAGAATACAACTAATGCGGTTGTTAATGGCCGTCCCCCTAAATCATTCGAAGCTTACGTTTTGGGCGGGCAGCCCCCAGATATTGGTGCTGCTATCTTCGGGAAAAAAGCGGCTGGCATTGAATCTTTCGGTGACGAAGCGGTAATAGTGACGGATCTGAGTGGTAACGACCACGAGGTCCGTTTTTCTTATGCTGAAACGATCACTCTGTCCGTACGAGTTACAGTGACCAAAAATGCCAGTTATCCAGCCGATGGGGTCGCGAAAATCAAAACGGCCATGATTAAGTATGTAGGCGGTGAAGATGCCGACGGACAACTATATGCGGGTCTGACGATGGGCGACGATGTAATCTATGCAAGGATGATCGCCGCTGTACTCAGCGTTCCTGGCGTAGAAGATACAACCATAGAGTTATCAACGGACGACGGTTCTATTTGGGAACAACAGAATATTGAAGTGGATCAGCATCAGGTTGCTCAGACTTCGGCGGCGCAGATCGAGGTGTTACCATGATTGACAACATGATCAAGCGGTTGATGGATGTTTTCGCAAAACGTCCAGATAGCAACGTTAGCAAATTACTTGCTATCATTCGCGACGAAATGGCGAAGGTGGATGAGACACAACAGCGGATGACTCTCTGGAAGGATATTGATCAGGCTGAGGGAACAACGCTGGATCAAATCGGACGCAATGTCGTCCAGCCGCGTGGAGCTGCTACTGACGAGGTATACCGCATCTTGATCAAGAGCAAGATTGCTAGGAATTTGTCCAAAGGTGACATTAACACGGTCATCCGAGTTATCGCGGTCGCAGTTTCAGCGCCGCTGAATGAAATCGAGATTCGCGAGAAGTTTAACGATCCAATTGACCCGGAGCCTGCGACCTTGTCTCTCATGCGCCTACCATTAGACAGGGTCAACGCATCCGGAATAAGCCTGCAACAGTTTGCACGTATCATTCAACGTACGGTAGCGGCTGGGGTGCGAGTTGACGCTGTTGAGTTGGCAGGAACGTTTGCGTTCGGAGCAATTGGAGATGAATCTGATCCAGATAGCGGGTTTGCCGACATCTTGCAGAATACCGGCGGGCGACTAGGAGCTGTGTTGCAGCCGGGAGAGGATACGGATCTTCCAATATAATATAGAAGGGAATCATGGACATGGCTTTTGAAGAACAACCGCCTAAATGGTTAGCGCCGGGAGTTGAACCGCCGGAAAGCAAGAAATCAGAAGGGTGGCTCCCGAACGAGCGTCCGCCAGCAGACTACTGGAACTGGCAAATGAACCAAGTCTACCTCACCTTGCTAGAGTTGCAGCAGAAGGCAGCGGAGGGAACAGAATTAACGGCTCTCGAATCCGCCTTACTCGCCCACATCAACGCTTCAGACAATCCGCATGATGTTACAGCCGCACAGATCGGAGCAGAAACACCGGCAGGAGCTCAAACCAAGGTAGACATGCATGCAATTGCAACATCAGTTCACGGGGCTACGTCAGCAGCAACAGCAAACCGCATACCGATCAGAGATAACAACAGTCGGTTTAAAGTGGGGGCTCCAGTTGCAGCGGATGATGTAGCGCGTAAGGATACGGTAGATAATGCTGTAACATACGGAGTGCTGCGCAATTCAATTATTAATGGTGGTTTCGATATATCCCAACGAATCGGAGTGTTAGGCAGTTTGACTCTCCCGGCAACAGGCGGGTCGGGGAACAATTACGGCTATGCGCTTGATCGTTGGTGGACTCAAGCATTTACAAACACCACAAGTAGTGCCTCTGTAACTGTATCTCAACAAGCATTTAGCTTGGGACAAACGATAGTACCAAACTACCCAAAATACCATTGTCGTATCGCTATAAATTCATTACCTGCGTTGGGGGCAAGTTCGGCGGTTATTCGCCACATACAAAGGATCGAAGGTGTTCATCTCTTTTCCGGTAAAAGTGCCACTTTATCGTTTTGGGCAAAAGCTAGTACAAATCGTTCCATCGCTGTGACAGCGGGTCAAGATTTTGGTATAGAGGGGAGCGCGGGAGTTACGGTCGGACAAGTCATAAATCTAACTACTTCATGGCAGCTTTTCTCTTTAACGTTTAGTTTTCCATCGATAAGTGGCAAAACGGTAGGAGAGCATAATCATTTAGCTATTAAAATCATTCCGTACAAACAGGACGATTTAGCCGGGGAAACTATTCCGTCTGGCCAGGTTGGCTCTTGGACGACGGGGAATATCGACATTGCACAGGTTGTGTTAAACGAAGGGGCCGCTGCATTGCCGTTCCAACCCAAAAGTTTTGCGGAAGAGTTGGCACTGTGTCAACGATACTATGAAAAGTCCTACAATTATGGAGTTGTACCGGGTTGGTCGACAAACATGGGAAGAGAAGGAAGCCGAGTTCAAGGGGCTGGAAATTATACTATGGAGTCCACTATCCATTTTAAGGTACCAAAACGCGTGTCTCCTACAGTTGGTGTATACTCAACTACAGGCGAATGGGGGTTCTGGCGGCTTGGAGGTTCTACCAATATCGCGCAAAGTGCAACTAATGTCTCGGAGACAGGATTTCTTTCGTTTTCGACTCGCGAATGGGCGCTAAACGATATCTATGAGTATCAGTGGACAGCGGACGCAGAGCTATAAGGATAGGAGGGGCGACATGGAACACAAACACTATTACCGGTTAGATGAAGATGGCATTGTAATCCTTGCATTCTCGGATGCGTTCCAGCAACCGGAGGAAGCGGACCACTATGTCACAGACGGGGGGAGACACTTTAACCCGACAATAACCAGTGTTCGCGGGCAATATCTCTATAAGCTTGTAGCAGGAGAGATTGTTGAACGATCTCAGCAGGAACTTGAAGAGGAATGGGCAGCTCGGCCAGCGATTAAGTCGCCGGAGCAGCAGCGCATTGAGCAACTGGAGGCCGATAACGTCTCTCTTATGACTGCTATGGCAGACATTTATGAACAGCTAATAACCCTGCAATCAGGGGGCGAGGCCTAATGGCTGCAATCTACTTTAGATTGATCCAACTCGGCATTAAGACAATCGACGATGTGCCGGATCGGGACAGGGCCGCAGTACAAGCGTTAATAGATAACAATCAAGAGGGCTCCGCATAGCGCGGGGCTCTTTTCTATTGGAGGGGTCAACTTGATAAATCATTTGAAGGAATACGGAATTAATCTGGCGACAGCAGCAATCGGCACGAACGGCAAAGAGGCTGCATTGGGAGGTACGGTTGCTGCAGCGGGTATTATTCTGTCTGACCTATTGGGCGGATGGGACACGGCTTTAAAGGTGTTGCTTGCACTCATGGTTGCTGATTATATCACAGGTCTGCTAGGCGCAATCAAACAGCGCAAAGTGAATAGTGACACAATGTTTTGGGGAGGTATCCGCAAAATTACCGTTCTTTTTGTAATCGGCCTTGCGGCTCTGTTGGATGACTGGATTCAACCAGGCGCTCCAATATTTCGTACAGCCGCGATTTATTTCTATGTCGGGCGCGAAGGGCTGTCAGTCATTGAGAACCTGGGCACGATCGGCACACCAATGCCGCGTGCAATGACCGATTTTCTCACGCAGCTCAACGAGAAGGGAGACGGTAAGCATGCTGACGCTGGACCAAGTAAAAAGTAAATCAGCCAAACGGCTGGAGGGGCTGCTACCCGCAGTCCACGCTGCAGCCGTCAAACTGATCGAACGGACTTATGCACGCGGCGTGCCGATCATCATCACACAAGGACTCCGCACAATCGAATATCAGAACGAGCTTTTTGCTCAAGGGCGAACGAAACCCGGTCCCATTGTCACAAATGCGAGGGGCGGCAAGAGCTTCCATAACTACGGCGTGGCGATTGATTTCGCGCTGCTTCTGCCCGATGGCCGCACCTGCTCATGGGATATGACGCGGGACGGCAACGGGAATAAACTGAAGGACTGGATGGAAGTCGTCGATGAAGCCAAGAAGCTCGGCTTTGAATGGGGCGGGGATTGGCCTCATTTTAAGGACAACCCCCACTTGCAGATGACGTTCGGGCTCACGATCAATGATTACGCTGCTGGAAAACGTCCGGCAGCTCCAGCAAAGGAGGATGAGTGCGAAATGAAAGCAGCGGATGCGAATTTGATAATCAAGAGGTTCCTGCAGCCGGACTGGGCGGATGCCAAGAAGAAAGGCGATGCCGCAGGAATGCAAGAAGCAAACCGCCTTGCAAACGTGTTGCGCGAAGCAAGCGGACAACCTAAACAATAAAAAGAAGCCCTCGGCCTATGCGGTCGGGGGCTTCTTTGCGTTATTTAATAGTAACAAACTTTGTTACAAAGTCAGCTCTATAATCTTTAGTGAAATACTTGTTAGAAACTTCGGTCCGCCATTTTTCGTTTGAATCATCGGAGCCAATCTCTTTGAAGTCAACTTTGAAATATTCTTCAGCAGTTGTGCGGTCAATGTCGATACTATAAGTTTTTCCTTCAAAAGGGATTGATATTTTCACTTGATTCATTCCTTCAAATTCTTTGAATAGGCGAGTAGATTCTTCCATTAGAATCTTGTTAATAGCATCACCAGTGTCAAAGTATGTAGAATATCTGGCTTCATCAATATTCGATTTAGGATTTTCCTTTTTATACGAATCGAAATCACCGAAGTAGGAGATTGTTATTGAATTATCCTCAATTAATCTTTCCTTGATGAACGTATTTCCTTTTAGGTTTTTACTATAGGCCTCGACAGCTGCCTTGTCCAGCTTTTCGATTTTCACATCTTCTCCTCCATTCGTCTTCTCCTGATTGACACCGCAAGCTGAAACAAGCATTATTATAGCTAACAAACTAATCACGATACTAAACCGCTTAATCACTATTATTCCCCCTCTAGTTAATCTAATTGTGATTCTACTATATACTTCTACAAATCCCCACAAGTTTCAACAAATTCTCAAACGCTTGTGATTTTGAAAAAAATAAAATCACTTAAAAATCACATTTTCAGTGAATACAAGAGAAGTCCAACGAATATCGAACTGATAATAATGGTAGGAATCAACCAAATAACCATCGAATACGAATGTGTGCGGAGCCAAACGAAAGTGATCTTTTTATCCGAAACGTGATATAATAAGATGCAGGAGACTGAGACTACAGAAAGCAGGTATGGCTCATGAAGACGAAGAAGCTTCCTGAACGCAAGCCGGACTGGCTTAGAATAAAATTAACGACAGGCGGCAACTATGCCGAGCTGAAAGATATGATGCGTTCCAAGACACTGCACACCGTTTGTGAAGAAGCACGCTGTCCGAACATTTATGAATGCTGGGCGAATCGTACCGCAACCTTTATGATATTAGGCGATATATGCACGCGGGCTTGCAGATTCTGCGCAGTAAACACCGGCATGCCGACAGAGCTGGATCTGCAAGAGCCGGAGCGGGTGGCTGAAGCTGCGGAGCAGATGGGACTAAAGCATTGCGTAGTCACTTCGGTTGCACGCGATGATTTGGCCGATGGGGGCGCGATGATTTTCGCCGAGACAGTCAAAGCGATTCGGAAGAAGCTGCCCTTCTGCAGCGTAGAGGTGCTTATTCCGGATTTCTTGGGCAATCGGGACGCGCTCCAGACGGTCATGAATGTGAAGCCGGATATTTTGAATCATAATATTGAGACGGTTGAAAGGCTGTCTGATCGCGTCCGGGCGAAAGCGAAATATCCTCGTTCTTTGGAATTGCTGAAGCGGGCTAAAGAAATGCAGCCAGACATTCCGACGAAATCGAGCATTATGCTCGGAGTTGGCGAAGAATGGGATGAAATATTGCAGGCGATGGATGATTTG
Organism: Paenibacillus plantiphilus; assembly: GCF_927798095.1. Classification (GTDB taxonomy): domain Bacteria; phylum Bacillota; class Bacilli; order Paenibacillales; family Paenibacillaceae; genus Paenibacillus_Z; species Paenibacillus_Z plantiphilus. The sequence goes on along the minus strand of NZ_CAKMMF010000001.1, from coordinate 280,514 downwards.
CGGGCAGTAGATTGTAATATTTTGACGCTAGGCCAATATTTGCAACCGTCGCCGAATCATCTGGCTGTTGAGCGCTATGTTCATCCGGATGAATTCGCGAAGCTCAAGGAAGAGGGGCTGAAACGCGGGTTCAGCCATGTTGAATCCGCACCGCTTGTTCGCAGCTCTTATCATGCGCATGAGCAGGTGAAGTCCGCTTCAGAGGCGAAGACGGCAACCTTGTGAGAAGGAGTGGGGAGCAGCTTTGATCCATATTAGCGGCAGAACCTATGAATTAATATACGAACACAAAAATGCCTGGAATCCGGAGTCGTTTCGGGAGCGGTACAGCGATGTGCTGGAGCGCTATGATTATGTTATCGGAGATTGGGGCTACAGCCAGCTGCGTCTAAAAGGCTTCTTCCGTGATAATCATCCGAAGGTAACCCGTGACAGCATGTTTTCGTCTATTGTTGATTATATTAACGAGTATTGCAACTTTGGCTGTGCATATTTTGTCCTTCAGAAGCATCCGGATATGAAACGGGAAGGCAATGAAGGCGAGGCTGGACGCGATGACGAGGATTACGGCTCTCCAGAACGTAAGGAGAGCAGTGAAGAGGGAGAAGCAGCTTCGCTTACAGCGGCATCCGAGGAAGGGCAGGAGCAGCCAGCTCGCGTGCTGCCGCGTCATCAACGTGATCCGCGCCGTGAGCGCCATCAGCGGAATAAGGATAATCAGAAGGATAGCGATAAGGAACAGTCCAAGGAAGGACGCAAGCCCTTCGCTAAGGATCGGGATAAACGGGATCGCAGCAGCAATGGGCAGGGAGCTGCCGCAGGCAGCAATCAGGAGCGTCCACGTCGCAGCAATGATCGTGAACGTCCGGGCAAACGGCACTTCTCAGCAGCTTCGAAGGCAGCACCGGTTGCAGCGGCTGCGGAGACACCAGCCCAGTCGCCTGCTCAGCCACAGGACAAGGAATAGCTGCATCATGCGGCTTTTAAGCAGAAAACCTCCAAAACCACTGAAGGGCGGTCTTGGAGGTTTCTTCTGTTTGGAGTTATTCGTTATTTCTATTTCACATCGTAGCCAAGAAAGGCCTCGCGAACCCGATTCCAGAAAGGAAACGGCCTGTATCGGGCAAAGCTTACTTTGTGGTCTGCAACACTGCAGCGAATGGAACGTATATCGCTGCGCGTCATGTTGAGATGGTCGAAAGCGAGCTGCAGCCGCTGCTCCTTGCGTGAAATAATATCGCAATGATGGTGCTGCGGCAGTAGAACAGAGGAGCCGAGCGTTCGGAAAACCCGATTGTTGATGGATGCGATCTCGGCAAGCTGCAGCGATTCAATCGATGGATGAATAACAGCCCCGCCTAGACTTTTATTGTATGCCGTGCTTCCGGATGGAGTAGAGACGACGATTCCGTCACCGCGAAACATCTCGAACAGCTCGTCATTAATATCAATTTGAGCGACTAGTGTGCCATCGACGCCCTTGATCGTAAATTCGTTCAATGCGACATGCGAGGATGTGCCCTCGTCTGTAACCAAATCGATTTGCGCAAGCGGATAACGAACGATCCGGGGCTCGTTGTCAGCCATCATGCGAACCAACTGCTCTAGCTCATCGGCCTGCCAGTCAGCGAAAAAACCGAGATGCCCCGTATGGACGCCAATGAACGCAACGTCAGCGATCCGGTCAATATGAGAATGAAAGGCTTGCAGAAGCGTCCCGTCTCCACCGATTGAAATAACCATTTCCGGCTGATCATCATTTCGCTTCAGCCCCAACTCCGCTGCAAGGGTATGGAATCGCTCCGCCAGTTCCTTAGACAGTTGATCTCCCCTGTCCACTATGACATAGTTCAATGAAACAAGCTCCTTCCGAACGGATGATACTTCGATTCTATCGGAAATCTCCCCCGAATACAATGTTATCCTACAGGTCCTAATAATCTCCAGAGCAGGTAGACGAGCGCACTGGCTATACAGCCATGGATGAACCTGGCAATCAGAAAGGGCCGGTATCTCAGATCGGTGCGGCTGAGCAGGCTTGCAATTTGGGCGTGAACGGATAATCCGCCCCAGGACAGGATGAAGGCGGCAATTGCGGTCTGATGCATAAGTCCGCTTCCTATAGCTGCTCCTGCAGCCTTCGCGCCTAGCGTTACCTCAAACAAGCCGTTCACCACCGCATTCGATAATGAGGCAGGGAGCCCAAGCAAAGTCATAACCGTTCCAATTCCGGCTGATAAAGCGCTAATCGTCCCTGCCTGTGTCAGCAGCTCCATTAAGACGGAGAAGAATACAACTAAACCGCCAACAACGATCATGAGCCGAAGGGAGGCTTGAATCGCATCCTGAAACAGTGTGCCCAGTGGTCTTCCATCGAGAAGCCTGGCCTGGTGCATAGCTTTGACAGCTTCGATGAGCCGCGGGCTTTTGCGTCTGTTAGAGCGTAAGCTGCTGCCTCTGTCAGATGGCGGACGCCATGCTTCTGCATCCGTTGATCCACGCGAATGACGGTCATGATACCGCATCATAAAACCGATCATCATCGCCCCGCCATAATGAGCCGCCGCTAGAATGGGAGCAAGCGCAGCGTTGTGGAAGAAACCGACGGCCACGGCCCCAATGAGAAAGATGGGATCAGATGAGGTAGTGAATGCAACGAGCCGTTCGCCCTCGGCTCTTGTTATGAGCCGCTGTTCCCATAGCTGGGACGTTAATCTGGCGCCAACAGGATACCCTGACGCGAATCCCATTGTAACAACGAAGCCGCCAATGCCAGGCAGACGGAATAGAGGACGCATAAACGGATCCAGCATAGTGCCGAAGAAATGGACGATTCCGAATCCGAGAAGCAGCTCGGATATGACAAAGAAGGGGAAAAGTGCAGGAAACAGAACCTGCCACCATATAGATAAACCGCGGACTGCCGAATCAAGCGCTGCAGCAGGGAAGATTGCGAGCAGCAGGGCAATAAGCACAGCGGACCAGGCGGGTATAACTGCCGGTCGAAACAGAAAGTGCAGTATGTGCACAAAGTCCCACTCCAATCCGTATTAGCTCGGTTATTATTGTATATGTGAAGCATTGGACAAACATCACTTAGAGCTTCTGTTGGGGCGGAAAATAATTTCGAAAACGCTTGCAAAACATTGTATTTTTTTCGACATATTTATGATACAATGGCAGTACATCGAACGCTTGGGGTGATGACTTATGAGTATAATTGCTGGCATCCTCGTTTGCGCCTTTGTCTATGTTATCCGGGAGTCATTATTGGCTCCAGGTGAAGAGGATTACGAAAGCTGACGAATTGTTTATTCGTACTATTCAATGACCTAAATGCCCTTCTTGAGGGCATTTTTTTTGTCTCTTTGGCGTACATGCACAATAGAGGAGAATATTTGTGATATAATTCAAAAGAACTACAAATTGGAGTTGGAATAGACGATGAATAACTATAGAACGATTTATGAAGCGGTTGGAGAAGATGCAGGAGTAAGACGAATCGTGGAGGCCTTTTATCCCAATGTACAGGCTCATCCACTCCTCGCCCCGCTTTTCCCCGAGGATATTAATCCAGTGATGGACAAGCAGCATATGTTTTTAACGCAATTTTTCGGAGGGCCGTCTCTTTATTCGGATGCCTATGGACACCCGATGATGCGTGCCCGCCATATGCCCTTTCCAATTACGCCGGAGCGTGCGGAGGCGTGGCTGTCATGTATGCGGGAAGCGTTGACCGAGATTGGCATGCCAGAGGATTTGAAGACAATTGTGATTGAACGATTATCTGGACCGGCTCACCACTTTATTAATACGAACGAACGGGAGATGTGAACTATGGAGCCGCTGTACTCGACAACTATTACATGCATTTGCTGTGACAGTCCATTCCAGTCATCGCGGGTTAGACCGAGCTTCAAGAAAGCCGCGTCACGGGACAGCGATTTCTGCTCTTATTACAAGAACGACATTAATCCGGATTATTATGTTGTTCGTGTTTGTCCGAAATGTGGTTTTGCTACAACAGAGAATGGAATAGATGTGCTGAATGATCGGCAGAAACAGCAGTATTATGACCGGATTGGCGTTCATTGGGCGATGCGGGATTACGGCGGCAAGCGTACGATAGACCAGGCAATGGAATGCTATAAGCTTGTACTGCTGTGCATGCAGGTGATAGGCGGCAAGGATCGAGTGGTCGCTGGAATACTGCATCATATTGCGTGGCTGTACAGGTATATGGAGCAGCGGGAGCAGGAGGATCGTTTCCTGCGCTTTGCGCTAGAGGCTTATATCCGCGTATATGAGACGGAAGGTGTAACACTTAACAATGCGAAGCTGATGTTCCTTATCGGGGAATTGCATCGTCGCCTTGGAGACAAGCATGAGGCTGTGCGCTGGTTCTCGCGAGTTGTTAATGACAAGAAGATTGTGGATGCATCCATGATCCGCGCCTGCCGCGAGCAATGGCAGCTGCTGCGCCAAGAGCAAGCTGATAAAGAGGAATCAACAGGTTCAGAGGATGGACAGGCGACACTAAATGCTTAATGGGAAGACAAGAAGCCGATCGGGCGAGCAATCGCGGATCGGCTTCTTTATGCTTGGCGCAGTATCGTATCGGTCAGCAGATAGTCGGGATCGGCATCAAGGATTGTTACTCGACTGTGACAGCATGGGAATACAAGCAGACGTTTCTTGCCGCTCCTAATATCCTCCAGCTCGCGAGGGCGAAGCGGAAGCAGGACATTATCCTGCTGGCAGAAGGGACAGGATTGGACATAGATGTCCTTCATAATAATATCGTAAGGCCACGCGCGTTCGAAAGGGATCACGATTGTGAGGCTCCTTTGCCGTCGGAGCTGCTCTCGGGGCTGGCTGCCGCAGCATCTTGTGAGGAAGCGGTCGACTTGGCCAGCTCAGCAAGCTTCTGCAGCAAAATATGTTTGGGCATATGCATCAGGTGCTCAAGTGGCACATTCATCTCTTTGGATAGCTTGAGTGCTGTTTCCGCTGAAATCTGCAACGGTTTGGACATAGTAATCTCTCCTTCTTGGAACGGCGCATCTGGTGCTGCCGATCATGTTCGCTGAATATTGGAAATTAGTGCGGCCCATTCGATATAATATAAGTTATACACCGTGTATGGAAAAACTGCAACGCGAAGCGGTCAATAATAGTGGTGACACCCGTACCGCCCCACCGCGCGCTGAGAGCGGTGCATGGTGATGGTATAGGTCAAGAACGCGGCTCAATACCGCATGACAGTAAGGAGGAGCAGAATAAATGGAGCAATTGTATCCAATGAAGTGGGATTTGGATGTGTTTTATGAGGGAGGCTCTGGCTCATCCTCGTTCGGGAACGAATTGAATGCGCTGGAGGCCGACATTAAGAAGCTCTCAGCCGATCTGACCGCATGGGCAGATTCGCCGTCAGAGGGGATCAATAAACGGGATAAGCTGTCGGAATGGACATCCGCTGTGCAATCTATTCTGCTGCGGCTGCGGCAGTCGGAATCGTTCGTCTCGTGCTTGCTTGCGCAGCAGGTGAAGGATACGGCAGCGATGGGCTTAAACGACAAGGTGAAGACGTTGGCGGCTAAGTTTAACGGGGTGCTGACAAGCTATGACGAGCAGCTCCGGTTAACCGATGACGAGGAGTGGCAGCACTGGCTGAAGGGGGATGAGGCTGCTTCTCTAGCTTTTTCACTCAATGAACGGAGGGACGCAGCCAAAGAGAAGCTGACGCCCGCGCTTGAAGCGCTTGCTGGCGAATTAGCGGTCGATGGTTATCATGGCTGGGGAGACTTCTACAATACGATCGTTTCTCGCGCCAGATTCGAGGCTGCTGACACTGACGGCACGATAAAGTCACTGTCTGCAGGACAAATGCACAACCGGCTTTCCAGTGGCGACAGGAGCGTGAGAGAAGCCTCCTTCAAGGAGTGGGAGCGAGAATGGGGAGAGCAGTCTGAGCTGTGCGGCGAGGCTTTGAACCGTCTGGCAGGCTTCCGCTTAAAGCTGTATGACCGACGGGGTTGGAGCTCTGTTCTGAAGGAGCCGCTTGCTATGAACCGAATGAGCGAAGCGACGCTTCAAGCGATGTGGACAGCAGTCAATGAAGCGAAGTCTGAGCTGGTCCGCTATATGGAGCGGAAGGCGAAGCTGCTTGGCGTTGCGAAGCTGGATTGGCATGATGTGGAGGCACCGCTCGGCTCTGCAAGCCGAACAGTTCCATATGATGAAGCGGCATCCTTCATTCTTGACCGATTCCGTGAGTTCAGCCCTGATCTGTCGGATTTCTCGGCAATGGCGTTCCGCGATGGCTGGATTGAAGTAGAGGATCGCGCGGGCAAACGTCCTGGCGGTTTCTGCACGGCGTTCCCTAAGAGCGGTCAAACACGTATTTTCATGACCTATTCGGGGACCGCCTCGAACATCTCGACATTGGCGCATGAGCTGGGGCACGCTTATCATCAGCATGTCATGAATGATCTGCCGCCGCTTGCGCAAGAGTATGCTATGAATGTCGCTGAGACGGCATCGACCTTCGCGGAGCTCATTGTTTCCGATTCGGCGCTTCAAGCAGCCGTTGACGAGAATGAGAAGCTGGCGCTGCTGGATGATAAAATTCAGCGATCAGTCGCTTTTTTTATGAATATTCATGCCCGGTTTCTGTTTGAAACGCGTTTCTACGAGCTGCGTCGCCAAGGGATGGTAAGCCATGCGGAGCTGAGCAAACTCATGGAAGAGGCGCAGCAGGAAGCCTTCTGCGGGGCGCTTAATGAACTGCATCCGCATTTTTGGGCATCCAAGCTGCATTTTTACTTAACGGATGTGCCGTTCTACAATTTCCCTTACACGTTCGGTTATTTGTTCAGCAGCGGAATTTACGCTGTGGCGCAGCAGGAAGGGGCAGCGTTCGCAGAGCGTTATGTGGCGCTTCTGCGGGATACGGGCCGGATGACAGTCGAAGAGCTGGCGAGCAAGCATCTTGGCGTGCGTCTGGATGAGCTTGAGTTCTGGCGCGGTGCAGTGGCGTTGACGAAAGCAGATGTGGACGACTTCCTTGCGCTCACGACTGATCAATAACGGATCAGAACGGTCCAAAAACGGATATGCTTGTGCTTTGAGATTGATCTTCTGCAGACTGTATACATGTGGCGAATAATGGAATATTAAAGGGTGAGGACAAACAGCGCAGCTTAACGACTGCGCTGTTTGTCTATTGGAGCCAGTCAGTTGGAAGGAGAATGGGCATGGAACGGACATTTGTGATGATCAAGCCGGATGGGGTAAAGCGTGGTCTCATTGGTCCCATTATTACCCGGTTTGAACAGAAGGGGTTTCATCTTGCAGCGATGAAGCTGATGAGGATTGATCGCGCGCTTGCAGAGCGTCATTATGGAGAGCACCAGGATCGTCCATTTTTTGGCGAACTGGTCGATTTTCTAACCTCGGGGCAAGTATGTGCGATGGTGTGGGAAGGTCAGAATGCGGTTGCGAATACGAGAGCGATCATTGGCGCGACGAATCCTGTACAAGCATCGCCGGGGACCATCCGTGCCGATTTTGCACTCGATATTGCCAGCAACATTGTTCACGGATCAGATTCGCCCGAGAGCGCACAGCGAGAAATAGCGCTTTTCTTTGATGGAGCACCTGCCCTCGAAACAATGTACAGAATGACAGGCGATGGAGCTGCGCTGAATACGACGCATTGAAGGGCGAATATGACGGTATGCGCGCAGTAATGTCTGCGGTAAACAAGATTATCGACCTTTTTGCAGGAAGTCAGCGATTATAATCCCCTTAAACAGCAAAGCTGTCCCGGCAGTAGTCATCTACTCGCGTGGGACAGCTTCACTATGATGTATGATATTAGAATGTTTCGTTGATGACGAGTTTGTCTAGCGGCAAACGATCAGTTGCACGAGCAGGTGTTGCAGCTTCGCCAATTGGCAGGAGCATAACTGGAATGAAGCGAGCAGGAATTTTTAAGGCTTCAACTAACTTCGCGGAATCAAAGCCGCCCATCGGTACTGTATCGTAGCCTTTTGCTTTAGCCGCAAGCATTAGCTGCATGGAAGCAAGACCGGCATTTTTGTTCGCTTCATCTCGTGCTACTTGCGGATTTTGATACGCGCCAGCCACTTGATTGACCATATTATCATGAATTTCCTGCGTAATCTGTCCTGCTGCGAGCTTCTCGCCATATATTTCTTGTGCAGTAATATGCGCTTCTAAATCACCCAGAACGACGACAGTGACTGAAGCATCCGATACTTGCTGCTGACCATAGGAAATCTTCGTCACAAGATCCTTCTGCGCTTGATCGCGGATGACGAGAAAACGCCATTGCTGCAAGTTCCATGAGGAAGGCGCTGCTGCGGCCAATTCCAATATTTCATTCAAAGTTTGATCTGGAATAGTAACATTGCGGTTGTATTGACGTACAGAATGGCGCGCCCGAATGACCTCTTCGGCTGACAGGGCGGTAGAAAGGTTAGTCTGGTTCATTATTATTCTCTCCTTTTATATAGTGAGTTATGGGGAAGCTGCTTGATAATCATTAACAACTAACTTTATTATAGTTACAATTAATTTATTTAGCAACTGCTTTTTTTATACTGGATCAAAGGGCCCGTTTTTCATCTGGAGCAGTATGTTTGGGTGATTCGTTGCAATGTGGAGCGGGGCGTTAATGTCATACCCGATGGATCTGTAGCTATTGTTGCTCTTAACAAGATCATATTGAATTAGAGAGCTTCCCTTATCCGGCAAAGCAACAGATTGTATTGCATGTAGAGCAAAGGTCCCGCTAGTGGATAGAGCACTGAACTCCCAAGCCAAGCCTGAACCAACAGCAGTATAGTTGAGGTTCTCCGATCGATCACCATAGTGTACCGTCGCAGCAGAATGGGGCTCCAAGGCATAGCTGCCGCTATAAGCGATTGCTATGCCAGCTAACAGATCCTCCGTGTTTGGCAAGGGAGGCCCATCCCATTCAAAGGAGCCGATGATGAATTTGGATTCCTCATAGCGTTCGTCAGCCTTTGTTCCCTCGAATAGGTACAATGTCAAGGAAGTATATTGCTGCTCCGTGGTCCATTCATCGCTGTCGACGCTTCTAATCTCATTGTTGTCTGTGATGATGAAATTATTCTTTCCCTTTCTTGCACGAGTTATTTCCAGATTCTCAGACAATTGATCCCAATCGGATTTTAATGTGTAGGATGCTTCCGGGAATAGTTCTGCCGCCTGGAGATGGTTGTTATTATGCTCGACTACTACAAACTCTGTGTAAGGTTTGTTATCGAGGGAGGTATTCGTATTTGAGCAGCTTGACAGCAGGATGGTGATCAAAATAATGATGGGCACAGACAGTCGCATAATTAACACTCCGTTTCCTTACATTGATGCTAGCCAATCCTACATCTCGCAGTGAATTTGATAATCTCGGGTAATAAGCTTCAGTACTTATCGTAAGTTGCACCTGTCTAACAGGTTACTTGATAAACACTCTCTAATCAAATAATAATTTCCAAATAGACCACCAACGCCGCTCAATATAGCGCTTCAAGCACACGCAATCTGAACGTCCTAATAAACACTTCGGAAATTTTGTGTTGACTGCTGATCTGCACCTGTGGTAAATTATGGTCAATCAAATCGAACGAATACGGAAGCACCGTAAATTAGCAGTCATGACTGCGACATTTATGGTGCTTTTTTGTGTTTTTATTCTCTCGTTTTTGGAAAAGGAGCAGGTGAACCACGATGAGTAAACAGCATTTGATTCTAGCTGTTAAAGAGCCCGAATATGTTGAGCGACTAGCGGCATATATCCGGCATTCTTCATTAGGTGAAAGCTGGCAGTTGACTGCTTTTACTAATCTGTCGGCGTTTCGCAATTATATTGACGCCGGTTATAGCATGGACCTTATTGCGGTTCAGCCTCCCTTTCTTGGAGAGCTGGGCGCTGAAATGGAGGGGGCTCCAATCGCAGTGCTTGTCACCCGTCATGGACAATGTCCGGGTCACAAGGAAGTGCTGCAGTATCAGCCCATCCCACAGCTAATCGGTGCTCTTTCTGCAGCGCAAGCTTCGTACGGGGAGCATAATGGCGGAGACGGACGGCCTTCGGCTGCCGCAGCTGTGGTTGCTGTCTACTCCGCAAGCGGAGGAATTGGCAAGACCGCTGTTGCGCGTCAGATTGCTCAACAAGCTGGAGTTAGGGGGTCGCGGGTTTTTTATCTGAATCTGGAGCAATGGAATGCAGCTTCACTTTGGCTTGGAGATGAGGGAGAGGAGGATTTTGCGCAGATGCTCTATACTTTGCAGGCTCAGCCTGATCGAGCCTCATTGCGATTAACGGAGCTTCGCAAACGGCATGCTGTGATGAAGTTTGATTATTTTGCGCCATGCTCCAATGCAGATGAACGCTTGTCTCTCAACATGGAGCAGGGAGGGTTGCTTCTCTCAACCATTGCGGAATGTGGCGAATATGATGTCGTGGTTGTTGATTTGGACAGCAGGGTGGACCCGCTTCATCGAGCGGTGTTCCAGTACTGCACCCATCTGGTCTGGCTGGTAAGCAAGGATGTCGTTGTACAGAGGAAAACAGAGCTAGCGCTGCGTTATTTGGAACAAAAGTGGGGCCGTTTGTTCCAGGAACTGAAGCGCAAGTTCCGTTTCGTCCAGATGCGGGCGGCATCAATTGACAGCACTGCTACTGCTAATGATCCCTTCCCTATGCGGCTTGATGGCGTCATTCCTGCAGTAGCGGAGCTGGCTGAGGGATTGGCAGGCACTGATGGGGTTGTATCACCCGCATTTCGTGGCGCGGTGGAAGCACTGCTGGATCGATTGGTCATAGCCGAGGGGGGAAGGGGAGATGGGTGAGGAGACTGTACTGCGGCTCAAAGCACAAATTCGCGCAGAACTGGATCTGGACAATGCAATGTCGGATGAGCAATTCATAGAGCGGATTGAGAGAACCGTGTTTCTATGGTGCAGGGACAATCCGATGTCCGCAGGAGACAAGCTGCTGCTTGTGCGTCGTTTATTCCACTCCTTTCGGGGATTGGATTTGCTGCAGCCGTTAATGGAAGATTCTGCAGTGACTGAAATTATGATCAATAGCCATGAGGAGCTGTTCATTGAACGGGCGGGACAAATGAGTCGTTCATCGCTTGCATTCGAGAGCCGTGAACGTCTGGAGGATTTGATTCAGATGGTTGTCGCGGGCGTCAATCGTGTCGTTAATGAGTCTGCGCCAATTGTTGATGCGAGATTAAAGGATGGCTCAAGGGTGCATATTGTGCTGCCGCCTATAGCGCTCAAAGGCCCCACGATGACCATTCGTAAATTTCCAGAGAGTCCGATGCAAATGGAGGACCTGGTCCGATTGGGGGCACTGACAGAAGAAGCAGCCAAGTGGCTGAGGCAGCTTGTTGTCGCCAAATACAACATCTTTATTAGCGGCGGTACTGGATCAGGGAAGACGACCTTTCTGAACGCATTGTCCCAGTTCATTCCTGAGGATGAGCGGCTTGTAACCATTGAAGACTCTGCCGAGCTGCAGATTCGCACAGTACCCAATCTGGTAAGTTTGGAAACTAGAAACGCCAATACGGAGGGAAGGGGAGAAATTTCAATTAGGGAGCTCATTCGCGCATCATTGCGGATGCGTCCGAGCCGAATTGTCGTTGGCGAGGTGCGCGGGGGCGAAGCGATCGATATGCTGCAGGCGATGAACACTGGGCATGATGGAAGCTTGTCCACCGGCCACGCCAATAGTGCTCGGGATATGATGGCACGGCTGGAGACGATGGTGCTAAGCGGGGCGGAGCTGCCGATAGCGGTTATTCGACAGCAGATTGGGTCGGCAATTGATATTATCGTTCATTTGTCACGACTGCGAGACCGTTCCAGGCGGGTAACGGAAATTTGCGAGATTGCTGGTGTGAAGAATGGAGAGGTTGTACTTGAATCCCTATACCGGTTTGAAGAAGAGGGCGAGCGCGATGGTCGAGTTATTGGAAGTCTGAAGCCGACAGGCCGCTTGCTGCAGCATACCTGGAAATTGCAAATGGCGGGAATACGATTTCCAGAGGTGGAGGGGGCATGAAGATACAGAGGAAGGTGAAAAATCGGGGAGCTGGCGGATGGTTGAAATGGCTTGGCTGGCCGGAGTCAAGTCAGAACGAGGGAAGCAAAGGACAGCGAACGGCGCAGTTGCCGCAATATACGGTCTATCAGCTCAGCAGGAATCAATTTATGCTGGCAGCAGCAGCAGGCTGCGGGATCGTCTTCATTGCAGCCTATCTGTTCTATCGATCCGTTCCTGTTGCGCTCATACTTGCTATGGCGGGCGCTCTCGCTCCACGGTTGCATCGCAAGTCGCTTCTCTCAAGAAGGCGGATGAGATTAACGCTGCAGTTCAAGGAAGCGCTGTATTCCATCACATCATCTTTGGCTGCTGGCCGCTCGGTAGAAAATGCGGTTGTGACATCGATAGATGATCTTAGACTGCTGTACCCAGATCCGACGACAGAGATTATTACGGAATTCGAAATTATTCGTTCTCGAATGGCATATGGAGAGCCTTTGGAGCATGCGCTTATCGATTTCAGCGATCGGGCAAACATGGATGATATTGCACAGTTCGTGGATGTGTTTGTCACCTGTAAACGGTCCGGCGGCGATCTGGTGGAAGTCATTCGCCGGACTTCGCAGACAATCGGGGAGAAGCTTGATGTGCAGCAGGAGATTGCAGTTATGATTGCCCAGAAGCGGTTCGAATCGCGAATTATGATGGCAGTGCCATTTGTATTTCTTGCTTTTCTCAGCTTCGCAGCACCTGATTATATGACCCCGCTGTACAGCGGCATGGGCTATGCCATGCTTACGGTGTCGATGATTCTTCTTGGTGTTTGTTATGGGTTCATGATCAAAATTATGAATATTCGAATGTAAGGAGGATGGCCCCTTATGGGTATCGCAGTGGGCTCGATCTTGGCGGTTGTATGGGTTTTATTGATCATGATGGATGGACGCAACAGCACGCGCGGCAGTCCCAGAGACAGCTCGCGGGCAGAAGAAGAATGGAAGAGACGGTTTATGATGCAGCCCTTCCGTCTGCTCATAGAGAGGAGTGGACTGCAGGATCGGTTTCAGCCGTTTGTATCTGGCTTGCACGCTAAACTGCTCGTTCTGAATGGAGCAAGCTGGAGTGTTGAATCGACCAGGCAATTTATCGCTTCCATAATTGGTTTTGGCTATGCAGCTATGGCTGGAGGCGCTTGGCTGAGCGTATTAAGTGGTGAAGATTCGCTGCTGTGGCTGGCCGTGCTTATTGGAATGATCATTCCTGTAGCAAAGTGGCGTGATATCAGGAGTAAGGTTGAGAGAAGGAGACAGGACATTTTGCTGATCCTGCCAGAGGTGCTCAGCAAGCTTATGCTGCTTCTGGGCGCTGGCGAAACTGTGCAGCGGGCATTAATCCGTTGTACCGAGCGTTCGCATGACAGCGGGACAAGCCCGTTGTCGAATGAGCTGCGGAAAGCGAATGAAGCGATTCGCAATGGAGAATCCTTCGGTGCTGCAATGGAAGCATTCAGCAGAAGATGTGCCGTACAAGAGGTATCGTTATTCACGACAACGCTGCTTCTGAACTACCGGCGAGGAGGCGATCGGCTGGTGCTGTCACTCAGGGAGCTTTCTTATACGCTTTGGGAGAAAAGAAAGTCGGTCGCCCGATCCCGGGGAGAAGAGGCATCGTCCAAGCTTGTTTTTCCATTGGTCGGCGTATTCCTGATATTGATGGTGCTTGTCGCCACGCCAGCTATTCTATTGATGGGCGGCTAGCCATGTGATGGACTGCCGCGATGCAACGCCACACAGCGCGCTGTGTTATAGACAGAGAGAGGACAGAGTTATTATCAATTTACAATACAGCTACATCAAAGGAGAGATTGAAATGAAGAACATGAAGATGAAGAAGAAATGGGCGAAAGGAGCCAGGACCTTCTGGCGTTCGGAGGCTGGTATTGGAACACTGGAGATTGTTCTTATTCTTGCCGTACTCATTATTCTAGCATTGGTTTTCAAAAAATGGCTGATCATATTAGCAAATAAGCTAATGGGCAAAGTAGATGTTGAAGCAGATAAAATTTTCAGTTGAGCTCCGTTCCAGGCTAAGGAGCGATGAAGGCAGCATAACTATTGAATCGTCAATGGTTATGCCGGCTGTGTTCTTCACTCTAATGATTATGCTTCTATTCAGCATGTATGTGTACCAGAAGGTTGTCATCTACCATACCGCGTCTATTTCGGCAGAACGCGCTGCTTTTCGTTGGGACAACAGCTATCGTGATGCTGCAAGCGGCATGGGAATAACCGGACAATACGACGGCCTGTACTGGCGAATGTCTGATGACGGCGCGCTGCATTCGTTGTTCGGTTTAGGCAGCGATAATGAGAACGGGGAGATGGTCGTTTCTGTCGGCAGCTCTGGCAGCTCTGGCTCTGGCAGTTCTGAGATAGAAGAAGACGGGGCAAGCGCGGTTTCACTTCCTAAGGTGAAGATGAGCAGCATTGCTGGGCGAATACCGAGTTTTTACGAAGGGCAGATGAAGTATGCGCATGGCTTCGTAGAGAAGCGAGTAGAAGTGAAGCTGCGAAAGCCGATGACCATCTTGCCGCTGGAATGGATGTTAGGACATTCTGAACCTGCGGGGCGCAGCTCGGCTGCAGTTGTTGATCCCGTTGAGTTTATTCGCAATGTTGATCTTGTCCGCTACTATACGGCGAAATTCGGCCAAGGGACTAGCGGAGGTCCAAAGCGAGCACAAGCTGCACAGATTTTACAAGAACGAAAAGTTAAATAATTGTAATGAGCGCATTGCCTGGAGGGAGGTATCCAAGAAGCTTGAGATGGAATGAATGTGATAGGAAGAGGGGGGCTCGCTTATTCGCAATGGACCAGCGCGGCTCGGTTTCTGTATTTCTTATTATCGCAACATCGGGAATTCTTTTATTCACGACGCTGCTTATTGACTATGCAAGAATTGCGGCATTCAACAAACAGATTGAGCTGGCTGCTCAATCAGGGGCACGCTCAGCGCTCTCCGCTTATGATGGCATGCTGTATGACCGCTACGGATTATTTGCCGCCGGCGGTACTAGCCGCAGTGAATTATTCGCCCGTACTGCGAAGGGCAATTGGCGCCCTGATTCGGACGAGTCTTTCCCTTTGCTGCGCATACAGTATCGTTCATCGCATGTGAACAGCTATGAAGTGCTGGGTGCTTATCCGGTGTTTAAGAGACAAGTGCTTGAAGAGATGAAGTATAAGGCTCCCATTGATTTCACTATGGAGGTGGCGGCGAGGTTTGCTCCGGTTTCTATTGCGATGAAGGAAGCGTCAGCCACGGTGAAGCTGTTGGAGGAAGTAAGAGAACGATACGATAAACGAGAAAAGCACTTGCAAACCGTGCTTGACTTGCAGCGGCAGTCGGCTGATCGGGCTCTCAGTGGAATTGCAGAGCTAATTCCGGTTCAGCTTGTCGATGCTGTCAGCGGCAGTACTGCGGCGAGCATCGCAGACGGCTATTCCGCTTATGTAAGCTGGTGCGAACAGGACGCGCATCTTGAGGAAAAAGAAAAGCCGCAATATACAGAGGATATCTCTAACTATGAGAATACAGCTCGATCAGTGTCAGGTGATTTGCGCAAAGAGAGCATGCATGCAATGCGTCGTCATCAAGAGCTGGAGAGTAAGGCGCTAAAGGAGCTCGCTGAGGCCGAGCGGTTGAACACGGAGATGAAGGCCGTTATCGAGCGCATAAAGCAGGAGAACCAGAACACTGGCTTTGATCGGGTGAATGGAAGTAAACATGCGGCCGGAACACCTTCAACAGTTACTTCGACCGATACTGCGCAGCTTCGAGAGGCTGGGCAGTCTGCTGAAGAGCTTCTGCTTGCACCGGACTGGTTTGTGAAATATAAGGGGGAGCTTACCTTGCAAACAACGATGTTCGCCTCCTTTGATTCCGAAACATCGGGATTCCAATCGAATGTAACGGCTGCACTTTCCAATCATGGCTCGTCAGCTCTTCTTATTGAAGGAGCTGCTCAACTGCGCATCGCATTTGAGCAGTATGCGCAGAAATTTATTCAACCGGGCTCGGTTCTGGATTTGCGCATGCAAGAAATGAATGAGAGACAGTCCGCTGATGGCGAACGCAAGAAACAAGAAGCAGCCGCCGAGTCCAAATTGGGAGAGGTTCGCAAAATGATGCATGGGATTACATCCATTCCGCAAATGGGGGAGCATCAGGAAATGTTTGATCAAGTGAAGGAGAAGCTCCATTCCAATCTGCAATTCAACGGGCTGGCAGAAGCTTCAGGTTCAGCGGCAGCAGGCTGGGATGATGATCCCAACGATGCGGCCGTTAGCTCTATGTCATCGATGGAAACTATTTTCTCAGGCATGGCGGATTCTATGGAGGGGATTCGAGACTCGCTTTATTTGAATGAATATATCATTCATCGCTTTGCTTCTTTTCCGCCGCAGAAGCTTGGAGCTGTAATGAGGAACGAGGGACATGAAGAGTTCTCGAACGCGTTGAGCCTGAACAATCAAGAGGTGGAGTATATTCTTTACGGCTTTCATTCACCGGCTGGCAATATTGCGGCTGCCTATGGTGAAATATTCGCTGTCAGGCTCGCAATTCGGACTATGGAAGGCTTGATTGCATGCCGTTCATTAGGACATCCGCTGCTTGTGCTGGCAGGCGCGCTGCTCTACGGTCTGGAACAGTCGATTGCCGATATGGTCTTGTTAAGTCAGAAGGGCTCGATACCGCTTTCTAAATATGTCGATATTGAGCTGACTTATGCGGATTATTTGCGCATTTTCTTATTGCTGCACGGGAGCAGCGATGAGAGAATGTCACGGACAATTGCTGTCATAGAACAGAATACTGGAATGACGCTGTCAAAAACCTCAACAGGTATTACTGGGGAGCTTACAGCTTCTGTGAATCTTTGGTTTCTCCCGGGTCTTATGAGAAGCTTCACGAATTTCGGAATATTGAATGGAAGGGTAAAGGGCAACCGATATGAGACGACAAAGACAATCGGATGGTCATACGGTTAACAAAAGAAACGAAGAAGGAAGCATAGCAGTGGAAGCTTCTCTTGTAATGCCGGTCGTGCTCATGGTCATTATTTTATTTGTCTGTTTAATCCGATTGTCAGCCGTTCAAATGGCTCTTCATGGGGCAGTCTCACAAACGGTCAGGCAGGCTGCGGCTAATATTAAACCGATTGAGCTGGCGATTCAGCAAGCCTCGGGGTATATGCCCCCTCAATTGGGGGGATTGGGAGTGCCTTTAATGGAGGCGATGCCGGAAATCAGGTCTGTTGCTGCGACGCTCGCGGGCTGGCTGCCGTCACCAGCGGGGCCGCTCATGTCAGAAGCATTGAATGGCAATTGGAAACCTCTGGAGGATGTCGCTGCTACATCTATTGGCCGCACGGTTGTAGAACCACTGCTGCGTCATGAAGCTGATAAAGAGGTACTGGATGTTTCCGAGCTAAAGCTGAGCAAGCTTTCCCTGCCGGATTTACAGGAGAAGGCGGAGCCGTATATTCGCATTGAAGCCGAATACACGTTCAAGCTGGGACTTCCATTCACGAAGCGTTCTATTGTTCTAAGAGAACAGGCAGAGGAGCGGGTGTGGGTCAGCGATGCTGCTCCAGCTCCTAGAGGCAGCGGGGCTGAGAGTGGGACGGAATCCACCAGGGCGAATATACAGATCGTATCCATTGAGCCGAACCCGCTCCGGCCGGGAAAAAAAGCGACGATCGTTGTTCAAAGTGATCCGAACCGCAAGCTTTCATTGGGGGTCAGCTATAAGAGCGGTCAGAGCGTTGCGAGAAATTTGGGGGATGCGACAGCGGATGGCGAAGGCGCCGTGAAGTGGTCCTGGCTTGTCTCGGGCAACACGACGCCGGGTGTTTGGGAGTTGATCATAACCGCCGATGATGGAACCAAAGTAGCCAGACATTTTGTTGTTGAAAGTTCTGGCAATAGAGATTAGGCTTCGCGATTCGATGCTGTAATGCGCGTGAATAGGCTGACTTTTGCTACTGACCAATATCTTCAGAAAGGAGGGAATTGTATGGCAATGACGATACCCTATGGCGCTACCGCTGTGCTGCTGCTGCTTGCTCTCATTAATGATCTGAAATCGATGCGCATTCCAAATTGGTTGACGGTCTCGTTCTTTACAGCTGGCTGCTGCTATCAGCTAGCTGCAAACGGCTTGGAGGGGGGATGGTTTTCACTGCTGGGCGTATTCGCAGGTTTTGTGCCGCTTATGGTTCTTTATTTATTCAATGGCATAGGAGCTGGAGATGTGAAGCTGTTTGTCGCGCTCGGTGCATGGATTGGAATGACAGCCGTTATCCAAGTGCTTATTTATGCCATTCTATATGGGGGAGCGGTAGGAGTGGTTTTGTTATTGTTCCACAGACCATTCGGGAGACGTCTCCTGACAGGAGTAATAGCCTTTATTGTGCCTGGCTTCCTTAGTCAGCGCGAACTGCTGCATTCATGGACGAAGGATGGCTTGCGCTTTCCTTTCATGATTGTAGTCGTTCCCGCAGCATTGACTACATGGTGGCTGACAGATGTATAGCGAAAGGAGGATTCAGGATGGCTATAGAAGCGTATCGGATCGATTTCTCGATGAATCGGGGACATGAGATGGTCATTGATCGGCCGTCTGGCATATTGCGCGAAGAACTGGATGAGGTGGAGATCGGGATGCTGCAGGGGCAGCGTATCCCTAAGCTGCTCCGTCCCCAATGGGTTGATATTGATGGCTCGGTAACATTTCGTTATTTGCTTTCTGGCAAAAGGATGCTCTCACATCGATTGCAGCTTGTACCGCTCAAGATGATTGACTTCTATGCGCTCCTCCTTGCTGTTGTAGAAGCAATCGATGACTGTCAGCACTATATGCTGCGTGCAGAGGGGTTTCTGCTGCATGAACAATATATGTTTGTTGGTGAACAATGGGAGGATATCGGTCTGGTGTACATTCCACTGAAACATGCAGGAGCTGGACCTTCCGCAAGCGAAGCGGTCATTGCGATGGCTGTGCGATGGATCGGCTATGTCGAACAGCCCGATGGACTGGGCTTGCAGCACATCTTCCAGCATTTAAGGGAAGACCGTGTATCATGGAACGGGTTGCGGCAAGCGCTGCTGTCTCTATTAAGTTTATCCAATAATTATTCAGCAAGTAGCTCGCCGGCAGCTTCGAAGTCTCTGTCTCCAGACATGATTTCTAAGGATGCTCAACAAAAAATTGCTGAGCAGGACTCGCTGCTCTCGGAGAAGCGCAAACGGGTGGCGCTTATCTCATTGCGCAATGATGCCAAACAAGCAGCTAGCGGGCAGTCTGTGGAAGCGGCTGCTAATCTTTCGGAGGAAGGACCGCGCAAATTAGCGGACGAGGATATGCCCGAATTGCAGGATGTTGAGGAGACCTCGGCAGGAGTTGGCTCATTAAAGGTGAAAAAGCTTAGCATCGCTGGTTTTGTCGTTGTAATGGCGCTAATCTGGCGGTTTATTTACATGGCTGCGCCGACGAATGTCAGCTTGCTTATTAGCGCGGGTCTGACTCTGATATCATCCGCCGGATTGTTTTTGCTGTGGCGAAGGATTACGAATGGTCATGAATTCGAGAATGAGGAAGAGGATGACAGCAATTGGATGGAGGAAGGGCTCGCACTGGACTCTACATGGCTGAATAAAGGTCATCGTGCTGCCAACTTGCATAATGAGCTGAATAAAGGGCAGAATGCTGCCATCATCAATAATGCTGCTATCATCAATAAGGAGCAGCACAAATGGGAGCCTGTTAAGGAGGAGAATGGACAACGCATCTCTGATCGATGGAGGTCTGGTGAAGTGGCAATGGAGTCGGCTAATATCAGTGCTCCTCCGAGAAGACAGCAGGATGCGACGGTGCTGCTTGGCAGACAATTGAAGGGTAATTATTCCGCGAGCAATGTCGTCCCTTGGCTGGCAAGAGAATCAGGCGGAACGACGGAAAGAGTTGTTCTTGAGCAACGTGTTATTATTGGACGTTCTGCAGAGGGTACAACCTATGTAGACAATGCGCCTGGTGTATCGAGGGCGCATCTGGAGCTGGTTGACGAGAACGGTGCCTGGATTGTAAAGGATGTAGGCTCCAGAAACGGCAGCACGATTAATGGCGAGGCGATGATTCCTTACAAAACCTACAGTTTAAATAATGGAGATGTACTGCAGCTGGCGGGTGACAAGGGCCCGAAATATGAATTTCGGGCCGGGTAAGGCAAGCGAGCGTGTAAGTTATGCATGTCGTTGTCGTCCGACGAGTTGTTGCGTTGCCTTGTCAATCGTCGGATATTGGAATTGAAATCCGCTCTGCAGCGCCTGGCGCGGGATGACTCGCTGCCCATCCAGCAGCAGAGTGGACAATTCCCCGAAGATGACTTTCATCAGAAATGCAGGAACAGGAAACCAGTGTGGTCTGCCCATAGCTGCTGCCACGGCTTTGCCAAAGGCATCATTGGGGACAGGATTCGGTGTTGAAGCGTTGATTGGGCCGGATATATTAGTATTATCGAGGCAGAACATGATGAGCGCTATCATATCTTCAATATGAATCCATGAGATCCATTGCCGCCCGCTGCCGACCTTGCCGCCCGCGAATAAACGGTATGGCATCGCCATTTTTGGGAATGCGCCTCCTTTGGCTGCAAGCACGAGACTAACCCGCAGCTTCACAAGCCGTGGTACTGCGATACGATCAGCCGCTTCTTCCCATTGCTCAACTACAGAGGACAGAAAGTCATTAACCGTCGCCGGACTATTCTCTTCAAAAATATGGTTTTCTGAAGTCCCGTAGATGGAAATGCCCGATGCGTTCACGACCACTTCCGGCTTGCGATTCAAAGCGGCGACAATCCGCCCGATCTTCTGAGCAGCCTCAATCCGCGACAACAGTATGCGCTGCTTGGCAGCCGCTGTCCATCGCTGATTAATGGACTCTCCGGCCAAATTCACGATGGCATCTACCCCTTCCAGCAGGTCAGGAGCAGTTTCCAGCTCTGCCCAGTTCAAGCTGCGCAGGTGCGAATGCTGTGCAGGGGCGGAAGCCGACGTCCTGGAGATGATCCATACTTCATCCCCTCGGCTAAGAAGCGCTTTCACCAGTGCAGAGCCAATAAATCCTGTTCCTCCTGCAACTGCGATTTTCATTTATACTCCCCCCTGCAAAGTATGCTCTATTCCTTCGATTGCGGTCTGCGGATAGCTGCATCATGTCTTCCCCATCATTATATGGGTTCGCAAGGAGAGAGCCGCCTGTTCAGGCGGCGCATTATTTGTTAAGCAAGTGCTTGTAAGGGGAATAATCAATTCCTTGCTTGTCAAGAAAGCTAATAAGACTGCGGTAATCACGCTTGGGAGTGGCACGAATATATCCTTCAATGCAATGGTTCCTGAGCACCTCGGTTGATCCGCTTTCGACAGCGACTTGTGCGATTTTGGCAGCAATGGAATGCTTCGCTATATCGCGGAAGGCGCCGGGAACCGGAGAAACGAGCTGGTCGAGGAAGCTTTTGGAATCCTCAGGCCACATGCCGCGGCTGCGCTCCACCCAGTAATTCTGCCAATCGAGCTTTGACTTGCCATCGCGCATGGGAAGCACCTTGAGAAATTTGCGGAACATAAAATAACCGCCGATCGCCATAAAGCCAAGCATAACAAACGCCCAAAACATTATAAAATACATAACCCAATCCGGTATATTGTCCATTACGATGCTTCACCTCTCAATAAGGATTATACCTTATTCACGGCTCTCTGTAAGGCCGCTGAAAAATATTCACCAAACTGCCACTCAAAAAATTGATTTCATTATAAGCTACGAAGCTAGTGACTCGCAACATGTACCAGAAGAGGCATTGTTGTTAAACCTAGATTTATTTCGGCATACCCTGTAAAATAGGGGGGACAAGCTATAAATGAAGGCCTTCAGCATGAGGGCAGAAGGCAATTTGTGAGGGGAGCGAGAACAATCATATGTTGAAGATCGGATCGCATGTATCTTTTTCCGACAAAGGTTTGTTAACTGCAGCTAAGGAAGCTGTTTCTTACGGTTCCAGCTCATTCATGATTTATACCGGTGCACCGCAAAACACCCGGCGCAAGCCGATTGAGGATTTATACATTGAAGAAGGCAAGGCAGCTATGAAGGAAGCAGGAATCGACGAGATCGTCGTGCATGCGCCTTATATCGTTAATCTTGGCTCATACAAGGAAGATACGTTTGAGCTGGCGGTACGCTTTCTTCAGGAAGAGATTCGCCGGACGGACAAAATCGGCGTTCGCAATATTGTGCTGCATCCTGGCGCTTACACGGATAAGGATGCTGAATTTGGCATCGCCCGTATTGCAGAAGGGCTGAATGAGGTGCTGGAAGGCACGAAGGAAACGAATGTCAACATTGCACTTGAGACGATGGCTGGCAAAGGGACGGAGATCGGCCGCAGCTTTGAAGAAATCGCGCAAATCATCGACAAGGTGAGAGACAACAGCCGGTTGACTGTTTGTATGGATACCTGCCATATGCATGATGCTGGTTATGATCTTGTAAATGATCTTGACGGCGTGCTTGCCGGATTTGACCGCATTGTCGGTCTCGATCGTGTAGCGGTCGTTCATGTCAATGACAGCAAGAATCCGCGCGGAGCGGGCAAGGACCGTCATGCTCCTGTTGGAGCAGGCTGGCTGGGACATGAAGCGATTCGCAATATTGTGCATCATGACGGCTTGAAGAATCGACCGTTTATTCTTGAGACGCCTTGGATCGGCCAAATTGACAAGAAACAGCGTCCGATGTATGAAGCGGAGATCGCTTTGCTACGCGGAGATGCCATGTCACGTTTCGGCGGAGAGTTTTTCGACCAAGTGGAGCAGCTGCATCATTTTTTCCATAAACAGGATATCGATCCTCGTGCTTATGTGCTGGCGACTTGGGATGTGCTCAAGAATGATGCCAAGGCGAAAAAAGCCGATCCGCGAGAGCCAATGGACCGATTGTATGACCTGGTGGTAGAGCATCGCATCCTTCCTGAATTGTCGGAAGAAGCAGTCAATCAACGAATAACGGCTTGGTTTGCGGGCAAATCGCTGCTCGTTAATGCGTAAAGCACTAGCAACAGCATGAATAGTAGAGGAAGGAAGTCAGCAGCCTAATGACGAACACGTATCAACACAAGCCTGCACAGCAACCGGATAAACGGAATCGAGCGAAAATGCTGATTTCTTGTCCGGACCGTCCGGGAATTGTCGCATCGGTATCGCATTTTCTGTATGAGCATGGAGCGAATATTGTTCAATCGGATCAATATTCGATGGACCCTGGGGGCGGGATGTTCTTCATCCGTTTCGAATTTGATTTGAATGATCTGGACACAGAGCTGCCTGTCCTGCAGGAGGATTTTGTCCGTGTGGCGGATCGGTTCGAGATGAAATGGCATACGTTCCGCGCCAGCCGCAAGAAACGTCTTGCTGTATTTGTATCCAAGGAGGATCATTGCTTGCTTGAACTGCTCTGGCAGTGGCAGGCTGGCGATCTGGAGGCCGATATTGCGATGGTCATCAGCAATCATCCTGATATGCGGGGACTGGTGGAATCATTCGGCATCCCCTACCACCATATTCCGGTGACTGCTGAAACGAAAGCGGAGGCTGAGAAGCAGCAGCTGGAGGTCGTCTCTGATAAGGCGGATCTCATCGTGCTGGCACGTTATATGCAAATTATTTCGCCCAAGTTCATTGAGCAATTCCCTAATCGGATCATAAATATTCACCATTCCTTTCTTCCTGCATTTGTAGGCGGCAAGCCATATGCGCAGGCCTATCAGCGCGGTGTGAAAATCATAGGCGCAACTGCGCATTATGTAACGGAGGAGCTTGATGGCGGTCCGATCATTGAGCAGGATGTTCAGCGGGTTAGCCACCGTGATAACGTGGACAATCTGAAGCGCATTGGCCGAACGATCGAGCGTGTTGTGCTGGCGCGCGCTGTGAAATGGCATATAGAGGACCGCGTGCTGGTGCATCAGAATAAAACGGTTGTATTCAATTAAACATACAGCTGTCATCTTTAATGAAAGAATGGGAATTATAGGCTAAGTCGCGGCTCTGCGCGGCTTGGCTTTTTTCATTGAACTGCACTTTAAGGATGGAAAAGGCTGACGCGTAATGGTACAATGTTTCACAGCTAGTGCGTGAAAAACGCGCAAATAAAAATAGAAAAACAGTAAACGGAAGCAAACCTTACGTTTCTTGACGTTGATTTGCTCCGCAAAATGTTCTGGGAGGAATTACGCAATGACAGTTACACAGAAGTCTATCGACCAGCTTTCCATTGATACGATCCGCACACTCGCAATTGATGCGATCGAAAAGGCTAATTCCGGACACCCTGGTATGCCGATGGGCGCTGCGCCGATGGGCTATCAATTGTTCGCGAAGAGCATGAATCATAATCCGTCGAATCCGAGCTGGATTAACCGCGACCGTTTCGTTCTGTCTGCTGGTCATGGCTCGATGCTGCTCTACAGCCTGCTACATTTGTCCGGCTATGATCTGCCGCTGGAGGAGATCAAGAACTTCCGTCAGTGGGGCTCCAAGACACCTGGTCATCCAGAGTTTGGTCATACTGCCGGCGTTGATGCTACTACTGGACCGCTTGGTCAAGGCGTAGCGATGGCTGTAGGTATGGCGCTTGCAGAAACCCAGCTTGGCGCGACTTACAATAAAGAAGGCTACAATGTTGTCGATCACTTTACGTACGCGATTTGCGGCGACGGCGATCTGATGGAGGGCGTAGCAAGCGAAGCGGCTTCCCTCGCAGCTCATCTGAAGCTTGGCAAATTGGTTGTCTTGTACGATTCCAATGATATCTCGCTTGACGGCGAATTGAATTTGTCGTTCTCTGAGAATGTTCAAGGACGCTTCGAAGCCTATGGCTGGCAAGTCATCCGCGTTGAGGATGGCAATGATCTGAACGCTATTGCAGCAGCGGTTGCAGCGGCTCAAGCTGATACAAGCAAGCCGACGCTGATTGAAGTGAAGACGGTTATCGGCTACGGCAGCCCGAACAAGGGCGGCAAAGGCGGACATGCAGGTCCTCACGGATCGCCGCTTGGCGCTGAAGAGACGAAGCTGACGAAGCAATTCTATGCGTGGAGCGAGGAAGAGGCATTCCACGTACCGGCTGAGGTTCGTTCGCACTTTGCAGAAGTGAAAGCCAGTGGCGAGCAAGCCAACGCAGCTTGGGACAAGCTGTTTGCAGCTTACAAAGACGCTCACCCTGAGCTTGCAGCTCAATTCGAGACAGCTATCAGCGGTAAGCTGCCGCAAGGCTGGGACAATGATTTGCCTACCTACAGCAATGAAGACAAGGCGGTATCGACGCGTGTCGCTTCAGGAAATGCACTGAACGGACTTGCGAAGAATGTGCCGAACCTCGTAGGCGGCTCTGCCGATCTTGAGAGCTCGACCATGACTCATCTGAAAGGCTTGCCGGTCTATAAGGCGGGCAACTATGACGGACGCAACATCTACTTCGGCGTTCGTGAATTCGCAATGGCGGCAGCAATGAACGGTATTGGGCTTCATGGCGGTTTGAAAGTGTACGGAGCAACCTTCTTCGTATTCACCGACTACCTCCGTCCGGCAGTGCGTTTGTCCGCTCTGATGAAGCTTCCGGTTGTATATGTGCTGACGCATGACAGTATTGCTGTCGGCGAAGACGGACCTACACATGAGCCGATCGAGCAGCTTGCTTCGCTTCGCATCATTCCAGATCTGACGGTCATCCGTCCTGCGGATGCCAATGAAACGTCAGCGGCATGGGCATATGCATTGGAGAATGGCAGCAAGCCAGTTGCGCTGGTTCTGACTCGCCAGAATCTGCCGATTTTGAAAGATACGAATGTGAATGCGCGCGAAGGAATCACGAAGGGTGCATACGTCGTATCCGAAGCAGCTAGCGGCAAACCGCAAGCGCAAATTATTGCGACCGGCTCTGAAGTGCAGCTGGCCGTTGAAGCGCAGCGAGCGCTTGCAGCGGAAGGCATTGAAGTGCGTGTAATCAGCATGCCGAGCTGGGATTTGTTCGAGGCGCAGCCGCAATCCTATAAGGATTCCGTCCTGCTTCCAGATGTTAAGGCACGTCTTGCAATCGAGATGGGATCGCCATTCGGTTGGGAGCGTTATGTAGGGGACAAAGGCGCTATCCTTGGCATCAACACCTTCGGCGCATCGGCTCCAGGCGGCAAGGTTATTGAAGAGTATGGCTTCACAGTTAACAATGTTGTCAGCAAAGTGAAGGCTCTGCTGTAAGCATCATCATATAAGCGGGGCTAGCCGCATTATTTGCAGCTGGCCCTGCACCATTTTAACTATAAGGAGATTACAAGAACGATGTCCCAACAATTCGAGAATGTAACAGTCGTGAAAAAAGCCAATATTTATTTTGATGGAAAAGTAACGAGCCGTACGGTTGTATTCGCTGACGGAACGAAAAAAACGCTCGGAATTATGATGCCGGGCGAGTATGAATTCGGCACAGACGTGAAGGAAATAATGGAAATTGCTGCAGGCGATTTGAAGGTGCTTTTGCCAGGCGAATCCGAGTGGATTACGATCTCCGGTCAAGGCGAGTTTATCGTTCCTGCCAACGCGAAGTTCAAGCTTCAAGTGGAGACCGTTACGGATTATTGCTGTTCTTACATCGCTGAATAGTTGCAGACAGGGAGTCAGAGTTCCTGCTATATTCAAACTACTGTGAGCGCAATTGCAAAAATACAGTTGTTCCCTCGATTCGATGATCGAACAGCGGAAACAACTGTATTTTTGCGCCAATTTCTCAAAACGCGCCCATCGCAGCAGCTGCCTCAAATTGGTCACGGATGATGTGTTCTGCAGCAGCTGCCTGGAATTTGAGCGGGCGGGGAGAAAGAGAGCAGCTTCGGCGACGACTGCGCAAATGAAAGGAGGGTTGTCTCATGAGTAGAAATCTACTTATGGGACAAACCTCCTTTCTTTTTCATTTCCTGCTCGTCTTCTATTCGATCTTGCTCTGTCTATTAATATAATCCTCCAGCAGCAAGCGCTGATAGGGGGCTAATCCAGCAAGCAGGCAGCCGTATCGGAATGCGCCATCGATCGTTTCGATGCGAATGATGCGGCCCATGACAGGCGGAAGGCCAGCGTCCTTGGGAAACTGAATGTGAATGAACATATCGCGCTCAAGCGGTGAGGCGGATGAAATTTGCAGGCCGCTGTCGGAAAGATCGCATAAGATACCGTCAATCGGTTGGCCGGTGAAAGAACCTTCCTGCTCCCATTGGTATACCGATAATACGAGCGGGATATGAAGCTTGAGCCGGCCGCTTCGCCTGCGGTCACTCTGATTATCATCCTGAGTAGTATGGCCAGCTCCATCAAGTGCTAATGCTGCTGCTGTTTCGTTATTGCTGTGCGATGTGATAGGCTTGCCAATCCATTGCTCGTAGCAGTATGCCAGGGCAGAGAGATCCAGATCGCCTACTCCCATCGATTCACTGGCCTGGAACACGCTTTTGACTGCTTCAAGGACAGGGGTTGGAGTCTTGAGATTGTCGGAGAGGACGGAGGATAACCGCAGGTCCTTCAACATAAGCGACAGGGAGAATTGCACGCTGAAATCACGCTCCAGCAGCTTGGGCGCTTTCATCTCGGTGAATCTGCTCGCAGCCCCGCCAGAGCCAACGAGTTCAAGGAAGGCCGCAGCATCTATGCCGCCGCTTGCTGCAATCGTCATACCCTCAATTAAGGCGGCGGCATTAATGCCGACCACTGTATTATGCGCAAGCTTAGCAGTTGCTCCGCTCCCGCTTGGCCCCATATGAATAATTTTGCGTCCCATAGCGAGCAATACTTCCTGTGATCGTTCCATAACAGCGGGATCCCCGCCAACCATGAATACAAGCGTGCCGTTCTCTGCTGCTGGCTTGCTTCCTGTGACAGGAGCATCGAGGAAATCAGCGAATCGTGCAGCGGTATCCCCGGCAATTTCGCGCGCGAGCGAAGGAGAGATTGTACTGCTGTCTATAATAATAGAACCTGGCATCAGTTCACTGAGAAGACCATTCTGTCCATAATAGACTTCGCGAATGGCATCGTCGTTGCTGATCATCGTTATGACAAGCTCCGCTGCTCGCGCAACGGCCGCTGGAGTTTCGGCGTTATCTGCGCCTAATTCAATAAGTTCCTCTGCTTTGCCGGGTGTGCGATTGTAAATTGTGACCTGATAGCCCTTGCGAAGCAAATTTGCAGCCATCGGAGCTCCCATGACGCCAAGCCCGATAAATCCGATTCGGTTCATTCGATACATCTCCTTGTTTCCGATTTATATTTCACTTGCTTTATCATAACACAGCATCCTTGCAGTTTAGTGACCATTCCAAGTCTATCCCTGTCATTGCCTTGTTTTTGTGTCGGAAATCCATTATCCTAATGCTAGGTAAAAAAAGGACAGTCTATGGGGACTTGCATGAGCCGCTACAGCATCAGCGAGAAAGTCTCTGAGCAATGCAAGGCGTACATATATGCAACGAGGCTCTGCTTGTCCTGTCTGCTCGCGAGGTATTCTGGCACAAGCAGCGCTAAAAATTTTTCGGGAGGTTTCACATCATTATGAGTAAAGCCGTAAAGTTTGATTACAGCAAGGCGTTGACATTTGTAGGGCAGCACGAGATCGATTATTTGACGGACCAGGTTCGTCTGGCTCATGATCAGCTGCACAATGGAACGGGTGCGGGATCTGATTATCTGGGCTGGATCGATCTGCCGACTAATTATGACAAGGAAGAATTCTCGCGTATCCAGAAGTCCGCAGCGAAGATTCAATCCGACTCCGAAGTGCTGGTCGTCATCGGCATTGGCGGCTCCTATCTCGGAGCGCGCGCGGCAATTGAAATGCTGTCGCATTCCTTCTATAACATTCAAACCAAGGAACAGCGCAAGACGCCGCAAGTGCTGTTCGCAGGCAACAATATAAGCTCGACATATGTTACGCATCTGCTGCAGGTGCTGGAAGGCCGCGATTGGTCGATTAATGTGATTTCCAAATCCGGCACGACGACCGAGCCGGCTATTGCATTCCGCGTATTCCGTGAAGCGCTGGAAGCCAAATACGGCCAAGCCGAAGCACGCAAACGCATCTATGCGACAACAGACCGCGCAAGAGGGGCGCTTAAGAAGCTCGCAACGGAAGAGGGCTATGAGTCCTTCGTCATTCCGGATGATGTAGGCGGACGTTATTCCGTTCTTACAGCTGTGGGACTGCTGCCGATCGCTGCTGCCGGCATCGACATTGAGGCGATGATGAAGGGCGCTGCTGACGCATCAAAGGAATACAGCAACCCTAATCTGGCTGAGAACGAAAGCTACCAATATGCTGCTGCCCGGAACGCGCTCTACCGCAAAGGCAAGACGACGGAAATTCTCGTTAACTACGAGCCGGCATTGCACTTTGTTTCGGAATGGTGGAAGCAGTTGTACGGAGAGAGCGAAGGCAAGGATTTCAAAGGCATTTTCCCTGCTGCAGTCGATTTCTCGACGGATCTGCACTCCATGGGTCAGTTCATCCAGGAGGGCAACCGCAATATTTTTGAAACGGTCATTCAGGTGAACAACGTTGCCGAGCAAATCGTTATTGGACATAACGAGGGCGATCTTGACGGCCTGAACTTCCTCACTGGCAAAACGATGGATTTCGTGAACAAAAAAGCATTCGAAGGCACGCTGCTTGCGCATACGGACGGTCAAGTGCCGAATTTTATCGTTAACATTGCTGATATGACACCCTATACGTTCGGCTATCTCGTCTATTTCTTCGAGAAGGCTTGCGGCATCAGCGGCTATCTGCTGGGCGTGAATCCATTCGATCAACCGGGTGTGGAGGCTTACAAGACGAATATGTTCGCTTTGCTCGGCAAACCTGGCTTCGAGAAGGAGAAGGCGGAGCTGGAAGCTCGTCTTTAATCGGCTAGCCGTATAACGGCGGTATAAATCTCCTCCTGAGGAGCATGCATGATGCTGGATAAATATCGCACATTGCGACAGATGGCGAGCAAGGAAATCATCATCAAGAAATCCCGATTTATTGGATATGGCAAACCTGTTGAATCCGAAGCGGAAGCGGTCGCTTTCATTGAAGAGATCAAGAAGCAGCATTGGAATGCGACCCATAACTGCTCGGCTTATATGGTAGGCGAGCGTGACGAATTCCAGAAGCAGTCGGATGACGGAGAACCGAGCGGCACAGCGGGCAAGCCCATCCTTGAGGTCATCAAGCATCAGGGACTCAAAAATGTCGTCATCGTTGTCACGCGTTATTTCGGCGGCATTATGCTGGGAGCGGGCGGATTGATCCGGGCGTATACGGACGGGGCGGTTGCCGCCATTGAAGCGGCGGAGCCAGTCCAGTACACGCTTCACCGCGAAATCATCGTAGATGTCGATTATACGTGGTACGGGAAGCTGGAAAATGAGCTTCATGCCCGGGGCGTCAAGGTGGGCGAGACGAATTTCACCGACAGGGTCATTCTTACTTGCCTGCCCGAAGCGCCGGACGCGGAACGGTTCGTCGCCTGGATGACGGATGTAACCCAGGGCCAAGCCATCATTACGGCAGGCGAGACGAAGTATGAGATGGAAGCGGAATAGTGTCGGGTAAGGCCAGCCGAATTTGGGGCTGGCCTTTTTGCTGCTGCCGCAGCGGGTTATTTTACACGGGCAGCAGGTGATTGGTATGATTGAAGCAGAGATTCGAGACTTGACGGAGCAAGGTGAGCAGATATGGGAAGATATCTTTATTCATACAGAGCGGCGCAGCAATTGAATATTCTCGCGGATGATCCGGGCTTCAGACTGTGGACGGAGACGTATATGCTGATTGCCGTTACCGGAGGCAAGGGAGAGGTGCATATCGATGGCAGGGAATGGCTGGCGCAGCGGGACAGCCTGTTTATGTGCAATCCGGACAGAATGCTGGAAATCAAAGCAGTTCCCAAGCATGATCTGGTGCTTCATCTTGTTCATTTTCACATTCTGGAGGAAGACTCGCCTTCAGGCGAGCCTATGCTGTACCGCGAGAGGAGAACGTCCTGGCAGCCGGACGGACCGCTGGACAAGCCCTCCCCCACTTACCGGATCATAATGATAATGAAGGAATTGACGAAGCTGATGGAGAGCGCTGATGACGGCGGGGAAATCGGGATGAACATGCGGCTGCATGAAATTTTGCAGCTCATGATAAGCGGCGGGAAGCCGGGGGGAGAGAGCGGCCAGCCTAATGAGCGGATACAGGCAGCGGTCGATTATATGCAGCAAAATTACAAGGAGGAAATTACGAGGGAGTCTATCGCCGCGATGACGGGATTTCACCCTCGCTTCTTCTCCTCGCTGTTCCGCAAGGAAACAGGCTTCGGCTTCTCTGAATATTTGACGAACCTCCGCATCAACAAGGCGAAGGAGCAGCTTCTTCTAAGCAGAGGCCGAACCTTGAACGACATTGCCCGTGATGTAGGCTATTCCAATGGCCTGTACTTGAGCAGGAAGTTCAAGCAGGTTGTAGGAGTTGCGCCTTCCGCATACGGAGGGCAGCCTAAACGGATTGTCGTCTACGATTGGGTCGGCAATCTGCTGGCGCTTGGCATCAAGCCTGTAGGGGCCTCATTTCCCTATGGGCTGGACAGCCTGAAGCTCTTGAAGGACGAGCTGGAGGGAATACCTGATATTGGCCGCACATCGGTTAATTCGATGCTGGAGCTGGAGCCGGAGCTGATTATTGCCTCGGACTGGCTGTATCCGCAATTAATTAAAGGAATGCAGAAGGTTGCTCCGACTTTGGTCGTTCAATACGGCGATCCGTTCGAGCGCTTCAAGGATCTGGCGGAAATTCTCGACAGGCAGGAGGAGGCGAGGGCGTTCATCTCGCGTTATGAGGAACAGGCTATGCGGGCGAAGGAGCTGATCGCTGAAGCGGTCTCGCTGGAGGAGACGGTGGCCCTCTACGAAATCGGCAATGGATGCATTTGGATTCTCAATGAGTTCCATGGCAGAGGCGGCTACAATCTGTACCGATCATTGGGTCTGACTCCTCCGGCCATTATTCAGGAGCATGTGCTGGGCAGAGGAAGGGTGCGGTCGCTGCCGCTGGAGAAGCTGCCTGACTATGCGGCCGATCATATGATCGTGAGCGTCTCCTCGGCAGTGCAGGACCGGGCAGAGACGGAGCGGCTGCTGGCGCATGAGGTGTGGAAGCAGATTCCGGCGTACCGCAACAATCGCATATACCGGGTGGATAAGCAGCTTTTTTATCCATTCGATGTGTATTCGCTGAGCAAGCAGCTGGAAATTCAGACGAAGCTGTTTCTGTCCCGCAAGTAGGCGCTTCCCGGCATATGTCCATTTTGTGCATGAAAGGAATGACTTTAAGGCATAGACAATTACCCGCAGCCTGATAAAATGATAATAGATAATGATAATCATTATCACTATATTAGGAGGGTCATAAACGATGCTTTTTTCAAAACAAACATTAAAGCTGGGCGTAGTCATGATTGCGCTCACGCTCATTCTTGCCGCATGCGGGGGAAACCAGTCCAATAATGGAGGCTCGGGAGCAGGCTCGGCCAACGGCAACGGAGACAACAAGCCGAAGCAGGAAGCCGGCAGCAATCAAACGGAAGCTCCGAAAACCAAAATATACAAAGCGGAAAACGGCGATATCGAGGTTCCTGTCAATCCCGAGCGGATCGTCGCCATTACATTTCTCGGCGATTTGCTGGCGCTTGGCGTAACGCCGGTGGGCGCAGGCTCGATTGCGCTGGATAATTCCGTGCTGCTCAAGGAGGAGCTTAGCGGCGTAACCAGTGTCGGCGACGTATCCGTGGAGGCGGTTATGGACCTTGAGCCTGACCTTATTATCGTGCCGAGCTATCTTCCAGGGGAGACGGTCGAGCAGCTTGTGAAGATTGCGCCTACGGTGGCTATTCCTTGGTTCGGCTTTACCGGAACAGATCCGCTGGATCAGGTGAAGACGATTGGTGGTCTGATCGGCAAGGAAGCGGAAGCCGAGGCCTTTATTGCACGGTATAAGGAAAAAGCGGCCGAAGCGAAAGCACGGATAGCCGGGGCGATCGGGCCGGACGAAACGGTCGGCAGCTATTCCATCTGGGCGAAGAGCTTCTGGGTATTGCCCAAAGGAAGAGATGCCGGATACAATTTGCTGGAGATGTTCGGGCTGACTCCGCAGGCCAAAGTGAATGAAGAGGTCATAGCAACCGGAGAGGGCAAGGATATCTCGCTGGAGGTGGTGCCGGAATATGCGGCTGACCATATGTTCGTCACCGTGTACGAGCCGGACGGCGGCAGTGAGCGGGCCAAGGAAATTATGGAGGGCTCGTTGTGGAACAACCTTGATGCGGTCAAAAACAACCATGTCTATATGCTGGATATGACCGAGTTCTGGATGAATGACGGGCTTAATCTGGAAAAGCAGCTCGATATACTGGTGGATATTATTTTGGCGCAGAACAAATAAGAGAACGGCAAATGATGCTGGCGGACATTTCCTATTGATGGGGAATGTCCGTTTTATGTTGCTGAATCTGTCTGCGGACTTCTGGACGGCCGTTCTTGCATTCTCACCGACGCCCCTTCTTCAAAAGTTCAAATAGATGTCATTATTTTTTCTTATGACAAGGATTGACTAGACAGGCTGTTATCTGCTACATTATCAATACCGAGTAAATTAATAGGAATTAGCGCGATTCCATGAGGAAAGCGTCAGGGGGTAACTAGGCTTTGAATCTTATGCTGCGGAGCAAGTGGTGGAGCTTCGGATTCCGTACCACGATCATGCTTTATTTTATTGTACTTATCGTATTGCCTATTATCGGAATTTATACCCAATCGTTCTCGCTTGGTTGGCAGCCATTCTGGGACAGTGTCACTGATCCTCTTGCATGGAATTCGGTGCTGCTGACGATCAAGCTGTCGGTTATTGCCACCGTTATTAATGTGCTGCTGGGCACAATGATTGGCTGGGTTCTCGTTCGCTACCGGTTTCCGGGACGGCGCCTGCTTAACAGTCTTGTAGATTTGCCATTCGCACTGCCGACTGCTGTCGGCGGGTTAATGATATTGCTGCTGCTTGGACCGAACAGCTTCGTCGGCGATATTGCCGCGAGATTCGGTATTGAGATTGTGTTTCACGAGCCGGCGATTGTCATCGCTATGCTGTTCGTCACCTTTCCCTTCGTCATTCGCGCCATCCAGCCGCTGCTGGAGGAGCTCGACAAGTCTGAGGAGGAGGCGGCCTACACGCTGGGCGCTTCGGCATCGCGAACGTTCATGCAGGTCATATTCCCAACGATCCTGCCAGGAATTCTGAGCGGGGCGATGCTCGCATTCTCGCGGGCGCTTGCAGAATTCGGCGCGGTTGTTCTTGTAGCGGGCAACATACCGGGCAAGACGCTGATTGCTTCCGTCTATATTTTTGGCGAAATCGAAAGTGACAATCCGCAAGGCGCGGCGGCAGTATCGGTACTGCTGCTCACCCTCTCGTTCTTCATTCTATGGGTCGTCAACCTCATTCAATCGAGGAGGTTGGACAAATGAAGAAGCTGTGGATTACACTTACGTACCTTGTCTTTATCATTCTATTGATCATTCCGATTATCAAAATATTCACCGGCGCATGGGAAGAGGGCTGGGACGGCTTCGTCGAAGCGTTATCCCGCAAGCAATCGCTGCACGCCCTCATGATGACCGGCATTATCGTCGTCGTCGTAACGGCAATTAATACCGTGTTCGGCGTTATGCTGGCACTTTACCTCGTCCGTGCGGGCTGGATCGGCAAGCGGATGAAGCAGTTTATGAACAGTCTCGTTGATTTGCCGTTCGCGGTATCGCCGGTTATCGGCGGACTGATGATCGTTCTGCTGCTGGGACCGAGCTCTATTATGGGCGCGTTCTTCGAGGATATCGGATTTAAGGTGGTTTATGCGCTGCCGGGCATGATTCTGGCGACGTTGTTCGTTACATTCCCGCTGATGGTCCGCGAGGTTATGCCCGTGCTGCAGGAGATTGGCTCTCAGCAGGAGGAAGCGGCGTCAACCTTGGGCGCATATTCCTGGTATACCTTCTGGCATGTTACTTGGCCTTCGATTCGCTGGGGCGTTATATACGGGGTCGTGCTTACGGTCGCCCGTTCGCTTGGAGAATTTGGAGCCGTCCTCGTCGTTTCGGGCAATATAATGAATAAGACACAGACAGCGACAACGCTAGTCTATCAGGATGTAGAGAACTTCAACGTGATCGCGGCGAACAGCATTGCACTTGTGCTGGCGGCCTTCTCGGTCGGTTTGCTGCTTCTTATGGAATGGGCGAAAAAGAGAAAGGAAGTGCATTAAACGATGCATATCGAGGTGCGCGGATTAAAAAAGCAATTCGGTGATTTTCAGGCTGTTAATGATGTCAGTTTCGAGATAGAGAAGGGTCACCTTATCGGTCTGCTGGGACCGAGCGGCGGCGGCAAAACATCCATTCTGCGCATGCTGGCAGGGCTGGAATCTCCGAGCTCAGGCGATATTATTTTTCATGGCAAAAGAGTGAATGATCTGCCTCCGCAGGAGAGAGGGATCGGCTTCGTCTTCCAGAACTATGCGCTGTTCAAGCATATGACGGTCTATGACAACGTCTCCTTCGGCCTTAAAGTAAAGGGGCAATCGAAGGAGTTTATCCGCGAACGGGTCATGTCCCTGGTTGAGCTGACGGGTCTCAAGGGCTTCGAGCATCGCTACCCGCATCAATTGTCCGGCGGACAGCGGCAGCGTGTCGCCTTCGCGCGCGCGCTTGCGCCGGAGCCGCAGCTGCTGCTGCTCGATGAGCCGTTCGCGGCGATTGACGCGAAGATTCGTACAGAGCTTCGTACTTGGCTGAAGGATATGATCGAGCGCGTCGGAATTACCTCGATCTTCGTTACCCATGACCAGGAAGAAGCCATCGAGGTAGCGGATGAGATTATGATTATTAACAAGGGCCGTCTGGAGCAGAAGGGATCACCTTGGGAAATATACAAAAATCCGCAGACGCAGTTTGTTGCAAGCTTCATCGGCGAATCTACGATCGTTGAGAACATCGAGCGGCTGAAGGGCTTTGAGGAAGCGGCCAATTGGCCTGGAACACAGGCGCTGATCCGGCCTGAGTATATTGAGATCGGGAAGCTAAGCGAGTTCCGTCTGCCATCGGCGACGTTTCAGGGTACAGTGAAGCACTTGCATTTCCGAGGCAGCGAATGGATGGTTGAGGTACAGGTTGGCGATATCAAGCTGATTACTTACCGGTCCCTGGAGAAGGATGTGCTTCAGCCTGGCGATGAAGTAACGGTGCTCATTCATCGCGCTTATCTGTTCAATGATAGCGATACGTGGATTATGGAGAATAGGCTGAAGGTAGATCCGATGCCTATCCATATTTAATTTGCTTATGAGAAAGCGTTGTGTATACTCGATGAAATCTTATTTGGCACAGGGTGGTCGATTCGCGGCAGCAGTGCTTCTGTCTCTTGTATTGCTGACTGCTGCGGCATGCGGGAATAACGAAGGAACGCCTGCGGATAACGGGGACGGCAAACCGGCAGCGAAGGGCGATGTGACGTTGGTCATTGGAGCCTACTCTGTCGTGAAGGATGCATTCGGTGAGCTGCTCCCGCAATTTCAGGCCGAGTGGAAGGCGAAGACGGGACAGACGGTTGTATTCCAGGAATCCTACGAGGCATCGGGAACGCAAGCCAGAGCTATTGCTGGCGGGTTCGAGGCGGATGTCGCGATACTGGCGATGGAAGGCGACCTCGACAAGATTGAGAAGGCGGGATTCATCTCGCATGATTGGAGATCAAAGCCCAGTCAAGGCATCATTACCCGCTCAATCGTCGTGATTGGAACTCGGGAAGGCAATCCCAAGAAGATTCAGGACTGGGAGGATCTTACCCGCGATAAGGTGAAGGTGCTGTATCCCAATCCCAAGACATCCGGCGGCGCGCAATGGGACATCAATGCGATCTATGGCGCCGGCTTGAAGAAGTCGGAGACAGAGACAGGCAAGAAAGACCATGCATATGCCAAAGACTTTCTCGTTCGGGTTCACGACAATGTAGAGTCTCTCGACAAGAGCGGCCGCGCTTCGATGGCGGCATTCGAATATGGTGTCGGCGATGTCATCGTGACCTATGAGAACGAGCTGCTCGCACGTATCAAGCAGGGCATTCCCTACGAGATTGTCGTACCAAGCTCGACCATTCTGATCGAGAATCCGGCAGCGGTCGTAGACGCCAATGTGGATAAGCACGGCACTCGCGAGATTGCAGAGGCATTCATCGATTTTCTGCACAGCAGGGACTCGCAGAAGGTATTCGCTGAGCGGGGCTTCCGGCCTGTAGATGAGATCGTTAATGAGGAAGTGAAGGATCGGTATGCGCAGCCTCAGGAGCTGTTCGATATTCACTACCTTGGCGGCTGGGATAATGTGCGTGAGACGCTTTATTCGCCTAAGGGAATCTGGTATCAGGTGCTTGCGGGATTGTAAAATATCACGAAATCAGCTATGATGAAATGACATAATCTAACAGGCGCATTCTGTCCAGGGAGGGTCTTTCATGAATATCTCATCAGCTTCTTCATCCGACTTTTCAATCGGGGCTAGTACTGGTTCTATTGAAGCCTCCTCTGGAGCAGAGGGCAGCATCAGCCAAATCGAGGCCAAGATCCGTCAGCTTGAGAAGCGGAAAATTGTCGTTCTAAAGCAAGTCGCTGAAGTGGTGACGGGCAAGGACACGGAAGAAATCAAGAAGAAGCGGGTAGAAGTGCTTAGGATGGAGATTACTGGCCTTGACCTGCAAATACAAATGCTGCGAGCAAAGATTATGGAGCTCGTCCGGAAACAGGCAGAAGAGAAGGGGCAGCATGTGAACCATGCAAGGAGAGATAATGACTCCCGAGCAATTGATATTCTTATCTAATAAGGTAGCATAATAAATTTAAAAAGACTGTTCCTAAGCTGATATGCTCTTCATGCGGCGAAAGAACAGTCTTTTTTGTATGCTTACCGGGTGGGAGTCGTGGCAGCCATTGTCGCTGGCAACCGATAGTTGGGGCTGATGAAGAAGGAGATTTCAGCTACCTACAACGATCATCGCAAAAGCTTGCCGGCTGCCCACTCTCCCTCCTGCAGCAGATCGATGAACAGCTGTGCAGCCTTCGTATGATAAGGAGCGACGCCAGTGACTAGGGAAAATTGGCGGGTGACTGGGGTTCCCTCTGCTGGGATTGTTCGCAGTGTGCCTAGTGCGGTTTCCTTCCGAATAGCCCACTGGGAGAGCAGCGTAATTCCGAGCCCCGCTTCTACAGATTCTTTAATAATTTGCGTACTTCCAAATTCCATCACGCTGGCGGGAAGGAGTTGAAGCTGGGCGAATAAGCGATCAGTTGCCTCTCTTGTTCCTGAGCCGGATTCCCTGACAATCCAGGTCTCCGATTGCAATTCCTTGGAAGTTGCCCTGCTTTCACTATGGAGTCGATGATTCTCTGCAACTACAACCTCCATAATATCTTCCGCAAAAGGCTGAATGAGCAGCTTTTTGTCCTCGTACTCTCCTTCGATAATACCGACATCTATTTTATGATGAGTGATCAATTCGGCGATTTCCTTCGTATTCCCGATTGTGATGGCAGGCCTGATAAGCGGATAACGGTCGCGAAGTCTGCCTATAACATGTGGAAGAACATACTCCCCAAACGTATAGCTGGCCCCGATTGAGATGCCGCCGCTTGCAACTTGACTCAAATCATCAACCAAATTTTGCATGCGGGCGTACAATCCAATAATTTCTTTGGCGTGATGATAGACGATTTCTCCCGCTTTGGTCATGCGGATATATTTGTTGGTCCGCTCTAACAATTTGGCTCCTGATGTGCGCTCAAGGGCCGCAATATACTGACTGACTGCGGGCTGTGTCATATGAAGCTCCTCCGCAGTGCGGGTGAAGCTGCCACGTTCTACAACAGCAACAAATACGAACAGTGCTTGATCCACTCGCCCTCAGCCCCCTAATCGTTATTCATAACTGATTACTTATGATAATCATCATTATGAATTATTTTTCTTATTCATGCAATTGACATAAGATAAGAGGAATCTTACACAACTAAGGGTGATCAGCATGGCGGCCACATATACAACCTCAGAATCAAACCGACACAATGAAAATAACGGCATTGCCGAAGGCCATATCAAATATGTGGTTGACCACCGTCATGTGACGCCAAGCACTGCACGCTCGGGCGGCATGTGGCCGACGGGCCGCCGCGATGCAGCGAAACAACATGCGCTGGAAGCTGCGCGCGGTGTTGGCTTTACTTTGCTGCTTGCTTTGCTCGGATTCGCTCTTTCTAGCCTGAATGGACTGGCTGCTATCGGCCCCATGGCATGCGCGATTCTGCTGGCTGTCACTTATCGTCATCTATGCGGATATCCAGAGCGATTTCGCGCAGGCATTCAATTTTCCAGCAAAAATCTGTTAAGGCTCGCTATTATTTTGTTCGGCCTCAAGCTGAACATTGGTGTTATATTCCAGCAAGGTATCGGCTTGCTCCTTCGTGATGTTCTCGTTGTACTATTCGCGATCAGCTTGACCTTATTGCTTGCCAAATGGTTCAAAGCAGACCTCTCGCTATCTCTGCTGCTCGGTATCGGCACTGGTGTATGCGGCGCTGCTGCGATTGCCGCTGTGTCCCCGATCCTGAAGTCCAATGAGGAGGATACTGCTGTCAGCGCTGGCATGATTGCATTAATCGGCACTGTATTCGCGGTTGGATATAGTGTACTGCGGCCCATCGCCGGCCTGACAGATATTCAGTACGGGATATGGGCGGGCGCAAGTCTGCATGAAATTGCCCATGCTGCGATGGCGGCAGCGCCAGCGGGAAGAGATGCTCTGGCTATCGCTCTGCTGGCGAAGCTGGGACGTGTATTCCTGCTTGTGCCGCTAAGTCTGGTGCTTATTATGTGGATGCGAAGCAAGGAGAGAGGAAGAAGGAGAAGGAGTGAGCAGCAGGAGCACCAGCAACAGCAGGAAGCGCAACAGAAGCAGGAACACCAGCAGCAGGAAGCGCGAGTCGAATCAGCTGCCGCTATCCAGTTCCCTTGGTTTCTGCTCGGGTTCGTTGCGATGAGCCTGCTCGGCAGCTATGTTATTGGGGAATTCATTGTTATTCCAGCCGGCATCATGGATGGGGTGTCGAGCTTGACGACATTGCTGCTGACGATGGCTATGGTGGGGCTCGGATTGAATGTCAGCCTGCGAAATATAAGAGCGGCCAAGCTCAAAGCGCTTGCCGCCCTCTCATTGACTTCGATTGCGCTTGCGATTGCAACCTATGTCACCGTATAGTCGGAATTTTATCCATTAGATGCTCATGAAGCAGCTAGGCCCGATTCAGAATAAACTTCTCGATGACATGCCGGACGCCTTCGTCATTATTGGATTTCGTTATGTAGTTGGCGAGCTCCTTCAGTTTGGGAACAGCGTTGTCCATAGCAACGCCTAGTCCGGCCGCCTCGATCATTTCATGATCATTCCAGGAATCTCCGATTGCAATAACCTCATCCATTGAACAGCCGATATGTGCTGCCATGAACGAAATGGCATGTCCCTTCGTGCCTTCTTTATGGGTAAACTCCAAATAATGAGCTTTGGATTTCGTAATATGAACCCGGTCGCCAATTAGCGGGGCCAGTTGAGTGGCCAGCTCATCCAAATAGGCCGGATCGTCGATAATGAGCATTTTGGTAGAGGGCATTGCGATCAGCTTGTCGAGATCAGGCTCTATAACAAATGGTATGTTGGTCAATGCGGCATAATCGCGCCCCTTCTGATTATCCTCCCGCACATATAGAATATCGTCCACATAGAGCTGCAGATGAAGGTCGCGCTCCAGGCAAAAGGTCAGCAGCTGCTTGGCCGCATCCAGCGGTACGCTGCGCTCATAAAGCACCTGCTCATCTAGCAGCGTCTTTACGAGCGAGCCTTGATAAGTAATAATTGGAACATTGAGTTCAATTTGATCGGCGATTTTTTTGGCGGAAGGAAACATCCGGCCAGTTGCCAGTGTTACGAAGACACCGCTGCGGATAGCTTCGGCAAGCGCATCCTTCGTTCCCTGTGTGACAATCAGGTCATCAGTCAATAAAGTATCATCAATATCTATTGCGATTAGTTTGTACATGTTGAGTTCTCCTGCTCCTTCTCTCTATTTTCATTTTCATTGATTGTACTCCTAAAGGGATAAGCGGACAAGTATTATCTCGTGGGGGTATTGAGGGTTCATCAGAGGGCTGCTTGCAGCGCTGACTCGAATAAGATAAAGTGATAACGGTAACCAGAAATCCTTGTCAGAAATACCTCAATATACAGATTGTTCAGGGCAGAACGGAGAGATGGAATGAGTATGTTTAGCGAGAGTGCGGTCAAGCAGCGCAAGGGTGTGAAGGTAGGGTTAATTATAGCTGCGGCATGTGTGATTGGGTTCGCGGGGGGCCGCTATTCCATGCTGCTGCAATATCCGATGATGCAGGATTCCGCTTTTCGCAATTTGGCGTTCACTTATGATGAGATTATGGCAAATTATCTTAACGGGGCAGATTCCAAGGATCTGGTCGATGGAGCAGCGGTGGGAATGGTAGCTTCGTTGGAGGACCCTTATTCCGTGTATCTCGTTGGCGACAGCGGCGAGAAGTATGTGCAATCATATAGTGATCATATCGTCGGCATTGGGGTGGAGATTCGAGAGCAGGATGGCGAATTCATCATTGAAGAGACGATCAAGGGGGCGCCTTCGGAGAAGGCAGGACTGAAATCCGGGGATGCAATTCTGGAGGTTGACGGCAAGGCCGCTGAAGGACTTTCGCTGGCAGATTTGAAGAAGCTGGTCCAGGGCGAGGAGGGAACGACAGTCAAGCTGGCGATACGCCGTGAGCAGCAGGCGGAACAGCTTGAAATATCGGTTAAACGCGGAGCGGTCCCTATACATACAGTT
The DNA here is from genome assembly GCF_927798095.1 of Paenibacillus plantiphilus. Classification (GTDB taxonomy): domain Bacteria; phylum Bacillota; class Bacilli; order Paenibacillales; family Paenibacillaceae; genus Paenibacillus_Z; species Paenibacillus_Z plantiphilus. Next base: position 238,220 of record NZ_CAKMMF010000001.1, on the reverse strand, counting down.
ACTTATGCAATGAAGGATAATCTGGTCGGGGAAATTATCATCAGTCGTTTCGCAGAGAAGACGGACGAAGAATTCAATGAAGCGCTGGATTCACTTCTGAAACAGGGGATGAAATCACTGCTGCTTGATCTCCGCAGCAATCCGGGCGGACTGCTTGATCCGACGATTGAGATTGCGAGCCGTTTCGTACCCGAGGATGAGGTTATTGTTCAGGTCGTCTATAAAGGTGACAAGCGTGTCATTACGCATAAATCAGAAGGGAAGAAGCCGTGGACGCTGCCGCTTGCCGTCTTGGTCGACAAGCATTCGGCAAGCTCCTCCGAGGTGCTGACAGCTGCATTAAAGGCGTCCGCTCATGCAGAGATTATCGGGGAGCGGACGTTCGGTAAAGGAATTGTGCAAAATTTTCGCCAGCTGAGCGATGGTTCTGTCCTCAAGCTGACCGAGGCGCAATGGCGTTCCTCGGATGGGCAATGGATACACAAGAAGGGAATAGATCCGACGGTGCTAGTCGAAGCGCCCGCTTATTCACAGCTGCCGATGCTGTCTGCGGGCTTGAAGCTGGAGCAGGGCGATTACGGTGAGAAAGTAGATACGGTGCAGCAAATGCTGCAGACGCTGGCATATCTCAAGCTGACAGAGCGCGGCGTTTATGATGCGGCGACTGTGGAAGCGGTGAAGGCTTTTCAACGGGCTGAATCATTGCCGGCGACAGGCATTACGAATGACCGGACTGCTTACAAGCTGACTGTGCGTCTATCCGAGAAATACCATGCGGAAGATCCTCAACGGAATAAGGCGCTGGAGCTGCTTGCGCGGAGTGGTTGATTGATTTCGAACCATGTGATATGATTTTGGGAATTTATTCGACCTACAAATGAATCCAAGGAGGATGAGAGAGAATGGCTTTCTACTATATGGAGCCGTCACGCACGTTCAGTGAATTTTTGCTCGTGCCGAATTTAACGACTAAGGAATGTACCCCTGGCAATGTGAGCCTGAGAACGCCGATTGTCAAGTTTGGTGCTGGAGAGAAGCCGTCCGTCTCGCTCAACATTCCATTCGCATCCGCTGTTATGCAGGCGGTATCCGATGATGTAATGGCAGTTGCGCTTGCCAGATGCGGGGGGATTTCGTTCATCTTCGGATCGCAATCGATAGAGGATCAGGCTGCGATGGTGCGGAAGGTAAAGGGGTACAAGGCAGGGTTTGTCGTAAGCCGTTCCAATCTGACGCCAAGCCATAGCCTTAAGGATGTGCTGGAGCTCAAGGAGAGAACAGGCCATTCTACTGTTGCGATTACACATGATGGCTCGCCTCAAGGCAAGCTGCTTGGCATCGTGACGAGCCGCGACTACAGAATTAGCCGAGATGCGCTGACTAAACAAGTTAGCGAATTTATGACGCCGTTCGAATCGTTGTTCTACGGTACTTCCGGCATTACGTTGTCGGAAGCGAATGACCTGATCTGGGAGCATAAGCTGAATTGCCTGCCAATTGTGGACAAGGAGCAGAAGCTCGACTATCTTGTATTTCGCAAAGACTATGACGCGCATAAGGAGAATCCTTACGAGCTGCTGGACGAGAACAAAAGCTATATCGTTGGCGCGGGCATCAATACGAAGGATTACATGGAACGAGTGCCAGCGCTTGCTGAGGCAGGCGTAGATGTCGTCGTTATTGATTCGTCGGACGGGTTCAGTGAATGGCAGCGGGAAACGATCCAATATGTGAAGGCGAACACGAACGTAAAGATCGGAGCGGGCAACGTTGTGGATCGCGAGGGTTTCCTTTATCTCGTTGAATCGGGCGCTGATTTCATCAAGGTCGGAATCGGCGGCGGTTCTATCTGCATTACGCGGGAGCAGAAAGGAATTGGCAGAGGACAAGCCTCAGCGCTCATTGAGGTTGCTGCTGCGCGCGATGATTATTACAGGGAAACCGGCATCTACGTTCCGATCTGCTCGGACGGAGGGATCGTGCACGATTACCACATCACGCTTTCTCTGGCGATGGGTGCTGACTTTGTCATGATGGGACGTTATTTCGCCAGATTTGACGAAAGTCCGACGCGGAAGCTTAAGGTTGGAACGAATTTTGTGAAGGAATTCTGGGGAGAAGGCTCCAACCGTGCGCGCAACTGGCAGCGGTATGATACAGGCGGCAAGGAGAGTCTCGTGTTCGAAGAAGGCGTTGACTCCTATGTTCCTTACGCCGGCGGATTGCAGGAGAATCTGGACCGTACGATTCACAAGATAAAGTCGACGATGTGCAATTGCGGCTCCACATCAATCGAAGAGCTTCACCGGACAGCGCGTATTACACTAGTTTCCGCGACGAGCATCGTCGAGGGCGGGGCGCATGATGTTATTCTGAAAGACAGCAGTCTATCAGGGGAATAATGATAGGTCATGAAAATAAGAGGCTGTTTCATCGGCAGGTTGCTGCTGATGAAACAGCCTCTTTGTTATTGTGGCACAGTATCGCTTGTTTCCGCGGTCATGTCGATCACGGGTTTGATCGGCCCTTATTGCCGCGATCGCGACAATTGGGAGATGGAAGCGCTGCTGCAAAAATACAGTTGCTGCAGCCAAAACAGCCGCATAATACCGACATTGCTGCAAAAACTCTCGTGACGTCTATGAATTCACCCCAGAATGAATAGGTGAGTTGGGATGGGAGTTACTTACTAATTCGCATAAGTACATCTGCTGCCGCCAGCAGCAGCGTAATCAGCGTGTTTCGGGTTCATTTCCTGTACTATTCATGCCGCTGAAAAAGCCAATCCAGCCATTCGTTATAAACCATTCGTTGTAAGGCGGAAATACCACTTTACAGCATGGAAAAGTGGGGTGAATCGCGCCGTAAGCCTGAAAAACCTTCTTACAGTATGAGAAAGCGTCATACATTGCTTTTCGCTGTAGCTGTAAGGCGGAAAAAACGTGTTACAGCACGAAAAAGTAGGATGAATCGCGCCGTAAGCCTGAAAAACCTTCTTACAGATGGCAATACATCGCAGACTACTCTTCGGCTGAGCTGGGTAATGATGAAATGACGCTTTCCCATAAACTGCTGTACTTTTGCAGCAGCGCGAGGGAGGAAAGCAGTGGCTACAACGGCGGATTCGCCGCTGCTACGTCCGCTTCCCGAATCCAGAATACGCCTTCCTTAGCTGTGATGAGCAGCCATTCGTTCCATTTGTCCAGCAGTGTCACTGTCTGTTCGGCTAAAGCAGCAGCATTCGCTGTCTTGGAGGATTGCAGCGGTGAAAGGTACGCCGCAGTTCCCGCTGCAATATCAGCTGTCGTACTTGTGAGTGGCTCGAAAGGTCCTGCCAGCACTGCCCTCGTCGAAATCCACTGGACGCCGTGAGCGGTTTGGACCTCTATCCAATCTCCCTTTTGTCTGACCGCTTTATAACGGCCGGGATACACGATACCAAGCTTCTTGGACTTCAAATCCGGCCATGTATAACTGCGCTCCGCGCTCGTCAGTCGAAAATCTGTGTCATAGCTCGTAGTCTGCTGACGCGCCATCCATAGCTTGTAGCCTTCTTCTGCAAGGAACCAAATGGTATTCTTCTGTTTGCTCCAATTGTAGCTCCATTCGGATAGCGGCACATGTGTTTCCCCGGCTGTTCGTCCAAGCTCCGGTGTTAAGCCAGGACGTCCGAATTCGGTAATGAACCAGTCCGTAAAGCCGCCGCCGGAGGGATTGGCTTGTGGGGCGATGAGCCGATAGCCTGTCAGCTTCCCGTAAGCGGAAGCAATGAGCTTGTCGCGATAAACATTCTCTGCCTTGGTCTTATAATTCCAGTATAAAATTTCGCCAGATGAGTGGTAGGCGAGAGATAATTCTGGCTGGGACGCTCTTGTCAGGTCGTACATCGCTATCGCCTCTTTGGCCTGCAGCGGTTGTGTCCCTTTGTAATTCATGTAATAAGGCGCGGAGCCCGGATTGCGAATGCTGTCCCAGCCTGCTGGATATTGCCTGTTCAGGTCAATGCCTTTCGCATTGGCCTTCCATCGTTTGAAATTGCTTTTGCCGCCGTTCATCTTAATCAAGGAAGCATGCGCCGAGGCGGGAAAAGCAGTCAGCCCGGATTGCTGCAGAATAACGCCATCGGGGTTGACCATTGGTACGAACCGAAAGGTAACCCGCTGAAGCAAGTCGCCAGCCTGATAACCTCTCACGATAGCGGATTTCTCCTCATCCCGGGCCAACTGCTCGATCTGCATCATGAGTGTGATCGTCGTAATCCACTCGCGGGCATGATGCGAGCCGTTCAGCATCACAATTGCAGGTCCATGGCCGACATCGGCGGTCCATATCTTGCGTCCATACTCGCTTAGACCGGCAGAGCCGAGCTGGATGAGGTCCGGATAACGGGCAGCTAGCGCTTGAAGATCTTTGGACATCTGTGCATAGGTATACACTTGCTTAGGATTGACAATGGGCTTGGCTGCCGCTGCATCTGCTGTCAGAGGCGCAATGGCAAGGAAAAGGAGGGGGAGGCTGAGAGCCATAGTGGTAAGTAGAAGGAGCATTGTTTTCTTTAGTTGCGTTGATGAGTATCTGTATGAGGGCTGAAGTTCCATATTTGCTGCAATCTCTCCTGTCGAATATGCTGGGATCATGTATTCGACATTTTTCGAGTGAATCCTTCTCAGAGAACGGGCAACCAGCATAAAATAGGAGATTTGCTTGTCTGCTGACAACCAAATCTCCTATGTAAATCCTATTATTCTATTCAATTATTGCTTGCACTCCATTCAGACAACTTCCGTTGCATCATTAATTTTTTTCATTATCCTGTGAACCAAATACTCATCATCGAAAGACTTCGTCCTTATCTGCTCGTGTACCCACATGCCCCGCAAGCAAGGTTACCTGCCTGCTAACTCCTTTCTTTCATCAATCAAGGGACATGTTTCGCTTACTTGATCCATTGGACTATCCCCTCTCGGTGTAGTCATATCATCCATCCTATTCGAGGTCAGCATGCTTGCTCCTAACTGGGAAGAAGCACGTCTTGAATGATATAGCCCTAGTGTACAAGTCATTTTAAATATTGTAAATATTCAGAAAACTCAATTATTTATCAAAATAGCAATTATTCCGCCTCATTTCTACAATTTCCTCCGCTTTCTTTACAATTTCGCAATATTTCTAGTTTGTCTGAATTTGTTAATTCCGACAATCCCCGCACCGACAGTTAATAGAATGGCGCCTATCCATGCAGTAATAACAATTGCCTGATGATTCTCCTGTTTGATCATGATGGCCATGAATGCCCAGACAAAGACCAGCATGTAGAAGAGATCACGGTGGAGCAATCCCTTGGTCAGTGCAAGCAGTGTTGCGACTGCAAGCATAATGACGGCCCAGGCTGTATCCGATAGTCCGAACCCATTCCAGTCCGCGTTGTCCAGCACAATGCTCAGGTTCACGATTGTTGCGACGCTGATCCAACCCAGATAAATGCTGAAAGGAAGCTGTACGAATATTCGCTCTCCGAATGTAAGGATATAGCCAGCTTTCTGGACTCGGCGATAAATGACGAGGAGTGTGAGCAGAAGCGCAATCATAATAAACCCGCTGCTCGTTACGTATTCATAATGCCAGAGGAAAATCCATCCCATATTCAATAGGCAGCTGATGAGAAACCAAGGTCCGATGCTGGCAGCGATCCCCTTTCTCCTTCCGGTGCGTGTCGCCTGATAGATGGCGAAGCCGATCAGCAGCACATAGATAACGCTCCAGATTGAGAAGGCATAACCAGCAGGCGTTATTAATACGGGATGCTTGTCGGAAAGCTCTCCTGTTGTTTGGCCGTTGAGAGGAAGCAATGCGGCGAGCATATTAACCGCGATAACCGCTGCAACCCCGACGATATTCCATAGTGTATAAGCAGAACGTGGACTTCTCATCGAATGAATCTCCTCCTAGAGTTCGTTTTCAGTTCGGCATACTGCTATATATTCACCACAGCTCCATTGTATGAAGCAGAAGTTTAGTAGATGGAGTGTCAGCAAATGATGAAGCAACAAGACTATAGTGCTCTGGTGTCAATAAGGAGGTGTCAGCAGGTGTCAGCAGGTGTCAATAAGCATGCCAATAAGCATGTCAATAAGCATTGACAAGGGCTAAGAAGTTGGATATATTTATAACCAACGGTTAGTAACCAATGGTTATTAATAAATTTAAGGAGCTGCCTTTATGAAAATCGTACAGATATCAGAGCATATTTGGAGCTTGAAATCATGGATGATTATTCCGATTCATGTCTGGATTGTGAAGGACGGGGATGGCGTCATACTGGTCGACGGTGGAATTTCATTGATGACGAAAGGGATCATAGCGGCAATCGATAAGCTGCAATGGGGCCCGCTTAAAGCTGTTGTTCTCACGCACGGCCATTCGGATCACGTTGGCTCGCTTGCAGGTATATTGAAGCAGCGGAAAGTGCCGGTATATGCCCATCGCATTGAGATGCCCTATATGGAGGGGGAGCTTCCTTATCCAGGCCGCAAGAGGGCAGCGCAGTCAGTCGCTCCAGGCATAGCTGTGCCGCTGCCGCAATCCGATAGTGGAGAATTGCTGCCCTTCGGGAAGTTGAAGCCTTACTTGACGCCAGGACATTCTCCAGGCCATGTTGTGTATTATCATGAGAAGGATGGCGTGCTGCTGGCTGGAGATTTGTTCACCTCCAAGAAGGGAAGGCTGAATAAGCCGATGCCGATGTTCACGGCAGATATGGGGGAAGCGATCAGCAGCAGTGTCATTCTTCGCGAGCTGAAGCCTGTGCGGCTGGAGGTATGCCACGGCGGTCCAGTGGTGAATCCGGCAGAGCAACTGGACGAATATCTGCAGAAGTTTTCGACGAATGCGAGAGCTTCTGCCTCTCCGTCAGCCTGGACACGCAGAACTGGCTATAAAGAATAGTAACCAATAAATCGGCCCCATGCTTCACACACGGGGCCGATTTATTATTTCGTCGGATGCGATTCTCGGAATGGAGCAAGGAATGATTTGGGGGCCGGCACTTCGAAGCGCATTCGTTCGCCTGACACAGGATGAACAAATGCCAGCACGCTGGCGTGAAGGCCAAGTCTGCCAATTGCCTTCGATTTGGAGCCGTATTTTTTGTCGCCAGCAACGGGATGTCCGATTTCCTCCATATGAACACGGATTTGATTCTTGCGTCCCGTTTCAAGCTGAACCTCAAGCAAGGTGAAATCTCGGCTGGATTGGATTGTTCTGTAATGGGTTATCGCGAGCAAGCCATCATTGGGATAAGGACTGGCATACATCTTAAGCGTGCTGCTTTCCTTCAGCCAGGATTTGATCGTGCCCTTATCCTTCTTGACGAGCCCATCCACAAGCGCGATGTAGGTTCTTTCGTCCACCATGTCCTTCCAGCTGTTCTGCAGCGTTTGCTGCACGTGCTCACTCTTGGCAAACATCATGACGCCTGAAGTGTCGCGGTCTAATCGGTGAACGACGAAAATCCGGGCGCTGGCATCTCTATTCCGCACATGGGCTGTAAGCTGCCGATAGGCAGTCAGCTCATTTTCCTTGGACGATGCGATGGACAGAAGACCGGCATCCTTCTTGACGACGATAATATCCTCGTCCTCGTGCAGGATGGCAAGGCCGATCATCGGCTCCTCCTCAATAATCCGCTCCTTGCTTATGGCAACGGCTTGTCCGGGCTGCAGCGGATAATTGTACACTTTAACGACGCTGCCGTTAACTGTAATTTGCCCGCGGGCCAGCATGGATTTGAGGGTATTCCTGCCTGTATTGGCGGCGGAAGCAATGAGAAATGCAAGAAGCTCGCCTGGCTCCTGAACGATGTATTGTTTAATGTCCGGACGCTGCACTGCGCCTCGTTCTTCCCTCCTGCTGTTGCGTTGTGAAGGCTTGGACGCGGCTTTGCGTGCGCTCCCGATCTGTTTGTTCCCATTCGTATGACGCCCTGCAGCTGTTCTTCGTTTATTCATTCGTCTACTCACACCGTCCTCTATTCATTACCCTCAATATAGCATGAACCATTCCTTAAATGCTATGTAGCATTGCATGAACCATTCCTTAAATGCTATGTAGCATTCAAGATATGCGGGGGCACAGCCTATACTGCTTATTTTCATTCTTTCTACTAGCTGAAGTATAATAGAAAAGTCCTGCAAGCAATCAATTTTAGCGGATATGGGGGTATGAATGGTGAAGGATCATGCGCAAGCGGAGCGCTCAGGCGAATCGCAGGCAGAGAATATTATTGAGGTGGACGGACTGGTCAAACGATACGGTTCATTCACCGCAGTGAACGGCATTCATTTTCAGGTGAGGCGCGGTGAAATTTTTGGCTTGCTTGGCCCCAATGGAGCTGGCAAAACGACGACGATGGAAATGATAGAGGGGCTGCGCCAGCCGGATGAGGGTGTCGCACGGGTTGCAGGCTATGATACGCGCACACAGCTGGGCAAGGTGAAGGAAGTCATTGGCGTGCAGCTGCAATCGACATCCTTATTTGACCTGCTGACGGTAAAAGAGATTACGAATATGTATGCCAGCTTCTACAATGTGCCTACTGTACCGATTCTGCCGCTGCTCGATAGTGTCACCTTGTCGGAGAAGCTTAACGATCGGGTCAAAAATCTGTCTGGCGGACAGAAGCAGCGGCTTGCTATAGCGCTTGCCCTGGTCAACGACCCTCAGGTGGTATTCCTCGATGAGCCGACTACCGGTCTGGACCCGCAGGCCCGCCGAACGCTGTGGGATATCATTCTCCGGCTTCGGGATGAAGGGAAGACCATTGTTATTTCGACCCACTATATGGATGAAGCGGAGCTGCTGTCTGATCGCATCTGTTTGATGGATCGTGGGGGCATCGTAGCGCTGGATTCGCCGCGCAATCTTATTCGCAGTCTGGAATCAGAGAGCGCGATAGAGTTCCGTGTGCCCGAGCTGGAAACGATGTCGGAGGCGCACAAATCAGAGCTGCTGGGCAGCATGCAGGCTATAGAAGGTGTGCGGCAAGCAGAATTTCGCAAGGATAGCTATGTGCTGTATACTGACCAGCTGCAACTGTCATTAACCGGACTTATAGCAATGACAGAGCGGGAGGGCGTGCAATTCACCGATTTGCTGACTCGCACCGCAACTTTGGAGGATGTGTTCATTCACATGACGGGAAGGAGCCTGAGAGAATCATGAAATCGTATACGCAGCTAACGATTGCCCAGCTTCGATTGTTCGCACGCAACAAGCAGGTGCTGTTCTGGACACTGGCCTTTCCAGTGTTTCTGATGATTATGCTTGGTTCCTTTGCCGGGGGCAGTGGAAGTGGAGCCATTAACGGGTACTATTATGACGAGGACGGGGGCAGCGAGGGCTCCAGGACTGTCATTGCAGCGTTGGAACGCCAGAATGATGTGCTCCGTCTTGAACCGGCGGCGATTAAGGAAGCGGCTATGCAGGAGCTTCGGGAAGGCGAGAAGGGAGCGCTCATCATTATTCCAAAAGGGTTCGGAGCCTCCATGTCGCCAGAATCCATTGCAGCCGGGACACAAGCGAAGCTACAGCTCTATTATGATCAGACGCAAGCGGTCAGAGCTCAGACCGCCATCAACGCTTTGGAGCAGGTGACCGATGGACTGAGCAAGTCGCTTGTTCATTATGCTCCTGTTGTTGTTCTTGATGCTGTCGGCGTACAGTCTCTGGAGCTGGAATATATCGACTTTCTCGTTCCCGGCATTGTAGCGATGATGATTATGTCGAATAATTTGAACGGTGTTGCCGGACAGATCGCTTCCTGGCGCGAGCGCGGTGTTCTTCGCCGGATGCAGAGCACGCCGCTTCGTCCGTCTTCATTCATTGCCGCGCAAATAACGGCACGTCTGCTGTTGAACGGCTCACAGGCCGTCATTGTGCTGCTCATCTCATCCCTGCTGTTCGGGACACAGGTCAACGGCTCTTGGCCGCTTCTGCTCGTCTTCGTCATTCTGGGCACACTTGCCTTCATGGCAATCGGCTTTATTATCGCCGGACTTGCCAAAACACCTGAGAGCGCGGGTCCAATCGCCGGCTTCATCGCGTTCCCGATGATGTTCCTGGGCGGCGTTTTCTTCCCGATCAGCAACATGCCGTCTTACTTGCAGCCGATCGTTAATGCGCTGCCGATTGCCCATCTTTCGACCTCGCTGCGCCAGATTATGAATGTTGGCGCTGGACTGACGCAGCTATGGGGCGAAGCGCTGCTGCTGGGCGGATGGCTTGTCCTTGCTTTTATTATTGCCAGCTTCACTTTCAAATGGCAGTAGTAGGCAAGCCGTTCGGGAGCCTCTATGAATCTGCTGTCTCCTATTCGAATCTGATAGACAAACACTAGTACGGGTGTTACGATATTCGCATAGGAAATATTAGGAGATTATTGGAGGAAAATTGTGGTGAAATTTAAGTTGAAGCAAAAGCTGCTCTTATCCGTACTTGCATTCGGCCTTGTAATCGCACCATTGACGGGCATTGGTGGAGCCAGCGTGTCAGCAGCAGCGTCTGCCAAGACGGCTGCTGCACAGTCATCCGCATTGCAAATTTATGTGGATGGGAAGAAGCTCAGTTTATCTACTGCTCCGGTCACGCAGAAGGGCGTCGTGCTTGTGCCTATGCGTCAGATTTTCGCAGCATTAAACGCAGATTTGTCATGGGAACCAACAACCAAAACAATTATTGTTAAGAAAGACTATTCAACGATAACGCTTCAAGTCGGCTCCAAGCAAGCGGTCATAAACGGCAAATCCATTCAGCTCTCGGCGCCTGCGCAGCAGTTGAACGGATCGACGATGGTGCCGCTTCGGTTCGTAGGGGAAGCGCTTGGAGCAGATGTACATATGGATAATAAATCCAACTCGATTTACATCGTCTCGCTAGAAGCAAAGATGAAGAAGTATGAAGATCCTGACAATACTGATTCTGATCAGGATGAGGAGTCTTCCTCCGCCAAGAAGCTGACGACGAGAGAGATTGTAGAAATGAACGACTTCAGTGTCGTTATGATTACAACTGATGCCGCTCAAGGCAGCGGCGTTGTCATAGGCGAGAAACAGATTATAACGAATCACCATGTTGTGGAGAGCGCACAATCCGGCACTGTAATGACGGTGGATGGCGAGGTCATCGATATTGCAGGAATTGTCGTATATAACGAAGAGGCTGACTTAGCCATTATTGAGACAAAGGAACCGCTCAATGTCGATCCTGTCATTATAGGCAGCGGTTATACCGATCGCAAGGGCGATAAAGTAGTTGCAATCGGAAGTCCGCTCGGATTTCAGAACACAGCTGCTGAAGGCATTATTAGCAATATTGAATTTTTAGGCATGACAAGAAGCTATCAAATCAGTGTGCCGATCGATCACGGCAGCTCAGGCGGCGGATTGTTCAATGAATACGGAGAGCTTATCGGCATTACAACGTCTGGAATGGACGAGACGCAAGCGGATTTGAATTTTGCGGTATCCGTATCTGCTGTAACTGAGCTGCTCTATGAATTGGAGGACAGCCCAGAGAAGAAGGCGGCGTTCTTCGATAAGCGTCTGCCTGACAGCATGAAGGGCGCAACGACGGACGAGATTAAAGAGCTGATGAAGAAAGAATTCGGTACGATTGGCACGTTCAACGGTTCAACAGAGCTGAAACGCTGGGAAGTGACACGGGACGCACAGGGCTGGCTGGTCATAACAGCGATCCTTGACCCATCCTTTTACATGCTGTATGGGAATCAGGCAAACGATGATTTCCGCTATTGGGCAATCGATGCCGGATACGAGCTGCTTCGTATGATGCCTGATGAAAAAATTCAGATTGTCGTCTATTATGAGCAAGTCTTCAGCTTTGAGCCACGGGGCTTTGCGCCTGGTGAAGTGAGTGCAGTCGGAGACGGGACTTGGCGTGTTCGTTACCCCGTCATTCAAATGCAGGGCAAAGAAAAGATGCATGTTCAGGTTCGCAGCTAGTAAACAGGATATGAATAAGGGCTGTTCCTTCTAGCGCTGCTGGCGCTGACGAAGGGAGGGCCCTTCTTTTTTGGCCTCATATTATGTACAATAGGTATGGCTCCCGCCCATTGCCTGTGCGATATGTCGAGGCTCCATGCAACGCGAGTGCGGGACGGGAATTGAGGAATGAAATGACTAATGAGGGAATGAACGCAGGATGAAAGTCGTACTGACGACCTTAAACGCTAAATTTATTCATACCTCGCTGGCGCTGCGCTGCTTGAAGGCCTATAGCGCTAATGAGTTTGATATCGATATTGCAGAGTACACGATCAAGGACCCGGCCATGAATATTGTGGGGGACCTGTTCGCGCGCGAGCCCGATGTTATCGGATTCTCCTGTTATATATGGAACATTGAAGAGACGATTACCGTTATCGATATGCTCCGCAAAATAAAGCCGTCGCTCCGTATCGTGCTGGGCGGCCCTGAAGTGAGCTACGACACCGGCTTCTGGATGGAGCGTCTGCCGCAGGTCGATTATATCGTTGTAGGCGAAGGGGAGGAGACGTTCCATCACCTCCTGACCGAGCTTCGCGATGCAGAGAAATTCCATATGGTATTCGGATTGGCTTACCGAAAGCAGAACGAGGATGGCTCGCAGAAGGTCATTATCAATCCGCCGCGTCCCAAGCTGGATCTTGCGACACTGCCGACCCCGTACCGTTTCGCTGAGGATTTGCCGACGCTTGCCAGTCGGGTTGTATATTTCGAGACGAGCCGGGGCTGTCCGTTCAGCTGTCAATTCTGCTTGTCCAGCATCGAGGTAGGTGTCCGTTATTTCGATATGGAGCGCACGAAGGCGGATTTGCTGTACCTGATCCATGCCGGAGCGAAGCTGATCAAGTTCGTGGATCGGACGTTTAATATTAAACGCGACTATGCGCTGGACATATTCCAGTTTCTTATTGAGAACCACCGGGGCACGGTGTTCCAATTCGAGATCACGGCAGATATTATGCGTCCTGAGGTGCTGGACTATCTGGCCGAGCATGCTCCCCCGGGCATATTCCGTTTCGAGATCGGCGTTCAATCGACGAATGATATTACGAATGAGGCTGTACAGCGTCGCCAGAACTTCACGAAGCTGACCCGTACAGTGACCAAGGTGAAGGAAAGCGGCAAGATCGACCAGCATCTGGATCTCATTGCAGGACTGCCGCATGAAGATTACAATACGTTCCGCAAAACCTTCAACGATGTATTCGAGCTGCGTCCCGAGGAGCTGCAGCTCGGCTTCCTCAAAATGCTTCGCGGCACGGGCATGCGTCTGGATGCGGAGAAGTATGGCTACATCTACATGGACCGCGCTCCCTACGAGATGCTTGGCAACAAGCTGCTGCCTTTCTCGGATTTGGTTCGGATCAAGCGGGTTGAGGATGTGCTGGAGAAGTATTGGAATGCGCATCGGATGGACCACTCGCTGCTGTATCTGGTGGAGCGGGCATTTCCTTCGGCCTTCGATTTCTTCCAGCAGTTCGGCGATTATTGGGAGGGACGCGGCTGGCAGAAGATCGGCCACCAGCTGGAGGATTTGTTCTCCCGTCTCTGGGCGTTTCTGGAGGAATACGATGCGAAGCCGCCTGTCTTGACCGAGCAGGCCACCGATTGGCAGCTTGAAGTGGCGCTCGGCCTGATGAAGCTCGATTACTTCTTGAACCACAATTACAAGCCGCGCAAGGTATGGTGGGACTTCACGATGGACAAGCAGGCGTGGAGCAGCTGGATGCAGCAGCTGGCCGCTCGTCCTGAGAACGTATCGGAAGCGTTCGCTTCGCTCGGACTTGGGGAGAAGGAGCTGCACAAGCATGCCGTAATCGAACAGCTGCCCTTTGACTTGGCGCAATATTTATCCGAAGGGACGCTCTCGCAAGAAATGGAGACGCTGCTGATCGTAGTCTACAATGGTGGAGGCAAAGGTGACGGCAGCTCCGCGAAGCCTTACATGCTGCGGCTTGCCCGCGAGGAATTGATAACAAGCTTGTGAATAATCTCCGCCGAAGGGCGTAAGGAAACGACAAAGCAGCAGCAGGCCGAAGCGATCTTCTGGAATGCTGCTGCAATTCATATTTGCAGCCGTCATTTGACTCCGATTTGGACGGCATGAATAATGCATAGATCACCAATAACGTTTAGACTACTCCGCTCGTCATAATCCCCGATCCTCATACCCCCTGTCCGCTGCTGTCAGTCTTCCTTAAATGAACATCAAGATTCTATAACCACACATAGCACACATAGCACACATAGCACACATAGCACACATAGCACACATAGCACGCATAGCACGCATAGCAAACAGAAAGTCGAATCTCAAACCCGTAGAGGAGTTGACGTCTCTTCATGAAACGTTTACTGACCAAACAACAGGCGAGACATTTAATTCTGGCCCATCAAGGATTGCTGGGACATCGGAAATTTGAAGGCAAAGAGGGCATCATGGCCTACATCAAAAAAGTAGGATGCGTGCAATTCGACCCGCTTAACGTCGTCGGATACAACCAGGAGCTCGTGCTGCAGTCCCGTATACAAGGATTCCGTTCGGGCCTGCTGGAGGAGCTGCTGTATGAGGATCGGGAGCTTGTTGACGGCTGGGACAAAAATATGTCCATCTATCCGACAGAGGATTGGCCTTTCTTCGCGCGCATAAGGGAATCGGCGAGGAACAGGCTGCTTTCCATGCCGCATGTCAACGCAATCGTGCCTCAGGTTGTGGAGAGGATGAGGGCTCAAGGGCCATTATCCTCAAGTGATCTTGAATACAATGAGGTTGTAGCCTGGTCGTGGGCGCCTACCCGTTTGTCCCGTGCTGTGCTGGAGAGCATGTATTTCACAGGGGATTTGATCATTCATCACAAGGAGAGGACGAGAAAGGTATATCATCTGGCCAGCCGGTTTCTGCCCGATACGTATTTGCAGGCGACTGAACCGAATCCGACAGCGGATGACTATTGGCAATGGTACGTCCTGCGCCGCATAGGAGCAATTGGCCTGCTGTGGAACAAGGCGAGCGATGCATGGCTCGGAATCGACGGATTGAAAAGCAAGGAGCGGACTTCCGCCTTTCAAGGACTGCTGGCCAAGGGGAAATTGCTTGTGCTTCAAGTTGAAGGCCTGGACAAACAGGAGTTCTACATGAGGGCGGAGGATGAGCCCGTGCTGGACGAGGTGATGCGCGAGGACTGCAAATTTCCTCTGCGAGCGTTCATTCTAGCTCCGCTGGACAATATGATGTGGGACCGGCGTTTAATCAAGGAGCTGTTCGGTTTCGAATATCGTTGGGAGGTCTATAAGCCTGTGGTTGAGCGCCAGTTCGGCTACTATGTTCTTCCCATCATGTGCGGCGACCAGTTCGTTGGTCGGTTCGAGCCAGGTCTGGATAAGAAGATGAATGAGCTGATTATTAAAAACTGGTGGTGGGAGCCCGATATTCCAAGGACAGAGGAGCTATTCCAGCTATTGCGCAATTGCTTGGAGGAGTTCATGCGCTTCACAGGCACAGTGGCCATTCGTTTGGAAGGGCCGCTTGCCGGCGGCGAGCGGCCAGAGCTGGAATGGCTCGCTCCTTTGCTGGCACATTCGTAGGACAGACGCCTGCTGTACGGAAGCGAAGCGGGAAGCTCTCACAGCAAATCCATGCCTGCAGCAAATGCCGAGAGGCCGCGCCAGGTTCACGAAACGTTGATAGCCAAGCATGCCATTCAAATGTTATTCTAGCGTTGGGGGATGGAAATGGAATGTATTACTAGATTAGAGAGAAAAACAAAGTGTGCATAGAGGAGCTGTACCACATGATTTCGGGCTTTCAGGAGATCGAAGAGATCGGGAATGAGTACCAATTCCAGTGCGCCGCTGAAGAGATTGCCCCCTGTCTGGATTATATGCGTGTTCATAGGAATGAAAGCGCATGATGATAGAATCGGGCAAGGCGATAGATATTCGAATGGTGCGCATGGATCGGGATTTGGCTGCTGATGAATGGAATGGCCTGAGTCGACTTCTGTCGGAGGAGAAGCGGCAGCGGCTGTCCCGGTTTCGCAACAGAGAGGATGCTTGCCGCTCGCTTCTGGGCGAATTGCTCGTTAAAGCGACGGTGAGTGAACGAACGGGGCGGCCGATCAGCAGCATCAGCATGAGGACGAACAGCTTTGGGAAACCGCTGCTGAACGGTTCGCAGCCGCTGCATTTCAACATCTCGCATTCGGGCAACTGGATCGTCGCGATCATTGCAGACGAGGAAGTCGGAATTGATGTCGAAGTGATCAAGCCAATCGATTTGATCATTGCCAAGCGTTATTTTGCCAAGGAGGAATACAGCCAGCTGATGGCTGTCCCGCCGCAGGACAGGCTCGCGATGTTCTATACGCTGTGGACATTGAAGGAGAGCTATGTGAAGGCTGTGGGCGAGGGACTCAGCATTCCGCTGAATTCTTTCCACTTTCAGCTTGATGATCCGGCTTCCATTCGTTTCGAGGTGTTGGAAGGCAGCTATTCACAGCTGGTGAATCCGTCCTCGCATCGCTTTCGAATCAGCCGGCTTGCCGATGAAGCGGTTCTGGCGGTCTGCTATGGCTCCACCGGATATTTGAAGGAGCACGCTTGTCTTGGAGTTGATGAATTATTGGCAGAGATCGGCTCGTTAGAGGGCCGCGAAGCATAGGCTCGTATATGTGAGGGAGGGTAATCGTAAAGATGGAAACGAATGCTCCAATGCGGAGCAAAGTCAAGATTATGACTGAGATTACGGAAAATGACGACAATTATTCATGGAGGGAGCTTAACTGCTTTTATAAACCGATCGCGATTCTAAGCAAGTCCTATAATCCCGCATATTTTGACATTTTTCTTTTTTACATCAGCTATTATGAAACATTTAATGTGGACGGAAGGTTCTCGCCTCTGGTTAATCCCCCGGCAATCCTCTATCCTACGTTTTTCGGATTTTTCGAGCAAGTACTGGAGAATAAGTTGAATCTGCGCTTTGCGGCGCATGTTCACAGCTCGGAGCAAGATTTTCATGAGCAAATCCGCGCAGAAATAGACAAGGAAGGCCGTGTTCTAGTTCCCGGAAATTTATATGCCCTGTATTATGATGAGCATTACAAGAAGGAGGATCACGGCCACTATTTCATTATTAAGGGTTATGATGCCGAACGGGAAATTTATTATATTCTGGATACTGTCCATGTCGATGGAGGATTCAGCAGAATCTACAAAAACTTTTCAATCAGCTTCTCGGGACTCGCTGAAGTGAACCAATGCTATTTCGAACGTTTTTTCAATCGGAAAGTATACCACTTCTGGTCGATGCATGAGACGGCATCCGCGCAGCATTATAGCTATGAGGAAACGCTGCTTGACCATTTTCAACATCTCAAGCAGTTGCAGCGCGGGGAAGCGGAAATCTGTCATTGGGAGCGCGATGCCGCCCAAATGCTGCAGACGCGCCAGCAGTCAGCGGATTTCGATGCGCTGGCTTGGACGATGGCCGTAAGCGCGAATTTCAAGACGATCTATTATGATAAGCTGTTCCATATGCTGTCCCGGCTTGGGGCAGATCCCCAGCGCATTCAATATTTGCTCCAGTTGAAGAACGCAGTGAGCAATGACTGGGGGAAGATACGACATGAGCTCAGCAAGCTGATCTACAAATACAGTAAGGGGGATATTGATATTTCGCCTCTCCTTCCCGATATAGAGGGCAATCTGAATCAGGAAGCGCGTTTTAGAGACGCTTTAATGGGCTTGATCCACGAGTTGGGGCTTGAAGAGCAGCTTGAAGCGATAAGAAGCCGCCAGCGCAATGCGGCGTTCTCGATTCAAAACGGTCAATATGTCAAGCTAGCCAGAGACAACGGCATCATTACGATCAACCATAGCCCTAGCAGCGTTTGCAACATTTGGTCGGTTCAGGACAGTGCGCCGCAGCTGCTGGTTGCTGTCGAGCGAAAGCAAAATTTCAGTTTGGCATGCAAGGTTGAGGTGCGGACTCTGCAGGAGAGCAATTATTACCGCTCTGGAATCATTATCCGGCTGAAGGACGGAACGAAGCTGCTGTTCGGCATCGTTCGCGGGGAGACGATCGATCTTCTATGTCCTGAATTGGAGGAGAAGAACAACTTACGGAGCGAGCCGTTCTTCGGCGGCGCTGTATATCTTAAAGTGGAGCATAGCTCCGGGGACTACCAATTCCATTACAGATATAATACGGATCTGGATTGGGTTCTGTTTTATAAAGGCAGCTTTGACGCAGAAACGAGGCAGTTCGGCCTGTATACATCAACATGGGAGGCGATGGCGCTTGAAGTCGAATTTTCTGAGACGCAGCTATCGATTGACAGCGAAAGGCTGGAGGATGCATGGATGATTGGAAAGAAGTGAACACGCTAGCCCCCTACCGCAATCGGATGGAGGACAATTTGGATGCGCTCAGGAAGACCTACTTCTCCCTGTATGGAGAGCGTTCTTCCGATTTCGAGGATTTGTTGAAGACGATCCATCTCGCTTTCGATAATCGGAAGCAGGAGCTGAAGATGCAAGATCTGCGGCGGCTGCAAGACGCTGGCTGGTCGGTGTCAGAGCAAGTGGTGGGGATGTCTCTTTATGTGGATCTTTTTGCGGGAGGACTTAATAGTTTTAAGGAGAAGCTCCCTTATTTACAGGAGCTCGGCATTAACTTCATTCATTTCATGCCTGTATTGAAAACAAGAGAGGGCAAGAATGACGGCGGCTTCGCTGTATCGAGCTTCACTGAGATCAATCCGCAGCTTGGAACGATGGATGAATTTGAGCAATTGCAGGATGTGTTAAGAGAACAGGGGATACATACGTGTATAGATTTTGTTCTGAATCATACAGCGGATGATCATGAATGGGCTATCAAAGCGCGTCAAGGAGACCCCTATTACCAGAACCTCTATATGATGTACGATACGCGGGAAATACCCGACTTGTACGATCAAACACTCCCGTTCATATTTCCGGAGGCTTCGCAGTCGAATTTTGTCGTTGATCCGGAAACGGGCAAATGGGTATGCTCGATCTTTTATGATTATCAATGGGACTTGAATTATAAAAATCCGGCGCTGTTCAACAAAATGGCGGAAACGATGCTGTATTTGTTAAATCGCGGTGTTGATGTGCTGAGGCTGGACGCTATTCCGCATATATGGAAGGAGCTTGGAACGAACGGCTTCAATCTGCCGCAGGTTCATGATATCGTAGGTATGCTCCGGCGCATCGCCTATATGGTCGCCCCAGGAACGGTGTTTAAAGGGGAGACGATCGGCGAGTCTCGGGATATCGTGACGTATTTCGGCGATCAGCAGAATGGTCTGCAGTATATGTACAATTTCCCCATGATGGCAGGGCTGTGGAACGCATTGGCGATGAGCGATACCACCTATCTGCGTTTATGTCTGGAGGCGCTGCCCAAGCTTGAGGCTGGCAATGCCTGGATCAATTACGTGCGCTGTCACGACGATATTGCCTGGCTGTTTGAGGAGGAATTGCTTCAGCGCTTGGCGATTGACAAGGTTCCGTTCGTCGGGATGCATACAGATTTTTACGTTGGACAAGCTTCAGGCAGCTTCGCAAGAGGAGAGGCCAAGCCATTCAGTGAGAAAGCGAAGGAGGCCAAAACCTCTGGAACGGCAGCCTCCTTATGCGGTTTGGAGAAGGCTGTCGAATGCAAGGATGCAGAACAAGCCGAGACGGCTTGCAAGCGAATGCTGCTGTTGTACAGCATCGCTTTATCCTATGAGGGCATCCCGATGATATACAGCGGGGATGAGATCGGCATGCTGAACGATTACAGCTATGCTTCGAACCCGGATATGGCGGATGACAGCAGATGGCTTCACCGGCCGAAGATGGACTGGACCAAGGCTCTGAGAAGGAAGGAAGACGGCACGCCCGAGCAAATGATATTCAAAGGCTTGCAGCGCCTGATCAGCGTTCGCAGGCAGCATGCGGTGTTCCATTCAGATGTTCATGCTGCCTTGCTTGATGTGCACAACAAGGCCGTGCTGGCCTATTGCAAAACAAACGGCAAGGAGAGGCTTCTCGTTCTTTGCAATTTCTCAAGCGGGGTACAGGCTGTGTCCGGCGGAGTATTGGAGGAGCAAGGATTTGGAGGAGTTATGCGAGATGCTATGGAAGGGGAGCGGTATCAACTAAACGAAGGAATTTCTTTGCAACCTTACGAATTTCGCTGGCTGCACGAAACGATTACTTAACGACTAGGGGGAGCTATGAAGCAAAATCATTTGAAGCAGCTGCTGGACATGCTGAAGCAAACGAGCGACAGCTATCAGGGGGATTACTATATTCCTGAGCTATGGAACAGCTTTGGCTATACCGATTACAGCAAGCACGCCGCAAGAGCTGGAGAAATTAATGTCAACCCGTATCGCTTCCTTATTGCGTGCATAGAGCAGCATATTTTGTCACCTGCGAATTCCAATCCTGGGGATCGCCCAAGCGGCGCGCCAATTGAGGAAAGCGTCATCTACAGTATGCTGGTCCGCATGTTTAGCGCATGGAAGCATGATTCCAATAAGGAGCAGTTGCATTCAGGCACATGGCTGAAGACGATTGCCCTGCTGCCGTATTTGAAGGCGATGCATATCAATGTCATTTATTTGCTCCCTGTCTTTGAGCAGAGCGATATCTATAAGAAGGGTGAGATCGGCAGTCCGTATGCGATCAAGAACATATATAAGCTGGACCCGAGCTTGCATGACCCGCTGCTGGGAAGCTGCAGCGAAGCAATAGTGGAGCTGCAATTTCATGCATTTATTGAAGCCTGCCATCTGCTTGGCATCAAGGTTGTCGTAGATTTCGTATTTAGAACGGCGGCCAGAGACAATCATTTGATTCTTGATCATCCGGACTGGTTTTATTGGATCGATAAGGAAGTTGGGCAAACGTTTGCGCTGCCTCCCGTGGAGACGCTGCCGGAGCTAGCTCCGCTTAACGATGAATCGTTTCAGCAGCTGTACCGTTCTCCCAAAATCAACGAATATTTGTCCTCGTTCGCGCTCGCGCCAAGCGAAACGGACGAGGAGAAGTGGAAGTCGCTCCTTGCGGCTTACTCGGAATCAGTAGGAAGCGACAGCATTCTGACAAGAATCGAAGAGCTTTACGGGATTACGACCTGCCCGGCGTTCTCGGATGTATTGAATGACCCTCAGCCGTTATGGACGGATGTAACCTATTTGCGGTTCTATTTGGACTTTCATGAGAAAGTCCAGCCCTATCTTCCGGATAATCAGCCGCCGTATATCCTTCAGGATGGCGCCAAGCTCAGTCTGTACAGCTGCCGCGTCAAGAACAGCGGCTTATGGGAGTATGTCCTGAGCGTTATTCCCTATTATCAGGAGAAGTTCGGGATTGACGGCGCTCGGGTCGATATGGCGCATGCGCTTCCGCAGCCATTGAATGAGGAAATGATCGCCCGCGCGAAGGCGATCAATCCAGCGTTTATTTTCTGGTCGGAGGAGCTCGACGCTAATCGGTCATTGGCGGCCAGGGAGAACGGCTTCCATATGATCAGCGGACGGACGTGGGAATTTTATTATGGCTGCAAGGGAGCAAGCGATTATTCGGCATTCGTTGCGAATACTTTGATGCCATCGCATCTACCGATGATCGGGGCATTGGAAACGCCGGATACTCCACGAGCGGTCATGCTGCACCGCGATAAAAAAAGAATAGCGCTGCTTCTGCTGCTTAATTGCTGGTCTCCCAATGTTATTCCGCTCATTAGCAATGGTCTTGAGCTTGCAGAGATGCTTCCTATGAATATGGGATTCCAGGCTGGAGATGGAAGCGAATGCAGCGATTTTGTGGTAGACGAGCAGGATGAGAGACGGGGCAAGCTGGCTTTTTTTGATCCGTTTTACTTGAGCTGGACCAATGGGGAGCATGCTTGGCTGATGGAGCTAATGAAGGAGGCGCTTGGTTTAAGAGCGGCCTTTATTGGGGTTATCGCCAATGGAAGCTGTCATGTGGGTTCTTCGGCGATGGACAAGGAAGATGTCGTGTATCTGGTCTACGAGGATCATGGTGATAACAGTCGTCTCTTATTTGTAACCGCTAATTGGGGCAGCCAGGTGGTTGAGCTGGATGTATGTGCTGATATATATCGGGTCGCAGGACGAGAAGTCAATACGATTCAGCTTGTTTATCAAGACGGGCAGCTATGCGGAGAAGCCGCGCCTCTGAAGAAAGCTGCTGTATCGCTGCAGCCATTTGAAGTCATGATCGGATACGCTTCTTACACGAATCTGAATTTTGCCAACTAGGACCGGGGGTTGTATGATTGATTCAAGTCATAGAAAGCTTTCTTAAGGGGAAAAAGCAGCAAGCGGATTTATGCGAGGACGGTTTCGTCGTTACGCCCCATTATGCTGTTGTAATCGACGGGGTTACGGCCAAAACAGATATGGATTTTGCCGGAAAAACAAGCGGACGGTATCTGATGGAGCTCATTAAGGAGCATATTCTGCATATGGAGGGACATGCTGACGCCGATGCCGGTGAATTCATAGCCGCCTTATCGGAGCATATTAGAGAGGACTATGAGCGCCAAGGCTGGCTGGAGCTGTTAAGGCGGGAGCCGCTTCTCAGGCCGGCCGCATCGCTGCTGGTCTACAGCGCAGCGCATAAGGAGCTGTGGTTTTTCGGAGACTGCAAGGCCTACATGGACGGTGTCCAATATGATAACGACAAGTATATCGATAAAGTGATGCTGGAAGCGAGAAAGCTGTTTATCGAAGGCGAGCTGCTGGCAGGCAAGACGATTGAAGCCATTAGAGAACAAGATACGGGCAGGCAGTTTATTGAGCCGCTGCTGAAAATACAGCAGGTTTTTCAAAATGACAATGGCGCTTCAATATTTTCTTATTCAGCGGTGGATGGATTTGCGTTTCGATCTGAGGATATACGAATCGTGAAGGTTTCAGAGGACGTCGAGGAATTGGTTATGGCTACAGATGGATATGCCATATTAAAGGGAACAGTGAAGGAGACGGAATCGATCCTGCAGGAGACGCTTTCCAATGATCCGTTAGCGATTGAACAATTTCTGGGGTTCAGTACGTATAAGTCAGATCTTCACTCGTATGATGATCGGGCGTATTTGCGAATCGGAGTCGTCTCTTAAAACGGACAATAACGAAGAAAGCGCATAGTTGTGAAAGACCGTTCTAATCGCTCACACAAGACGATTAGCGGTCTTTTTTGCGCTGTGTGAATAACTTTATTGCTATGCGTTACTCTGAGTGCAGCGGCCCTTTGTTCATTCCAATCGTTCAACTTATTAGCAGTCAAAATGACGGTTGCATTATGGGGGATTATTTTTTATAATAGAAATGCAACCGGTTGCATAGAAGGAGAAGGTGAGTACGAACAGATGTCAAAGCTAACGATTCAGAACATTGCGGATTTGGCGGGCGTGAATAAAGCGACGGTATCGAGAGTACTGAACGGGAACAAGAATATATCGGAGAAGACTCGGCTCAAGATCGAGAAGATTATGAAGGAGCATAATTATGTTCCCAATTCGATTGCCAGAGGGCTTGCCTTCAACAAGACGTTTACGGTTGGTTTCTGCTTTGATTACACGGATAAGAAAGCGTTTGCGAATCCATTTTTCTATAAGGTGCTGCAAGGGATCGAGGATGTCATTTATGACAATGAATATCTGCTTCTGATGATGAGTGACCATGATAAGAAGGGAGGCAAATCAACCTTCGAGCGCATCGTGGTCGAGCATCGGGTTGATGGCCTTCTGCTTCCCGACACCTTGCTCAATCAAGCGAATTATGAGCTGCTCATAGAGCATGAGATGCCCTTCGTTATTATCGGGGAGCATTCGCTGCAGCAAGAGGGAATACGCTGGGTCGATGTGGATAATGTTCAGGCAGCCGGTATTCTAACGGAACGGCTCTTGGCTCTCGGTCATCGTTCTATCGTCATGTATGCGGGTGCGGCTGATGGCCGGCGGGACAAGTTTATCGCGGATCGCATGGAAGGCTACAGAGCCGTTATGGGGCAGCATGGCCTGGAGGCTCATATTGTGGAACAGGCAGATTCATTGGCAACGCTCAGAGCATTTGAAGGAGGTGAGGCGGGGAACAACGGACACAATCCGGAAGCGGTCATCTGCTGCACGCATGAGCTGCTGTTTGAGATGCTCGATTGGGAGCACGGCAATCCGATGCTCAAGGAGATTAGCCTGGCCACGTTCGATGATTATCCGATGTTCCGTCATTTGAAGCATCCTGTTCATTATGTTGAAATCGATCTGGAGATGATGGGCAAGCAGGCGGCGGGGTTACTTTTTTCATTAATCAACAAGGAAGCGAATCCGGCGCAATCGATTCGTATTCCGACCAGCATTGTGAATTAGTTTATAAAGGATAGAGGTACATGGCAATGACAAACTATTATGGACATGATCCCATTATTGAAACGACGCTCGTATCCCTGCAGCAATTGGAGATCAGGCTTCGATTGCCTGTGAATGCACAAGCTGTGCAACTGGTGTATTGGAATAAATACAAGCTGGAGCAGGGCGTTAGGCAGCAGAAGATGGACAAATGGGCGGAATCAGATGAAACAGCCTTCTACCGCACCATATTGAACAGTGAGGAAGCTCGCCTTCGCTATCTTCAATATACCTTTCAATATCAAGCGGAGGGGGAGACGGTGTGGCTCAGCGCGGATGGCGTTCAGGCGGTTGATGCGAAGGGGGGCAGCTATTCGTTCTCTTATGCTGGCGATCGCGATATTGTTAGCTCTCCCGATTGGATCAACAGCCGGGTATGGTATCAGATCTTCCCGGAGCGCTTCAGCAACGGGGATGCCGCTATTAACCCTGAGGGAACAGAGCCATGGGGCAGCGAGCCGACAAGAGACAATTTCATGGGAGGTGATCTGCGGGGGATAATAGACAAGCTGGATTATATGAGCAGTTTAGGCATTAATGCGTTGTACTTGAATCCGATCTTCAAGTCATTGTCCAACCACAAGTACGACACCATCGATTATTTCGAGATTGATCCGCAATTCGGAACGATTGAAGAGCTGAGGAAGCTGATAGACGAATGCCATGAGCGTGATATAAAAGTGGTGCTGGACCTCGTATTCAACCATTGCGGCTATTATCATCCCTACTTCCAGGATGTTGTTCAGAACGGCGAGGGCTCGATCTACAAGGATTGGTTTTATGTGAATGAATATCCTGTAATGCGCAGTGAGGATCGTTATGATTCCGTGGGCTACTATCAGTGGATGCCCAAGCTGCGGACATCAAACCCCGAGGTAAAACAGTTCGTCTTTGATATCGTCTCCTTTTGGCAGAAGGAAACGGGCATTGACGGTTGGAGAATTGATGTCGCAGATGAGGTTGAAATCAGCTTCTTGCGGGAGCTGAAATCGTTTGTCAAGACGCTTAATCCTAACGCTTTTATTATTGCAGAAATCTGGTACGATGCCAAGGGCTTGATGATGTCCGGCGGCGTAGACAGTGTGATGAACTATGAATTAAGGACGATTCTGTTCCAATATGTGCTGGATCGCTCCATTACGCTTGGGCAATTCCATGGCAGACTTGTCCGCTTGGCGCATCGCTATTCACTCGCAGAGCTGCATCAGATGTTCAATCTGCTTGGGAGCCATGATACGGAGCGCATCCTGACGAGATGCGGGGGCCGTGAAGAGGATCTGCTTCTGCTGCTCGCTATCCAATTTGTATTCCCGGGCAATCCTGTCGTCTATTATGGCGATGAACTGGGAATGACAGGAGAGAATGATCCCGGCTGCCGTGGCAGCATGCCATGGGAGAGCGTATCGCCGGATATGTCGCTGCTGCGCCAAATGGGGCAATGGATTGACCGCAAGACGTCAAGCTCCATCCTGCAGCAGGGGACGTTGGAGCTGGTTTATGCAGAGGGATATGAGCTGTATGCGATTAAGCGCAGAGAGGGAGCGCGCGTCGTTACTTTGCTGCTGAACTTCTCCGTCGAGCGCGTGGCGCTCGACACTGTGCTCCCCGTCTTCGGGATCGGCCGTGATGAGCTTGCGGACGGATATGCCGACATCGCGGATATGCCTGCCCATATAGGTCCAAGACAAGTCATGTTATTCCAAAACATTCGATAAGGAGTTACCCTCTATGACGATAAAAAAGTCTATTCCAGGCGCGATTGCTCTTCTGCTCATCCTTTCCTTGCTTGCGGCATGCGGATCAGGGTCTAACAGCAATACGAGCGGCAATGCTGAAGGAAAAGGTGATAAGCCGGCCAAGGAGACGACGCTTACGTTCTGGCATCATTACAGCACGGCTTCTCCGGAAGAAAAGACGTTGACCGAACAGCTCATTCCGCAATTCGAGGCTGCAAACCCCGGAATTAAAGTGAAAGCGGTTGCGTATCCGTGGGATCAGCTTCATAAGAAGCTGCAGATCGGCAGCAGCAGCAGCGAGATGCCGGATGTAGCCCGACTGGATATTATTTGGGTTCCAGAGTTTCAGAAGCAGGGGCTGTTAGTTGCACTCGATGAGAAGTTCGCGGATTTCGACGAGACAGCGAAGGAGCTTCTGGAAGGACCGTTGTCAACGGGCAAGATCGGTGATCATTATTATGGTCTTCCGCTTAACACGAATACGAAGGTCATGTTCTGGAACGAGTCGATGCTGAAGGCGAGCGGCCTTGACAAGGCGCCGGAAACGGCCGATGAGTTCTTCACAGCGATCGCAGGGGTTAAAGCCCAATCTGACAGAGCTTGGGGCTTCGGCGAGCCGGCTCTGCAAGGGTGGAATATCCTTCCTTGGATCTGGAGCAACGGCGGTGATGTGCTGTCTCCTGCGATGGATACAGCTCAAGGCTATTTGAACAGCTCGGCCACGATAGAAATTTTGACGAAGCTGAGAGCCGCTATACAAGCTGGGCAAATTGCCGGATTCAAGCCTGGGGATGTTCCTGTTACGGAAGGACATGCGCAAGGAAGCTACGCGATGATGGCGGAAGGACCGTGGGCATTTGCCCAGTTCGAATCGCAATTCCCTGACTTCAAAGCTGCTGCCGCATCCTTTCCCAAAGGATCAGCAGGCTCTGTCCAAGTATTGGGCGGAGAGGATCTGGGCATTTTCAGTAAGGACAAGCAAGAGGAATCATGGAAATTCGTGAAGTTTCTTACATCGGAAGCGGCTCAGGTCAGCATGGGCAAGGTGGGCCAAATTCCTGTCAATCTCAAAGCCATGGAGAACAGCGAGATTAAGAGTATTGCATATTTCGCACCGTTTCTTGAGCAATTAAAAACATCGAAGGCACGTCCGCCGGTGGCGGCATGGCCGCAGATTGATACCGTCATTAATGATACGATGTCGGCGATCTTCATGACCGATCGGGATATTCAAGGCGAGCTGGATAAAGCTGCAGACCAAATCGATGCCTTGCTCAAATAATAACAGCAGCAGAAGAAGCGCTTCGCGTAAGTTAACGGCGGGCGCTTCTCCTCTAAGGAGTTACATCATATGAACAAAAAAGGCGGGCTTGCCGGGTATTTGTTTGCTGCACCCGGATTTCTGTTCTTCTCATTTTTCCTCGTGTATCCGCTGCTGCGGAATTTCATGTTCAGCTTCTATGACTTCAAGCTGACGAATCTGAACGAGATGACGTTTATCGGGTTTGGGAACTATTTGCATGTATTTCAGGATTCGGTGTTCTGGATTTCATTGCGCAATATTATCATCTACGGGGTTATTTCTGTTCCGGGACAGATGATTCTGGGTTTCCTTGTTGCATATGCCCTTCATCAGAACCGCAGGGGCGTTACTGCTTATCGGGTGTTCTATTTCTTGCCGGTCATTACATCATGGGTCGTTGCTTCCTTGATTTTTAAATTCGTGTTTACAGACCAAGGGCTGTTGAATTATATCATTACGGACGCGCTTCACTTGACCAGCACAACGATAAGCTGGCTCAGCGATCCGATGAAGGCGCTGCTTGTCATCAGCTTTCTCGGAATATGGAAGGGCGTTGGATGGGTCATGGTCATCTATTTGGCCGCCCTGCAGGGCGTACCGAAGGAATTATATGAAGCGGCATCCCTGGATGGCTGCAACGGCTGGCAGAAAATCCGCTATATTACTCTGCCGGCTGTCCGTTCGACAACGCTGTTTATCCAGCTCATGCTTATCATTGGCGCATTCAACGTCTTCACATCCGTCTATCTGGTCACGAACGGCGGACCTATGCACGAGACCGAGGTCATGCTGACATGGATGTATCAGAAGGCTTTCACCGAATATGATCTTGGATATGCATCAGCGCTTTCCTATGTGTTCGCCGTCCTGATCGCCTGCTTGACATTCATTCAATTCCGATTAAACAAAAGGGACTAAGGAGGCGGATAGGATGCGAACGTTATGGAAATCGATCATTCTGTATGGTTTGCTGACAGCGGGCGCTGTGCTATCGGTGTATCCGCTTATCTATATGCTATTGACGGCATTCAAGCCGATGACCTTGCTGTTCGAGTTCCCGCCTAAGCTCATTCCTTCCGAGCTGACATGGGACAATTTCGCAGAGGCATGGGCCAGCCAGAACTTCTCTATTTATATGTTCAACAGCGTTATCGTCACGATAGCGAGCTTCATTCTTATATTTGCACTGTCCGCGATGCTGGCGTTCTCCTTCTCACGGTTTCAATTTCGCGGGAAACGAATGGTCTTCGGCATTCTGATGGGCAGTCTGGTCATACCGAGTCTGACGCTTATTATTCCACAGTTCATGCTCATTCGCGATTTGGGATTGTTCGACTCGCATTGGGGCTTGATTACGGTTTATGCGGCTGGAGGGATTCCATTCACGACCTTCCTGCTAAAAGGTTTCTTCGACTCCATCTCGCGCGATATCGACGAATCGGTGGAGATGGATGGGGGCAGTGCATTCAAGCTCTTCACTGCAATTATTTTGCCATTGTCCAAGCCGGCTTTCGTACCGGCAACGATATTCAATGCGCTGGTCATATGGGAAGAATTCCCTTGGGCGCTGACGATCATTAACGATCCGTTGAAACGGACGCTGCCGATCGCGCTCGCCAACTTTCAAGGCCAATATACAACACAATGGGGAATCGTGTTTGCAGGCTCATTAATTGCGATTGTGCCAATTATTGTGTTGTTTGTCCTGCTGCAGCGTTATTTCGTCGCAGGGATAACGGCTGGGGCGGTCAAGGGCTAGATGGATTGAGACCAGAGTGCTGGATATGTATGGCTAGTTACATCGTTGTTGTTCATCACTTTGCATACTGGATTAAGCTGGTGCTCCTTTTGAATAAGGGACACCAGCTTTTTAACGTTGGAGCTTGGTTTTGTTGATTTCATAGGCGTGCTGGCAGTCCGCGATATTTATGCTCATAAAGTACAATGTTCATCAGCATCGGATCAGCATGACAAAATGAACGTTGTTCCTCATAATGTAGGTATGCGATATAGAAAGTAACTTCTGGCTCCCTTTCATTCCAGGAGGAGACGTCAAAGACGTCAAAGACGTCATGAGAGTTTAGATCTTTTGTGGCAGGTTGCTATATGGTCTGTCACATGCAAAGGTCCGGTTCGTTTTTTGAAGCTAAGCATTACGATCAGGTGGAGGGATTGGAAATTGCTTTTTAAAAATCATATTTTGAATGGGATCGCTCGCGGTACTATTTCGGTGGCGTTCCGACGATGGAAGCGGGCTAATATAAAGAAGGGGAGCCAGCTGCACACCGCAGTTGGGTTGATTGAGATCAAGTCGATTGCCATCGTTGCTGACATTGACATAACCGAATCGGACGCGATAATTGCTGGATGCTCCACTCGTGAAGAACTGTTCAAGGAAATCAATTCCTTTAGCGACGAGGGAGACATCTATCGTATTGAAGTGGCTCGTATCGGGGCCGATCCGCGAGAAGTGCTGCGGGAACGGGACATCATGACGGAAGAAGAATTGCTGGCATTGCTTACTCGGCTCGAACGATTGGACAAAGCGAGCTCTCGCGGTCCTTGGACCACCGATTTTCTGTGTCTTATCGACAAGCATCCCGGTGTAAGAGCGATGGAGCTAGCAGCAGCAATCGGCTGGGAAACCGAGAAATTAAAGCTGAATGTGCGCAAACTGAAAAACCTTGGCCTGACTATAAGTCTGGGGACTGGTTACAAAATATCGCCGCGAGGAAAAACGGTCATTGCCAGACTTGCTCCCAACTAAAGCCGACAATGGAGGCCTGATGTACTGTCCAATAGAGGAGGCCGCAGAACCTGCCACGGCTGTTGCCGTAAGACTGAAAAACAGTGTTACAGCACGAAAAAGTGGGATGAGGAGAGCTGTAAGCATGAAAAATCGTCTTACAACTGGTAAGATGCTGTAGAAAGTGCCATGGCTGTTGCCGTAAGACTGAAAAACAGTGTTACAGCACGAAAAAGTGGAATGAGGAGAGCTGTAAGCTTGAAAAATCGTCTTACAGCCGGCAAGATGCCGTAGAAAGTGCCATGGCTGTTGCCGTAAGACTGAAAAACAGTGTTACAGCACGAAAAAGTGGAATGAGGAGAGCTGTAAGCTTGAGAAACCGTCTTACAGCCGGCAAGATGCTGTAGAAAGTGCCATAGCTGTTGCCGTAAAGCTGAATGCGATAGCCGATAGCGAGTAAGCGGTGTGAAGGAAGGTAAGGTGTTGGTACCTTGAAACGCATATGTGACCGAGCACCGCGTGCGCGATGGCACCGCGAGCCGGAAGGATGCATCGGGTTTCGGGGTTGATTTACTTCACTCGGGAAGCACAGTAATCCAACCTGAAAACTTTGTTTACTTTGGCCGCCGTCGTCATGCAACGCCGCACCGCGCAAAGGGATCTACGCACTGGGAGCTGCGCACTGGGAGCTAAGCACCGGGATCTAAGCACCGGGATCTAAGCACCGGGATCTAAGCACCGGGATCTAAGCACTGGGAGCTAAGCACTAGGCACCGCGCGCGGTGCGAGCTGTCGGCGATCGTGAAGATAGTTGCTGTGCTGCTGCTGTACTGTGAACAGCTCCATTCATTGTTGCCTGAAGCGTTCTCCCGTTAAGCGTAGCGTGCCGACAAACCGATGCAGGCAACTCCGCCGAGAATGAGCAGGCAGCCGATAATCTTCAATGCAGACAATGATTCATCGAATATGTAATAGGCGCCGAAGATGGAGATAATATAAGCCAGACTTTGGATCGGATACGCGAGGCTGAGATCGACCTTGGACACAATATAGAGCCACAGTACGGTTGCGAAGCCATAAATCAACAGCCCTCCGATAATATAGGGCGAGATCATCAGCTCAATAATTGTTCGCAGGCTGTCGAACGCTTTGCCCCGCTGCATCAGGCCGTATTT
The DNA here is from genome assembly GCF_927798095.1 of Paenibacillus plantiphilus. Classification (GTDB taxonomy): domain Bacteria; phylum Bacillota; class Bacilli; order Paenibacillales; family Paenibacillaceae; genus Paenibacillus_Z; species Paenibacillus_Z plantiphilus. Next base: position 206,747 of record NZ_CAKMMF010000001.1, on the reverse strand, counting down.
CCATAGAAATTGACCTGTCACAAGCATGAGCGTATTGGCTACAATAAGCCCGAATTGCAATAAACTCACTTGCTTTCACGTCCCTCTGTTTGTTTCTGCAAATCGAGCACCTTCTTCTCCAGCACAGCGAATTCCTGTGTGAGCGTCTTGATGCGGTCGGCCTGCTTGGAGAGGCTGATTGTCTGCCTGACCAGCAGGCCCAGTATGAAAATAATAGTTATGAGAAAAACGAAGGTCGGCATATACGCAATGCCAATCCATAGGGCGAACCGGTTAAGCAGCGGGATGCATAGTGCCGCTATAACGCCTGCAGCAGCAGTTACGAGCCACAGAAAGGCATAACGGTCCTTCAGTTTGTGCGTCACTGTGAATTGAACGATGAGCGCAAGGAAAAGCACGGTAACAATAATTGCGACATACTGATTCATCAACGATTATCCTCCATTACGAGAAGCTCTTGCGTATGAGCGAGAACATCGTAACCTTCATCATATAATAGATCGATTTGGACCAGTTGATCGAGGAGGACCCGCCTTGGCGATTGCGCATCTCGACACTGATTTCCTTTAATTTGCATCCGCGCTTGGATAAGCTGACCAGCACCTCGACCTCTGGATAATCGGTGGGGTACGACTTGGAGAACTGCTCGATCGTTGAACGATTCACAATGCGGAAGCCAGAGGTAGGGTCGTAGATTCGAACCCCTGTAAGCATACGGACCAGCCAGTGGAAATAGAGGATGCCGCTTCGGCGCAGCGCGCTTCCCCGATAGCTGCTTAGCTCTACGAATCGCGAGCCGATGACCATATCGCAGCGGCTTGCCTTGATCTCATCCACCAGCTTGGCGATATCCTCTGGACGGTGCTGCCCATCTGCATCGAGCTGAATGGCATATAGATAGCCGTTCTGATCCGCATATTTGTAGCCGCTCTGCATCGAGCCTCCGATGCCGAGATTTACAGCGTGGCGCAGAGAAGGATAGCCTTCTCTCTTTATAATATCCGGCGTACGGTCCTTGGAGCCATCGTCAACGACGACGAAGTCATACGGTGTATGCCGCTTGAGCTCGCTAATCGTGCGGAGGAGCGTAGCCTCCTCATTGTATGCTGGAATAATGACAAGTATTTCGCTGCTTCGTTGTTGAATCATGTCCATGTGCCCTCTTTTCAATACCTTCATTGAAGCCATTTGCTTTCTAGGCAACCTTATATAGTATAATAGAAAACGTTGCTTGATAGAATACCTGTAATATGGAAGGGAGTTTTCCTGTTGTTTTCATTAAAATCTGAGACGCCTGCTGTACGTAAGACACTGTTTATCGTCATGGCGGCTGTTCTTCTCGTCAATGTGATCGTTGTATTATGGCTGGGTGATCATTTCCTGCTCGGTTCTTATGATAAACGGAATAACGACGATGTCAAATATGTTCATGCGGCGCAGATGCTGAATGAAACGAAAACGCTTGTCTACAACAGCGGAGATCGGCCTACAAATTATATTATGCCGACGATTCCTGTCATGCTGAGCGGCTTTACGGCCTTGTTCGAACGCGATACAGCGGTTATGGGCTTCCGGCTTATGCAGTGCCTTATGCAGACCCTCTCTGTATACCTCCTGTTTGTGATTGCGAGGGCGGTATTCAATAGCAAGGTTGCCATTACGGCCGCGATCATCAGCGCATTTTATATACCTGACCTGTTCGCGTCAGGGGCGATTCTAACAGAATCGACGTTTAAATTGATCTTTTTGTTGCTGCTTTGCAGCACGATTCATGCTTTTCGCCAAAAAACCGTCTCCGCCTATGTGCTGGTCGGCATTATGCTGGGCCTCTCCTGCTATATTAAACCTCAAAGCGCATTATTTCCAATCTGCCTGTTCATCATGTGGCTGGTCCAGAAGTACAGCTGGAAGGACATTGTGAAATTCACGGCGATTGTCGGCGTGTGCAGCATGCTGCTGCTGACGCCTTGGTGGGTGCGCAACTATCAGGCATTCGATGAATTTATTCCGTTCACGAAGTCAACAGGCAACCCGATGCTGCTGGGTGCGCTGATCAAGCGCGCGATGCCTCCCCAGGGGTTCTTTGAACAATACCCGGGCGAGTATAAGGATGGCAAGCTGTTCGTCGGCAGCGACAGCGCTGAGCTGCGGACTGCGAAGCGAGTGATCGCTTACGGCTTCCAGCACCATACGCTGGATTACACCTATTGGTTCACGGTGGGCAAAAGCATTCAATTGTTCGAAGCGCCGTTCTACTCGCGTCCGGTTCCGGGACTGCCCAGACCATTAATTAATGTGGAGCACTGGATCTATGTGCTTGTCGGATTTGCCGGTATTGTCGTTACTGCGTTTCAAAAGCGTGTTAGGCAATCGCTGCCGATTCTGCTGCCATTCCTGTACTTCTGGTTCATCCATCTGCCATTCATAACCTTTGCAAGATATGGTTATCCGCTTATGAGCATTCTGATTATATTCGCTGCGGTGGCAGTTGTAGCGATTATGGATCGGCGCTCGAAGATACGGACTGGCGATAGGTTGCTTCGGGAGCGATAGTCCTCTGAGGTGGTTTGCTCTTAAAATTGTAAAATGGCGATGGCCTTGGTGCGGCCATCGCCATCTATTTAACCTCTTTTACAGTTGCATTTGTTATAGTGAAATTTGCCCCCTCATATTCAATTTTTTGAGGTTTCTCACCTGTCAATTTTACTTTGACAACCAAGTCAGCTGTGTCGGTAAGTTGTTCAAAAGTATTAAACTCTTCGGATACATCCAAGTTGCCATAGCTAACTGTCGTGTTAGCAGGTTTTATAGAGCCGCTGCGCTGTTCCTCATTATTCACTGAGCCACACCCGCTGAGAAGAAGAATCAGCATTGCTGAATATGTGTACTCGTTGCCCCGACACGAATGACAAACTTCGGCTTTCTGCTTATACTTGTTAAACGAACGGGAAACGAGAGAAAAGAAGTTTTATCCACGAGAGAGGGGAATGCTTATTGCTGCAGAGATACATTAGATCAGACCAGGATCAATTGGAAGAGTTTATGGAAACTATGTATGTTTCCAGAGGATATGACTTTGATCCTGAAGGGTCGCATTCAGATATTAGAAGTATTGAACTTCTATATTTTAAGACTGGAGGCGGATTCTGGTTATTGAAGGAAGGACAGAGCGTTATTGGGACTATTGGTTTAAAGGGTATTGATTCTGAAAACAGAATTGGTGAAATAAAGAGGTTCTTCGTCTTACCTGAACATCAAGATAAGGGTTACGGCAAAAGCATGATGAGCCAAATAATAGCATTTGCAAGACAAGCTGGATTAATAAAGCTGAGGTTGGACACTAAGAAACAATCTTATAAAGCGTTGTCAGTGTTTCGAAGTTTTGGCTTTTATGAGATACCAAAATACAATGATAATGATATTGCTGAAATATTTATGGAATTATCCATTGTGTCATAACGATTTCAATCAATATACGTTCAGCTAACGGGTACGATAGCTCAATAAGCACCTCTTCAACGAGGCGGATTTCTTATCGTGAAAATCAACATCAGAATTTAATATAGCCTTAATAAAAGGTGGTTTAGTACATGATGGCTCGGATAAAGATTCATGAATCGACCGCCAATTGAACGGCATGCAGCCGTGCAACCATTTACTAGCATTCCTCGTCAATCAGGGTACATGATTACAAAGGATGTGTGCCTATGCGACGATATTATACCATTATACTGACAGTGTGTGCCTTATTGACTGTCGTTTCTTGTTCCAGCAATGGAATTCCGTTGATTGGGAAAAATTGTCCGGACGCAGAAGTTGAATATATGAATGCGTTTAAATATAACGGGATTACGTACAGTGAGCTGTATGACAGTGATCTCTCCAAGGTGGAGAAGGGGGCGCGGATCGGCGCGATCGGCTACATGCTGTCCGGCAATGCCTGTTCGGATTATGAAATGAAGGATGGGGACGCCACGCTCATGGCAGCCGGTACAGAGCTGTTCCAGGTGAAGGGCTACAAGCAGCAATTCCGCATTTTAGCCGACAATAAATTGTTTCAGGTGTCGCAAAATTCATCGGTATCCACCGTAAAGGACTTATACGATATAGACGGCAGAATTGCGTCTGTGCGCTTCGAAAGCGGCATAGACGGGTCGCCGATGAACGCTTTTACACCTGAAGCGGCTGCTCTCTTTGCCAAGGAGTACATGAAGCTGACGCTTGAGGATGAAACGACACTGCACAAACAAACAAAAAGCCTAAGTGGAGGCAGCTACTTTATGCGTGTCATCCTTAATGACGGCACCTCGTTTCGCGTCCTTTATTGGATGAAGCATGATGTTATCAGTCCAGGCGCCTATGCCACCGACAAGCTTAAGAAAGTTGTGGCCGAGCAGCGTGAGCTGCTCTATACGAACTAATGAAGCCGCAAGCTGCAGCCTAAGCAGGCGGCAGCAGTCCTATACGAAATGGACTAAGCCCCCGCATATAGGATGAAAAAGATGCTTCCATCCTCACTTTTATAGTGGTTTTGGAGGCATCTTTTCACATCATTTGGGACTCGCGAATTGGATATTGGACTTTTCGGACAGCCCCATTTCATACAACAGCCTGCATGGCATGGCCCATTAGACGCTGCCATAGATTTGGTGCAGCAGGAAAATCTCGCTCAGCGACTTATGGCCCTTCGTTACAGAGTAGTCAGGCTGACCCTTGTTCAAGAGTGAATAATCGGAACAGGTGCGTCCGTGATGATCCTTGGCATTGATATCGGCCCCAGCGCGGAGCAGGGCCAGCCCGATATCCGCGATGTTGCATTGAGCCGCTATATGCAGCGCTGTCTGGCCATCGAACGTCCTTGCATAGTTGACATTGGCTCCTCTTCTAATCAACTCCTGCACAACAGGAAGAGAATTGGCGAGAGTGGCTTTAATAAGCGCCGTATGATTGGTGATTGGATCCTCATAATCCAGATCGGCTCCATGCCCGCTTAATTGGCTGACGCCTTCGACATGTCCTCTATTGGCAGCGAGCAGCAGCTCTGTTGAATAATTGCGGTCATCCGCATATTTTCGCAGCAGCTCAATAATGGCTTTAAGCTCGGGGTCAGGCTCATTCTTCTTCTCATAGGCTAATTTCAACGCGTATTCCAATGCGCTCAAATTTCCCTCCATCGAATGAATCGTAATATGCGGGTCAGCCCCGGCCTTCAGCAGCATCTCAACGATCTGCACTGATTTCTTCTGAATGGCGCTCGTGAGCGGCGAGAAGTCGAAAGGGGGTTCGCTTGCCTTGTAGTTCAATTCCGGACCATTCTCCAGAAAAAAGGCGACCATCTCCGGATTATTGGCATCTACCGCATAAAATAATGATGATTTCACAGCATGCGCGCCATTATCCAGCAGAAATTTGACCATCTCGGTGTTGTTGTGACTTATGGCTGTCTCCAGCGGCGTCGAATGGATATATTTCCGATCCACTCTAATTCGCGGCAGCAGGCTCTTCGCTTTCTCGATATTTCCGTCCTCGATTGCCTGGTTGAAGTAAGCTGGAAGAGGATTGTAATTGTCGTAGGTTTCTCTCTGGAAATCGTAGAACGGCTCACCGCGCTTTGCTTCGAGATATTGGACCAGCAGGGAGCTGTGCTTCTGAATTTCGTAGTGTTCGATTTGATTCAGCAGCACACTGTGCTCAGCGTAATAGGGAGGGGAATCGAAAAACCGTACTTGCGCGCGTCTGCGGTCAGAGCTGATCGTTCGAATATATCCAATACGTCCGACCAATGGAAAGTTGTCCTCGTTGCTGTCGGGTTTTTGCTTCTTGGCAATAATGATGACGATATCTCTGAAGTTGAACATGGCTGCCGATGTCTCCTGTCGATGTGAGTTGCAAGCTGATAGCGGAATAGAGTCAGAACGACGGTATCGCGCACAGCTCCCGGCGCGATACCGTCGTTCTGCATGTCGGCGGTCGAACAGCCGCAATGACGCGCAGCTCCCAGCGCGCGGTGTGGCGTTGCATGACGGCGGTCGACAAATGACCATTATTCTGACTCTATATGGTTTGAGCTGTCCGCTGCTTCTAAGGGATTATGCTGCGCAGAACGGTCATGCTTCCATCTAATGTGTAGCCGCCAAGGCTGGCTGGCAGCAGGAAGCAGTCGCCGGCTTTGGCGGCTTGCTCGCCGTCATTCCAGCCAATGGTTCCTGAGCCTTCGGCAATGACGAGAATAACGAAGCTCTCCGGTGTTGTCGAGAGCTGCCAGGGAGCGCGTACAAGACCCTTTTCGACGATAAAATAAGGCGATTCCGCAATCGTGAGCCATTCATTGGCGCCGATGCCGTCAGTCTTCATGCGCTTGGCGCCTGCGCCCTCATAAGCGGTAACATTCAGCGAATCCTCCACATGCAGCTCTCTGGGCTTGCCGTCAAGTCCCGGGCGGTTATAATCGAACACGCGGTAGGTCGTATCGGAATTTTGTTGAATTTCGGCAACGACGACGCCTGCGCACAGCGCATGAACAGTTCCCGCAGGAATGTAGAAGGCATCGCCCGCTTCTACTGGCACTTCCTGCAGGCAGTCCATTACGCGGCCTTCCTCAATAGCTGCGGCTAATGCGGCGCGATCGATGCCGTCCTTCAGACCGTAGATGATTCGCGCGCCCGGCTTGGCATCGAGAATATACCACATTTCCGTCTTGCCAAGCTCTCCGTCCGGCAGCCCTTCATAGGCATCCGTGGGATGCACCTGAATAGAAAGATCATCGTTGCAATCGAGCAATTTAATCAGAAGCGGGAATCGTCCATTGCGCTCCGAGAAGCCGTGCGTTCCGAAAAACTCGCGACCGTATTTCACGCGTATGTCGTCCAGGCCAAGTCCTGCCAGCTCGCCATTAATGACCTTCGTCGTACCATTTGGATGGTCGCCGATCATCCAACCCTCGCCGATGGCCCCCTCCGGAAGCTGCAGCCCGAATTCCTCAAGCGCACGTCCGCCCCATATGCGTTCTTTCATCTCTGCCTGAAATTGAAGTGGATATGGCTGTATCAATATGATCGCTCCTTATAAGTTGGTTTGAAAGATATAGATGTTGGATATGAGCTATAAAATAAACATTTCTGCTGCTTCCCTCGGTTTGCATGTACGCGTCATGGGACATCCAGCCGGAGGGGTAAATAAGGTCGCATTGTGCTGCGAAATGATGGCGTACGCGGTAAAGATTATTTTGCCGCAGGCTGGAACATCTCAAGATACTCCCCATCTGGACCGTAGAAGAAAAAATATCGGCTGCCGTTTGGCAATGTTGTAATCTCCGTATCTTTAAGGGGGACCCCGAGTTCCGTGATGCGCTCGAATTCGGCCTCTACATCATCTACCGTAAATGCGATGTGATGCACTTTGCCTTCAGCCGGCAGTGAATGGTTGTAGCCTTCTATCAACTCAACCTCAGTCTCGCTGCTATCAGCCGCTGCCAGAAAGGCGAGGCGAATAACACCATTCGTATGTACCATCGTGCCCAGATGGCGAAATCCGATAATCTCGGTGTAGAAGGAGATCGATTTCTCCAAATCAGCTACCATAATTCCCACATGCTCAAGCTTGCGAACAGCCATGGTCATAGACCTCCTGAAATAATTAATTTAGTCGGATGATTAAATGAACAAACAGGCAGCTGCATCATCGATTGCTTCGAGCGGGAGAAACCGCTTTACAGCTCCAACCCAGCCCATCTGAGCGCACAAGCCCCGTCTGTAAAACGGAAAAACCTGCTTACAGCGCGCCAAACTAACATCATTACTAGCTGTAAGCGGGAGAAAGAGACTGTCGATTAATTCGTTTACAAAAATAGTTGAGCTTCAAAAATCGATTTCCGGTGAGAAAAACCCCACCTTTCACCCCAAAAAGTCGATATAAACGCTTTTGAAAGGCGAATTTCAATCGATTTCAGTGAATGGTTTGAAATGTAAACAGTTAATCGACTGTCTCAGAAACCGCTTTACAGCTTCAACCCAGCCCATATGAGCGCACAAGCCCCGTCTGTAAAACGGAAAAACCCGCTTACAGCGCGTCAAACCAGCATCATCGCAGGCTGTAAGCGGGAGAAATCGCTTTACAGCTTCAACTCAGCCCATCTGAGCGCACAAGACCCGTCTGTAAAACGGAAAAACCCGCTTACAGCGCGTCAAACCAGTATCATCGCTGGCTGTAAGCGGGAGAAATCGGCTTCCAGCCCCAACCCAGCCCATCTGAGCGCACAAGCGCCGTCTGTAAAACGGAAAAACCCGCTTACAGCGCGTCAAACCAGCATCATTGCAGGCTGTAAGCGGGAGAAACCGCTTTACAGCTCCAATCCAGCCCATCTGAGCGCACAAGCCCCGTCTGTAAAACGGAAAAACCCGCTTACAGCGCGTCAACCCAGCATCATCGCAGGCTGTAAGCGGGAAAAACCCGCTTTCAGATGTTTACGGCTTTATTTCTTCTCGACTGCAATGAGATAAGGAGAATCGGGTTTCTGGGCCATTCGGTAAAGAACGGCTTGCGCTGTTAGTTGAGGCAGAGCAGATGCCCAGTTTTCGACGGATGCTGCTTCCAGCTCGCCGCCAACATGCCCCGGATAAACGACTATCGTTATAATGCCGCCCGGGCGAAGCAGTGTCAACGCGGCATCCAATGCTGCCAGTGTGGAATCCGTCTTGGTTATAACGGCGGGATCCGCATCCGCTCCCGGCAAATAGCCGAGATTGAACATGACCGCAGCAGCTTTGGACGAATGTTGGGCAGCCGCATACTCCGCCCGCGAGCCATTCGCAGCAGCCACGTCCCCAGCGGCCGCCCACGACAGGCTCTCGGCCGCTAATGACTCCGCCAACCGCGCGGCCTCAGCCCCAGCTGGCCCCACCAGCCTCGGCCCCATCAGCCTTGAGCCCGAGGCCGCAGGCGGCGCGACCATCGCGGCCATCACCCCCTGCGGCGGCATGGCAACGTAGGCCGCCATCGCCGCGTGGCTGTCCTGCACAAGGTGCAGTAGCGGCAGCTTGCCTGCGGCCGCAAGCGGAGCGAGCCGCTCGCTGGTGCGCTGCAGTGCTTGCGCCTGGATGTCAAAGGCGTACACCGTGCCGCGAGCGCCTACGAGCTCAGCGAGAAAGCGCGTGTCGACACCGTTGCCGCAGGTAGCGTCGACAACGGTGTCGCCTGGCGATACCCGCTCCACGATCAACTTGTGAGCCATGCTCAGCACAGATAGAAAACCCATCCTACTGCGCCTCCCACAGTCGGCCTTGCCATGTCTCGCGGGTACGCAGCGCGCTGTCTATCGCGTTGAGCACCTCCCATTTCTTGAGGCTCCACATCGGGCCGATGAGCAGATCGCGCGGCGCATCGCCAGTCAATCGGTGGACGATCATGTCTGGCGGCAGTATTTCGAGCGTATCGACGATCAGCTCAATGTATTCGTCCTGCTCCAGAAACCGAAGCAAACCGGCCTCGTACTGCTTGACCATCGGTGTTTTGCGCATGAGATGGAGGAGGTGGATCTTGATCCCCTGCACGTCCATCGCTGCGACGGCTTTGCCGGTAGCCAGCATCATTTCGTGGGTTTCCTGAGGCAGGCCGTAAATGATATGGGCGCAGACACGGATTCCGCGCGCGCGCAGCCTTGCCACTGCATCCAGATAGCATTGCGTATCATGGGCGCGGTTAATGAGCTTCGAGGTCGATTCATGAATCGTCTGAAGCCCCATCTCCACCCACAGGTATGTGCGCTCGTTCAGCTCGGCCAAATAGTCGATAACATCGTCTGGCAAGCAATCCGGTCTGGTCGCAATTGCCAATCCGACAACGCCGGGCTGCTGCAGTACAACCTCGTAATATTCCCGAAGCTCATCAACTGGGGCATAAGTATTCGTATAAGCTTGAAAATAGCCGATATACTGCGCCGCAGGCCATTTCTGATGCTGGCGGTCCCTTATCGTATTGAATTGTGTTACGAGATCATTCCTGCGGCTTCCGGCAAAATCACCCGACCCGCGCGCACTGCAGAATGTGCAGCCGCCAGTGGCGATAGAGCCGTCGCGATTCGGGCAGGTGAACCCGGCATCCAGCATCACCTTGAACACTTTGCCGCCGAATTGTTCCCGCATTTCAACATTCCAGGTATGAAATCTTTTGTCGCCCCAAAGCTGCGGCTCAAGGTGGAGTCCGGCTTGCTTTGCTTGTGTATGCATATGTTGTGCTCCTCTTGCGATATCATTCGGTTCTTGTCCGCATTGATTCGCAGGCTATACTGTCCTGTCTCTCGTTCAACCTATTAAGTAGGGTGTCAGAACGTTATCGTCTGGTTAAATATAATTGTAACGAAAAACCCGGCGAAACGCTATGCCGCATAACAATATGCTGCAGTTCGGACGGATTGAAGGCGACGGCGCGCCCCGGCGGCTTCAAGCGCGGGAGATGGCGCTGCAAATGCAGCGAAACACCGCGTGCCCGGAGCTGCGCGCAATGCGGCATGATCACAGTCGAACGATTAAAACAGGCGCTGATAGCTGGGAATTTACCAAACTTTATTTTCGAAAATCGCTTGCTAAACCTAACATGATGTGTTAAATTAAAAGTGCGACAGATCAACATTTTCTTTCATTTTACTACTCATCACTCCCTTGTCATAGTAAGTCGGTTTTCTGGAAATAATGGTACAATTAAACCGTGAGGTGATGTGAAATGAACACACAGGTAAAAATTCCGCATGGGGACGAGAAAGTAACCGTGGAGCTAACGAGAAAAGAAATGATGGCGCTGGCCGGTATTCGCTTTCATGGCAATCACAACATTGAAGTGTCGGCTCGCAAGAAATTGAACGAAATGCTCGAAGGCAAGAGTGATTCCAGCAATGGACAGGGCATTCCGCGTCAGTTGCTTAACTAAGACAGTATACCAGCAACCTTTCAAGCCGGATGGGGCATCAACGCCTTTCGGCTTTTTATTTTGCCCAAATCTATGGACAGGCTTTACATTCCCGTCGATGTTAGGCACAATAGGGACTAGTTTATTAATGGAGGAATTGATCGATTATGCGTCTTAGAGGAAGAAAAGGAATACGTGAAAGTTTGGAGGCTCAGCCTGAGCTTGTCGTGCTGGATGCGGCGCCGATCAAAGGTCGCTGGCGTGAGTTTTTTGGCAATGATCATCCGATTTATGTGGAGCTGGGCATGGGTAAAGGCCGCTTCATCAGTGATATGAGCGTACGCAACCCGGACATCAACTTCATCGGGGTGGATATGTATGATGAGCTGATTCGCCGGGCTAGCGAGAAGGCGCGGAATGCATGGGCGGAGAAGGGGGTTGAAGAGCCGCCGAATCTGGCGCTGCTGCGTGCTAATATCGAGGGCATTGAAGCGATGTTTGCGCCTGGCGAGATTGATCGCATCCATCTGAATTTCAGCGATCCGTGGCCGAAGAGCAAGCATGCCCGCAGAAGATTGACCCATCCGCGGTTTGTGGAGAAATATATTGAAATTCTGAATGAAACCGGTCAGATTCATTTCAAAACGGATTCACAATCGCTGTTTGAGTTCTCCCTTAACAGCTTCGCGGATATGGAGCTGCATATGCGGAACATCTCCCTGCATCTGCACAAGGACAGTCTGCGCGACGATCTCGTGCTGACCGAATATGAAGCGAAGTTTGTCGAGCGGGGGAACAATATTTATCGCGTGGAGGTTGTGATTGGTGAACGGGCGATTGCCGCTCATCGCGAAGCGAAGCAGGAAGCTCAGAAGAGGGATCAGGAGAGCGCTACGAGCGCGGAAGTCAATGACCCAAGCAGTGCGCCTGCTGCAACATCGGAAGGGTAATGCAAGCCTAGATACATGCGGGACCATGCCACGGACAAGCCAATGACGAGCGCGACAGGAAGCAGAAGCGAGAGCGAGGCGGCATCGACGAGCAGCCAAGGCGTCAGCCAAGCGAAGATCGCTGTCGTATGACCGGAAGGAAACGACGAGTCGCGCAGCGGGTTGCGGCATGTATGCACATCGGGCAGCGCCTGATAGGGGCGCAGCCGGCGGAAGTTTCGTTTAACAATCGCAACGGGAATATGACTTATTGCAACAGCTGCGGCACACTGCCAGCCGGCTGATTGCCAAGGCTCAGGGGCAAGAATGGCGCATAGCAGGGCGGTAACGAGCGTAAAGGTGGCGCCGCCCATATGCGTAACCATACCCAGCCAGCCTCCAAGCCACGCATCGACGACAGGCCTGGCAGTTCTCCGGTTCACCCACAGCAGCATCCTCTGTTCATTAATAAGCAGCCAGAACATCATCCGATTCATATTTGTGCCCCCTTATTACAATCATTCACCTGTCTTTTTTTATCCAGAAGTTATAAGCGACCTTCTCAAAGTTATATCTTTCATTGTAGAGGCTCTTTGTTCTCGCCATGTCAACGGTATACGAATGGTATGTGAATAATTCCTTCCACCTGTTTTGAAAAAGGGTCTTCGGGCGCAGCGGGCAGGAGAGGGGCTGTTTGCCATGGCGATTGGCGCGGCTTATGTCGTTCTCGTGAGCAGTGAACTCACCTCATTGCAGGGCGCAACGCCACTTGCCCGATATTTGCCGTTTTACAATCGCCATTGGATGGTTAAGATGTTAGAGAGATATGGTTTTCATCCGTTAGGGCGGCGTTAAGCGCATTCACCTTCACGAAACCGTCACAGCGCCAGGCAAGAAGAGTGAAACTTTTCGTTGTTCCATATCGTTATTGATGTTATAACGTTATTTTTTCGTAAATGGGTGAAAATGAGAGCGAAACGATGGAAAAACTATGTTTCAAAGCTGCTTTTGCGTCAAGCACGCTGTTTTTAACGCTTTCCTGCCTATCTATGATCTTTTGGGCTTTTGACAAAATGGCTTAAAGTGTGGAAAATCAATATGGTTGCAGTGTATACAAACAGATGAGCACTGGAATTCATAACGATTCAAATAAATAGTAGAGAATATGAAAAATGGGGTCTCAAGGGGGCAGTAATTGCGTATGGTTAACATCCTTATTATTATGTTTCAAGTATTTCTGGCGTTCGTCGGCGTTTACCAGTTCAGCATCTCCCTGTTTGGAATTATTAGAAAACGCAAGGAACTGAAGCACAAGCCACAGAAGTCATTTGCCGTTCTTGTCGCTGCGCACAATGAAGAAAAAGTGGTTGGCGCGCTGATCGATAACTTAAAGAACCTCGACTATCCGAAAGAACTTTATGACATATTTGTTATTTGCGATAACTGCACGGACGGTACGGCGGAGATCGCCCGGAGTTACGGGGTTAACGCATGCGAGCGTCACAATCAGCAGCTGAGGGGCAAAGGCCACGCAATCGAGTGGATGCTCAAGGAATTATGGGCCATGCCTCGCCAATATGACGCAATCGTTATGTTCGACGCCGACAATCTGGTCAATACGGATTTCCTGAACCATATGAACAACGATCTGTGCGATGGACATCAAGTTATTCAAGCTTACCTGGATACGAAGAACCCGGAAGATTCCTGGGTTACCGCTTCCTACGGCATTACCTACTGGTATTGCAACCGTCTGTGGCAGCTTTCCCGTAAAAATCTGAAGATGGCCAATTTCCTCGGCGGTACAGGAATGTGCTTCGAGACGAATCTGATGAAAGAAATGGGCTGGGGCGCTACAAGCCTGGTTGAGGACCTTGAGTTCTCAATGCGCTGTATCAAACGGGGCATTCATCCCGTACTGAACTACGAAGCAAAGGTGTATGACGAGAAGCCGCTAACGTTCAAGGCGTCTGCGCGTCAACGGTTGCGCTGGATGCAGGGACACTTTACAGTGGCCCGCCAGTACTTCTTCCCGCTGCTGTGGGCAAGTATTAAAGATCGCAGCTTCGTGAAGTTTGATGCGGCCATTTATTCAGCTTCCGTGTACAATACATTCCTTGGTTTTGTCGTAACTGCAATGCTGTGGCTGGATAATCTGATCCCGGCGGACAATGTCTTCACCTCGATCTATTATTACATGCCTTGGTGGATTGCAGGCATCGTGATTTCATTGACGCTAGTCATGTTCCCGCTTGTTATGATTCTTGAAGGCATCAAATCGCGCAAAATGTATGCGCACCTGTTCTCGATGATCATCTTCCAGCTCTCATGGCTGCCAATTACGTTCTATGCTTTCTTCACACAGAACAACAAGCAGTGGAGCCATACGCAGCATACGCGTGTGATCCGGCTTGAAGAAGTGCAAAGCAAGCAAGTGTAGTGTTTGCATGAAATTGCAACAAATAGATTGACAAGAGATTTGCTCATGTGATAAAGTATGTCGGTAACACTTACACATGAGTTTATAACGCACAAGCAGAAGCACCCGCTTCTCACCTGTCTGGCGCATGTCGGCTGGTTCGCGATCGATGATTGGAAATGGCAGCATTGCATGTAATGCGATGATTGAAATGCCGACAATCTTGGTTAATGGAATGCGGGTCCGTGCGGACTCGCATTTTTTATTTGCGCCAAATGGCGCCATTAAAGGGGACAATTTACGGAGGTGGCGAGTTATTAGCAGAGAACATCAAATCAACGATGAGATTCGAGCCAGAGAAGTGCGGGTTGTAGGTGCTGAGGGCGAACAAGTCGGAATCAAATTGTTGCGTGAAGCGCTCCAGATGGCTGTGGATTTGAATATGGACTTGGTCAATATTGCGCCTACGGCGAAACCGCCTGTATGCCGCATCATGGATTATGGCAAATTCCGTTATGAGCAGCAGAAGAAAGAGAAAGAAGCAAGAAAGAACCAGAAGATCGTTGACATCAAGGAAGTTTGGTTCCGTGCCAATATTGATGAGAATGACTACCAGACGAAATTCCGCAATGTCGTGAAGTTCCTGAACGAAGGCGATAAAGTGAAATGCTCGGTCCGCTTCCGCGGTCGTGAAATTACACATGCCTCTGTTGGTCAACGGATTCTCGACCGGCTTGCGAAGGAAGTTGCAGAATTATGCGTCATGGAACGTGTGCCTAAGCTTGAAGGCCGAAGCATGATTATGATTCTGGCTCCTAAAAACAACTAACGATTATTTCCTTAAGGAGGAACACCAAATGCCTAAAATGAAAACACACAGCAGTCTGAAAGGTCGCTTCAAAATTACCGGTACTGGTAAAGTGATGCGTTACAAAGCTTACAAAAATCACTTGCTTTCCGGTAAGTCGGCTCGTCAGAAGCGCGTATTGGCTACTCAGCCGATCATGGCTGCGGGCGACGTTCGTCGCTTGAAGCAAGGTCTGTCCAACTTGAAGTAATCCGTCATCGGATCTTATAGCAATAAACAACATTCGGGAGGTTTCTACTCATGGCAAGAGTTAAAGGCGGATTCGTCCGCGCACGTCGTCGTAAAAGAATATTGAAGCTTGCAAAAGGTTATTTCGGTTCCAAGCACCGCTTATTTAAAACAGCAAAAGAGCAAGTGATGAAATCACTGCTGTACGCTTACCGTGACCGCCGTCAACGGAAACGTGATTTCCGCAGACTGTGGATCGTTCGTATCAATGCTGCTGCTCGCCAAAACGGCTTGTCCTACAGCAAATTCATGTTCGGCTTGAAGCAAGCTGGCGTTGAAGTGAACCGCAAAATGCTCGCTGACCTTGCTGTCAACGACATCAATGCATTCAACTCGCTTGCAGGCATCGCCAAAGAAAAAGTAAACGCATAGCTTGTGATTAAGATTTGCGTTTAAGATACAATGAATAACGCCGTCCCTACTGGGACGGCGTTTTCTTAAGAATTCCGTATATAGCGTGCCAGTCATGCTTACCGCTTTTATCGCGAATGCTGAGTATGCGTGCCAGTCATGCTTACCGCTTTATTGCGAATGCTGAGTATGTGTGCCAGTCATGCTTACCGCTTTTATTGCGAATGCTGAGTATGCGTGCCAGTCATGCTTCCGCTTTTCTTGTGAATGCTGGGTATACATGCGGGTCCATCATACTTCTGCTATGGCGTATACGTATTTCCCTGCTCATCGACAAAGACGGATTTCACGATTGTTCGCGTGTACTTGTATCCCTCTGTTGTTTCGCCCTCTATCTCAGCGGTTACATTGTATACGCCGCTTCCTTCCGAGGTGGAGATCGTTAGCTCGTCTGCCGCAGACAGCTGCTGCTCCTGCTGCTTAATGCGTTTCGTTCCCTGCTTTCCATGTGTCTTGCCTGCATCTTTACTAATAAAGTCGATGCTGTAGGACACCTTCGTTTTATCTGCCTTCAATCCGTCTGTCTTCACCTTCAGCTTTTTGTTGCCCTGCTCCTTGTGAAGCTTCACTTTATTTTTGCCCTTCGTATTATAAGTGACGGTGAGCAAATAACCGCTTGATTGAGCGCTCGCTGCCGCAGCCTTCCATTCCCCCGCTTTTGGTTTGGCGATTGTCGCGGTGTGATGCCAAGCGCCGCTGAATACGCCCTCGTCAGCGATTGGAGATACCTGAGTCTTCTGAATGGAGCCGTCCGGACCTATGAGCTCAAGCGAGTCGAGCGGCTTGTCGCTGATCCAATCGATCACAATGGAAGCCACATCATTCTCTACTGTAAATGCTTCCTCAGCCTGCCCACTAAGCTGACCGCCGCGAATAAAGGCTTGGCTTTCCTGCTCTTCCTGCTGCGAATGTTCCTTTTTCTTCTCCTTCGCGGAGGCGATCTCCACAAGGCTGCCAGCGGCCTTCGCCGTTTGAAGCATAAGATACGGCTTGATCAGGTTGAACAGATTGGAGCCGTTCTTCACGCTGCTATGGTTCCAATTGCCGATCTTGACCATCGTGCCGGTCGGCAGATGCGCATTGTTGACGGTCACTACGCCATCGTTTGCGCCGTAGCTGGACAAATACAAGCCGCCGAAGAAATGGGCCGTGCTTCCGGAGTTCCAGTCCTTTCCGGCGAAGGTGTAGAATTTGTTCTTGCTGACATTGGCGTGGTTGTTCGTGATGGAACGATAATAAGCCATATAGGAGGTTTGCATGGAGTATGTACCAGGATTCTGTGCGCCGAGAAGGCTGGAGAGCCAGCTGGCCCAGCTGCTGTAAGCGAGATCAGCCAGTTGGGAGCCGTGATGCGGACTGCCGAGTGTGATGACATTGGACACATAGGGATAGGCATTGTAATGAACGAGTGCGGTTTGCGTGTCCACGCCGCCTTTGCTGTGGGCGACGATCACTAGCTTTTTGCCGAAGTATTCACTGATTTCCTTAATCTTGGCTGCCAGCAGCTGTCCGTTGTCCCACATGCTCTGGGAGGTTCCTGTAATGTCATGCAGATTAATGAATGCAGTCTGGTAGCCATTATTGAGCGCGAGCTGATACATGTCATTGTTGTCATACCAGCTGCCGGCGCTGCCGTTCAAGCCGTGGACGAAAAGAAGTGCGGGCTTGCCGGGATCGATGACGGCTGGATTGCTCCCTGGCGACCAGGAGCCCGGCACACCGCCGGTATTGGGGTTCAGCGCTCCGCCGGCCTGCGCGGGTACAACGAGTACAGTTAGAGCAAGAATAAGAGCTACTAACAATGACGAGCCTTTCTTTAACATAATTCTCCTCCTTTATTAGGTAAGTTCAGTCTCATTATAAAGGGAGGATGGATTGGGTTAAATGCAAAAATTATGAAATTTTTTTAATTAATAGATCATATAGGAGTTTATCTTTGGGCAGCGAAGGAAGCCATTGCTTGATCTTTCTTGGGACATGGACATAGATACAGTCGAAAGGAATCGATGCGGCATAAGGTATAGGACAACGGGATAAGGAGGGAATACGCATGCGCGTATCCAAAGAGCAAGTGCGCAAACTTGTCGGAAAGACGATCTATGCGGTTCGCAAGGACGGTTCGATTGCGACAGGGAAGCTCGTTCGCGCTCATCAGAACAAGCTTTTTTTGCAGCCGGTAGGCAGGGATAAAGGCAAGACGGTCAAAACAAAGGCGATTTTGCCGCTTGTATTGTTCGATTTGCTTGCTATAGGCACGCTGCCATTTGCATTCGGCGGTGGTTTTGGAGGTGGTTTTGGCGGCGGCTTCGGAGGCGGAGGCTGCTGCCCTGGCCCTGTACCATATGGTCCTGGAGCAGGAGGCCCCGGAGCATATGGTCCATACGGCGGCTTTGATGGCGGTTGCTGTCAGCAGCAGCAGCCTTATGGCGGCGGGTATAACAACTTCTACTGAGGTTAAGTAGACTGGACGGGATGTTTGCACAGTGAAGGATTGCTTGCGGCTGTGTTCAGAAGGGGAGCTTCAATGTTTTGGTCATCTCATAGAGCCGCAGCTCCGGATAGTGGCGGATGGCCTCATAACCGATGCGGGCGTACAGTCGGGACGCGCGGGGGTTGATATCGTCTACGAATAATCGCGCTATGCTGCACCCTTGTGTACGACCGTAAGCTTCCCCTTGTGCCATCAGCATTGTGCCGACTTGCTTTCCGCGATGCTTTGGGTGAACGGCGAGCATGTCGAAGAGGAGTATATCACCTGCGGTCATAAGGTGTACAAAACCTCGGGGCTTGCTCGTCTTTGTTCGCGATGCGACAAAGGTGATGCCGCGACGCAGCCTCTTGGGCAGCTCCCGGATTACCGACGCATCGCGCGGGTGCGCCGTGTGTGAAAGCGGAATGAGCTCCGTCTTGATGAGATGGATAATCTCGGCATCATCGGTTCGTGGACGTCGGAGTCTAATCAATACCATCATCCTGTCTCCAGTTTATTGCTGAAACCTTGACTGACAAAGGCTGGCATAACGATTCTATATTGTATGTTGTGCTTTTAAGGTGCGCCACAGCGGAGGGGATTTCACACGGATAACTTTTTGCAAGGATACATAAGCTAGAACTTGACGAACGGGATAGTGAAGCATATAATAAGCTTTAAGCTAATATTGTTATCTGCTGTGATGAGGACGAAGTGTTAAGGGCTCTTTTGCTCAGAGAGCGGACGGATCAGCTGCAACCGTCGCCAAAATCCCTTTCCAACGAGCTCACCTCGGAGCTGTTTCCTTGAAAAGACCATCGTCGCATAATGCGAGGACGGCCGTATTAGGGGAAATCGTAAGGCACACGTTAATGTGCCAAGGTATGAACGATTGTGCACACCGTTCTTACCTATTGAGGTTATATGCCGCGAGGCGTATAACAAAGTTGGGTGGTACCACGAAAGGATAACCTTTCGTCCCTCTAGACGCACTTGGCGTCAGGGGACGAGAGGTTTTTTTGTTTTTCTAGAGAGGAGGACGACTTGATGGTCGCGCAAAATGCAACGTTAAGGTCAAAAGAAGAATTGATGGAAAAATTGAGCAAGCCTGAGGTCATTACCGGTTCGGAAATACTGCTTCGCAGCTTGGTGTTGGAAGGTGTCGACTGCGTCTTCGGCTATCCAGGTGGAGCCGTATTGTACATCTACGACGCTATGCACGGTTTCTCGGATTTCCAGCATCTGTTGACCCGCCACGAGCAAGGCGCTATCCATGCGGCTGACGGCTATGCGCGCGCAAGCGGTAAAGTCGGCGTATGTATTGCAACGTCGGGTCCGGGAGCGACAAACCTTGTGACTGGAATCGCAACCGCGTATATGGATTCGGTGCCGCTCGTCGTTATTACCGGCAACGTCGCTACGAATTTTATTGGGACGGATGCTTTTCAGGAAGCGGATATTACGGGCATCACCATGCCAATTACCAAACACAGCTACTTGGTGCGTGATGTAGAGGATCTGCCGCGCATCATTCATGAAGCATTCTATATTGCCAATACAGGCCGCAAGGGTCCGGTTCTTATCGATATTCCCAAGGATGTATCGGCACAGAAAACATTGTTCAAGCCGGTTACTGAGGTCAGCATTCGCGGCTACAATCCGACTGTGACAGCTAACAAGCTGCAGGTCGACAAGATGATTAAAGCGATCGAGCAAGCGGAGCGTCCGGTCATTCTTGCCGGCGGCGGGGTTGTCTATTCCGGCGGTCATGAGGAGCTGCTTGAGTTCGTTACGAAATCGGGCATTCCGATTACGACGACGCTGCTTGGACTTGGCGCATATCCGAGCGGTGAGGATCTGTGGATGGGCATGCCAGGCATGCACGGAACCTATACAGCGAACAAAGCGATTCAAGGATCGGATCTGCTCATTAATATCGGCGCGCGGTTTGACGACCGGGTAACGATGAAGCTCAATGGCTTCGCGCCGAACGCGAAGATCGTCCATATCGACATCGATCCGGCTGAGATCGGCAAGAACGTGCCGACCGATATTCCGATCGTAGGCGATATCAAGACGGTTCTGCAGCAGGCGAACAAGGATGTCAAATGGGCAGGCAATGCGGATGCATGGCGTACTCAGATCGCGGAATGGAAGCAGGACAAACCGCTTAAGTATATTCCGTCTGATGTTGAGCTGAAGCCGCAATGGGTTATCGAAATGATTCACGAGACAACCAAAGGCGACGCGATTGTAACGACGGACGTTGGCCAGCATCAGATGTGGGCCGCTCAGTACTACCGCTTCAATAAGCCGCGCTCATGGATTACATCCGGCGGCCTTGGCACGATGGGCTTCGGATTCCCGTCTGCAATCGGCGCTCAGATGGCTCATCCCGACCGGCTCGTCGTTTCTATCAATGGCGATGGCGGAATGCAGATGTGCGCACAGGAGCTTGCGATCTGTTCCATTAACAACATTCCTGTCAAGGTTGCGATCATTAACAACCAGGTGCTCGGAATGGTTCGTCAATGGCAGGAGATTATCTATGACAATCGCTACAGTCATATCGATCTGGCAGGCAGCCCTGATTTCGTGAAGCTGGCTGAAGCATACGGGGTCAAAGCATTCCGCGCTTCCAACAAGGAAGAAGCGCGTGATGCATGGATCGCAGCGATGGAGCATCCGGGTCCGGCTGTTGTGGAATTCGTTGTCCGCAAGGGCGAGAACGTATACCCGATGGTAACGCAGGGCAGCACGATCAGTGATATGTTAATGGGGGATTCGGAATGAAGAAGCATACGATAGCCGTTCTCGTAAACGATCAGCCAGGCGTTCTGCAGCGTGTATCCGGCTTGTTCGGCCGCCGTGGCTTCAATATTGAAAGTATTACCGTCGGGACAAGCGAGGAAGCCGGCTTGTCCCGGATGGTAATCGTCACCTCCGGTGACGACAAGACGCTGGAGCAGGTTACGAAGCAATTGTACAAGCTTATTGATGTTATTAAAGTAGTAGATCTCAGCGCTAATCCGATGGTTGGCAGGGAGCTGGCGCTCATTAAGGTTAATGCGGAGCCGGCGTCACGGCCGGAAATTCTCGGTGTTGTCGATACGTTCCGGGCAGCGGTTGTTGATATCGGCACGAATACTCTAATGGTGCAAGTAGTCGGCGATAGCGAGAAAATCGACGCTATGGTTGAACTTATGAAGCCGTATGGCATTCGCGAGCTGTCGCGCACTGGCGTGACAGCGATGATTCGCGGCAATTACCGGTAGTTGAATCATTGCATTTTGAACCGCCCTCATTTGGGCGGGAGTTAAAGCGGGGGAGGTCGGACCTGGCTTCCGATCATCCCTCCTTTAACACCCGCTCAAAAGGGTTAATTTAAAGGAGGCTTTATTTACTCATGGCAGTTACACTGTACTATGAAAAAGATGCAGACCAAGGCGTTCTGCAAGGTAAAACAATCGCAGTTATCGGTTACGGAAGCCAAGGCCACGCACAAGCGCAAAACCTGCGCGACAGCGGACTGAAAGTTGTTATCGGTCTTCGCGCCGGTAAATCCGCAGAAAAAGCTAAAAACGACGGCTTTGAAGTTCTTTCCGTTAGCGAAGCAGCAAAAATCGCAGATGTTGTTCAAATTCTTATGCCTGACGAAACGCAAGCTCGCGTATACAAAGAAGAGATCGAACCAAACCTCAAAAAAGGCGCGGCTCTCATGTTCTCCCACGGCTTCAACGTTCATTTCGGTCAAATCGTTCCGAATAAAGATACAGACGTGCTGCTGGTTGCTCCTAAGTCCCCGGGCCACATGGTTCGCCGTACTTACACAGAGGGCTTCGGCGTACCAGGCTTGATCGCAATCGAGCAGGACGCTACTGGCAATGCTAAAGCGATTGGTCTTGCGTATGCTAAAGGTATCGGCTGTACGCGTGCAGGCGTTATCGAAACGACTTTCCGTGAAGAAACAGAAACCGACTTGTTCGGTGAGCAAGCTGTACTTTGCGGCGGTGCAACTGCACTGGTTAAAGCTGGATTCGAAACGTTGGTTGAAGCAGGCTACGCGCCAGAGATGGCATACTTCGAGTGCTTGCATGAGCTGAAGCTGATCGTTGACATGATGTATGAGGGCGGTCTTGCTTCGATGCGTGACTCCATCTCCAACACTGCTGAGTACGGCGACTATGTAACAGGACCTCGCGTTGTTACGGATGAGACGAAAAAAGCGATGAAAGCTGTTCTTGAAGATATTCAAGCTGGCCGTTTCGCACGCGACTTTATCCTTGAGAACCAATCCAACAATGCATTCATGTCGGCAACTCGCCGCAATGAAGCCGAGCACCCGATCGAAGTTGTCGGCGCGCAGCTTCGTGAATTGATGCACTGGATCAAGAAGTAATCGTTTAGCCGATTGTCGGCTGGCAATAATAAGAATGACATGTTATCCCGGACTGTCGGGACGGTCCCCGCGTCGCCTATGGCAGACGCCGAGGCGGTCTCGCCTGTCCGGGATCATTCCGTTCGTGGAGGTGCAAGAGATGCGTAAAATTTATATTTTCGACACGACGCTCCGCGACGGTGAGCAATCTCCGGGCGTCAACCTGAATACGAAGGAAAAGGTCGAGATTGCTCTGCAGCTTGAGAAGCTTGGGGTAGATCGGATTGAGGCTGGTTTCCCGGCGGCATCTCCTGGCGACCTGGCGGCTGTTAACGCGGTTGCCCGCGCGATTAAGAATGCTTCGGTGATCGGGCTGTCCCGTTCGCGCGAGCAGGATATCGATGCGGCGCGCGAAGCGCTCCAGGGCGCTCAGGACCCGTGTCTCCATCTGTTTCTGGCGACCTCTCCTATCCATAGGAAGCACAAGCTTCGGATGGAGAAGGAGCAGGTATTGGAGACAGCGGAGAAGGCGATTCGTTATGCGAAGCGATATTTTGACAAAATCGAATTCTCGCCTGAGGATGCGGGACGCACAGAGCTGGACTTCCTGTGTGAAGTAACAGCTATGGCGATCCGCGCTGGCGCGACTGTAGTGAATATACCGGATACGGTCGGTTATATGACGCCATCTGAATTTGGGAACATTTTCAAAACATTGAAGAATGAAGTCGTTGGCATTGAGAAAATCCAGTTGAGCGCCCATTGTCACGATGATTTGGGCATGGCGACTGCGAATGCGCTCGCTGCGATTCTGAATGGCGCGGATCAGATCGAAGGAACGATCAACGGTATTGGCGAGCGTGCCGGGAACACGGCGATTGAAGAGGTAGCGATGACGCTTGCGACTCGCGCTGATTTCTTCCAGGCGACGACCTCGCTGCAATTGACGGAGATTGCCAAGACGAGCCGGCTTGTCAGCAAGCTGACAGGCATGGTTGTGCCAGGCAACAAAGCGATTGTGGGCGCGAATGCTTTTGCTCATGAGTCGGGTATCCATCAGGATGGTATGCTGAAGGAGAAAACGACGTATGAGATCATCTCGCCGGAGACGATTGGTCTGAAGGAATCCAAGCTCGTACTGGGCAAGCATTCCGGCCGTCACGCATTCCGCGAGAAGCTGATCGATCTTGGCTACGAGCTGGAGGAAGAAGCGGTGAACGTCGCATTCGCGAAGTTCAAGGATCTTGCTGACAAGAAGAAGGATGTCAGTGATGAGGATATTCGCGCTCTGCTGGAAGAGAAGCTGATTGATACGCCTGAAGTGTATACGCTGGAGACGCTTCAAGTGAATTACGGCAATCAGTCCGTGCCAGGAGCTACTGTCAGCATCCGTACTGCTGAAGGCGTTGCGGAGAAGACAGCAGCAGGCAACGGCTCTGTTGACGCGATCTACAATGCGATAGACGCGGTTACAGGCGAGGCGGTCGAGCTTGAGGACTATTCCATCAAGTCCGTTACGCAAGGCAAGGATGCGCTGGGCGAGGTGCATGTCGTGCTGAAGCAGGATGACGTATCGGCGCAGGGCCGCGGCCTGAGCACCGATATTCTGGAAGCAAGCGCACGCGCGTATATCGACGCCCTGAACCGTCTTATCGAGAAGCGCAAGTCTCCGGGCAGACGCGACAAGATGAGCCTGATCTAGAGGGATTCCATGTATGGATGAACGTGCGATGAAATAGGTTTGCGCATTACGAAGCAAGTATGAAATCGCACGAGGCGATACGAGGCAGCCCGCATTCTCTGAAATGAGAAGGCGGGCTGCTTTGTTGCAGCTTCACGACAACTGCTGCATATGCTGAATGCTGAGACGAACATTAAATTGTTGCGAGAGCAAAGCTCATTTCTTCTCAACAGGAGAAGATTGGCAGAAGAAGATTATTTTCCTCATGTTCATTCTCCTTAACAAATACTACGCTGAGAGATCCCCACATTTTCTCCTGTTGTCTGGTCGAAATGTTCTGTTCCGGATTCGCAGCTTTGTGGTCGTTTCCACTTTACCCGATATTGGCCATTGCTTAGAAGCTTGGTTTCGATAATCGTTATCTCACCATGGATGCTGGTATCGAATTTGTTTTTCGCGATAGTCTCAATTTGGGCGATGCTGAGAATCGGCGGGGCCGTCTTGCTGGTATTCGCTTCTTGACAGCCGGTGCTAATAAGCAGACATAAGCTTAAAAGGATTGCTCCGAAAGTAAGTTTAGTTCTCATTGTAGTGTCCCCTTTCCAAATTCACATTTGGATGTAATTACCTCTATAGACGTTAATAGGGGGGATTTGTTGCAGATTAAACACCCTGGGCTGGAAATCCGATGATATAATGAAAAATAAAAACAAGTTATATCGGGGGAAAGCTAAGCGCATGTTATTCGTTTGGATTGCCTTATGGCTGGTCTCTTTGCTGCTTCTTGTAGCCAATAAAAACAGCATAGCTGTGCGCTGGTTGGCCCTTGTCGCCTTCTGTGGTGGATTTGGCGCTCTAGCTTCAACTATCGAGAGTTGGATCGCAGTCATGAATAAAGCCGGTCAAATTAGCGAAGGGCAAGAACGGCTTCTATATTACTTTCAGAACTGCTGCTCCTGGGTTAGCTACTATGGGCTTCCTTATAGCTTTCTTTGTTTTGCTGCGGTTTACCATACTGCTCAATTGCCTAAGGTCGGAGAAGGCTTCTCCCTCCGTATGTTAATTATGAAAACGCTGCGATGGCTGCCATATGCAGCACTCGTCATGCCGCTCTTCATGCTCCTGCTCCCAACTGCTGATGTATATCCGGTTCATTACGACATTCTTGGTATCTGGGCAATTCCTTATATTGTGCTGGGCATGATTCTACTCTTGACGAAGCATGTTCTTCATCCGGCAGACCGCCGCGCGCATGCGATTCTGACGACTGTCACTGTTCCGGCGGTATTGTTCGCTACAACAATGAATTATGTTATGCCTCTCTTTGGCTACTACGGGATGTGGAAGTATAATGTTTGGTCGATTACTTTCGCATTCATTGTGTTTATTGTAGCTTTATTCAAATTCGGATTTCTTGGGGTGCAGCTGCTAATTGAACGAAGACAGATGGATTTCTCGCTTCGAGCGATTACGAGCGGTACAGCTATGCTTAATCATGCGATCAAAAATGACATCGGCAAAATCAAGCTGTTCAGTGATAAAATCGATCGCGCTGCAAATTCCCATCAGGAGGGGATGCAGGAGCTTCGCGAGGATATTGGGGTCATTGCTACAGCCGCATCCCATATCGAAGCGATGATTCGAAGTGTGCATGATCGGACGCAGGAGCTGCGCCTGCAGCCTCAGCGGCTCAGCTTGTCGGAGCTGGTTCGTGAGCAGCTGTCGGCATTGGTTCCGCGCGTAATGGGACGAATTGACGTAAAGACCGAGTATGACGAGAGCGCAGAGGCTGAGGTTGATCCCGCGCAAACGGCGGAGGCCATTAATAATATTTTGAACAATGCAGTTGAAGCTATGCCGGATGGCGGGGAGCTCCTCGTCAAAGTAATAAGCGGCAGAAGAGGCTGCACAATCGAGATTCGTGATACGGGGATGGGCATTGATAAGAAGCATCTGCACAAGGTTGCAGAGCCTTTCTTCACTACGAAGAGCGGGAAAGCGATGAATTTCGGACTTGGACTGGCCTATTGCAGCCAATTGATGAACCGCCAGAGGGGCGAGCTTCGTGTTCAAAGTGTTCTCGGCAAGGGGACAGCCGTTACGTTGCATTTTCCAATTCCAAAAAGGGTAAAAGGAGCGGAGTCATGAGCAGCACGAGTATTCGCGTTATGATTGTTGAGGACGACCCGGATTGGCTGAGAGGCTTATCGGCGTATTTGAACGCAGCCGGAGGCCTGCTGGTTGTGGCGACCGCAGATAATCCTGAGCAAGCCTTGCTTGTTGCGGAGGAAGCCGCGCCGGACGTTATTCTGCTTGATATTATGCTTGCTGATAGCCCGGAGGGTCTGCGGCTCGCAGGTGAGCTGTCGGCAACGTCAACTGCGCGACTGATTATGCTGACCTCCATGGAGGACAAAGCTTTTGTCGTTGAAGCGTTCCGTGCCGGGGCCGTGAACTATCTGGTCAAGTCGGATTTCTCGTCCATTCCTGACGCGATTCGCGAAGCAGCAGGCGATAAATCCGCTATTGATGCGTCTGCCGCGCGGCAGATGCTGGAGGAATTCCGCAGGCTGAAAAAGGTGGAGCGCGAATATGAGGTCGACAAGTTCAAACGGATGGTGACGCCGGCAGAGGTGCAATTGCTGTCCATGATTCATGATGGCTACAGCCAGACGCAAATTGCGGAGAAATCTTTTTTGTCCGTGCGTACGGTGAAGAATCATGTGAGCAATATTTTGCGCAAGCTGGGCGGCAAGAGCAGCAAGGAAGCGGCACAGCAGGCGAAGGATATGGACCTGTTCTGACAAGGCAGCGGCCTCATGTGGTGGAGAGACGGACATGTAGACCGCCGGCATGCAGCGCCATACCGCGCTCTGGGAGCTGCGCGCGGTGAACAGCAGCCGCGCAACTCGCAGGGCCCGCCCAGTCGCATCCTGCAATGCGCTCCTTTATCTGGTACTAGAGAAAGTTGGTACTATTGCAATTCTGCAAGTTCTATACAATAAGGTTTAAGGACCTGGTCCTAAAACTTTATCCCAAATGGGAGGCTTGCAGGATGAATGATTTTTGGAAAAGGCATTGGACGACGCTCGTTGGATCTTTATTTATGGTTGCATCTTTAATTACGCTGTTTAAGTATACGTCAGATCAAGGCTTGCTTACTGATCCGATTAAGATCGGGATTGGATTGCTGGCAGGAGCGGCATTCGCGGCAGCCGGCTTGTCGCTGCATCGATCGAAGCGCGCTGGCGCGAGAATCGGAGGCGAGCTTGGCACAGGCTTTGGGGCAGCCATCTGGTATACGACCTGCTCCTATGCCGGCATTTATGCGGCTGTATGGAACTCGATGACCGTGCTGGTCGTGATGAGTGCCATTACGATCGGAATCTCGCTGTTCGCTTATCGCTTCGGCTCCAGAATGCTGATGTCGGTTGGCCTCGGCGGTGCGCTGCTTGCGCCGCTTGTCATGCAGCCTGTTACGGATCAAGTGTTCACGTTATTCCTGTACCTGCTTATTGTGAACATTGCGTTCTTCACGATTAGCGTTATGAAATCATGGGTCGAGCTGCGAATTGCGGCTTTCATTCTAACCTGGGTGATGTATGCGGTCTATTACATTCACTTTCTGCCGGAGGGCGGCGAGTGGTGGAGTATGCCGATGAGATATGCGATTGCGGCATTTCTGTTCTATCTTCTGGCCTTCTATACCGCTTCATGGCGGGAGAAGAGCGGATTCAGCGGGGGCAATATTTATTTTAGCTTCACGAATACGGTCTTGTTCGGCATCTGGGCGGCTATTGTGCTGAAAAGCAGCTCCTCCATGATGATTCTGCTCGCGGTTATCGGAATCCTGTATCTGGCTCTGGCAGCATTGGTTTATCGTCATGGCGGCAAGAATGAGGCAGCATTCTATATGCATGCAGCCTTTGGCGGACTATCTCTGCTGCTTGGCATGGCTAATCTGGGCAGCGGCTCAGAGCTTCGGCCGATGTTCGGCGTCTATGTGTGGACGGCTATTGCATCTCTTGGCATGTTGCTTGGCTTCGGGCTGCGCAAGGACTGGATTAAGGGAGTGTCCTCTTTTATCTGGATATGCACAGGCGTATATTGGTTCGTTGCTACCTGGGACGTTCCGCGAATGAACTGGTTTGACGTCTATGTGCCGTTCTTGAACGGAGGCGCTGTCGTCTGGATAGGGCTGGCTGCATTCGGATTTGTCTGCTCCCGCAAGGTTCGTTACTCATTCACAGATACGGAGAACAATGCATTATTCTCGAATCTGTATGCGCTTGGCGGCCACTTCGTGGTTGGAGGACTGCTGACCGTCCAAATTATGAACAGCTTCGAGGAATATGCGTTGTCATTCAGCATGCATCTTGCATTGTCCGTCACTTGGGCGATTTATGCGCTGCTGCTGTTCGTATGGGGGGCATACAGCCGTCAGCGGCTGTTCCGCTGGATTGGCTCCATTGTGCTCGTTATTGTTTCCCTTAAAGCGATTCTGCTGGATATGTCGAATGAGGCTACGATCTCCAAAATGTTTGTGTTTGTCGCGCTTGGCGCCATCTCGTTTGGCATCACATGGGTGAACCAGCGTTGGCGAGACAAGGAAGAAAGTGCACCGACCGTCTCGGCATCACCTATGCCTGCAGCTGCATTACCTTCTTCAGCAAGCGTGCATGATTCCGAATAGGGAGCGTTATACTTCGCGCCTATAGAAGTCATAGCTTTAATATCTTTGTCTTCATGACGATTTTATGGTACAACTGAGAGTAGAATGAGAACCATAATCACTAATAGGGCTGACGGTCCAGCGGCGGGAGTAACAGCAGCTGAAGCGGGCAGCCCTTAATACAGAAGGAGTGTCTTAAAAAGAGTATGGCAGACGTGAAAAAAATCGCGGTTATCGCCGGTGATGGAATCGGCCCGGAAGTTGTTGGAGAAGCATTGAAGGTATTGAAAAAAACCGAGGAGCTGTTCGGCTATCAGTTCGAGACGGAGCATGGCTTGTTCGGCGGAATCGCCATTGATGAGAAGGGAACTCCGCTTCCACAGGAGACGCTCGACATCTGTAAGCGCGCAGATGCTGTGCTGCTCGGCGCAGTAGGCGGTCCTAAATGGGACAACAACTCCAAGGAGCTTCGTCCAGAGACGGGCTTGCTCGGCATTCGCAAAGCATTGGGCCTGTTCTCGAACATTCGCCCTGCTACGGTCTTCGACTGCTTGAAGGAAGCTTCCACGCTGAAGCCTGAAGTGCTTGAAGGCACAGATTTGATCGTTGTGCGCGAGCTCACTGGCGGCATCTACTTCGGCGAGAAGTTCCGTCGCGAAGGCGCTGGAGGAGAAGAAGCGGTTGATACTTGTGTATATAATGTTACGGAAGTAGAACGCATCGTGCGTCAAGGCTTCGAAATTGCGCAAACACGCCGCAAGAAGCTGGCTTCTGTTGATAAAGCTAACGTTCTTGAGACATCCCGCCTGTGGCGTGAAGTTGTGAACCGGATCGCTCCTGAGTATCCGGATGTAGAGGTTGAGCATGTGCTTGTAGACAACTGCGCAATGCAGTTGCTGCGTCGTCCTTCCAGCTTCGATGTTATCGTAACTGAAAATATGTTCGGCGATATTCTGAGCGATGAAGCAGCTATGCTGACAGGCTCTATCGGCATGCTGTCCTCTGCATCGCTTGGCGAAGGAAGCTTCGGCCTGTACGAGCCGGTACATGGCTCTGCGCCTGATATTGCGGGACAAGGCATCTCCAACCCAATCGCTACAATTCTTTCCGTTGCGCTTATGTTCCGTCTGACGTTCGGTTATGCGGAAGCTGCCCAATCCATTGAGGATGCAGTCAAGTCTGTTCTCGACGCCGGACACCGCACGGGCGACATTGCTGTTGATAAGAGCAAAGCAATCGGGACAGAAGCAATGGGCGATCTGATTATTGCAGCGATGAAAAAGTAAATTAAAATAATTATTAAAAAGAAATAATTTCATTCTTGACTTTGTTATAAAGTGATGTTACGATTTTAATCGAACAGTTACCCGGTAACAGGGTCTAATAAACGCGAAAGCGTCAAGGAGGTTTTTCATAATGGCAGAACGTTTGGTAGGTCGTCCGGCTCCTGATTTCACGATGGAAACGGCAACTGGAAATGGACAGGATTTCAGCAAAGCATCTTTGACAGATTACAAAGGCAAATGGCTTGTGCTCTTCTTCTATCCGCTGGATTTCACTTTCGTATGTCCGACTGAAATTACGGCGCTTAGTGAAGCAGCTGGCGAGTTCAACAAGTCGAACACTGAAATTCTTGGTGTCAGCGTAGACAGCAAGCACAGCCACCGCGCATGGATCAACACACCAGTTAACGATAATGGTCTTGGCCAATTGAACTTCCCGCTTGCAGCAGATATTACGAAATCAGTTGCACGTGACTACGGTGTTCTGATCGAAGAAGAAGGTATCGCATTGCGCGGCCTGTTCATCATCGATCCGGAAGGCGAAGTGAAATATCAAGTCGTTAACCATAACAATGTAGGACGTAGCGTTGAAGAAACGCTTCGTGTACTGCAAGCATTGCAATCCGGCGGATTGTGCCCAATCAACTGGAAACCAGGCGACAAGCATCTGGTAGCGAAATAAGCCAGACTTCACAATTGAGCATATAGGAGGACCCGGCACCGGTACAGGCTGCCGGGTTTTCTATTCTTTGTATGTCTCTGCAGGCAGGAATTTAACGTATGGAGAGCGAATAAGGTTAGTATGATTTTCTGCAATTCAATTTGAGGAATGAGTTAGGGGGGACTGTCATGAGTTTTTGCTGCGGCGCTAGTATGATTGGCACGAACGGAACATTAAAGCATTTTCGAACACACATTCATAATGTACCTATTCTTTTTTGTCCGGTATGCAATCGGGTTGATATTCATCCTATGATTGAGAATGAATACGAGATTCTAGCCGAATACGCTCATGGTGATGGCGCCTCCGAAGTCGATTTTCTCGAATATGTGGATGATGAAGGCAAGAATCTGTTCGAGAATTGCGTCAACAATGAGAACGAGGATCCGCTGGATGTCGTTCAGAACCAGATTGATATGGCTCTCGATCTTCTAAGCTTCGCCAAGGGGATTGAAGACGCCGCTTGGGAGACGGAGTTGAAACGCCGTCTAGCCGTTCTAAGCAAGCGGCGCAGCAAGCTTCGCGCCCGGCGCACTTCCTGCTAAACATTCTGCTCCCTGTAGAAGGGGGCTTTTTTTTCTTATGAGGACGATTTGCCATACCCCCACAAGCGAAATGAACATCACGAAAACTATAACTGTGAGGTGGAGCGGGTGCTACTCGTACTATTCAAGCGATTATTCGGCAAGAATGGATCGGCTCAATCACCACCTGACGATGAACGGGACGCCCCTGAAGCAAGAGTGGAGCGAATCCGCGCGGGAGAGGATTCACGCGATGCGTTTATCGCTGCGTATAAGCCCTATATCGCCAAGGTGACGAGCAGATTCTGCAAAAGATATATCGATCCTTCGCGGGATGATGAGTTCAGTATTGCGCTCAGCGCCTTCGACGAAGCGATCAACCAATTTTCAAGCCATGCAGGAAAATCGTTTCTCGGCTTTGCCGAAACGGTCATTCGGCGGAGGCTTATTGACTATGTCCGCAGAGAGCAGCGTCATACGCGCTCTGTTCCCTATAGCGCTTTTGACCATACAGATGAAGAAGACCAAACGATTAATTCGATTGAGCTGAAGGAAGCGATCTCGCGCTACAATATCGATCAGGAGGCAGAGGCTAGACGGCTTGAAATTGCGGAGTATAATCTTTGCCTGAATGGCTATGGGATTGCTTTTTCCCAACTGCCTGATTTGTCGCCGAAGCATGCTGATTCCAGGGAGCTGCTGATGTCCATTAGCCGCAATTTTGCAGCCGATTCTTCGCTGTTCGAGCCCTTTGCGATTACGCAGAAGCTGCCGATCAAGGAATTGTGCGCGTTAGCCGGCGTCTCCAGAAAGACAATTGAACGCAATCGCAAATATATTATTGCCATTGCTTTGTTACATAAGGGCGAATATCCCTATCTGCAGGCTTATTTGCAGCCGCTGCTGTCGGTGGAAGAAGATGTCGAAGAAGAGAAAGAGGTGAGAGCATGAATCGTGGAATCGTGATGGAGAAGGGAAAGCGGCATCTTATTGTGATGACGTCGCAAGGTGAATTTCGCAAGGTTACCCATAGAGGCGATGCAGCAGTCGGGGAAGAAATTGTTATCCCGGAGCAAGTGCGAATATTGAAATCGCGGCCGATATTTGGAGCCGGCATTGCTGCTGCGGTCATGCTGCTTATCCTAATTCCTTTTCTTGTGGGGCAGTTTGGGAAGGGCTCGCCAGTCGCTGCTTATTTGACGATGGACATTAATCCAAGTATAGAAATTGGTGTTGATGTTGACGATGAGGTGGTGGAGCTGCGCGCTTTGAATGAGGATGGAGCGGTAGTGACGGACCAGTTGGACTATAAAGGATTGCCGGTCGGCAAGGTCACAGGCTTGATTATGGATCGTGTGAAGACAGGGCATTATCTGGAGCATGGCGACGGCGATGTCATTATTACGAGTATTTTGATGAATGAGAAGGCAGGAGCCGCTTTCGAGGAGAAGCTGACGGATACGGTGAATGACGCGGTGAAGAAAGCATTGGATTCGGACAAATCGGGGACGGGTTCCAGCTCGAATGTTCAGGTGACGACTGTTTCTGCGCCTGTAGAAATTAGGGATGCGGCCAATGAGAAAGGGGTATCCTCCGGCAAGCTGGCTTTCTATTTGATGGCGAAGAGCAAAGGCCACGAGGTGCCGCTTGAACAGCTGCAAACCCAGTCCATCCACAAGACAGCAGAAGCTATGGGCGGGGTCAAGGCTGTGATTGGTGATGGGAATGGGAATGTGCAAGGGAATGCGAATACGAAGGAATCGACCAAGCTGAGCAAGGAGCAGAAGGAGCAGTTGAAGCAGCTGCTGAAGAAGGATAACAAGAAAAATAAGAAGCAGGAAGAGAAAGAGAAAGAGAAAGACAAGAAGAAAGACAAGGATAAGGAGAAAGACAAGAAGAAAGACAATGATTCCTCCGATAAAAAAGGGGGCAAACCAAACAATAACGTCGCAGATCCCGAGAGCGGAAAAAGGAACAAGAACGGGTCCCACCAAACGAAAGATGATGACGATGACGACGATAACGACGATAACGACGATAACGAAAATAAATTAAAACCAGGCAATCATAAGGGTGATAAATGGAATTCGACAAATAAAGACGGCAAATCCGATAATAAGGGTTCCAAGAAGGACGATGACAAGGGCAATAATAAGAAGGATAAAGATAAAGATAAGGATAAGGATAAAGATAAAGATAAAGATAAAAATAAAAATAAAGAGTCCCAAAACAATATGAGTGATCGTGATAGGGATGGCGATAAGAACGACGATAAGAAGGACAAGAACGACGATAAGAAGGACAAGAACGACGATCATAAGCGCGATAATGAAAAGAATGACGAGGGAAAAGATCATAACAGGAAAGAAAATAACAGGAAAGACAATAACGGGAAAGGGGACAAGAAAGGAGACAAGAAGGGGTACGAGGGAGAGAAGAGTAAAGAGAACGATAGAATGAATGGCAAAGAGAACGATAGAATGAATGGCAAAGAGAACGATAGAATGAATGGCAAAGAAAACGGCAATCAGAACGCTAGAGAAAGTAAAGAGACCAAGAAAGATAATAATAAAGAGAATAATAAAGAGAATAACAGAGATAATAGTAAATCAAATAGTCAGCGTAACGGTAAATAAAGTAGCAGATAAGGGGTATCATTGTAGAAATCGTCGACATCGTATAAGTGTATAATCGACAAACTTTTTTTGGGAAGCTGGCATGACTTGATTTAATGAGGAGGGGCATATTTTGCAAGTGATATGTCCCTGTTTGTATTGCAGAAAAACAGTTGTTGGAAAGAATTTATGGAGCGGAGTCTATCGGATCAAATGAGACAAAAACAGGAAAAAATTTCGGAGTAACTTCAAAAGCAATAACTTTGCCGTTCTTATCTTTGTAAGAAATAAAATAATTACCAAACTGAGATGAAAACTCTGTTTTCTGATAGGAAAAATCCAAATCATTATATTTGAAGCTTGTATAAACGGAGGCCGTTAATCGAGCAGTCATTTTCTGTATAAAATTGAACTGGTAAGATAGTATTATTAAAAATAATATTAATAATGTTATAGTCGATTTCTTATACTTTCTCACGCCTCATTTCTCCTTTCTGAGAGGTTATTTATATAAAGAAGTTCTAACAGGAATAGTCTAACATATATGGTATCAATTATAAACCAACCAGACTATTGGGTAACCTCCTGGATCGATGCTAATTCAGAATTCTCCGTACGCCTCCACAACCGGTCCGCCGCGTTTTTGCCTCTCCGCATGGAATTCTTCCGGCGATACTTCCGGCGAAGCAGCCTTCAGCGACGATGCTGCGTAACTATTGTAGTTATTTGTTTTTTTGCGGCTATTTACTCGACAAAAAACGCGTCAAAAGACCCTTTGGAGCGAGTGGTATCGGGTCTTTTTGTGCGGCGTGTTTCGACAGTATCTCCTGTTGACATGAATTAGAAGAAGTTACTATGATATTTGTAAATGGTATGGGTACGCCGTTCTGTGCCGCAGGAGATGAGGGATAACATGCAAGCGATTCGAAAGCGTTATTTTCCGGCGCTTGCCGAATACATTCGAAGCGGTAGCGAGGCATCGCTCTTTGAAGCGACTGAAATCGGTAAATTGCTTCATGGTATTCATCCGGAAGATATTATTGCGCTTCACGAAGAAACGATGCAGATTCTTGTTGCCAATGTCGAATCGGAGGAAGCGCTTCAATTGTACAGTCGTTCTTTTCTATTCCTTATTGAGCTCATGGTTGCCTTTCGCGTTCGGCTGCAGCCAGAGCAGACGCCAGAGCAGCGTTTCAGTGAAATGAGAGATATGCTGCTGCACTCACACCGCTCATTTCGTATGGTCAAAAATAAATATGAGAATGTGCTTCAGCATATGGATAGCGGTATCGCTATTTTTGATGGTGACGGCATCCTGTCCTTTATTAATTTGCAAATGGCCAAGCTGCTGGATATTCCACGCAAAACGTTGATAGGCTGCGGACTTCGCGACATACTGTCTCATCCGCAGCTTCGGCGGGGAACGAAACGCATCATTCTTCGCCTCTACAAGGAGATGTTTCTTAGAAGGAGCCGGTATTTGGAATTCGAGGATGCCAGCGGCAGGCACTTGCTCGTGACCGTCACTTATGGCGATCAGCTCGATGGCGATTATTTGTTCAGTGTGAAGGATGTGACGGAGTTCAAGCAGATCGAGCAGACAGCTTATCAGAATGACAAGCTGGCGATGCTCGGCAAGATCGCGGCGGCAATTGCGCATGAGATTAGAAATCCGCTTACTTCGATTCGCGGTTTCATCCAGCTGTTGAAGCCTCTTCTGCTGCAGCTCGGCAAGGAAGAATACGCCCGGATCATTCTGGCTGAGATTGATCGGGCGAACGATATTATTTATGAGTTTCTGAATTCGTCGAAGCCTTCTGCGCCTATGAAGCAACGGGAGTATATTAATTTCCTCTTGAAGGAGGTCATTATGCTCTGTGAGAGCGAAGCGCTTATGAAAGGCTGCGGGATCAATCTGGAATCCTATGATCAGGATATGGCGATCTCAATCGATGTCAAACAAGTGAAGCAGGTGATTCTAAATATTATACGCAATGCGATGGATGCGATCGGCGAGCAGGAGCAGGAGCATGTGGGGCGAATTGATGTCATCACGCGCCGTGAGGGCTCTTTTGCAGAAATCAAAATTCGGGACAACGGCAAAGGAATGGATACGACGACGCTGAGCAGGCTGTTCGATCCGTTCTTTACGACGAAAGTTGCTGGAACCGGACTGGGATTATCGGTGAGCTATCGCATTATTCGGAATCATGGCGGCTCCATTCGTGTGGCCAGCAATCCAGGTGAAGGGACGGAATTTAATATCTATTTGCCATTAGTGGAATAAAGGCTTAGAATCGGGTTAGTGACTGATTCTAAGCTCCTGCCAACCTTCTAAACGGAAGGCGAAATGGGCTGTCAATGTCAAGAATCGGGGCAACCCGATTTTTTTGCGTTAGGGAATAAGTGGAAAAGATATCAGGTGATTAGAAAAGAATTGAAGGAGATGTTCAGGATGGGTGTTCAATTTACATATGGAGCTAAAGGGCTGGAGTCCGATGCAATTGTGCGGTTCGTAAGCCGTGAGGAATTGCAGGGCGTAAATGGCGCGGATACGGAGTGGGTACATCCGCAGTTGGACGAGTCTCTGCGGAGCCATTATGCGAAGGAGCTGTTCAAGGGGGAGCCCAAAGAGACATTAAGCCTGCCAACGCTTGGTCTGCTGCCGGCATCACATGTCATCTATGCCGGTGTTGCGCAATCGGGGCTGACTGTGGATGGTTTGCGTGATGCCGCTGCCGCTGCGGCTAAAGCAGCAAGAAAATTGAAGGCTGTAACTGTGGAGCAGCAGCTTCCTGTATCTGTCTGCACCGGTGCGACGGAATACACGATCAGTCAAGCCGCGCAAGCGATGACGGAAGGCTACTCGCTCGGCTTGTTCACCCGGAAGACGGAGAAGAAGGATGACGAGAAACGGTATGCTTCTGTACAGACGGTTATATTCACGCCGCCAGCGGATAGGAGCGGTTCCTCAGAAACCGCAGAGCAATGGGAAGCCGGATTGCGCCGGGGCACTGTGTTCGCGGATGCCGTGAAGTATGCGCGGGATCTGACGAATCTTCCGGGCAACAAACTTACGCCTGAGCTGCTTGCGGAGGAAGCGGAGGAGCTGGCTCGGACGTACAGCCTCGATTGCGAGGTGCTGGATGAGTGGTCAGCCGCGGAGCAAGGAATGGGCGGTCTGCTGGGCGTCGGTCAAGGAAGCGTGAATCCGCCTCGGATGATTGTCCTGCATTATCAAGGTGCGCCTGATGATAAAGATGTTTGGGGCCTGATCGGCAAGGGGATCACATTCGATACTGGCGGCATTTCGCTGAAGAAGGCGGAGGGCATGGAGGAGATGATCTCAGATATGGGCGGCGCAGCAGCGGTGCTAGGAGCAATGAGAATTCTGGGCGAGCTGCGTCCGGCTGTCAATGCGGTTGCCGTTATTCCATCTGCGGAGAATATGCCTTCTGATCGAGCGATCAAGCCAGGCGATGTACTGAAGACGATGAGCGGGATTACGATTGAGGTTGTGAACACCGATGCGGAAGGGCGTCTTGTTCTCGCTGACGGATTGACGACAGCGATCAGGCGCGGTGCGACAAAGCTGGTCGATGTCGCCACACTTACTGGAGCAGTAATGGTCGCGCTTGGAGATGTTGCGACAGGAGCGGTGAGCAACGATGAGACGCTTCAGCAGCAGGTTGTGCTTGCCTCGAAGCGGGCGGGCGAACGGATTTGGCCGCTTCCGGCTTATCCGGAGTTCCGCAAGCAGCTAGAGAGTGATGCTGCAGATATGAAGAATAGCGGTGGGCGGCTTGGCGGTACGATTACAGGAGGACTGTTCATTGGGGCATTCGCTGAAGAGAAGCCGTGGGTGCATCTGGATATCGGCGGCACGGCATGGCTTGAGCGTGAACGCTCATGGGAATCGAAGGGTGGAACCGGTGTTATGGTTCGTACGTTAGGCGAGCTGCTGGTTTAGAGCGAACGGAAGGGCAGCAAGAGAGGAAGCAGCAAGAGAGGAAGCAGCAAGAGAGGAAAGGCAGGCAAGAGACGGCAAAGGACGGCAACGTAGAAGTTAACATCATGAAGGAGTTCATATACCATGTCATTCTTGCAGCATGTCATGTCCGTGTTCCATCGCAAGAATCTGTCCAGTTATCGCAGAGGGCTGTTGACTTCCATCATGGAAGGCATTCCAGCAACCGTCATTTCAAATTTGTTAGGCGGACCTATTCTGACGGCGTACATCCTTTATCTCGGAGGGGCATCGGAAGAGGTAGGGCTCGTTATGGCCATTCCTGCTCTTGCGAATATGATCCAGCTTGTGGCTGCATATTATATGCAGCGGCTCAATAACCGGCGGCTTTTCCTAATCATTACTGGAATTACGCATCGTTTAATTTGGGTAGCGACAGGATTTATTCCATTCTTGGTTGCAGAGGAATACCGGGTTACGGTGTTCATCGCAATGTTTCTTGTATCGTTTCTATCAGCTTCAACCGCAGGCATGTTCTGGACCTCTATCATTGCGGACATGGTGCCTCCAAAGGTAAGAGGCCGATACTTCGGCATTCGCAATACGATTCATTGGGCGATTGCGAGTCTTTCGCTCCTGATTGGCGGTCAAATTCTGGAGCATATGAATGAGCGTACAGGATTTGCACTGCTGTACAGCATCAGTGCGATTTGTGTGGTTTGGAATGCGATAGAGCTCTGGCGATACCCTAATCCGTTATTCGAGAAATCAGTAGAGTCAAGCTCTGCCCGGCGCTTCCTGAAGCCGCTGCGGGATGCTTCGTACATGAAAGCGACGCTGTTTATCGCATTATTTATTTTGGTGCAGAATGTTGCGGTCCCCTTGTTCTCCTACGTCATGCTGGACATTCTAAAGATCAGTTATTTGTGGATCACAGTTATTACGACGGTTCAGATGGTTGTCATGATGTTTAGTTATTATTACTGGGGAACGTTAAATTCGCGGTTTGCGTCCCGGACGCTGTTGCTGTGGACACTGCCTATTATTGCGCTGTCCTGTCTACTGTGGGCGGGAATAGAGCTATTGCCGGTCATTTTCGTCCTGCTGCTCGTTCATATTGCTTTAGGCTTCGGTCTTGGCGGGTACAATCTGGTTGTGTTCAACTTCGTGATCGGCGATACGCCCAAAGCAGATCGTCCGATGTATATAGCGATATTCTCCGCATTGACCGGACTTACGGGATTTCTAGGTCCGATGATCGGCGGCTGGCTCTATAAGCTAATTGAGGATAGTCCGTATTGGCTGCAAAGCTACGGTATTGCGTTCTTCACTGGCATGCTGCTGCTTGCGCTTGCATTGACAATCGGGCCGCTGGCGCTGCGTGTGCAGCGTCGAAGCAATTAATTTCGAAGTGTTTCAAGGGAAGAGCTGTGTCAGCCCGCGTTGGAGGGCGCAAGAAGACACAAGAAGACACAAGAAGACGCAGCAATTTAGAAGGAGGCGGTTGTAGTGGATAGCGGTAGGGACAGCAAGAGCAAGGAGGAGCGCGACCTCGCTTCGCGTATTCCGCCAGGGCAGCGGTTGACGGAAGCGTTCCCCGTCCTGCATCATGGCTCGGTTCCCCATTACAATGATATGGGCAAATGGGATTTGCGATTGTTCGGACTTGTGGAAGAGGAAGCGGTTATTACCTACAGCGAATTTCTGAAGCTCCCACGGCAGGAGTTCGGGAATGACATCCATTGTGTCACGACATGGTCCAAGCTCGACAATGTTTGGGAAGGCGTTGCTGTTGCAACGATTATGGAGAAGGTGAAGCTGAAGCCGGATGCGAAGTATGTCATGCTGCATGCTGAGCATGGCTGGACGACGAACCTGCCGCTAGAAGATTTTCTGCGGGACACTTCATTGCTGGCTATGCGCCACAATGGAGAGCTGCTGACGCCGGAGCATGGTTATCCGGTGCGTATGGTTGTACCGCATCTGTATTTTTGGAAGAGCGCCAAATGGCTGCGCGGCATTGAATTTATGGCGGCTGACAAGCCCGGGTTCTGGGAACGAAATGGCTACCATATGTACGGCGATCCCTTTCGCGAGGAAAGATATGATTTTGATTGAAATGACTAAGACCCGCAAGAGGGACACTTTTTACGAAAGCGTCCTTCTTGCGGGTCATTTGTTTTTCTGGCGGATCTTTCGTTTGCTTCACATCACAGCTTGCAGTTTACAAGGTCCGTTGGAACACCTGATAGCTGAACGGGAGCAGCTTAAGACTCGTTTTGTCGCCATCCGATTCAATGGTTGATCCTGTGAAGGCTTCGGTCCAAGTGCCTTGCGGAAGAATGATCTCCAAGGTATTGGTCACCTCGTCGGCATTAGCCGCGATAATGAAATGTGAGGCATCATTAAACCGCTCATATGCTAGACGTTTGTCGTTCTTCTCCGCATGGAGGAAGCGGAACTCGCCGTTGCGCAGAACCTCATGCTCGCGGCGGAGACGGATGATGCTCCGATAATGCTCGAACAGCTCCCGATCCTGCTTGCTCTCATCCCATTCCATACATTTGCGGCAGTCAGGATCCATCTCGCCATTGATTCCGAACTCATCCCCGTAATAAACGCAAGGTGTTCCTATGAATGTGAACAGAAACAGCGTCGCGAGCCTCATCCGCTGCTTGTCATCACCGCAGATCGTTAGAAGCCTCGGTGTATCGTGGCTGCCCAGCAGATTGAACGCGGCTTCATTCACCTGCTGCGGGTAGCTGGATAGAATGCTGCCAATCGCATTGGCGAACCTTGCGCCGTCTAATGTTCCTCTGTTCGTAAAGAAGTCCAGCACAGCATCAGTGAATGGATAGTTCATGACAGCATCGAATTGGTCGCCCTGCAGCCACATCATAGAGTCATGCCAGATCTCGCCCAGAATATAGGCTTCAGGGTTGGCGGACTTCACGACTTTACGGAAATCACGCCAGAAGGCGTGATCCACCTCATCGGCCACGTCAAGGCGCCACCCGTCGATGCCGATCTCCTCGATCCAGTAACGGGCGACATTGAGCAAATATTCCTTCACTTCAGGATGCTCCGTGTTCAGCTTGGGCATTATCGGCTCGAAGCTGAACGTTTCGTAGGTCGGAATGCCGTCCCTTACTTCAAGCGGGAATTCACGGACATGGAACCAGTCCGCATAACGGGATGCCGCTCCATTGCTTTTTACATCGAGATAAGGTGGGAAGGTTGCGCCGCAATGGTTGAAGACGGCATCGAGAAGGACGCGGATACCCCGTTTATGGCATTCCTGCACAAGACGCTTCAACGTCTCATTGTCGCCGAAGTTAGGGTCCACCTTCAAATAATCCTGCGTATCGTATTTATGGTTCGTGGTCGCTTCAAACACTGGATTGAAATAGATGGCGTTGACACCCAGCTCCTCCAGATGATCGAGATTGTTAATGACGCCCTGAAGATCGCCGCCGAAGAAGTTCGTCCGGGTCGGCTTGCCGCCCCAAGGCTCAACGCCCTCAGGATCGTTAGAGGGATCGCCATTAGCGAAACGCTCCGGGAAAATTTGATAGAACACGGCATCCTTCACCCAGGCAGGAGGGGTGAACACGTCGATGGGATTGATATAAGGGAACTCGAATAAAGCCGCCGCGCTGACGGGCATCTCCGGGGTGAAGCCGCGCTCATTCATATAGGTGCACAGATTGCCGGATTGCAGTATAAAAGCGTAAGCCAGCCGCTTGAATGGCGGGCGAACAGCCGCTTCCCAGAAATCAAACAGCTCATTGGAAGCGAACTTGACCATGTCGGTTACGATCTTGGTGCCATTGAAATCCCACTTGTCAACGGCAAGCACCTGCACCTTGTCCATGTCGTCTCGTTTGGTTTTCAGGCGGATATGAATGGTCTCGAAATCATAGGCATAGGACCAGTTTTGTTTGGGACGGTGGTAGACAGCTTCCAGCAGCATATTGAATAATCCTCCTTGTTGGTCGAACAAATGAATGTGAAATTAGTTGCATTATATCATGTAGCTCTTTGGCATTTAAAGGGCGCTTAGATTGCAAGGCTTGTCAAGTGTGCTGGAAGTCTGGAGAAGTGCGGCTCATGCCGCTGATCTCTCAGGCAAGGTATACGCGTAGAATGAATATTTTTGATTGTGAAGGGCATAATGGATGTCGGTATTGACAATTTCAAATATAGTTGCATAATACAATTATATACCTTTCATCATGGGGCTCAATTTGCACGGTTAATCATTGATTAGGGGGATGAGAACGATGAAGGCACATGAAATGATGATCAGCCAGGTGTTTAAAGTGAAGGAAACGGATTCGATTCGGTCTGTTCTCAAAATATTTATTGATCGCGGCATTAGCGGACTCCCCGTCGTTAATGACAGGGATGAAATTGTCGCCTTTATAAGTGATGGAGATATTATGCGCTATATTGGAAAGCATAAGGATTTTATTATCGATACCTTCTTTTTTGTGAATGTGATCAAAGGCGATGAAGATGAGTTTGAGGAGAGGGTTCAGAAGATACTGGATTTAAACGTGATGACAATTGCCAAGAAAAAGGTGCATAAAGTAAGCTGGGACGAAGAGGTTGAGAATTTCGCCATTGTTTTGGGAGAGAAACAAATTAAGAAGCTGCCGGTAGAGCGGGATGGGGTATTGGTTGGCATTATCAGCCGTGGGGATGTGATCAGAAATTCCTTCAAGGACCTGCTGTAAGCCGATTATGCAGAAGCTGAACAATACGGTGATCAGAAGAAATACACCGCGAAGTAAAGGGGCAGCAGGTGAGTGACAGGCACCTTATACCTTTCTTGGCGGTGTATTTTTATCGTTTCTAGGAAGCATAGCGTGACTGCGTCTATTCCTCCAACACGATCTCAACAAAATCGGTCAGTGTCTCATTGCCGGAATAATCGGTCAAGGAGAAGCCATACAAGTAGCTGCCGTCAGGCAGCGAGCCATAGGCCAGATCGATCCCGTCGCCTACTGTGAACGGATCTCCGTCAATATAGCCGTCTTCATCCGTCGCTTCGTCGTAATAATAGAATTGCGGAATGATCTCATCGCCTTGTTTGAGCTTGATCAAGTTTTTATCCGGCATGCCAGTTTCCTCGCTGATTCCTTTCCAC
This sequence comes from Paenibacillus plantiphilus, assembly GCF_927798095.1. Taxonomy (GTDB): domain Bacteria; phylum Bacillota; class Bacilli; order Paenibacillales; family Paenibacillaceae; genus Paenibacillus_Z; species Paenibacillus_Z plantiphilus. The sequence goes on along the minus strand of NZ_CAKMMF010000001.1, from coordinate 163,530 downwards.
GCGCCCAGCACCTCGAATTGATCGGACTCGATATCGTAATGAACGAGGACATCCATTTCCTGGCCATTAAGCTTGACTGGAATCCCGTAACGGATGTAATCTTCGCCTTGAGAGATGAGATCAAGTGTCACAAAGTTTTCGTCCCACATCAGCCACTCGCCGGTAAAATCATCGCTCAGAATGCCTTTCTCCCAGTCCACATCGACGTAATGATCGTATCCCAAATAAAGCATTTCACTGTCAGAACCTTCGACAAGCATCGCTACAACTGCGTAGATTTGCTCGATTCGCTCCATATCATCCGGGTTCACGTACACCTGATACGGAGCTGACTCGTCTTCATTGTCATTATAAGAAAATGTGAAATCGCTGTTGTCCACAAGCTCAACCTTCGCCGAATTGCCCTGCAGCCGCTCAACATAGGTATGTAAAAAATCGGTGTAGATGTCTGAAAAGCCGATTGTTGAATAGCTCTTCAAATTTTCGGTAAAATTCTCCTTGTCCTTGTGAGGAAAATAAATCGACAATCCGCTAGCCGCTGGACGGCCTACACTGTTCAGATTATACACAACGGCTTCCTTCAATGCCGATTCCAGCGCTTGCGCTGACGCCGGATATGTATCCGATACGTTGCGTACTAAAGCCATCAAGTCAACCATATCTGTCGTACCGCCGTGCGCGGATGCGCTGCCATAATCCTCCGCCCGACTGCGGCTATTGGCGAAGCTGTAGAAGTTTTTGCTGTTAACGGCTATGTCGGAGTGGGCCTCCTCGACGAAATTTTCGAGCGCCTGGACAACGCTGGCCATCTTGCTCATATCCATGACGGACAGCGTAATCGACATATCCTGCTCGTATTCTTCAGCATGAAGCTTATAGGAGTCGGCAATTATGCGTCCGAGCTGACTGCCGTCCATACTGGACTCGCTGGAGAGCGCCGTCATGATGGCTTGGTAATTCCAGCCGTGTCCGGGCTCCAGCTCCTCTGAAGCTATCATATAACGACCATACGGGCTCAGCTTATAAGCCGTTTCCACAGTGGCCATCAGGCATGCGTCAAAGCCGATTAGCTCAAGCTGTGTCTCCGATTGCTCATAGGCTTTACTCAGGCCAGCTTCTATCTCATCGAGCGTGAGGGAATCGTTATCGAACAATTCATCCGCGCCAAAGCCAAGCACCGCACCGCCGCCGTGGTTCCAGAAAACGAGAGCATACTTATCCGCAGGATAGTTCTCCACCCCCCAGGTGACAAAATCCGTCAGTGTATCGGAAGCGCCCATGTTCTTGGCGCCCAAGCTTTCCACAAGAACGAGCTTGCCGTTCTCCACAATCCAGCGTTGATTCTCTTCGCTGCTAACCTGCTCATTGGCCCAGCCTTTCGTGCCGCCTGTCTCCAGAACGAGATGAACGCGATCGCTCGTCAGACCCTCCGTCATCTCCAGAATATCGGTCGTTGCCGCTCCGGAATATTCGCCGCTTTCCTCATCATAGTCGCTTTCCAGATCGGAACCGTTCATATACACGAGCACCGTATAATCGGTCATGCCGTCGACTGCTTCTTTTATCTCCTGGCTCATCTGTGACGGAGCCTCTGAGAATTCCTCTGTCCCTATGCTCGCTAACCACCACACAATCAGCGCCGCTCCGATCAACGAGATGGCGATCCAGCCTATCTTTTTCATCCTGCCTGACCCTCTTTTCTGAAATAAAATATAATCGCTTCTAATATAACGAGTTTGAAATAAGAGAAAAGAACGATCATTATAGCGAAATTTGTCATTTTATTATAATAGGGTTGAGCAGTTAGTACTAGCATTATTCGTTAAAAGCAGCTGTTGCGAGTTATGAAGAGTTCATCAAAATACATATCGAGTATCGATTTGCCCGTTTTAGGCGTATCCAATCCAATAAGCAGGGAAAACATGAAAAAACAGCCGGTACACAAGATACCGGCTGTTTCAATAAACGGCTTATTGTTGAATTTCATAAATTGCGTAAATTTCATCAAGCATGAGGTTAGCAGCGAGCACGCCGCCAGCTGTATTCCAAACAGCGTCATTCACCCGAATTGCCTTGTTGTTCTTCACAACGGAGAGGCTCTGCCAGAGCGGGTCCTTCAGCATCGTTTCTTCCATCTCTGTTCCTTTGCCATCGCCTGTTTCATAGGTGAAGTAGAACAGCATGTCCGCATCTACCTCTGGAAGACGTTCCTTCGTAATTTCTTCTACGAATGTGTCTGTATATTTCTGATTGTCCGGACGCGTAATACCGAGCTTGGAGAAGGCAACTCCTGTAAAGGTATCCTCCAGGTAGATGCGTGTTTTTCCAGCCATGAAGCGAACGACAGATACTTTCTGATTCAGCTTGTCGCCTGCTTTTTGTTTGAAATCTGCAGTGCGGCTATCGTAATCGGCAATTACTTTCTCGCCTTCGGCTTTTTTGCCTAGTGCATCAGCATACAGGAGGAAGTTCGCTTGCCATTCTCCGCGAAGCGTCTCTGAGAAGACGGTCGGAGCGATGCCTTTCAATTGCTCGTATACTTTCTCCTGACGCAATTTATTACCGATAATAAGGTCTGGCTTAAGACTTGCAATAAGTTCAAGGTTCGGCTGACTTTCGTCGCCTACGACTTCGACGCCCTCCATCTTCGCGGAGATGTGCTCATACCATGGATTGCCTGTCCAGGATTTAACTGCGCCTACTGGCTTCACGCCAAGCGCGAGCAGCGCTTCAGTTCCTTCATTAGTCAGTACGACTACACGAGCCGGCGTTCCTGTAATTTCTGTGCTGCCCATTGCATGGGCGATGCTGCGTGCTTGCTCTGACCCGCCTGTTGCAGCAGTGTCATTCTTCTTGTTGTCGGACTCAGCGTTGCCGCAGCCTGACACAATGATTGTGAATGCGAGCAAAATAGTGGAGACAGTCCAAGCAAATTTCTTGTTCAATACATGTGACATTGATTATGACTTCCTTTCTTCTGCGAATGACTCTCAATATCAGTCAAGGAGAAACTATAGCAGGATCAATATTCAAAGTCAATAATCTGTGACAGCTGCCTCTGATAATGATTCTTATAATCATTGACACCATCTGTTGCATGACCTAAAATTATTGAGTGCCGATCGATAAGGTTCATCCTTATAACATTCGGCCTTAGCAACCAGGAAAGAGGACATCATGAATACTTTACTAACTACGACCTCACAGAAGATAACGGGTTTGCTGGTTTCTCTGATTGCGCTTGCTGCCGGAATCATCTGCAGCATAGTGTTCGGAGTGGCCAATATTAGCTGGCATACAATTGTAGAATCTTACACCGCATACAATGGCTCGCAAGAGCATCTTATTATTCAAACGACAAGAGCACCTCGTGCATTCATTGCCGCGATCGCCGGTGCAAGTCTGGCAGTAGCTGGCTCGTTGATGCAAGGAATAACCCGCAACCCGATTGCATCTCCAAGCATCTTCGGCATTAATGCCGGGGCTGCTTTCTTCATCGTTGTAGGCGCTGCATTCTTCGGGGCAAGTAGCCTCGAAACATTCGCCACACTCGCTTTCCTTGGCGCGGCATTCACAGCTACAGTTGTCTATGTGCTTGGCTCCATAGGCAGTGACGGTCTGACACCGATTAAGGTGACACTCGCTGGCGCTGCGATGACAGCCTTCTTCTCTTCGCTTTCTCTGGGTGTCCTGCTGACAGGCGGGCAAACATTCGATCAAGTGCTGCATTGGTTCGTCGGCTCCGTGGCGGGTCGCGATATGAGCATCTTTACATCCGCAGCTCCGTATATGGGCATTGCGCTTCTGGGGACCCTAGTCATTGCCAGACATATGAATTTGCTGGCGCTAGGCGAGGATGTCGCTACTGGACTCGGGCAAAAGACGATCTACATCAAGCTCGCGGCGGGAATTATTGTCGTGCTGCTTGCAGGCGGGTCGGTAGCTATCGCTGGACCCATCGCTTTTGTCGGCATTATTATTCCTCATCTAACACGCCATCTGGTCGGCATTGATTACCGCTGGGGCATTCCTTACTGCGCAATGCTTGGGGGCGTTCTATTGCTGGCAGCCGACATCGGGTCGCGATTTATTTCTTTTCCCAAGGAAGTGCCTGTTGGCGTTATGACCGCTATTATTGGTGTGCCGTTCTTCGTCTATATTGCCAGAAGAGGGGGCCGCGCTTAATATGAATAGCTGGCTAACGCTTAGAGGTCGTTATCATTCGTACCAAATCCACCGCCGAACGATATTCATGATCCTGCTTCTGTTGGCGGCGAATGCTGCTGCCATTGTCGTATGCACAGGTCTGGGGAGCACAACGATCAGTCCGCTCTCCGTCATACGGACGCTTCTGGGTGCAGGAGAATCATCCGATTTCATGATTCTGTTCTGGCTGAGACTGCCGCGTGTTATCATCGCTGTCATGGTAGGCGCAGCGCTTGGCGTATCAGGCGCATTGCTGCAAGGGATCGTGCGCAATCCGCTTACTTCGCCGGATATTATAGGCATCTCGGGCGGAGCCGCGCTCGGCACTGTTATTTTCATTCTTTATTTCTCGCATGTGAGCATTAGCTATATGCCAATTAGCTCGATTGCCGGGGCATTTGCCGCCGCCTTTCTTATTTATCTGTTCGCTTATCGGAAGGGGATCACTCCGCTTCGGCTAGTGCTGATCGGTATCGGTATGGCTACTGCATTAACGGCAGTTACCTATATGTTGATCCTTACATCATCGTTCACGCCTACAGCTGTAGCGGTTAAAGCCTTCACCTTTATGACGGGAAGCATATACGGGGTTTCCTGGGAGCGGGATGTGATGACCTTGCTGCCGTGGCTTGCTGTACTGCTGCCTGTGTCATTCATTTATGCCAGACATTTGAATGTGCAAGAGCTTGGCGATGAGGTTGCAACCAGTGTTGGAAGCTCCGTTAATGTGAAAAGAACGATTCTGCTCATCATCAGCGTCGCACTCGCAGGAGCAGCGGTTGCTATTGGCGGCACGATCAACTTTATCGGCCTGATGGCTCCGCATATTGCCCGCAAGCTTGTCGGTCCTGCATATGGCGGGGTCATTCCGGTATCGGCGCTTATTGGCTCTCTCGTTCTGCTGTTGTCAGATCTTGTCGCCAGAATCGCATTTATTCCACTGGATATTCCTGCAGGTGTATTCACTGCCGCCATTGGAGCGCCTTTCTTTATTTACTTACTGTATCGAAACCGCAAATCATAAAGGGAGTGAGCCCATGTCGGTCATACAAGCAGAGAAACTTACGTTGTCCTATGGAAAAGAGCCGGTCTTCTCCAATCTCGATTTAGCAATACCGCCAGGCCAAATTACGGTATTCATCGGCAGCAATGGCTGCGGCAAATCAACGCTGCTGCGTTCGCTTGCTCGTCTATTGAAGCCTCAGGACGGGGCCGTTCTTCTTAATGGCAAAGATATAGCCAAGCTATCCAGCAAGGAAGTGGCAAGACAGCTTGCGATTCTGCCGCAAGGCCCGACTGTTCCAGAGGGGTTGACCGTGCAGCAGCTCGTCAAGCAAGGCCGCTATCCTTATCAGAGCTTTCTTCAGCAATGGTCCCATGAGGATGAGAAGCAGGTGAAGAGAGCGCTTGAAGTAACACATATGGACGGGCTGGCTTCCCGTTCCGTAGATTCGCTCTCCGGGGGGCAGCGGCAGCGGGCATGGATTGCGATGACGCTGGCCCAGAACACAGGGACAATTCTGCTGGATGAGCCTACAACGTATCTCGATATGACACATCAGATTGAAATTCTCGATCTGTTATTCGAGCTTAACAAGCATGAGAATCGCACTATTGCTATGGTGCTTCATGACATCAATCTCGCCTGTCGTTATGCGCATCATATTGTAGCAGTCAAGGAAGGCCGCATCTACGCGCAAGGCGAGCCGGAAGCGATTGTCAACGAGCAGCTCATCCGCGACGTATTCGATATGGAGTGTCAGGTTATGGCCGATCCCATCTTCGGCACTCCGCTCTGCATTCCTTACGGCAAGGGACGCATGCTGACGGGCTAGTGAAATCGCGATTGCTGCTTCGACGAAGAAGCAGCAATCCCGCGCAGCTCCCAGCACATGCTGCGAGCTGGTTATTGCTGATAGAACATACAATAAACAGGTATGTGATTGAGTTGTGTTTCCGCATGCAATTGAAATCCGAATTGTCGATACCAATTCACATTTTCTTTGTTTTCCGTATCCAGCGCGACGCCTCGTGAATTTGCATCCGCAATGACGGTGTTTATTAGCTGCTCCAGCAACGCTGTTCCAATGCCTTTTCCCTGCGCCGCAGGATCTACGCCAATCATAATGAGGTAGTGATGCGCCGAAGGGGGCGCAGAGGATCTCGTCACTCGCATGTAACGATTAAGGGTCACTAACGCTTGCCCTGACAAGCGAAATAACAACGGAATCAGCCTTCCTAGCAGCAGCAAGCCTCCTTGCACCTGCCGAAGCTTGCGCGTTTGCGGTTTCTCTACGACATAGGCGCCGAGCAAGACATTATTTTCGAATATCCCCCACATCTCTTCATCGAGCATGAAGCTCTTGTCAAACATAAAGGACATAAAGGCGGTCATTCTGCTGTGCGCTTTGCGATCACGCTCTGAATTTTCGAATAAGTGCAGGAATAAGGGATCGCGGGCGAATGCCCTGCTCATAAGCGATACGAATGGGGCTTTGTCCGACTTGGTTAGCTTGGCAACGTTATACGATGCACTCATGCTTGTTCTCCGGCATCGCAGATATTACTGGCATCGCTGTTCACTCTGCCATAATGATCGACGGCGAAGCTGAACAGCACTTTAAGCATAAATAATAAGCAAGCGATCAGCATATAGGGCTGTATATCCGGGAGCAAAGGGATGCAGCCAAGCCCCGCAGACAGGAGCAGACCCGCAACAAATCGCTGGGATTGCTTGCTGTGAAGAGCATTGACGATAAATGCGCCTCCGATTGTGTAGCCCCATACGCCTATCGAATACCAAATATCTGTATGCAATAGCAGCGCAACAAGTATAATATGGACGTGAATCGCAATGAATACGATGCGGTTTTTTTTGCGTGCGGCATAGTAATTGCTGGTCGATGCCGTGAAATTGGCGGCGCAGCCGGCAAAGATGTCGAACATGAGCAGCAGCGCCAGAACGCTGCGCCATAGCGGCACATTATCGCCAAGCTCAGGGTAGGCGGAATATAGGGCTACTGTCAGCAATCCGCCAAACAGCAGTATCGCCGCAATCATGCCAATACTCTGCCTCTCGCCAAAAATATCATGCAGAAATGAAGGGATTCGACGCTGTTTCATAACAAGCTCACTCCAATCAAAATTGTAATTTCATATGCATGAGGCATTGCTGATAAATAAATTATATACTCAAAATATCGATTCACTCTAAAATTATTATAAATTCACAACGTTAAAATTTCAATAGTTTTGTACTGAACGCGTTGATTTGCTCTAAATCCTGAGCTACACTACAAGTGAGGTGGAGAAGATGAATGGATTCGAACGACGGAAACAGAGGAAAATCGAGCAAATATATGACGCATCCTTTCAACTTTTTGCCAAATTCGGCTTTCAAAAGGTCAGTGTGAACGAGATCGCGGAGCAGGCAGGAGTTGCCCCGGCGACCATATACAATTATTTTGGGACAAAAGAACAGCTCTACGCTGATGCGCTATTGAACTGGATGGACAGACAGCTGGCCCAGTATGAGGACATCCTGGATTCAGAGCGTTCCTTTCCAGAGAAGACGAAGGAAATCATGCTGTATGAGGTGAATCATTTGAAATTTTTAACGGATGAGCTGCAGAAGGCGCCAGCCTCCGATAGAAATAGTTTGATGCAGATGATGGAGAGCTACAGCGAGCAGAGGATAATGCGTTTTTTTATGAAGTTTGTTGCGATGGGCAAGCAGGAGGGCTATATTCGGGAAGACTTCCCGGAGGAGCTGATGCTGCTGTACTTCAACATGTACAAAAATGAGCTGGGCCGATGTTGGGAATCGTCGAAGCAAGGGCATGGAGCTCAAAATATAGATCAATTAATGGAGCTGTTCTTTCATGGGTTGGTTGGCGAGGCGGGCAGGGAGAGGCGGGGCGACAGGGAGGCCGTTCGAAACGAGCCTAAGAACGACTAAGAGGCTCGTTTTGTGATTTTAACTGAACGTACGGTTAAATTTTGACATGAGTTTACCAAATGCCTCGCATTCCTCATCAGTCCAATCCTTCAGCAGAGCGCCGATTCTGGCGGTTCTGGCTGCTTTTGTTTCGATGAGTTCCTTTGTGCCCGGATCAGTGATTTGAAGAGAGTATGCCCTCCGGTCCAGCGGGTCTGGAATTCGGCGAACATATCCTCGCTGCTCCAAGACTGCGGCTTGTCTGCTGACAGTGGAAATATCCAATTGAAATTCTTCTGACAAGGCTTTAATGCCAGCGGAGCCATGGTGGGCGATTTGCTGCAGCAGAAGATAAGCGGAACGGTCGAGAGTTCCGATATTCGTGGTTGTAAAGGATGTGATCCGGCGGAGCAGGAGCGCGAGTTCAAATTCAATCGTTTCTAATGCATGTTGATCCATATCGTTTACTGCCTGCCTTTCTCATTATTTTCTAAACGCAATAGTATCATATTTATGGGGAAAAGAGGATATGCACTCGATCAGAATGAATAGTTAATCTAGCTGAATATGGGGCTGACTACAACGATGAAAGCAGGGCTGGGAATGAAGGATGACCGTCATTATTTGGAATTAGCCTTTGAAGAAGCAGAGCAGGCATCGCGTGAAGGGAGCATACCGATCGGCGCTGTACTGGTTGCTCCGAATGGGGAAGTTATAAGCCGTGGAAGGAATCAAGTGTTTACAGCATGGGACCCGACATGTCATGCCGAGGTTGATGCAATAAGAAAGGCAGGCAAGCTGCTGTTTCAACCTGAATACAAAAATAAATGCACCATCTATTCGACTGTTGAGCCCTGTCCAATGTGTACAGGAGCATTGATTCTCGCAGATATTAATAGGTCTGTATGGGCTCTAAGCGACGATTATTTGGGGGCGGTAAGGATATCGAAGTCAGGAGAGCACTTTAGGCATAAATACGACAAGCTGAGTATTACAGCTCAGCCATACATAGATTTGGCGGCAAGGTCCGAAAGGCTGCATAGAGAATTCGACTCCAAACGTGGTGTTGTGTATAAGGTGAGCAAGATAAAAGACCCAAAGGCATAGCTTCATGCAACTTTTATCGAATAAAGCACGTTTATGAAGAAGAAGCAGAGCCGACATTAAAGGAGGGAGCTTATGCTTATTCTTAATAAAGGTTGGATAGCTGTAGTAGCGATCATGCTGCTGCTTACTGCTTGCAACGGAACGCGCGAGCCGGTGCCGGAGCCGCAGAATCAAGTACAGGAATCGCCAGAGGTGTCGGAGCCGGGGGATCAGGTGCAGGAATCACCAGAGGAGCCGCAGCCGCAAGAGGATACTGAGCCGACGCCGACGGAAGGACAACCGCCAACTGCGAAAGAATCGGCGGCAACGGTCATGAAAGCGCTGAAGGCTGGCAATATGAGCACGCTCGCGGCATGGGCGCATCCTGAGAAAGGGATTCGGTTCTCACCATATGCTTACGTCGATACGGGGACGGACCTTGTATTTACAAGGGATGAGCTGGAAGGTCTGATGGCGGATTCCGAGAAGCGAGTATGGCGGACGTTCCCCGGATCGGGCGAGCTGATTGAGATGACCTATGCGGAGTACCATAAGCAATTCGTCTATGATGCGGACTACATCAAGGATGCCGAGATCGCGGTGAACGAGGGACTTGGGCAAAGCACGACGATTAACAATTTGAACGAAGTGTACCCCAAGGACAGCCATGATTTCGTCGAATATCATATCAAAGGGATCGATCCGGCAGTCGAAGGAATGGATTGGCGCAGCCTGCGTCTTGTCTTTGAGAAAATCGGGGACGATCATGCCCTCGTTGGCATCATTCACGATCAATGGACACCATAAGGGAAACAATACAATAGGACGGCAGCAGTCACCGAACAGTGAACTGAGGCCGTCTTTTCTTTCATGCGCTTGGAAACTTGAAAAAAACGTTGCGAAGGATCACAATAAGAACATCGGTTTGGACTTTGTTTGCTTGCGGAAGCTGCCGGTAGAATGGAACATGAAGCAGGAGGGATAGCCAGTGGAGATAGGAATAAGCACATTTGTTGAGACATCACCGGACGTTGAGACTGGTGAAGTGATGAGTCATGCACAGCGCTTGCGCGAGGTTGTGGAGGAGATTGTACTAGCAGATCAGGTAGGGCTGGATATATTCGGTGTGGGCGAGCATCATCGTCAAGATTATGCGGCGTCTTCTCCTGCAGTCTTGCTGGCTGCGGCAGCGTCGCAGACGAAACGGATCAGGCTTACAAGTGCGGTGACGGTACTCTCCTCTGCCGATCCGGTGCGTGTGTTTCAGGATTTTGCTACACTGGATGGAATCTCGAATGGACGAGCTGAAATTATGGCGGGTCGAGGGTCTTTTATTGAATCCTTTCCGCTGTTCGGATATGATTTGGACAACTACGATGAGCTGTTTGATGAGAAGCTGGAGCTGCTGCTGAAAATACGGGAGTCTGAGAAAGTGACATGGAGGGGCGGGCATCGCCCGGCGATTCATAATCTGGGTGTATATCCGCGTCCGGTTCAGAATCCGCTGCCCGTGTGGATTGGCAGCGGAGGCAATCAGCAATCTGTTGTCCGCGCAGGCTTGCTCGGCCTGCCGCTTGTTCTGGCAATTATCGGGGGCAGTCCGCTGCAGTTTGCACCGCTCGTTGAGCTCTACAAGAAAGCGGCGGCTCACGCAGGCCATGATGTCTCGCAGCTGCCGGTTGCGTCACATTCGCACGGATTTATTGCGGAGGATAATCAGCTTGCGGCTGACCAATTCTTCCCTTCGACTCAGGCGGTCATGAATTTGCTTGGTCGGGAGCGGGGCTGGGGGCCGTACAGCCGTGCAAGCTACGATGCTGCGCGCAGCTTCGAAGGAGCGCTGTATGTCGGTGACCCGGAGACAGTTGCCGGCAAAATCATTCATCTTCGCAAGCATGTAGGCATCACGCGCTTCATGCTGCATGTACCGCTTGGCACGATGCCGCATGAGAAAGTTCTCCGAGCTATTGAACTGCTTGGAACAGAGGTTGCGCCGCGGGTTAGAGATGAAATTTCCAGATGGGAAGCCGAGAACGAAGCGAAATAATGAACATTTGTATCTATGAAAAGGCCATCCCGTGCTCTAATGCTGCGGGATGGCCTTTCATTCATCCTTAATAAGAAATGGTAGGCTTGCTTGCTCAGAATATTTCGATTGCCTTGAATATTCCTTGACAGGAATATTCCCTAAGTGGTATATTTCAAATACAAGGTCGACAATTAAACAACGGAGCGAGGTGGTATGGAAGAATCCGAATAATGGACACAACAACTTTTAGCGCATTGTCCGAGCCTAACCGCTTACGTATCGTTGAGCTCCTGATCCATGGTCCATTGACGGTAGGGGATATCGCCGATAATCTGGAGCTCCGCCAGCCTCAAGCCTCGAAGCATTTGCGTGTTTTGTTGAAGGCTGAATTAGTTGAGGTGGAGGCTGTCGCCAACCGCCGGAATTACAAGCTCCGCTTGGAGCCGCTCCAGGCAATGGACCATTGGCTTGAAGCCTATCGCAATATTTGGAATGACCGATTCAACAATCTGGACATTTACTTGCAGAAGCTGCAATCTGAAAACAAAGAAAACAATGATAATTAAAATTCAAGGAGGAATATGTAGTGTCGAACAAAATGATTACCAAGGTAGAGGGTCAAGAAATTACGCTGGAGCGTGTTTTTAATGCGCCGCGCGAGCTTGTATTCAAAGCTTTCTCGGAGGCTGAGCATCTGAAGCATTGGTGGGGACCACGCGGCTGGACGCTTACGGTATGCAACATCGATTTTCGTCCGGGCGGAATTTGGCATTATTGTATGAAGTGCATCGATGAGAACATGGGGGATTATTTCGGATACGAGTCTTGGGGCAAAGGGGTTTACCAGGAGATCGTAGAGAGTGAGAAGATCGTTTACGTCGACTACTTCTCGGATGCCGAGGGCAATGAGGCGGAAGGAATGCCGTCATCTGATATTACAATGTATTTTGAAGAGTACGAAGGAAAGACGAAGCTCATTAGCAAGACTAAATATGCGTCTGAGGAAGCGCTCAAAACTGTTCTGGAAATGGGAATGGAGCAAGGCATTACGGAAACATGGGATCGTCTTGCCGAGCATCTGGAATCGGTACAATCGGTATAATAAGAGGGAAGATAGCGATAACCCGGAACAGAATTTCTTGCAAAATAAGAAGGCCATCCTGCGCTCAGGATGGCCTTTCTTCAATTAAGGACTGCAATTCAGTCGATACATAAAGGACTGTAGTTCAATTCAGTAGACACATAGGCATACAGAGGGCACTGTCACGCCGATCCATATCAGCGCTTGGAGCCTGTTCCCATTGGCTAACTCCCTTTTTCATCCATGTCTATGAGCGGGTCCCCAAACTCCACGTGTCCATGCTATTTGCATGCCGGAGCGTTCCATATTGTTTTGACTGGTGCTGCCGAAGCTCGCTTGTGCGGCAACCAGTTCACAATTCGCTGCATGTGCTTCGTACATGCGTCTTTGCAATAGAGCGGTTTGCAGACCGTTTCGCCTGCATTCAGGGACCGTTGCGGCAAGCGTGCAGGAAGCAATGTTGTTGCTCATATGCATGACAGCCACAGCGGCAGGCATGCCATGCAATAATGCCAAGTAAATTTTCCAGCCGGGCCTATTCAGCAATCCGATGTTATTGTTTACAAAGTGATGCTTATGTTCCACAGACATTCCAGAAGCTAAGCAATGTATGCCTGCATAGATGTCGAAATCGGCTTCATTGTCTACTTCTCGGATCGTTATATGTGCAGGACATGCAGGTGCTTCTCTGCGAGGAAGTCCATAAAGCACGGAGTGAAAGCTTACTTGATTCAAGCCATGCGCGGCCAAAGCCTGGAACAATTGCGGGCTGCAGTCCACAGGATTGATATCTAGCTGGAAGGCTCGCTCCCTCTCTCTGTAGAACGCAGTGATTTCTTCCAGCTTGTCTATATCCGCAATAGAGAACCCCTTGACTGAATTGAAGATGCCCCAGGGCATTGTTCGAATGTAATAAGCAGTAGTGCGCCCAAACTGATGGATTTCGACGCCTTCTGGATTGCCGTTTCGCTCACGAATTGAGCTGATTCTTGAGGTGAAATAGTCAATTTCGGCCTGTTCGATTCGTTTGCCCAGGTCGTCATGAATAACAGGTAATTTCAATGTCAGCACATCCTATTCTTTTATAAATTATGCATAGGTAGCTCAACCCCACAAACATGCTATTGTGATTTTTACACATTTTATCCAAAAAGTATATACATCGAGATTATCGTTTGCTATGATCAACAATTATTCGGGGAGGGATCGTATCGTATGCTGCAAAAATTCGAAGAGAGCGATAGCGTATTAAACAGAGAGTTGTTCATGGCTGATGAGGTTCAGTACAATTTGATTCATCGCATTTGCGAATCGCAGAGCTCGACATGTTTGAAATCCTCTGATGAAACGTTGATATATGCCCAGTCTGAGGGTAACAACCCGTGGCTATGGATCTCGAAGGAAGCGGCGAGTGAGACTAAGATCGCTCTACTGCAAGCACTTCTAGATGAGCTTGATGGAACTTCCTTGCCAGGAATATGTGGGGAGCCTGCAACGGCGGAAAGTTTTGCACAGCTGTATTCCGAGGTTAGGCATACACAATACCATCGTAACATGATGATGGAAGCCTATTATTGTCCAAAGGTGAAGAAGCCATTGGATATAAAGGGAACCGTGCAGCAAGCTAAGAGGCATCACGTGGAGACTGTTGCAGCGTTTCTGGCAGGTTTCTCGGAAGGCGCATACGGCGCTGCGGTTGATCCTGCGAGTCTTATACCAGAAGCTGAGGGAATGATTGAGACTGGCAATTTGTATCTATGGATAGCTGACCAGCTTCCAGTATCCATGGCGAATATCTCTCATCGCTCTCCAAGACATGGGAGAATCAATGCGGTGTATACGCCGTCAGCTTGCCGCAAGCGAGGTTATGCAAGTGCATTAGCAGCAGCGCTATGTTCAATCCTTGAATCGGAAGGCTTTGTACCGATGCTGTACGCAGACGCGAAGAATCCGGATTCTAATAAGGTTTATCAAAATATCGGCTTTATAGAAAGCGGCAAAATCGTCGATATTACATTCAAATAAGCGGGAAGCGGACCTTTTCAGAAAAAGGGATCTCCTGATGTGACGATACTGTCCCAAGCATGGATTGGAAATCGGTCTTAACTTGGATGGAAATTCACTCGGAGCGGCTAATTTCGTCTATGGTGGACAAAAAACGACAAAGACTGGCGCTAGCGTGGTCTGAGACGATGGTGTTTTGTCACCGGAAGATATTGAAATAATAAGTGAAATCCATCCATAGGGGGATGGATTTTTTTAATAGAACTTTCAAACCTACAGCCGGAGCGAGAGGCCGAAAACTGCGTCTATGGAGTCAATAAGCGCAAAAAGCTGCTTACAGCGCGGTCGAAAGTGTGCGAGCGGTCGTGAAAGCGTGAAAAAACGTCTTACAGCCGGAGCGAGCGGGCGCAAACTGCGTCTATGGAGTCAATAAGCGCGAAAAAGCCGCTTACAGCGCGGTCGAAAGTGTGCGAGCGGTCGCGAAAGCGCGAAAAAACGTCTTACAGCCGGAGCGAGCGGGTGAAAACTGCGTCTACGGAGTCAATAAGCGCGAAAAAGCTGCTTACAGAGCGGTCGAAAGTGTGCGAGCGGTCGCGAAAGCGTGAAAAAACGTCTTACAGCCGGAGCGAGCGGGTGAAAACTGCGTCTATGGAGTCAATAAGCGCGAAAAAGCTGCTTACAGCACGGTCGAAAGTGTGCGAGCGGTCGCGAAAGCGCGAAAAAACGTCTTACAGCCGGAGCGAGCGGTGGGGTAGCGATGCTGAGGGGGAGTCAAGGGGTCACGCGATCGTTCACCTCGTGGTCATTCGACGATATCGGTTTGATTAACTAGTGAAACACGATATCCAATGGGGGCAACCAGCTATGAAGCTTCTCTCATGCCACGTGCTGAGAGCTGCGCGCGCTGAGTGCTGCTTGCTGCACTGCTTGCTGCACTGCGTGTAGCTCCCCGCGTGCGGTTCGGCAAGCAACTGGAGCAATGTCATGCAGGGGCGTAGAGAAGCAGAGCATTCTCATGTCCTTGCTTGACATTTTATTATGCAAATGGCCGTCAATCCAATATTATAAAAAACTTTATATTAGTTTATTTACAATAGTGTGTGACGTACAGTATAATGACAGCAGGAGTTGATAATATGAGCAGCGTTAAAGAAACCATTAGCGGATTAATGCAGGAATTGCGTCGCGGGACGATCATCATCGGCGTGCTGAGCCAGCTATCAGAGCCGCAATACGGCTACTCCCTCGTCGCCATTCTGGAGGAGAAGGGGATCAGTATTGATCCAGGCACATTATATCCGCTGCTCCGCAGACTGGAGAAGCAAGAGCTGCTGGAGAGCAAGTGGGATACGAACGAGACTCGCCCGCGCAAGTATTATTTGCTCAGCCCGATGGGGAAAGAGGTCTACGAGCAGCTTTGTCTGGAGTGGAAAAGTATGATAAGCAGCGTGGAAAACATTATTGAACAATCTTAGTGAAGCAATCTTCAAGGAGGTTAGAGCAATGGAAATTGTGAAGCGGTATATTTATGCGGTTACTCACAAATTGCCTGAGAAGCAGAGAGCAGATATTGAGCAGGAATTGCAGGGTTTGATCGAGGATATGCTGGAGCATCGTACACAGGGCGGCGAAATCTGTGAGCGGGATGTGGAGGAGGTCCTTCTTGAGCTGGGTGCTCCCCATGAGCTCGCTGCCAAGTATAAGGGGAACCGCAAATATTTGATCAGCCCGGAGCTGTTTGATTTGTATTGGGTCGTTCTCAAAATTGTTATTCTTTCGATTGTGATCGGATTGTCTGTCGTGGCAGTGATAGAATTTCTCCTGGAGCCGGTGCGAGGCGGTCCATTTATCGGGGAATTTGTCGTTTCTTTAATTACAAGCTGTGTGCAAGGTTTTGCTTGGGTTACGATTGCGTTCGGCATAGTGGAATACAATGGGGTGAAGGCTTCAGGGATCGAGCTCGATAAGAAAAAGGAATGGAAGCCGTCCCAGCTGCCGGCAATTCCGAATCCCCAAACGCAAATAAAACGAAGCGAGCCCATTGCATCGATTATTTTCACTTTAATCATTACGATCCTGTTCACCGCATCCATCCAATTTTTTGGCATCATAAATTTCAATGATGAGGGTAGTACTGTCGTTGCTCCATTCTTTAATGAGGAGGCCATTCGAACGTATTTTCCACTTCTGTGGGGGCTGATCGCGCTAAGCATCTTGAAGGATGGCTTGAAATTAGTGGCAGGAAGATGGACGGCAAGGCTCGCGGCCTTTAACCTGCTTTTCAATATTGCTTCTCTCGTCATTTTGATTATCGTGTTCAGCGATTCGGCGGTGTGGAACCCAGAATTTCTGAATGATCTGGTGGCGTCCGGGATCGTGTCCAGCGGCAGCGAAGGCTTTCAAACGGTCAGCAATATATGGAATAATACCACCGATAGCATGATTTATATCATAGCGGCAATTACAATAATCGACACAATATGGATAGTTTGGAAAATGTATCGGATCAGAGGCAGCAAGTAAAGGGATCAAGTAAAGTAATCAGCGATTTATTGAGGCTGTCCCAGCGGTTTACCGCTCATAGGACGGCCTCGCTTATTGTGAAGGGAAAATACAGGTCATGTATCGGCTATTTACTCTGAAACACCCTCAAAAAAATATTTTTTAAGGGCTATTAACAAATCGACTATCGATATGCTATGATACGTTTAGTAGCATAAGTTTTTACTTTTTTATGCAGAATACGGAAAGGAGAGGATGCAATCAGCCGAATGGGTTAGAGTCATCCTTTTTTGTCACCCTTTTTTGGAGTATCAGCTACGATTTGTATACTTGGCAAGTTCTTTAGACCGGCGCTAATATCCTTCAGGCGAATCTATTCACATGAGAAGTCAATGCTTTCGATGCAGCTTCTGCTTCGCAGTACACTTTGAGGAGGGATTGTTGTGATCATTAGCCAAACGCCTTTGAGAGTCAGCTTTTTTGGAGGTGGTACGGATCTTAAAGACTATTACAGCACACATGGTGGAGCGGTGTTAAGCAGTACGATTGACAAGTATATTTATGTGATTGTGAAATCCAGATTCGATGACAAAATTGTGTTGAATTATTCGAAGAAAGAGGAGGTTTATTGCGTAGCGGACATTGAGCATCGGATTATTAGGGAAGCGCTTGGAATGGTCGGCATCGACAGAGGCATCGAAATTACGAGCATCTCGGATATTCCTTCTGAAGGCAGCGGTTTGGGTTCGTCCAGTTCCTTCACAATCGGCCTGCTGAATGCCTTGTACATGTACAAGGGGGAAACGAAAAATCCGTATCAACTGGGCGAGCTTGCTTGCCGGATCGAGATCGATTTGTTGAAGGAGCCTATCGGCAAGCAGGATCAATATGCAGCGGCCTTCGGCGGCTTCAAGAAATATTGCTTTAACAACGATGATTCTGTAAGCGTATACAATATCCCGCTGACCCATAGCCAGTACAAGCTGCTCGACCTGCACACGATGATGTTTTTTACCGGAATTACGAGAAAAGCATCTGCGGTGCTGATGGATCAGAAGCAGAATACGGGCAATAATCTGGAAACGCTCGATCGGCTAAAAGAATTTGTAAGCGCTTCCCATGATGATTTTATGGACCTGAATATCGAGCGAATCGGCAAGCTTCTGGATGTTAGCTGGGAGGAGAAGAAGAAGCTGTCGCAAAAAATCAACAACAGTGAAATCGACAGCATCTATGATGCAGCCAAGGCGGCAGGCGTATATGGAGGGAAGCTGCTGGGCGCTGGCGGCGGCGGATTCTTCCTCTTCCTATGTCCATTGGAGAACCAGCAGCGGGTAAGGCAGGCGCTTCAGCAATATGACGAGCTTCCTGTCAGCTTCGACCGCTACGGCAGTCGAATCGTTCTGAATGCCAGCGATCATTGCGGCTTCGTTAATTTGAAGGTGGGCTGTTAGGGCAGGTTAATCACTCTCAAAATGGAGGTTAGAGCGATGAACAATACTGTGCTATTCGTTACTTCACAGTTGTATCCCTTCACAACCGGCACGATGGGGATCTTCAATTATTCGCTTCCGAAAAATTTGATCGAAATGGGCTGGGATGCCCGAGTGATTGTTCCGAAAATGAATAAAACCTTCCGCGCTTACCCTTCAGACACGAAGATTATGGCAGTCCTGGATATTGGGATGGGCGATAGCGCGCACATCTGCACCATTGAAGCCTGCGTGTACGATGGCATTCCGCTCTACTTCATGTATGACACGCATTATTTTGACAGGGACGAGCTGTATGGCTATGAGGATGAGGGAGAGCGGTTCAGCTTCTTCTGCAAGGCGGTGCTGGAGGCGCTGCCCCATCTGGATTTCAAGCCGAGAATTCTGCACTGCCAGGATTGGCATACCGGCTTTATTCCGCTGCTCAAGAAGGCCAAGTACGATGAACAGCCCTTCTATCGCGACATCAAAACATTGTATACGATACACAACATGGGCTACCAGGGTGTATTCGGCAAGGATAATTGCGTCCATCTCGATATGAGCTGGGAGGAGCTGCTGGAGCATCGTGTCGACTACAATGACGGGATTAACTTCATGAAGGCGGGCCTTCTTCATGCGGATATGATTACAACCGTCAGCCCTACGTATGCCAAGGAAATCGCAACCGAGAAGTATGGCTCAACGCTTGAGGTGACCGTTCAGGAGCGGCAGGAGGATATATACGGCGTATTATGCGGTCTTGATCTTGAGATCAATAATCCTGCCACAGATACTAGAATTTATGCCAATTATGACGAGCATTCGCTGGAAGGGAAGGACTTGAACAAGCGGATGCTGCAGCAGGCGCTCGGATTCGAGGTCAGGGAGGATATCCCGATGCTCTCGCTGTTCTCCAGATTGAAGACGGAGAAGGGGCTGGACCTGGTCAGAGATGCCTTCGAGCACCTGATGAAGCTGGATATCCAATTCGTCATGGTGTCCAATGGCGATGCGAGCTACGAGGCCTATTTTCAAGAGGCGGCGCTTCGATATCCGGACAAGTTTTTCTTCACGCTCTATGAGGATGATTTTGCCTACCAAGCGTATGCGGCCTCTGATTTGTTCCTCATGCCATCCAGCTATGAGCCCTGCGGCATCGGCCAGTTAATTGCGCTGCGGTATGGCGCTGTTCCGATCGTCCGTCAGGTTGGTGGACTGAGTGACAGCATTCAGCGTTTTAACGAAGCGACTGGAGAAGGGAATGGCTTTCTATTCAACCACTACAATGCCAACGTTATGCTGTATACGATTCGGCAGGCTATTAAGGCATACAAGCGCAGAGACAAGTGGAGAAAGATGGTTCGCGCATGCATGGCTCAGAATCATGGATGGCCGCGTTATGTGAAGGAATATACTGGCGTGTACGAAAAGGTGCTGGGAGCATGAAGGCGGTCATACTGGCTGGCGGCAAAGGAACGAGGCTCAGTGAATTTACGAAGGAAATTCCGAAACCTCTCATTCCGATTAACGGGAAACCTGTGCTGGAGTACGGTATCGACAATTTTGCCTTGTATGGCATTAAGGACATCATTATTGTCATTGGGCATCTGGGGCATAAAATTCAGGAGTATCTGGGCGACGGCACAAGGCTAGGGGTGAATATCAGCTACTATGTGGAGACGGAGCCGCTTGGGACGGCGGGCGCATTGTATCATTTGAGAGATTCTCTGTCTGAGGAGTTTGTCCTTGTGTATGGCGATGTAATCTTTGATATCGATCTGGATCGATTCATCTGCTTTCACCTGGGGCATGGGTTCACGGGCACGCTGGCGGCGCATCCCAACAACCATCCCTATGACAGTGATGTGCTGCAAATCAGAGCGAGCGGCCTCGTGGAGGACATTCTGAAGAAGAATGAGAAGCGGGACTACTACTATAATAATTGCGTGAATGCGGGAATATTCCTGTTCAACAAGCGGATTATTAATTATATCGCAGCCAATACGAAGCAGGATCTAGAGAAGGATATCATCGCACAATTAATTCCTGAGGGCGAGATTTGCGCCTATCGAACGACAGAGTATATGAAGGACATGGGGACTCCCGACCGCTACAGCCTCGTTCAGCAGCATGTGGACAAGGGAATTGTCGGAAAGAAGAACCTGGCCTTGAAGCAACGGGCGATCTTCATCGACCGGGACGGAACGATTAACAAATATGTTGGACTTCTGTCGAAGCCGGAGCAGCTCGTTATTGAGGATAAGGTTGTCGAGGCACTACGGCGAATCAATGATTCGGAATTTATTAGCATCGTCATAACCAACCAATCCGTCATTGCGAGGAATCTGTGCTCGGTGGAGGAATTGGATGATATCCACCGGAAGCTGGAGACTCTTCTTGGCGAGCGGGGCGTCTATGTGGACGATATTATTTATTGTCCCCATCATCCGGACGGCGGTTATCCCGAAGAGAATAAGGCGCTCAAAATTTCCTGCAGATGCCGGAAGCCATCCATCGGCATGCTTGAATCCGCTGCGGCCAAATACAACATTGACCTCGCAAGCTCCTATCTGATCGGCGATACAACGGTAGATATTCAGACAGGCATCAATGCGAATGTAAGCACCGTCCTTGTAGGCACTGGTCTCGGAGGGAAGGACAATCTGTTTCAGGTAGCTCCGAATTATTATGCCGACCATCTGTTGGAGGCGGTTGATTACATTATGAAGTGAATCGTATAGACAGATCAGGAGGCGATCTTATGATCTCAAGTCAACGGTTGGATTCATATGGGGCGGACAGATGGAGGCGGATGGGGGCAGAGAAGCGGGCGGGCTTGCTGGCGCCGTTATTCAGCCTTCATTCCAAGCGGAGCGCGGGTGTAGGCGATCTGGAGGATTTGAAGCTGGCTGTGGATTGGTGCGTGCAAACCGGACATACCATCCTTCAGCTCCTGCCCATGGGTGATTATTATATTTCGCCTTATTCGACGACAAGCTTGTTCGCAATCGAACCGATGTACATGGCATTGGATCGATTGGAAGGGATCGCGAAGGAAGCGGCAGAGCCTTATATTCAGCAGATCCGGCAGAAATATCCGATTGGCGGCAAAGGCTATATGAATACGCATGTGAAGGTCGCCAAGCTCAATGCGCTGCGCAATCTGTTCCAGCTCGCATTGCCTCTGGAATGCGCGGCCTTCAGCGACTATGTGGCGGACAACCGGTATTGGCTGGAGGATTACGCCTTGTTCAGCGCATTGAAAACCTATTATTCCACAGATTGCTGGGAGAGCTGGGAGCCAAGGTACAGAGATCGCGAGCCTGCGGCTCTGCAGCAATTCAGCGAGGAGCAAGAAACGAATATCTTGTTCGTTAAGTGGGTTCAATGGCAGCTGTACGAGCAGCTCAAAGCGGCGAAGGCCTATGCGAACGCCAGCAATGTGCGGCTGATGGGAGATCTCTTCTATGTCTCGGGCCGGGAATGCTCTGACGTCTGGGCGCGCACACCTTATTTTCGACTGGATCTTGTGCCTGGCGTGCCTCCAGAGCCAGCCCATGTCAAAGGGCAGCGATGGGGGGACCAGCCGATCTACAATTGGAAGGCCATTATAGCGGATGACTGTGAACTATACCGGGAGCGTCTTCGCTATAATGCACACTTCTTTGACGTCATGCGGATTGATGCGATATCTCTGATGTTCAAGATGTGGTGCATTCCAAAAGAGGAGCCTAATGAGAATGAGGGGCTGAACGGATTCAATTATCCGGGCACGGATGAGGAGCAGGAGGAGCAAGGAAGGAAGCTGCTGACGACTATGCTCGGGAGCACCAATATGCTCTTATGCGCAGAAAATTTGGGTCCCTTCTGCCTGGATTTTATTCCTCTCGTGAGAAGTCTGGGCATTCCGATATTCAGCTTTCAACGGTGGGACAAGGATTGGGACGGCACGGAGGATTTCATATTGCCGGAGAATACTCATCCGCTCACGATTCATATGATCTCCAATCAGGATACGTCCGTATGGTGGGAGTGGTGGGAGAATGAGGCGGGAATGATAGAGCGCTCCTGCTTGACGAAATTCTGCATGAAGGCTGGCCGGATTGGCGCGGAGCTGCAGCTTCGAGAGCTGCTCTTCGATGAAGCCCGCTCCACGGCAACTAAATTGCGCTGGCGCGAGAGTGTAGATTCGCATGATAAGCTGGCAGAGCTTCTGGGCATGACGAAATCGGAGTTGTTTGTGTACGAGCTGTACCGCGAGTACCTGTTCAGCTATCGTGAGAAGGAGAAGGTATGGGCGATCATCGGCTTGGAAGGACCTATTAGGGAGAGCTGTGATCACGATATTCTAAGCGCGGCTATTCGTTCGGTCCTGTCAGCCAGAGGAGTATGGTCGATCATATCCATTCTGGAGTATTTGTGCATGCTGGACATCATAGAGGGCGATTATGAGAGCGTCAGGTATAACCGGCCGGGAACAGTGGGGAATTGGAACTGGAGCATCACGTCACCGCTGTCTCTGGAAGAGCTGCTGGAGGAAAGCTACTGCAGCAAAGTAAGAGCTTTGGTCGAAGATTCTGTGACAGCGTTGATTCAGGAGGGGATCTTGTGATCACAAGTCAATTGCTGGATTCAAATCGGGCGGACAGATGGAAGTGGATCGGGACAGAGAAGCAGGCGGGCTTGCTGGTGCCTCTATTTAGCCTTTACTCCAAGCGTAGCGCGGGTATAGGCGATTTGGAGGATTTGAAGCTGGCTGTGGATTGGTGCGTGCAAACCGGACATACCATCCTCCAGCTCCTGCCCATGAGTGATTACTACAGCTCGCCTTATTCGACGAACAGCTTGTTCGCCATTGAACCGATGTACATGGCATTGGATCGATTGGAAGGGATCACGATGGAGGCGGCGGAGCCTTATATTCAGGAAATCAGGCAGCAGTATCCGATCGGCGGCAAAGGCCACATGAATACGAATGTGAAGTATGCCAAGCTCAATGCGCTGCGTAATCTGTTCCAGCTCGCATCGCCTCTGGAATGCGCAGCCTTCAGGAACTATGTGGCGGAGAATCGGTATTGGCTGGAGGATTACGCCTTGTTCAGCGCATTGAAAACCTATTATTCCACGGATTCGTGGGAGCGCTGGGAGCCGAAGTACAGAGATCGCGAGCCTGCGGCTCTGCAGCAATTCAGCGAGGAGCAAGAAACGAATATCCTGTTCGTTAAGTGGGTTCAGTGGCAGCTGTATGAGCAGCTTAGAGCGGCAAAGGCTTATGCGAATGCCAACAAGGTGTGGCTGATGGGTGATCTGTTCTATGTCTCTGCTCGGGACAGTGCTGATGTCTGGGCACGTCGGGAATATTTTCGGCTGGATCTCGTTCCTGGTCTGCCGCCCGAATCGTCCCATGTGAAGGGACAGAGATGGGGGGACCAGCCCATCTATAATTGGAAGGCCATTATTGCGGATGATAGCTTGCTCTATCGGAAGCGGCTTCAATATAACGAATGCTTCTTTGATATGCTGCGCCTTGACTATTTGTCCGCCATGTTCAAGATGTGGTGTATTCCAAGAGACGACCCTAATGAGAATGGAGGTCTTAACGGATTCAATTATCCACGCTCTCTGCAGGAGCAGGAGACGCAGGGGAGGCAACTGCTGACGGTCATGCTGGAGAGCACGAATATGATCCTATGCGGCGAGAATTTGGCTCCCTTTGCTGTTGAATTCATCCCCGTATTGAGCGAGCTGTCTGTTCCAATGATCAACTTCCAACGCTGGGATAAGGATTGGGATGGAACGGAGAACTTTATTCGGCCGGAGGATTACCATCCGCTTACGGTGTATACGCTCTCGAACCACGATACGTCTATATGGCGGGATTGGTGGGAGAACGAAGCGGGAATGATAGATGCCTCGATCTTTGTGGAATTTTGCGAGAAAGAGGGATTGAACGAAGCGGAGATGAAGGGAATTCTCTTTGAGGACGCTCCCTCTGTGAATGGCAAATTGCGCTGGCGCGAGGAAGTGGACTCTTACGACAGATTAGCGGAGCTTCTGGGCAAAACCAAGCCGGAAGTATATGACCTGTACCGCGTTTACCTGTTCAGCTATCAGGAGAAGAATAAATTGTGGTCGATTATGGGCTTGGATGGACCTGTGCGGGAGAAGTGCGATCAACAGATTCTAAGAGCGGCTATTCGTTCGGTTCTGTCCTCTACTGCGGTATGGTCGATAACGTCCTTTCTGGATTATCTGTGCATGCTGGGACTAATAGAGGGCGATTACCGGAGCATCAGGTACAACCGGCCGGGAACAGTCGGGGATTGGAATTGGAGCATTACTTCGCCATTGTCGCTGGAAGAGCTGCTGGATAAGGACATTTGCAGCCAAGTAAGCTCTGTGCTCGAAGAAGCCGCAGCACAACTGGCTACTTAATTATCAGAAAATTATGAATAGTTAAACTAAATTAAATTGAGAGGAGTTTTTAAAATGAGTGAAATGATGGGGCAGGCTGTTGTCGATTTTCGTGGGGATATCAAGGGGTATTTGAATGGGCTGAAGGACGTGCTTGATGGGATGGACGTGGAGGAAATTCACACCGTCATTGAGAAATTAATAAATGTGCAGCAGCGGGGCGGCTTTGTTTATATTTTCGGCAATGGCGGAAGCGCTTCGACGGCCTCTCATTTCGTCAATGATTTCAATAAGGGAGTCAGTGAGAAGCTGCGCAAGAAATTTCGTTTCAGCTGCTTGAATGATAGTGTTTCTACAATTATGGCGATCGCAAATGATGTCAGCTATGATCAAATTTTCAAGGTGCAGCTGGAAAACTATTTGACGCCTAATGATCTCGTTATCGGAATTTCCGGCAGCGGCAATTCCAGGAACATTGTAGCCGCGCTGGAATATGCCAACGAGCTGGGTGCGGAGACAATCGGACTTGTCGGCTATGACGGCGGCAGGGTCAAGGAGCTTGCGACCTGCTCCATTCACGTTCCGATCCATGATATGCAGAAGGTGGAGGATGTCCATATGATTATGGATCATCTGATGATGTTTATTCTGAAGGAATATTTGGAGAAATGCGCGAGCTGAGGTTGCCGCGTGACAGCAAGCCGGCGATATCACTGCGGCGTGTCGGGTGGATGATGGCAGCATGACGGCAGACCGCATAGGAGGCTGTTTCAAAAGGGGTGAAATAAACGTCTATTGACCCTGAATTCCATCCAACACAGCCAAAAATGGCGTCACAGGGTCCTATCCTCTGTGGCGCCATTTACCGTTATGATTCCACTGCAGCCTCCTTTAGCAAATGTGCACTTGCTTCGTTGCCAGGTTCGAAGTAGAAAACATAAGAAATCAAGCATAGAATCTCACATTTGTCAGTAAATCTCGTGAACTGCTTAAGTCATGATATTACAAAATGTATACATAATTTTTCTAACTATAATTGACAAATGGTGTTAGAAACTATATTTTTATTATGAAGAAATATTTGTATAATAACTAAGAAAATTCCGCTTTACAAAGATGGTATTAACTCTTATGAATACTCACATTGTGATAACGATATATACCATTTATAGTATTATATTGGCAATTATCCGCCGAAGATTTACCTTAATGGAGGTCCCCACCTCTGTTCCCGCCAACAGGTCGGTCCCAAATATTCTCACTCCGTAAACTATTATCCAAGGCTGCTTGGGATGTCAACAATGTAATCCTATGAAGGAGCGAGAAAAACGGAGAAAACTTTAATTTCCTGAGGGAGGTGAACGAAACACGTCATATAAAACTTATTGGGACGGTGATTGTGATGAAAATGATCGAGGAACGATAACATGACGTAGAGCAACGGTTACAGCAGGTCAAATTTTATCGAAAATGGATCATGTATATCGTGAAGCTATCGCAATTCGACTTAGATTATAGTTTGGACTAATAAGAGGGGGATAATAAATTTGTGGAAGTGGAATGCAAGAAGCATCGGAGCGATCGGATTATTATTATGCTTGTTTCTTCTAAATAGCGGATATGGCGTCTCTGCCCTATCACAGGATGATCAGAATCAGCCGCTCGTTGGAGAGATGTCCCGCAGTCAGTTGGAGGATTGGATTAACAGCCAGATGGAGGAGAGTGATCTCCCCGGACTGGCCGTAGCGATAACGAACAAAGATACGACCTTGTATCAGAAAGGCTACGGATATGCAGATCTGGAGCAAAGCCGAGAAGTGAAGCCGACAACCTTGTTCGAAATCGGTTCAAACACCAAGGCCTTCACCGGTTTAGCCGTCATGCAGCTAGTACACTTGGGGCTCCTTGAATTAGACGCCCCTGTGAGTCGCTACTTGCCTTGGTTGCAGATGAAAGTGCAAGAGGCGAATCCATCAGACAAAGAAATGACAGTCCGTCATTTGCTTCATCATACGAGCGGTATTCCGTTCAGCTCTATTCAAGATATCCCGGCTTCCGAGAGTGACCAGGCGCTCATGAATACGGTGAAGAAGCTGGAGGGATGGTACCTAAATCGCGAGCCCGGAGAGGGATTTGAATACGCGACGATCAACTACGATGTCCTTGGACTCATTATTCAAGAAGTGACGGGATTATCTTACGAAGCTTACATGCAGAATTCCATCCTTACTCCCTATGAGCTGAATAATACGTTCTTGTTCAGGGAAGATGCAGCGAAGCTGGATTTCGCGCAGGGCTACAAAATGGGCTTTCTGCGCCCTGCAGCCTATCAAGCGCCGACCTACCGAGGGAATACGCCCGCTGGTTATATCATCACGAACGTAGAAGATGCCTCCAAATGGCTGCGAATTCAATTGAAGGCCTTAGAGGAGAGCGAGGAAGCGAGTCCAGTTCGCCAATCACAGATACCGGATCACACCGGCGTGGCGTCCTATGCAGCTGGTTGGTTTGTGTATCAGGTTGATACTACTGATTATGTGGCTCATGGCGGCAGCAATCCGAACTTTTCATCATCTATGATCATGCTGCCAGATAGCGAAGTAGGCATCGTTGTCTTAACAAACATGAATTCAGACTATACGGAGTCGATTGCACAGGGGATTGCTTCCCTTATTCAAGGCAAAGAGCCCACAACAATTTCCGAGGACACATACAAGAATGTAGACAAATTAATGACACGTGTGATCATCGTCGTCTCAATTCTGGGAATAGGCTTTGCGTTACTTTTACTGCGCATCGCCCTGAATTTTGTCCGCAAAGAAAGGGTCTTCACAGATTTTCGCTGGATACATACCGTCTATATGATTGGGGGAATATGTATTCTCGGCATCATCGGCTACTACTTATATCGCTTGCCTCAAATGATGTTCTTTGATTTGCCATGGGGTTTTGTGAAAGTGTGGGCTCCGTCGACGCTGTTGATTGGCGCATGGTCGAGCATGATCGTCAGCTGCCTGTTGGTCATCTATCTGCTCATCATTTTGTTGTCCAGGAAAAGAGATAAGAAACAATTACATTAAGCTCGATCAGCGGATTTGGTCATGTACTCATCATATTTGCATTGATAGTAAGCGGCTTGCCCTCTTAGACAGTTGTTTAGAGGGCAAGCCTTTTACTTATTCGACGAATGGGCGGCGGATCAAGACCCTCAGGGCAAGGGAGTTGTACGGAGGCACGAATTCTGAATCTATTGGCAAACCTTTAGATAACTATGATATATATATTTATAAATATCAGATGATAATCTATCAATTGTTTCAGTGAAGGATTCTGGTGAGCTTTGTATTGCTGGCTGGAATTACATGAAACCTTGTTCATATCCTTTTAGGGAGAGGGCTGTTCATTAAGTCGTATGAGTCAAGCTATAATAATTGGACTAGCGGTTTTACTAACATTTTCGTATGCGATGCTTAGAGGGATTGCTACAAAGGCTACTTACCTATTGGGAGATAGAAATTTAGATAGATATATTGTTTATATTTGGGGAGGCGCAGCTTCCATTGCCGCTCTTTTTGTAAAGGATAATTTTGTGTATCATCTCCCTGTAGTTGATAGGGCTATCATCTTTATATGTTTGGCGATTTTGATTTCAAATCTTGTTATTACAAAATATTCGGGATACCAGCCAACGGGAAAATTTCATGTTATAAACTTTATTGTTTTCTACCCCATTTTTGAAGAAGTCCTATTTAGAGGATTGCTATTGCCGATATTGAATAGATCATTTCAGAATACTATTATTGAATTAGCTTATTTACCAGTCAGCTTAGCAGTAATCATTTCGGCATTGTTGTTTGCAATTTCTCATCTGCAATACTATAAATTTGATAAATTATGCATCAGATACATGTTCTTCGCGTTCATAGGAGGGCTTATGTTCGGAGCGATTGCTGATTATACGCAATCCATAGTTTTTTCGGTATTGCTTCATATCGCATTCAACTTGTTGTCTGCATATTACTCTAAATTTCAGGGCAACGATAGGTGATCAAATTATTATGCAGAGCTCAAGGTTCATGATAGGGGATGAAGGAAGATGGAGGTCACTCTGGAAATTATCGTCCGGTCGACAGAAATCGATGTGAACGGGCATGTAAATAACGCCAAATATTTGGAATATCTCGAATGGGGAAGAGAGGAGTGGTATGAGCGCTCCGGGTTTGACTATGAAACTTTCCTGAGAATGGGGATTCAAACCGTAACCGTAAACATTAATATTAATTATCGTCATGAATGCAGGCAGGGCGATGTGCTGACGATCACCACGACTCCCGAGCGCATGGGAAAAAGCAGTTATGTACTGAAGCAGACGATTGCCAATTCGCGGGGCGTACTGTGCGCGGATGCGTTTGTGACAAGTGTTGCAATGGACACAGCCACACGTCGGAGCCGCGAAGTTCCGGGTCAGCTTCGGGTGTTGTTCTCGGAGCAGCAGTAGGGCCCTATGCGCAGCGCCTGCGAAGGCCGCAGCAGATGTATACGATAGCCGAAATTACAGTAAAATACTGCTAACGGTGCTCATCGCATCGATGAGCTGTATTGGAGGCGACAGGAAACATGAGTTTCAGAACAGAGAAGGACTCGATGGGTGAGATACAGGTTCCGGCGGAACGGCTGTGGGGGGCTCAAACCCAGCGCAGTCTGAACAATTTCAAGATCGGCGCGGATATTATGCCGATCGAGCTCATTCGCGCGTTCGCGTATTTGAAGAAAGGCGCGGCGGTTGCCAATAAGGAGCTCGGCAAGCTGGATGAGGGGAAGGCAGCAGTCATATCGGCGGCTGCCGATGAAATATTGGCTGGACGCTGGGATGCGGAGTTCCCGCTTGTCGTATGGCAGACGGGCAGCGGAACACAATCGAACATGAATGTGAATGAAGTGATTGCGCGAAGAGGGGGCCAGCTGCTGGATGAGCAAGGCTTGTCCGCAGCGCTTCATCCCAATGATGACGTGAATCGTTCACAGAGCTCGAACGATACCTTCCCGACAGCGATGCACATTGCTGCTGCAATTGCAGTCGATGATCACGTGCTGCCAGCTATTGCGCAGCTGAGAGAAACATTGGAACGCAAGCGTGACGAATACGCGGATGTTATTAAGATTGGGCGCACCCATCTGCAGGATGCGACCCCGCTGACGCTTGGGCAGGAGATTAGCGGCTGGGTGAGCATGCTCGCCAAGTGCGAGCGTTATGTGCGGGCCAGCCGCGAGGAGCTTCGTGAGCTCGCCATTGGCGGAACGGCAGTGGGCACGGGGCTCAACGCCCATCCTCAGTTCGGGGAGCGCGTTGCGGCTGCGATCAGCGAGATGACAGGCAAGCGTTTCGTGAGCGCGCCCAATAAGTTTCATGCACTGACGAGTCATGATGAGCTTGTATTCGTTCATGGCGCGCTCAAGGCTTTGGCGGCAGACCTCATGAAGATCGCCAATGATGTCAGATGGCTGGCCAGCGGTCCCCGCTGCGGAATCGGAGAGCTTCGCATACCGGAGAACGAGCCCGGCAGCTCCATTATGCCGGGCAAGGTGAATCCAACGCAGAGCGAAGCGCTGACAATGGTCGTCTGTCAGGTGATGGGCAATGATGCGGCAATCGGCTTCGCTGCCAGTCAGGGCAATTTTGAGCTTAATGTGTTCAAGCCTGTTATCATTCGCAATTTCCTCCACTCCGCCAGACTGCTGGCTGATGCGATTCGGTCCTTTGACGAGCATTGCGCAGTTGGCTTGGAGGCGAACCGGGAAGCGATCGCGAGCTATCTCAGCGAATCACTGATGCTTGTGACGGCGCTTAATCCGCATATCGGCTACGAGAATGCGGCGAAGATCGCCAAGACTGCCCACCAGGAGGGGATGACGCTGCGCGAGGCAGCGATTCGCAGCGGGCTCATTACTGCCGAGAAGTTCGATGAGGTCGTTCGGGCCGAGGATATGATTCATCCAGAGGAATGAATGGCCATGTATAGCGTTATCTCTGAATTGGCGGATTCACCGCTCGCGCAGAGTCTTTGGAGGAACCGCCATGGTTCTTCTTTTTTTTGCTCAGGAAAGGGAGCGATAGTGAGAATTGCTTGCACGGTTTTTTGTGAATGGCATTTCTGTCGAAGTGCAGAACGGCGTTTATTTCCCCGCCCAGGACGATCGTAATACTGGACAGATACAGCCATGTCAACAGTACGATAATTCCCCCGATGCTGCCATAGGTTTTGGAATAGCTGCCGAAATTGTTTACATAGAAGGAGAACAGCAGGGAGATGGCGATCCAGCCGAATGTGGCGAATACAGCACCCGGAATGACCTCCTTGAACTTCAATTTCAAGTTCGGTATGAACAGATAGAGCAACGCGAACACAACAATCATCATGGCGATAGGCAGCGCGAACTGGGCGACGGCCCAAATCTGGTCGAAGCTGCCCGGCAGCTGGGTGAACTTGTAGAGCTTGTCGCCGATTACCCTTCCGAAGACAAGCATGACAAAGCTGGAGACGATAACGATAGCCAGCACAATCGTGAATACGAGCGAGATCGCTTTCACCTTCCAGAACGGACGTGTTTCCTCTGCATCATAGGCTTTGTTCAGCGCCTTCATCACTGCGCTAATGCCATTGGATGCAGACCATAATGTAATCAGCAGACCGAAGGAGAGCAGGGAGCCGCTGCGGGACTGCTGAATTTCCGCGAAAGCATCGGTAATCGTCGATGCTGACATCTCCGGCAGAACAAGCTGAATGTAGTCAATCACATTCTGGGCGCTGAGATCGGTGAAGCTGAGAACGGCAATGACGAAGATCAGGAACGGGAAGAATGCGAGTATCAGGTAGTAGGTCAGCTGCGCTCCCATAGCTGGAACCTCGTCATCCTGAATGCGGCAGTATAGACTCTGGGCGAAATCAATGGAACGTTTCTTAAAGGACTTGCGTGGCGCAGACATGCTGTCAGCCTCCTTCCTTTTCACGTTAATACCCCTTCCGAGTGTGAACAAACCGATGCGGCGGCAAACATTTTTTACGATTTTATACTTTCTTTAGATTTCATTAACGGGCAGTTTAGAGATGGGAGTTATTCTGTTATCAGAAAGCTTCAGAGCCGCAGCAGAAGTTTTCAAAACATAGAGGAGTGGAGGAAATGAAGATGAGTAAGAAAAAATGGTTGAGCTATGGTGTTCCAGTTGCATTGAGCGCAGTAATATTGGTCGTTAGCGGATTCTCAGTCAGCGCAGGAACCTCCGGCTACGAGGCGTACAAATCGGCATTGAAGAACAGCGAGAAGATTTCCAGCGTAACGACGAATTTCCAGCTGTCGATTACGGACAATGGCAGCTCGGTGCTGGATGCCAAGGCGAATGTCAAGCTCGATGAGGAGGGAGAGGGCACGAACGCTGATTTCGCAATCCATAGCGGTACAGACAGCCGTCAGCTTCAGGTCTACCATCAAGGGGACCAGGTAGTCATTAAGAACAGTGCACAGGACACATATTACACACTGGATTTGGATAAGAAGAAGGAGAGCGCGGAGCGTAAGGAGCATGGTGACTGGGAAGTGCCAGAGGAAATCGAGCAGGTCATTGATGCATTGGTCGGCAATTTGAAGCAGCAGATCAGTCTTGAAGAAGGAGCGGACGGGAAGAAGGATGTATCCTTGCATATGGAAGGCAATCAGCTGCCGCCAATTGTGAATGCGGTTGGATCGCTCCTGGTCAAGCATGGTGTCAAACATAAGGACTCGGACGTATCCGACATTCCATCAAGCTCGTTCAAAGAGCAGTTGTTCGGCGGTGAATTCGATGCTGCGCTGCCTCAGCTGACAGACGATATCCGAATTGAAGCGGTCAATCTGGACGCAACGATCAATGGGGACAATCAACTGGAGCGCCAAACGTTGGAAATCGATATTGCGGGCAAGGATGCGGCAGGAGCTGCACATGAGATTACCGTCGCTTTTACAGCTCAATTCTCAGATTTCAACAACACGATTGTCGATGAGATTGATTTGGAAGGCAAGAAGGTAGAGGCCATCGATACGAAAGCTTGGAAAGAGAGAAAACAGCATTAAGCCATCACGGCGATAACGAATCAGTCAAAGGAGCTGGGCAGCGGCAGCGCAAGAGGTTGCCTGGCTTCTATGACGCATGAATGAGGGGATGGGAATGACAGAACAAGCAGCGATGTCAATTGAGCGTTTATCCAAAACGTACAAGAATGGAAGAGGCGTTCGCGATATTAATCTTGCTATCAACAGGGGCGATATATTTGGTCTGTTCGGTCCGAATGGATCGGGCAAGACGACCCTGCTCAAATTGATGACGGGATTAATGACTGCCGATGAAGGCAGTGTACGCATATTCGGTCAATCCATATCGGAGCAGTTCGAAGGGGCGATGGCACATGTCGGTTGTGTGATTGAGACTGCGGATGCTTACGAATATATGAACGGCTATGCGAATTTGAAGCTGGCAAGCAGATTTTATCGGAATATGGCTAGTGATCGGATCTATGAGGTGTTGGAAATGGTAGGGTTGAAGTCATACAGCGATGAGAAGGTAAGCGGGTATTCCCTTGGTATGAAGCAGCGGCTGGCTCTGGCAGCGGCGCTGCTCGGCAATCCCAAGCTTATTTTACTGGATGAGCCGACGAATGGTCTTGATATCGAGGGAATTATCGATGTGCGCAATGTCATACTCCGCTTGGCTCGGGAGGAGAAAATAACCTTCATTATTTCCAGCCATATGATGAGTGAGATGGAGATGGTCTGCAGCCGGGCAGGCATTCTTTATAATGGCCAGTTAATTGGCGAGGGAGTGATTGAGGAGCTGCTTGCAGGGGGGCAAACGATGGAGCAGGTCTATCTATCTGCCATACAAAAAACGAGGGAGGGGGCAGCTCATGTATAGCCTCACTGCAAATATTCGCAATGAAATGCACAAATGGTGGCTGCATCGCAAGACCAAATGGTTCCTGCTTACGATCGTGCTTCTGCCCGTTCTATTCGCTTGGCTAATCGCCAATGTTCAGTCGAGCATCGGCATCTCAGCGGTTATCGGCACGAACTTCCCGCTTATTATGCTGGGCCTGCTAACTGCGGTCCTCGTGCCGCTCTACCTGTTTATGAGCGCAGCGGACTCATTCTCCAGCGAAGCGTCAGCACGAACTCTTAAGATTGTTCTGGTCAGACCGATTACAAGGGCGAAAATCTATGCTTCCAAAGTAATTGCGCTGCTGATCATTACGTTTCTTACTTTGGCAGGTGGATGGGCAGCTTCACTTCTTTCAGGACTTTTTCTAGAGCATAGCTGGAGTGCGGCAGGGATGTGGGATGGAGCAGCCGCATATTTGGCGGCGATGTTCCCGATGGCGGCTGTAGCGATGCTTGCAGCATTAGTAGCCCAGTGGTTCACCAGCAGCACGACCGCGATTATTATATGCATCGCCCTGTATTCCGCACTCAAGCTGCTGCCTTACTTTGTGCCGCAAGCGTCCCTATGGTCTCCTTTTGCCTATACGGACTGGTATACGATGTGGGTTGGAAGCGGTGTGTCGTTCATGAAATTATTCAGCATCTTCGCCTTTCTGGCATCCTTTAGTATAATCATATATATGGCGGGCCTGTTTCGATTCGCCAATAGACAATACTAAGCTAGGAGAATTCCGATGTCCATCCGGCTGAAGCTGCTTGTATCCTATATCGCAATGATTATCGTGCCTACCATGATTTTTATACTAACCGTAATACTGGTTCTCTCTTTAATGATGAAAGACAAGATGAATCCTGTTGCGAAGTTCATCGGCGACTTCGAAAGTGTGCGAGAAGTGCAGGAGATGATGCAGAAGCAGGAGGAATGGGCCTCTGGGCTAGCCTACTTTGCCAAGAATGAGCCGGATCGATTCAAGGATGCTTCCTTTCTGAAGAAGACCGGCGAAGCGCTGGGCGGCTTGCAGGCAGGATTAGTCGTGGAGATGGAGGGGGCTGTATCCTTCGTTTCATCTGCTCTGGATGAGGGAGAACTGTTGCCGAAGCTGAAGTCAATCGCATTGAAGCGACCCGCCTACAGCAATTTCGAGTTGGATGAAATAGATGTGGACGGCATTAACTACACGGCAAAGAAATATACGCTGACATTTGCAGATCGCAGCAAGGGCGCAGTATATGTGCTGACAGCGGACCGCGTGAGCGAGATTTTCATCGCGATCTTCCCGATTATTCTGCTGTTCATTCTGATCGTAGTGGGGTTGACGAATGGCGGATTGACCTATCTGGTGTCGCGCAGCTTCATTAAGCCTCTGTACGGACTCAAGCGTGCGGCGCAGCAGATCAAGGAGGGCAATCTTGACTATGAGCTGAAGCTGAACCGGAAGGATGAGTTCGGCCAATTAAGCGCGGCTTTCGAAGAAATGAGAGTTCGGCTGAAGGAATCAATCAGTGTCCAGCTGCAATTTGAAGAAAGCCGCAAGGAGCTGATCTCCAACATCTCTCATGATCTGAAGACGCCGATTGCCGCCATAACGGCATGTGCGGAGGGCATGCGGGACGGCATTGCAGATTCTCCGGAAATGCAGATCAAATATATCGAGATGATTCATAACAAAGCAACGCATATGAATCGGCTTATAGATGAATTGTTTTTGTTCTCGAAGCTGGATTTGAACCGGCTTCCCTTTTATTTTGAAAAGACAGATATGGCAGGATTTCTGCATAATTATGTTGAGGAGCTCCGCCTGCATCCGCAATACTCGGATATCAGCTTCTTGTTCCCGCACCCTGGCGGCGAGCCAATCTATGTGATGGCTGACCGCGAGAAGCTGGGCAGAGTCGTTGCAAATATTGTGGACAACAGCATCAAACATATGGACGGGGCAGTGAAGCAGGTTCATTTCAATCTCAGCCGGAACAAGGGTGAGGTTATCATTGCGATCAGGGACAGTGGGCGCGGAATTGGCGCGGAGGCGCTGCCCCACATCTTCGACCGCTTCTATCGTGCGGAGTCAGCGCGTAATACAGATACTGGCGGTACGGGATTAGGTCTTGCCATCGTGAAGCAGATTATTGCGGGGCATGGGGGACGAGCGTGGGCTGAGAGCAAGATAGATGAGGGCACAGCTATTTTCTTTACATTACTTACTCCGGAAGGGCATACAGGTGAGCGCCATGAAAACGATACTAATCATTGAGGATGATACCGTTATTGCAGAGGTGCAGAAGGATTATTTGGAGGCAAGCGGCTATAAGGTGAGAATCGCCCCTGCGGGGGATGCCGGATTGCAGCTTGCCTTGGATGAGAAATTTGATCTCATCATCCTGGATCTGATGCTGCCGGGTGTAGACGGCTATGAAATTTGCAAGCAGGTCAGACAGATCAGTACAGTTCCCATCCTTATGTGCTCAGCCAAAAAAGAAGAGATCGACAAAATTCGCGGCTTCGGATTGGGAGCTGACGACTATATCATTAAACCATTCAGCGTCGGCGAATTGGTCGCAAGAGTGAAGGCTCACATCGCCCGCTTCGAGCGCTTGACGGGCGACCAGCCGCAGAAGCGATTCCAGGAGCAAGTGCGTATCCGCGATATCGTTATCGATAAGCTTCCCAGGAAAGTGTACGTAAGAGAAAAGGAGATCGTATTCACGACGAAGGAATATGATCTATTGCTCTATCTCGCGTCCAACCCGAACCAAGTGTTCACGAAGGAGCAACTGTTCGACAGCATCTGGGGCATGGACTCCCTTGGCGAGCTTCCCACCGTTACCGTTCATATTAGCAAGCTGCGCGAGAAAATCGAATTGAATCCCTCCAAGCCGCAGCTCATCGAGACGATCTGGGGCGTAGGCTACCGTTTTAATTTATAGGATAAGAATATAATTATGCGGGTGCAATTCGGCTCAAAACCAAAATCAGCGGTTCGCGTATCGAAAAAAAGGCGCTATATGGTTCGGACTGGCTGCTGAAAAAGATTTCCCCACCCGCATGCTGCTCCAACAGCTGCTCTCACCTTCGTTGCTGCAAAAATACAGGTCATATAGCCAGAATGGGCCTTTTCAAGCCACTTACCTGCAAAAGCGAAAGTACATCAAAATAGCAGGAAAGCATCGTTTACGCTGGGTTCTGGCGATGGTTGATGTATTTTTGCAGTTACTTCGTCTGTGAGCGGCTTTATTTGAGGCAGGAGATGTACTTTTGCAGCTCTGTGGGACTTCTTGCAGGTATAGTTGGAGTTTACTGCTCCAGCCCGATTGTGCGCCACTTTTATATAAAAGCCGTTGTTTTGCTGCTGATTGGCAGTAAAACAACGGCTTTTCAGTGTTCTCCTACAGCTCTCTGCATTGTTCCTGCCAGCTGACACGAGCCGCGGCGAGGCGGAGATTGCAGCTTCAGATTAGATTCCATACAATAGGAATAGGACACAACCGACCTGTTTTGCGGCTGCAACTGAGGAGTCAATGAGCTTGCTAACAGGCTGCAACTGAGCAGCCAATGTGCTTGATAAGGGGCTGCAATAGATGGGCAATGAGCCTGCTGGGCAGGCTGCAATAGAGGAGGCAATAGGCAATGAGCATGTACCGGGTATTCATCGTTGAGGACGATGATAAAATTGGCGAGCTTCTGCAGCAGTCGCTGATGAAATATGGATTGGAGGCGGTGCGCTGCTCCAGATTCCACGATTTGAAGCTGGAGCTCGTAGAAACGGCTCCGCATCTCATCCTGCTGGACATCCATCTGCCGCATTTCGATGGTTATTACTGGTGCCGCCAGTTTCGCACGGTTTCCAGCGCTCCTATCATTTTTGTTTCTGCGCGCGCGGGGGAGATGGATCAGGTGATGGCGATTGAGAACGGCGGCGATGATTATGTGACGAAGCCGATTCCATTGGATTTGCTGCATGCCAAGATTAAGAGCCTGCTGCGCCGGACCTACGGTGAATATGCTGTCCAGCCTGCTGCGGCAACGGAGCTGGAAGCGGGAGGTTTGAAGCTGCAGCTCAGCAAGAATGAGCTGGAGTGGCGAGGGCATGCCGTTGATTTGACGAAAAATGAATGTCTGCTGGCGGAATGTTTGATCAGACAAGCTGGACACATTGTGTCCAGGGAACGGCTGCTGGAGACGATGTGGGACGATGTACAGTTCGTTGATGACAATACGTTAACGGTCAATGTCACACGGCTCAGGAAGAAGCTGGAGGAAATCGGGCTTGAAGGGGCCGTTGAAACGATACGTGGACACGGCTATAAGCTGAGTCTGCGAGAATGAGCGCTGGAAGGAGTGACGAGGGTTGGGCAGTTATGAGTATGCAGAGGGGCGTCAAGATGTGCATGAGATTACGTGGATTCGCTATTTTCGCGGCCGAGTCGGATATATCCTCGTATTTATCGCGGCACTGCTCTTATCCGGGGCTTCTATTATTTTAGGTGAAATGTATTTTCCCACAATGATGGATATGACGATGGCTTTGTACGCGGGGCTGCTGGCAGTATGCTGCATCCTGTTCTGGCTCGCATTCGATTATTTGCGCCAGCGGCCGTATTACATACAGTTGAATGAGGCGATTGGGCAAGCGTCGGCATTGAATGCCTCGCTCAGAGTCCGATCAGGCGTAACCGCCGATCAGCTTGCCGTGCAGGAATTGCTGAAGGCGCAGCACCAGGCTTACATGGACGAGCTGGGGCGCTATCGAAGACAGCTTGAGATCCATCAGCACTTTATTCATCAATGGGTGCACCAGATGAAGACGCCGATTGCCGTAATTGATCTCATTACGCAGCAAGGGGAGCAAGCGGATTCGCAGCAGGAGGCTGCTGGCTGGAAGTCTGATCTGCGAAGCATTCAGGAGGAGACCGACAGGCTGACTCGCGGTCTGGATATGATGCTCTATACTGCCAGGTTGGAGAAGTTTGAGGTGGATGTCCATATCCGTTCCATCTCTCTGCATGAGACTGTCAGACAAGTTGTGAATATGCACAAGCGTCTATGCATTCGCTATAAGATCTATCCGCAAATTGAAGGCGAGGGTGTCGTTCAGAGCGATGAGAAATGGATGGCTTTTGTCATTAACCAGCTCATCGGCAACGCCATCAAATACAGTAAGCAAAAGTCCGGCAGCAAGAAACTGCGCATTCGCATCGCGTCTATTCCAGATCAGGCAGATGGGGTGTCGCTGCAAATCATCGATGAAGGAATAGGCATTGCGGGGCATGATCTGCCGCGCATCTATGAGCCTTTCTTCACAGGAGACAATGGGCGTCTGGTAGAGGAATCGACAGGCATGGGACTTTATCTGGCCAAACAGGTATGCGCCAAGCTGGGACATAAGCTGACCGTCTCATCGGAGCAGGGGGTCGGCACGACTGCGACCATTGTCTTCCTGCCCAGCAGCTTGCAGCAGCTGTCGGATAAGGTGACAGCATTGTAAGGTTGGGCTGGCAATTGAAAGTTTAATCGATGGGGAACGGACTGCCTCTGAGGGTATACTGATAGCAATCATGAATCGTATGCTTGCAAAGCGGCGGAACTGCCTGCTCTGCATAACTTAGGGAGGCCGAGAGATGACTGTTTTGAAGACGGAGGCACTTTGCAAAACCTATAGCAGCAAAGGGAATATTACGTATAAAGCGTTGGAGGATATCCATTTCGAGGTGGACAAGGGTGATTTTGTCGGAATTATGGGTCCCTCCGGGAGCGGCAAAACAACACTGCTCAACCTGCTTGCCACAATCGACAGACCGACCTCGGGACGGATCGAGATAAACGGCAAGGAGCCAACCAAGCTGAATGAAAAGCAGCTGGCGTTGTTTCGCAGGAGAGAACTAGGTTTTATATTCCAGGATTTCAATTTGTTGGATACTCTATCGATCAAAGAAAATATCGTTCTGCCGCTCGTACTCGATGGCGTGCTGCTGGCCAAGATCGAAGAAAGTCTGGGACCCTGTGCGGAGCTGCTCGGAATATCGGCTATTCTGGACAAAAGAACATACGAGGTATCCGGCGGACAGAAGCAAAGAGCGGCTATTGCCCGGGCAATGATTCACCAGCCTTCGATACTTCTCGCAGATGAATTGACAGGAAATCTCGATTCCAAGGCAGCCAAGGACGTGATGGAATCGTTGAAGGACTTGAATGAACAGCTTGGCGCAACGATTGCAATGGTCACACATGATCCCTTCGCTGCGAGCTACTGCCGGCGTATTATTTTTATAAAGGATGGCAAGTTTTTCTCGGAGATTCGCCGCGGCACAAGCCGACAGCTGTTCTTTCAGCAAATATTGGATGCGCTCAGTGTGTTGGGAGGGAACTTCGATGACATTCCGTTCGCTCGCTCTTAGCGGTATTCGGGGGAATTGGCGGGCGTACAGCGCTTTTTTCCTGAGCAGTGTCTTCTCTGTCTTCGTCTTCTACATGTACGCTTCCTTTATCTTTCATCCCGATGTCATTAATGGTGAGATTAAAGGAGCTGGCAGCGTACGCCAAGGCATGGTTGCGTGCGAGTATATTGTGGCGATTTTCTCGTTCTTCTTTATCCTTTATGCTAATTCTGCTTTTCTCAAGACGCGTAAGAAAGAGCTGGGACTATACACCTTGTTCGGAATGACGAGAGGGCAGATGCGCTGGATGCTGATGCTGGAAAGTGTCTTTATCGCCTTGCTCGCGATCACAGTCGGCATCGGTATCGGCATGCTGCTGAGCAAGCTGTTCTTCATGGCGATGGCTGTTCTGCTCCAAGTTGCAAGCCCGATCCCGTTCGCAGTGCCATTGAAGGCTGTTCTATTTACCGTTGTTGGTTTTTTCCTGTTGTTTATTGTTCTGACTTTTCTGATAACGATACGGATTGGCCGTTCAGAAATTGTCGAGCTGCTGAAGGAAGCGAACAAGCCGAAGAAGCTGCCGGTATTCTCTATATGGCTGTCTATTCTATCTGTCCTATGTCTAGGCGCAGGATATGCGTTGGCGTATACGATGAATGTGAGCACGGCTGTCATCCTCATGCTTCCCATACTGGGGCTTGTTACGGTCGGCACGTATTTCTTATTCACACAGGGCAGCATTGCGTTAATACGATTGGCGCAGAAGAACAAGAAGCTCTTCTACAACCGGACGAATATGATTATTTTGTCGCAGATGGCGTTCAAGCTTAAGGATAATGCGCGGATTTTGTTCATGGTATCGATATTGAGCGCAGTCATTCTGACCGCATCGGGAACCTTCTATGTGTTTGATAAGGGAGGGAAGGAGCAGGTTTTATCTCAAACGCCTCAAACGATCGGGTTTATTGAGAGGGGGCTTCAATCCCATGCGGTCATTCATCCGGACAAAGTCCGCGAGATAGTGAAGGGTGACGGGCGGGAGCTTGACTATGAGGTGCAGCTTGTTGGCATTCCGACAGAGAAGGTCAGGAAGGGCGATGGGGAGAAGCTTCTTTATGACAATTGGACGGCAGCTGTCGTATCGGAATCGGATTACAATCGTGTCGCGGAGCTGAAAAAGGTGTCGAAACTGTCTGTTGTGAACGGCCGGGCTGTCATCGTATTTCCATACAAGTACAAGGAACAATCAAGCAAGCCGGACTTGGATTTCTCCTCTCTGGAAATTCAGTTGAATGGCGAGCGGACCACATTGGACATGGACCCTATGCAGTTCGGCGCAATCATTGCACCGATCGAGAGCTTCAGGAATTTGATCGTCGTTGATGATGCGCAGTACAAGAAGTGGCTATCGGCAACACCGATGGCTGGGCAAAAAGTAGCTTATGGCTTCGAAATTAAAGATTGGGAGAGCGCGCTCACGACGGTTAGGAAGATAGAGGCGGCAATCGATTCCGATCATGAGCAATTCGCGCAGATGAATCGGGTTTCATCCTATCTTCATATGAAGCAAACCTCAGCTCTGACCCTCTTTATCGGATTATTCGTGAGCTGTCTGTTCTTCATCGCTTCAGGAAGCATGCTTTACTTCAAGCTGTTTACCGAACTGAAGGAGGATGAGGCGCAGATCAGAGCGCTGACACGAATCGGAATGACGGTTAGTGAGGTCCGGCGCATCGTCATATCGCAGGTGGGAATTATTTTCCTTGTTCCGGTGGCAGTCGGGATCGTCCATACCTTCTTCGCTATGAAGGCGCTGGGCAATCTGATTATGATGGACGTATGGCACTACGCTGGCGTTATAGTCGGGATATATATTATTATGCAAACCTTATATTTTGCGGTAGCCTGCACTAATTATATGAGACGGCTGTTGAAGGCTGCTGTGTGATTTGTTCCTTGCCCTTATGAACCTGAAGCCTCCCAAGCCGCTGATGACGCGGTTTAGGAGGCTCTTTGTTCTTCCATCTATCTCTATCACCTATTCAATCAGGCGAGTGGAAGCGGTCAATCATCCAAGAGACGACTGTCTTTGAGGCATATTATGGATTAGTAGGATGATATGAAAGGGGAAGTTGTCATGGGTGAAGGACAAGGAAGGCAACTGGCCAGCAAATGGGCAAAGACGGAGGTGCTGCTGTCCCATTCGCAGATTGCGCCGCATATTCCGCCGACAAGGATATTCTCGCCAGCTAGCTTGAGGACTATGCTTCAGTCGCATGGGATGGTCGTTATCAAGCCTGTTTGCGGGGCAGGGGGGCATGGTGTGATCAAAGTATCGAAAGAAGGCGGGGGCTACTCGCATACGTACTTTAGTAGTACGAGACGATTCTCCAGCTTCGATGGACTTTATCAGTCGCTCAACACACTGCGCAAGGGACGCAAATATTTGATTCAGAAGGGAATCAGACTGGCAACGATCAGCGGACGGCCAATCGATTATCGAGTCAAGCATGTGAAACAGCCGGATGGCCGATGGTTAATTACAGCAATTGTCGGGAGATTGGCAAGGAAGGGATTGTTTGTCACCAACCTCTGCCGAGGAGGTACAAGTCTAACCGGCTCCCAAGGCATTCGACAATCGGTTTCGGCCCGTGCAGTATCGGGTAAGAAGCGAGAGATGAGGATGCTGACAAAATTAGCTACGCAAATGCTGGAGAATCGGTTCCCGGGTATTGGTCAGCTTGGCTTCGATTATGGGATTGATAAGAGTGGGAAGCTGTGGATATTCGAGGTGAATACACGGCCGCAGTAATGGCTAGGAACAGTTGTTAACTGGATTTAATATATTTAGCTAATAGAATAGAGAGTATCCATAAAAGTTTTTTATTGGAATTCCGTGCGGAGGAGCTGTGTATAATCATATCCACATATTCCGCATTGATATTCCTGTTTATTCGACCATTACCCACAACTTGCACACATAATGTCCACAGCATGCTGTGGATAACCGGAACACTTGTTCTGCTATTAGGGACATGCTAAGATGAAACAAAAAGAAGGAAGGAGTGTGCATAGATGGAAATTTTATCGGATGATCTTCTCGTAGATGCCTACCGGTTGGCTGTTAATTATCATTTGGAGCTGGACTTTATTCTTCTGCTTGCCGAAGAAATGAAACGCAGACAAATCAATCCTGATCACTATCGGATTACTGCATAATGCCAGGCTTATTCAACACCTCGGGCGAATCCCACAACAGAACGGCAACCTCATCGGTATAATTGCAACCTGCACAATATACGACATGTCTGCACCTGAGATTGAAAGTCATCGTTTCCATACAGCAGGAGGGGTCATCAGCCAAGGGCTGATAGGGTGCGTATGGCGCTGAATAATCGCTCATGCGTCCACAATCGTCCAGAGTTCTTGAACATGTCCGACATATGACGGACAGCTGCTCCAATCCATTGCAAATGGGACATAACATAAATAAAGGGTATCCTCCTTTAGCAGCGCATGAATCCATTCGCCGGGCAAAGTTAGGATACCCTATTTGTTTAATTTCATTGCTATAATTTCATGTTGCTGCTGTGTCCTGGCGAGAGCTTGGCATCCGGATCGACGTATACCTTCGCATTATTGATCGCGGTAGGCGCTTCACCGAAACCGACGGCAATCAGCTTGAGCTTCCCGGGATAAGTTGTGACATCGCCGGCGGCGAATATT
This sequence comes from Paenibacillus plantiphilus, assembly GCF_927798095.1. Taxonomy (GTDB): domain Bacteria; phylum Bacillota; class Bacilli; order Paenibacillales; family Paenibacillaceae; genus Paenibacillus_Z; species Paenibacillus_Z plantiphilus. The sequence goes on along the minus strand of NZ_CAKMMF010000001.1, from coordinate 119,731 downwards.
CCTGGAATATTGGTCTCCATACGTGAGTCAACAACGATGGAGCCGCCGTTAATTTCCAATCCCCATTCGGAGATGGGACCGAGAGAGGAGACGAAGCCGAAGTTAACGATAACAGCATCAACTGGCAATTCTTTGATCTCCTTCGACTTGATTTCTTGCAGGGTAACGCGTTCTATGCGATCTGCACCGTGAAGTGCTGTAATTTCGTATGGCGTAAGAACATTAACCTTGGAATTCATCAGGTTCTCAACACTATGCTCATGGGCTCTGAATTTGTCGCGACGGTGGATAAGGGTGACGCTCGCAGCAATCGGCTCAAGCATGAGCGACCAGTCGACAGCAGAATCGCCGCCGCCGCTTATAAGAACATGCTGATCCTTGAATTGATTCAGATCCTGTATGAAATAATGCAAATTTTTCTTCTCATACTGAGCAGCCTCAGGCAGCTCCAGACGACGGGGCTCGAAGGCGCCAACACCGGCCGTTATAATAACCGCTTTGGCATAATGAGTCGTCTTGTCTGTTACAATCTGGAATGATCTTTCGCCGTGCTTGATGACTTCCTGTACTTTCTCTTCGAGGCAGACCGTTGGTTTAAAGTGATCCATTTGCGTCTTAAGCTGGTTAACGAGCTCGCCGGCAGTCACCTTCGGAAATCCGGCTACATCATATATATACTTCTCAGGATATAGCGCGGCCAATTGACCGCCAAGCTGCGGCATGCTTTCTATAATCTTAACAGAAGCTTGTCGCATTCCGCCGTAGAAAGCGGCAAACATACCTGCGGGACCTCCGCCAATGATGACAATATCGGATTGTTGTTCAGCTGCTGATAAGTTGGACACAGGTGGCACCTCCAATGGAATCTGACTAACACTTTGTTCATTATAGCCCTTCATCTTGAGCAATGGAAATAAAAAAATTGTATGCAGCTCTAAAGTTTTTCGTATAAATAACTCTTGAATTTTTTGCGAAAAGTTTGTATGATGTGAGGTATTATATTATTTGTCGAATTGATGTCGACGCTCCGTAATAAAAGGGCTATTTGATTCGCACACTATAAGTACGCTATTTAAATTTTTGCCTGAGATTGTGTAATTTTTCACAAAGCGAAAAAGAATTAGGAATGGATGGGATTCTGCGATGAGCAACATACCGAAAATCGTTATACTTGGAGCTGGGTACGGCGGTGTACTGACCGCGCTTCGCCTGCAAAAGGAATTGAATTACAACGAAGCCGACGTCACGCTTGTTAACAAGCATGATTATCATTATATCACCACACATCTCCACATGCCGGCTGCGGGAACAGATAAGACGGAGAATGCCCGTGTCAGCATCTCCAAGCTGATTGACGAATTCAAAATTGATTTTGTCAAATCGACAGTTGTACAAATACGGACACAGGATAAGAAGGTCATTCTTGAGGATGGCACGCTTTCCTATGACTATTTGGTTATCGGCCTTGGCGGCGAGCCGGAAACTTTCGGTATTCCAGGTATGCTTGAGCATGCAATGAACATCAGAAGCATCAATTCGGTCCGTCTGATCCGCGAGCACATCGAATATCAATTTGCCCGTTTCAAGCGCGAGCCGCACCGTCTGGATTACTTGACGTTCGTAGTTGGCGGCGCAGGCTTTACGGGTATCGAATTCGTCGGCGAGCTGGCTGACCGCATTCCAGAGCTGTGCAAACAATTTGACGTGGATCCTTCCCTCGTCAAACTTTACAATATTGAGGCTGCGCCAACTGCGCTGCCTGGCTTTGACCCTGAGCTTGTCGAGTACGGCATGCAGGTGCTGACGAAGAAGGGTGTTACATTCCGCATCGGAACGGCAATCAAGGAATGTACGCCAGACGGCGTTATCGTTGGAGAAGGCGAGGAAATCCGTTCTGCAACCGTTATCTGGGCAGCAGGTGTTCGCGGCAACCGACTCATTGAGGAAGCCGGCTTCGAGACGATGCGCGGACGCGTTAAGGTGGACGATATGCTTCGTGCGCCAGGACATGAGAATATCTACGTAGTTGGAGACAACTCGCTGATGTTCAACCCTGAGGGCCGTCCTTTCCCGCCAACTGCTCAAATTGCGATGCAGCAAGGTGTTACTTGTGCTCACAATCTGGTGGCGTCGATTCGGAATCAGCCGCTTAAGAAGTTCGAGTTCAAGAATAAAGGTACGGTGGCATCCCTTGGCAAAGGCGAAGCAATCGGCGTAGCGTTCGGCCGCAAGTACAAAGGCGGAGTGGCAGCGATGCTGAAGAAAGCGATCGATATTCGCTACCTTTACATCATTGGCGGAATTCCGCTCGTCATCCGTAAAGGCAAGTTTCTGTAATGCGCCATTGCAGCGTCCAAGTTCGTGGATTGCTTACGCGCGATGAGCTGGATCGGTACAACGCACTGATGGAAGTGGGTTCGTTCCTGGAATCGCAGAATCGCTACGACTTGTCTTATACGGTGCAAAAGGAAGTGGACACGCTTATTCTCCCCGCCATCGAAAGGCTGAAGGAGAAGGGCAGGGAACGCGACCGTCAGACCGAAGCTTATTTGGAAGCAAAGCGGCTGATGGAGGAAGACGACGACGAGTAAGTGTATAATAGGGGCTTTCGTTAACCAGTGATAACGCTGGTTGATGGAGGCCTCTTTTACTATTTAGAAGAAGAGCTTGCTTGTGCGTCGAATTAGCCCACAAATCAAAAATACTAATTGATGTGCCGGCCGTCGCGAAAGCGGGAAAAAGAGGTTATCGATTCAATGTGGACAATCTCACAGCTGCTAATAAATACATAGTCGCACTCATGGAGGCTGCATGTCGGCATTCTGAAAAAGTTCTCAAGATGCCCATTTCCAACTAGAAACATCGCGGCACATGGTACTCGGTCACACGTCGGCGGTCAAACATGGAGGCAAGTAGCTTTTTTGCAGGCTGTTGAAAAGTCAAACCAGCTTGTTCACTTTGAAAAACCGTCTTACAGATGGCGGGGCGTAGTAGAATCCCCTTCACCTGTCGCTGTAAGCTTGAAAAACAGTGTTACAGCACGAAAAAGTGAAACGAGAAGTGCTGTAAGCGTGAAAAACCGTCTTACAGATGGAGGGGCGTAGTAGAATCCCCTTCACCTGTCACTGTAAGCTTGAAAAACAGTGTTACAGCACGAAAAAGTGAAACGAGAAGTGCTGTAAGCTTGAAAAACCGTCTTACAGATGACAGTCATTCTGGGTGGGGGAGACGTCATCGACGTCATAGACGTCGTGGGAGTTTTTGCAGCCTTTTAGCGTTGTGTGGCTTCTATAGGCTGAAAAAGATGTACTTTAGCATCTATATGTTTGGATCGCAGCATGCAGCAAGCGACGATACGCCACAAGAGCGGGAAACTACTGCGATAAAAAATGGTTGGACGGGAACCCACTCCCGTCCAACCATTTCCAGTCGTGCGATCAGCATAAATGCTGACTCCTTACTAAGCTGCTCCTGCTTGTTTGCATAAGCCAAATGAGCTATTGAAGCTATTGCAGCATTGCGGCGAATTTACCGCCATCAAGCAGGTTGCCGACAAAAAACTCGCCAAAGTCGCCGAAACGCGCACTTACTTCATCGAAGCGCATTTCGTACACGAGCTTCTTGAATTGCAGCGCATCCTCTGCGAACAGCGTTACGCCCCATTCCCAATTGTCGAAGCCGACAGAGCCGGTAATGATTTGCTTTACTTTGCCTGCATATTGGCGTCCAATCATGCCGTGGCTGCGCATCATCGCGCGACGCTCGTCCATGCTGAGCATATACCAGTTGTCATTGCCTTCACGGCGTTTGTTCATCGGATAGAAGCAAATATGGTTCCACTTCGGCAGAATCGGTTTCAGTCGCGCGATAATTTCCGGATTTTGCAGCGGATCTGTGCCAGGCTGAGCCATATAGTTGCTTAACTCGACAACGCTGACATAGGAATGCGCAGGTATGGTAAATTGAGCGAACGTTGTTTTATTGAAAGCAACCTCAAGCGCGTTCAGCTCTTCAAGCGTGTCACGCAGGTGCATAAATACAAAATCAGCTTTCTGGCCTACGATCGAGTAGAAGGCCGTGCTTCCTGTCCCGGCATCCTCTACATCCTTCCATTCTTTGAACAGGGTATGCAGCTCGTCCAGCGCAGAATTTCGGAGGCTAACATCAGCTTGCTTCCATGCGGTCCAATTTATAGTGCGAAAATCATGTAATGCGTACCAGCCTTCTAATGTTTGAGCAGCTTCACTCATTCCAATCACTCCTTTGAAAACATTGTATCTTATTGGTACAAAGAAGAGCAAATGACGGACTTGTGACAACATGCCGCTACCGATTGACTTCCAATGTATCATCTACTAAACTAATCGTAGCGAAAGGGGAACGAACGTGATGCCTGATATTCTACAAATATTACAGCTAATCGTTGTGACGATGCTGTTTCTTGTTATGATTTTTGGAATCGGTTTTATTCTGAATATGCTGCTCAAAACAACCTGGTTTCCGATCTATCTGTTCGTTATCGTATTGCTGCCGCTCGCGATTTGGTGGACGTGGGATGACAGCAAATCGACGCTGGACAATTTTACAGCCTTCTCTTATGTCGATATTCTTCCGGTTATCGGCGGTTTTATCGGAGCGTATGTCAGCGGTGCAGCCATTCGCGCGCTGCGGCGCGGCGGCTACAAAATGTTCTAGAATGGTATACCGACAGAGGCACGGCCAAACGAAGGAGCTTGCTTGCCAGCTATTCAGCAATCAGGAACCCTTGAATAGGCGAGATGCCTCTTTTTTTATTATAATGTTCCCTCAATCGGGGGAATTTTCTTTTTTTCAATCCTGAAAGACCGCTGTCATTTATGTTAAACTAGTAGAAAGTAAACGTCGGACGGAGTGCATGGGATGCGGATCGGGAACTTGCATCAATTTACGGAGCATCATCGTTATTTCATCTTTCGCGATTTCTCGCTAAGCGCTGTAGACCGCAAGATGATAGGACTTATTTATCAACCGATGATCGGGGCGTTTGCGATCGGTTTATACCAGCAGATGTATCAGCAAATTGCTGATGATCGTGTCGGGTACTCCACATTGGAGCCGCAGCGCAAGCTGCTTCTAGGCTCGGGACTTGATATGAACGAGCGCGGACGTCAGGAGCTTGTCGATCAAGCTTCTCGCCTTGAAGCGGTTGGACTGCTGCAAACCTCCAAGCTTGGCGTGGCGGACAACGAAGACGTTGTTTTCGAATATGAGCTTGTGAAGCCGTTGTCGCCGGATGAATTTTTTCGCAACCCTCATCTGATGATGCTGCTTCGCGACAAGGTCGGCAAATATACCGTTATTGCATTGCGAGAATCGTTCTATGAGAAGGAATCGGATGAGCTTGCAGGAGCAGAGCTGGTACGCGAGAATATTACTGTGCCGTTCTATGAGCTGTTCAAGCTGGGAACAGGGACAGTCGATTCAGAGCTTGAACAAGCGCTGACGGAGGTTGCGCCTGCGCGTCAGGTTATCCCTAAGGAGAAGCTGGAAACAGCGGGCATTCAATATGGGGAGATTATTATGCGGTTTCCCCGCAATTCTGCGAATCGGCAGTATGTGGAACGGCTTCGCGGCGATGAAGAGCAGATGGCGCAGTTGAATTATATTGCTTATAAGTACAGTCTGACCGTGGTGGACATGTGCAGGCTGCTCGATGAGGATCATGTATTTAATTCGCGTGGCGAGCTGTTGGTGGATGAGCTGCAGCTTCGGGCGAACGGGATGTACCGTCAGGACCGCAAGCGTGATGACGAACGACAGCGCATGTTTGGACGCAACGGGGCGGCAGCTGGCGGCAGCAGCGCTGCAGATGATTCGGGAAGCGACGATATGCCGGATGAAGTGGCGGTCAATGCTGAATTTTATATGGAAGTGCCCGCTCAGCTGGCAAACCGCTGCGATATTCATCAATATAATATGCTGATGCGCAATGAGCCCCATACACGGTTCTTGTCCCGCTTTTTCCCTGGTGCTGTGCCGGAATGGATCATTCGAGTCTATGAAGTGATCGATTTGAATTACAGGCTCCCCGGTTCAGTCATTAACGTACTTATCCATTATGTATTCGGTATGAATGATGCACAGCGGGTGACGAAGACATACATAGATGCCGTTGCATCGAATATGCTCGTGAAGCAGGTTGATGGATTCGAGAAGGCTGTTCGTTATGTCAGAGAGCAGGTTCGAATGGAAGCGGAGAAGGAGCGCAGACGCGAAGGCGCTGGCGGTGCTTCAGGAGCAGCATCAGGGGTGAGAGGAAGTGGCTCAGGGGCTGGCGGAGCGCGTGGAGGACGACGCAAGCCGGCGATCTCCATTATTCAGGATTCACAGGGCGACTCTGCGTTGACACCGCAAGAGATGGAAGAAATACGAAGCCTGGCTCGTAAACTAGACGGAAAATCGTAAATCGAGGTGATTTCGTATGGCGATGGAATCGCTTGGCGAGCTGCTGAAATCATTCCCCAGCGGCAATAACGCGCTTCAACAGGCAGAACGGCTCATGGAGGAGCTGCTCCGAGATCCGCTCGTGGAGCGGCTGATGGCCAAAAACCCAGAGCTAAACCGAGAGACGATTCGGTTGAATTTGAATCGGGTTTACCAGCATGTAACCGAATATCGCAACTGCTCGAACTGTCCGGGTCTGGACAGCTGTCCCAATGATTTTGAAGGGCATTATACACTGCTTTCCTGCAATGTTATTGGGGATCAGGTTCAGCTGACGGATCGGAAGGTGACGTGCAAGAAGCTGCTTGCGCGTCAGAGCGAGGAGCAAATTCGGAGCCGGATTAACAGCTTCTATGTCGATGAGCGGGCGCTATTGCAGGGCTACTCTGCCGATGAGATTGTGTCGAGCGATCTGGAGCGGATGAAAGCGGTCGGACAAGTGCTGAACTATATTGAACGAACGAAAGAGCAGGGACTGCAGAGAGAGGGCATGTATCTGGCGGGCCTGTTCGGTACGGGCAAGACCTTCCTCATGTGCTATATGCTGCATGAGCTGGCTAAAGCGGGCTTCACCGGTGCAATTGTCTATATGCCGGAGTTCGTAGAGGACTTGAAGTCGCTTATGTTCGAGCCGGGCAAGCTGAAGGAAACGGTAGATTTGATGAAAGAAACGGATCTCCTTATCTTCGATGATATCGGTGCGGAGAATCTCAATCCATGGGTGCGGGATCATGTGATGGGCGCCATTCTGAATTATCGGATGAACCGCAAGCCGACCTTCTACACCTCCAATTACGATCTGGATGCTCTGGAGCAGCATTTCAGCTTCACGAATAAAGATGGCGATGAGCTGCATAAAGGTCAGCGGATCATGGATCGGATCAGACCTTACGTGGAGATTGTTCATGTAACGGGACATAACAAGCGCGGGCGAAAAAGCCAGTAAGTTGTCAGTCAGCGAATAGTGGTGCAATGAACAATGGCCGAACAGGGGGTGTCTCCTGTTTGGCTGTTTTTTTCGTTCATCGGCCGTCTTTCTTATATTCATATTTCCTTAACTGGGGATAACATGCTGTCAAAATATTTCATTGTTATTCACCTCCATTACTCGCAATATCGCATACCTCCAGGGACTTTCATGAGCCCACTGTACCATATCTCCAGAGACAGCCGCGCATAGCTGCACAAACTCTCATAACATCGTTCACGTCACCCCGTAATGAAAATAGGAGTAGCTATCTTTTTTCGCATCAGATGAAGTTCCTGCATGGAAAGCGGCTTCATTTAGCCGAAAGTACTGCATAAATCAAGCTATTGCAAAAGCTTAGGGGACATTTTCCCGATGTAAGCTGTTCCAAACGTTGCTTGCTGGCTGGCATCTCCGTTACTGCTGAAATACAGGTAATATGGCTAGAAAGGACGTTTTCAAGCCATTTACCTGCGAAAGTACATCAAAAAGTCAGTAAAGTACCGCATACGCTGGTTTCTGGCGATAGTTGATGTATTTTTACAGTTACTCCGTCCGTGTGCTGCTATATTTGATGCAGGAGATGTATTTTCGCTTTTGCAGGTATGTGCGATTGATAGCAGGTTAGATAAGACGGCGGATGATCCTTCCACAGATAACGAACGGTCGCGGTTCTCTTAAGCGAGAAGGCTGTCCCATTTAGCTGGGACATGGCTCCTGCTATCGGAAACAGCCTATTTTCCATATCGAATATCGGCACTATATAAGCAAATATTATATGGTCGATCAATAATTCGAAAAATAATGATTGACAAGGGAGCTTGTCCGTTGCTATTATTCTTCCATAACCAACTAAACAGGTAGGATTAATTTAGTTTATAACCGGACAACCGGAGTAGGCCATTAGCCCGTTATCTGTCACATGAAAAGACTAGGGGTGCTTGTTATATGTCAACTCAAACAAACAGAAATCATTTTCCGGTTCGTACTTTAATCGTCTTCCTTGTACTAGCGATCGCGCTGGTCGGATGCGGCAACAGCAGCAACTCAACCGACAACAATAAGAAAGCAGCTAATGCTGCCAATACATCAGGTACTGACAAAAAAGACAACGGTGCAGAAACAACGCCAGAGCCGAAAGAAGCAGTAGAATTGCTCAACGTATCCTACGATCCAACTCGTGAATTGTATGCAGCCTACAATGAGCTGTTTGCGAAGCATTGGAAGACGGAACAGAACCAAGAGGTTACGATCAAGCAATCGCATGGCGGATCAGGCAAGCAAAGCCGTGCAGTTATCGATGGACTGGAAGCAGATGTCGTTACATTGGCGCTTGCTTACGACATTGATGCCATCGCAGATCAGCAGTATTTGAAGACCGACTGGCAGAAGCAATTCGATAAGAACAACTCGCCATATACTTCCACCATCGTATTTCTAGTTCGCAAAGGAAATCCGAAGGGCATTAAGGATTGGAATGATTTACTGAAGGCAGGTGTAGAGGTTATTACGCCGAATCCGAAAACAAGCGGCGGCGCTCGCTGGAACTATCTCGCAGCATGGGGCTACGCGCTGAAGAAGAATGGCAACGATGAGGCGAAAGCGCAGCAGTTCGTAACGGATCTGTTCAAGAATGTGCCGGTACTGGATTCTGGCGCGCGCGGATCAACAACAACTTTCGTTGAACGCGGCATTGGCGATGTACTGCTGGCTTGGGAGAACGAAGCTTACCTGTCCGTGAATGAGCTGGGCAAGGACAAATTCGAGATTGTATATCCATCATTAAGCATTCTTGCTGAACCGCCAGTTGCCATTATTGATAAAGTGGTTGATAAAAAAGGAACGCGTGAAGTAGCGGAAGCTTATCTGAAATTCTTGTACACAGAGGACGCTCAGAAGCTGGTAGCAGAGCATTACTACCGTCCGACATTGGAGTCGGTAGCCGAGCAGTTTACGGCTCAATTCCCTAAGCTTGAGCTGCTTACCATCGATGGCGATTTCGGCGGCTGGAAAGAAGCCCAGACGAAACATTTTGCAGATGGCGGCGTATTCGATCAAATCTATGTGCCGGGATCTTAAGGCTAATGACAGGAGCTGACTTCTCATGAAAGGTTCCAAATCCCGCAGCATATTGCCAGGGTTCGGTTTGTCGCTTGGTTTCACCATTTTCTACCTCAGCGTGATCGTACTTATCCCGTTAGCCGGCGTGTTAATCAAAACCGCCGGGTTAACCTGGGAACAGTTCTGGGACACCGTCACCAATGCACGCGTGCTGGCCTCGTATCGAGTCAGCCTTCTTACAGCCCTTACAGCAGCTATCATTAACCTTGTATTCGGACTGTTGATCGCATGGGTGCTCGTCCGTTACCGTTTCCCAGGCAAAAAGCTCATTGACAGCCTTGTCGATCTGCCGTTTGCTCTGCCTACAGCAGTAGCAGGGATTGCGCTTACTGCGATCTATGCTCCGAACGGTTGGATGGGCCAGTTTCTAGAGCCGCTGGGCATTAAGGTTGCTTTCTCGCCGATTGGCATCACAATCGCGCTAATCTTCATCGGCTTGCCCTTCGTTGTCCGTACCGTTCAGCCTGTGCTGCAGGATCTCGATAAGGATGTGGAGGAAGCTGCTGTCATGCTGGGCGCATATCGCTGGCGGACCTTTCGCCGGATCATAATGCCGGAGCTGCTGCCGCCATTGCTTACTGGATTTGCACTTGCATTCGCTCGTGGTATTGGTGAATATGGCTCGGTCGTATTCATCTCCGGCAACATGCCGCTCAAGACAGAGATCGCTCCGCTTCTTATCATGACGAAGCTGGAGCAGCATGATTACCAAGGAGCTACGGCAATTGCGCTTGTTATGCTGGTCGCATCCTTCATCATGCTGCTCATTATTAATTATTTGCAATGGCGGAGCAACCGCCGTGTAGCAGTGGGTTAGGGGGCGTACATCATATGGCTGGAGCAATTACCGCCCACTTGTCCGAGAAGGCGTCTAAGCGACCGAAGCATATTACGGAATCACCTATAATACGTGTTGTACTTATTGGAATCGCACTGCTTTTTCTGGGACTTATCGTTCTGCTGCCGCTTGCCTCGATATTCGTTGAAGCATTTAAGAAAGGTTTCGAGGTGTATGTCGCTTCGGTAACCGATCCGGATGCAATATCGGCGCTCAAGCTCACTTTAATGACAGTTCTTATCGCTGTGCCGCTTAATACAGTGTTCGGTATTGCGGCGGCTTGGGCAATCAGCAAGTTCCAATTCCGCGGTAAAAATGTCCTTATTACGTTGATCGATCTTCCTTTTGCCGTATCGCCGGTTATTTCAGGTCTTATCTTCGTGCTGCTCTTCGGAGCGCAGGGAATGTTTGGACCTTGGCTGGCAGAGCATGATATCAAAATTATTTTTGCGCTGCCGGGTATCGTACTGGCAACGACCTTCGTTACATTCCCGTTCATTGCCAGAGAGCTGATCCCGCTTATGCAGGCTCAGGGTGTGCAGGAGGAAGAGGCAGCAGCGAGCCTCGGCGCCAAGGGCTGGCAAATCTTCTGGCGTGTGACGCTGCCGAACGTCAAATGGGGACTGCTATACGGCATTATTCTTTGTAATGCTCGCGCTGTAGGGGAATTCGGGGCAGTATCCGTCGTATCCGGCCATATTCGCGGAGAGACGAACACACTGCCGCTGCACATTGAGATTCTTTACAATGAATACCAATTCTCAGCATCCTTTGCCGTTGCATCGCTTCTTGTTCTGCTTGCGCTAGTTACGTTAATCGTGAAAAGCCTCGTGGAATGGAAATCGGCTCAGCAGCAAGCTGAGGAATGAAGCAGGCTCAGCAAGCAAGGCGATGGATGGAATCAGACACAACAGCAAGTTGCGAGATGGAAGCAGATATAGCCGCAAGGCGAGGAATGGAAGTTGTCAGAGAAGCGAGCGCGGAAATGTAAAAGGCTATCGGGTTTTGCTTGGAATAAGTGAAGGGCAAATGACCGCAGCGGAAGGGAGAGGTCCAAATGCATATCGAGGTACGTGGAATATCGAAAAATTATAATGGACATCAAGCGGTTTCGGATGTGAGCTTTTCCATAGAGCGGGGCAAGCTGATCGGGCTGCTGGGGCCGAGTGGCGGAGGGAAATCGACGCTGCTTCGCATTTTGGCAGGATTGGAAAGTCCGGATGCCGGTGAAATTTACATCAATGGCAAGCTTGTGAATGATGTTCAGCCGCAGCAGCGCGGGATCGGCTTTGTATTTCAGAATTATGCGCTGTTCAAGCATATGAACGTATTCGATAACATCGCGTTTGGATTGACAATTCGCAAGAAGGACAAGGCGGAAATCAAGCAGCGGGTGGATGAGCTGTTGGACCTGACTGGACTGCGCGGCTTTGAGAAGCGATATCCGCATCAGCTGTCAGGCGGTCAGCGCCAGCGTGTCGCTTTCGCAAGAGCGTTAGCTCCTAGACCGGAGCTGCTGCTTCTGGATGAACCGTTCGCAGCGATCGATGCTAAAGTACGCAAAGAGCTGCGCACTTGGCTGAAGCAGTTGATTAGTACGATAGGCATCACATCGATATTCGTTACGCATGATCAGGATGAAGCGGTTGAAGTCGCAGATGAAATGCTGATTGTCCAGCAAGGAAGATTAGAGCAGCAGGGGACGCCGGTTTCGATCTATACAGAGCCGAAAACCGCCTTTGTTGCCGGATTTATTGGACATTCTACTGTCGTCGAGCAGCCGACCTCTCTGCGGGGCTTCGAGCTAACGAAGCTGTCAGTCGGGACACAGGCGATCATTCGACCGGAGTTTGTTGAGGTAGGACGAGAGCAGGAAATCGCCTTTCCTTCTGCGGCGGCAAAGGGCACTGTGAGGCATATTTTTTTCCGGGGGGCGCATCTTGAGCTTGATATTCAAGTAGGCGATAACCGTGTCGCTGCTCATCGTTCACTGGATCAGGAGCCGCTGCAGCCGGGAGAGGAAGTTTCCGTACTTATCCATCGTTTATATGTTGTATCTGAGCAGTCTGCCACCATGGTGGAGAATCCGCTCAAAGTCGATCCGCTGCCGGTCCATATATAATATTGAGTAGGAGTGATAATAATGGCAAAGCCTATCGTGCTTGATCAAGAATGGCTGGAGCGTATTGCGACACAAGTGAATGGACTGGAATATGGATCGGTGCTCATCACCGTCCATGATGGTCGTGTCGTTCAGATCGACCGAACCGAGCGGAAACGGTTTGACGCCGCGAGCAGCAAGCAGCAGCAACCGCAATCCCAAACACAATCACAATCACAGCAAGCTCATCAGCAATCGCAACAACAGCGGCAATCGGCGGGCAATGGCTCTGCTGACAAGCTGAAGGCTGTTGGCGGGTAGAGCGGGGATAGGGGCAAATGCTCACAGAAGAGCTGTCTTTTCAACGAATGCGTATCGTTGATAGAGACAGCTTTTTCTTGCGCAGCAGCCATGCACCTGGATCTCTTGTTGTCAGCTATGAACGTATACGAGTAAAGACGCCCCCTCCCCTACGAAAATAGTAGTCTTGGAGGCGTTTTTGCTCATTATTAGGGACTGGCTCCCCGCTTATAACCTTTGGCGACAGCCGACAACCTTATCTATAGCTGCAACCCTGCTCTCACAGTTTATTACTCCAATCGATATCTACCTCCCTTGGAGGCGGCTCGTTTGTTGGAGCTTTTTTTGAGACGCTGACTGACGGATTGCTCTTTGCGTGCCATGTGGGCAAGCTCCTTGCCGGTTTTTTTGTAGCTGGCGAAGCGTTTGGCATCGAGCGTGCCCTCGGCTATCGCTTGCTTCACCACACATCCGCTTTCTTGTTCGTGTCGGCAGTCGCGGAACCTGCATGCTGCAGCCAAAGCTTCGATGTCGGCGAATGCTTCCTGCCAGCCTTCATCGGCATCCCAGAGCTGGAGCTCGCGCATGCCAGGCGTATCAATCATAACTGCGCCGCTCGGGAGTGGGAACAGCTCGCGATGTGTTGTCGTATGACGGCCTCGCGCGTCATCTTCGCGAATGCCTTGCACACGCTGAAGGTCATCTCCTGACAGCCAGTTCAGCAGCGTTGATTTGCCGACGCCGGATGAGCCGATGACAGCTATCGTACGGCCGCGCTGGAGATAAGCCTCAAGCGCTTCTTTTCCCTGATCATTCATTGCACTAACCGCGTGCACCGCTACACCTGGCGCAATTGACTCCACAGTAGCAACACGGCTTGGCGCATCCTCGCACAGATCCGCCTTGGTCAAGAGAACGACCGGCGCAGCACCGCTTTCCCATGCGGCAACGAGATAACGTTCGAGTTTGCGCAGATTGAAATCGTCGTTGAGCGCATTTACGATAAACAAATAATCCATATTCGCACCGACTACCTGCTCGACTGGGACACTGCCGGCGGCTCTGCGGATCATGGCGGATCTTCTCGGCAATACAGCATGGATAACTGCCTTCGGCTCTCCCTGTAACGGCTGCACTGCTACCCAATCGCCAACAGCTGGAAATTGGCTTCGTAATACCGCTTCAAACTCAAATTTGCCGGTTACCTCAGCAATTCGCTCGCCCTCCGCCATAACAATTCGATAGCAGTGAGAATACTGCGCTGTCACACGCGCAGGCAGCAGCCCTGCATAACGTTCCCCGTTCATAGTCGCTTCCCAGCCATCATTCCAGCCATATGTGGTCAATAATTGATTATCATTTATAGATGTTGTCATTTGTATATAAGCTCCCTTATTCGTATCTTGTGTGATAAAAGCATAAAAAAAACCGCAGGAATGTATCTCCTGCGGCAGAGAAAAACAACCAATAATAAAAGCCGCAAGAAACCTGTGCGGTCTCTTACGGCTGGGTGTGAATAGTGAACTTCAAAGCAGCTGCAGACTTATATCAATAAGTCATGCGCCGCTCCAAAATCAAGTTGTCGGGTTCCGCCTGAGACCGCTGCATATGCAATTAACGTGTTCACTGCCATATTCGTTGAATTGTACATCGTGCATCAGCCTCCTTGTTATAACCTATAATTGACATTGTATGTTCTAACGAACGAGATGTCAACGGACAACATTACGGACAATATTATGAAAATAGCTTCATACCGAGATGAACCGGTACGAAGCTATCTTGTAACGTATCGTTACGAAATGAGAAGTTTAACAATCACCGCAGCGGCGAATATGACGAACATAACGCCGAAAAAACCAATGAAGCCGAATGCGACATCAAACAGGTCATCGCGCGGTTCCTCGTTCAAATGCTCGCGCGGATCTCTAACGTTTTCCATAGCTACATTTCCTCCTCAAAAACAACGATTGCTCCCCATAGTATACCCAACTTCACGAATCATTGTAAAGCCGCTGTTCGTGACAATTATGAGGCGAATTGCACCTTGGCTCCGCGGAATCCTTGAAGCGCTCCCGTTTTTTATTCCCCCGCTATGCTACAATAGAGACAATGACAGGTCGGGAGGAGAGTCGGGATGGAGGAGCAAATGACAGCACGCTCGGCGGCGGAGCATATTCGCGGCAAGCTGGCGCTGCTGCCGGATCAGCCGGGATGCTACTTAATGAAGAATGCTGACGGAAGCGTCATTTACGTCGGCAAAGCCAAAGTTCTTAAAAATCGCGTACGTTCTTATTTCAACGGAAGCCATAATGGCAAAACACAGCGGCTCGTATCGGAAATTCGCGATTTCGAATATATTGTCACCTCAAGCAACATGGAAGCACTCATATTGGAATGCAATTTGATCAAGCAATATTTTCCAAGGTACAACGTTCTTCTCAAGGATGATAAAACTTTCCCTTATATCAAAATAACAAACGAACAGCATCCCAAGCTGGAGGTAACCCGTCGGATCGTGAAGGACAAGGGCAAATATTTTGGCCCGTATCCTAACGCATATGCCGCGCAGGAGACCAAGAAGCTGCTGGATCGGCTGTATCCGCTGCGCAAATGCAAGACACTGCCGGACAAGGTATGTCTGTATTATCACATCGGACAGTGCATCGCGCCCTGCGAGTATGACGTTGCCCCAGAAACTTATGAGGGAATGGTGCAGGAAATTACCCGTTTCTTGAATGGCGGACATAACGAGGTCAAGAGGACGCTTGAGACGAAAATGTCGGCAGCAGCCGAGGCGCTTGAATTCGAGAGAGCCAAGGAATTTCGCGATCAGTTGATCGCTATCGATGCGGTCATGGAGAAGCAAAAAATTAATATGGCGGACGCAATGGACCGCGATGTGTTCGGCTATTTTACGGACAAAGGGTGGATGTGTGTCCAGATTATTTATATGCGTCATGGCAAAATGATCGAGCGGCGAGCGACCACGTTTCCATATTACGGGGAGCCCTATAATGATTTCATGACGTTCGTCACGCAATATTACAGCGATAATCCAGCGTTGCCCAAGGAAATATTGCTGCCTGCCCCCCCTGAATCAGAGTCGCAGGCTGGAGAGCGGGAGAATGAACCGGAGGAGGGCTCCGCTTCGTCGGAAGCTGCTGCTGATGAGGTTGGCTCCACCCTCCAGGAATGGCTGAAGGTGAAGGTATTCGTTCCGCGCAGAGGGCGCAAACGTGAGGCTGTCGAGATGGCCGTAGCCAATGCCAAGGTCTCGCTCGACGAGAAATTCCGTCTGATCGAACGGGATGAGGAGCGGACGTTCAAGGCTTCAGAGGGTCTTGCGGAAGTATTGGGATTGCCGACAGCAAGCCGGATCGAGGCTTTTGACAACTCGAACATTCAAGGAACGAATCCCGTATCAGCCATGGTTGTCTTTACCGATGGCAAGCCTGATCGCAAGGAATACCGCAAATACAAAGTCCGAACTGTTACAGGACCGGATGATTACGAAACGATGCGAGAGGTTATTCGCCGCCGTTATGAGCGTGTGCTGAAGGATGAGCTGCAGCCTCCTGATCTTATCGTTGTGGACGGGGGACGCGGACAAATATCTGCGGCGCTGGACATTCTGGAGAATGAGCTTGGCCTTGCAATTCCGGTATGCGGCCTTGTGAAGGATGCCAAGCATAAAACCGCGCAGCTTATGATCGGCGAGCCGCCGGAGATCGTTCCTCTGGCGCGGGACAGCCAAGAGTTCTACCTGCTGCAGCGCATTCAGGATGAGGTTCACCGGTTTGCCATTACGTTTCATCGCGAGCAGCGCGCCAAATCGATGGTCGCCTCGCGTCTGGATGCGATACCGGGCATTGGCGAGAAGAGGCGCAAGCTGCTGCTCAAGCATTTTGGCTCCATTAAAAAAATAAAAGAAGCCGGAATTGAAGATTTCCGGCCTCTGTCTATCGGCGAGAAGCTTGCCGCCCAAATTTTAGAAGCGTTGAGGGAGGAACCGTAACTTGGGTCCCTCTTCTTTTTTGGACACAAGCAATTCGTGTACGAAGGTTGTCGTGATATGCGTGGAGTGAGGGGCGTCGATGCTGGAGACTGCTGTAAGCAGAAAAATCCTGCTTAAAGCTGCTGAAAGGGAACGCGATCGGTCGTTTAAGCGGGGAAAATCGCCTTACAGCGCGAGCGAGCGAGTGAAATGGACTTCGGTGGGGACGATAAGCAGACAAAAACCGCTTACAGCTACCAGAAAATGCGCGATCCTTCTTATAAGCCGGAAAAATCGTTTTACAGCACAGCCCGAAGGAGTCAATGAGAAGGAGTCAAGGAGAGTGCCTGGAGTATTACAGAGGTACACTAGTGTGCGATGTCGAAGCAACATATATTTTCCAATTCCACAAGGGGGGCTGTCCCAAAAGTCATTCTTGGAGATTTCAACTCCCGCCTTCTTCGTAATATTTAGTTAAAAAAACAACCTTCATCTCCACTTTTATAGTGGTTTTGAAGGTTGTTTTTTGAATTTTATGGAATTGACCTAATCGGATTTACCCTTTTGCGATAGCCCCTTTAAAAAAACTAAGTGGCAGGGTTCGGGTCCTTGTCAAGGGATGGAGACAGCGGCTGCGGCCTGTTCCGCGCTGCTCTGTTGTCCCACAGCCGGATGAGCCAAGCAATTGGGATCGGCAGCAGGATGTAGAAGATGCCCCACAGGATATTGCCCAGCGAGCCCATGAACATGAGGGAGATCGCCATCATGACGCTGTTGAAGATCGCATGGGTGAAGACGGCCGTAATAAATCCGTATCGCAGAAACAGGAAGCTGAAGATTAGTCCGAGAATCGTCAGCTCGACCAGCCGCGTAGTTGCCGGAAAGATCGGGTAGGTGACATGTCCCAGCGCCCAGATCACAGTGGGGATAAGCGCGGCGACAAAGGTATTCTTGAACCACTTCTTCATGAGTCCGATTCCGAACAGCCGGTAGATGGCCTCCTCGGATATCGCTGCACACCAGGCAAGGAGGGGGAGCAGCCATGGTATCGACAAATTATAAGGAGACTGGGTAACATCGGACGTTGCCCAAGCGCCTGTCATGCTGGTCCAGATTATGAAAATAACGGTTTGAAGGCCGAGCAGCATGAAAGCGGCCAAATATCCGAGCCACATACTGCGCCACACATGATCGCCGTAGCCTGCTTCGCGGAATCTCGGCCATAGCGTGCGTCCCGTGGAACGCCACAGTCCATCTCCGCCGACAAGGGAAAAGTAAACAGAAACGGCCAGCAAAAACGTGAAAATGGTTGTAATGATCAGAGTGATGGCGATTATTGCGCCTTCGTCGGCAATGGTGTCCTCCCCTGAGCCTGCAAGTATGCCATCGATCATATTAAAATTGTTCACCGCATAGAACCCAAGGAATATCAAGGTCAGCAATATTCCCCGCACAAATGAAGTATGCTTCCGGTACAGGATGGCGTAGATGACCGCAAGAACAAACAGTACAAAGGTTAAGAACAGATACCCGCCGTAGGACAGCCACATGGCAAGCGTGCTTTGCTGATCTACATAGTGCTCATAATCCTTTGGCGCGATAAAAGCAGGCTTATACTTGGTAATAACGATGCTGCCATCGTCAATCTGTTGGCTGCGAATCTCCAGCATAAGTTCTGCTTCTCCGATCGCGGCTCCTTTGGGCTTGAGCCACACGGTTCCATTCAATGCGTTGTGCTTGTGCACATCCAAGTCGGCTTCCTTGAAGCCTTGCTCCTTGGCAAAGGCAATCGCCGCTTCAAGCTGCTCCTTCGTTCCTGGAACCGCCGCATAGGAAGCCTCTCCCCAGTTCCAGCTAACGACCTTGCCGGTTTCCATATGTACATAAATAAAGAGCATGCTGTCATCCGGCATCACCGTGTTGACCTGAAAAGTATCGGTTGGGAATGCCTGATCGTAATCCCTGTCGTAGCGGTCGAACAGCTCTTCTTTGGACAAATAGCCGTAGAGCAAGCTGTCTGACTGATGAACAGCATGCGTGCCTAACGGCTGCAGATCGAAATGGCTTCGAACGAAGTCGTCTGCGGCTTGCTGTGCGTCGCTCTTCTCGATAATCTGACCGCCTGTATCACTCTCGAAAAAGGATTGTGCTGTAGCAGGCAGCACTTGAATCACAATATAAATAACGATGCCGATTGCCGCAAAGATCGAATACAGGGTCCAATTTGGCTGCAGCTTGTTGTACGGGTTCATTCATACACCTCTATCTTTGAAATATAAGCAAATAATCATTTACATCTACCATATCATACAACTTCCGTATTTATCCATCCAATTGCGGTCATTTTCATACATTGGGCGAGATAGAGGCTGGATAATACAAGCCCTGAGCCGATTTAAGCGGCGCATGGGGTTAATATGGCGTTTTTCGGTTCTATTTCTCCTTAATTGTCGGTTGTTCTTTCTATACCATTGGTTTTATAATGTGAATCAATTGCATATGAAAAGCCGAATTTCACACGAAATCGGGGGAACCAACTGCTGTCGAAGATATGGGCATCATGAACAAGATGCTGCTCGGCGGCAAGGGGTGAATTTCGCGCAAGCGAATAGGGCGGCCTGTCCGGGCCCGAATCCGTCAGCTAACCTCGTAGGCTTCATGGAACAGGACTCACCGCATCATTGCATTGGGACTCCAGTGCTTTTTTTGTGCGCTGAATCTGCAATGGAAGTGAAAGGGCGTTCAACGTTTCTGTATTGCAGATTTTCAAGTGAGTGGGGGTATGACTATCATTTCTTTCTTTCGTTTGAGCAGATGGTCGCCGCCCCGTGTGTTAATGACAGGTTTCGCGCTCATTATCCTCATCGGGGGCGTGCTGCTGTCGATGCCGTTCGCATCGCGAGACGGCACTGCAACTGCATTTATCGATGCCTTGTTCACTGCTACTTCAGCTACTTGTGTCACAGGACTTGTAACCGTGGATACGGGAAGCCACTATTCCATTGCAGGACAGATCATCATTCTTATTCTCATTCAGATCGGCGGACTTGGCTTCATGACGATGGCGACATTGTTCGCGCTCGTTCTCCGCAAGCGGATTTCGCTCAAGGAGCGGCTAATTCTGCAGGAAGCGATGAATCAGAACAGTATGGAAGGGATAGTCAGACTGATCCGCAAGGTGGTCCTCTATGCCTTTATCATTGAGCTGGTCGGCGCCGCGTTATTCGCGATTCGCTGGTCGCTTGATATGCCGCTTGGGCAAGCGATCTACTTTGGGATCTTCCATGGCGTATCGATGTTCAACAACGCAGGCTTTGACCTGTTCGGCCAATTCGGCACGCCTTATGTCAGCTTCACGCAATATGTGAACGATCCGCTCGTTAATATCGTGACCATGCTTCTTATTATATTGGGAGGCATCGGCTTTATCGTTATGTCCGATCTGCTTGAATTCCGCACCCTGCGGCGGCTTTCACTGCACTCCAAGGTCGTATTGTCGGCAACGGGAGCATTAATCGGGGTCGGAACGATTGTAATCTTCATCTTTGAATTTTCGAATAAGGGAACACTAGGCTCACTTGGCTGGGGCGGCAAAATATTGGCTTCCTTCTACCAGTCAGTTTCTCCTAGAACGGCCGGACCTAATACGGTTGATCTTGCATCACTGAGACAGGCCACGCAATTTTTTATCATTATTCTTATGTTTATCGGCGCTTCGCCGGGCTCGACCGGCGGCGGGATCAAGACGACTACATTTACGACATTGATCGGCGCCGTTATTGCCATGATAAGAGGCAAAGAGGATATTGTGCTGTTCAACTATCGTCTGGCGCGCGAGCGAATCTTCAAGGCATTGACCATTACGGTGCTGTCGTTGGCTCTCGTCGTGTTCGTTACGATGGTGCTTTCAACAACAGAGGATAAAGCTTTTATCAAAATATTATTCGAAACAACTTCCGCCTTCGGCACCGTCGGATTATCGCTTGGCGTAACTCCGGAGCTGTCGATGATCGGCAAGATCATTATATGCCTTACTATGTTTGCCGGACGGCTTGGTCCGCTTACGCTTGCGTATGCGCTTGGACCGCGTACAGAGAAAGAGCTGTACAGGCATCCGGAAGGGAAAATTATTATCGGATAGGGGAATAGGAAGCAGGATGAAGACCAAACAGTTTGTCATTATCGGCCTCGGCCGTTTCGGATCAAGCCTTGCAAGGGAATTAATTGAGCTGGGCTACGAGGTGCTCGGTGTTGACAAGGACGAGGAAGTTGTGCAGGAAATGAGCCATGTGCTCACCCATGCCGTCGTTGCGGAATCGACCGACGAGGAGGTATTGCGCTCGCTGGGCGTGCGCAATTTCGATACGGGCGTAGTGGCGATCGGCGATGATATACAGGCGAGTATTCTGACTACGATTCTGCTGACCGATCTTGGCGTTAAGCATGTTGTGGCGAAGGCAATGACGGAGCTGCACGGCAGGGTGCTGGAGAAAATCGGCGTGCATCGCGTTGTCTACCCGGAGCGGGACATGGGCATTCGCGTCGCGCATCAGCTCGTATCCCCGAACCTGCTGGATTACATTGAATTGTCCAAGGAATATACGATTGCGGAGCTTTCTGTTCCCAAATGCTTATCCGGCAAATCGTTGCAGGAGCTTAATCCGCGCGCCAAATACGGCTGCAGCATCGTGGCGA
This sequence comes from Paenibacillus plantiphilus, assembly GCF_927798095.1. Taxonomy (GTDB): domain Bacteria; phylum Bacillota; class Bacilli; order Paenibacillales; family Paenibacillaceae; genus Paenibacillus_Z; species Paenibacillus_Z plantiphilus. The sequence goes on along the minus strand of NZ_CAKMMF010000001.1, from coordinate 98,229 downwards.
TCAACAAGCCAAGCGGCATCATTATTGCGCCAGCAGCTACGGATGAATTGCAGGAGAAGGATGTTATGGTCGTCATCGGCACGAATGATCAAATCGAGGAATTCGAACGGTCGGTCACACGCTGATTCGGCTTGGAGAGCAAGGATTGCTATGCGGCGGCAGTACGGATGGATTTAGATGTGAAAGTTGGCAACAATATAAGGACAGGGCTGCAGCAAGCAGCTGCTGTCCTTTCTTTAATTAGAAGGAATCGGCGGCGCATACCTATTGCGGCCGCTTGAAATGCGATGTGATATGGTCAATCCACAGCCTTACCGCAGGGCTGAGGCTTTCTTCCTCTGCGTGAATAAGCGAGGTCGTCCGTTTCGATTCTTCCAGCTCGCGTATCGGGATGACGATCAGATCATTATCGCTGAGCAGCTCCGGGCGCAAATACGATTTGGGCAGCAGCGTTCCGGCGCGGCAGGTGTGCAGGAGACGGAGAATCGCCTCGAAGGAATCGATTTCCATTCGGACATCCGGCCGTAGAAGGAATCGCTCGAACAGCTCGTCCGTCAGAATCCGGTACCAGGTTCCTTTGGAGAACAGAATCATTGGAAGCCCGTTCAAGTCGCCGATAACAGGCTGCCCCTTGTCCATGACAAACTGATTGCGCGGCATGACAAGGACGAGATGATCGTCGAACAGCGGGATGCAGTGCAGCGCAGGATCATCGATCCGCGAAGCAACGATGCCGATATCGGCTTTTCTGTCCCTGACCAGCGTAACGATTTCATGCGTCTTCCCTGTAATGGCCTTAATATCCAGCTCGGGGCTCGTTGCAGTTAACGCCTGAATCAGATCAGGGAGCGTCGTTTGGAGGGTCGTGAGGCTCGCCCCGATCGTCAGCGCTGAACGTCCGGCGGAATTGTAGTCCGCCAGCATTTGCAGGTATCGCAGATGCCGCTGGCGCAGCTCTACAGCGTAATCATAGGTGAGCTGGCCAATGCGCGTCAGCTCCAGCCGCTTGCCGATGCGCCGGAACAGCACAACACCCAGCTCCTCCTCAAGCTTCGCTATTTTGCGCGAGAGGGCGGGCTGCGAGAGATTAAGCTTGGCTGAGGCTTTATTCATGCTTGATTGCTCGACGACGATGGCAAAAACATGCAACTCATCCAACATATCGAAATCCACCGCCTGTATATGCGTATTGGTTATAACCTTTAATGAAAAATATGCAATTCCATTATAAGCGTAAAAGGAGTATGATGTGAAGTGTGGCTAATTTGTGTCGCAAGGATTATTGACGCCAAATTTAGCCAGCGTTACAATGATACATGGTTTTGGCGAAGTTTGGAGAAGAATGCTACCCACAGTCTTGAAAGGAGAACGTAAACGTTATGAAAGGTAATACCTACTTATCGCGCAAGATCCACTCTCTTCTTGGAGTGATCCCGCTCGGCCTGTTCTTCATTGAACATATGGTGACGAATTTCGCCGCAGTCGAAGGCGGCCCGCAGGGCTTCAAGGATGCGGTGATTTTTCTGAACAGCCTGCCGCTTGTTCCGGTTCTGGAGGCGACCCTTATTTGGATTCCGCTGCTGTTCCATGGCGTATACGGTCTGTACATTGCTTATCAGTCCAATCTGAATACGGGACAGTACCATTATGGCCGCAACTGGGCATTTACATTTCAACGGATATCAGGTGTCATTACGTTTATTTTCATTGTCTGGCATCTATACCAGACGCGCGTTCAGGTAGCAATTGGCAATGTAGGGCATGATGAGCTTGGCGGTGTCATGCATGACATCTCTACAAATGTATTATTCCTGATTTTTTACGTGATCGGTGTTGTTGCGGCAGTGTTCCACTTCAGCAACGGCATGTGGTCATTCCTCGTTAGCTGGGGCATTACGGTCGGACCGCGCGCACAGCGCATCTCGTCTTACATTTGGATGGTCGTGTTCGTAATTGTAACGGCTATGTTCCTGATGTCGCTGTTTGCATTCCGCGGAGATGAATTTAAAGAGGCGGCATCTGCTGCTATCGCATGGACGAATATTGTATAGGACTTAGACAAGGAGCGAATCGAGATGGCTAAGAATAAAGTAATTGTCGTCGGAGGCGGCCTTGCCGGTCTGATGGCTACTATAAAAGCAGCGGAAGCAGGCGTGCATGTCGACCTGTTCTCTGTTGTGCCCGTGAAGCGTTCACACTCCGTGTGCGCGCAAGGCGGCATTAACGGTGCGGTGAATACGAAGGGCGAAGGCGACTCCACATGGGAGCACTTCGATGATACAATCTACGGCGGCGACTTTCTTGCGAACCAGCCGCCGGTTAAAGCAATGTGCGATGCGGCGCCAGGCATTATCCACTTGATGGACCGGATGGGCGTTATGTTCAACCGGACGCCGGAGGGCTTGCTTGACTTCCGCCGCTTCGGCGGTACGAAATATCACCGTACAGCATTCGCAGGCGCAACGACCGGCCAGCAGCTGCTGTATGCGCTTGACGAGCAAGTACGCCGCTGGGAGACTGCGGGTCTTGTAACGAAATACGAGCATTGGGAGTTTCTTGGCGCGGTGCTTGACGATGACGGCGTATGCCGCGGCGTATCCTGTCAGGATCTGCGTTCGATGGAAGTGCACATCATTCCTGCGGATGCGGTTATTCTGGCTACTGGCGGACCTGGCATTATTTTTGGCAAAACGACGAACTCTGTCATTAATACAGGAACTGCGGCGAGCGCTGTTTATCAGCAGGGCGTTCATTACGCCAATGGCGAGTTTATCCAGATTCACCCGACAGCCATTCCAGGCGATGACAAGCTGCGCCTTATGTCTGAATCCGCTCGCGGTGAAGGCGGTCGCATCTGGACGTACAAGGACGGCAAGCCATGGTATTTCCTTGAAGAGAAATATCCCGGCTACGGCAACCTCGTTCCGCGCGATATCGCAACTCGCGAAATTTTCCACGTGTGCGTCGATATGAAGCTCGGCGTGAACGGCGAGAACATGGTTTATCTGGACCTGTCGCATAAGGACCCTAAGGAGCTTGATGTCAAGCTTGGCGGCATTATCGAGATCTATGAGAAATTCATGGGCGATGATCCGCGCAAAATCCCGATGAAAATTTTCCCGGCTGTTCATTACTCCATGGGCGGCATGTGGGTCGATTACAATCAAATGACGAACATTCCCGGCCTCTTCGCAGCAGGCGAATGCGAGTATCAATACCATGGCGCGAACCGTCTGGGAGCGAATTCGCTTCTGTCGGCTATCTATGGCGGCATGATTACTGGACCTAAAGCGGTTGAATATATTCGCGGCTTGAAGAAATCCGCTGAGGACATTTCCTCCACCGTGTATGATCGCGAGAAGAAGGTTCAGACCGAGAAGTATGAGCGGATTCTCAAGATGGACGGCTCAGAGAACGCTTACGTGCTGCACAAGGAGCTTGGCGAATGGATGACCAACAACATGACGGTCGTTCGCTACAACAAGAAGCTGGAAGAGACAATTGCGAAGATCAAGGAGCTTAAGGGACGTTTCGGCAACATCAACATTAATGACACGGCACGCTGGAACAATGCAGGCGTCGCCTTCACACGTCAATTATGGAATATGCTGGAGCTGTCCGAAGCGATGACCAAGGGCGCCTTGCTCCGTGATGAAAGCCGTGGCGCGCACTATAAGCCTGATTTCCTTGAGCGCAACGATGAGAAATTCATGAAGACGACGATTGCGAAATGGACGGCGGAAGGTCCGGAAATCTCGTATCAAGATATTGATGTCTCGCTTATTCCACCGCGCAAGCGCGATTATACGACGGACAAGAATTAGGAACGGATAAGAAGAAAGGAGAATAACGATGGCTGACACGACGGTTGCTAACAAAACAATCAAGTTTATTATTACGCGTCAGGACAAACCCGATGCGCCTTCTTATACGGAGCAGTTCGAAATTCCATATCGGCAGAACATGAATGTGATCAGTGCGCTGATGGAGATTCAGCGCAATCCGCAGAAAGCCGATGGAGCAGGCACATCGCCGGTATGCTGGGAATCCAACTGCCTGGAGGAAGTATGCGGCGCTTGCTCGATGGTCATCAACGGCAAGCCGCGTCAGGCTTGTACGGCGCTGGTAGACAAGCTGGAGCAGCCCATCCGCCTGGAGCCGATGAGCACCTTCCCGGTTGTCCGCGACCTTGTCATTAACCGTGAGCGGATGTTTAACGCGCTGAAGCGGGTTAAAGCATGGATTCCGATTGACGGTACGTATGATCTCGGTCCTGGACCGCGGATGGCGGAGACGAAGCGTCAATGGGCGTATGAGCTGTCCAAGTGCATGACATGCGGCGTCTGCCTGGAGGCCTGTCCGAATGTGAATGATCGGAACAGCTTCATCGGTCCTGCAGCGATCTCGCAGGTACGTCTGTTCAATGCTCATCCAACAGGTGAGATGAACAAGGCTGAGCGACTGGATGCGCTTATGGAGGAAGGCGGAATCGAAGGCTGCGGGAATTCGCAGAACTGCGTCCGCTCCTGTCCGAAGGGCATTCCGCTTACAACGTCCATCGCGGCTATGAATAAGGATACGACGAAGCAATTATTCAAGAAGTGGCTTGATTTCTAATTAACCGATCATACGAAGAGGGCTGTCCTGACCGTCATCAGCAATGATGGCAGGGGACAGCCCTTTTTTGTATGAACAGTCGATCGTGGAGGCATGAAAGATTAGTAGAAATATAGGGCTCATAGGAAATTCGGGCTATTTTTATTGACACTAGAGGAAGATGATATGCTACTATAGTTGTTAATAGGTAGTGTTTGCCATAAATAACGGAAAGTGTGATTGTCTTTTTTTAGCGGAACATAGCTGATACGGAGAGAGAAACAACATGATGATGAAGGGGTTTTCACAATGCGCAAACTTTCGATGCTTTTTGTTTTAGTTGCGGCTTTTTTTGTTGGCACTACGAGTGCCTATGCTGCCGAACCTTTATTTAAGGTGTATGTGGATGGTCATCTCGCTGCATCGAACGCTCTGGTTAAGAATGGCTCCACCATCGTTCCATTCAGAAGCATTCTAGCAAAGCTGAACTTTTACATTGAATATGATGCTAGAGCAAAAATAGTGAAAGCTTCCAAGGACAGCACGGAAATTATTTTTACAGTAGGCTCCAAAAGGGCTGTGTTGAACGGGAAGTCTGTTCCGTTGACAGCTGCGCCGGAAGTAATCAACAACAGCACGTATATTCCGCTTCGATTTGTAAGCGAGTCGATGAACTACAATATCGAATTCGATCAACCGACCAAAGCGATCTATATCGACTCCAAAGAAACGACGAGCAGCGAATATTCGCCTCTGGTCACTCCTGCGCCAGCGCCAGAACCGGCGCCTAAGCCAGTGGAGACTGCTCCTGTTAATACGGCGCCGACATCAACCGAGCTTTCTACAAAGGCGATTACAGAATTGAATGACAGCAAGGTCGTCATTGTAAATACAGACACATCACAGGGCAGCGCCGTTAGTCTGGGAGAAGGTGTGTTTATTACTAACTACCATGTAATAGAAGATGCGAAGGCGGTCTCCATCACGGATATTGACGGTAACACACATGATATTGCCGGATATATTTCTTTGGATGAGAAAAGAGATTTGGCATTGATCAAGACAAAGAAGCGCATAACGATGGGTTCCGTTGCGATCGGCACTCCAGGCGATTTGAAAAAGGGTGATAAAGTAGTCGCGATAGGCAGCCCGCTTGGGCAGCAAAACACAGTATCGCAAGGGGTCATAAGCAATATTGGCGTAATCGACGGTGTGAATACATTGCAGATTAGCGTTCCGATTGACCATGGCAGCTCGGGTGGCGGATTATTCGACACACAAGGGAAATTAGTAGGCATCACGAGCTCGGGGATTGATTCAAGCATTGCTGATTTGAATTTTGCGGTATCGATCAGTGAAGCTCGAAGCATGATTAGCAGCATTGCCGGCAAGAGTCATGGTGATATACCAACAACGGCGTTTAGCCCTGCTGCTACTGCTACGAAGCCTGCTACCCCCAATAATGGCGGGTCTGGCGGGTCCAGCTCGGCCAAAGAAGCAGCAACACTCATAACGGAAGGGTTGAATAAAGGGGTAACCTTTATTCCAACCGATGAAGCTGACATTCCGCTGGAAACTTGGGTGGGCGGCGTGCCGACCGGCCGAGTATTCATTATGAGCCAGATGCTTGGCGAGAACTATCTCACTTATCTGGAAGGATGGCCGAATAACAAAAGCGATGTTAAAATCTGGGCGACTGCACTTGGCGAAACTGTGAGTGAGCACTTCCCCGGACACGATGTTGTTATGGTTGTTTATTACGAAGGATTTTTCAAAACCTATCCTGATGGTTTCAAGCCATCAGAAATCACTACCGTCAATGGCGGATATGAAGTGACTCATTTCATTGTTACCATCATGATAGAGGACGGCGTAGTGACTACTATTGTAGGATAAAATCGCAGAGCATTGAGTTGTGAGAGGGCTGTTCCACTAGTAGTTGCTACTATAGGGACAGCCCTCGGTCTTTGACGCCCGAAGCTCGGCGGCATATACAGCAAAAAAGCTGCCGTATCCATAACGGCAGCTCTTAACACCAATCCTCGCTCCAATCCTGAATGGATTGAATAACAGGCTCCAATCCGCGTCCTTTGTCAGTAAGCTCATATTCGATCCGGACAGGCATCTCCGGATAAACTTGTCGTTTAATGATCTGACATTGCTCTAGCTCTTTCATTCGGTCAGTCAACATTTTGTCGCTCATCTCGGGAATCTGCTCTTTAATTTCCTTGAACCGCTTAGGTCCGCCAAGAAGGACACGAACGATCAGACCCGTCCATTTCTTGCCCAGCAAATCCGACGCGCACTCATACTTTGGGCACATTTTGGAATAATCCATGGTATCACCCCTCTTTAACTTCTTCTATTGTAGCATAAATGAGTTCAATTGCGTGCAGCTTTCGACATGAATTGCGAAATACTATAAAATAACTATATACAATATATAAGTAAGTTAAGTTGCGGTGAATAAAGCGATGGTGCATAATAAGTCGAATAATGATTAGCACGCACACGGGTGAAAACGTTATAATAGAATAGATAAAATTCATTACTTCGGAGATGTCTACAGGATCGAGGTGCTTCATGAGTGACAATTGGGGTTTCTATGAACGCCGTACAGAATCGGAGCAGCTGCGCGTCCTGGTTAACGCTGGCTTTAAAACGGACGCCCCATTGGAAGGTTACAATGATCTGCTATCGGTTACCGTCAATTTATATCCCGTACGTGAGAAGAATCATACCAAGCGCGAATTTGTGAAGCTTCTGGAACGTTTCGAGGCTGGGCTGGAGCAATGGCTCCAAAGCTTGGGTGAGGCTCATTATGTTGGTCGAATCAATTCCTTGACCCGACTTGAATTTTATTATTACATTGGCAACGGAACTGTGAACGAGGGAATGATTCGCGAGTGGGTCGACAGTAACTGGAAGTTCCGTGTGCAATATTATATGAAGCGGGATCCGCAATGGACGTTCTATAATTATATGTTGCCTGATCAGCTCGAAGAGCTGTTCGTTCATAATGCCCAGATGATCTATGCGTTGATTCACAAGGGCGACAATATTAATCAGCCGCGCAATGTATACCACTGGCTGCTCTTTCAGCATGATATGGACCGTCAGGAAATGGAAGCAACCTTGAAGAATATGGGGTACAGCATAGAGAAGGACAAGCAGACGGAGCCGGACAACAGCTATCCATACCCGCTTGTCATCAGCAAGTTTGAAGATGTGCGTCTTGATACGGTCAATGACCGTGTAAGAGAGCTATACCGCCTTATAGCAGGGTACGGAGGGCGTTATGACGGCTGGGGTTCCATAATGAAGCAATCCTCCGGTCATCGTGTGAAGCAAGGGCTCCGGCGTTTATTGGGACGGATAGAGTCCTCCATTAGGAAAATGCGCTCCACTCGAAGATCGTAGAGGACTGTCCGGCCACAGCTATCTGCTCCTTCTCAGTATCTGGATCAAGGGGCCAAGCAATTTGTTACACAAATGAAATGCTGTTGTTATCTCTTTATCACATTCGTGGGCTATTATAATAAACAAGACCCCCTTTTAACGATATATGATTTGGGACCTGTAGCGTGCAGGTCCATTTTTTTTGTCTTAAAGGGGAACGACAATTGGCTTCTTCTGTTTGTAATATACCCAATGCTTGAACCCGATCTCCTTCAACCTCTGCCGTACAAGCTCCCAATCATCGCCAACCCGGCTCGGAATATGAGAATCAGAGCCGAACGTCACCTCCACCCCATAGAACAACGCCCGCTCCAGAATGGCATCGGATGGATACCAGCCGCCCACATATTTGGTCTTGCCTGACGTATTAATTTCAATTGCAGTGCTGCTCTCGGCTATGACGCTGAGCGTGGAATCGATTGCTTCGTCGGCTGCGATGTCGGAGAAGGGGGGATAATAGCCCTTCATCGCATCAATATGTCCAAGCACCTGAAAGGCGCCGCTGCGCGCGGATTGGGCAATAAGCTCATAGTAATGCTGCTTCTCTTCAACCTGCACGGGGGTGGATAAATTTTTCCACCGATTGCGATTGAAGATGCTCACGCCGCGTGTCTGATGAATGGAGCCGATAATATAGTCGAATGGATATTGCTCGTATACACTTTTGTACAGCTCAATATGCTCGGGATAATAATCCGACTCAACGCCGAGCAGCACGTCAATGGTTCCTTCATACTTGGCCTTCAGCCGAAGGACCTCCTCGACATAACCCGCAAATGCGCTCTTCGCCATCGCGATGCCTGGCTGGGGCTGATCGATTTCATTGGCAAAGTATGGCGAATGATCAGAGATGCCGATCACGTTCAGCTCTGCTTTTATCGCTGCCTGTATGTAATCCTCAATAGTGCCGTCTGCATGTCCGCAGCGGAAATGGTGGGTATGTAGATCGAATTTCATGATAGTCGCTGCCTCCTATTCGCTGCTGATGAATTGATCCTCCGGCATGCCCTTCACATCACTGAGAAACTGCTGCATCGCAGAGTTCAAATAACGTCCTGACTTGTATACGACACCGACGGGGTGGCTCAGGTCCAACTCATTTACCTTGATTCTGTTCAGCGTTCCCAGCCGTACTTCATTAACGATGGACAGCTTGGAGACGACAGCGGCGCCGAGATTGATCTCGACCATCCGTTTCACTTCTTCGCTGCTAGACAGCTCCATGACGATATTCGGCTGAAGATTGTAGCGTTTGAAGATTTGGTCGAGGAATCGTCGTCCAAGGGTATCTGGCGAGAGCATAATCATGGGAATATCCTTGAGGGATTCTACCGTTGTATGCTTGAGGTGGCTCATCGGGTGCTCTGGAGAGACGACAAGCTCATACGTGTCGTAGTAAAGAATAGAGGTTTCGACGTTGGGATTGCGTTCTGACAGGTAGGTAATGCCTATATCCAAAGTGCCATTCTCTACACTGGCCATGACCTGCGAGGAGGGCATGGAATGAATCCTTGTCTTTATCATTGGGAATTGATCCTTAAAATATGACAATACCCGAGGCAAAATTTGAACGGCTATAGATGCAGTTGTGCCAAGCACGATTTGTCCTTGCGGGATCTGGTTCAGGTCTGACAGCTTCTGCTTGAGCTCCTCGACAATTGCGAGGATTTGCTCGCCATGCTCCAGAAACACTTGACCGCGGTCGGTTAGCGTAACGGGCTGGTTCCGATCGATCAGAACGGTTTTGAACTCGTCCTCCAGACTTTTGATCTGTGCGGAAACGGCTGGTTGCGTCAGATTGAGCAGCTCGCCTGCTTTGCGGAAGCTCATCGTCTTGGAGATCGTCAATAACGTTTCGAGCTGACTAATGTTCATTGAATCCTCCAATTCGATTAAAGATTTTTATCACCTATCTATATATTATAAATGAAAACGGTACGGACAGCAAAAGGTAAAAGTGATGCTGCATCTTGACAGAATGACTGGAATGAGAATAGTTTTAGAGATTCTTTACATAGATATCAGAAGGAATCAGTGCAGGGCTGTCGAAAGGAAAATAATAGCATTTACTTCGTTGTCATAATGAGAGGAGCAGTTCAGTTGAATCACAAAGCAGTCCGGGGTTGGTTAATGTATGATTGGGCCAACTCAGCATTTGCCACAACCATTCTGGCGGCGATTATGCCGATTTATTACGTATCGGTAGCCGGAATTCATTTGTCTGAAGAGACAGCGGCCTATTATTGGGGTTTCACGCAAACAATAGCAACGCTATCAGTCGCTCTTCTGTCTCCTATTATGGGGGCGATTGCCGACTATACGGGCTCCAAGATGAAGTTTCTATCCTTCTTCGCGGTTCTCGGAGCGCTTGCGAGCGCTGCCATGGCCTTTACCGGGGAGGGAGATTGGCTCCTGACGTCTATTCTTGTCATTGTCGGAACGATCGGCTTCTCGACAGGGAATACCTTCTACGATGGGCTGCTCGTTGATATCGCGCCTCCTGAGAAGCGAGATGCGATTAGTATGCGGGGATTCGCGTACGGCTATTTGGGCGGGGGGCTGCTGCTAACCCTGAACATTGCGATGATTGAGGGCTGGAAAATGTTCGGCTTCCCGGATAAAACGATTGCCACTCAAACGGCATTTTTCACAGTAGGGCTGTGGTGGCTTCTATTTGCGATTCCGGTTATGCGGCATGTGAAGGATAAGGCTGTACAGCGGTCAGCCAGCGGGCTTGGCGATACCTTCAAGAACGGCTTTGTCCGTATCAAGCATACGATAAAGACGCTGAAGCGTTATCCGGAGCTGCTTAAATATATGATCTCGTACTGGTTTTATAATGATGGCATCAACACGGTAATCGTCATGGCAACGGTTTACGGCAAAGGAATCGGAATCGGCACGCTGCATTTGATCATCGCGCTCCTTATTACGCAGTTTATCGCATATCCAAGCACACTGCTGTTTATTCGGCTGGCATCGGGCTTTGGCGTCAAAAAATCGTTGTACGGATCGCTCTCGCTATACGTGTTGATCGTCATTCTCGGATATTTCATGACGAATGCGGCTCACTTCTACGCGCTGGCTGTAATGGTTGGCCTTGTACAAGGCGGCAGCCAGGCGATATCGCGCTCCATCTACGCGAATCTGGTGCCTCCTTCGCGTACGGCAGAGTTCTTCGGATTTCTGAGTCTGTCCAGCAAGTTCTCCTCGGCTGCGGGCCCCTTCATATTCTCCATCACGGGGACGTTGACAGGCTCGATCCGGTTAGCAATATTATCTTTGATCGGCTTCTTCGTCATCGGCATGATTATGCTTATATTCGTTAATTTGGAGAAGGGGCGCGTGCAGGCTTTAGCTGAAGAGAATGCGTAGCTGATAGCCATCTGCACCGCGCGCAGCTCCAAGCGCGGTGCTTCGCTGCATGATGGCGGGTCGGTCGACCACGCCCGGCGGCCATTATTCCCGCTGGAACGGCGACAGAGGCTTCGACATCGTAACAGACACATCACTTCCTACAGAGTAGGGAATATGCTCGATTATGCGATAGCCAAGCTTCTCATACATGCTGATATTGGCAGGGAGGGACATGCGAACCTCAAGCTGCATCTCGTGTTTCCCAAGTCTGGCAGCCTCCTGTTCTGCGAAAGCAAGCAGCGATGTCGCGAAACCTCTTCCTCTGTAATTCGGCAGGACAGAGATTCGTCCAATGTAAACATGATCCTGCTTGACCAAATAACGTGCGGAAGCGATCGGCAGTGCGCCGATCCTTCCAATAATTGCGCGTCCTGCCTGTTCCGCCAGCATGACATGCAAATCCTCTTCCTGCTCCTGCAGCGCGCCTGACGGTGGATACAGGAAGCCGGCATATTCGGCGAATGCCTGCTGCATGATGCGATAGACAAGGTGCAGCTCATGATCCTCTGCATGATGAATGGCGATGTCCATTCGTATTTCTCCTCCTCTGCTTATGCCTCACTTTTATCGCTTCCTATCCTCCATTTACAGTGATTGCAGGCCATCGATAAACACTTTTACAGTTAAAACAAGAAAAATAGCAGCAGACACCAAGGATACGACTCGCACGAAACCGACGCTTGCCCGCTTGCGGGATATGCCCGAAAGAATGGCGATGAATGCCGACCACAGAAGTCCCGCAATAAAAAAGCCGGAGATAAAGATAATCAGTGTTCGGGATTCCCGAACCTCGAAGGTAGCGAGCAGAGGACCGGCAACGACGACGAACCAGAGTATGACAGATGGAGATGACAGGGCAAGGCCAAGTCCCCACAGAAAGTATTTCTTGCCCGACCGTGAAGCTGCCCCGTCATTGTCCAGCTCAAGCTTATCCGGCTTCAGCGTCTTCTTAATCATCTGGAAGGTCAAGTAGGCAAGAACAATCGTACCCCCGATCCACAACACCCATCTGATGAATGGAATCTGGAAAATGACGGCCACTCCAAGCAAAGACAGAATCAGATACGTCAAGTCTCCGAAGCATGATCCGAAGCCAAGCATGAATGCTTGCCTGAAGCCCTTCTCTAATCCGGTCTTGATCATGGCTACATTAACCATGCCCAGGTCACAGCATAATGATAATGAGAACAGGAAGCCTTTAATAAAGGGAAGCAGCAGTTCCATGATGAAATATTCCTCCGCATCTGTTATTTTTTTCATTATCATATAAAATGTTAGTTATCATGTCATCAACCAATTGGCATCTGATTTCGCAGGCCAATTTGAATAGATTTGTCGAATGAGTGTTCTACTAGAGGGGAGCAGGTCGAGTGTGAAGCTGGATTTGGATCGGGGGCATAATGAGCCCCTTCATCAACAGATCGTCAGACAGGTGGAGACGTTGATTCTAAGCGGAGAACTGCCGCCAGGAAGCGGGATGCCGACGGAGAGGCATCTTGCCTCGCTTCTGAGGATTCATCGCAGTACGGTAACCAAAGCCTATGAGCAGCTTCGTGCAGCGGGCTTGATTCATTCTGTCCAGGGACGAGGGACCTTTGTCGCCGATAGTATGTGGGATTTGCAGACCAACCATTTTCCCCGCTGGTCGCAATATATGTCATCCGGCGTGTTTCGTCCGACGATCTCGCTGCTTCGCAAGGTTCATCAATTAACGCCGGACCCGAGCTATATTAATTTGGCTGATGGGGAAGTGTCGCTGGACCTGCTGCCGACTGCCATTATGAAGGAGCTATTGAAGGGGGAGGATATGGCCTCCTTCATGCACTACTCTGATCCCAGGGGAGAGCGTAAGTTTCGGCAGGCAATAGCAAGACATGTTCAGAAGCAGTATGGAATTGAGGCTGATGAGGATGAGATTCTCGTTACCTCAGGCGGTCAGCAAGCGATGCATCTGATTACACAATGCCTGCTGTCATCCGGGGACAGCATAGCGATAGAATGCCCTTCCTATCATTATTCGCTGCCGCTGTTCATGTCCTCGGGCATTCGGCTGCTGCGTATTCCGGTCGATCAGGATGGGATGATTCCGTCATCGCTGCCGGAGCTGCATCGCGCCCATCGTATCCGAATGGTCATTACAAGCCCGACCTATCAGAATCCGACGGGCGTTGTTCTTGCGAAGGAGAGGAGATTGGAGCTGATTCGAATATGCAGGGGACTGTCCATTCCGATTGTAGAGGATCATACCTTTAGCGATATACGCCTGCATGGGGAAGCTCCGCCGCTGCCGCTTATCGCGAATACTGGAGTGGAGGGCTCCGTGCTGTATTTCGGCAGCTTGTCCAAATCTGCGGCGCCGGGATTCCGCATTGGCTGGATAATCGGTCCGAGAAGCGTAATCTCGCGAATGGCGGATATTAAGCAGCAATTCGATTTCGGCACGAGCCCGCTTATGCAGGAGTTGACCAGCCGGTATCTGGAGTCAGGGGGCTGGTCTGAGCAGCTCGAAAGAATTCGCGCCGCATTAAGTCGTAATCAGGAAACGATGCTGCATGCGCTGGACAGGCATCTGCAAGGAAAGGCGGAGTGGACGCGTCCGGGAGGAGGCTATCATATATGGTGCAGATTGCTGCAGCCTGCAGCCGAAACCTCCCTGCTGGAGGAAGGCATTCGGCAAGGCGTTCTGATGGTTCCCGGGCGTGTATATGGCGCAGAGGCGGGCTATGTCAGGCTGTCTTACGCACGAGCTAACGAGGGAGAGATTGCAGAGGGAATTGCCCGATTGGCGAGGGCGGTGTCCATTGTGGCAGTGGGGCAGCGATGAAGATGAAGACGAAGCTACATTAAGCTAACGGCAGAATAGTTCGATCCCTAAAGATGGTATTTTTTGCGAATCTCATACATAATAAATTACACTTAATTGCATAAACCTCCTAAATTTTGAAACCAATTTTAAGTTCGACCGTAAATTGTTGTGAATTAATAGAAATGGGGTGTACGATGTCCGCCTAAGTAAAGGGCAGGATAGTGCAGCGAAATTGACGAAAGTGCTTGTACCCATAGCTCTTGAACTGATCGGAAGTATAATAATTTAGTTAGGATGGTGCGTATGAAAAAAGTTGCTGTGATCACAATGCTAATTTGCTCCCTAACCATAGGGTGTACGACATCCAATAACCATCAAAATTCGGTACCGAGCTCTGCCGCGCCGAAACAGACTCAGCCAACAGCCAGCTCAGAAGTTGAATCCTTCTCAGACAAAGTAGATGCCTATCTGCACAAACTCAAATTCACCGGTTCTGTATTGCTCGCTAAGAAAGGCAATGTCTTGGTTCGCCAAGGATACGGGATGGCGAATCTGCAGAAGAACACACCAAACACACCAAACAACATTTTCCTAATCGGCTCCGTCACCAAACAATTCACTGCGCTTGCCATCATGCAGCTTCAAGAGCAAGGAAAGCTGAATGTGAAAGACCCTGTACATAAATACCTGCCCGATTATCCACATGGCGACGTAATCACGATCCACCATTTACTCACCCATACTTCCGGTATCCCGAATTACACCACCTTTCCGGATTTTATGGAGACGATAGGGCAGCAAGTAACGGTCGAACAGAACTTGGACAAATTTAAAGACAAGCCGCTGAATTTTGCGCCGGGAAACAAGTATCAATACAGCAATTCAGGCTATATCGTACTCGGTGCCATCATTGAACGAGTCAGCAAGCAGACATACGAAAACTATATTTACGAGCATATTTTCAAACCACTTGGGATGAACGATTCAGGTTTTCGGGATGACGGTATAGCGAATAAACAATTCGCGGTTGGTTATACCAACGGTCTTGATACGCCTTCCGAGGCGCTGTTCGTCGATAAGAGTATTGCTTATTCCGCCGGAGCGATCTATTCGACGATCGATGATCTGTACAAATGGGATCGGTCGCTCTATACGGAACAACTCATCAAGAAAACATCGGCCGAGGCCATGTTTACACCTTTCAAAGATAATTATGCCTACGGTTGGATCGTCGAGGATGAAGAAAGAAAAATCTATGCTCACAACGGAAATATTAACGGTTTCGTCGCATATCTCAAGCATTACACGCTGGATGACATGACCGTCATTGTGCTGAGCAACAATGACAGTATCGATATTAAAAGAATAGGAGATACGCTTGGAAAGCTGCTTGAGGCGAATCCATGAGGATAGCTTTCGGAGCGGGCAGAGAGTACAATTTGTTCAACTAACGGAGATCGTTAGTTGAACAACACAGCGGAATTGAATGCAAGGTTAAGCGAAGAGGCTGTCACATTAAGCAGAAATCTGCTTATGTGACAGCCTCTTCGAATTCAGTATTAGTATCGCGGCATGCTGTATGTGTGCACACTGCATTGCCGCGCCGATGGCGTGCTGTTGTTTGGCTACAGCCAATCCTTCTTGCGGAAGTAGTACAGCATCCCGCCAGCCAGGAAGAGCATTATGCCGATCAGTATATATGACCCTCCAGCGGTATGAAGGCCGGGGATATAGTCGAAGTTCATTCCATATATGCCGGTAATAAAGGTTAGGGGCATGAAGATCGTCGTCAGCGCGGTGAATACGCGCATGATTTCGTTCGCCCGGTTCGCCAGGCTGGATTGATAGGCCTCGCGCAAGTTCGCCATCAGATCACGGTAGGTTTCGAATGTCTCCGCAATCTTCACCGCATTCTCATAGATATCGCTGAAATACTTTTGCAGTTGGTCATCAATGAGCTTCAGATCTTTCTTATTCAGCGTTGCGATGACTTCCTTCTGCGGGCCGAGCACCTTCTTCAGCCACAGAATCTCGCTTCGCAAGCCGATGATTTCGTTCAGATGCGACTTCTTGGTATGGACCAGAATGTCTTCTTCCAGACTTTCGATCCGTGCCTCAATCCGATCTCCGACTTGAAAGTAATTGTCGACAACGATGTCAACAAGGTGATACAGGAAGCGGTCTGGCCGGTCAACCTGCTCTTCCAGCAGGATCGGCTTGAGC
The DNA here is from genome assembly GCF_927798095.1 of Paenibacillus plantiphilus. Taxonomy (GTDB): domain Bacteria; phylum Bacillota; class Bacilli; order Paenibacillales; family Paenibacillaceae; genus Paenibacillus_Z; species Paenibacillus_Z plantiphilus. The sequence continues at coordinate 81,728 of NZ_CAKMMF010000001.1, read as the reverse complement.
GAGCGCAGCTCATTAATCTTCTGCTTGGTTACGGTAATAATATAATGGCGTCCGAGAAAAATATTCAGCGCTCGAAGAAAAATTTCTTCATCATCGAAGCGAATGCTGTTAATTACAATAAAATAATGGCCGTCATGAATTTCGATTTTTGGCCGCTGCTCCTCTTCGCTCAGGCAGTCCTCCACCGCAAGCTCGTGAAGGGTGAAGAGCGGCTGCAGCACGGACAAATCATCGACATCAGCGTCGATCCAATAGAAGCCCTCAATTGGCGGCTTCTGCAGAGCATGAATATCATCAATCGGCGTGAACAGGCCGTTGTTAACCAGACGGATCTTCATCTCGCGCACTCTCCTCTCATCCTTGATGTAGTATTCCCGTTGCCGGCAAACTGGAAGAGAGGTGGGCAGAGCCGCTGAGCAAACGAAATCCGTCTAGCCGTGTATAGGACGGCGGTCGTCGACGAACAGGTTTGGCTGAGACAAAGCTGCATCACTAATCTCCCGGTTATACCGGTTATCAATGCGGTTTCCCGCAGGCCTCGGGTCGCCTTCCATAGTCGTCGACACCCCTTTGCATGATCGAATGGACTTGCTTGGTAATCCTTGCCCTAGTATACTCCGACAGCGACTTCCCATACAAGAAAAAACTGCTCCGCTTCTATGCTATTGTATGCGTGAGGGCGGGGGCTGTGCAGGAGGAGGAGACGAGGCGAACTTTTTCATTCATGATCATCTTGACTGGAATAAGGGAATGATTTAAAGTAATAATAAGTATTGCAACTGAACTGAATAGTTTCAGCTTTCTTATCAAGAGCAGGCGGAGGGACCAGCCCGATGAAGCCCGGCAACCGGCGTAATAGCACGGTGCTAATTCTTGCGGAAACGTAATTGTTTCTGAGAGATGAGAGGCGCATGAATAATAAACTTATGCCCCTACTCGTTTTCAGAGAGGGGTTTTTTATTTGCGCATAATCGTCTCGGGATAGCGAAGAGCTTGCTGACTAACGAAAAGGAGTGAGACAGGATGCCGATTAAAGTGCCGGATCATCTACCTGCAAAAGAAATATTGAACAACGAGAACATTTTTGTGATGGATGAAAGTGTAGCTTACCATCAAGATATCAGACCACTTCGTATTGCGATCCTCAACTTGATGCCTACGAAGGAGACGACCGAGACACAGCTGCTCAGACTTATCGGGAACACGCCGCTGCAATTGGAAGCTGTGCTGCTCCGTCCGAAGACACACACATCCAAGAATACTTCATCGGAGCATCTGGAATCGTTCTACAAAACGTTTGATGACATTGCGCATGAGTATTATGACGGCATGATCATTACCGGCGCGCCTGTCGAGCACTTGGGCTTCGAAGAAGTAACCTATTGGGAAGAGCTCAAGGACATTATGGATTGGAGCGCTCGCCGCGTAACCTCTACCTTCCATATTTGTTGGGGCGCGCAGGCTGGACTGTATCACCATTACGGCATTGAGAAGTTTGATCTGCCGGAGAAAATATTCGGCGTCTATCCGCATACGGTCGAAAAGCGGAATGTACCGCTTCTGCGCGGGTTCGATGAGCTGTTCTACGTGCCGCAATCGCGTCATACGGAGGTGCGCCGTGAGGATATCGACCGCATTGCGGATCTGGAGGTGCTGTCGGTGTCTCAGGAAGCAGGTGTCTACATCGCGGCTTCGAGGAATGGCAAGCAAATTTTTGTTACAGGCCATTCGGAATACGATCCGCTCACATTGAAGTTTGAATATGACCGGGATAAGGCGAAGGGGCTTGGCATCAACGTGCCGCGCAATTATTTCCCGAATGACGATCCGTCGCTGCAGCCGCTGGCCAGTTGGCGCGCTCATGCTAATCTGCTGTTCTCGAACTGGTTGAACTATTATGTATATCAGCAAACCCCGTATGATCTTGGGGCGCATATATAAATATATCCTTCAATTTGAATTAAAGGAGCCGTTCACGAATGAAAATTGAAAGCCGTTTAGCCCAAATTGGATCACAAAACGAGCCGGTAACCGGCGCGGTCAGCTTTCCGATCTATCAAGCGACTGCCTTCCGCCATCCAAGGCTTGGAGAGAGCACTGGCTTCGATTATGCGCGCACGAAGAGCCCGACGCGCAGTGTGCTCGAAGATGCAGCCGCTCAGCTGGAGTCCGGCGATGCTGGCTTCGCATGCAGCACTGGAATGGCCGCGCTTCAGACGATTTTCGCGATGTTCCGCTCTGGTGATCATTTGATCGTATCGCTTGATCTCTACGGGGGAACGTATCGTTTAATCGAACGAATATTAAGCAAATTCGGTGTTACTGCATCGTATGTAGACACCAATGATATTGATGCGATGTCCCAGCTCTGTACACCGAACACGAAGGCCGTTCTGATCGAGACGCCGACGAATCCGCTTATGATGATTACGGATATCGAGCGCGTCTGTGCGTGGGCGAAGGCTAAGGGTCTGCTGACGATTGTGGACAATACGCTGCTGACACCGTATTTCCAGCGGCCGATTGAGCTTGGGGCAGATATTGTCGTTCATAGTGCGACCAAATATTTGGGCGGACATAACGATGTGCTTGCCGGACTTATTGTAACGAAAGGCAAGGAGCTGTCCGAGGAGATGGCGTTCTATCACAACTCACTCGGCGCAGTGCTTGGCGCTCAGGATTCCTGGCTGCTTATGCGCGGCATGAAGACACTTGCGCTGCGGATGGAGCGTCACCAGGAGAATGCGACAGCGGTTGCGAACTGGCTGCTGGATCACGAAGCGATCGAAGAGGTCTATTACCCCGCGTTGCCGAATCATCCGGGACATGATGTTCAGAACCGCCAGTCATCCGGCAACACGGGGATTTTCTCCTTCCGTGTGAAGGATGCCCGTTATGTGGAGCCGATTCTCCGCCATATTAAGCTGATTGCTTTCGCGGAGAGTCTGGGCGGTGTTGAATCGCTGATGACTTATCCTGCGGTACAGACACATGCTGATATTCCTGAAGATATTCGCCGCCAGATCGGCGTAGATGATCGACTGCTTCGATTCTCTGTCGGCATTGAGCATGCCGACGATATAATTGCAGATTTGGGACAGGCATTGGAAGCTGCGAAGAGCGAGATAAGTGAGCTTAGATAGTGTAGCGATCGGTATACAAAGGAAAAATGCAAAAGGCGATATAAAGCGATTACGCGGTTGTCCGGGCGGACAAGCCGCGTTTTCCGCATCTGGGGAAGGTTTATCTTCATTTATCGGCGGATGACTATGCTGCTTTATTTATGATAGTATGAATACGAAGCCTTATTGGGTTACGGACCACACAAGCTGGGCAAACAAGGAGGTCATATTGACCATGAATAATGTTGATCGCATATTAGATAAAGCGCTTCAGGGCACAAGAATCGGGCTTGAAGACTGTGTTGCCCTGTTCGAATCTGACGAGATTGAGAAAATGGGCCATGTCGCCAATCAAATCATGCTGCGAAAGCATCCAGATCCGATCACAACGTTCGTCGTTGGACGGAACATCAATTATACGAATGTGTGCGATGTTTACTGCCGATTCTGCGCTTTCTATCGAGCGCCTGGCTCCAACGAAGGATATGTCCTGTCCGATGAAACGATATTAAGCAAAATCCAGGAAACAAAAGATGTTAACGGTACGGAAATTCTTATGCAGGGCGGCACTAATCCGAATCTTCCCTTCTCGTATTATTTGGATTTATTGCGCAAGATCAAGCAGCATTTTCCGGATATAACGATGCATTCCTTCTCGCCTGCGGAAATTCATAAGATGCGCGATGTGTCGGACGGTCTCTCACTTGAAGAGGTTATTCGTCAAATTCATGAAGCGGGACTTGATTCGCTGCCCGGTGGCGGAGGAGAGATTCTGGATGATCGCACACGCCGCAAAATAAGCAGACTGAAGGGCTCCTGGACCGACTGGATGGATGTTATGAAGATCGCCCATCGGATCGGAATGAACACGACTGCAACTATGGTTATCGGCTTTGGCGAAGAGATGGAGGAGCGTGCGCTTCACTTGCTGCGCGTTCGCGATGCACAGGATGAATGCATAGCTAACGGTTACGATTCGAAGGGCTTCCTGGCGTTCATTCCGTGGACATTCCAGCCGGAGAACACGAATATGAAGCGGGAGAAGGCAACGCCGGAGGAATACCTCAAGACGCTGGCAATCAGCCGTATTGCAATCGACAATATCGACAACTTCCAATCCTCGTGGGTAACGATGGGACCGGATATCGGCAAGCTGTCACTTTCCTATGGCTGCAATGATTTTGGCAGCACGATGATGGAAGAGAACGTCGTTTCCGCCGCAGGCGCGACACATAAGGTGAACATTGAGCTGATCTTGAAGCTGATCCGCGAGGCAGGGAAAATCCCCGCGCAGCGCAATACGAAATATGAGATTTTGAAAGTATACAATGAGAATGACAGCGTGCAAAATGATTTTGTGATGCAGAACTAGGGTGGAAATTTCATATCTAAATAAACGGAGGTGCTGCAGTTAATGTGGCGGTACTCTGTTATTCTGCAAAAGTGACTACAACGCCTGTCGATTATTCATTCCAAAGGGAGAGAATAATTGACAGGCGTTCTTTGTCGTGCCACAGGGCGGTAAAATTTTAAGTTTTTAGTATTCATTTATTTGGATGAAATTCCGATAGTATAACTTAGATGGCACTATTTTACTAAAGAGGAAATGGAAGATGTATATTAGTTCGAATATTATGGCTATCAATCTAGAAACGGAAGTAGGCCAAGCCATGCTGGCTCAAGCAAATACACTTCCGCAAAACATATTGAAACTACTGGGTTGACGCGTTCTAACGCTGCTAGACAGTGGTCGACTGCTTATGCAAGGCGATTCTCGGCCGCGACATTGGAGGCGATGACGGTCTTGTTCTTGCCGGTGTTTTTGGCGGAATAGAGCGCTTCATCAACACGGTTGAAGAAATATTCCTTCCCTTCGTTCGATGAATATTCTGCGAATCCGATACTGACCGTTACAGGTGTGTTGTTCAGCTCTTCGTATGGGGTCGACGCTATTTCTTGACGGAGGCTCTCAACAACCTCCAGCGCAGCGGCTCGTGACTTGTCGGTGAAAAGAATAGCGAATTCCTCCCCGCCGTACCTTGCTGCAAAATCATTCATGCATGTATTGCATCGAATAAGCTCGGATACTCGCTTTAGAACAGCATCTCCAGCTCGATGCCCGTATGTATCGTTGACCCGCTTGAAGTTGTCGATATCAAGAATAGCCAGCTGCAGCGGAAGGTCGTTGCGTTCGTGCTGCTCGATTAATTTCTCGAAATATTCATGAAAGGTCATATGATTGTACAGCTCTGTCAGCGCATCCATTTTGGACAGCTTATCCATCCAGATCGTCTTGACAAGCAGCTGCTGATTGGACTCGAAATAGGTTTTGAGATGGCCCATAAGCTCGCGTCCCCGCAGCAATATTCCCCAAGCGATCAATGAAAAGATAGAGAACATAACGATGATTGTCGTCAGTCCTACATATGTAATCGTCGAATTCACAGCTTCATTGAAGAAATAAAGGACATTCACCGATAGCAGAGTGTTGCTTAACGCAAACACAAGTTTTCTGGTATGAAAATAATAAACAGATACAATAACTGGTAAAAAAAGCGCTAACAACAAAAAGTTAATGCTGTCGTGAATGTAGGCGAGTACAAAAGCCAACAGAGAAGAAGTGAGTATGATGACATAATCCTGGTACTTCGGTTTGAGAAGACGAAGACCGGCTTCCGATAGAAGTATAATTCCAAGCTGAATGAGAGTCGGAATAACAATGTAATCAATAATAAATACATCCAAGGGCACTTCAGATATCGTTAAGTACAGGCCTTCCAACAGGATGGAAATAAGCAGGATGAACCAAAAAGCGTTTAGCAGCATGCGATTCCAGCGGCTGCGATTATAATCCAATGTTTCATAGTCCATGAATGTTCACTCCAACAGCAACGTTTATCAGAATCAATATACCACGAATAGCCAACCATTCCAATCCTAATCCATTATCGCCATTGCATGCATCGTATATATGATTCGGCCGGACCATATACTGATAAGGAAATGCAAATGCTTACGAAAATCGTTTCGGTTAACCAAAAATTCGTAGGAGTGAGCCAATGGAACTGTTCACCATATCAGTCGCGTCGGATTCAGTTGACAAGATCGCTTCACTACATCGATTTTTAAAAGAGGAATTTGCCGATTTACATAGCGCAGCCGGATTTATCAATTCTGAAGCGGAGCTAGTCGCTTTAATCCCCGAATTTCAGTGCAATGCGATTCAATGCATTGGCGGGCTGCCGCACTTCTCGCTAGTGGATCATGGTCCACTCGTATATGCCAAGGCGGCAAGTGCAATTGCCCAATTCATTGTGATGGAGCTTGAACCGGTGCTGCTCAGAGCGATAATACGCAAGCAGTTCCATTATGACGAGCCTAATGAAATTGAAACGGTTGAGCGATATTGTCAGCAAGTTCTCCATGGCACAGTCTCTTCATCGGAAAAGGATATCGTATATACGGATGTCCATCATATCGACAGAGAGCGTCGCAAAGGGAAGGTGGCCGAGGAGCTTGAGCTTTACTTGGGAAGCAGCATCAGGCTTCATTTGGACGGATTCGTCACCTTTCGTCTGACTGCCTATTGGGAGGAGCTGCGGGAAATCGTAGCGTATGCGGTAGATGAATATGTGATGGATCGGCAGTATCAGGAATTTATTTCATTGTTGAAATATTTTGTGCGCATACAGGAGGTCAAGCTGCCTGTTGTCCATGTCCTTCATAAAGGGGATAATGAATTTGCGCTGTATGATGAACAGTTCCAGCTTCTCGAAGCTGCGCCGGTTGATTTGATCGTCGCTGAAATGCTGGAGTCAGAGATGAACATGGAGGATATGATCGTCAGCACACTCATAACAGTGTCACCGGAGCAGATTGTTATTCATACTCGCTACCCGGACCAGCCCGTTATGCGGACATTAGAAACGATTTTTGAGCATCGTGTTCGGCTGTGTACGGAGTGTGGGCATTGCGGGATTTACTTTGAAGATACACAAGAGCCAGCAAAGGCAGTTTCCTCGAAGACGACAATTATTAGACGGATATAGCAGTGCAGCAACGATGACATATGTTGAAAATATAAGCTTGACCGTATTGCGGTATCGGATTATAATTATGAGCAGTAAAAAGCGTTGACAAAGACATGTATCAGTCACTCACGCACGTTTCAGAGAGAGGAAACCAGGCTGCAATTTCCTTACGCAAGCGTTGACGGATATACCCCTTTGTAGCTGCGTTGTTGAAGCCGGATTGCATCATAGCCGGTTGTAAGCTGCGCCGGGCAGTTCCCGTTACAGAATGCCGAGAGGATCGCATATTCCTGCTGCAAGAGGGCGGATTTCGATCGAATCAGGGTGGAACCACGGGTCATACAAGCACTCGTCCCTTCTTAGGGATGTGTGCTTTTTTTGTTGTCCGAAGCACGCAAAAACAAGCATAAGCTTACGAAGCAAGTTTTTGCTAATTCAAAGCAGTGAAATCAGGAGGCACGCAAAAACAAGCATAAGCTTACGAAGCAAGTTTTTGCTAATTCAAAGCAGTGAAATCAGGAGGCACGCAAAAACTTTTAGGAGGAAAACAACATGGCTATTCAAGTGAAGCTTCCGGACGGAGCCGTTCGGGAATATGCGCAAGGAACGACGATTGAAGAGGTTGCAGGATCGATTAGCCCGGGTCTGAGAAAGGTTGCCATCGCCGGCAAAGTGGACGGCAAAGTGGTGGATGTCTACACCCCGCTGGAGAGCGATGTTTCGCTGGAAATCGTGACCGTTGATACAGCAGACGGTCTGGAAGTATATCGTCACAGCACCGCGCATCTGATGGCGCAAGCGATTAAGCGTCTGTATGGCAATACAACGGTCAAGCTGGGCATCGGCCCGGTAATTGAAGACGGCTTCTACTATGATATCGATATGGAGCAATCCATTACGCCAGAGGACCTGATCAAGATTGAGAAGGAAATGGACCGCATCATTAAGGAGGATCTCGCGATTCGCCGCCGCGTTGTGGGCAGAGATGAAGCGATCGCGACGTTCACAGAGCTGGGCGACCCGCTCAAGCTGGAGCTTATTCGCGATTTGCCAGTTGATGCCGAGCTTACAATCTATGATCAGGGCGAGTTTTTTGACTTGTGCCGCGGACCGCATCTGCCATCCACAGGACGAATTAAATCGTTTAAGCTGCTGAGCGTGGCCGGCGCTTACTGGCGCGGAGATTCGAAGAACAAGATGCTGCAGCGTATCTACGGTACTGCTTTTCCCAAGAAATCGCAGCTCGATGAGCACCTGCATTTCCTGGAAGAAGCGAAGAAGCGCGATCACAGGAAGCTGGGCCGCGAGCTGAAAATGTTCACCTTCTCCCGCGAAGTCGGCCAAGGCTTGCCGCTCTGGCTTCCGAACGGCTCCAAGGTACGTCGGACGATGGAGCGCTATATTGTCGATCTCGAAGAGCGTCTTGGTTATCAGCATGTCTACACTCCGGTTCTGGCGAATGTCGACCTCTACAAAATAAGCGGTCACTGGGAACATTACAGTGAGGATATGTTCCCAACGATGACGATGGATAACGAGGAGCTCGTGCTTCGTCCGATGAACTGTCCGCATCATATGATGGTGTTCAAGAGCGATATGCGTTCTTATCGCGACCTTCCGATTCGAATTGCGGAGCTGGGCACGATGCACCGCTACGAGATGTCGGGTGCTCTGACCGGTCTGCACCGAGTTCGGGCAATGACGCTTAATGACGCGCATATTTTCTGCCGTCCTGACCAGATCAAGGATGAATTTGCCCGTGTTATTAATCTAATCCGTCAAGTGTATGAGGACTTCGGAATTAAAGAGTATCGCTTCCGCCTCTCTTATCGTGATCCGCAGGATAAGGAGAAATATTTCCAGAATGATGAGATGTGGGAAATGTCGCAGCGCATGCTGCGCGAGGTCGTGGAAGAGCTTGACCTGCCGTTCTTCGAAGCGGAGGGCGAGGCGGCTTTCTACGGTCCGAAGCTTGATGTTCAGATCAAAACAGCTCTGGGCAAAGAAGAGACACTCTCAACTGCTCAACTCGACTTCCTGCTGCCAGATCGCTTCGAGCTGGAGTACGTTGGAGATGACGGCAAGAAGCACCGTCCAGTCGTTATTCATCGGGGAATCATTAGTACGATGGAGCGCATGACCGCGTTCCTGCTGGAAAATTTCGCAGGCGCTCTGCCGCTCTGGCTGTCTCCTGTACAAGCGAAAATCATCCCGGTATCCACCGCTTACGAAGCTTACGCGCGTGAATTGGAAGAGCGCCTGCAGCTTGCCGGTATCCGAGTCGAAGCCGATCTTCGCAATGAGAAGCTGGGCTACAAAATTCGTGAAGCGCAGCTCGAAAAAGCGCCATACATGCTCGTTATTGGTGAGAACGAGGCGCAGTCTGGTACGGTATCCATTCGCAAACGGGGCGAAGGCGACATTGGTGCGAAGTCAGTAGCGGAGCTAATCGCATTGCTGAACGAGGAAATTAACTCGAAACATATTTAAGTACAGCAAGCTTTTCTGAAAGTTTACATAAAGCTTGTTGCATTGGGGCATCCTTCAAGTGAGGAGGACAGCAACCAAATGATGACAAGCTTTATGTCGTTTAAACGTGTCCTGACAATAACAATATTCGCATTAATTTTGTGCATGCTTCTGCCCGGGCTTTGTACTGCCCATCGTTCGAACCCAGCGGGCAGGCATGTAGAGGTTATTGCGACAGGGTATACAGCAGGGATTGAATCAACTGGGAAGAAGCCGGGACATCCGCAGTATGGCATCACCTATTCTGGGGTGAAGGTCAGACGGGGCACGGTATCTACAATCGCCGCCGATCCTAGTGTATTTCCGATTGGAACGCTGCTCTATATTCCGGGGTACGGATATGGAGTCGTGGCCGACACAGGCTCTGCAATTAAAGGCAAGAAGATCGACCTTTATTTTGAAACGAAGAAGCAAGTATTCAAGCAGTGGGGCAAACGGACGGTTGAGGTTCAGGTAATTAGACGAGGCGGAGGCAAGCTTACGGAAGCATTGCTGAATGCGCTTGATGATGCGATAACGGCGAATAAGACGCTGCCTGACAGTCTATTCGAATCCTAATATAAGGCGAATTAAGAATGTTCGGCAATTATAAATTATGCTGGACATTCTTCTTTTTTTGGGCGATTATATAATAAGACAGGGTTTTGATGCAAACGCTATCATATTAATGTGAGGCGAATTATAATGGTCGTTAAATACTCAATTTTTGACAACATAGATTCGACACAAGAGGAACAGTATGAGGCTAAGCTAAGGGAATTATACTTGCAGATGAGTCATGTAGCGCAATCCAAAGTCATTAACAAATCTGATGCACAGGATGCAGTGCAGGAAGCATGGATTCAGATACTGACAAAGTACGGAACGCTTCGGGAGCAGGGCAAGCTCTATGCATGGGCGAAGACGATTACAGCCAATATCGCACTGAATTTGAACAAACAAACCAGACGCGCACAATCAAAAAGCTGGAACGAATCAGATGAGGACAGCTCCTTGCATCAGCAGGGAGAGGAGCCAGACTTAATGCTGGAAATTTCCGAGATGCTGGCTATGCTTGATCCCCGTTCACGAACGATGCTGCTGTACAAATTTTATTACGGATTCAAGGATCAAGAGATCGCGGATGCCATGCATATGCCTGTCGGTACAGTAAAGGCGCGCATTCATCGCAGCAAGCTTCAGCTAAAGAGATGGATGGTCGGACCACAGCCAGGCATTAATTAATTTTTTGTTACATAAAGTCATTTTGCCTTTGCCATACTATTGTTGTATGGGAGGTGAGCACAATGGCGAAAAACAAAAACAACAAATTGAATGCATCCCAAAATCAATACAATGCTGAATTTGCTGAAGAAATCAAGACAGCGAATGCAACGAACAACGCAGCAAACAATGCTGCTGCTAACAACGCGGAGAAGTAACACTCTGCAATCAGCAAAGTAGAATAAGATTGCTTCAAGACTGTCGAGAGTTTTCGGCAGTCTTCTTCTCGTTTTGGTGCGGAATTCCACCTTTTTAATGATTTTATTTGGGATATAAAGGTATAATATTCACTATCATTCACCAAGGTTTTTCTTTATTTTTGTCGAATGCTGAATTATAATGTGGTTTATTCCGGCATGATGCCGACAAAAAGGTGGTAAGATTCGGATGAATCCACTACAACGACTATGGTCCAGAGTCTCGGCTGAGGGGAATTCCTCCGATTCGGGCAAGCCAGATAATGATGATGTGCTGCGGATGCTGATCAATGAATCGCTGGTCATTTCAGATCAGCTGACTGCTGCGGTTGAAGAAGTCAATCAATCGACAAGCCAGCTAACGGAGATCGCGGATCGATCAGCGGTGACTGAAGGGGAGCTTCGCGTCAGCAGCAAGAAGGCAATGGAACGGATTGAAGAGACGTTCTCCAATCTGCAGGAGGTTGCAGCTTCAGCAGAGCAGATAAGTGCAACCGCAGACCAATTGGATGAGGAAAGCAAAAGCACGAAGGAGGTTGTTCTGGAGGTATGCCGTTCGCTAACGACGACTGATCAAGTGATGAACGATCTTAATACCCATAACCAGACGATGGACAAGCATATTCGCGAGCTTATCGAACAAACATCGCGGATTAACGAAATTAATAGCTTTATTCAGGAAATTGTCTCCCAGACTTCACTTCTTGCGCTCAATGCATCGATAGAGGCTGCACATGCAGGAGAATATGGACGCGGCTTCTCTGTTGTCGCACAGCAAATCAAGAAGCTGGCCGAGCAGAGCCATGAAGCGGTCAAGCGGTCGAGCGGTCTTGTGCAAGAAATTGAATACGGTGTAAAACAGGTTGTGTCCTCAGTCGATCTGGAGAAAGCTGCGGTAGAACGCGGTATCGCGGAGATGGGACAGACGAAGGATCGAATGGATGCTATTTTCACTCGCATTCAAGAGGTTGACAAGCTTGTCAGCAAGAGCAGTACGGCAAGCAAGCGGCAATCGGAGCATATGTCGGCTACGACTTCGATGCTGAAGGGGGTTGTCGATACTGTGAATGAGACGCTCGGGAGTGTGGATGAGACGCTGGAGCTGACACATAAGCAGCGGCGCCAAATTGCGAAGCTGGATCGGATCAGCACCAATCTTCACAAATCATCAGGAGAGCTGTCCAAGGCGATTCAAAAGGTTGGCGTGAAGCATGAGGTTTTCGATGTAGAAATCAATGCAGCTGCGACGATGGAGAAATTGTTGGCCATCGCTTCGGATGAGGGGATCGTTACTTTGCAGGAAGCAATCCATAAGACGAAGCTGACGAGCTTGCTTCAGAGTACGCCTGAAATCGAAGCGATATGGTCCAATCGTGAGGATGGCTCCTTTATCTTCTCGCTTCCTGAGGCTGGACTTCTCAATGCCAGGGGACGTGAATGGTGGAAGCAGGCGATGAAGGGCAAGTCTTTTACTTCAGATGTTTACATATCGGCTATTACGAAACAGCCGTGCTTAACGATCTCGGTTCCAATCACTTCAAGAAACGGAGAATTGCTGGGCGTCATTGGAGCTGACATACGTGTCAAATAAATACCAAATCTGCTCAGAAAAAAGATGTTTTCAAATGCCCTCCATTCGTGTATTATAATTGGTGTGATAATTTATGACACGTAAGGACAGGTGATTGCAGATGACGGACCCGATTGATTATATCGCGCCATCGCGTTTGAGGCATCGTAAAGCTGCAGAGGTTATTCCTTTCCTGGAAGCGTATATTGCGAAGAAGCAGCAAGAAATTATTGAAATTGAAGCGATGGTGGAGCGTTATGAGAAGCGTCGCATGATGGAAGAGCGTGCCTACCAATCCATGTCAGCTTTCCGGCGACTTATCTCCGGCAAGAAGCCGGATCACCACCTGGCTGTTGAATATATTCATTATGTGAAGAAGCCTATGGAGAAAGCGCGTGTGCTGCGAATGGAAGTTGAGAATGCGCGAACGATATTGAGCTCATCGAACTCCTCGGATACGATCGCGGTTACTGGCGACATTGCGGATGCAATGATTTAATTATCTATATGCGAATGGCTGAAAATGAAAGAACCTTCAAATCCACGGTTGCTGTGGGTTGAAGGTTCTTTTTTTTGAAATCAAAGGAAAGAACAACAGAGTGGAGCAGGGGAATGTTTCTGAAGAAGCGTCAGCGCTCGCCTTTGTTCCCGGAATTCCACCATGAACCGTTAAAATTCAAGAATTCTGGGAACAACAGCGATCGTAAGAACATTCCCCAGCGCAGCGGTCCCCTTTGTTCATTTCATTCGTTCACTTCTTGATTCGTTAGGTGTGATCATGCTGCTGTTGGTTCAGCTTGAGCTTTTCCAGGTCGAGGAAGTCATGCTCTTGATTGTATGCAGGTACGCCGTGAATGCCGACATCAAGACCGACCAATTCTTCATCCTTGGAGACGCGAACGGGCATGACCCGTTTGATTAACCATAGGGCACACCAAGTTAATAGAAATCCCCATATGCTGATGACGGCGAGTCCAAGCGCCTGAACGCCAAGTAAATTCCAGCCACCGCCATAGAACAGTCCGTAATAGCCTTGCCCGATTCCTTGAGTTAGCTCCGGCTGTGCGAATAATCCGACCGCAAGCGCTCCTAGACTGCCGCTTACGCCGTGGACAGCGAAGGCGCCTACAGGATCGTCGATCCGCTTGCTTTCTAGAAATTCGGTGGCAAGCACCATGGCGATGCCGCATACGGCGCCGATGATGATAGCTATACCATCGGATACGAAGGCGCAGCCTGCTGTAATGCCGACCAGTCCTGCTAATGAACCGTTGATGACCATTGGCGGGTCTGCTTTTTTATAGCGGAACATCGTGAACAGGATACAGGCCGCTCCGCCGGCTGCCGCCGCCAGCATCGTTGTCACTGCAATGTGGCCGATGGAGCCGTTGGTCGCGCTGAGTGTGCTGCCTGAGTTGAAGCCGAACCATCCAAACCATAGAATAAAGGCTCCAACGGATGCCAGCGGCAGATTGGAGGGAGGGACGATATTGCTCTTGCCATCTGCGGTAAATTTGCCAATTCGCGGGCCGATGAATATTGCCGCTGCCAGCGCAGAGAAGCCGCCAAGGGCATGAATGACTGCGGAGCCTGCGAAATCGATCATGCCGAGCTTGCCGAGCCAGCCGCCAGCCGCCCATACCCAATGTCCGGCCATGGGATAGATGAGTGCGGTCATCGCTATGGTGTACAGAATATAGGCCCGGAAATGAATGCGCTCTGCCACAGCGCCAGAGACGATGGAGATGACTGCGATAACAAATGCACATTGAAACAGCCAGTACGTATCATGCGTAATGTTGAGGCTGATATGAGACAGATCGCCGGTCATCATGAAGCCGTTAGTGCCGATGAAGCCAAACGCATCCCTCCCATACATGAGTCCGAATCCGACGAAGTAGAAGACTAATGCGCCGAATGTGATGTCCACAAATACTTTCATGATGATGCTGACCGCATTTTTCTGCCTGACAAAACCTGCCTCCAATAGTGCGAATCCGCCCTCCATAAGCAGTATCATGGCCGCTGTAAGAACGACCCAGATTGTATCAAGCCCCTGGGACAGTGTGGCCAAATCCATCGTTTCATCCCCTGTCTCAATTTTCATGTAAGGTTTCATCTCTTTCTCTAATCCGTCCATCATTATATAAGCGCGATGTCAAATATGTCAACGAGGGAAGTTAACTCCTATAACATAGTAATTGCTGCTGGACTTGCTTTACAAGCGGGCCTCGGTCTCTAGACGGAGTACGGTTTCAATCGTCAGACCCTTTATGCTTGCGAAGCCTTCCGTTATACTGTGAATACAAACATGCAAGATTGAATTGGGAGCTGGTGATGATGGATGAATAGTCATTTCTTGAATCGCATATTGTGGGGATTGTTTATTATTGTAATCGGTGTTGGGTTTATGCTGCGCCAAGGCGGCATCATTGATTTCAACATTGGCGAGTTGATCAGAACGTTCTGGCCTGTTATTCTGCTGTTTCTCGGATTTCAGGAGTTGCTAAAGGAACTTACGAGCGGCAAAGGCTCCTATTGGGGAGCAGGCGTATTATTGGTGATCGGATTCGTATTCCTGGGCCGGAATTTGGACTGGCTCAACTGGTCGATTGGAGACATCGTGCAATTGATATGGCCGGCGGTCATTATCCTCGTCGGGCTGCGGATGATTTTCAAGCCGAAGAAGAAGGAACACACCTCTCCGGCTGATGAATGGAAAGAATACAATGACTCAGACCATCGTTCAGATCGATATGTCCCGCCTGCTCCGCCGCTTCATCCGGACCCGACGCAGCCGCCTGTGGAATCTGGTTCGAAGCAGGAAGCGGAGGGCCCTCGTGATGAAGGGATGACAGATTCATATAAGGGGTCGACGGGAAGTATTAATCTGGGCAAGCATCCGCATGCCGACAAGTACTACGATTATAAGCAGGAAAGAATGAATGCGAAGGCTGAGCGTCATTCGCAGCGTGCGGAGAAGATTCGGTCACGCATCGAGCACAAGGCACATGGCTGCGGAAATAAGGGCCGCGAGGAATGGTGGAACTATAATCCCGATGCCCAGACGCGTTCCGGTTTTATCGGGGACATCTATATGGGAAGCGATTATTGGGAGCTAAAGCCGCTTAATATCTCTCATTTTATCGGAGATACGGTGCTGGATCTGACGAAGGCGCAAATTCCGCCAGGAGAAACCAAAATTAATATTTCGTCTTTTATCGGCGATGTTAAGGTGTTTCTTCCTAATGATTTCGAAACAGGCATACGTGTCGTATCCAGTGCATTCATCGGAGATGTTGCGGTTCTTGAGGAAAAGGAGGGCGGAATTTTCAAGCATATGAATGTGGAGACGCCGTACTTCCATGAGACAGAGAAAAGAATCAAGCTGCAGGTCAGTACCTTTATCGGCGACGTGCGCGTTACGAAGGTAGGGTGATGCTGCAATGATGGTCAGATTGCTGCGCAACAGCAAATGGGACATGATTCTGATGGTTGTGGCATCCTCGGTCCTCTCGGTTATCATTTGGCATTTGTACAACACATACGTTGATTCGCAGGTTTGGGACACCGACCTGTGGATCGGCGTTGCCGCCGTTATATTGCTTGTCAGCTGCGGCTTTGGCTATTGGAGCGCTCAGCGCATTCAGCGGCGGATCGATATGATGTATCTCGGGATCAAGCAAGCGGCGCACGGCAATTATGAGGTAAGGCTTCCGCAAAGCGGCGCGCGTTCTTTTACCGCTCTGTTTCTGGAATTTAATGAAATGGTGCAAACGCTGGAGACGCGCATGAAGTGGATACAGCGTACAGGCGAGGAGCAGGTCATGCATGAAGCGGCTTCCAACGAAGCAGCCGTGTTGGAGGAACGGAAGCGGCTTGCGCGAGATTTGCACGATACTGTAAGTCAGCAGCTGTTCGCTATTCATATGTCTTCCTCTTCACTGCCCAAGCTGCTTGAGCTGGATCAGGAGCGTTCCGCCGCAGTCATGAATCAGCTCATATCGATGTCCTCGCTTGCACAGAAGCAGATGCGCGGTTTCATCGCCCAGCTGCGGCCGCTGGAGCTGGAGGGGCGATCATTGCAGGAGGCGCTGGACAAATGGTTTCCTGATTATTGCAGGCAGAATGGACTGCAAGGGGTTCTGGAATGGCGGATTAAGGAGAAGCTGTCTGAGGCTAAGGAGCATCAGCTATTCCTTATTATACAGGAAGCGATGGCCAATATCGTGAAGCATGCCGGCGCTAGGACTGCCCATCTGACGATGGCGGAGACCGAACGACAGATTGTAATGACGCTTCAGGATGATGGATCGGGATTCCGGGCCGATCAGGTTAAGCGCGGCTCGTATGGTCTTTCGACGATGAGAGAGAGAGCCAGCAAGCTGGGCGGAGATGCTTCTATAATAAGCAAGCCGGGCAGCGGCACGCGAGTTCGAGTGATGCTGCCGAATTATATCAACAAGGGAGCCGAAGCTGAAGATGAGCGGAATGGATAAATGCAAATTAATGATTGTTGATGATCATGATATGGTGCGTGCCGGACTTCGCACGTATTTAATGCTGGAGCCGAAATTTGATGTTATTGCTGAGGCGAGCAATGGACTCGAAGCGCTGCGCATGCTGCGCAATAGCGCGCCGGAAGAACGTCCGCATCTTATTTTGATGGATCTGATGATGCCGGAGATGGATGGCGTCGAAGCGACCAGAATGATTATGAAGGAGTTCCCTGAGCTCAAGATTGTGATGCTGACCAGTTTTCTGGAGGATGAGAAGGTTGTTGCTGCTGTCGAAGCGGGAGCGGTCAGCTATGTGCTGAAGACAGTATCTGCGGAAGAACTGATCTATGCGCTAAGCGGAGCGGTTAAAGGGATGCCGGTTATGACGGCAGATGTTTCTCAAGCGCTGACACGAGGATTGCGGCAGCGAACGACGCAGGGGGCAGATGAGGGATTGACCGAACGAGAGCGGGAGGTGCTGCTTCTTATAGCGGAAGGCCAGTCCAACAAAGAGATTGCCGAGGAGCTTCATATAAGCATCAAGACGGTGAAGACCCATGTCAGCAACCTGCTTATGAAATGCGAGCTGGAGGATCGGACACAGCTGGCAGTCCTTGCACATCGCAAGGGATGGGTGAAGACGGGATAATCGGGACTGCGTTCGCGCATTCTAAGGATAAATCCCGCGAATAAGGAGAAGGTCAGCTATGATCCCACTATCTTCCGTCCTGGAGTCAAGCAAACACGAATATGTTGAGGTCAAGCAAATGCTGGAGGAGCATCAGTTCGCGCTTGGAGGGAGCTGGGATTATGATCACGGCTCCTTCGATCGGAGCTTGGACGAAGCGAATAAAGTATGGCTTCGCCTGCCCTTTACGATTACGAACGGCAATTTGGACAGTGAAACGGTGGATAATGACGCCAAGATACAATTCGGCCAGCCATTCGTTCTCAAGCATATTTACAATGATGGACTGGATTCTTCTGCGGATCTGAGTACTGTAGGGGGTCTTGTCAATCAGTTCCAGCAGCCTCTGGATCCCGATGCGGAGATCGAGTCCGGATGGGTGGACAAAGCCAGGAAAGTGCTCCACCAAGTGGAGTCGCTGTTTCCTCACTGACATTTTGAATGAACAATTGGAAAGGCTGATTCGTCCGGCGCGTCTATGAGCAGGTGGTAGATGTCCGGATTTTTTTATTTTTGTTTATAAACAAATTAAGTTTGTTTTAAGGTAGATTGTGCAAGATAGAACTATAGCAAGCAAGTTGAGGTTAATGAGGAGGAAGAAGGATGGACGATCAGAACAAAAAAAATTCTTATGATGATTTCTTTCACCATAACACGAGCGGGCAGGACGATGAAGGTCAAGGGCCCCACGCACAGGAAACGGTAAACGAGGAGCCGGAGCAGTCCAAGACCTCATATTATTATTCTTATGGCCCGTTTAAGTCAGGAGAGCTCAATCAGCAGCAGCAGGCAGGCAATAATGATGGGGCGTCAGCCCTCTCGCAGAGTCATGCCAGTCAAGGTGTTGTAGTGACGCCGCCGTCGCAGCTCCGTCCGTTCGCGCCGACCCAATCGTCGACGAGCAGCGGTTGGCAGGTGAAGGAGCCGAAGCGGCGCACCTCGTTCAGGGCAATTTTCCTCTCCTTCCTGGTGGGGGTTCTTACGGTAGGCTCGCTTATGTATGCCGCTGACCGTCAGAATTGGTTCTCAAGCGATCAGGCATTAGGTCAAGCAACGACGACGACCCAAGGGGTTAATACCGGGGCCAAAGCTGGTGATGACGGCGTAGTATCCACTGCTTCGGATGTGGTGCGTCCCAACAATATCGCTCAAATATTCGAGCAGTCAAGCCCGGCTGTTGTCAAAATCGAAACGCTGGTCCAGCAGCGAAGTGCAGGCGGCAACAGAGGCCTGCTGGATGATCCTTTCTTCCGTCAGTTTTTTGGAGATGAGGAATCAGGCGATACGGGAAGCAGCCCGGACAGCAATCAACTCGTGCCTAGCGGTATGGGAACTGGCTTCTTCTTCGACTCTACCGGCTATATTTTGACGAACCAGCATGTGCTTGGCGATGCAACCGAAATTCAAGTGACGGTTCAAGGGTATGACAAGCCGCTGAAAGCGAAGAAGCTCGGCGCGGATTATAATCTTGATCTTGCTGTTCTGAAGGTAGAGGGGGAGAATTTCCCGACCTTGTCTCTTGGAAGCTCTGAACAGATTGACATCGGCGACTGGGTTGTGGCGATCGGCAATCCTTATGGATTTGATCATACGGTGACGGTTGGCGTGTTAAGCGCCAAGGAGCGTCCAATCAGCATTCAGGATGAACAGGGCGAACGCAAGTACGAGCATCTGCTTCAGACAGATGCATCCATCAATCCCGGCAACTCCGGAGGACCGCTGCTCAACCTGAAGGGGGAAGTAATCGGGATTAATACGGCAGTCAGCTCGCAGGCGCAAGGCATTGGCTTTGCGATTCCGACAAGCACGATTCTGGCGAATCTTGATAACCTGAAAGCGAACAAAGAGATTCCTAAAGCGCCGGCTCCTTACATCGGAGCAAGCCTGGGAGAAGTGACGGATGAGATGGTGAAGCAGCTCGGATTGCCGGAGAAGAGCGGCGCAATCGTGCAAGGCGTCCAGCTCAAATCGCCAGCGTACATGGCTGACCTCCGTCAATACGATGTCATCGTTGGCCTGGATGGTACGAAATATGCGACTACCGCGAAGCTGATTGAGCAAATCCAGACGAAGAAGGTTGGCGATCAGGTTGTGTTGAACATCTATCGCAATGGGAAGGCGATGGATCTGACTGTGGAAATCGGCAACAAAAATGATTTGGGATAATATTGTTAGTGAGGTCTACGGTGCTGTTCCAGTAGCAGGTTCTGCTATTGGGACAGCACCGTCGCTTAAGCGGACTGTGTATGCTTGAAGAAAACGATATAAGTGGCAGCGGACTCGTCCTCTTTTGAGACAGAGCTTGTTTGATATGCATTTGTGCTATGATGATAGCAGATTAATTATGATAATAATGAGATATGAAGATAGATGGGGGAAGCTGACGATGCTGCGACAACATATATTGGTGGTTGATGACGATGAGAAGATCACTTCGCTGCTTAGGCGCAGTCTTGCATTCGAGGGGTATGAGGTGGCGATTGCGAACAATGGCTTGGAAGGGCTCAAGCAGATGCTGATGAGCGATCCGGACCTGCTTATTCTGGATGTGATGATGCCGCAGGTTGACGGGTGGGAAGTGTGCAGACGTGTTCGTGAAGGGGGAAGCACCGTCCCGATTCTTATGCTGACCGCGAAGGATGATATTCAGGATCGGGTCAAGGGGCTTGATCTTGGAGCGGACGACTATCTTGTTAAGCCCTTCGCGCTTGAAGAGCTGCTTGCTCGTGTCCGGGCGCTGCTTCGCCGCAAGTCTGATAAGCTGGAGGAGGCGAGCAGCAGGCTGCAATTCGAGGATTTGACACTGGATCTGGATTCGAGGGAAGCGATCCGTTCGGGTCGCCGTGTAGATCTGACTGCCAAGGAGTTCGATTTGCTGCTCTTATTCATGCAGAATCCACGCAGAGTGCTGACACGGGACGCGATTATGGATAAAATATGGGGCTACGACTATAGCGGCGAATCCAATGTGCTTGAAGTCTATATTGCAATGCTCAGGCAGAAGACGGAGGATGGCGTCGGGAAGAGGCTGATACAGACTGTAAGGGGCACCGGTTATGTGCTGCGGTCGGAAGGGAGCTGACTCTGATGTCGATTCGGCTTAGACTTACGTTATGGTATTCGGCTGTGCTAGCTGTCACCTTGGTCGCATTCGGCGTTGCCATTTATTTATTCGTTAATTTTAATACTTTCAGCGAGCCCAAGGCGCGTGTCAAAGAGCAGGCGCTCCAAATCCAGGTTACACCCTCGCTTGATTTCTGGGACCGGCTGGATTTGAAGATCAACCCTTACACGATTCAGGATCAGGAGATGTTCATTCAACTGGTCAATTATAAAGAAGGTGTGATGCGCCGATCGGATAATCTGATTGCACTCAAGCTGAAGTTCCCTTACCCGCATCTTAAAGAACCAGCAACAAAGGAAGAAGGGCATGTGCATTTGACTGCGGGCAAGTACCCTTTTGTCGTCTATCAGGTTCCGATTGTAAATCCATTGACGAATGAAACGGTAGGGCTGCTGCAGGTTGGCGCTTATACGGGAAGTCAGGTCAAATTTCTGGATGAGCTGCGCACGACGCTTATTTTTGCATCGATTGGCGTTGTGCTGATCGCCTTCACGATTGGCCTCTTTCTTGCGCGGCAGGCTTTGCGGCCTATTGAAGGGGTTATTCGAGCGACGAACCAGATTCAGCATGGCTCTGATCTGAGTGTTCGCATACCTCGGGAAGGACCAAATGACGAGATGGGCCGGCTTACAGATACGCTCAACGGCATGCTGGGGCGATTGGAGCTTACCTATAATGGTTTGGATGAGCTATACAAAGCGCAGAGAAGGTTCGTATCGGACGCATCGCATGAGCTGCGTACGCCGCTGACCACGATTCGGGGCAATATTGAATTGCTGGAAAGAATGTGGCTGCCTTCATTGGAGCTGATGGGCGGTCAAGGCGAGCTGGACGGATTTAGGAATGAATCTCATGCTGAGAACAAAGAGGGGATAGTGCAGCGAACTGTATTAACGCGCGAAGCGATGCAGGATATCGCGGATGAAGCAAAACGGATGAGCGGCCTTGTCAACGATCTGCTTGCGCTGGCTCGCGCCGATGCCGGCTATGAGATGGAGAAGCGGCAGCAGCAGCTTCTGCCGCTTGTTGAGGACGTCGCCCGCAGAGCGCAATTGCTGCCGAGAAGCGCGGAATGGCGAATCGGAGATTTGAAGGAGCTGGAGGGTGTGGAGGTGAACGCGCATGGCGATTATCTCAGGCAGCTGCTTTTTATTTTCATTGAGAATGCGTTCAAATATACAGAATCGGGTTATGTTGAGCTTGGCTCGCTTCGTTCATCCGAGGCTGCGGGCATCGTTATTAAAGATACAGGGATCGGTATGAACAGTGACGAAATTCCGCATATTTTCGAGCGATTCTACAGAGCAGATGTATCGCGTGGCCAGAAGAGCGGTACAGGACTTGGCTTGTCCATTGCCAAGTGGATTATCGATGAGCATAGCGGTTCAGTCGAAGTAACGACCAAGGAAGGTGTGGGCACGACATTTATTGTGTGGCTGCCGATTGCTTTCCAGCACCAATCGAATGGGGTATAATAGATTGGAGCGGGAAGGAGAATGCCTTCCTGAACAAGTTACGGCTTGAGAAAGCAGGTGTCTGAATTGGAAATTGTGAAAATTTCTCCGCGAGGCTATTGTTACGGCGTCGTAGATGCGATGGTGCTTGCCCTGCAAACAGCGAAGAACCTTGATCTGCCGCGCCCTATTTATATACTTGGCATGATTGTGCATAACAGCCATGTAACGGACGCTTTTAAGGAAGAGGGCGTTATTACGCTTGATGGAGAGAACCGTCTGGAGATTCTGGAGCAGATCCAGAGCGGAACCGTTATTTTCACTGCTCATGGCGTATCGCCTGAGGTGCGCAGACGCGCGCGCGACAGAGGACTTACGGTTGTGGATGCGACTTGTCCCGATGTTACCAAGACTCATGATCTGATTCGGGAGAAGGTAGCGGAAGGCTACGAGATTCTATATATTGGCAAGAAGGGACATCCCGAGCCGGAGGGTGCTATAGGGATTGCTCCCGAGCATGTGCATATGGTGGAGAAAGAGGAAGAGATCGACCTGTTGAAGCTGCCTACGGATCGGATCATTATTACGAATCAGACGACGATGTCCCAGTGGGATATCAAGCATTTGATCAGCAGGCTGCTTAGCAAATTTCCGACTGCAGAGATTCACAACGAGATTTGCCTGGCGACACAGGTTCGTCAGGAAGCGGTAGCGGAGCAAGCTGGCCAAGCTGAACTATGCATCGTTGTCGGTGATCCAAGAAGCAATAATTCCAACAGGCTGGCACAGGTTTCCGAGGAGATTGCAGGCGTGAAGGCTTACCGAGTTGCAGACGTTTCCGAGATTAGGCGGGAGTGGCTGATTGGCAAGCAGCGTGTTGCTGTTACTTCCGGAGCCTCTACGCCTACGCCGCTCACGAAGGAAGTTATCGTCTATCTGGAACAGTATGATGATGAGAAGCCTGAGACATGGGAGCCGATTAGAACGGTGAATATGAGCAAGCTGCTGCCGACTCTCCGCAAGAAGTCGACGGTGTAGAAGGAGCGCACTCCTATGAAAAGCTTAAACAAGCCGCGCAACATCAAGAGATGGCTGAAGCTTAAATATACAGAACTGATGAGAGCGCCTGGCGGTCCTTCATTCGTTGCGCTTGGCTTCGCGATCGGTATTGCTATTGAGATGATTACATTGCCGACATATGGACTGGCCTTTTTTCTTATTTTCCCGCTTGTGTATTGGCTTCGCGCCAGCTTGACAGGCGCATTGATCGGTTTCGTTGCAGGCAAGATCATTTACTTGCCCATTGCCTTCGTCAACACGATTGTTGGCGGATGGATTCTATCGGATAAGCTGAACCCGCATATTCCGTATGCCCCTCATTGGTTGGATCATGCTCTGCTTGTCAACATGAAGCTAATTGTCGGAGGGACAATTGATGGTCTGCTGCTGGGGTTTCTGTTCTACTTTCCTGTTCGATTCGCTATTCATTATATGGCGGAGAAAAGAAGGGAGAAGCGCAGGCAGAAGCGTAGCGGCATTGCGGCACGGGCAGCGTTGGAATAATTTATTTGAATCCGATCTCTTGACGAGGTCGGATTTTTCATGTATATTTGCTTTAGCGATTAAAAGCATAAAAGCTAAAAAGCAAAGAAGCGAAGAAGCAAAGCAGCGAAGAAGCTAAACAGCGTAGAAGCGCGAAAGCAAACATGGATAACTATAATGAAACTCAAGAGGAGTGTTGATAATGATAGCCATTACGAACAGCAACATAACGGAAGAGAGAATTAATGAGATTGTCGAGCAGATTGAGAAGGCCGGCAATCAAGCACATGTATCACGGGGCACGGATCGGACGGTTATCGGTATTATCGGCCAAGCCGAGCCAACGCTGGTCGAGCATTTGCGCCAATTGAAGGGTGTAGAGAGCGTCGTTAAAATATCGAAGTCCTACAAGCTTGCAAGCCGCGACTTCCATCCTGACGATACGGTCATCGAAGTTAAAGGTGTGAAGATGGGAGGCAAGCATCTTGTCATTATGGGCGGACCCTGCGCGGTGGAATCACCGGAGCAAATCGACGAGATCGCTCGGCTGGTAAAGGCAGCTGGCGGTCAGGTTCTTCGCGGAGGCGCATTCAAGCCACGGACAGGACCTTACAGCTTCCAAGGGATCGGTGTAGAGGGACTCGTTATGATGGCGGAAGCAGGCAAGAAGCATGGCCTGTTGACGATCACAGAGGTTATGACGCCGGAATACGTCGATGTGTGCGCGGAGTATGCCGATATTTTACAGGTCGGAACACGCAATATGCAAAATTTCGACTTGCTGCGCAAGCTCGGAACAATCAAGACGCCGGTGCTGCTCAAGCGCGGATTCAGCGCTACATATGATGAATTCCTCAATGCGGCCGAATATATTCTCGCTGGCGGAAATCCGAACGTTATGCTTTGCGAGCGCGGTATCCGCACATTCGAGACGTACACGCGCAATACGCTGGATTTGGCGGCCATACCAGTGCTTCAACAGCTTAGCCATCTTCCGGTCATCTCTGATCCAAGTCATGGAACAGGACGTCGCGAGCTTGTTGAGCCGATGGCCAAAGCTTCGGTTGCAGCAGGAGCGAACGGGCTGATCATCGAAATGCATACTGATCCGGACAATTCCATGACGGGGGACGGTGTACAATCACTGTTCCCGGATCAATTTGCCAAATTGCTCAAGGAGCTTGAGCAGCTTGGAAATTTGGTTGGCAAACGTTTTGATACGCCAAAGGAGCAAGCGGAGCGATTCGCAACATGGATAAAATAAGACATTTTGATTCAACCAAACCTAACATGGGAAACAGCCGCAGTCACCTTGATCTTCAAGGCCTGCGGCTGTTTTATATCTATTTTTGGCAGGGTTGTTCGAATAATTCAACAAATATGTGAAGATACCTCACAGCTCCCTTAAAAAATACCTGACATAGCTATTGACGATTGTTGAGCCGAAATTTTATAATAACGACATAGTTTAGTGCAAAACTTGAACAATAACTGTTCAATACATCGCAAACGTTCGGAAATGGAGGAAAAAATCAATGTCAGTAGAAAAAGTTTTAAACACAATTAAAGAAAATGACATCCAATTTGTAGATTTTCGTTTCGTAGACCTGGGGGGTCGCGCGCATCACATTACTCTTCCTTCGACAGAGGTCGACAGTGACACTTTCGTAAATGGTGTAGCATTCGACGGTTCCTCAATCGTAGGCTTCCGTGGTATTGAAGAGTCCGACATGGTAATGATGCCGGATACGGAATCCGTCTTCATCGATCCTTTCACGGATCACCCGACTCTTAACATAATGTGTAACATTCATACGCCAGATGGCGCTCGCTATGAGCGTGATCCACGCAGCATCGCTCAAAAAGCAGAAGAATATCTGCAAACTTCCGGAATCGGTACAGCAGCATTCTTCGCACCTGAATCCGAATTTTTCATTTTCGACGATGTTCGTTATGACAGCACAATGAATTCTTCTTTCTTCTCGGTTGATTCCGAGGAAGCGGCTTGGAATACAGGACGTAAAGAAGAAGGCGGCAACCTTGGATTCAAAGTTGGCGTTAAAGGCGGCTACGTTCCAGTAGCTCCTGTTGACTCCCAGCAAGATATCCGCAGCGAAATGGTTCGCCTGATGCAAGAAACAGGCCTTCGCGTTGAGCGTCATCACCATGAGGTTGCTACAGCTGGTCAAGCAGAAATTAACTTCCGTTTCGACACGTTGACCAAAACGGCTGACAACCTGTTGAAATATAAATATATTATTCACAATGTTGCTCGCCAATACGGCAAAGTAGCAACGTTCATGCCTAAGCCGCTTTTCGGCGACAACGGCAGCGGCATGCATGTTCACTCCTCGATCTTCAATGGTGACACGCCATTGTTCTACGAGAAAGGCGCTTACGCTAACCTGAGTGAGATGGCTATGCATTATATCGGCGGTATCTTGCACCATGCACCAGCTTTGATCGCTTTGACGAACCCGTCCACGAACTCGTTCAAACGTCTCGTGCCTGGTTACGAAGCACCGGTTAACCTCGTATTCTCCAAAGGAAACCGTTCCGCTGCAGTCCGTATTCCAGTAGCTGCTGTTACGCCTAAGGGCTGCCGCATTGAGTTCCGTACGCCGGACTCCACAGCTAACCCTTACCTCTGCTTCGCAGCGATGCTGCTTGCAGGTCTTGATGGCGTTAAGAAAAAATTGGATCCTAGTGCGCTTGGCTACGGTCCTTTCGACAAAAACATCTATGAATTGTCCGACGAAGAGAAGAAAGAAATTCGTTCGGTTCCAGGTACGCTGGACGAGGCGCTTGACGCTTTGGAAGCTGACTTCGAATTCTTGACTGAAGGCGATGTGTTCACTGAAGAGTTCATTCAGAACTATGTTGCTGTTAAACGTCAAGAAGCAAAAGCTGTTGCAATCCGTGTTCATCCTTATGAGTATGGTCTGTACTTCGACTGCTAATTATTCTTCGATTATTCAACTTTCAGCGAGTTCTCCTTAGGGGGAGCTCGCTTTCCATTTGTTCGCAGGCTGCATGACTTGAAGCGGGGAATAGATAAAAAACCGAATATTATGTTTGTTAAAGTTGGAAGCGTTCGACTTTTCCTACTTGATGCAAACCTCTAAAATTGCTATCATATCCATATGCAAATAGAAGACTGGAGTGAGTGACTGTGACGAAACGAGCATTCAACTTTAATGCGGGACCTGCTGCGCTTCCATTGGAAGTATTGCAGAAGGCTCAAGAGGAATTTGTCGACTTCGAAGGTGCGGGAATGTCTATTATGGAGATGTCCCATCGCAGCAGCATCTTTGAAAAAGTGAACAATGAGTCACAAGAGCTTCTAACAGAATTGTTCCAAATTCCGAACAATTACAAAATCATGTTTCTGCAAGGAGGAGCGAGCACGCAATTCGCAATGATTCCGATGAACCTGCTTAAAGCCGGTCAAGTCGGCGCTTATGTGATGACTGGCAGCTGGGCTGACAAAGCGCTGAAGGAAGCCAAGCTGATCGGCGAAACGGCTGTAGCAGCCTCATCTGAAGCGCATAAGTTCAACCGGATGCCAAGTCTTAGCGATATTGAAATTCCTGCGAATGCAGCTTATCTTCATGTCACCTCGAACGAGACAATTGAAGGAACGCAATTCAAGGAATTTCCGAATACAGGTGATGTAACGCTCATCAGCGATATGTCGAGTGATATTCTGAGCCGCCCTGTTGATATTAACAAATTCGGCCTTATTTATGCGGGTGCTCAGAAGAATCTGGGTCCATCGGGTGTAACCATTGTTATTGCGCGTGAGGATCTTGTATCTGAGAGCCCGAAGACGATTCCGACGATGCTTCGTTATGATACGCATGTGAAGAACAACTCGCTTTATAATACACCGCCATCCTTTGCGATCTATATGGTCGGTCAAATGCTCAAATGGGTGAAAGGTAAAGGCGGCGTTGCTGCTGTTGAACAATATAATGAGGACAAAACAAATTTGATTTACAATCTGATTGATGGCAGCGGCGGCTTCTATCGTGGTTTTGCCGACCCGGCAAGCCGTTCGCGGATGAACATTACGTTCAGAATTCATGATGAAGAGCTGGAGAAGCTGTTCATTAAGGAATCCGAGCAGCAGGGTTTTGTTGGGTTGAAGGGCCATCGCAGTGTAGGCGGCTTGCGCGCATCCACTTATAACGCGGTTCCATTAGAGAGCTGCAAGGCGCTTGCGGAGTTTATGAGCGATTTCCAGAAACGCAATGGTTAAGGGATCGAAAATTTTGCAAGGATTAGCAGCTAACTAAGTAAGAAGACCGCCGGACCTTCTCTTGTGAGGAAGGTCCGGCGGTCTTCTGCATGGTGAATGATTGGCAGGTTATGCGAACGAGGAGTCGACCGCGTTTGGCCCGGTCAGCTTGTAGCCGACATTGCGAACGGTCATAATATATTCAGGCGTCCTGGCATTGCGCTCAATTTTGTCTCTCAAGTGGCTGATGTGCACATCGACAATGCGCGTATCTCCAAGGAAATGGTAGTCCCAAACGCCATGCAGCAGCTGCTGGCGGCTCAGCACTTTGCCGCGGTGGCGGCATAGGAACAGCAGCAGCTCGAACTCCTTGGGCGTCAATTCAACCTCTGCGCCATCAACTCTTACTTCGCGCTGATCGGTGAGTACGCTGAGCCGTCCGACAGCATGGACAATATTATCGCTGGAGCCAGGGAGCGACTGGATGCGTCGGAAGATAGCCTGAATCCGCGACAGCAGCTCTTGCGGGGAGAATGGCTTGGTCATATAGTCGTCTGCGCCATTATCAAGTCCTGCGATCTTGTCTGTTACATCCTGCAGCGCAGTAAGCATGATGATGGGGACGGCATTATTCTGTTTGCGCAGCTCGCGGCATACTTGAATGCCATCCATCTTGGGCAGCATCAGATCCAGAACGATGAGATCGGGGCGAAAGGGCTTGAGCATATCGAACACAGCCTCGCCGTCATGAACGCAGCGGACCTCATAGCCAGCCAGCTTCAGGTTGAACTCTATAAGCATGGAGATGGAAGGCTCGTCATCGACTACTAAAATTTTCTTTTTCATCGTTCCTGTTCTCCTTTTAGGTATGATATTGGTTCTATTATGGCAAGCAACATTATTCACTAGATTAAGGGTACGTTAAACCTGTGTAAAATTGTTGCGATTGGCAGCCTTTTTAATCAGGCGTCTTATAAGGAAGAGGTGCAGCGAATTAATGTCCTTGCATATTGTGCTTGTTGAACCGGAAATACCGGCCAATACGGGAAATATAGCGCGTACTTGCGCGGCAACGGGAACGCATCTTCATCTGGTGCGCCCGCTGGGATTCAATACGGATGACCGAACGCTCAAGCGGGCTGGTCTTGACTATTGGCATGCGGTTAATATTCATTATTATGATTCGTTTCAGGAGCTGCGCGACTTGTATCCAGAGGGCAGGTTTTTCTGTGCAAGCACGCGCTCATCCAAACGATATTGTGAGCATGCGTATGAGGATGGTGATTTCTTCGTATTCGGGAAAGAAACGAAGGGGCTGCCGCAATCCATTCTGGATGCGCATCCCGATACTTGCATCCGGCTGCCGATGACGGACAAGGTGAGGTCGCTTAATTTGTCCAATTCTGCGGCGATTGTTATTTATGAAGCGTTGAGACAGAATGATTTTTTCAGCCTGGAGTAAAATTGCATTCTCCTTCATTCTCTTGTTTAAAGGTTTAGGTGATGTGGGTAATAGGGTATGGAGCGGATGCTGCGGAATGCGCGAATTGGTTCAAGATCTCGCTAGTAGAGGAAACCTTCCCCAGCTACATAGGTTCATTGTTGCAGGATATTAAGAAAATCTAAAGACGGGGAAGGAAAATGGAGCTACCTAGCGAAACTTATACGTGCAATGGTTTCGTATCTGACTTGCATATCATAGACACAGGAGAGGTGAAGTTTTTGAAACCGGCTGGAGTAGTGCGCAAAGTCGATCAACTGGGCCGTATCGTATTGCCCAAATCGCTGCGCAAAAGATATCAGATGAATGAAGGCGACCCCGTGGAAATTCTTGTCCAGGGTGACCATATCATTTTGGAGCGTTACCGTCCGCGTTGCGTGTTTTGTGGGTCCATAAATGAAGTTAGCGAATTTAAAGAGCGTTATCTTTGTTCCGAATGTATGAGCGATATGTACCAACTGCGTCGCAACTAGTTCCATGACGCAAAAAAAGCTTCCAGTGATTATAAATCGCTGGAAGCTTTTTTTGTGAGGATTAAAGTCCTTTGGTCTTATCGTCATTGTAGGACGAAGTGAGAATAGCGACGAGGAACAGTACTGTAACCGTCGTTATGATTAGAAAGTTAATTGTCATTCTGCACACCTCCCATACACCCTTTTATTATACCCAAGTAGGTTGAAAAAGAAAATGCGCAAAGTTGTGAACAAGTTGTTACACTGAATTCAAGGGATGTTACAGTTATTTGGTGAATACATTAACGATAAGCATAACAAAAATTTCTTCATAATGTAGCGTTTAAATGATTCATAGATTGTAGCATGCTAGTCGTACGAGTTTGAGGTGATAGAGCATGATTTCCGAGTTAATTATTTATATCCTACTTATTGCATGGCCTATATTGATTTTTTTTATGCTGTACAAAGATACTCTTTGTAGTGATAAATTTTGTGCTATAAATAAATTCGTCGCAGGATATATTTCTGACGAATTTACGTACCAGGCGGTGCCGACTATATTTCATATTCGCATTTATCAAAATTAGAGGGAGGCTGCCACATCGTAAGCAGGAAATAGCGTGTTATCGCTTCAACAAAGGCT
Source organism: Paenibacillus plantiphilus (assembly GCF_927798095.1). Taxonomy (GTDB): domain Bacteria; phylum Bacillota; class Bacilli; order Paenibacillales; family Paenibacillaceae; genus Paenibacillus_Z; species Paenibacillus_Z plantiphilus. The sequence continues at coordinate 50,870 of NZ_CAKMMF010000001.1, read as the reverse complement.
GATCGGGCCACTCTCTATACCGTTTTACAACGGATGAGGCAGCATGCCGGGATGACCATCCATTCGCGTGAGAATGGATGGTCATTTTTTGCGTGCGCCCAGCATGGGCTCTAGTAGCCGCGACCGATTAATGGCGAGGCTGGAGGGGTTCGAAACGATATATTTTTGCTGAGGAGCAATAAAACGGTTGGTTACATAATGGAGTTCCGTTATTTCGGAAAGAATAGAGGAACGTTAATTGCATGTATGGATATGGAAATGATCCTGATGATGGGCATCAATAACAACTTTTCCTGAGGTTAGTCCATGCTTGGTATGAAAGATGATTCTTTTAACATTAGAGTGTGCGATACATAGTTCAAGCCATTTTTTTTCTTGTGCAGCTGTCATCCGATTATTTCGAATATCCATTTCTTTTCCGGATTTATGGGTCGAGTGCTCGGGTGACTGTACGCCGTCAATTAGCGAAGCATCATTCACCTCGATTTTTTTGCCGGTGTTCAAATAGAAGTCATACCCCAAAGCATGCAGCGTATCTCTAGTCGTGCTCGTTACCCAACTGTAGTCGAGCTTATATGCGGCATCTGCGGCCAATCCGTTTGGCGTGTCATTGTAATTCATGTAGCCTGGAGCGGACTTGAGGACCCTTACCCAGCCTTTTGAAGAAAGGCCGATTGTCCGGTGCATCGCATTTCGCGAAGCTGCACCATAAATGCCATCTGTAATCAAGTCCTCGTTTCTTTGGAAAACGGCTAGATTCGCTCCTGTGTCGGCATCGAATAAAGGGGATGTATTGCCGGACAAAGACGCAATTCCCGTCCAAAGATCGGAAGGAGTGCTTTTTCTGTAGGTTCTCAGATTGTCTTTAAGAATGACTACCTGAGCATGTGAAACGCCCTGGCTATACGAACTAAGAAAGCTTTTGGTGAAGTATGCATTTGAAGCGCTAGTACCGACTGCTGCAACATTATTGTGACCTGCTGCCATATATCATCATTCCTTCCTTAATGTTAACGTCGGGGCTAACGTATGCATTCCCGAAATGCATGCATTAGCTTTCGTTACTGATAAGAAAGTGCAATCAGGCAAGCAAATAACAACCTGATGACGGGATTCTTACATAGCCAAATTTCAATATAGAGTCGGCATAATCAGACTGTTGCCCCTTCACCCTTTTGAGCGTAAAATATGTCTTATGAAATAGAGGAGGCGAACGTAAGGTGGAGTATCGGTTTGCGAGACGGGTAGAAGCTCTTCAATCCTCAGTTGTTCGGGATATTTTGAAGCTGACGCAAGGGAACGAAATTATTTCATTTGCGGGCGGTCTGCCTGCGGAAGAGTTATTTCCTATAGAGGCGGTGCGTGAAGCGGCCGACCGCGTATTCACGGAGGGCAAGGGCTCGCTGCAATACGGGCTGACAGAAGGATATTTGCCTCTGCGGGAACAGCTGTGCCAGCGAATGGCAGAGAAGGGGATGACGGTTGCGCCGGATGAAATGATTCTAACGACTGGCTCCCAGCAGGCGATTGATCTGATCATTCGGGTTATGACTGAGCCTGGAGATGTAGTGCTGGTAGAGAATCCGACTTATCTGGCATGTCTTCAAGTATTCAGCTTCAGCGGACTTCGCGTTATTGCGGTCGAAAGTGACAAGGACGGCATGGTGATGTCGGAGGCGGAGCGGCTTATTCGTGAGCATCAGCCCAGAATGGTATATGTCGTTCCGACTTTCAGCAATCCAACAGGCCGAGTCTGGAGCTTGGAGCGTCGTAAAGGTCTGCTTGATCTATGCGCGCGATATGGTGTGCCGATACTGGAGGATGACCCCTACGGTGAAATCCAATTTGATATCAACGCGAATTTCCCAACTTTATTCTCCTTGGCAGAGCAAGCGAAAGTAGGCGGGGTGCTCTATACGAGCACATTCTCGAAGACGGTAGCTCCTGCGCTCCGAACGGGCTGGGCAATGGGGGATCGCAGTGTCGTTGCAATGATGGCCAAGGCGAAGCAGGCTGCAGACCTGCATTCCAGCTCGCTGGACCAGCAGACATTGGATCAGTTGCTTCGCCACTTCCCGCTTGATGCGCATATCCGCAAGATTGCCGATAATTATGGCGCACGAATGCAGCATATGCAGAAGCTGCTGCGTGAAAGCTTGCCGGATATAACATGGGTAGAGCCGCAGGGCGGCATGTTCCTATGGATGCAGCTGCCGGAAGGATTGGATGCAGAGGCGCTGCTTCGCTGTGCGGTAACAAAAGGCGTTGCATTTGTGCCGGGCGCGCCTTTCTTTGCGGAGGAGCCGCAGCGCAATACGGCGCGGCTGAATTTTACTTATACGCAGGGTGAAGTGATGGAGCTCGGCATAAGACGATTTGCTGAGGCTGTGAGCGAGTTTGTAGCTCGCTGCTAGCCATTCATTCCACGAATGTGAAGGCATCTGGTATCTTCCTTGTTATGAGGCGGATACCAGTTTTTTTATAAGTCATTTTTTGCCGTGACCATAACAAGAGGGAGTAGTCAAACATGCATATTTCCAAGAAACAAGTGACGATTATTATTATATTGGGGATTCTGTGCATGGCGATTTATTTGATTGCCAGCTATGAGAAGCCGACATATGCGCCCCTCAAAGAGGGTGGCAAAGGGGCATTAAGCTCATCCGCAGCGCTGACCAAACCGATTCCGAAGAAAACGACGCCGGATATCGAGCTGACAGGAATGGATCATGTCGTACATAAGGTGTTTTACAGTGACAAGCCTACGGTTTTGTTGTTTTTTGCATCGTGGTGTCCTTATTGCAATGAGGATGCGCCGAAATTGGTAGAGCTCCAGGAGAAATACAGGGACAAGGTGAACGTCTATGGCATAAATGTTATTAATCGAGATGAATATAAGGAAGTTGCAGCATATATCGACAAGCATGAGATCACTTACCCTGTTCTGGTGGACAAAAAGGATGAATACTACAATTATTACGGTCATGCGGGCTTCCCTTCATTATTCTTCGTGGACAGGTACGGCGAGGTCGTTGATTCGATCATAGGCTCAGCGGATTTTGATTTCATTGAGGATTCCTTCCAATACCTGATTGATGTTGATGAGATCGGGCAGGCATCCTTGAAAAATTCATTGCGGGAGGAGAGCTTCGAGGATGAGTCCGCGGAGAAATACTTGACTCGGCTCGATGAGGATTTCGACGAAAATCTTGCAGCGAGAGAACTAAAGGCTCAAATGGTTGATGTCGTTAAAGCGTTCGGTGCTATGCTGAGAGAAAAGGATAGCGCGGAAATGGAAACGGTTATCGATAGCATGGTTGTCGAGAGAAGCGCATCTGATGAATTGAGCGGTCGCAAAGCGAATAAAGAATTGTTTGAAAAAGCGATGGTTGACCGTTTGGCACTCGACAGCCAGGACGAGGCTGAGAATGAGTATGCTTCTGACGCATGGAGTGAAGAAGTCAAGCAATTGTCAAACATTAGCTTGGGAAAGCTTGTCTCTGTTGAATACGCCAAGGATGATTCGGCAGCGCAATTCTATTATTATCATAAAGGCTCTGACTATATCGCTTATGTTGAGTTCATTAGATCGGGAGATTCCTATCTATTGAATGAGGTGGATGTGTTTAAACCATCAGAGTAATGAGGGTGATAGGAGCTTCGCAGAGGTTCGGGATATGGACAAGGCTGTCTCATCAGCAGTTAATCTGCTAATGGGACAGCTTTATTAAATTTACACTGTAAGATGGGAATAAGGCCGCCGATCATTCCTTCGCTCGCTGATTTGCCTCCGGAGATTCCGCCCCCGCCCAGCTATTAATGATAGCGGCGTATTCGGCAACGGCCAGCTCGCCGTCAGCCTTCAAATGGTAGATGCCTCGTTGGACTCTTAGAAACCAGCCGTAATAATCCTGCTGAAGGATTTGGGGCGCACGGGCAACTCCTGTCAGCTCTGCCACCTTGCGAGGAGCCAGTGGACCGTTCGTATGAAGCGCCCAAGCGATCCGCAGCGCTTTCTCTCTGTAAGCGGTGACCAGCTTGCGCCTTGTGCTGCCGCCTATATTGTAATCGCCGCTTCGTTCTCGAAATTCATTCAATAGTCGAGTTTGACGCTTGCGCCGTTGTCCGCGAATGGGCGGATCTCCTGGCTGGCAGAGCAGCTCAATGACTGGCGCCTTGGTCTTGAAGAAGGTGATGGTCATCAGGCCAAGCCCCAGCATGCGGCAGAGCTCGGTCAGATCGCCGAATCGTTGGTTGTGAGCGCCGCTCTTCTTCCGATTGCGTTCGATCGCAAGCATCACCTGACCACTCAGCCGCAGTCGTTCGATGCCCTGCAGCAGCAGGGATAGGGTGAAGGTCTTCTTCATCTCGACAAGCACCGTTTCGCCGCTATCGGGGTGTATCGCGACAAGGTCGCAATGCATAATTTCGCTCTTGACCTCATAGCCCTGCGCTTCAAAATATTGCTTAATCGGTTGATATAGCTCAGTTTCGTGATTGACTGCCACCTGCAAGCGCTCCTTTCTTAGCAAAGTATATCATATTCCGCTGCGGCTGTTGACCGTCTGGAAGCGGAGGGCCTGTCATGCTCCGCTTGGTCGTAATTTGTGCTGGAAGTGCGAATTATGGGGAATTGTCGTCGAAAATATAGGGCAATTATCGGAGCGAACACGCATAGAAATGTAGTACTTCAACAATTTATCGAGCAGCATCGCTGGATGGATGGTTTGATAGATGGTTATCCGCACGGCATATGGTTGCGTGGAAGCTGCTAGTATCGGGAGGAGGTACGGCATGGACATTTTGAAGAGAATATCGGCGTACAAGGCGGAAAGCGAGAAGCTTGGGTGGACCGGCACGTTCAAGGAATACATCGAAATGTTGAAAAGAGATCCGGCTCCAGCTATGACTGCGCATGCTCGTGTCTATGAAATGATCGAGTCTTACGGGGTGACTGAGGAAGGCGGTAATAAGAAGTATAAGTTTTTTGAGCAGGAAATCTTCGGTCTGGATCGTTCGGTCGAGAAGCTGGTGGAGGAATATTTTCATTCGTCGGCTCGTCGTCTTGATGTCCGCAAACGAATATTGCTGCTGATGGGACCGGTCAGCGGAGGGAAATCAACGATTGTCACGATGCTTAAACGCGGTCTCGAACAGTTCTCAAGAACAGAGCGAGGCGCGGTCTACGCGATAAAGGGCTGTCCCATGCACGAGGAACCGCTTCACTTGATTCCGCATGAGCTGCGTTCGGAAGCGGAGAAGGAGCTGGGCGTACGTATAGAGGGCAACTTATGTCCATCCTGTCAGATGAGGCTGCGCACAGAGTTTGGCGGCAATATTGAGAACGTTATGGTGGAGCGTGTCATTATCTCTGAGGAAAGCCGTGTCGGTATCGGTACCTTCAGTCCTTCCGATCCGAAGTCTCAGGATATTGCTGATCTTACGGGCAGCATTGATTTCTCGACGATAACGGAATTCGGCTCTGAATCTGATCCGCGCGCTTATCGGTTTGACGGCGAGCTGAACAAGGCGAATCGCGGTTTGATGGAATTCCAGGAGATGCTGAAATGCGATGAGAAGTTTCTGTGGAACCTGCTCTCGCTAACCCAGGAGGGGAATTTCAAGGCGGGCCGATTCGCGCTTATTTCGGCAGATGAGCTCATTATTGCGCATACGAATGAATCGGAGTACAAATCCTTTATCAGCAACAAGAAGAACGAAGCGCTGCAGTCGCGGATGATCGTCATGCCGATCCCTTATAATTTGAAGGTGTCGGAGGAAGAGAAGATCTATACAAAGCTGATCGGCCAGAGCGATATGAAGCATATTCATATATCGCCGCATGCGCTTCGAGCCGCCGCTATATTCTCTATTCTGACCCGATTGAAGGAAACGAAGAAGCAGGGTATGGATTTGGTGAAGAAAATGCGGATGTATGACGGTGAGGAAGTGGAGGGCTATAAGGAAGCCGATCTGAAGGAGATGCAGAGCGAGTACATTGAAGAGGGGATGTCGGGCATTGATCCCCGCTATGTCATCAATCGGATTTCCAGCGCTCTTATTAAGCAGGATCTGCAGTGCATCAATGCGCTTGATGTGCTGCGCGCACTCAAGGAAGGCCTGGATCAGCATCCGTCCATTACGAAGGATGAGCGGGAACGGTATTTGAACTTTATATCCATCGCCCGCAAGGAGTATGACGGCTTGGCGAAGAAGGAAATTCAGAAGGCTTTTGTTTATTCATTTGAGGAATCGGCGAGAACGCTGTTCGAGAACTATTTGGACAATATTGAATCGTATTGCAACTGGGCGAAGATCAAAGACCCGCTGACAGGCGAGGAGATGGACCCGGATGAACGGCTTATGCGTTCTATTGAGGAGCAGATCGGTATTTCTGAGAATGCAAAGAAGGCGTTCCGGGAAGAAATATTGATCCGAATCTCTTCTTATTCACGCAAAGGGAAGAAGTTTGAATACGCCAGCCACGAGCGGCTGCGCGAGGCGATCGAGAAGAAGCTGTTCGCGGATTTGAAGGATATTGTGAAGATTACAACGTCCACCAAAACGCCGGACGAGAAGCAGCTGAAACGGATCAATGAGGTGACGAAGCGGCTGATGGATGAGCATGGCTATTGCTCGGTCTGCTCCAATGAACTTCTTCGTTATGTCGGGAGCTTGCTCAACCGTTGATTGAAGCAGGGATTGGCTGAAGCGATGCTGTAGAACACAGATGTGTTCACAGCATCGTTTTTTGTGCTGTGCAGTTTGGAAGGGGAAATTCGTTCGGCTGAATTGAAGGAGACGCAGGGGGGAAAGGTGTAGAAATAGCAAGAGAAGGGGGATATAATAGGAACATAAGTTCTTGTTTGGGGTGTGGGCGTGAATGGTTGGCGCTCTGACTCTGGCAATGGGGGTGGCGGATATGTATATGTTGGATGCAGCGGGTGAGAGGGCAGAGGTGAATATCGAGGAGGTTTGCATGATCGTGCCGAGAAAGGAAGGACCGCTGTTTATTACTGCGGACGGAGCTGCGTATCGCTTCCCGCAGACGACACGGGAGCTGGTGGGCTTGTTCGGAGACTTGGGCTTCGAGCTAATTGACCGGAATGCGATTATTAATATGAATAAAGCCGTTCGCTTCGATGCTGTGGATCGCAAGGTGTATTTCAATGAGCATGACGGCGGAGACGAGCATTTCTATGCAACGGTCTCGGCCGCCAATCAGAGGAAGGTGAATCATCTCATTCGGGAATCCAGCGCAGCCGCTATGGAATATACAATGTCTTGCGTTATGTATCAAGGATGGGGCGGGATTATGAACGTTTGCGTACAATTGCTCATAAAAGGTAAAGGTTTGTATGCAATTTGTCGATAATGTTTCTATATTACTTTCTTTAAGTATAGGAATTGAGGGGGACAACAGACAGCATGATTCAGATTTCAACGGAACGTAAGAGACAGCTCGATTTTACCGGAATTACTGAAGCGGATCTGTCGCTGTTGGCGCAGCATCGCGGAATTTTCAAAGAGGTATGTCATGAGGTTGTTGACCGATTCTATGCGCGGGTCGTGCAGCAGCCAGAGTTGAATGCAATCATAACCAAATTCAGCACGATTGAACGGCTGAAGGAGACGATGCGCGTCTACTGGATGTCGTTAACAGAGGGTGTGATTGATGAGGTGTTTATCCAGAATCGGATTCGGGTCGGAGCGGTTCATTCCAGAATTGGTTTGACGACGGACTGGTACTTGGGCTCCTATATGATTTATTTGGATATATCGACTCAAATTTTCCAACAATCATTGCCCGATAAATGGACAGCGATTATGCATGCCCTATCCAAAATGTTCAACTTCGATTCGCAGCTTGTATTGGAAGCTTATGAGGAGCTGGAGCAGGAGGAGATGAGACAGCTTGCTGAGGAACGCAAGCGTGTTCTGCAATCTGTAACGCAAGCCGTTCAGGATTTGGCCGGCATGATTGTGGAGTTGGATGAAAGCGCTCGCTCCATTGCAGAATCGGCTGTGTTGACGGCAGAATCGCAGGACAATTCGCATAGCTTGCTTGGCGAGCTGAAGGAGGATATGGATTCCATAGGCGAGGTCGGGGTTCTCATTAAGCGTATTGCCGATCAGACTCACCTGCTTGGTTTGAATGCGGCGATAGAGGCTGCTCGCGCAGGTGAGCAGGGCAGAGGATTCGAGGTTGTTGCCAATGAGGTGCGCAAGCTCGCAGCTTCGTCGCGAGAGGCGATGGGGAGTATTCAAGAGCGGCTGGAGCAGATTGAGAACAAGGTAAGTCATGTCCGCAAGGAATCACAGCAAACGTCTGATCAGGCAAGAGATCAGGCTGCGAGATCAGAAGAGCTGGCTTCCTTCGTTCATACGATTGAGAAAATATCGAATGATCTGAAGGGACTTTAAGCGGCGAAGCTGTTGCGATTAGACGACAGAACAAGGCTGATAGATATCGGCCTTGTTTTTTGTGGTTTTAATGTTAGATAAGTTGACATATAAATCGTTATTAGGTATGATTCAGGTAACATAACTCAAGGTTTAACGAAAATGAAGTGCAAAATCCGAACATTATATAACATCTATATTACATTAAGTTGACATTATGGCTTTGGGGGCGGTTGACATGTCCATGGCGGCGCATTCGCAATTTCATTCCTATGATTCACAATCCTTCTATGATGAAATGTTCGACAAGGAGTCATCGGTACGGACGCATTATGAAGGTGTTCATCGGCTATTCGGCCGTCTGAAGCCGTCTGAGCTTGCTGCCAAGCATGCGACCCTCCAGCAGCGCATGATGGAGGAAGGCATTACTTTTACGCTATATGCGCACAATCAGGCCGAACCGCTTGAGCGGACGATTCCGTTTGATTATATTCCGCGCATTATTCCCAAGCATGAATGGGAGGAGATTGAACGAGGGATGAAGCAGCGAGTGACGGCGCTGAACGCTTTTATCCGCGATATTTATCATGAGGGCAGAATTATTAAGGACGGGGTTGTACCCAGGGGGATGATTGTCGGCAACAAATATTTCAGGCCTGAGATGGCAGGGCTTGATGTGCCGCAGGACATCTACATGACGGCATCCGGCATCGACCTCATCCGCGATGAGAAGGGGAAATACTACGTTCTTGAGGATAATCTGCGCACACCGTCGGGCTTCTCTTACCTGTACAAAGGCCGAAGCCTGATGAGCGAGCTGTTTCCTGATTTGTATCTGTCCAGCCGTGTGGCTGATATTGAACGGAGCCTGAATGTTTTTCTAAGCTCGCTTCGCAGTCTGGCGCCATCGGGCAAGCGTGACCCGTTCATTGTTCTCTTGACGCCGGGAGCTTATAATTCGGCCTATTATGAGCATACCTTTCTGGCGCAGCAGCTAGGTATTCATTTGGTTGAAGGACGGGATCTCGTCTATAAGGATCATAAGATTTATCTTCGTGACCTGAGAGGCCTAAGGCAGGTAGACGTTATTTATCGCCGGCTTGACGATGAGTTTCTCGACCCGCTTGCTTTTCAGCCTGATTCGCTGCTTGGCGTGCCTGGGCTTATGAATGCTTATCGGGCAGGCAATGTGGCGATTGCGAATGCGCCTGGGACCGGTGTGGCTGACGATAAGGCGGTTTATGCGTTTGTGCCGGACATGATTCGTTATTATTTGGCAGAGGAGCCGATTCTCCATAACGTGCCTACGTATATTCTCGCTCGCAAGGAGGATCGCGATTATGCGCTGGACAATCTGGATCAGCTTGTGGTGAAGGAAACCTCGTTATCCGGCGGCTACGGAATGCTGATCGGACCAGCGGCTACGGGGAAGGAGATCGCAGCGTTCGCTGACGCGATTCGCCGCGACCCCAGTCGCTATATCGCTCAGACGACGATGAAGCTGTCGCGTTCGCCGGTTATGATGGGCGGTGCAATGGCGCCAAGACATATTGATTTGCGCGCTTTCGTGCTGATGGGCAGTGATGCGCATGTGATTCCTGGAGGATTGACGAGGGTCGCGCTGACGGAGGGCTCGTTAGTTGTGAATTCTTCACAAGGCGGCGGTGTCAAGGACACATGGGTATTAAGTCAATAACCGACTACAATGGAGGGATGAATCATGCTGAATCGCAATGCGGAGGCATTATTCTGGATTGGACGGTACATGGAGCGAGCGGAGAATCATGCGAGGCTTATTAATGTGCACTATCACCTGCAGTCGGAAGGAATAAGCGCGGGCGTTCTGCAAGCGGGAGCGAATGCAGATGCGAATGCGGATGCTAGTCCAGGTACAATGTGCAAATGGGAACGTATTGTAGATGCCCTTGGCAGCCGGAGCGTTTACGAGGGGCAGCATGACTCTTATAAGGAGAGCGATGTCGTTCATTATGTAACACTTGACCGCGACAATCCCAATTCTCTCGTCGTCTGTGTCAACCATGCAAGAGGGAATGTGCGCACGCTTAGGGAAAAGCTGCCGAGCGAGCTGTGGGATGTGACGAACGGATTATATTTGTGGCTTAGAGAGAAGGGAACGATCGATTTCTCGCGTGAATCGGCGCATCAGTTTTTTGGACGGATCAAGGAGTGGACTGCGCTCTTCCAAGGGGTATGCCAGTCGGTCATGCCGCGTGAGAACGAATGGCATTTCATCGAATGCGGACGGTATTTGGAGCGGACGGAGAATACGCTGCGCATTCTGCAATCCATCAGTCCGCACGGAAGCATCACGGATAACAAGGCGGCTGATGAAGCGGAGCTCGTCTATCCGCTGCTGCAGGCTGTGTTGAAGTCGGTGAGCGGCTATCAGGCATTCCGCAGATATTATGCCGATGGTGTTTCTCTGGATGCTATCATTGAATTCCTCGTGCTGAACACGGTATTTCCCCGCTCGGTTCATTACGCGCTGCATGCGATGGATGAGCATCTGCGCGGCATTGAGCTGCTGGACAAGGGACTCCGCACAGCGCATGACCGGATTATCCGCCAGGTCGGGAAGCTTAAGGCGGAGCTGGCATGCTTGGAGGGGGAGGAGCTTTCTCTAGATAGCGAGAGGGAGGTAACGAAGCATCTGCTGCAGTCTACGCAGCAGCTCGGCATTACGTTTGCGGGAACCTTTTTTCGCGTGGGGGAGGTTAGCGCATGAAGCTCTGCATCACGCACACGACACAATATACGTACCAGTCAGCGGTGTCGGACAGTGTCAATGAGGTACGGCTTACGCCATTCACGAATGAGCAGCAATCCTGCTTCCAGCATGCCATTCATGTTGAGCCGAATGCATCTCTGTTCAGCTATGAGGATTATTTCGGCAATCGGGTTCACGCATTCGCAGTTAATGAAGCGCATGGGCGGATGATGATTCGGACGCAGATGACGGTGGTGACGAAGGAAGAGGCGCAGCCGGAGATTAAGGAAGGCGGGATGAGCCCGGAGGAAGAGTGGGCTTGGCTTGCGGCGGATGAAGCGGGGAATGGGTTCGCGGAGTATTTGCTGCCGACTGACTATACAGCTATAACGCCTGAAGTAACCGCCTATGCAGAGTCAATTGCCGCTGGAGGGATGAATCGCTGCGGACCGTCGAACATCTCGGATATTTTGGATGCTTCGAATGCTTCGGGGGCAAGTGTATTCGACTGGCTGACCTGTTTGTGCGAACGGATCCGTACTGAATTTGTCTACGATCCGATGGCGACGGATGTGACGACGGTTGCAGGCGATATGTTCGTTCGAAGACGCGGTGTTTGCCAGGATTTTGCCCATCTGATGATTGCTGCCTGCCGCGCTTGGGGCGTACCTGCCCGTTATGTCAGCGGCTACCATTTTGTCGGTGATCTTCAGGGAGGAAGCGCAGATTTCGAGCAAGCAACGCACGCCTGGGTAGAGGCTTATGCGCCCGGCATCGGCTGGTGCGGATTCGATCCCACCAATGATGGACGGGTTGGGGAACGGTACGTCAAGCTGTGCCACGGCAGGGATTACAAAGATATCGTTCCTGTCAAAGGCGTTTATCGGGGCATGGGAGATGCAACGCTTGACGTTATCGTAGATGTTAAAAGGGTGTAGAGCAAGCTGGAGCGCCTATGCTCACGGGTTCGGGCTCGGCGGTGATCGGATGACGAAAGACCTGACAGCGGAAGGTTTAGCCTTACGTTGTCAGGTCTTTCGTCTGTTATTGCGCATAGCCGTCTAGCGCACAGGCGTCTGGGCCGCATAGCGCAGACTCTCATATTTGTTAAGCGCTTCCACGGCTCTTGATAGGTCTTCTTCATGAACGAGCAAGGCCATGCTTCTATTTCTTTGCCTGCTGCTTCTATAGTCGATTGCCAGAACGGCGAAGAGAGAGTGATCCTCTTCGACGCGCAGCCGGCTTTTCACTCCTTTATGCTGCAAATATTCATATTTATCCTGAAGCTCATCCGTCCCATGAGCGTTTGCGGCCAATATTGTTTTCCAGCGGTTTGGTCCGAACAAAATAGTGGCAAGAGACATTGTCATTCACCTCTTCGTATGGGGGTGTTCCCCCTATTTATCTACATCATCATCTACAATTGTGGCTGATGCCATCGACTGACTGAGCGGATCTATGAGATGAATTTACGGCTCGTTTTCTTGCCGTCACAGCTGAATACGATGCGTTTGTCTTCGACGATAGTCTCCAGATGAACCGTTTTGCCCCACAGTTGTACGATATGAGGAAGGGTGCGCTCGACATATTTGAGATCCAGTTCAACATCTTCATATTGATGCAGCAGGAATAGCTCGCCCACTTTATTGAAATCTCCATCTGCAACGACGATGCTCGGAAATCCGCCATTGACTCTGGAATAAACAAGCTGCTCGCGAACAGATTCCCACGCTTTGTCTGTAATTTTCCATTCTGCGCCCTTCTTCTCGAAAATATAGAGGTCCAGGTCGCCAACCAGTTCCTTGGTCAAATAATTTCTTAGAAACGAGGTGTCAGAATCTATCTCTCTTACCTCGAAAATTTTCTCGCGTCCCAAGCCGGGCTTGCGGCCAAACCGCTCCTGCTCCTCCTTGGTCGGATGATCCCAGCGCCGCTCGATATCCTCGAATATTTTCAGTCCGAGATAGTAGGGGTTGAGACTCTGTCTGGACGGCTGGACGACGGATGAATTGAGCTTGGCGAATTCGATCGTCTCCTCGGAGGTCAGGTCCAGCTCGCGCATGATGCGTTGATGCCAGTAGGAAGCCCAGCCTTCGTTCATGATTTTGGTTTCGATCTGCGGCCAGAAGTAGAGCATCTCATCACGAAGCATGGACATAATGTCCCGCTGCCAATCCTGGAGAATCGGTGAATATTCCTCGATAAACCAGACGATATCCTTCTCGTGCTTGGACGGGAATCGTTTCGATTCATTGGACTGCTCTGCGATGTTTGCGGCATGCGTATCGGGATCGAGGTCCCACAGGTCGTCATAAGCGGATTTGGCCGCCGATTTGGTCGCGCTATCGTCTTTGTTCAACAGCTCGATATATCGCGCTTTATCAAGCTGATACGGTTTGATTAATGTGGGGTCAACATGCTCTTGAATGGACAGCACGGCATCGATAAATTTTTCCACAGCTTCAGTTCCGTGAATCATTTCATACTGACTGACACGCTCAGCGGTCGCTGACATGCTCTCGACCATATTGCGGTTGGAATTGCCGAAGCGGGCGTTGTTCTTGAAAAAATCGCAATGTGCGAGAACATGGGCGACGATCAGCTTGTTCTGGATAAGGGAGTTGCCGTCCAGCAGGAAAGCATAGCAGGGGTTGGAATTAATAACGAGTTCATAGATTTTGCTTAGGCCAAAATCATACTGCATCTTCATCTTGTGAAACGTTTTTCCGAAGCTCCAGTGGCTGAATCGGGTGGGCATTCCGTACGCGCCGAATGTGTAAATAATGTCGGCCGGACAAATTTCATACCGCATCGGGTAGAATTCGAGGCCGAACCCTTGCGCGATTTCAGTTATTTCATGAATGGCTCGTTCCAGCGCCTTAATCTCAGTATGATGCATGAGATTGCCCCCCCTTTGAAGTACAATAATAGTGGTACAGTATCTATTCATATGGAAGTTGTGGAGGCGTTATGCTGACATAGCGGTGGAAGGCTGCAATTAACTAATAATGCTTGGTAAGGGTTGTCCATGCGGGGCATTGCAAGATTTGCCTGCAAGATGGTATGATCCATCATAGAAATCAATTTATTGATAATGAGTATCATTATTAATGATAGCAATGACAGCTCCTGCCCGAAGGAAGGTGATGCAATTGTGGGAAAAGCGGTTTATACGTTATCTAAACATTCTATTTGTCTGATGCATACAGTCGGATTGCGAACAAGCGCGAGCACCCGAAAGCTCCGGCTTCGTCCGGCTCCCGTCTACGTTCTTTATTATGTAGCTCGTGGCAGCGGCACTCTCCGCATGTGCGGAGAGACGATTCTTTTTGCAAAACAACAGCTGTATCTTATCCCTCCGCATTCAGGGGCTGTAGTAACCTGCCATACCGAGTCGGTCGAATATTATGTCGTGTCCTTCTCCTTCGTGACGGGCAGATTGCCTGCGACTGTTGAACAGCATAGTAGGGAAATCATGGAGGAGCCGGCTTTACTTCCGGCAGGCGCGCTTCCGCTGCTTCACCCCCCGCAAATTTGCCGATTGATCGAGAAATTGTACCAGGAATCCTGCCGACAGTGTGACGAATTCCGCATCCAGCTTCGATTCCAGGAGCTGCTAATTGCGCTGCTGCAGCAGCTTGAGCGGACAACGGCGGCTCATTCCTCTGAGCGGAGCATAGAGCTGACGATTGACTTCATGGAGAGGAACTTTCATGAGAAGCTGGATGTCAAGCGCCTGTCCGAGATGGCGGGCCTGACGCTTAGCTCTTTCTCCCGGCTGTTCAAGCAGGTGAAGGGGACGTCTCCGACGGAATATTTGGCGGGGATCCGCATGGAAAGCGCCAAGCGGATGCTGGAGCAAAACCGTTACAAAATCAAAGATGTAGCGTCCGCTGTTGGCTATCGGGACGAATTTTATTTCAGTCATATGTTTCATCGCATGGTCGGCGTATCTCCGACGCTGTACATGAAGCAGACCCGGATGAAGGTAGCGGTCGCTTCCTGCCTGCAATATTCGGATTGCCTGCGCTCCCTCGGTATCGAGCCGGTTTCCAGCGTCAACTGCTTCCGCTATCCGGGCATGAGCGAGGAGGAGTATGAGCATATTTACCGGTCCAGAATGGATGAATTGCGGGCAGCAAAACCTGATCTGATTATTTGCGACCGCCACCATGGCCGTTTCGAGACGGAATTCAAGTCACTCGCGAGCCAGGTCGTACTCTTGAAGGAGATGAACTGGCGGGATAATTATGAAAAAATAGCGGAAATTCTCGGACTGCAGGCCGAAATGGACAATCGTCTCCAAGAGCTGGAGATGCGTACAGCGGCAGCGAGACGCCAGCTCCAGTCAGCCTTGCGCGGGGAGTCCTTCATCGTCATTCAGGTGACGCATTTGGGCATCCGGCTGCAGGGCATGGTCGGCCATCCGTTGAATGAGCTGCTCTACAGCGAACTGGGTCTGCTTCCCGGTAAAAATATGCCGATGAGCACCGCGAGTCTGGAGCTTGCCCCCGAATGGCTGCCGCAGCTGGAGGCGGATCGTCTGCTGATTCATATGAACCATCTCCGGGCCGGAAGCGAGCAGATTTATGCGCGGATGGAGAATACTCATGTCTGGCAGACGATCCGGGCCGTTCAGCACAAACAGGTTTATTTCATTCCCAATTGGTTTCGGATGAGCTGGTCGCCAAGCGGTCGGGAGGCTGTATTGGAGGAATTGCTGGAGTTGACGGGCGCAGCCGAATTGACAGGCCCTCAGGCTTGAAGATTTCGGCTGGCAAGCTCGCCTGCCATCGCAAATGAATAAATGGTTTTGGACAAATATCTATATGGACAGTAAACATCTCCTTCATTAAACTTGTAAATGATAATAATAATTATTATCAATACAAAGGAGAGAACCGGTCGGCCTGCCGACGGTTGAAGGGGAGAGAGCAATGAAAACAGTAAAAGTGATGATTGTTGCACTGGCGACGATACTCATTTTGGCAGCGTGCAGCAGCGGGGAGAAGAGCAGCAATGCCAACAAGCCAACAAGCCCGGCAGCTAATCAGAACAAGGAAAAAGAGCCTGCAAAGCCGAACGATGGAGCATCAAGCTCGTTCCCGGTTACGATAAAGCATGAGCTGGGCAGTGTAACGCTGGACAAGGCGCCTGAGAGGGTCGTCTATCTGTTCCAAGGAATGAACGATACGGGAGCTGCGCTTGGCGTGAAGCCGGTCGGTGCGGTTGAATCGGTGTCAGAGAAGCCGTGGTTTGCCTATTTGGGAGATATGAGCGGGGTTGAGAGCGTTGGTGATGAAGGGCAGCCCAATCTGGAAAAGCTCGTAGAGCTGAAGCCTGATCTCATTATCGGCACGAAGGTTCGCCACGAAGCTATCTACAAGCAGCTTAACGCGATTGCGCCGACGATTGTGACAGCGGATCTGGCCGCTTGGAAAGATAATTTGCAAATCGCCGGACAGGCGCTCGGCAAGCAGGCGGAGGCGGATAAGCTGATTGCCGATTGGGACGCTCGGCTGGCGGAATTCCGGGAGAAGATGGGCGACAAGCTGGCGACAACCGAGGTTTCTGTCATTCGCATTCAGCGCGACAACAGTGTGAAGGTGTATCTGGCTGGCTTCCCGGGACTGTTCATGAGGGATGTGGGCTTCGCGGTGCCGAAGGCGCAGCAGGTGGAATTCACCGGCTCGGGGCTCGATATTCTGTCCAAGGAATATATTCCGCAATTTGATGCGGATTATATCTTCGACATTACGACAGAGCTTCCCGGTCAGGAGAATGTTCCCCAGCTCTATGAGGAATGGGTATCCCACCCGCTCTGGAAAGAGATGAACGCCGTTAAGAACGGAAATTACATTCGTGTTGATCCGATTGTATGGAACTTCGGAGCAGGCCCGCTGGCCGCTCGTCAAATGCTGGAGGATTTGTTCAAGGAGTTCAAGCTGTAGGTTCATAACCGCATCGGGTAGTGATCGCTTCAAGATTAGTGAATAAAGCGCGAGTGTGAGGGTCATTTCGTCCCTGCCGCTCGCGTTTTTTGGTTCATGCGTGGAGGGGAGCCGTTTAAGATTTTTGGCGTGCCGGGGAGTTGTATGCGATAGCGTCGACTATTGTGACAGCATATCTGGCGGGCTTCTCGAAGTAGTTCATGAAGGAGGTCGGCTTCGCGGTGCTAAAAGGGCAGCAGGTCGATTTCCCCTATACGAGCCTTGCGGGATTTGCTACACTTTCATTAAATGGTACCGGAACTTGGAAATGGGCGATCAGCGATTGCTTATGGAAAGACGATACGCATGAAAGACGACGGATGAAGGACGAAGGAGTTATGACCGCTTATGAACATTCAACGCTTCTCCCCGGTGCTGTGGTGCCTGTTATGCCTGTTGGTTCTCGGAACGTTTCTGCCGATGGTTATGCTGGATCAGGAGCATCGGTATAACGGCGACCGGAATTCGCTTACGGTTCTGACGAAGTCCTGGGAAATCTCATTCGGGACGGATGATCCTGATAAAGCCCAGTGGCTCCCCCTTGACCAAGCGAGAGAGCGGCTGGACGGTTATGTGGGGCCGGTGCTGCTGCAGCGCTTTATGCCGGATTTGACCTGGGATAAGCCGTATTTGTATTTTTTGCTGCTGGACAGGTTCGAAGTGTATTTGGAAGGCAAGTCGATATATGCGTTTAATCGGGAAGACTCGAATAATCATATTAATCCTGATCTGGTCTTGCATGCTGTGCCCGTCGATCCCGAGCTGAACGGGAAGCATCTGCTCATTCGGACGGAGTGGAATGGACGCCCCTTGTTCGGCCATGATCTTGTGCTGGTGGGCGAGCTGGATCAGCTGCTGTATCTTTCTCTGGTGTCCGAGCTGTCTTTTTTCATCTATGCCTTGCTCAGCCTGATTGCCGGTATTATTGGATTCGTATTGTTTATCCGCCGCAAAGAAAGAATATATGGCTGGTTTGCATTGTTCTGCCTGTCGATGGGCTTCCTGCTGTTATTTTCTTGCCGCTCTCTGCAATGGTTCCTCAATGTGCGTGAGATTTATTACTGGAAGGAGCTGAATGTGCCGATTGCGATCTGGGCCTGCATCAGCTTCTACGCCCACGCGCTCCGCACGGAGCGGCAGCGGATTGTCCAAGTCGTTCGCCTCGCAATGGCAGTGTATGTGCTGGCACTGGTTGCGATGGCTGCAGTGGTCCCTCAATGGTTCCTGAACGTTCAGGGGAACGGCAATGTTATTGCGGCCATTGTTGCTTTTGGCGTGATGACCTATTCTCTTGCGCGATATTCGCGCAGCAGGAGAAGGCAAGGCGGCGGGGACGGAAAGGCTGTCATGCAGCCGGAGCAGCTGTGGCTTTTTCGAGGCTACTGGACGTTTACTGTCAGTACCCTGTTTTATTTGCTCGCTTATCTGGAGCCGGGTCCGATGACTTATCTTTTGAATGCAGCCCCTTACTTGTTCAGAGTCATTGAAGGGCTGCTGCCCAATGCGCTGTTTCTGTTTATGATTTGCATGGTGATGACAATCGTGGGGCGTGTTCGCAGCGTTCATCTGGAGTCGGAGCGCAATGCGGCGGAGCTGATGGTGAAGAATGGGGAGCTTGAACAGTTCCACCGCAATTTGGAAGGGCTTGTGGAGACGCGCACGGCCGAGCTGGAGAAGGCGAACCGCACCTTGGCGGTCACGCTCCGCGAAAAGGCGGAGACGTTCGCCGAGATGTCTGTTCTGGAGGAGCGGAACCGGATCGCTTATGAGATGCATGATGTGGTAGGCCATACGCTGACTGCAGCTATCGTGCAGCTGGAGGCGACGAGGAGGCTGGCCCAGCGTGAAGGCGGCGTGCCTGAAGGGAAGCTCGATCTGCTTGAGGAGCTGGTGAGAAAAGGGCTGAATGATATTCGCAAGGCGGTTAGGCTGATGACCACGGATGACGAGCAGGAGCTTTCTCTGGAGGCGTCGCTGCGGGAGCTGATTCAGTATACCAAGGACACGATGGAAATTGCTCTGGAAGCCGATATTGTGCTGCCCCCCGGCTTGCTCATTGGCAAGTTGACAAAGAATGTCATCTATCATGCGCTGCAGGAAGGTCTGACCAACGGCATACGCCACGGACATAGCAGAAGCTTCCGCTTTACGCTTGGCATGGACGGCGAGCTGCTGCGCTTCTTGCTTGTCAGCGATGGCGAGCCTCTGGGGACGGCTAAGCCCGGATTTGGCCTTGCCTCGATGATGGAGCGGGTGCAGCTGCTGGATGGAGAAATGTCGCTGCGCTCCTCTGTCTCGGATGAAGGCGAGCCAAGGGGCTGCGAATTGTCCATTGCGATTCCGCTGCCCTCTGCAAGCATAATAGAATAGTGGATACGATGGCTGACTGCCTCTCCGAAATCATTCGGTGAGGCGGTCTTTTGTTTGTTCGCAGTGTATGACAGAAGTGACAAATATGACTAAAGAGATGACTGGGGTCACTTGTTGGGGGACTGGCCGTGCCTTACGCTAAAGGGAATTTGATAGCAAAAAGGAGACATGTCATATGCGTCGGGGATTTCGTAATAGTGGAATAGAGTCGGCCGCGAATCGGCTGCGCAAGCGCGGCTGGAGGAGCTGTCTTGCCGGTTTGCTCGTGGTTGTAATGCTGGCCGGCGGGGCGGGGCAGCCGGTTTACGGCGACCGTCCTGTTTGGAAGAGCGGGGAGGCCGAATCGATCGAAGGGCTGCTGGAGCAGCTGGCCGCGGAAGCGGAAGAGGGAGGAGTATTAGAACAAGCGGTAGCGGGGGGAGTGTCGGTAGAGGATGCGGTATACGGCGAGGCGGCGGAGCCGCTGGAGCTCGCGGATGCCGGAGAGGGCTTCCCGGTCAAAATCAGCGCTGCGCCGGGCGGAGCGCCGGGGACAGGCGACAGCAAGTCTTCGTCTGTCAGCGGGGACGGTCGATATGTCGCCTATGCGTCGGCATCCGGCAATCTGGTTGACGGGGACACGAACGGCAAGCAGGATATTTTCCTCTATGATCGCGTCGCAGGCACGACAAAACGAATCAATCTTGGAACTGGCGGTGTGCAGGCGAATGGAGACAGCTACGCTCCTGCTGTAAGTCTGGACGGCGCTTACACGCTGTTTACGTCTAAGGCTACTAATCTGATCAACGGGGATACGAATCTTAATGAGGACTTGTTTCTCTATGATAATCGCTCGGGCGCGCTTCAGCGGATCGCGGAGACTGTACCGGGCTCTGAGTTTGCGGGAGCGGGAAGCTCCTATCAGATTAGCGCGGACGGCCGTTATGTCGCTTACGCCGGGAAGAGCAAGGGGAGCGGCGACTGCGATATTTGGCTGCTGGACCGCAGGCTGAACACGGTCAAGCTGATTGCACGGCAAAAATATATTTATGAGACTTTCAGATCGCGGGTATCGATCAGCGCGGACGGTCGTTTCCTCGCCTTTGATTCCTTGTCGCCCGACATTGTGCCCGACGATGCGGGGACCAGAATAGGGGATAAGTTTCGGGATGTTTATTTGTACGATACCGCAACGGACGAGATGAAGAAAATCAGCCGTTCTCCATCGGGCGCGACCGGCAACAAGAACAGCTATTATCCTATCATTAGCGCGGACGGCAGCTATGTGGCCTATCTCTCCCGCGCGACCAATATCGTGCCAGAGGATACGAAGGCAGCGCAGGATCTGTATGTCTATAACCGGCTGACCGGCGCGACGGAGCTCGGGAGTCTAGACAGCGGCGGCAATCAGCCAGGCGTAGATGTCTATGATCCTTCGATCAGCGCGGACGGTCGTTATATCGTCTTCCATACCGATGGAGCCTTCGACGCGTCGGACAGCGGACGAACCGATGTATATGCGAGAGACCGGGCAGCTGGGAAGACATACTGGATCAGTCAGGCGGCCTCCGGCGGGAATGCGGACGATCACAGTGACAGAGCGGCAATCAGTGCGGACGCAAGCACGGTGCTGTTCGAGTCGAAGGCGACGAATCTCGGAGCGGCACCGGACGCGGACGCGTCGAAGGATATTTATGCCGCGCCGCTTGAACCGCTGGCCACAGGCCCGGTCTGGCCGGAAGAGGCGCAGGTGACTGTATCGCCCGGTGCATCCTATGTTGCGCTGACATGGCCGGCGGTGTCTGGCGCCATCTACTATAAAGTGCTGCAGGATGATCGTTTGATCGGAATTACAGCATCCGCATCCTTCGCGGCGGAGGGGCTTGCGCCCGGATCGGAGCATCGCTTTCGGGTAGCGGCGGGGAGCAGCGGCTACCTCTGGTCAGAATGGTCGGCGGAATTGGCGGTGACAACGCTGACGGCTCCCGAGACGACACCGCCCGGCGGTGCTGCGGCGCAGGTGGTTCCGGTGCTTGGCGGAGCGCAGGTGTCCTGGTCGTATTCTGGCGACCCGGACATTGTCGGGGCCAAGGTGCGGTGGCGCAAGACGGGCGGCGCAGGCGCGGACGGAACGATTCACGAGACGGTTCTGTATCCCCGAAGTGTAACGTCAGTGACGGTGCCGAATCTGGCCAACGGGCAGTTCTATGATTTTTCCATCGCGATAATAGACGGGGACGGCAACAGCTCCGCCGGCGAATGGTCGCGCGTCAAATTGCCGCAGGGACCGGAGATTGTGCGGATGGACGTTCGCGCCGCCGATGGCAAGCCTGCTGCAAGCGACAATGCGATGGTGGAGGATATTTCGCCGGACGGCCGCTGGACGCTGTTTATGACGACTGCCGAAGGGCTGGATGTCAACGATGGCGGGAAGTTCCCCGGCAGCAATACGACACCAACGATTGACTTGTATCTCTATGACGGCGCGCTTGGAACTGTTCAGCTTATTAGCCGAGGCGCGGCGGGCAAATCAGGCAACGGCAATTCGCTGTCGGGCTCGATCAGCGACGATGGACGGCTGATCGTCTTCCAGTCCTCGGCATCCGATTTGCTGGATACGCCGGATACGAACGGGAAGTTCGATGTGTTTCTGTATGATCGGGACATTGATGAAGATGGCATTTTCGATGAGACGCTTGGAACTGAATTGATGAAGCTCAGCACGCCGCAGGACGGCGGACATGCAAGCGGAGGTAGCGGCCCTGGGGTAATAAGCGGTGATGGGAACAGGGTTATTTTCAACACAGATGCGCGAAATTTGGTTAATGATTCACCGGAGTCAGGGAGATATACGATTATTGCCAACCCGCATACCCGGGAGCTGAAGGCGCTGATGATGCCCGGCGGACAGCATCTCGATGCCTTTGACATGGGGATCAGCACGGATGGCAAGCAGATTGCCTTTGAGACTTTCAACTCCTATTCGCAGGAGGATAATAAGTCGGATGATCCGGATGTTTATTGGTATGACCAGAGCGATGCGGACCATGGAAAGCTGGTCTATGTAACCGGACAGATCCCGAATCGTTACTGGAGCAGTCTGGGCGGAATTAGCGGTGATGGGAAACTGGTATCGTTCAGCGTTACTCAGCGGGTGCCGGAGAATCCGTCGCAGATGAGAACGATGATCTATACCTACGATAGCGAGGCGCCGCCGGGAACGGGGCCGGAGCAGCTTCTGGAGCAGCCGCTCGCCTCTCTGACGGGGCATAACATGAGCGATGACGGTCGTTATGTGCTGTTCTCCACCTCCGAGAAAAATATCGTTCCCGGAGATACGGACAGCTTCAGCAATCTGTTTGTTCGGGACCGCGCGCTTGGGACGAACATGCTGGTCAGCCTGCCTTACGATCCTGCCTTGCCTGTAAGAGACTACTCAGCTTCAGGACGGCTTGCAGGCAATGGCGCTTATGTGGCCTTCCAGTCCAATATGATGGATATGGTTCGGGGCAGCGAGCGGACAGTGTCCGGGCTGTATTGGCAGCGTATTGCCCTTGCGGAGCTGCCTGCGTCGTGGCCTTCGGGCAGCGCGCTGACGGCAGCGGAAATCGGCAGCAGCAGCGTCAGGCTGAGCTGGACGGCTGCTGAGCGTGCGAATGGTTACCGGATTACGGGAGGCCCGTCGCCTATCGAGGTTCCTGCGGGCACGCTGGAGACTGTCGCAGCCGGACTTGCGCCGGATACGGATTATGCCTTTGAAGTGCAGGCCGTTTCTTCCGACGGCGGATGGACTGCGGACGGACCATCTGCTGCGGTGCGCACGGCCCCCTATAGCGGGCTCGCCGATTTGACGATTACGATAGACGGTACTGAGGCGCGACTTGCATGGGGAGACCCGCAGCCGAGTTCTGGTACGATCGCGGCGTTCCGCGTGCTGCGCCGGAGCGGTTCCGGCGACTGGACGGTACTGGCAACAACCGCCAGCGCGAATGTGCGGACTTTCATCGACAGGACAGCGCTGCCGGGCAAAAGCTATACGTATACCATACGCAGTGTGGATGCGAGCGGTCAGGAAGCACCGTATTCTGTAGAGAAGACGGTCAGCATCGGGGGCTTCGCGATTGCTTCGTTCCAGTATGCCATGCCGCTGTATTTCCGGCAGCATGCCGCGCAAGGCGATGCGGTGAAGCTGACGCTGCGCGGACCGGCGGAGGCTGAAGCAAAGGCCACACTCGACTATGAGGATATTTATGGTATGCCGGGAAGTCTGACAGTTGAGCTGATTGAAGGTGCAGAAGCGGGGCATTATACGGGAGCGCTGTCGGTCCCGGAGGGAGCCGTCAAGCTAGTGTCGCTTAAAGCCCGGATCGAGGGAGCTGGCAAAACGGCTGAAGCCGAGGCGCTGCGCGGAGAAATCAAGGTGGGCGGCAAGGTGGTCATCAAGCTTGGTGGATCACTCGCGCTCCCGGAAGACAGCACGTTGACCATCTACAGCAAGAGCGCCAATGCGTATCAGACGACGCAGCTGGCAGGCCGGAAAGAAATGACGATGAAAGGGCTGCCCGCAGCCGACGATTATAAGTTTACCTTGCTTGGGGCGGGAGGGCTCGATCTGTTCGACGATTCGCCGATTGCGCCGGTCACAGTGACAGCAGGCGGCAGTCATGAGGTCAGCGCGGAGCCGCTGCTTCCGGCCCAGCTGTCTGTCGTTGTTCACAAGCAGACGGGGTCGGCCTCCGATGTCCGGGTAATCGTGACCGATACGGACGGACATCCGCTTGCCGCCGGGACGACGCCGCTGAACGGCAATCTGTACTTCCCGGCGTTCAAGAAGATGGTCGGCAAGAAAGTCATGATCCGCGCCGTTCCGGCGGATGGCGAATACGCGCCGTACGAGCAGGAGGTAACGCTGGCCAGCGGAAGAAACAGTCAGTATGTGGAACTGGCACTCAAGACAAATGCAACGTTGGAGGGAACGGTTGTTGACCGCGAGGGCAAGCCGGTGGGACAGGCGACGGTGCAGGTCTCTTATCGGGGATTCTATTATAAAGCGAAGACGGATGAAGAAGGCAGGTATACGTTGAGCGTGCCTCCCGGCAGTGTAACGGCACAGGCTTTAATCGGGGAGAGCTTCAGCTCGGGAGCCTTGCGTATCGAGATGGAGGGCGGACAGACCCGGAGCGTGAATTTCCGTTTCGCGGAGCGGATTCCTGCCGAGGTTACTATCAAGCTGTATACCGAAGCGGGAAACGGCGCATGGATCGGGCCTTACGATCTGGATTGGCGGGAAATGGTTCATTTCAACGTGAGCGTCTCCGCGAACCGAGTCACCTGGGGCAATGTGCATCCGATGCTGGTCGAGGCCAATCCCGGGGAAAAGGTGACGGTATGCGTGGACGGCCGCGAGGGAGGATATTCGAAGGCCTGCGCAGAGGCCGTTATCGGAGAAGACCGGAGGGGCGAGGTCGAATTGCGACTTCCCGACCCGCGCAGCACGGCGACGGGCAAGCTGGTCGGAGCGGAGGCAGTGCTTAATCTGTATCGGGTGGATGAAGGCGACCGTCGTTCCTATGTGACGAGCCGATCGGCTGGCGAAGGCGATCTGACGCTTAAGCTGCCTGGGGCCGGAACGTATGAGCTGAGGCTTGTGTCCCGGGACGGGAAGTCCTCCTTACTGCGCACTTTCTATGTGCGTGAACGGGAGCGGATCGATCTGGGCCAGCTGGATTTGACCGCGAGCGGCCTGTTCTACGGACAGGCGGGCAATGCTGTGCTGCTTGGCTCGAATAGCCCCGGACCGGGGGCGGCAATTCAGGTTCGCGTCAATTATGCCAATTCGGGCAGCGCAGCATTAAGCGATGCTGCCGTAGTGCTGGATGTGCCTGCAGATGCTGAGCTTGTCTCAGGAAGCGTCGTATGGAATGGCGCTCAGGTTGCCCCGAAGCAGGAGAACGGGCAATATATTGTTCCGCTCGGGGCGCTTTCGGGAAGAGGGAAGGGCACGCTGCAGTACCAGCTTCGCATCGCCGACGAGCCCGTCGAAGCGATACTGGATGTAGCCCCGCGCATGCGCTACCGGACGGGCGAACGAAGCGCGGAGGAAGAGATCGGGCTTGCGCGGGCAAGTATTTCCCGGATCGCGATATCCGCGCCGTCGCGCACAGCATATCGCCAGTTTGCGGTGAGCGGAACGGCGCCTCCGGGCAGTCTGGTTGATGTCTATGCCGGCGACCGAGTCGTAGGTACGGCGGAGACAGCACCGACTGGAAGATGGTCGACATCTGTAAGGATCGAAGGAGAGGGGCGGACGGCTCAATGGGAGCTGAGCGCGAGGGCGGCTCTTGCAGGGAAGAGCTGGAGCAGCGCTCCGGTTGCCGTGCGTTATGACGAGGGTATCGCTGAACCGATTGCATTTACTATGAAGCAGATCGACGGAAGGATGATCCAAATTGATCCAAGGGAAGGGGAGGCCCGTTTTCCGTATGTGTTCGTACCGAACCTGCCGTTCATACTGACGCTCACGTTTAATCATCCGGAGTTGGTGAAGAATGTGGCGTTCCACTTGGGCCAGACCCGTGTTCCCGCCAGCCTGAAGGACGGCGTCTATCAGGCGGTAATATCCGGGGTCTCGCATCCCGGGCCAATCGGAATTGATTATGAGACGCGGGAATCAGCGGCTGGCATCGAAGGTTTCCCGCCGCCAGCCCAGGAGCTTAGTGCGCAGCTGCCGCCTGCATTCAGGGGCGCTGTGCAGGAAAATTTGGTCGTCTCGCCAAGAGAGGCGGGGGACCGCAAGCAGTCGATGAGCTATACGGGCAAATTGCCGGCAGCATCAGGCGGCGGCGCGCAGTTGACGGTCAATGCCGCACTGGAGCGGACGACTTATACGCCGAGTGCGAATGATCTGGCGCTGGAGAAGGAGACAGGCGTTCCGTTGTACGGCTTCCAAATGAAGGAGTCGTTTGTCGATGGGGTGCTGAAGCTGGAGCTGACGGGCTATCTACCTGCCGATCAATTTGCGGACGGACTAGATATGGGCAAGGCGCTGGGGCTGATGTCGCTCGGAGCGGAAAGCCATCCGTATGCCGGACTTCCGGACTCATTTGCAGCTAGGAAGGCGCAAGTCCGGACGCTCAGCTCGGCGATAGGCGTAGTGTCCGCCAGAATCGGCCTCGCCTTCAAGTCTGTGGAAGGGCAGAATACGTGGAAGACGATAGACGCGGCCTATTCGATCTATGACGGCAGAGGCAGCGTCGGTACGCTCGCAGAGCTGGAAGATATGATGGATAAGGTTGCGAGATATTGCCGCCCGGAAATGGTATCGCCTTTTATGGACCATATTCAATTTTTGAAAAACCATCTAATCGCCGTCGAGTTGACCAAGGCGGGTATTATGGTCGCGTCTGCGGTTGCCGGTCCGGCGACATTCGGCATCGGCACCATCGCGCTGTTTATCGCGGGGAATGCGCTCGGTAAAGTGTTGGACGCCCAGCTTGGGGGCATGATGGACCAATTGAAAGCTGATATCGGCAACAATCCTTATTGCAAGATTCCTGAGAAGCCGAAGCGCAAGCTGGCCGATCCCGAATGGATTTACGATCCGAGCGGATATGTGTTCGAGGTTGCGGAGGATAACCGGATTGAAGGCGTAAGGGCGACCGCACTTCGTTGGAATACGGGCACGATGCGCTGGGAGGTGTGGGATGCGGACTGGTACGGACAGGACAATCCGCTATACACGGATGCTGCGGGCCGATATGCCTGGGATGTGCCGGAGGGCAAGTGGAAGGTGCTGTACGAGAAGGAGGGCTATTTGCCAGCAGAAAGCAAGGAGCTGACCGTGCTTCCGCCGCATTTTGACGTCAACATTCCGATGATCTCCACGCTGCCCGCGAAGCCGCTTCGCATCGAGGCTGCTCCCGGAGGGGCGGCAGTCGACATTCTGTTCGATCGGCATGTTAAAGGAGCCACGGTGTCGGAGAAGCTCTTTGCGGTCATAGATTCGCAGCGCGATGCGGACGTTGCTGGTCAGTGGGAGCTTGTCGCCCCGGTTAACGCGGGCGGAGGCGAGGCTTCGCAGCACATTCGCTTTACGCCGGACGCCCCGCTGGCAATCGGACAGACGTACAGGGTGTTCGTGGACAGAGCCGTGCAGAGCTATGCCGGTATTCCGATGACTGAAAATTATGAGGGCGAAATTGTTGTTTCAGAAAAGGATGCATCGCCGCCGGCCGCTGTAACAGAGCTGACGGCTGAGGCGGACAACGACGAGGCGCTGATCGCCTGGAAGCTGCCTCAGAGCGCCGATGTGGCGAGGCTTGAGGTTGTGTATAAGGCGCAGGATGCAGCTGGAGAAGGCTCTGCAGTGGAGGTTCCCCTGCATCAGAGACATGCTCTGCTCCAGGGACTGTCGGCGCATACGGCGTATCAGTTTGAGGTTCGCGCCTATGATGCGGCTGGCAATTACAGCGTCGCGAAAACGACGGCGGACACAGCCGGTACGCAGCCGCTGACCGGAGATATTGCTCCGCCTGCGGCGGTTGCGGCAATGACGGCTGCGCCGGATTCGACAAGAGTGGAGCTTGCGTGGCAGGACCCGCCGGACAGCGATTTGTCCGCGACTAGGCTGCAATGGGCAAGAATGGACGGGACATCGGCGAATGATCCGGTGACCGTCGCCACAGGCGCAGGCCGCTATACGATTACGGACTTGACGCCTTCCACAGAATATGAAATTCGAATCTGGGCCGTCGATCACGCGGGCAATGCTTCCATAGCGCAAGCGCTGATTGTTAGAACGAAGGCGGCTGGAGGCGGGAATCCGGTTCCTGGCAGTTCAGGAGGTGGAGGCAACGGAGGGCAGTCCGCTTCCTCCACGGAGAGCGCTGATCTGGGCGAGGCAGGAGGCGAGTATAGCTTCTTCGGCGGCAAGCTGAAGCTGTGGCTGGCGGGAAGCGGCACTACGGCGGGCATGGCGAGGAAAGCGACAATGTCGGAGGAGACGCTGCACAAGCCGACCGATTCGCGCCTGCGGCCTGTGTCAGGAGCGTACCGCTGGAAGCTCGATGCGGACGGCAGTCTGCTCCTGCCCGGCAAGCTGACGATGGCTTATGAGCCGGAGCTGCTCAAGGGGGCGGATAAGCGCAAGCTGGGGCTGTACCGCCAGCATTCATCGGATGCGGGCCACTGGATTTATGTGGGCGGCATCGTGGACGGACAGAATGGTACAGTCATTGCCGAGGTGCAGGAGCCGGGCGTGTATGCGGTGCTGCTTGCGGAGCATACGTTCAGCGACCTGAAGACTCACTGGAGCCGGAATGAAGTCGAAATATTGGCAAGCCGCGGCATTGTAAGCGGCAATCCTGACGGTACATTCCGGCCGAATGCCAAGGTGACGCGCGCCGAGTTTGTGAAGCTGCTGCTGCCGCTGATCGCGGACACTGCAGAAGAACCGGCTCCGGCTCCCATATTCGCCGATGTGCCTCAAAACGCATGGTACGCGGAGGCTGTTGCACAAGCCGCAGCGGCTGGCATCGTACAAGGAGCGGGCGGCAAATTCCGTCCTGACGATCACCTTGCACGGGAAGAAATGGCTGTTATTCTCTTCCGCGTTATGGGGATTGATGCGGACATCAAGCTGAACGCAGAAAGGCTGCTGGCCAGCTATGCTGACGGTGGAAAGGTATCTGGATGGGCCAGAGTGTCGATGGCCTATGCCGTCAGCAGCGGACTGTTCAAAGGAAGCAGCGGCAAGCTGAATCCGGGAGCGTCAGCGACGCGGGCCGAATCTGCGGCTGTTGTGCTGCGGACGCTGGAAGCGATGGGCACAGTGGTGGCGGAGCAGGAATAGTTCGCCACAGCTGTAACGAACGAAGGGGATAATTTCCCCAGATGCCGGCATGAACGGCACAATCGCGTTGAAATTAAAGAGCCTCAGTGCCCGTTGCCGCGGGCCTGGGGCTCTTTTGCCAAATGCCGACTGAGTGACAAGCAGGGGGAACAGCGCATGCAAGCGCTGTATGTAGTTGACTGCCAACAACTCTTGACGATTCTGCACAGGCTAAAGCCGCTTACAAAAAAGATTAAGGAATAGACAAATTAATTCCATATCTGCATAATGGGAGAGGAATGACCGAGATTGATATGAAGCGAGTTAATACGTAAACATGATAGATCGCGAGATTGTGAGATTGCGAGATTGCGGGAGCAGGGGGGCGATGAGAGTGAATGTGAAGCTGGAGTGGGATGAGGAGTGCTTGGGTCGGAATACCCGGCTTCTGCAGTCTTATCGGATTAAGAGTATCGTATCGCAGAGTGAATTATCGATTGTCTATACGGCCAGGCATGGAGATAGCGGGGAAATGCGCATTGTAAAGGAATTTTTCCCCAGAGCACTGACGCAGCGCGGCGCTGATCGGCGAACAGTAGATAAACCGAAGTCCAGCAGGGTACGACAGTACGAGATTCTTAGGGAGTTGTTTCGGCAGGAAGCGCTGCTGTTGAAGGAGATCGAGCATCCCTATATCGTCCGATACAAGGAGCATTTCGAAGAGAATAATACGCTGTATCTGGTCATGGAATATTGCCAGGGGACAACGTTGGATCGTTTGGTGAGGGAAGGAAGCGGTCAGGAGACAGAAGGTAAGCTGCCTTCTGACCTCAACTCCAGATTCATGAGGCAGACGTTCAATCCTATTATGAGTGCGCTGGCCTATCTGCATAACGAGGGGATTATCCATCGGGATATTAAGCCGGGCAATATAGTGATTGACCGTGACGGCAAGCCTAAGCTGATTGATTTCGGTTCGGCGGTACGCTATGCAGAATGCCGGCAGTTTCCTATTATGACGACGTCAGGCTATTCGCCGCTGGAATTATATTCTGAGAAGTCTCAGCAGGGACCTAGCTCTGATATCTACAGCTTGGCAGCTACGATGTACTTTGTATTGACAGGACGACCGCCGACAGATGTAACGGAGCGATTGTTTGAGGATAAGCTGCCTCCCCTTCGTGCTCATAATCGGAATGCCAATCCTGCGCTTGCCTGGATTATTCACTGGGGACTAGCTTTGGAAGTGAAGCGCAGATGTCAATCGCTTCGATGGTTCAGAATCGCGGCAGGCTTGGGGGGCTGGGGTGCAGGAAGGGGTGAACGGCGGCGTCAGCGTGATGGTGCGGACAACGTCTGATTCATAAACAAGCAAGAGGGCTGTCTCAGGTCAATGACCCGCTGAGACAGCCCTCTTCGTATTATGAGGCCAACCAGAGCTAGTAGGTTGGCCTTCTTCGTACTGCGGGGTCAACCAGAGCTAGCAGGTTGGCCTTCTTCGTATTGCGGGGTCAACCAGAGCTAGCAGGTTGGCCTTTCGGTATAATTACAGCGGAGGGTTGGAGGGATTCTGAAGAAACGATAGTGTTCGCCTTTAAAGCCCGATTTCAACCTAAGTAATCACACTAGCAGATAAGAAATCGGGCTTTAACAGCGATCGAAAGAACCCTCCAAACCCGTAGCAAGCATTTAAGACGCGCTTTCTTCCTTCTGATAGATGTTGGTAGTCGGTTTGACCGACTTGTATCTGAGCTCGATCTCGGTCATGCCATCCTCGAAAGTAATGTACAGCTTATCGTTGAAATGCAATGTTTCTCTGCGTCCGGCTTCGATCGGCGACCTGCCCTTCGATACGGTGCAGCGTGTGCGATGAGTAATATGCAAGGCCCCGTCCTTCCCCGCTTTGAAAATAATATGAGCGCTCTCAGGCAGCGGCTCATGAATATCGAGACTCTCAAAAAGCTGACGCAAGGTTACCCGCTGCTGCGAGAACGATGTGAGCGGCCAATATTTGACCGGGATATCGTTGCCGCTTGCGGTGCTGAGGAAGTACCCCTCAAGCCTTCCCTTGAAGGGAGGTCTGGGACGGAGCTTCCAGAAGGCAACAGCGGCCGCAATGACAACGGCTATCGCAATAAGCGCGATTCGAATAATTCCATCCCACATGTTGCTGATCGCAACTGCAATCTCAGTCGTAACGGTACCGCCCTCATCATCCGTTGCGCGCAGAACGAGCTGCGCATTCCCTGATTGCAGCGGATCGATGGTCAGCTTGCCATTCTGCACAACGGCGCCTAATGAATCAGCGGCAGAATTCGAGACGAGCTCATAAGCGAGGGCATCGCCATTGGCATCATTGAAATAATCGCTGAGCGGAAGCGTTACTGCTCCGTCCTCCTTTGCCAGTGCTAAGCCGCCCTTCTCTAACTGTTCAGGCGCTGTGTTCGTGACATCCAGTGTGTTGACCGGATAATTGCGGTAGAAGTCCGGCCCATCCAGCCGCGCCTTCCAAGTGTAGCTGCCCGACTTCTGGAAGGTATAGTCCGCTGTAAGGGCATCCCCTATATTTTTCAAAGCGATATGCTCGGTGCTATTGGTTTGCTTGTTCGTGATGATCAGATCAATCTTCAGCGTCTTGTAAACGTCCTTGTCCAGCAGCTTCTCTCCGTCAGGCGTAATCAGGTCTGCATGGAAGACGGCTGGTTTTCCTTTGATCACACCTTGGGCGGGCAAGGTAATCCGAGGCTGCACATCGTAGTTGTCCAGCAGATTCACCTTGATGAGATCGCCCCGCGCACCACGGAATTTCAACTTGAATGCGCCCTTCTCCGGCTTCAAAATCTTCAGCAGCGCGTATTTGTCCGATACGGTATACCGTATATTCTGCGAGGTGTAATACAGCTGTGTTTCTTCGAGCGGGTGATCGGAGAGCAGAACGATATTCGTCTCCCTCATGCTCGAATTCGGTATCGTTACTGTAACCTCCTGCATCTTGCCGGTTGCAGTTACAGCGGCCACAGGAACGAAGTTGGATTGGAATTGATCAGCGAATATTCGGTTGAATGTCTCGGGCAGGTCATCGGCGCTATTGGCCATATAGGATTTGCCGCCCGTTAATTCTGCAATGCGCTCCAGCTCCTCCTGGTTGACCGTTCCATCATGATTCAGCCCGATTGTATAGATGGGGTAGCCGCCTGCGCTGGCGGCTTGAATCGCCGACTCCACATCCTGGCTTGAATCGCTCACGGTTCTGCCGGTAGGCGCTGGTCCAAAGTCGGTCTCGCCATCAGAGAGCAGGATGATGAATTTGTGATTGTCGCTGGCGCCTGACAGCAGCTTCGTTCCTTTGCGCAGTCCCAACCCCAGATCGGTAAATCCGGAGCGGCGCAGCTTATCCAGCTTGCGCTTGAGCTCCTCGCGTTTTTCCTTGACTGTAATGGGGGTGAGCGGCATGGAATCGACGATGGTGTGGTTGTATGCCGCAAACCCTATGCGAGTCCGCTTCGCCTCGGTCATATCGATAAACATATTGATAACCTCTGAAGCGATATTGTCAGGGTCAGTATCATTCATGGAATAGCTCGTATCAAGGACGAATACAGCATCGTATCCTGGAAGCGGGGCCCGTTTCTCTTCAGCGGCTACAGCTGCGGGTGCAAGCAGAAGTAAAAACAGGAGCAGAAGAGAGAGGAGGAAAGCGATTCGTTTATTAATTCCAATTAAATTAAACATAGGATTATTAACCCACCTTTTCACACATATGAAAGATAATTGTTAGATTATGTTTTATTAAGATTTCGGGATATTTGTGTCGAATGGGAATTGATTTTCGAGTAACAGCAAACCAATGTAGGAAGCATTTGGGGAATATACATAATTATATGTCGTCAATCCTGACGAAAATGTGATAGAAATTACAAAAATAAGCTAAAAGTCATACAAATTTCTTACGCCAGATTAGGAAAAAAGACCCTTTTAATATTTATTATTTGACAAAAAAGTAAACGGGTGATTAAGATAATGTCGAATCGAACAGGGGAATTATGTAAAAACAAATGTGTGTTGAGAACTACGTAAATTGGCGGTGTGGGTCCAGACGATTAGTTGTGATACTGAGAGGATGATCCCGGCACTAGCTGTAAACCAGAAGATGAAGGGAGTTATACCGTCGTGGATATCATTCAACAAACGAACCGGGCAATGCTCTTTGAAGAGATCAATCCGGAGAAGCTGGATTTGATCACTCTCGTAGGAGATGTCAAAGGCATTGACAGCTTGAGCGACGAGAAGATCAAGGAAATTAATCGTCATTTGCTAATTCGGAGCTTCGACGAGTTTCTGGACAAGTTCCTGCCGACCGTATACTCGTTCTACAATGCGGCTAACCAAAAGGTCATGTACACATTGAAGAAGCCGGAAGGTATTGCGGATGATTGCATCTCTGAGATTCGGATCGACCAGAATAATGATTTCTTGAAAATGCTGTTCACGCTAATCGATACGAAACGCAGCCAAGGCATTACGAATGTGGATTTCAAATTCGAGAATTTGCTGGATATGATTTCGCCCAAGAAGGTCATGGATGACATTCGCCAGGTGCGCAAGGAAATCCACTATTTGCACACGCAATACGAGAAGCTTGATGAGGGAGATCCGAAGAAGCTGGATCTCGGCGACAAGCTGAACGGTCTCTTCGAGGAAGCGAGCGCCAACTACAACAACGTAATGGCGATGCTGCCGCTGGCAATTGAGGATATTAAAACCCGCTTGCTGCTCGGAGGCTCTCAGGAAGAGAACCAGTCGGAGGCCATTCAGATCGGCATGCTGACGATTGCGGAATCCGGTGAGCTCAAAATTATCGAGGCGCCGAAGAGTGAGAGCACGGAGCTGATGCTTCTTGAAGAGAGCGCTGCAGGCGAGCTCGTCAATGTGTTCGGCGATGATTATGACAATATAACGGAAACGCCATCTGCGTATGTGAAGGATCTTGTTGTGCGCACCTTCTGTCCGCTGCCGGTTGTGCAAGCAGAGATAGATCTGGGTACAGAGGTGCGGAATTACAATACGTATCTGGAGTTCTACAAGAATGCCAAGGATGATTTTGTGAAAACAGTCAAGCCGCTGGTAGAGAAAATTCTTGGGGTCAAAATGTTCTTCGATCAATACGCGATCAAGAATAAAGGGATGACGCCTTCCATGCTCATCACGAACTGCAAGCTCGACATGATGGTGAAGAGCAGCAATATTCCGCGGCTGGAAACGTTCTTGAACACGGTCAACTCCAAGAATGACTTCAGCGATACGATCTGGTTCGGCATCGTTCCTTCTCTGGAGATGGAGACGGCGAGCAAGGTGAAGGTGTCCCGCGAGCGATTCCGGGGCAATGAGAAGGTTGTCAAGCAGGAAGGCAACAGTCTGGAATCGTTATCCATGCTGCTGCAGGTTGTGCATGACTACAAGCTGCAGGTGTTCTTCAGCTTCGAGTCTGGCGAGGAGACCACCTTCAACAGTGTGGCGACTGCCGGCATCGACAAGTATATCGACAAATGCTCGGTGCTTGTCCGCAAGGAATACAGCGAATTCGCGATCCCTTGCATGCCGAACTTCACGATCATTCCGAAGGATAAATCCGGCGTTGTAATCGACAGCAGAATGCTCCAGACGGAGAACGGCGTTCAGCTCTCGCAGGAGAAGGAAGATATTCTGAAGCTGTGGATCGAGGGTGTGTATGTCGGCGGCGCTTATGTGGCAGCCGGTATCGTAGCCGCATACCAGTGTCCGGAATATTTGCGCGAGCATTACAAGTCGATCAGCAAGGAGTATCCGGGCGTTCGCTTCGACATCGAAGCAGGAGACAACAGTCTGCGCGTAGTGACGACGATGGCGAAGGAAATTACCGGATTCACGAACAATATCAAGGATTCTATCAACAGGAAGAATTTCGGCTTTGTATTCTCTTCCGAGAACGCACAGCTTCAGGATCGAGATATTAAACGAATAACCGTCTACAAGGCGAGAAGTCTCGCGATGTCAGAGGACGGCTTCGATTCCATATACAAGACGCTCGTCAGCACTTATATCGAGCGGATGCTCCGGTTCCAGACCGGCGATTTCAAGCATGAGAACATCGTCAGATTCTTCAGCAACAATCCAAGCAGCCAGAAGAGCAAGTGGCTGGGCACTCGCGGTTATGTCAACTCCATTATTCAAGATGGGGACGATATGAGCTACATTATCGATGAGAAAAGCCATATGTGCCACATTGATCTCGTGTTCAACGGCAATGTGAAGAACCTGGATGTCACCATCACGAAGGGCACAACTCCTGTCAAGGCATAATTTTCGACCATTGGTATGTTAGAGGCGGGCTTACATCCGTAAGTCCGTCTTGATACATAAATCCTAGTGGCCACTACGGCCGAAGGAATCATACATTTCAAGGAGGAAATAAACATGGGTTTCAGATTGAAGGTAGAAGGCGCAGAAACGATTGAATTGGGCTTGGACAACATCCAGAAGGTTATTTACGACACAGATACGCCAGACGATTCCAATGCAAGATCCACTGATGTGGGTGCAACGCTTCGCATTTCAGGCAAAATCATTACGGCAACAGATGGCGATAGCGCTGATGATTCGATGAAGCTGGCGCTTTGGTCGCTCGTACCTGCTGAGAAAGCAGATTGCTACCGCAAAGTTACGCTGGAAGTTATCGCGGCTGACCAAGTTGTCCGCAAAGTGTACTTCCCGAACGCATTTGTCGTAGATTACACCGAGTCTTTCGGAGATACCGAAGGCGTAGGGGAATTCAGCTTGTACATCAAGCAGAAGAAAGACAAAACAGAGTTCGCTGCTATTAGCGGCGGCTACGCTGTTTAATGTCATCTTGCGGCAAGCTGTAAGCTAAGCCTGCTCATGGACGGCCGGGCAATTATTGCCCGGCCGTTGCAGGAGCAGCGGGTATTCCCATCCTATACATAAAAGAGTTGAGGCTATGAATTATTACGAATTGCTGGAGGTCAGTCAGGCCGCTACGGAGCTGGAGATTAAAACCTCCTATCGGCAGCTTGTAAAGCGTTATCATCCTGATGTCAATGGCGGGAGCCAGGAAGCGGAGCAGCGCTTCAAGCTGATTAAGGAAGCGTATGAAATATTGCGCGAGCCCAAGGAGAGAGAGGCGTATGATGCCCGATTGAGGGGCAGCTCTTCGGGGAAAGCAGGAGCGGGCGCATTTCATTCAAACGAGAAGACGAAGGAGAGCAGGCAGCCAAACGGCGGACAGGGCGGCAGTGGCGGGTTCGATCCTGCTTCCGTGGCCGAGCAGTTCGGGAAGTTTTTCGGATTTGACGCCAAGGGCAACCGTTCTTCCGAGCAGAAGGGCGCATCACCTCGCAATCCAATTGATACATCAGATATGTTCA
Organism: Paenibacillus plantiphilus; assembly: GCF_927798095.1. GTDB lineage: Bacteria > Bacillota > Bacilli > Paenibacillales > Paenibacillaceae > Paenibacillus_Z > Paenibacillus_Z plantiphilus. Next base: position 14,150 of record NZ_CAKMMF010000001.1, on the reverse strand, counting down.
ATCGGTATTTTGGCAAGAAAAACAAGTAAAGGCGATGCGGCTTATTCCCGACATCCTCGGGCGGTCTGTGAAAGACTGGCATCGCGGATTCGGTTGAGGAAGCGGTTTTTTTGCGTTATTCCGGCAATTGAGTCCTGGAATGAGAGTTAATGGAGCGGAGGACTGCACAGTGACACATACGGGCGAATCGGCTGTAAGCCAGAGCCGCAAGCCAGCCTCTATTATCGCCGTCGATCTGATGATTGGCTTAGTCGCGGCCGAAGCGCTCTATTATGCGTTCGGAATGAATACCGATGCGGTATTGCAATGGGCGGTTGGCATATTGTTGGCCGGATTGATCGCGGTTTATGGATGGAGGAAGCTTCAGCCTATTCAGCTAAGCGCAGGGCGGAAGGGGCAAGCGAAGATAACGAAGCTGGTGCTGCTTGACGAGGATAGCGAGAGCATCAAGGAATGGTTTATTCAAGGAGAGGTTTCTCTGCTGATTGGGAAGACGACGGGACGCAGCGAGGTCGATATTGATCTGGCTGATACCGAATATGCATCGCTCATTAGTACACAGCATGCTGTGCTTAACTATACATCCGGCCGCTGGTATATCGAGGATCTGGATTCCCGCAACGGAATCGGTATTCGCAAGAGCAATCGGAGCTCGGCAGTCAAGCTGGAATCCGATGCGCCTTCACTTATCGAGACAGGCGACATGATCTATATCGCGAATACGAGAATGCTGGTGAAATAATTGCAGCCTGTACCAAATTAACGGGGGAATGACGGTAATGAGTTTGACGAGATGTCCGAACGGACATATGTTCAGCACGAGAAAGCATGGCAGCATATGCCCCTACTGCAGCATATCGGTGGAGCAGGCTCCCAAAGCGGATAAACGCCCGCCGCTGCTCATGGAAGAGGAAGAAAAAACGATGCCGTATCTGGGTGAAACGAAAGGCATTGATCCGGTCACAGGCTGGCTTGTCTGTATTGAAGGTCCTCAGCTCGGACAGGATTATCGGATTATGGCGGAGAAAAATTTCATCGGCCGCTCCGAGGAGATGCATATTCGGATTATTGGCGACAATGCGGTCTCCCGCAGGAATCATGCGGTCATTGTATACGATCCTAAGAAACGCCAATTTTATCTGCTGCCTGGCGACGCGTCAGGACTTGCCTATCATAACAATGAAGCGGTGTATTCGCCTGTAGAGCTGACGGCGTATGACGTCATCCAGCTAGGACGCAGCAAGTTCATATTCATACCGCTGTGCGGCGTTCATTTCGAGTGGGACAACAATCTGGGTTAAGAGGATGATAGCAATGCTTGAAGGATTGGACATAACGCCATATCTCGTTATGATGACGTTCATTGCAGCCATCGCGGCGCTTGTGGCGATTCGGGGCCGGCTGCGGCTGCGGAACGGTCAAGCTCCTGCGCTGGACATCATGATCGGCAATGGACAGACGATCGGAACACGGGAGGAGCAGGACGATTATTTCGCAAGCGCCTCTACTGCAACGGGCACGATTGCGGTATTGGCTGATGGGATCAGTGGTCTGTCGAATGGCCGGATGTCCAGTACGATTGCAGTGAAAACATTCATTAAGGAATATTTGAAGCTGAGTGATTTGAATGACGTTCCTTCGTTTTTGACGAAAGCGGCGCGCCTTACGAACAGCGAAATATTGCGCAATCTTGCGGGATCAAGCGGCGGTACGACGCTCGTCGCGGCAATTATTAAGGACAGTCGGCTCTATTGGGGCGCTGTGGGCGACAGTGTGCTGATTGTGTATCGGAATGGCGATTTCATTCCGGTCAACCGGAAGCATGTGCTGGAAACGGTGCTTGAGGAGCGGGTGCTGTCAGGCGAATTGACGCGGGAAGAGGTGCGCGGCAATCCTATGCGCAAAAGGCTGGTTAACTATCTGGGATTCGACAGCTTTCAAAATATCGAGATCGGCAGCGAGCCGTTTTCGTTGAAATCGAACGATAAAATTTTGTTGTTGAGCGATGGTGTATACAACACGCTGTCCGAGGTTGAGATGGAACAGGTGCTGAGCAAGAGACTGACGCCTGACGAGGCAGCCGATCAGATGATCGAGGTCATTGAGCGCAAACGGCTCAAGCATCAGGACAATGCGACCATTCTTATTCTGGAGCCGGCGGTGTAATTGTGACAGAGAAGCATGAGAGCCGGGCGAAATGCGGGCTATTCAAGGGAAAAGGGTGCGTGTACGGATGAGAAAGGAGAACAGTGATTTCAAGACGGAATTTCTCTCCGAAGCGGGCACGTTCATGGAGAATCGAGATTATTTTGCCTTTGTAGAGCTGGATGATATGGCATGCTGGGTAGCTGCTGACGGTTTGGACTCGGATCAGGAAGCGCATAGCGCGGAGATGGTCGTTCAGCTGCTGCTGGAGAATTTCACGGACAAGCCGACGATGTCGCGCAGAAAGCTGGATGAATACTTGCAGGAGGCCAATGATTGGCTGCGATATGAGAGCCGCCGCGTACGGCTGAAGGCCAGCCTGATTATGGTTGTGACGGACTATACGCGGATGGTGTGGGCAGTGGCTGGCAATGCGCGTCTGTATCATTTTCGCGGCGGGAGATTGCTTGGTGTCAGCAGGGATCTCAGCCTGGCGCAATCGATGGCGGATGAGCTGAGAATCTCCCAGGCGGCGGTGGACCGTCACGAGGAACGGCATAATTTGCTGGAGTATGTGGGCAAGCCGGAGCAATTTCAGCCGTTTGTCTCCAAGAAGACGCTGCTCGCAGAGGGTGATGTTCTGTTGCTCGTTACGTCTGGCCTATGGGAAGGGGTCGATATTCCCGAAATGCTGGACGTACTGGAGGAAGCGAAGGAGCCGACCGCGATGGTCGATATGCTGGAGGAAGTGCTGCTCAGCAAGCAGCGGCCGACTATTGCGAACTATACGGCAGCGGCTGTCTATGCGGACAAGGTGTTCAAGGAAGAACGCAAGAGCAAGAAAAAGATGATCAAATGGATCATTATTACGTTGATTCCGCTGCTCATTATGCTGGGATTTCTCATCTACTACAAGAGTCAAGAGGCGAAGCGCTTGGCGGAGACGGTCGCAAGCATGCTGGAGCATGCGGAGAATGGCGACGAATTCGCTGCTGAAGAGAACTACGCCGAGGCGATGAAGGAATTCAGCGAGGCTCGGAATGCTTCGATCAAAATCAAGGACAAGGTTCATACCCTTCTCTATACGAAGAAGTACAAGATCGCGCAGTCGATTGTTACCGGCGACAGCCTGCTCAAGGATGGCAGCTACGAGAAGGCGGAGGAGCAGTTCGCGAAGGCGAAGAAAAGTGCGGAGAAGGATGAGCATTTCGATCCGCTGGAGCTGGATAAGCGAATTCAGCAGGCAGCCGCCTTCAAGGGCGTTCAGGAGAAGGTGAAGGAAGCGGATCTGCTTATGGAAAGCCAGGATTATGCCGGCGCCATCGAGATTTATAAGAAAGCGCGGAATGCAGCGATTCATGCGGGCTTCGCCAGCGGCGAGAAGGATATTAAGAGCAAGCTGGAAGAGGCGGAATCCAAGCTCAAGGCGCTGGAGAAGGAGCAGAAGAAGCTGCTCGCGGAGAAGCAGGAGCAGAGAGGCGACCGCAGCAATGCGATGGAGGATTATGCTGGAGCGATTGATGCGTATGCGAAAGCGCAGCAAACGTATCAGGAGATCGGATTGCTGGAGAATGTGCTTGCTATGGAACGCAAGATCGCCAAGGCGGACGAGATGCTGAATCCCATTCCGCTGCCGTCAACCGGTAATGGGGGATCGAATGGGGAACCCGGAGGGGCATCCGCAGCGGGGACGGATTCGGATACTAGTGCGGGCGGCAGTTCAGCGGGCAGTTCTGGGGGCGGATCAGCAAGCGGTACGAGTGGCAACTCGGCGAGCGGTACGAGCAGCAATACGGCAAGCGGTGCGAGTGGCAACTCGGCGAGCGGTACGAACAGCAATACGGCAAGCGGTACGAGTGGCAACTCGGCGAGCGGTACGAGTGGCAACACGGCAAGCGGTGCGAGTGGCAACTCGGCAAGCGGTACGAGTGGCAACTCGGCGAGCGGTACGAGCAGCAATACGGCAAGCGGTACGAGTGGCAACACGGCAAGCGGTGTGGACAGCAACATGAGCGAGAGCTAAGGCAGCTCTGCAAGAGGCAATAAGGATGCCGATTCGGGTTCGAATTAGAGCTCGCGATAGATAGTTGGTCACAGCAGGTGAGGAGGGGCAAGCAGGATGAAGGATATCGTACTGGAGCGACTGGGCCGGATGGAGGATCTTGAAGGACGCAGGCTGCTCAAAGGGATCATGACAAGCGTCTTCCTGAATCTGGTGGAGCATCAGGAGGAGATGACCCGAAGGCTGGAGCAGCGTGTATTCGACGAGTTGGAGGATCTTGATGATAAGAACGATATTTATGTGACGCTTTGTGCGCGCGAGGATATCGACCCTATTCATGAATTTCTTTATCCGATGCTGCCCTCGGATGTCAATCCGCCCTCTTATGATTTGACGACGATTGTCAGCCGCCTTAGCCGCAATGAGGAGTCTACGCTGTTCACGATGTTTATGCAGTGTGATTATATGTCCTTGAAGAAGCTGTTTGAGAGCAAGCGGACGTTTCGCGGCCAGCTGGTAACAACGGGAGGACGCTGCGCTATTGAGGTTCGGCTGCAGCAGAATCTGACGTATGTCCGGGAGATTGAGAAGCTGTATGAGACGTTTCAGAAGAACGGTATTTCGTGGAAGACGGTTAACCATCCCTATGCTTACAAGTTTGTTGATATTATTCTGACCGGCTGCGAGCGAACGCCTGATGCTAGTGAAGAAATAATGGAAATTTCGGTTGATTGCGAGGAGTATGAGCGCAGCAAGCGGCTTGATGTTGTGCCGCTTTGGAATATTGAGCGGCTGTCGCTTAAGAATAGCGGATTTCCTGTGCCTGCAATGGACAGGATCAATTACGAGCATGTGCTGTCATTGCGCAAGACGGGCTCGCAGAACGGCTATCTTGTGGATGCGGATGAGTCGGATATTCGCTATATGAAACGGTCGGAGGACGAGCTGACCATTGTAACGCCTCTGGAGAGGTCGGGCAACTGGAATGTGCTGAAGCTGACCCAGCCCGTTCCTTCGAGAATCGGGAAGCTCGAATATTCGCTTGTCTCTAATCGGCGCAGCAGCGATTTCATTGGCAGCTATGCACGCAAGCAGGCAACGGTCGTTCGGGCCAAGGGTGAAATTATGCGGATCGCTCATTCCTTCGAGGCTGCGGAAGCATTAGAATTCGTGGATGCTTCTATTCAGGAGAAGCCTGGTAGCGAGGGGCAGACGTATGGGATGAACCCGTTCATCAGCGACCATGTCCGGACGGAGCATGATAAGCGGCTGCTGCGGCTGTCTTTTCGGCGGAAGCCGGGGAAGCAGTGGGACGAGTTCATTATTTATGATTTGATGAGCTTCCTCGTATCAGAGGTGCAGATGTATTTTCCCGAATACAAATGCGAAGGGGTATGGGCTTGAATTATATATGGGATCTGATTATTAAGTCGGAACGAGCAGGAATAGCGAAGCGGGACATTAGCTTTGCGGTTGCAGAGGTCTATTCGCCCTATATGGAGCTTAGTCTGGAAAGCTTGAATGCCCGGACGGCGGAGCGGAGGGTGGAGCTCAATCCGTATTATCGGTTTGATCATATTTTTGACGGGATGTTCGACATTAACAATGATGAGGATGTTGAGCTGCGGGAACAGCTGTTTGATATTCTGATTCATTTTCTCGCGGATATTGATCTGACTCAAGGTTTGAACAAGCGGGAGTTTTATATTCGGTTCGCGCTGCGTGATCTGGAGAACGGCGCGTATGGCGATAAGGTGATGCGGTCGATCGGACTGTTCGGGCGGGAGGAGCGTGATATGATCGCGCTTAATCTGCTTCGGCTGTACGAGACTGGCGAGGCGGTCTATCTGCTGAAGGATACGATGCGCAAGGTGTTCAAGCGATCCACGATTTATGCGAATTGCGAGGAGAAGGATGAGCTTCTTGTCTATGTTGGACAGGAGGAGACGGAAGAGGCACGCGCTAAGGTTGGTCTTATTATGGATATTTTTCTGCCGGTTCGGTTTCATGTGGAGTTCTATTGGAATCGGCACTTTGGCATTCTCGGTCTTGAGGATACGATGCGGCAGGACGGCATTGCAATGTATTGATCCGGCAGAGAGGGGACAGGGCACAGATGGGTGGATATTCGTACCGGCTTTACAGGGATGGCGCATCTAGCACAAGCAATTCCGGCAGCGCTCGTTTCAGACGGGCGGAACTGGAGGAGATGACGACTTATCAGCTTCGCAATATTTGTCAACGGGAGAGGCTGATTGAGGGGCTGGTCCAATCGCTGGATCAGGAAGAGATGATACGCACGATTCTGAAATTCAGGAACGCCGAAGAGAGCCTGCTGATCCGAAAGCCATCCATCAGCGGGCTGGAGCAGGTTGAGCAGGCGATTGGGATGTATCTGAATACACCGCTTAAGGAGCTGTCGACGATCTCTATTCCTGCGAAGATCGTGCTGTACAACGGTCTTTGCACGAACAAGCGGGATGGCTACGGAATTGAAGGCGGCCCTGTGCTTACGGAATCGAATGTGCTGCTTGTCAACGAGAACGGGGAGCTGTGCGGCATTCTGAATGCTGTCAAGGACGGACGCGAGCCCGGCGTCTATTGCCTGTACAAGGACAAGGACACGGAGTTGAGGAGAACGACGAACCGCAACTACAGCCTGCTTTTCTTCCGCAAGCAGGATTCGGACTATCTGTATAAGGCCTATTATGCGAAGCATCCGATGCCGCCGATCAATCTGCATTACGGCAGGGTAGATGTGGCGGAGCTGGAAATTCGCGAGCTGGAGCAGACATCGGCTGTACTTGCCGTTGACTTCGGCACCTCCAATACGACTGCGGGCGTGTATCTGGACAGCAGCTATGTCAGCTCGCACTGCAGCCATGATCTGCTGAGCGGCAAGATCAGGCTGAACGAAATCAATTATGTGAGCTTCTTCGACGCGACGGAGGAGGAGACGCTAATTGAGATGCTTCCGACGGTAGCCAGTGTGGATGACTGCTCTGATCCGTCCTTGGTACAATACCTGTTCGGATATGATGCGCTCAAGGCGCATAGCAGGAACGGCTATTCCGGCCATGCAACGGTATTCCGCGGCATGAAGCGATGGGTGAACGGCTACGACAAGATGGAGGAAGTGAGCGACCCTCGCGGCAATGCGGCACAGGTCAAACGGAGCGATATTATCCGTGCTTATTTGCTTCATGTTATAGGGACGGCTGAGCATCAGTTCAAGTGCCGATTTCGCGGGCTGCATTTGACTAGTCCGGTAAAGCTGAAGAAGCAGTTTCTGGAAATGTTCGTGGAGCTGCTGCCGGAATATGAGATCGAATGTGATCAGGCGCTTGATGAAGGGATGGCCGTCCTATACAATACGATCGCGAATCAGATGGAGAAGAACGGATTTACGGATGGCGACGAGTATCAGGCGCTTGTTATCGACTGCGGCGGCGGCACAACGGACGTGTCCTCCTGCCGATTCCGCATTGAGGACGGGCATATCTCGTATAAGATCAACATTGAAACTTCCTATGAAAACGGCGATACGAACTTCGGCGGCAACAATTTGACGTATCGTATTATGCAATATATGAAAATCGTGTTCGCAAGCTATTACAGCAGAGGCGCTGCAGTGACCGATATTGATACGCTGATCGATATTCCGGGGACAGATTTATTCCGTCATGTCGATGAATACGGCATTGATGCTGTCTATGAAATGTTCGATCGGCGTTACCGTGAAGCGGAGGCTATTCTGCCTACACGGTATAAGGAATATGAGAACAGAGCCCGTGATGATTACCGGCGGGTGCGCGGCAATTTCTACTTCCTGTGGGAGATCGCCGAGCGGATGAAGATGGATTTCTTCCGGCGCACAGGAACGCTGCGCAGCCGGTTTCTCAGTGAGTCGGATAGTGGAGCGGAGAATGATCTGCGCATTACTGCTGTAGAGCGTTGGTGTCTGTCTGTCCGCGATCAGGACCGGTTCCGGGATATTCATGAATGCCCGAATGTGGTGTTCACGATTAAAGAAATGACGCAGCTGGTGAAGGCGGATATTTATGAGATTGTGCGCAAGTTTCTCGATGAGTTTTATCGCGATGGACGGCTGCAAAATTACTCCATTATTAAGCTGACCGGCCAGTCCTGCAGGATTGATGTGTTCCGCGAAGCGCTGAAGGAATTCGTCCCCGGACGAAGCATTGAATTCCGTCAGAAGGCAGAGCCGACGGGCTTGGTGCCGGAGCTGAAGCTCGCTTGCCTGCGCGGTGCGATCCGTTATGGCACTGCCCTCAAGGCGGGATATATTGAGACGAGCATTACGGATCATGCACCGATCATTCCTTATGAGGTGGCCGCATATACCCATAATCGGCGGGAGAAGACGCTCATGACCAGTCTGGATCGGAAAAGCCAGCCGCATGGGGCGATATCGAGGCCGGTGGGCGCATCGGAGGTGGAGTTCCACTTGAAGGGCAGCGATGGCACTGTTCGTCAAACTTATATTTATCTCAATCGCATCGACCAGTACAAGCCGATGCTGTATGAGGATATCAGGGCCATATACGGCAGCCGGATTCCACAGGATGAGACGGATTCTATCATCAACGGTGAAGCGAAATTTTTCGTTGCAGCAGGCGAGAGCCGCTGGGGTTTCGAGGTCGTGCCAGTCGCGCGGATCGGCGATCAGCTGCATCTTGGGAAGAAGCGGTTCTTCGCGTTCGAGAATGATAATTCGGAGCTGGATTTCTTTGACGGATTGAAGTAGGGCGAAGAATCGGTGAGGAAGATTCGGGAAGTTAAAGGAAGGCGAAGGGAGGGTGATGGCTTGTGTTTGCTGATCGGTATCCGATGTTTCAAAAAGGGCGGATTCTAAAGACAGAGATGCTGGAGAGCTTGCGGGACTATCCCCGTCATGTCATTGATCTGTACTGGAGCGGCTATTCGGATGGTATTCTGGCTGGGGCAGAGGTGCGGACCAGCGACGAAGGGAGCTTGACGATAACACAAGGAATCGTCAAGCATGGCGGTCATCTGTATGTGCTGGCTGCCGACTGTAAGCTGCCCTATAAAGCAACGGGCAGGGATCTCGTTGTCAAGCTGCAATTTCAGGAGTCTGCAACACGCGGCGATATGGTCTGCTATGAGTCGGAAATCGTGCTGGATGACCATGTTGAGCTGCGTCCCAATGAGCTTGAGCTTGGCAGGTTCAAGCTCAAGGAGGGCGCACGATTGCGGAGCGATTATCAAAGCTTCGCCGATATGGCAACGGAATACAACACGATTAATCTGCTCCATACAGAGTATGCAGGTCGCGGACGAAGCACGCTGGCGCCAGCGGTCATCCACTACTATGCAGCTGAGCTGTTGAAGACGGGCAGCTCCGATATTTACGATATCGCATTCGCCATGCAGTGCATGAACAGCGGGACGGTGGAGCGCCAGGTGATTGAGCATTATATCGCCCACCGGCTGCGAATCGAACGGAAGGACTATAGCAATGTGCAGTTGCACCGGTTCCTGGTGCGTGTACTGGATGAGTCCGGAAGCGGCGGCGGACGAAGCGGCGGTATGCGATCGGACTATCGTCATGGCGGACCGCAGCGGGTGCTGGTGGATTGAAGTGGACTGAAGAAGAAATGAAGATGGGGGTTTGGAATGTACGCAGGATTTTGGAAAAGATTCGCTGCTAATTTGATAGACAGTATGATTCTTAATATTGTAATTGTGGCTCTCTTCTTTATCTATTTCATTATCATGTATACGGTAATTGGAACCTATCAGCTATCCGAAGTCTATAGTGAAGGAACGTTTTCGGAGATGTTCGCGGCTGGGGCCGGGACTGAGACTACTGCTCTGGCTGTTTGGGTTATTCTGATGCTTTTGTTTCTTTTCGTTTTTCCTTTTATTGTTTACTGGCTCTATTATGCCTTCATGGAGTCTTCCAAGCATAGGGCGACTGTGGGCAAAATGGCGCTTGGCATCGTTGTGGTAAATAACAGCTTGGAGCGGCTTACCTTTGGACGGGCAACAGGGAGATGCTTAGGCCGAGTCGTCACCAACTTTACCTTCTATATCGGGTATATAATGGCCGCATTCACTGAGAGGAACCAAGCTCTGCATGATCTGATAGCAAGTACCTATGTCGTGAACAAGGAGCATCTTGAGTACGAGAACAAGAGAGCTGAATACGATGGCGGCCAATATGCAGGCGGGTATGGGGACGGCAGGGAGAATTAAGCAGATGGCAGAGCCTCGTTATCGATAGAGGAAGTATACGGTTGAGGAGATGATGGTTGATGTTTAAGGATGAAGAAATATTAGCTGCGCTAAACGAAGCTGAAAGATTAGCCACACCGAATGATATTCGAACAGGGCCTGTTAAGATTGGCAGGCGGTTGTATGAATTTGAAGAGCAATCATTCTGGGACGATAAGCTGTTTCTATACATCCCTAAAGACTTTACAGATATGCCTGAAAAATTCAGAAAAATCAAATATCCGCACGAGAATCGTCCTGCTGTCATTAAAAGCGATGAAACAGGAGCTATTAATTTCACCCTTAATCTGATTGATCAGGAGCTAGAGGAGGAATGGGTGAAGGAGCTGACCGACGGCACGAAGATGATGCTGAAAAAGGTGAATCCGACGAATGTATTTTTCTCCGATGGTATAGAGGTGGTGGATGAGAAGCAAGTCGGGTACTTTGATTTCAAAAGCGCAGCGATGGATGAGTTTATTTACCAGCTGATGTTCTTCTTTGAGTTCAGCGGTCGAACGATGATAGGAACCTTTAATTGCAGTTATCGCGAATATGCGGATTGGCGTGACTTTGTGTTTCAAGTCATTCGCACCATTCGAGTCATACGAGAGGATCGAGAGGAGGAAGAAGTATGAGTCAACCGGTCTATACGTATTCCAATATGAGTATCTCTCCCTATGAATTTGAGAGCTTGCAAGCATGCAGCCTGATCCAGCAGGTAGGGGAGCATGCGCATCTTCGCATCAGCGGAATCGTGCCAGAAGACAAGCTCGATCACTATGTGGAGAGAGCGGATGACCAAGAAACAATTGTAGTCTCTGTGCAGGATGGGGAGCGAACGATCACATTATTCCAAGGCATTGTAACGAATGTAAGTGTACAGGCTGTTCGAGGCGTCAGAACGCTTACGGTGGAAGCCTATAGTGCGACTTTGCGGATGGATCTCCAAAAACGAACCCGTTCGTTTCAAAATGCTCAACTGGCTTACGGCAAGCTGTTTACACAGATTACGGAGGGGTATCGGGATTTCGATGTGATGGATGAAGCTTCTCGGGGCAAAAGCATCGGGGGTTTGCTCGTTCAGTATGAGGAGACAGATTGGCAGTTTGCTCGCCGGATTGCCTCTCAATTGCATGCGCCATTGATCCCAATATGTACACAGAGCGGCGTGAAATATTCAGTGGGCTTGCTGGATCAGGGCGAGCCGAAGAAGCTGGAATCTTTCAACTATACGATCAGGAAAGATTTGAAGAGCTATAAGCTGAAGTCTGAGAACGGCATGGGTGACTTGAATGAACAGAACAGCATCAGCTATGAGGTTACGGCCAGTACAATCTTAAATCTAGGCTGCCCCGTGAAGTTTCAGCGGCGAACACTCTATGTAGCAAGAGCAGAGACTGTAATCGAGAATGGCGTATTGACGAGCCATTATGTGCTAAAGGACAAGGAGGGGATGAATGTTCCGACCATCTATCCCTATGCGCTTGTAGGCGCTTCTCTCTTTGGCAAAATTCTTGATGTTGCAAAGGATCAAGTCAAGGTGAAATTGCATATTGACGGGGAATCGAGCGGTTCGATGTGGTTCGCCTATTCAACGGTATATTCATCTCCAGATGGAAGCGGCTGGTACTGCATGCCGGAGGCAGGGGATGAGGTTAGGGTGTATTTTCCGGATAAAGAGGAGAAGCATGCTTTTGCAGCTAGTTCGGTGGATACCGCATCATCTGATCCTGTAAAGCGCAGTGACCCTGCAGTGAAGAGCATTAGCACCAAATATGGCAAGCAGATTGTGTTCCAGCCAGGATCAGTGGAAATCATCGGCAGCGGCAAGCTTCTGATGCGACTGACAGATGATGGGGGCATTGAAATCAACAGCGATAAAAAAATTATGTTGAACGCAGAGGATGATATTGAAATTACAGGCGGGGCAAAGGTGCTGATCCAAGGCAGCGAAGGCATTGATCTTCAGCAAGCGGGCGCTAGTCTTCAAATCGCGGATCAAGTGACAATCGGCGGCTCTAAGGTCAACATCAAATAAGCTCATGGCGAACTTGAATACGTTTAAGGGAGAGCAAAATGGATAGAGATACGGTTCTGGACAAATTTCTGGAGGAGCATGTTTTTGACCAATGGCTGGATGATCTCATTCCGATCGGAGATGCGCTGAATGAGCGCAAGGAAGAGATCGAGCACGGCTTATGTCAAACCCTTGATACCGTATGGCGTCAGGTTGCCGAGCAGCAGGAGCAAGGGGTGAAGGGCGCGATCCACTATGTGTACATCTCTTTGCTGCGAACAGGAATTATGGAGAACATTCCCCATTATCGAATCGATGCCTATGACGAGAACTGGATGATGGACAAGGTGGAATGCACAGCCTTATGGCGGGCGGATTTTATCTTTGAACCGTTGTTCCGCCGGATGAAAGATCTGGAGCAGGTGAAAAAAGGGTACGCGCGCAAGATCACTTCGCAGGATCTGGACCGGATCAAGCAAATCGAAGCTGTTAAATATCATCTGCTGGCGATTGAATTTATAAAGTCAATGATGCCTGCGCTGCTGAGCAGCATGGAATATTCTCGTATTGCGAAGTCGCTCGGAATCAATTGGATGGCAGGCGAATTTCGAGACCAAAGCGTGCGGCTTACTGGAGCGGAAGAGGTTACAAATGAGGCAGCAGGGGCGGTTATCGAATGAAGGAGTATTTTGTGCTCAAGCAGGATGAGAGAGAAACGGATGTCCCCGTTCTTGTGGATATAAGAAGGCAAATCGATGTACGGGATATTCATTGGGCAAGCGCGCACAAGCTGGCGGAAATGATTGTGATGCAGGTCAGAGCAAATCAGGAGAGTACCTGCCCGGATGTGCTGGATGGTCAGCTCTATTTGATCTCTGACCGATTGAAGAGACTGGTAGAGCTATATGCACCGGATACGATATTCAAGCAGACCCCGCTTATTGATCTCAAATATCGGAGGCAGCATCATTATTTTCTTCCTATCTTCGAAGAAGTGGAGGCGCTTAGTTCGCACAGTGAACGAGTTGGGGACGGAAGCGTGATCCGCAAGCTGGTGCTCAATGGAGAGTTGCTGTCAGGAAAACGCATCGTGCGGATCAAAGAGAGCGGCAAGCCGCTTATTGTGGTCCGGTTGGATGTAGCGGAGAGCATTTTGCGGCGGGATTTTGCAGGGGTTCGATTAGAACGGGTGCAGGTGGAGTGAATGCTGAGAGTTGGAGGTGGAAGGGATGCAAAATAGCGAGTACTACATCGTTCGCGGGGCCAAAATGTTTTGCAACTGCGGAACCCATGTTAGGCGGATTAATTTGCCGCAGAGCCACGGGTCGTTTGTAAACGACAAGCCGATGATGAATGAGGAGGATAATAAATTCACAGCAAATGTCCCTCATTTTGGCATTTGTGTGAGTCCGCTCAACCCTAGTGGTGAAACAATCTATTTGATTCGGGAGGAAGACGGTCAGAATATTGGCGGTAAGCCATGCGAGCCGCTATTTTTAGACAAATGGCTGGGGGCCAAGGAGTCGGTTAAGGTCGGAGGGCTGCCAGCATTAACGAGTGAGTCAGGCCTGATCTGCGGCTATGAGGGCTGCATTAGGTTTGGGACTAACGGTCAGCATGATGAAGACTGATGCGGAAGCGTGGAACGTCATGCAGCGAAGCACCGCGCGCTGGAAGCTGCGCGCGGTGCGGAAGGAACGAGGTTATGGAGGTGATTATGCGTGA